>NZ_JBBKXY010000004.1:2500-5200 GCF_042714495.1 Aquirufa originis | reverse complement strand
GTGCAGGTCTTCTGTAATAACTTGGAGCTTACTTACTTTCCCGGGTTTGATCCCAGTATCATCAGCGGTGCGGGGCTTAACTTCTCTGTTCGAGATGGGAAGAGGTGAACACCCGTCCTATCGGCTCCATACTTTTTGCAAGGTTTTAGCCTTTAGCCATATTGTGAGATAAAATAAACAGCAGTGTGTAAATTAATAAAAGGTAAGCTTTCGGGTAATTAGTACTACTCGACTTTGACATTACTGTCTTTACATCTGTAGCCTATCGACCGTGTCGTCTACACGGACCCTTCATGGAATACTCATCTTCAGGTCAGTTTCGCACTTAGATGCTTTCAGCGCTTATCTGGTCCCGACGTGGCTACTCAGCTATGCCCTTGGCAGAACAACTGATATACCAGCGGTCAGTCCAACTCGGTCCTCTCGTACTAAAGTCAGAACCTGTCAATATTCCTACGCCCACAACAGATAGGGACCGAACTGTCTCACGACGTTCTGAACCCAGCTCGCGTGCCACTTTAATCGGCGAACAGCCGAACCCTTGGGACCTTCTCCAGCCCCAGGATGTGACGAGCCGACATCGAGGTGCCAAACCTCCCCGTCGATGTGAGCTCTTGGGGGAGATCAGCCTGTTATCCCCAGAGTACCTTTTATCCTTTGAGCGATGGCTGTTCCATACTAAACCACCGGATCACTATATCCTACTTTCGTACCTGATCGACTTGTCGGTCTCACAGTCAAGCTCCCTTTTGCTATTGCACTCTACGCACGGTTACCAAGCGTGCTGAGGGAACCTTTGAAAGCCTCCGTTACTCTTTTGGAGGCGACCACCCCAGTCAAACTACCCACCAAGCAATGTCTCCCCTTTGGGGATTAGAATTCCAGTACAAGAAGGGTGGTATTTCAACGTTGGCTCCCCGATGCCTAGCGACACCGGCTCACAGCCTCCCACCTATCCTACACATCCAGTACCAAAACTCAATGCTAAGCTATAGTAAAGGTTCATGGGGTCTTTCCGTCCCGTTGCGGGTAAACGGCATCTTCACCGTTACTACAATTTCACCGAGCTCACGGCTGAGACAGTGCCCAGATCGTTACACCATTCGTGCAGGTCGGAACTTACCCGACAAGGAATTTCGCTACCTTAGGACCGTTATAGTTACGGCCGCCGTTTACTGGGGCTTCAGTTCAATGCTTCGTGTTGCCACTAACATCCCCCCTTAACCTTCCAGCACCGGGCAGGTGTCAGGCCTTATACGTCATCTTTCGATTTAGCAAAGCCATGTGTTTTTGTTAAACAGTCGCCTGGGCCATTTCTCTGCGGCCACGATTGCTCGTGGCTCCCTTTATCCCGAAGTTACAGGGTTAATTTGCCGAGTTCCTTAGCCGTGATTCACTCGAGCGCCTTAGAATATTCTTCTCGACCACCTGTGTCGGTTTACGGTACGGGTTACTTATTAGTTATACACGCCTAGACTTTTCTTGGAAGTTTACTCACTACACTCGTTTTGGCATTGCTGCCGCCTCTCAAAGACACTATTCCGTCAGTATCTGGTAACCTGTAATCTCCGTCATCTATTTGCCCAATAAGTAAGTACAGGAATATTAACCTGTTGTGCATTAGGTTGTCGCCTTCGCTAGACCCTTAGCCCCCGACTAACCCTCAGTTGATTAGCATAGCTGAGGAAACCTTAGTCTTTCGGCGTGAGGGTTTCTCGCCCTCATTATCGTTACTCATGCCTACATTTGCTTTTCTGAACGCTCCAGCAAAGCTCGTCGCTTCACCTTCACCGCAGATCAGAATGCTCCCCTACCAGTATATAAATATAATCCAAAGCTTCGGTACTTTACTTGATGCCCGTTTATTATCGATGCCCGCCTCGCTCGACCAGTGAGCTGTTACGCACTCTTTAAATGAATAGCTGCTTCCAAGCTAACATCCTGGCTGTCACTGCAATCAGACTTCCTTAGTTCAACTTAGTAAAGATTTTGGGACCTTAGCTGTTGGTCTGGGTTCTTTCCCTCTCGGATTGGGACCTTAGCACCCCAACCCTCACTCCCGGGTATATTTTAAGCCATTCAGAGTTCGTCAGGATTTGGTAGGATTTGACTCCCCCTAGTCCTATCGGTAGCTTTACCTGCTTAAAACTTAACCCCGAGGCTGTTCCTAAAAACATTTCGGGGAGTACGAGCTATTTCTCAGTTTGATTGGCCTTTCACCCCTACCCACAAGTCATCCAAATACTTTTCAACGTAAACTGGTTCGGTCCTCCACTCCGTGTTATCGGAGCTTCAACCTGCTCATGGGTAGATCACAAAGTTTCGCGTCTACTCCCACTGACTAAGCGCCCTATTCAGACTCGCTTTCGCTCCGGCTGCTCACGTCAACGTGATTAACCTCGCCAGTGAAAGTAACTCGTAGGCTCATTATGCAAAAGGCACGCCGTCACCCCACGAAAGGGCTCCGACCGCTTGTAAGCGTATGGTTTCAGGGTCTTTTCACCCCCTTACTCAGGGTACTTTTCACCTTTCCTTCACAGTACTCGTTCACTATCGGTCTCTTGGTAGTATTTAGCCTTACCGGATGGTGCCGGCAGATTCAAAGGGGATTTCTCCAGTCCCCCCCTACTCAGGATACCACTACAATTATATAAGCTTACCGATACAGGGCTCTCACCTTCTATGGCCTGCCTTCCCAGA
>NZ_JBBKXY010000001.1:0-1215000 GCF_042714495.1 Aquirufa originis | reverse complement strand
CCTTCTTTTCGGCGGATAATTTCTGTACCTGTGGTAATATTACCCCACTGATCAGAACCACCCATTTGAAGGCGTACATTTTTGTGCTTATATAAATGGTAAAAATCGTAACCTTGTAATAATTGATAAGAGAACTCTGTGAAAGAAATACCGGTTTCAAGGCGCTTCTTTACCGAATCTTTGGACATCATATAATTAACGGTTAAGAATTTGCCTGCCTCACGTAGGAAACCTAAGAAGCTGAATTCTTTGAACCAATCGTAATTATTAACCACCTCAGCAGAATTAGCTCCAGAATGGAATTCCAAGAATTTCTCAAGTTGAGCTTGAATACCTACTTGATTTTCGCGTAACGTATCTTCTGAAAGAAAATCGCGTTCGGCGGATTTCCCAGATGGATCACCAATCATTCCGGTGGCTCCACCTACTAAGGCTATAGGCTTATGACCTGACAATTGAAAATGCTTTAAGAGCATGATCGCCGCTAAATTTCCGATGTGAAGACTCGGTGCAGTAGGGTCGAAACCGATATAGGCTACCGTCATTTCTTTGGCAAGCTGATCCTCTAAACCTGGAATCATATCGTGTAACATCCCTCTCCAACGTAATTCTTCAATGAAATTTGTCATAATAATTTCTTTTTTGCAAAAGTACTAAATATCCTTCTTTTTAAATAATAGAGACGAATCCCCATAACTAAGGAAGCGGTAATCGTTTGCCAAAGCCGTGTCGTATACCCGCTTCCAATCATCCCCAATCAAGGCGGCGATTAACACTAATAGCGTAGATTTTGGCTGGTGAAAATTTGTAATGATGCCATCACAGAAATGCAAGGTATAGCCCGGCATAATCAGAATCTCTGTTTCTGCGACCCATTGATATATATTGTTAGCCTCTAAATAACGAATAATGGCCTCTAAGGAGTCCTTTATACGAATGGTCGAACGCAATTCGTAAGCAAATTCTTTGGGGATAACGAGAACTCCGTTATCCATAGGCCTTTTTTCAAGTAGCCAAACGCCACTCCAATACAAGCTTTCTAAAGCGCGCAACGCCGTCGTTCCTACCGGAATGAATGGTCCTCTATGGGTTAAAAGTGTTTTTATTAATTCAGGGGTGAAAACCAATTGCTCTCGGTGCATGGGATGGTTTCGGACATCTTCTTCCTTTACAGGTAAAAAGGTGCCAGCGCCCACGTGCAAGGTGAGATAGGTTTTAGGGATATTACGTCGATCTAAATCGGCTAATACCTCTTCAGAGAAATGCAAGCTAGCGGTAGGAGCCGCCACAGCACCTAATTTTTCTGAGAAAAGTGTCTGGTAGCGATCACTATCACTTAGTTCCGTATCCCGTTCCATATAAGGAGGAAGCGGGATTTTGCCTATTCCTTCCAAAATTTCGGCGAAGCTTTTGTTCGTGTCCCAACTGATTCGAATGTGATTTTTCTCGCGATCAATCCATGACAAAGCTAAATCCCCTTTATAAAGGACATCTCCCTCTTTCCAGCGTTTTTTATTTCCAACTAGACACTCCCAAACGATTTCCCCTTTACTCTCCATCAATTGTTCGGTGGGGGCTGCATCAGAAATAGGGTGTAATAGAAATAGCTCGATCGCCACGCCGTTTTCCTTGAATAAAGGAATGCGGGCAGGAATGACCTTGGTATTATTGAAAATTAATAAAGCATTCTCTGGTAAGCAATCCGCTAGATTACGAAAGGAATTGTGTTCGATAGTACCATTTTTAAATACTAAAAGCTTCGAATCGTGGCGATTAGCTAGAGGAAATTGAGCGATTTTCGATTCAGGTAAGGGGTAATCAAAGGCCTGAATGGGAATATTCGGCATTTGAATACTCATAGCTCCTCTTCGAATTTAGGGCTAGTAAATAGACGAACGGGTAAATAGATCAACCAAATTAATAGGAATACGATGCCTAACATAGGGATGTAGCTGTAATCTGTCTGATAAGTTCTTTCGTCATTTAACATCAATAAAGCTCTCATCACGAGGATTAAGTACGTATTAATGAGTGCTGGGAAGAAATGAAGCCAGTTGATGAATGTTCTTTTTACCGTCTCATTTCCTTTTTCTGCAAAAACAGGTAAGATTTGTGACCATTTTCCGGTCGGAATTTTATCGATTGCCTTGATTAATAATAAAGCCAAAACGTTCATTAATGTGATAATTCCAGCAACTAAATAAAAGACCTCCTCTTTTGGCAGAAATCCATCGCCACGTCCTGTTTCTCCAAAATGCACCGCCGTAGGATCAGGAAGCCCTCTGTAAATAAATAACAAGGAGATTCCGAACGCCACCATGGACAAAATTCGCCAAACTCGAGATGCAAAGTGGTCTATCGACATAGTTGATTAAAATGTCTGCAAAATTAGTTTTGAAAATCATACCGACCTAATCTTTATTTCTATTATTTTTGTAAATAACCCCTAGAAGATGGCAATTTATACGAAGAACGGAGATGGAGGATTTACCCGCTTAGCGGACGGAAAAGGATTGTCTAAATCCGATGTTCGGATGGATGCGATTGGGGATATCGATGAATTAAATTGCCACATTGGTGCGCTAGTTTGTCAAATAGAAGCTTCATTAGCTGAAAAATTACAATCTATACAATCGAGTTTATTCGTTTTGGGCGCTCACGTTGCGAGTGATTCCAAAGAATACCTGGGTAACATGAAGTTGATTTCCTTGCACGATATTGTGGCTATAGAGGAAATGATTGATGAAATAGATGGTAAAATAGCGCCGATGCGTTTCTTTATTCTACCGGGAGGACATCCCACCATCGCTGCCGCCCAAATTACCCGTACTGTTTGCCGACGCGCAGAACGCAGTTTGATTCGTTGGGTGCAGGTGGAAGAAAAAGAAGATTATGCGACTGCGATCGCCTACTTGAATAGATTATCAGATTACTTATTTATGATGTGCCGTTATTTGCACCATTCATTGGCTATCCCTGAGATACCATGGAATTCCGGCAAGTAGAAACAAAAACTTATGCAAATTACCATCCAAAAAACGCCTACATCTCGCTTAAGCGAGGTTGATTTTGACAATTTGGCTTTTGGCCGCAGTTTCGCTGATCACATGCTCGTCGCAGAATATGCGGATGGAGCTTGGAAATCGGTTCAAATCCAACCTTATGGTCCTTTATCCTATCAGCCAGCGATGATGTCCATTCATTATGGTCAGGCCATTTTTGAGGGTATGAAGGCTTATCGTTCTAAGAAGGGGGAGGTTTTAGTATTTCGTCCTGAGGAGAATATGAAGCGTTTCAATAAATCTGCGCTACGTATGTGTATGCCGGAGGTGCCTGAAGAGATTTTCTTGGGAGGTTTGAAGCAATTGATACAATTAGATAATGCCTGGGTTCCAGAAAAAGAGGGTTGCTCTTTGTATATCCGTCCATTTATGTTTGCGACAGACGAATATGTAGGAGTTTCTCCTTCGACAACTTATAAATTCATCATCTTTCTATGCCCGGTAGGTTCATATTATACGAAGCCTTTGCGTGTTCGTGTGGAGACAGAATATATTCGGGCAGCGAAAGGCGGGGTAGGTTTTGCGAAGAATGCTGGAAATTATGGTGGATCCTTGTATCCGACTGTTCAAGCAAACAAGGATGGCTACGATCAAATCATTTGGACAGATGCAGCAACACACCAATATGTGGAAGAAGCGGGTACGATGAACTTGATGTTTATCATTAATGGAGCCTTAGTGACGGCGCCTACGGGAGACACCATTTTAGATGGTGTGACCCGTAAGTCGGTGATTCAGATTGCAAAAGACTGGGGAGTAGAAGTGCAAGAGCGTCTTTTATCCGTGAAGGAATTAGTAGAAGGCATTAGCTCAGGAGCGGTAACAGAAGCTTTTGGTGCGGGTACGGCTGCTGTTATAGCACCTATCCAAACGATTGGTTTTGAAGGTAAGGATTACGAATTACCTGCACGCAAAAACACTGATTTCTCAGCCAAAGTATTTACGGAGATCAGCCAGATTCGCTTAGGTGAAATCGCTGACACCCGAGGCTGGATTTATAAAATTTAGTGAACGGCTGTAAAGCTAAGTTTAATACCCGGATCCTTTGGAGTACTTACATTCTCTAATTCGATTCGGGTATTTTTGTTTTTAGACCAAAGGATGGTTTTCCCATTTACCTCAGAAGGACCAAATTTGGCATCTAAATAAACCTTCCAGTGATCGATTAATGGTTGAACATCTGCTCCTGATTCAACAAAAATATCGAAGCCAATTTCCTTAAGTTTATTTTGTTCGTTAGGAATATAGGTAATGTCGCTAAAGTTTAGATCGGTGTTATCGAAATAGAGAGTGTACGATTTGCCTTTCTCTGGTTGTGATTCCGCTAATTCTAAGGTGTCTTTCAGGCTAGAAAAATCTTGCCCCCAAGTAGTGTTACGAATGACTTGATTAGGACTTAGGCTTAGTTTTTGGACCCATTCACCACTATTATTCCAAGCAGCAGCGATTAATTCTTGCTGACCGCTCTCCTTATTTTCATTCTGTTTCTCTTGATTACAAGAGGCGGCAAAAAATAATAGTGCGAATAAAGGAACGATTAGTTTATTTAACGGGTTCTTCATACAATTGTAGGTAGGGCGAAGGTTTTTTATTTGTCAAAAATAAATGAATTTCGCCATTGATAATAAAAAATGTTATTTTTGGAAAAATTATGATTTTAAAGACGCTAGGTCTGTCAGTTATATAAGATTATTAGTGGTTAGGTATTTTTAAAATGAGCCGGTCTTTGATCGGCTTTTTTTTTGGCTAAAATTCTCTGCCAATACTTACCACAAGTCCTGATTTTCCACTATTTACTACTGGAACCCCTAATTTGCAGACGAAGTTGTAATAGGTGACGATATCAAACCCTAGGCCCATTCCGTAAATCCAACGATTCGAAAAGCGACTTGAGGTTAATTCCGGGTGTGCCTGATATACGTAAGCAAAGTCAAAAAATACCGTGGGGTAAATGGAGACCGGCATTTGATTAAATTGCTTATAGGGGATAAATCGAATAGGGATAATTTTATTTAATAATTGGAATTTGAAGGTGTTTTTAGACAACAAGTAATTCGTGCCATCAATCACATTTAACTCATATCCTCTTACATTGTCTGTGCCGTAGCCTAGCGCCTGAATATTTGCATAGGGGATGTTTTTATTTTCTTGGGTCACTTTTGCCCTCCACTGTGTGGTGATAAAAAAGTTAGACCCTAAGTCGAAAAAATAGGCAATAGATGCTTTTAGATCCCAATAATTCAAGGCATCCTGTGCCAAAATTCCATAAAAGTTATACGCAAAATCAAGCTTTTTACCTCGCAAAGGGTAGGGGGCGTAATCTCGAAAATCGTAAGAATAAGCGTAGGTTAATTGCAAGAAGTTTTGTTCGTTTGAGCCCTTATAATAATAATTGGGGTTTAACTGTCGAATCGTATCAGCCACTACAGAGTGGCTATACCGTATTTCAGCGAAATGAAAATCATAGAACTTGAGTCTTTTTCGAAGGCTCAAAGCCCCGCTCCAACGTTCACGTAAGATTTTATTACTACTCAACGTATTAAGCGTATCATTAACCGTTCGAAAGGCTAAATTTTTGTTCGTGATATAGGTGAGAGAGGCGCCTAAACCCAGTGTTTTTTTAGGGTCAATATAGGGGTTCGAGTAGCCTAATTCGAGACGTTGTGTAAATCCTGTCTCGGCTTTGAGACTGAGTTTTTCATTTCGCCCCATAAAGTTGTTATGAATCAAATGGGCGCCATAGATCGTGCGCTCCATGGAATGCCCTCGGGACCACCAGTCGTTTAAGTTTCGGTCCGCTAATTGGAAAACGGGGTAGCCTAATAAATACCACTGTTCGAGGAATTCATAGGTAATGATAATGTGTTGTGGTTTGTTTTGGTGGTAATCGCCCTTAACCCAAATGAATAAATTCGTATTCGTTAATTTACGGCGGTTGAACTCAAGCCTAGAGTCGATTTCTGCTACTTGAAGCGTATCTCCTGAGTTTAAGTCTAACTCCCTGCGAAGTATATTGTCTCTGGTTTTTTCATTCCCTTTGAAAATGACACTATCTACGATGACATACTGTGCCTGAGCTGCTTCTTGTATAAAAAAGCAGGCAAAAAGTACGAGGTATAGGCGGAAATAGTTCACCTCGCAAGGTAAAAATTTTAATCCATTAGTTCATAAACAATTGTCTCAGGATGAGCGTACCATGCCTCAAAATGAGCTTGGTATTTTTTCTCTATCGAGGGACGTTTTATCTTCATTGTAGGCGTAAGGCATTCATTTTCGATATTCCAATCCTCTTTCACTACGACGATTTTTTTCAAATGTTCATAATTTTTTAATAGTGGATTTACTTCTTGGCGTAATTCGGTAAATGCCTTGTGCAATTCTCCTTGATCTTTTGACTTTCCTAGAGCACTTAACACGACTAAACCAATCGGTTGAGGCAAATTAACTCCTACCACACACACTTGTTCGATGAATTCGTGTGTATTTAGCTTGTTCTCAATAGGTGCTGGAGCTACGTAATGGCCTTTAGCTGTTTTGAAATTATCTTTCACTCGACCGATAATAGAAAGAAATCCTTCGTGGTCTAATAGACCTTGGTCGCCCGTTTTCAACCAGCCATCCTCCGTAAATAATTCCTGAGTTAACACGGGCTCTTTAAAATAACCTGTTGAATTATAAGGTGCTCGCATCTGGATTTCTTGTGTTTCAGGATCGATACGGGTTTCGCAATCCGGGTGAATTCTGCCTACATAGCCTAGTTTTATTTGGTCACGAGGCATGACAGCGTTAAGGCCCATATTTTCAGTCATGCCATAGGCTTCCTGAATATATATCCCCAGTTTTTGAAACCAAATCAGTAGTTCAGTCGTAATGGGAGCTGCGCCACTTACGGCTAATTTCGTTTGATCTAATCCGAGGCCTTTTTGAATCTTTTTCTGAATCAACGTTTTTAAAACTGGGATGCTTAATAGCAGGCTCAGTTTCTTTTGTCCTCCTATTTTGTGTAAAATGCCCTCTTGGAATTTGGCCCAAATCCGTGGTACCGCCAAGAAATGGGTTGGTCGAGCACTGGCTAAATTCTGAGCGAAAGTATCGAGGTTTTCGACAAAATATATGGTGCCGCCTGCAGCAGTTGCCGCAAATTCGACAAAATTTCGTTCCGCAATATGGCATAGGGGAAGGTACGATATAAAGCGAGTCTCAGGCATATCCAATAATGCGATTTCGCGCGCCATATTTATCCCAGCCTCAATACCACCATAGGTAATCATGACGCCCTTGGGCATTCCCGTGGTACCTGAGGTATATACGATGGTGGCGATGTCTTCTGGGTTAGGTTTAGGGAGTGTCTTAATTTCTTCCATACATTTTAAGATGTCACTCCATTGTATGCCTGTTTTTTCTGAACTCTCCGGCGTATGAATAAGCAAGATGTGTTCTGGGATTCCGTCTTTGATTTTCTCCCAATGATCTAATTTTCCAACGATCAAAATTTGGCAATCTGAATGAACCAACACTTGATGTAATTGATCCTTCGTTAATGTGGCATAAAAGGGTACTGAAATTCCTCCTGCAGCGGCAACAGCTAGGTCTGCCATCATCCAATGAGCAGAATTCTTAGAGAGAATTCCCACATTTTTTAGGCCATCCTTTAGGTTGTTTTGAATGAACTGAGCAATTCGTTTTACCTCAGATGCTGCAGCGGAATAGCTGTAGTCAATGTATTGGTCGCCAATTGGTTGGCGTAAATAGATTCGGTTTGGTTGTTGTTGTGCCCAATGAAGAAAGTTCTCCAAATTGCTTTGGTAATGGGTGATCATGAATTGCGTTTAGAGGTAAATTAGGCAGGAAAAATAAAACTTAATTCCTTTAAATCATAGGATTCTACCGTGAATTCTTTTTCTATTTCTAATAAACCTTGTTCGTTTACGCCTAAAATTTTACCTTCAAACTTTTCGTTTGATGCCTCATAGATGGCCCATTCCGCGCGTCTGAATAAACGTTCGTGATAAATTTCGTCAATAGTCGGGAAGGCCTCGTTCAGGAATAAAGTGTAGGATTCTTCTATTCCCAGTGAAATGTAGGAGTATATTTCGGTAAGCGCAATCTCTTGATTTAGTTGTAGGTAGGCGCGAAGGGATGTGCCTCGGATATTTTCAAATTGTTTCTGATTGATGTTGAGTCCGATTCCAATAATGGAGAAACTCCATTGGCCAGCTTGAAAATTATTTTCAATTAAAATGCCGCCCATTTTGACTCCATCGAGGTAGATGTCGTTCGGCCATTTGATTTCGAAATTAAAACTTTCTCCTTGTGTAGTCCGAGACCAAGCCTCTAATCCAGCTAATATTCCATTCGCAATAGCTTTGCTCAAATAGAATTGCTTGTCTAATAATCGATGAGGTGGACGTAATAAAAATGAGAGGGTTAGGTTTTGGTTTGGTTCGGCATTCCAGGTGTTCCCTCTTTGGCCTCTACCCGCTGTTTGATGTCCAGCAATCCAAGCAAATCCCTCCGGTAAATCTTCGTTCAAAGCCTCTGAGAAGGCCAGCGAATTAGTCGATGGACAAATGTCTAGATATTTACTGTTTTTGCCGACGAAGCGGGTAGGAGCGTGGTAATTGTTCAATTATTATTTGTAATTTTAGGGTTACAAGAACAAATTTAGATTTTTATTCGTTATTGGTTTCTTGTTACACAAATTAATACAGAAAAAACATTTATGAGTAAAACTCTTAAGAAAGCCGCTAAGCAAGTCGATGCGTCTGAGGAAATAGTGAGCTGGGTGGTAAAAGGCATGCAGGATAAAAAAGCACAAGAAATTACGGTGCTAGATTTACGTAAAGTGGATAACGCATTCACAGACTTTTTTGTGATATGCTCCGGTACATCAGATACGCAGATCGATGCGATCGCTGATTCAGTGGATAAAGAAGTGTGGGAGTCAGGAAAAATTCATGTGCATGCAGTAGAAGGTAAAGCGAATCGCGAATGGATTTTGATGGACTATTACGATGTAATTGTGCACGTATTTTTAAAAGAAAAACGTTCTTTCTTTAAATTAGAAGAACTGTGGGGAGACGCTAAGTTTACCGTTATTCCAGATTAATTTTATTTTCGATTTATAGAACCTTTGCACCTAACAAGGTGTTTAATGCCCAACAATAAAAATCAAAATGGCGAAACAAGGGAACAATTTTAAAAATGCAAAGCGCTCTGGCTTACAACCTAGAATGCCTAAAAAACCAGTAGGAGGATTCCAAAGCTGGATGGTCGTAGGTCTAGTGATTGCCGTGATCAGTCTATTTTTCTTTTCAAAGGAAACGACGTTGCAGCCCATTACCATCAAGCAATTTGAATCCATGTTGATTCAGAAAGAGGTAGAAAAGGTCATTATTGTTAATGATAAAATTGTCGAGGTTAGTTTAAAATCGACGTTTATTCCAAAGTATTTCAAGAAAAATACGACTCAGAAATTAGTTCCTGCGGCTCAGGTTCCTCACTTTGAATTTGAGATCAATTCGAAAGAAAGCTTTGAGCGCTTCTTAGAAGATCGCCAAAAAACCTTCCCGCGTAATGAACAAATCATGGCTTCCCCAGAGACGAGAACTGGTCCATTGGACTGGTTAGGTACTTGGGGTTTCTTTATTTTGATGGGTCTAAGTTTCTATTTCTTATTCTTCAGAATGGGTGGTGGAGCTGGGGGCGGTGGCCAAATTTTCAACATCGGTCGCTCACGTGCCACTTTAATTGAAGGGGAATCGAAAGTAAAGATTACGTTCAATGATGTAGCCGGTTTAGATGAAGCAAAAGAAGAGATTCAAGAGATTGTTGAGTTCTTAAAATTCCCTAAAAAGTTCACTGATTTAGGGGGTAAAATTCCGAAGGGAGCCTTATTAGTAGGCCCTCCAGGTACGGGTAAAACCTTGCTAGCGAAAGCAGTGGCAGGGGAAGCTGGCGTTCCATTCTTCTCTTTATCTGGTTCTGATTTTGTAGAGATGTTTGTGGGTGTAGGTGCAGCTCGTGTGCGTGATTTGTTTAAGCAAGCAAAGGAAAAAGCACCTTGTATTATCTTTATTGATGAGATTGATGCAGTAGGCCGTTCTCGAGGACGTGGCTCTATGCCAGGTGGTAATGATGAACGTGAAAATACCTTGAACTCTCTTTTAGTGGAGATGGATGGTTTTGCAACAGATTCAGGAATTATCATTATGGCGGCTACAAACCGTCCTGATGTATTGGATCCTGCTTTATTGCGCCCAGGTCGTTTCGATCGCCAAATCTCGATTGACAAACCCGATATCATTGGGCGTGAAGCTATTTTCAAGGTGCACTTAAAGCCATTGAAATTAGCGGCTGATACAGACCCTAAAGAATTAGCGGCTCAGACTCCTGGTTTTGCAGGTGCTGAGATTGCCAATGTGTGTAACGAGGCGGCTTTAATCGCTGCTCGTCGTTCTAAGACAGCGGTGGATATGAATGACTTCCAAGAGGCGATGGATCGCGTGATTGGTGGTTTAGAGAAGAAAAACAAGTTAATCTCTCCAGAAGAGAAGAAAATTGTTGCGTTCCACGAAGCAGGACACGCGATTGCAGGCTGGTTCTTAGAACATGCAAACCCATTAGTGAAAGTGTCGATTGTCCCTCGTGGGGTGGCGGCATTAGGTTACGCACAATACTTGCCTAAAGAGCAATTTTTGTACCGTACGGAGCAATTGATGGATGAGATGTGTGTGACTTTAGGTGGTCGGGCTGCGGAGGAGATTGTCTTTGGTAAGATCTCAACAGGAGCACAAAACGACTTAGAGCGTATCACGAAATTAGCCTACTCGATGGTGACCATTTATGGTATGAACGAGAAATTAGGCAATATCTCTTATTATGATTCTAAAGGATCGGAGTACCAGTTTAATAAGCCTTATTCGGAAACCACGGCACGTGAAATTGATGAGGAGGTTCGTAAAATCATCAAGGAGGCTTATGATCGCACGAAGAAATTGTTGAAATCGAAGCAAGATAAATTGACGATTTTAGCTGAGCAATTATTGCAAAAAGAGGTGTTATTTCAAAGCGATTTAGAGGCACTCGTAGGTCCTCGTCCTTTTGAGCAATTAACCTCTTACCAAGAGTTTATCAAGGGTGAGACCGAGAAAAAACGCAAGGTGGCGAAAGATGAGCGTGATTTAGCAGAAGAGAAAAAGAATGCCCCTAAGAAAGCCCCTGTGGCTAAAAAGGCGGAGGTGGTAGCGAAAGCGCCTGCTAAAAAGCCTGCGGCTAAAAAGGCACCAGTTAAAAAGCCGACAGCTGCTAAAGACGTGGCCGCAAAGCCGAGAGCAAGAAAACCTAAATCAACAGGTACTGATAGTTAATTAATTGGGGCGCCTAACAATCGCCCCATTTTTTTGATATGATTCACATTAATCTGACATCCGGGAAAAAAGTATATTTCGCCTCTGATTTTCATTTAGGTTTTCCGGATGAAAAGACATCCAGAGAGCGGGAGAAAGCCTTGGTTTCTTGGTTAGATCAGGTGCAGTCTGATGCCCAGGATTTATTTCTGTTGGGTGATTTATTTGATTTTTGGTTCGAATATAAAACAGCAGTTCCGCGCGGTTTTGTTCGCTTTTTAGGCAAATTGTCAGCCCTGGCTGATCAAGGAATTGCTATTCATATTTTTGTGGGAAATCACGATTTGTGGATGTGGGATTATTTAGAGCGGGAACTAGGCGCTAAGATTTACAGAGAGCCTCATGACTTAAAAATTACAACGTCTAACAAGTCATTTCAATTGCACGTTGGTCACGGGGATGGATTGGGACCTGGAGATACTGGATACAAGATTTTGAAGAAAGTATTCACGAATCGATTAGCGCAATGGCTGTTTGGTTTCTTGCATCCGAATATGGGGATAAGTCTGGCGAATTTTTGGTCATCAACTCGTAAGGAAAGTACGATGACGAAAGGCGAGCAAGCCTTTGATCCGGAGACCGATTACATTTTATCTTATGTGAGCGAAACAGCTGCGTCGAAGCCAGTTGTTGAGGCATTCGTTTTTGGCCATCGACATCATCCTATTGCTTATCCGCTACCAGGTGGCGCGACTTATTACAATCTAGGGGATTGGTTTAATCCTCATTTCAAGAATGCTTATTATCTCCAAATTGATGAAAATAAAATCAACTTTATTCATTTTAACGCTTCTAGCGTTTAATACGTTTGCGCAGAAATCGACTGAACAATGGCGTCCTGCCATCCACTTTACTCCCAAGAAAAATTGGACAAATGACCCCAATGGTTTGATCTACATTAATGGGAATTACCATCTCTTTTATCAGCACAATCCTAAAGGAAACGAATGGGGAAACATGAGTTGGGGACATGCGAAAAGCAAAGACTTGTTGCATTGGGAGGAATTGCCGGTTGCGATTCCGAATGGTAAAGAATATATCTTCTCTGGTTGTGTGGTCTTTGATAAAGAACATGTATCTGGTTTAGGAGATCCTAATAAGCCTTTATTAATTGCCATTTATACAGCAGATTACCCGAATACATTGCAAGAACAGCATTTGGCCTATTCAAATGATGAAGGATTGACTTGGACAAAATATGCTCAAAATCCGGTTTTAAGTATCAATCTGAAAGATTTTAGAGATCCGAATATTATATACCACAGTCCATCAAAGCAATTTGTAATGACGGTCGTAAAACCATGGGAATATACTGCGCAGTTTTATGGTTCTAAAGATTTGATTCATTGGAATTTGTTAAGTGAATTCGGTCCACAGGGTGATGTGGATATGATTTGGGAATGTCCATCCTTACTAGAGTTACCTGTGGAGAATTCGAAAGAAACAAAATGGGTCTTAGCTTTATCTAGTCAAGGCCCTTATAAGAAAGCGGTGGGGATGCAGTATTTTGTTGGAAATTTTGATGGAAAAACCTTTACGAATGACGCACCAAAAGAGCAGGTAAACTATGTCGATTATGGTCGTGATTTTTATGCGGCGATTCCTTTTTATAACACGGTAAATAAAGAGGCATTTTGGTTAGGTTGGATGTTAAGCTGGTCTTATGGAAAAGAGCAGCCGACCTTTCCTTGGAAAGGCCAAATGTCCCTTGCTAGAACACTTTCATTAGTACATACTTCGCAAGGTTTAAAATTAAGACAAGTGTTGAAGCCTGATTTGACGAAACAAAAACCGAGCTATGAAGCGAAAAATTTGGTTCTCAAAGGCAGCAAGACTTTATCCGGCATGAAGTTTCTCCAGGATAAAACGTATGTGATTGAACTTAAAGTGGATGCAACGAATGCGAAACAATGGGGTATAGAACTGGGTGATGAGGCGAAGGAGAATCCAGAATTAACACGTATCGGTTTCGATGAGAAGAGTCAAGATTGGTTCATCGATCGACGATTGAGCGGCGAAATTCCAGCCCCAGGTTTTGATATGATTCAATCTGCCCCTTTTATTCCCGGGGAAGAGAAAGTGTTGCAACTCGTGGTAGATCATTCTACCTTAGAGTTGTTGGCTCAGGATGGTTTGGTAGCAATCAGCTCGTTACGTTTCCCTCAGAAAAAAGAGACGGTTCGTTTAGTATCGTATGGAGGTGAACTCAGGATAAAGGAATTGCGTATTTGGGAGGTTAAATAGGGATTTTTTACTATCTTCGATTGCTTTTTAATTAACCAAGAAACATATGTCGCAATTTCATACACGCTTAGAGGTCATGACTGAATTGGCCAAAAACATGGACTCCTATGTGAAGGATTATTTAGTCCCGATCGAGACCAACTGGCAGCCAGCGGACATGTTACCTAATTCTACGAAGGATTCTTTCTTTGCTGATGTGAAAGCTTTGCAAGAGGCGGCTAATGAATTGCCTTATGATTATTGGGCTGTTTTAGTGGGTGATACCATTACGGAAGAAGCTTTACCTACGTATGAATCTTGGTTGTTAGCAATGGATTCGGTTAATCAGGTAGACCAAAACGATGGTTGGACTCGTTGGATTCGCAACTGGACCGCAGAGGAAAATCGTCATGGAAATCTATTAGGTACCTATCTGTATCTATCTGGAAAGGTGGATATGAAAGCAGTAGCTGTTTCCACTCAGTACTTAATTGCAGATGGATTCGACATCGGAACATCGGCTGATCCGTATCGCAATTTCGTTTATACTTCGTTTCAAGAATTAGCGACCAATATTTCACATCGTCGCACAGCTTCTTTAGCCAAGCAACACGGTAACTCTCTTTTATCTCGTATGTGTGCGCAAATCGCCGCAGATGAGTTACGTCACCACAAAGCATACCGTGCTTTCGTTTCGGAAATCTTTACACTAGATCCGAATGAAATGATGCTTGCCTTTGCAGATATGATGAAAAAGAAGATTGTAATGCCTGCTCATTTCTTGCGGGAGATCAATGGTGCGAAGAGCTCTTTATTCGAACATTTCTCTGATGCGGCACAACGTTTAGGCGTGTATACGACAAACGATTATGTGACGATTATGAAGGGTTTAATCAGCGACTGGAATATTGAAAACATGACAGGTCTGAATGAATCAGCAGAGAAAGCGCGTGATTACGTAGCCAATTTGCCAGCCCGTTTAGAAAAATTAGCGGATCGAGTTAAGGTGCCAGAATTAGCGTATCCTTTCTCCTGGATTGCTTAATCAATTATGTCTAAGAAATTATCGATGGATGAGCTGAATAGGCTCGATGTGTCCACTTATAAAAGCACGGAAAAGTTTCCCTATGTGATCGTTTTAGATGACATTAGAAGCATGAATAACATTGGCTCCGCCTTTCGGACGGGAGATGCATTTAAATGTGCTGCCATTCATTTGTGCGGAATCACGGCTCAGCCTCCGCACCGGGAAATTTCAAAAACGGCCTTAGGAGCAGATGAATCAGTAGACTGGGTCTATTTTGAGGATGGTGCTTCCAGTCGTCAAGCTTTACGTGCTGCAGGATATCAAATCGTTTGTGTGGAACAGGTTCAAGGTTCTGTTTCCTTAGAAAAATTCAAACCGGTAAAAGATCAAAAATATGCCTTTGTCTTTGGTAATGAAGTATTTGGGGTGGATGATGAATGGATTCAAGAGGCGGATTTTAGCTTAGAAATACCTCAGTTTGGCACGAAACATTCCCTAAATGTGTCTGTGAGTATGGGGGTCGTTATCTGGGATTTTGTGTCCAAAATCATCGCTTAATTTCATTCATCCTTTTTATTTTGCGTTCATCCTTTTACCAGGATTCGAACGCATTTTTTGTTTAAATTCGTTACGTTAATTTTAATCTATGATACTTTCTATACAGAATGTGGTGAAGCGTTATGCGGATCACACAGCGTTAGCAGGAGTGAGCTTGGAGATTCCTAAAGGTCAAATTTTTGGGCTTTTGGGCCCCAATGGAGCCGGCAAAACATCCCTTATTCGAATCATTAATCAAATCACTGCACCGGATGAGGGGCAAGTGTTGTTTGATGGTGAGCATTTGCAGCCTAAACACGTAGAACAAATCGGTTATTTGCCTGAAGAGCGTGGTTTGTATAAGAAAATGAAGGTCGGTGATCAGCTGATGTATTTAGCGCAGTTAAAGGGCCTTTCTAAGGCTGAGGCGCTAAGTAGATTGAAAGATTGGTTCATTCGATTGGATATAAAGGATTGGTGGAATAAGCCGGTGGATGATTTGTCCAAAGGAATGCAACAAAAGACCCAGTTCATTGCGACGGTCGTGCACGAGCCTAAATTGTTGATTCTAGATGAGCCTTTTTCGGGTTTTGATCCGATTAATGCGAATATGTTGAAGGATGAAATATTGGGCTTAAAGGAACGCGGAACAACCATTTTGTTCTCTACTCACCGGATGGAATCTGTCGAGGAGTTGTGCGATAGTATCGCCTTGATTAATCATTCCCAAGTAGTGTTGACCGGAGAGAAAGATGAGGTGAGAAATCGCTTTAAAAAACATGCCTATGAGGTGAGGTATTCAGGGGATTTAGGTGAATCTAAGGCCTATGAAATTATTTCCAAAGCGCCCGAAAACAACAGTGCAATCATCAAATTAGCGCAGCCAGATCAGACGAATCAAGCGATAGCGTCCTTGATCAAGCAAGTTGATTTATTCGAATTCAAGGAGGTGATTCCCTCGTTTAATGACATATTTATTCAAGTAGTAGGAGAAACGAAATAAGCGATGAACAAAATATTATTAGTGATTCAGCGGGAGTATTTGACCCGCATTCAAAAGAAATCCTTCTGGATAGCCTCATTACTAGGTCCTATCCTAATTACAGCGATTTATGCGGTACCTATTTGGTTAGCTACGCAGGACAAAGAGGTGAAGCGAATCGAAATTTTGGATGAGAGTGGTTTGTTTCAAACATCGGACTTAGTGGATAAAGAAGTGGAATTCAAGCTCGTTAACAAGCCTGTTTCGGATTTGAAAAGTTCTTTTACCAAAGAGGGGTATACCGCTTTTGTGCACTTGCCTAAAGACCTGCTAACCCATTCAAAAGACATCAAAATCTATTCAGAGAAGAATTTAAGTCTTCCATTGAAGTCTTCGATTGAGCGGGTTATCGAGAAAAAGGTACGCGCAATTTTAATGAAGAACGCGGGTATAGCCATGAAGGTGTATGAAAATACCCAAATAGAAGTAAGCAGTGAGACCATCACCGTTTCAGAAAAGGGTGACGAGACAAGTTCTTCTTCGGGTGGTGCGATGATCCTAGCAGGTGTGATGGGAATGTTGCTTTACATCACCTTATTATTGTACGGTTCACAAGTGATGAATGGAGTAATTGAAGAGAAGAGTAGTCGAATTATTGAGGTGATTATTTCCTCCATAAAGCCGTATCAGTTAATGTTAGGTAAGATTTTAGGCGTGGGGATGGTGGGGTTAACACAGTTTTTATTGTGGATTGTGTTGACAATTGGCCTGTCTCAAGCGGCCTCTACTTTCTATGCTGCGAGTCCTGTGAAACAGAAGGTAGAGCAAATAAAAAAAGTAGATCCGGAAGTGGCGAAGAAAATGGATGATGCTTCACCTATGGCAGAGGTTACGAAAGTGATTGAAAGTACGAATATCCCCCTAGTGGTAGGCGGATTTTTATTCTATTTCTTGTTCGGTTATTTGCTGTATAGTTCCCTTTTTGCTGCCATTGGTAGTGCGGTGGAAAGCACGGCTGAAGCCCAGCAATTTACTTTTATTGTGATGCTTCCGATTATTTTAGCTTTCATTATGGCGCAATTTACGATGCAGGATCCGGATAGTACTATGGCTTTTTGGGCTTCTATGATTCCTTTTACATCGCCTATTAATATGATGGTGCGCTTGCCTTATGGTGTTCCGATGTGGGAATTAGCCACCTCTATGATCTTGTTAGTGGTAGGTTTCTTAGGTTGCAGCTGGATTTCAGCCCGTATTTACCGGGTGGGAATCTTAATGTACGGGAAGAAAATTACGGTCAAAGAGATGGCCAAATGGCTCTTTTATAAAGGTTAATTAAGTAGTTAGCCAAATATCTAATTCTTCGGGTTTGAACCCAGCAAAACATCTGTTATTCAAGACGAAAATTGGTCGCTTGATGGCAGATGTTTTTTCTTGTAAAAAGGTAAATACATTCAGATTTGTCTTTTCTGCGTCACTTAATTGACGGTAGGTGCTTCCCTGCTTGTTTAACACCGTTTCTTCGCCTAATTGCTCGATGAAATAGCGCAATTGGGCGGCTTCGATGCCACTTTTCTTGTAATTGTGGAAGGCAAAGGGAATCCCTTTTTCGTTTAAATAGTCAAACGCTTTTTTCATCGTATTGCAGGCAGGAATTCCGTAAATTGTAAGCATCTTATTGATTTTGGTGGTATTTTTGTAGACTAAGACAAATTTAATACAAAACATCGTATGGAGTATAGAATTGAAAAAGATACTATGGGTAAGGTGCAAGTGCCTGCTCACGTTTATTGGGGTGCTCAAACGCAACGTTCGATTGAGAATTTTCCGATTGCACAGGATATTAATAAAATGCCCAAAGAGATCATTAGAGCCTTTGCTTACCTAAAGAAAGCAGCTGCCATCACGAACTTTGAGGCAGGCGTCTTAGAAGAGGCGAAAAAGAACCTAATTGGTCAAGTATGTGATGAAATCCTAGGTGGACAATGGGCAGACCAGTTCCCTTTAGTGGTTTGGCAAACAGGTTCCGGGACTCAATCTAACATGAATTGTAATGAGGTGATCGCTTACCGCGCTCACGTTTTGCAGGGCGGAAATTTGCTAGATGAACAGAAATTTGTACACCCCAATGACGATGTGAATAAGTCTCAATCGTCGAACGATACGTTCCCAACGGCGATGCACATCGCTGCCTATCAATCGCTTGTGGAGGTAACGATTCCAGGTATTACGAAGTTGAGAGATACCTTGGCTGCCAAAGCAAAAGCCTTCAAAAACGTAGTCAAAATCGGTCGTACGCACTTTATGGATGCGACTCCTTTGACCCTAGGCCAAGAATTTTCTGGTTATGTGTCGCAATTAGATCATGGTTTACGTGCGATTAACAACAGCCTTGCACACCTTTCAGAGCTTGCTTTAGGAGGTACTGCGGTAGGAACAGGTATTAATACGCCTAAAGGTTATTCAGAGAACGTAGCAAAGCATATCGCTGCATTGACAGGATTGCCTTTTGTAACGGCTGAGAACAAGTTTGAGGCCTTAGCCGCACACGATGCAATTGTAGAGGCTCACGGAGCTTTAAAGACGGTTGCAGTTAGTTTAATGAAGATTGGTAACGATGTTCGTATGCTTTCATCTGGTCCTCGTTCGGGTATTGGGGAGATTTATATTCCTGATAACGAGCCTGGGTCTTCTATTATGCCTGGTAAGGTGAATCCAACGCAATGCGAAGCGATGACGATGGTTGCAGCGCAGGTGATGGGTAATGACGTAGCAATCGGAATTGGTGGCTCCAATGGCCATTTCGAGCTAAACGTTTTCAAACCAGTGATGATCTATAACTTCTTACATTCAGCTCGTTTAATTGGGGATGTGTGTGTCGCATTTAATGATAAATGTGCGGTAGGTATCGAACCACTTCACGATAACATTAAGAAGCACGTGAATAACTCCTTGATGTTAGTAACCGCATTGAATACGAAGATCGGATACTACAAAGCAGCGGAGATTGCACAGACAGCTCATAAAAATGGCTCTACGCTTAAGGAAACAGCGATTTCTTTAGGTTATTTAACTGCCGAAGAGTTCGATGCTTGGGTAAAGCCTGAGAATATGGTAGGCGAGATCAATCTATAAGTAGAGAAAAAATACGCGATTCTCGTCGCGAATGCATAAAAAAGGCCTGTACGCGATGTATAGGCCTTTTTTATTGAATAAACCAGGGGTTTAAGCCATTTCCCTTAATTCTAGACTATAAAACTCGTTAGGGAAGGGGAAGCTGGCTGCGATATCTTCGGCCTCTTCTAAGCCAGGCAAAATCAGCGTGACGATCTGAGAAATTTCTCCTCCATCAATTTGTTGGATCAGTCGGCTGTCCAATTTTCCACTCTGATTTAGCGCCTGTAATTCACCTGAAAATTTCTGGAAAAGCATGTCCGAATAAGTCGATTTTAAGCCCTTTAACCAGGTGCGAATTTGGTCTAATTCTGCCTCCGATGCTAAGCTAGATTCGCTAGAAATACCGGCTACTGGACCTCGAATGATGAACACAAATCGCTTCATTATAAATTGTATTATTTTTATATGTTAGAATTCAGACTGAAATTTATCGAAAGGATTTTCTTTCGGAATTTTAGGTACTGGATTCGATTTTTCTTTAGGTGCGGCCTTTGCTTTCGGTAGGAAAGGGGAGAGCCATTCGTCTAATTGACGCAGCGCATCCTTCTCTAAAGAGTAGTAAATAAAGACTCCGTTTCTGCGAGTACTCACTAATCCAGCATCCTTTAAAACAGATAAATGCCTGGAGATAGTAGGGGCGGCGTACTCAAATTGATCAAATATAGCGGTAGCAGGAAGTTCTCCTTCCTTCAATAGTTCGATGATTTTCCTTCTGGACTCATCCCCTAAAGCTTTTGCTATGTTCTCTACAGCCATGCTATTATTTGATATTTAGCTAAGTTAATATATAGAATGGATATCTCCAAATCAGGTTATTGATAAGCTATTTAGCGGTCGCACTAATTAATTAGCAGAATAAACAATTAATAATTAGCGATAATGTAAAGTACAAATTAAGCAAATAGCGATATAGCTAATTAATAAGATTAGAGATTATAGAGTATAGGGAAGAGATTGTAAATGGTGAATGGTGAATGGTGAATGGTGGATGGGCGTACTCCTCCGGACTCATTCCCTCCGGACTGTCTATTGTCGACTGTCAACTGCCTACTGTCAACTGCCTACTGAGTCACATACACCCTCTTCACTCGTTCACTGATATTTGTCATCAGTTCGTAAGGGATAGTTTCTGCTTGTTTGGCTAATTCGTATAATTGTATTTTTCCGCCAAAGGCTATGGCGGTATCTTCGACAGAAATGTCTGGAAATTGACTAATATCGACCATGCACATGTCCATGCAAATGGAGCCAACGGTAGGGCATAAATGACCCTTTATTTCGAAGCTTCCTTTACCCATTCCCAGGGCTCTAGAATAGCCGTCAGCATAGCCAATGGCGAGGGTAGCAATGCGTCCAGAACCGGCTAATTTACCACTTCTTCCGTAGCCAATTGTCTCTTCTGGAGCGATGTTTTTGATCTGAGAGATAGATGTTTTTAAGGTTAATACGTTCTCAATCTTGTTTTTTACGTTTGGATTGCCTGTAATTCCATACAAACTGATGCCCAAACGGACCATATCTAGTCGGGCTGAAGGGTAATTTTGGATGGCAGCGGAGTTTGCGATGTGCTTGATTGTTTGATAACCGAGACTTGATTCGATTTTGGATGCTGCTGAATTGAATCTTTTTATCTGTTCTTCTGTAAAATCTGCGTGTTGTGGGTTATCTGCTGCCGCTAAATGGCTTAAGATGCTGGCTACCCATAGATGGGGCATTTGAGCTAAATTTTCGCTTAATTCAGCGATTTCAGATGCTTCAAAACCAAGGCGTTTCATCCCTGTATCTAATTTGATATGGATTTTGATGTTTTTGCCTTGTTGCATTCCATATTCGTCGATGGCTTTGAGTAGTTCTAAGCTATAGATTTCGGGTTCTAATCCATTTTCGGTTAGCTTATCGAATTCCTCTATTTGTGGATTCATGACCATAATTGGGACGAAAATGCCGTGTTTACGTAAGTAAACGCCTTCGTCTGTATAAGCTACGGTGAGGTAATCGACACCGCTGTTTTGGAGTAAGGTGGCAATTTCGATGGCGCCTGTGCCGTAGGCAAAGGCTTTGACCATCACCATTAATTTAGTTTCTGGTCCAATGTCCTTTTTAAAATAAGCTAGATTATGCTGTAAGGCATCTAGGTTCACCTCTAATTGCGTTCGATGGGTCTTATTTTCTAAGTTATGAACGAGTTTTTCGAAGTTGAATTTACGCGCACCTTTTAGCAATATTTGGCTCGTGTTGATGGTATTCAATAGTCCGGAAGAAATAAGGTCTTCCGGACTGTGAAATACATCTATTTGATCGAAATTGGCTTTATTTCTTATAATTTGATCACCTATACCAATCATTCGATCGATTTTTTGGTGACGAACTAGGGCCGCAATGGTCGTATATAATTCTTTTTCAGGGATGCCTGTTTCGAGGAAATCACTGAGGATTAAGACACTTTTCTTTTGTTTGTTTTTCTTTAAGAGAGGTAATGCGAGGCGAAGTCCATCCAGGTCGTTGTTATAGGAATCATCGATTAGGGTATTCCCGCGCAAACCTTCTTTCATTTCTAATCGCATCGATACGGGTTTTAATGTCCGAGCTTTTAGACTTAATATATCGCGGTTAAGGCCTAAAATGGAGGCCATAATGAGGCAATGGGTGCTGTTTTCGAGTGATGCTTCATCATTAAAGTCGATGGAACTATCGATGAAAGTTTCGCTTTGAGCTGCTTTGATCACTTTGATTTGGGCTGTTTTACCTTTTGTTTGCCAAAAAGTGAACAAGCCTTTATCTGGGCTAATCGTATTCCATCCGATCAATTCACACGAAGGATTAATTTCCTGCATTATTTGCTTGATGGGATCTTCTTGCAGATTAGTGACGCGATAGACGAGTTTTTTCGCTCTTTTAAAGAGTTGTAGTTTTTCTCTAAGCTTCTCTTCATCTGAGGAGAAATTAGAGCCGTGTGCCTCACCAAAATGCGTAAAGATGCCATAGTCAGGCTTCAGCATCGCTTCGATTTTGTCCATTTCCCCTTTTTGAGAAATACCCGCTTCGAAAATGCCCAAGTTGTGCTTCTCCTGCATCGCCCAGAGGGAGAGGGGAACACCAATTTGGGAATTAAAACTCTTAGGACTTTTAACTACAGTAAACGCATGATTGCAAAGTGTAGCAAGCCATTCCTTGCAGATGGTTTTACCATTCGAGCCTGTGATTCCGATGACAGGATATTGAAATTGTGCCCGGTGTTGCTGGGCTATTTCTTGCAAGGTAGCGATGCTGTTTTCAACGACATAAATGTTCGTTTGCTCCCAGTTAGCAGCCTTTTCTGCGATTGGGCCGTGCCAAGCGGATTCTTCGACAATAAACTCCCGAACTCCTTTAGCATACAGCGATTCTACATATTGATGGCCATCGTGGTGTAGCCCGTTTACCGCAAAAAAGGCGGTTTTAGAAGGCTCATATATCTGGCGACTATCTAAACTCAAGAAGCTGGCACGCAGATGGGCAGGGTTTTTATGCTGAATCATAAATCTAAAATACAAAAAGGCGAGGAATGTTTCCTCGCCTTCTGCAATTTTATCTGAAATTCCGGTGTTTTTAAGCCTCTAAAGCAGCTACACCTGGTAAAGTTTTACCTTCCATATATTCTAATAAAGCGCCACCGCCCGTAGAAACGTAGCTTACGCGATCTCCATAACCTGCGTTATTAACTGCAGAAGCTGAATCGCCACCTCCGATAAGAGAGAACGCTCCGTTTTCTTCCGTTGCTTTTACTACTGCATCTGCAATGGCGTTTGTACCAATTGCGAAGTTTGAGAATTCAAATACGCCCATTGGGCCGTTCCAAAGGATTGTTTTTGATTTTGCGATCGTTTCTTGGAATAAGGCGATCGACTTAGGGCCAATGTCTAATCCTTCCCAACCGTCAGGAATTTCGCCGCGCTCTACCGTTTGACGGTTTGCGTTATTGCTGAAATCGTCTGCACAAACGTTGTCTAAAGGCATAATTAAATTCACACCTTTGGCCTTCGCTTTTTCGATCAATTGTTTCGCTAATTCTACTTTATCAGGCTCACAGATCGATTTACCAATCTTTCCGCCTTCTGCTAAAGAGAAAGTATAAGTCATACCACCGCCGATGATCAAGTTATCTACTTTGTCCAAAAGACGTTCGATAATCAAGATTTTATCAGAGATTTTCGATCCACCCATGATCGCCGTAAACGGACGCTCAGAGTATTCAAGAATCTTTTGTGCGTTATCTAATTCCGCTTGCATCACATATCCACTCACTTTATCAGTGAAGAATTGTCCGATCACAGCAGTTGAAGCGTGTGCACGGTGAGCAGTTCCAAATGCGTCATTAACCCAAACATTGCCCAAACGAGCTAGTTTTTGCGCAAAATCAACATCCCCTTTTTCCTCTTCCTTGTAGAAACGAAGGTTTTCTAGAAGCAAGATTTCGCCTGCTTGTAAACCGTTCGCTAATTCAACAGCCTCATCTGAGATGCAATCAGTGGCAAATTTTACTTTCACGCCAAAAACCAATGACAAAGGTGTCACCAAGTGTTTCAACGAATATTTTTCAGTAGGACCATCTTTCGGACGACCTAGGTGAGACATTAACACAACCGATCCACCGTCTTTCAAAATCTTTTGAATCGTAGGAATCGTCGCCTTGATTCGGGTATCATCTGTAATTTCGAAACGCTCATTCAATGGAACGTTGAAATCAACACGTACTAGCGCTTTTTTACCAGCAAAATTGAAATTAGCAACAGTTTGCATATTTTTGTTTTGATTTATGAATAAAAAGATAATCCCCTAAAAAGGTAGACAAAGATAAACAATAATGACGAATGATCGAAAAATTGAGGTAGAATTGTCTGCAACCTATTATTGGGATCATTTTAGCTACATTCTGCGTTATATTGATCGGCATTATCTGCCCCTTTTACAAGAAAAGGAAATAGCATTTTTTAAAGATTTTTCTGAACTAACTTTCGCCGCTCAATGCTTGTATTTGCGTTTAGCATCGCGTCGTTCGGCTTGTTTTCGGATGGAGAAGTTGAATTATCCAGAAATAGGGGACTTAGCGACTCCGTTGCATGTTTTGCGCAGGTCCGGTTTTTTAGTAGATATCTCCGAAGGAGTAGAATCGATATTTACGAAGCAGGAATGTGTTTCTTTGGCCAAAAAACAAGGTGTCAAAATCCCTAGCTCTGCCTCTAAAGAAGAGGCTGCGGCACTCGTTTCATCAGCTGATTTAATCGCTGCGTTTTCTTCTGGCGTGGTTGCTCCAGCGAGAGTGGAGGTGTTTGCGTTCATTCAGTTCTTGTTTTTTGGGACTCGATCTCGGGATTTAACAGACTTCGTGGTGCGTGATTTAGGGCACCGTGCCTTCGTGAAAGTTCAAGAAGAAGACTTAAAACCCTATTTTCAAACTAGGGAAGAGGCGGAACAAAAGTGGGCCATTTCGATGTGGAGGGAATGGTTTTATACGACCACCGTAAATGCAGATGAGGTGCTGGCTTCCTGGCGAGTGCATATGTTGCCCTTGGCTTCTTCTTTGTTAGAGCCATCGATTCGCGCATTTGAGAAGACTTGTTATGCTTTAGGGCGTTTATTAGAGCGCGAAAAGGCCTATTTAGAAGCTTTGGAAGTATATGAGGTTTCTTTAACGGGTGCCTCGCTAGAGCGGAGAGTGCGCGTTTTGCAGAAAATGGGGGAGTTAGACGAAGCCATTGCTTGGGCTCGGGTGGGATTGGAAGTGTGTGTTTCGCCAACGGAGATTCATTTTTTCGAAGATTTTCTGGCCAAACAAGCCTCCAAAAAATCCATCAAACAAGTGACTGCCTCGCTGAAGCAGGCTGAATTAATTGAAATATCACCGGAATACATCGGTCAAGTGGAAGCCGGTGTGGTGGCCCATTTTCAGGCAGAAGGCTATTATGCGGCTTTTACAGAGAACCAGATTTGGCGTAATTTCTTGGGTCTTTTCGCTTGGGATTTGATTTTCGCGGATCGTAAAGAAGGTTTTCACCACCCTTTTCAATGGGCTCCGAGTCACTATGGAAAAGAAAGTTTTGCAGGGGAATTGCCCTTGCATTTGTTGCAAGATCGAGTCGGTTTATTAGCTCTTTTACGCTCCCGTGCTGAGGCAAATCAAGGGGCGATGAATCCTTTAGTGGATTGGTATTCCCTGGATTTCGATCTGATGGAGCGGTTTTTGCAAGTGATGCCTCCAGATGGGTTAGCAGCAATATCTCAATACTTATGGGAACATTTAGGCACACATGTGAAGGGCTTCCCTGATTTATTTATCCAAAAAGGCGATGAATTTGCCTTTGTCGAAGTGAAGTCTCCTAATGACCATTTATCCGCTATTCAGCATTTTTGGCATGATTTTATGCGGAGGAATGGGGTGGGGGTGAGGTTGGTGCGGTTGAAATATATTAGTCCGGAGGGAGGGAGTCCGGAGGTAAAATAGCAAATTTCAAAGAGCAAAGTTCAAAGTTGGAATCGCCTGCGGCGATGGTATAGTAGTGCGGCCTCCGGCCTTTATTTCCTTCGGACTCATTCCCTCCGGACTGCCCACTGCCGACTAGCCACTGCCCACTTTCCACTGCCCACAGAAATAAATTCTGTTAAAAACTTGACATCCTTTCAAAAATAAGATACGTTTATAACGAATCTAAAACGTTCTTTTTTCTGTCAGCTTTGCTAAGATTCCCAAAGCGTGTTTCACCATTAAATTTTAAGCTTATGAAAGTGCAAGTTCACGCGATCCACTTTACTGCGGACCGCAAATTGGTAGAAAGCATTCAAGAAAAGTTAAACAAGTTAGATACCTTTTATGACCGAATAACCGGAGGTGAGGTGTTCCTGAAAGTGGCGAAAAGTCTAGGAAAGGTAAAGGAGAAAATGTTAGAAATTAAGATCACGGTCCCCGGGGCGGTATTATTTGTCAAAGAAACAGCAAAATCATTTGAAGAGGCATTAGACTTAGCGTTAAATGCCATCGCAGAACAGATCAAGCGATTTAAATCGAAAAACAATTCCGTAAAGGCGCTTCGAGCAGAGGATTTGGAGAACGAGGAATTTTAGAAAAAAATAAAGCTCTAAACTAAAAAAGGCGACCGAAGGTCGCCTTTTTTCATATCAAGGTAATCAAGATTAGATTCCGAATGCAGACTTAACCGCATCTACATAGTCTAATTTTTCCCAAGTGAATAATTCCACTTCTTTGCTTACTTTTTGACCGTTAGGGCCAGTGAATTCTTTCGTAACGATTTCATTCTTACGTCCCATGTGGCCATAAGCTGCCGTCTCAGAATAGATCGGGTTACGTAATTTCAAACGTTGCTCGATGAAATAAGGACGCATATCGAAGATAGCTTCTACTTTACGGGCGATTTCGCCGTCTGTCATATCCACTTTGGCAGTACCATACGTATCAATGAATAGACCACAAGGTTTAGCTACACCAATCGCATAAGAAACTTGTACTAATACTTGGTCACATAAACCAGCAGCAACTAAGTTTTTCGCGATATGACGTGTTGCGTAGGCAGCTGAACGGTCTACTTTGGAAGGATCCTTTCCAGAGAATGCTCCACCACCGTGAGCACCTTTTCCACCATAGGTATCTACGATGATCTTACGGCCTGTTAAGCCTGTATCTCCGTGTGGACCACCGATCACGAATTTACCTGTTGGGTTAATGTGGTACGTGATCGCATCGTTGAATAAAGCTTGCAATTCAGGCTTCAATTTAGCCTTCACGCGAGGGATAACTATTTCAACGATGTCCTTGTTGATTTTTGCTAACATTTCTGCTTCTGACGCGAAATCATCGTGCTGAGTGGAAACAACGATCGTGTCGATGCGTTGAGGTACGTGATTATCACTGTATTCGATCGTTACCTGCGATTTTGCATCAGGACGAAGGTATCCGATTAACGATGGTTCGTTATTGCGGATAGCGGAAAGTTCTTGTAAAATTTTGTGAGCTAAGTCTAAGGCCAAAGGCATATAGTTGTCAGTCTCCTTCGTAGCGAAACCGAACATCATTCCTTGGTCACCCGCACCTTGCTCTTCTGGGTTCTTGCGATCAACACCTTGGTTGATATCCGCTGATTGCTCGTGAATCGCAGATAAAATACCGCAAGAGTTTGCCTCAAACATATATTCTGACTTCGTATAACCAATCTTGCGAATGACTTCACGAGTGATGGCTTGCACGTCTAAATACGTTGTTGTGTTCACCTCTCCAGCTAAAACTACTTGACCTGTCGTTACAAGTGTTTCGCAAGCTACTTTAGAAGTGGGGTCAAAGGCCATGAAATGGTCAATTAACGCATCAGAGATTTGATCAGCTACTTTATCTGGGTGTCCTTCAGAAACCGATTCAGAGGTGAATAGATAAGCCATGGGCGAATATTATTTGTTTTGAGATTAAAATCAGGGCAAAAATACGATTATTCCAAGGAACCCGCAAGTTCCATTCATTTAATTTTTGACCGGTAAATAGTTTTCAGTGCGGCTCTTACAAAGGGTAAAGTAGGTACGGACCACATCAAGCGAAGGTCTTCCTTCCAGGAGGTTTCTTCTTGTAAAAACTTCAACAGGAGTCTAGGTTTATTGTTGTAAAAAAGGCTTTCAAAGACTTTTGAGCCGGCTATTTTTTGATCGATCAGGACTTGCAGGAAGACTTCATCTAGCCAAATCTTCCAAGGACTAACAGGAATAACAAGTGTGGCAGATGGGCCTTTTTCAAGCGCTGCTACGAGGTCTTTGCAGAATTTTTGGGTTCTGTAAAAGCTATAGCCTGTTGTGGATTTTACGAAGCCACCGCTTGTGCCAATTTTAAGGTGTTTTTCATATAAATTGGCCGGTTTATTCGGATTATTTCGCATTGGAATCACTCCGCTTTCTTCCTCTTTCAATAGATAATCATCCTCTGTCAGTCCATAATAAGCGAAAAGATAGGATTTGATTTTGTCTCGGTAATAATCAGGCTCTCGTAAGGTGCCAGAGAAAAAAGTGTATTCAAATAAGGCTTTGCGAGGGCTGGTAGGAAGTACATACATAAACTCACATTCCTTGCCAAAAGCCACACGGAAGTCAAATAAGTGCGCCGCATCCGTTTCGAAGTTATTAAAATTGCATTCGACCACCCAACCTAAAAAATGTTGCTTGAGGTGTTTGGAATTAGCGTTATCGCAAGGGAATGGGCTAAAACTATCAATGATTTTTTCCGAAGCATAAAAGGTGCCTTCAGAGGTGTTAACACAAGATCCCAATCCTTGGAAGCCGATTGATTCAATTTCAGCCTGCAAGTAGTGGATGTTAGGGTGTTTAGCGAGTTCCGCTTCTATGTGCGAAAACCACGTATGACCGTTAATCTTATGATAAGTATACGGCTCGATCGAAATCTTCAATGACGATGGTCTGGCGCTATGGAAATAGAGAGAGTCCCAGGATTTTTCTGCCAAAGCATCAAATTCAGACGGCACATCCGACCAATAACAAAAGGTTTGTTCGTTTCGAACGCCCCGATCAATGATCAAGATTCGCTTGTTGCTGAGACTACTTTGGCCTACATAATAGGCAAAAGATAAACCGGCCATTCCCCCACCTGCCAGGATGAAATCGTATTCTCGATAGGCTGGGCCGGGTAATTGCATAAACTAGATGTGCTTTTCCGCGTGGTAACTCGAACGAACTAGGGCTCCGGATTCAACGTAGGCTAACCCGCGTTTCAAGCCTTCCTCTTTGTACATCGCAAAAGTGTCTGGGTGGATCCACTCGATGACCTCGTGGTGCATTTTCGTGGGTTGTAGGTATTGTCCCAAAGTCAACACATCTAAACCATTTTCAACCAAATCATCCATCGCTTTCAACACCTCGTCTTGGGTTTCGCCTAGACCGAGCATGATTCCTGATTTGTTTCTTTTGCCAAACTCTTTTGTCCGCTTGATTTGCTCTAAACTACGCGCATATTTTGCTTGAGGCCGAACGTAGCGGTACAAACGTTCCACCGTTTCCATGTTGTGAGAAACGACTTCTTGACCGCCTTCGATCATACGAATCAAGGCATCCCAATTCGCTTTTACATCTGGAATCAAGGTTTCGATGGTCGTAGCAGGGGTGGTTTCTTTGACTGCTCGAACAGTTTGGTACCAAATTTCTGCTCCTTTATCTTTCAATTCGTCGCGATTCACCGAGGTGATTACGGCGTGCTTTACCTGCATCAATTTGATGGCATCTGCCACGCGGCGCGGTTCGTCCTCATCGTATTCGTTTGGACGGCCGGTGGCTACTGCGCAGAAGGTGCAAGAGCGCGTGCAGACATTGCCTAAAATCATAAAGGTCGCCGTGCCTTCGCCCCAGCATTCTCCCATATTAGGGCAATTGCCGGATTGGCAAATCGTATGCAATTTGTATTCATCTACAATCTTGCGAACGTTCGTATATTTTTCGCCAATAGGCAATTTAACGCGTAACCAATCTGGTTTGCGAGAATTAGCGGCAGGGCTTACTTGAGGTAATTCAATCATCTTTTTTCTATTTACTTTTTCCAAAGAAAAAGGTCACATAACCCGTCGTATAAACAGAGCGAGGGGCTGTTTGGTTTAAAATTTCAACTGGCTGGCTAAAATAGTCCACTATAAAACCGGTTTCTAAGGACAGGTAATTTTGTTTTAAGGTTTCAAATTTAAATTCTAAAGCTGTTTTTAGGTGCCAGCCTGGAATAAATTTGGCTTCAGATAAGCCAGAAAAGAAACTGCCTTCGCCACTGATAATGGACTTATTATAGCTGTTGTCTAGGGCTTTTGCCATAGGTACAGATGTGGTCAACGATTTACCTCCTGCGTCCGTGTAGACTATATCAACAAAATAGGGTTTTTGAATACCAATAGTAGGCCCTGTTGCGATTCGACCATTTAAACTCGTTCCTCCATCAGACGATTGTTTTAATAATCTCCATTGGCGGCCGTATTCAGGCCTGAAATTAAGTAGGTAATTTAATTTTCCTTCTACATAGGTCTTGCCATTATAGGAGAAGGGGGAGTCGAATTCGCGGTAATCTTTCGTATTGGTTAAGTCCATGTTCACGAAAGAGCGGTTCTTGAAGGTTTTCAAGAAGCTAAACCCACCTAAAATACCGGAGTTGGTATTGGTATTTATGCCAAATCCCCAAGATGAAGATTGCGTTTGGATTTCTTTTTTCTGGGGTGTTGCTGATTTTCTTTGGCCCATTACGAATAATGGTACCCCTAAAATCACCCACAAGAAAAAAAATCTAGGCATTCAAGTACGGTTTAATTTCGTCCACGGAAATATCCCAATGCGTAGCAGAATACGGGCAAGCGCCTTTATCAATCACTAACACTTGAGGAGATTGGTGTTCAACAGCGAATTGTTCCGCAATTTGGCCTGAAATAGGTCTGTAGGCGATTAAATCCAAATAATAGGCGGGTGTATTTTCTGAATCCCAGGCTCTTTCAAAGCGATTTAATGCAGTCGATGAGATCGAACAACGTGTACTGTGTTTGAAAATAACCACCGGTTTTTCCTGCGATTTTTCCACAATTTCCGTCAGTTGTTTCTCGTCCGTCAAGGGTATCCAATTCATATTCACCTGCCTTTTTCGTAATTTTAACAATTCAACATCAAATTTAGTAAAAAATGAGGGTTTGCCTCTATTCTTTTGTCTTGTTTTTATATCGGGGACTGATTCGATTCGCAGCTTTGTTTCAATCAAAAGCGGCGTTGATGAATGAGGGCCAAAATCAGGTTTGGGCCGGTCTTGAGCAGCATTTCAAAACGAATAAAAAGCCAGTAGCTTGGTTTCACACTGCTTCGATGGGGGAATTTGAGCAGGGAAGACCTATTATCGAATCCTATAGACAGGAGAATCCTGGCCATTTTATATTAGTTACGTTCTTCTCACCATCAGGATATGAAGTGCGAAAAAACTATACTGGAGCGGATTATGTGAGTTATTTGCCTTTGGATGGCTACTTCAATAGTGCGCGTTTCTTGGATTTAGTGAAGCCTTCGTTGGCGGTGTTTGTGAAGTATGAGTTTTGGCATTATTACTTGACTAGTTTAAAAAAGAGGAGAGTTCCTACCATTTTAGTTTCTGCGATTTTTCGCCCTAATCAGGTATTTTTCCGCTGGTATGGTGGTTTTTACCGTCGCTTATTGGATTGTTTTACCCACCTTTTCGTGCAAGACCGGTCATCAGCGGATTTGTTGCAGCGGTCTAATGTGACGGTGGCGGGGGATACGCGATTTGATCGTGTGTTGGACACGTTACGTCATCCGGTATCTTGGGATTTATTAACAACGTTTTTAGATAATACAGAATTTATGGTAGTGGGTTCTGCGTGGCAGGCCGATATGGAGGTGTTGATTCCACTGATTAATTCGAAGAAATACCCTTTTAAATGGGTTATTGCGCCGCACGAAATTCATTCAGAGGAATTGAAATCCTGGGAAGAAAAGATTGAATTGCCGGTAACTTATTCCCAAGGTCCTGCGCGCGAAAAGGCCGATGTTCTTTTTGTGAACGAGGTAGGACGTTTAGCAAATCTATACCGAGGGGCTTCGTTTGCTTACATTGGAGGTGCTTTTGGAGATGGTTTGCATAATACGTTGGAGGCGGCGGTCTTTGGACCAACGGTCTTCTTTGGCAATAAAAATTACTTGAAATTTCGGGAGGCTCGGGATTTAATCGAATTAGGATTAGCTTTTCCGATTGCCACTACGGAAGAATTAGATCAGGCGATGCGTGTGATATATGATGTGGACGATGTTTTTGTGAACAAACAAGTACAATCGCGTGCTTTCGTACAATTACAAGCAGGGGCGACAGGAATAATCAGTGAATTTGTGCGTAATTTAGCAATCGATGGAAGGAAGTAAAGGCTTAATTATGCGTTCAACCGGATCTTGGTACGAAATTCGTTCTGAGTCAGGAAAGGTCTTTAAAGGACGTTTGAAAGGTAAATTTAAGCTAAAAGGACCTAAAACATCGAATCCCATTACTGTAGGCGACCGCGTCATTTATGCTGTGGAAGATGAGGCAAACGAGACCGTGGTCATCGAAGAAATCATCCCTCGCACGAATTACATCATCCGAAAATCCGTTCATAAAACAGGTCAGGGCCAATTAATGGCTGCGAATGTGGACCAAGCCATCTTCGTGATGACCTTGAAATCACCTAAAACCTCTTTGGGTTTTTTGGACCGATTTTTAGTCACTGCCGAGGCATTTCGAATCCCAGTGACTATCGTGTTTAACAAAATGGATTTATTGAATGAGGAGGAAGAAGACCAGATTTTTGAATATGCCGCACTCTACCAAGAATTAGGCTATGGCATCTTGTTTACCTCTATTCCCAGCAGCCAAGGCGTCGATGAATTCAAGGCGATGTTTGCCGGAAAGGTATCGCTTTTAGCAGGCCACTCGGGTGTAGGGAAATCCAGTTTATTGAATTTGGTTTCTCCTCATTTGAATATCAAAGTGAAGGAGATTTCGGATTTTGCCCAAAAAGGCGTCCACACCACCACCTATTCCACGATGTGGGAACTGGGGCCAGAGACCTATTTAATCGATAGCCCCGGCATCAATGAATTAGGCGTGATGGAGATCGAGAAAGAAGAATTATCGCATTATTTTCCCGAAATGCGTGCGCTGATAGGTGAATGTAAATTCAATAACTGCTTGCATATTTCAGAGCCGTCTTGTGCCGTTTTAAAGGCCTTTGAGGCGGGAGATATTGCACATAGTCGCTATTTGAGTTATTTGAGTATTTTTGAGAACAACGACAACCGTCGCTAAACCTATGGAAAAATCCTATGTATGGGGCATCGATTTAGGGGGAACCAAAATCGAATGTGCCGTATTGTCTGCCGCTGATTTAACGCAAGTCATTGCCCGTGAACGTATCGATACAGAGGCATCGAAAGGCTACGAGCATATCATTTCACAAGTAGCCCGTTTAGTTTCCCGCGTCTCCGAGCAGCTGGGTGTTGCACCTACACGAATCGGTTTTGCCACTCCAGGCGTCTTGAATCCAGCTACCCAAACGATGAAAAACTGCAACACGACCTCCATGAATGGTCGTCCGATGGCAGCTGATTTAACCAAAGCCTTAGGCGTGGAAGTCCGTCTCGCCAATGATGCGAATTGCTTTGCGTTAGCAGAAACCCATTTGGGTGCGGTGCAGGACGTGAATCCGAAGGCGGAAGTCGTTTTTGGAATCATCATGGGAACCGGTGTGGGCGGCGGATTAGTCGTTCACGGTCAAGTGATTAATGGCTTGCATGGCATCGGTGGGGAATGGGGACACAACATTCTGGAAGAAGGCGGCAAAGCGTGCTATTGCGGTAAATCAGGTTGTGTTGAACATGTTATCTCTGGACCCGCTTTAGAGGAATTCTATTTATCTGAATCTGGTCAAAAACTACGCATGCCACAAATCCTGCAAGCCCATCTCGCCGGAACAGACATGCACGCCTCAGCTACTATCGAGCGGATGCTGGAGAATTTCGGTCGTGCCGTTTCGACTTTAATTAACGTCTTAGACCCTCAAGTCATCGTCATCGGTGGCGGTGTAGGAAATATCGATTTGCTGTATACCGAAGGAATCGAACGAATCAAAAAGTATATTTTCAATTCAAGAGAGGTATTGACGCCTATTGTGAAGCCTAAGTTGGGTGATTCGGCAGGGGTTTTTGGGGCGGCGTTGTTGTTCCAGTAAGATCTGCTTGCGAAAACAATTTCAAAATTGGGCTGCGCCATAATTTTCGAAATTGTTTTCCCAATTCAGATCTACAGCAATCAAAACTTGCTCTTTGGTTAACTCAAAAGGTATAATTTCTAAAATCCCTCAACTAAACTACCCTCAGCTAAAAATTGCTTGCGAAAAGGAGTCGTCCTGCGGACTTGGTCATCGCTTCGCGATTTAGTCGTCCTGCGGACTTGGTCATCGCTTCGCGATTTAGTCGTCCTGCGGACTTAGTCGTTATTTGTGACTCATTGACTAAAACGAAGTTGACTAAGCTGCGAAGCAGCGACTAAGCCACGAAGTGGCGACCCAGCGACTAAGGCGCTATGCGCCGACTATACTTTCAAGAATATTTTTTTGCGCCAAAACACCCAACACACCCCCCAGCAAACCAGCACGAAAGTGATCGCATAAGCGAGTGAGCCATTGTATTTGCCAAAGATGGGTTCGAAAATATGCCAGTATAACCAATCGCTTGCTGACATGTCCTGGATTTGGAATTTGCCTAGTTGAATGGCAATGACTTCTGAAATTCCATAGGCAAGAATCGAATTGGTTCCGAAGACGAGGAAGAAGGTGTTTCCGAAGTGACGTTCTTTGGTCTCTATCCACCAATTTAAGAATCCTATCAAGATAAAGTCAATGCCGGCACAAAGAAGCACAAAGGAACTTGTCCACAGCTTTTTGTTGATGGGAAAGGCGTGATCCCAAATAACAGCCACCAAAACCAAAGCGGCGCCCCAGCCTAGAAGGCCGAGTGAAGCCGACTTGTTTTCTTTGGCCTGATTCTCTAAATACAGACTCACTTGATAACCGAAAAGGCAGGTAGAAATGGCTGGTAAAGTGCTCAGAAAGCCCTCTGGATCAAAGGCTATTCGGATTCCATTTATCACATTACCGTGGTACAAATGCGATTCTCCGAATAAAAATAAATCCAGTTTTCTGACCGCATTCGAACTAATATCCATCCAAGATCCCGCATCGCCGAAGACGTATAATATGCCCCAAAATGATAAGAGAATTCCGGCATTAATCCAAGTAAGCCATTTGGAAGGGACCTGTAACGTCAAAAAGGAAACAGCACAGTAGGAAAGGGCGATACGTGGCAATACGTTCAGAAAACGCAATTTTTCGAAGGAGAAATCGGTGAAGGGGAAATAGAAAACGAAGTAGTTAATTAAAAATAGATAAATCGTTCTCTTTAAAATTTTGTTTCGTACCGACGGGGTTAATTCGTAATTGAATGCCTTTAAGGAAAAGCGCATCGCGACTCCCACCATGAAAAGGAAACTGGGGAAAACGAGGTCTGTGGGCGTAAATCCATTCCATTTGGCATGTAATAAGGGGCCATAGGTGAAATCGCCGTTGCCATTGTTATTGACTAGTATCATTCCCGCAAGGGTAATTCCTCGAAGAATATCTAGCGAAAGAAAGCGTGTTTTCATAGTATTAAGACAGGTTTTATAATAGAGGTCGATTCTGTGGTAAATCTAAAATAATATTTTCCGGAAACGAAAGGTCCGAGGTAAATTGTTGATTCTGATTGTGCTAGGCGAAGAGTGTGGACCACGATTCCGGAGCTATTCATTATTTCGACTTGCGCTGATGGGAATGGGATTGAGATATGAAGGGCATCTCCTGGGTTTGCAGGGTTGGGGTAAATTCTTAAAGATGGCTCTTCTGAATTGCCTAAAATGAGTTCCATTGCACTGCTCGCTTTCTCAAAAGTGGGGATGCCAAATCCCAGCAACATATCTGTTCGAGAAAATTGGGATCCCGATTTTAGGATGGCATTTCGGATTTGTTGGGCGGTATGGGTAGGGAAGGGTTGCATCAAACCTGCCGCGAGTCCCGCCACTAAAGGGGCAGAAAAGGAGGTGCCACTGGAAATCCCGATCGTACCATCGGTAAAACCCACGACGGTATTTGATCCCATAGCAACGACATCGGGCTTAATGCGACCGTCAAAACTGGGTCCAATCGAACTGAAGGTCGATAATCCACCCAAGGCATTGACGGCACCCACTGTTAAAATGGAATCGGCATCCGCCGGAGCAGTTATGTATTTCCACGTATTTGCGCCTTCGTTTCCAGCACTGATGGTACATAAAATCCCTTTGCTAGCGGCCCAAGCTGCAGCTTTAGAAACGAGTGTCGATTTGCCGTTCATTTCTGAATAGCTGTGATTATGTAAGGTGTTATCGAAGGTCGAATACCCCAAAGAGGACGAAATTATATCGGTCCCTAAGCTATCCGCCCATTCTGCGCCTCTCAGCCAATTCGCTTCTTCGACGATTAATTCGTGTCCGCTTTCTTCGGTTTGGGCCAAAGCAAAGGAGGCTTTATAAGCCGTTCCGATTAATTTACCTGGTTCATATCCCGCGATGGTGGATAATACATTCGTGCCATGACCACCAGTAACATAGACGGAGGAAACGGAAGGGTCTGTGGTCAGCGTGGCGGTGATTCGTTTTTCGCTGAAAGTATTTTGAAGATAGGTTATGGTATTCGCGTTTTTAAATCCATCATCTAGCAAGGTAATGAGGACGCCATCACCACGAATATTTCTTGCGTGCATCTGGTCGATGCCTAGTTGGTTGATTTGGGTGGATGAATTCCCGTAATCAGGGTTCAAGGAGTTTGCTTGAGTGCCAGCTTGAATTTGCAAAGCAGCACTTGAATCAGCGGGAAAATTCCAATAAAGGCCTTTTACGCAGCTTAAAGCAAGTGTTTTCTTGAGTTCACTCGGTTTTTGTGTGATCAGTGCACCATTAATCCATTTTAGGGGAAACAAAATGCGCGCACCGGTAGTTTTTACTTGGTCTAAGTAAGTGGTGCTTACCGGCAAATCTTGGGTTGAAATAGCGACGCGGTTTTTGCGGCGGCGTTCCAGGCTTTTGGAACTTAAAAAAGCGCCTGGATTGTTTATAGAATGGCTATTCGAGGCTTTGTCTTTGAAAAGAATGAGGTAGCGGTAGGTCTGAGCCTGCATGGGAAGGCAAGCGCTGAATAGGAATAGAAAGATTAACCGCTGAATCATACAGCAAATTAGTGAATTGTCCTTAATTTTGTCTGATGAAATTTTTTGCCAAAAGCTTTATGTCCTTCTTTCTCGCTGCCTGGATTCTTTTCGGTAGCTTGGGAATTTCATGGACAGAAGCCACTTGTATCTACACAGGGGTAAAGAAAACAACGATCACAAAAGCGGAATCCTGCTGTCAAAAAACAACAGAAGCTCATATTTCTAGAGCGAAATGCTGTTTGTTAGGTAAGTACCAGGTGAAGTTTAATTTCGACTTAAGTAAAGGTAGTCAAGCACTGGTATTCGCTTTTTCTCCTATTTTGAGCACATCGACTGTTAAATCACCTGATTTTTATATCCAAGAGCTTAATTATTTTTCGTACACCTCGAATGCCCCTCCACTCACTCGGCAGGCTCGCTTAGCCCAATTACAGTCGTATTTGATTTGAAAAAAAAATAGGATTTTATTTCTATCATTTTAATCAACAAAACGATGTATAAATTACTTATTTTACTCAGTTTTTCGACGCTTTTGCAGGCTCAACAAGTCGTGCGAAAAGACAGTATTGAGCGCGACACGGAATTAAAAGAATTTCGGATAGTGGCTAATCCTGGCCAAAAAGACGATAACGCCGTTCTCGCCACCGAGATAATGACAATCAAAACCTTAGGAAAAGCGGCTTGCTGCAACCTATCGGAAAGTTTTGAAACCAATGCCTCTGTTTCCGTGAGTTATGCGGATGCCGTGACGGGATCCAAGCAAATCCAAATGTTGGGTTTATCTGGAAATTATGTTCAGACGAATGTGGAAAATATTCCATCGATCCGCGGACTGAAATCCACTTACGGATTGAATTATTTACCAGGAACGTGGATAAAGTCGATTGATTTAGCTAAAGGGACCATCTCCGTTGTGAATGGCTATGAATCCATGACGGGAGCCATCAATGTCGAACTCGCAAAGCCAGACACCTCCGAAGTATATTATTTAAATACCTACACGAACTCACAAGGACGTTTTGAAGTCAATCAACAAGGAGCGCATCGCTTCAATTCGCGTTTATCTACGGGCGTATTTACACACTATTCTCAGCAGGCGGCTCGACTGGATGGAAATGGGGACGGCTTTTTGGATTTGCCTTTATTTAATTTAATCAATGTCCTTAATCGCTGGAAATATGCGACGGATCGTTGGATGATCCAGTGGGGAGCAAATTACTTGAATGAGGATCGTTTAGGGGGTCAAAAATCGTTTACTTCTGAAGCAGATCGTTCGCAAATTTATGGCTTTGGCAGCAAGACAGAGCGATTTGAGACTTTCGCTAAGATTGCGAGGTTGTATCCACAAAAGCCATATCAAGGCTTGGCCTTGATTTTAAGTACGGCGAATCATGCAAATGACTCTTATTTTGCTACAAAAAATTACCAGGGTCGAGAGCAGAGTGTGTACGGGAATTTGATTTTTCAGTCGATCATTGAGAATACAAATCACACCTGGAAGACCGGTGCGAGTTTCTTGATGGATTCTTATCAGGAGTCCTATATAGATTCGGCTTATTCGCGTACGGAAATAGTGCCTGGTGTTTATGGTGAATATACTTGGACGATTCCGAATACTTTAACTGTAGTATTAGGCCAAAGGGTCGACTTTCACAACCAGCTAGGCACTCAATGGGTTCCACGTCTGCACCTGAAATGGGATTTGGCCCAGGATTGGATACTTCGTTTATCTGCCGGAAAGGGGTGGAGACGGGTGAATCCTTTGGTAGAAAACATGGGTTATTTGATTAATAACCGGGCTTTAAAATTAGTCGGGAATCTCAATCCACTCGAAGTCTCTTGGAATTATGGGATTTCACTAACGAAGAATATGAATATCGGATCGCGCAAGGCAAATCTAGTCTTAGATGCTTTTCAGACCGATTTTACACACCAATGGATGGTCGATATGGAATCTGCTTCCAGTGTTCGGTTCTACTCAAGTCCTGGAGTATCTTACTCGACCAGTTTACAGGCCGAATTTAATTACAGTCCATTTAAGCGATTTGAATTCAAAGCTGCTTATCGTTTCCAAGATGTGCAGGCAGATTATTTAACCGAGGCAGGTACCTTAAATCGCCTCAGCAAACCGTTCTTAAACCGAGATCGAGTATTGGTCAATTTAGCTTATGCGACGCCTTATGAAATTTGGAAGTATGACCTTACCTGGCAATGGAATGGTGCTAGAAGAATCCCTAATGCAACAATAGGTCATTTACACACCGCATCATCGCCTGAAGTTCAGGCTCCTGCCTTCTCAACCGTAAATGCGCAAGTGACGCGTCAATTTAAAAAGTGGGAATTATACGTAGGTGTGGAAAATCTTTTTAATTTTACTCAAGCCAATCCGATCATGAGTGCGAAAGATCCATTTGCCTTGGGTTTTGATGCCTCGATGGTTTGGGGGCCGATAACCGGCACCATGGTTTATACAGGAATACGTTTTAAAATCAATTAATATGAAAAAGTACATCTTAGTTTCGACCCTAGTATTGGGAATGTTTGGGGCCTTTGCGTCCACTACTCAAGCTGATCAAAAAGCTGGAAAAGAGAGCAAAAAAGACGAGTATGCATGTCCAATGAAGTGCGAAGGAAAAAAGACCTATTCAAAGAAAGGTAAGTGCCCTGCTTGCACGATGGATTTGAAAGTAGTTAAAAAATAAAGCAATGAAAAAGCTCCTATTTCTATTGATTTTGCCATTTTTGGCAATGACTGGTCCAAAGGAGACGGTCAAAATTAAAACCTCTGCCATTTGCGAAATGTGTAAAGAGCGTATCGAAAAGAATTTAGCATTGACGAAAGGCGTGGCTAAATCTGATTTGAATCTAGACGATAAGGTGATTACTGTGGAGTTTGATGCAGCAAAAATTGACGCGGCTGGTATCAAAAAAGTGATCTCGGAAACTGGATATGATGCAGATGAGGTAAAGGCAATAGCGAAAGACTATGCGAAGTTGCCGAATTGCTGCAAAAAGAAAGTAGATTAGAGAGAGGAGAGTATAGAGAAGAGATAAAAAATCCACATCTATACTCTCTACTCTATTATCTATACTCTACTTTTTCATGCTCAACGCAATCCTCTTCCTTACCTCATCCACCTCCGTCACTCGGACTTGCACTTTTTGGGCCACTTTCACCACTTCATTCGGGTCTTTCACAAACTTGTCAGCAAGTTGGCTAACGTGAACTAATCCGTCTTGGTGAACGCCGATATCGACAAAGGCGCCAAAATTCGTAATATTCGTCACAATTCCCGGAAGCATCATTCCTACCCGAAGATCTTTAATCGAATTTACGCCCTCCGTGAATTCGAAGGCTTCGAATTGCTCGCGAGGATCGCGTCCTGGCTTTGCTAGTTCCTCCATGATATCCGTCAATGTAGGCATACCTACTTCCGCATTCACGTATTGACTCAAGCGAATTTGCTTGCGTAAGGATTCGTTCGCCAATAGATCAGAAACCTTGCAGTTCAAATCTTTCGCCATCTTTTCTACGATTTCGTAGCGTTCTGGATGCACTGCACTGGCGTCCAACGGGTTTTTCGCGTTGCGAATGCGCAAGAAAGCAGCCGCTTGTTCGAAAGCCTTTTCGCCTAAACGCGTGACCTTTTTCAAGTCAGAACGTTTTAAAAATGGTCCGTTTTTGGTGCGATAGTCGATGATGTTTTGGGCTAATTGAGGTCCTAGGCCAGAAACATAGGAAAGAATCTGTTTAGACGCCGTATTTAATTCCACACCTACCGAGTTCACACACGAGATAACAGTGTCGTCTAGGGAGGCTTGTAATTTCTTTTGGTCTACATCATGCTGGTATTGTCCCACACCGATGGATTTAGGATCGATTTTTACGAGTTCTGCCAAAGGATCCATCAATCGTCTACCAATCGAAACAGCCCCACGAACCGTTACATCCTTGTCTGGGAACTCGTCGCGTGCGGCTTCTGAGGCTGAATAAATGGACGCTCCACTTTCGTTCACCATGATGATGGTAATCCCTTCAAGCTTAAGTCCACGGACAAAGGATTCGGTTTCCCGACCTGCTGTTCCGTTTCCGATGGCAATCGCTTGTACTTTGTATTGTTTCACCCAAGCTTGGATGGTGTGAGCAGCTTCTGTTGCTTGTCCAGGTCCTGTGTGCGGATAAACTGCCGTGTTAGCTAATAGCGTTCCTTGTTCATCCAGGCAAACGACTTTACACCCTGTTCTGAAACCAGGATCGAGGGCTAAAACACGTTTTTGGCCTAATGGTGCGGCTAATAACAGTTGTCTGATATTTTCTGCGAATACGCGAATAGCCTCTTCGTCTGCGCGTTTCTTCGCCTCAGCTCGCATCTCGGTTTCCATCGCTGGCATCAGCAAGCGCTTATAGCCATCTTGAATGGCTAATCCCACTTGTTTCGCGCAGGCGTTGGTTCCGGTCAGGAAGCGACGCTCCAATCTATTTAATACGTCCTCGTCTGGGCCTGTTAAGTTCAGATTTAGGATTCCCTCGTTTTCACCTCTGAATAAGGCCAAAACCCGGTGAGAAGGCGCTTGAGCCAAGGATTCTGACCAGTCGAAATAATCTTTGTATTTAATACCCTCGTCTTTTTTGCCTTTCGCTACGCTAGATTTAACCGTCGTTTTGCGCGTAAATAGATTTCTCGCTTCCTCTCTCGCTTCTGCCGTTTCCATCATCTCTTCCGCTAAAATATCCCGAGCGCCCGCTAAAGCTTCCTCTACATTGTCTAAGTATTCAGCCGCTAAGACTTCTGGGTCTTTTAGGCCTTGCAATCGGATCTGGTTTGCGAGCTCTTGTAAGCCTTTTTCACGGGCCGCCATCGCGCGTGTTTTGCGCTTGGGTTTGTAGGGCAGGTAGATGTCCTCTAATTTGGCCAAAGTCTCAGCCCCTCTAACTGCCTTCTCTAATTCTGCCGTCAATTTATCCAGTTCTTTTAAGGACTTTAAGATGGCCTCGCGGCGCTTCTCTAATTCCACGTATTGATCCCGTAAATCACGAATAGCCGCGACCTGTACCTCGTCTAAACTCCCCGTCGCCTCCTTGCGGTAACGGGAAATAAAGGGAATCGTGGCGCCCTCGTCCAACAGGGCGATGGTTTTACGAACTTGGTTTTCGGAAATTTGTAGAGTGGTGGATATTTTGTGGTACATGGTAGTAGAGTAGAGATAGGAGAGTAGAGAGTATAGATAGGAGTTATAGAGTAGAGATGTTCATATTTATCTCTACTCTATACTCTATGCTCTCTTATCTAACTTTCCGGAAATTCATTATAAAAATACCCCGCGAACTTCCAGATTTCCTGGATTTCAGAGCCCAAAATCGGGTAAGGGTCGTAGGTCTTGTTCGTGGAGTTCAGGATTAAGACTTTGCGTTCTGCGAGGTGGTTGATGACCTGCTTTAACACGACGCCGTCCTCGCGGGTCACGACGATGCAGATGGTGCCGTCCTTGATTTGGGTCCAGTCTTCCACGTATTCAGCGAAGACTAAAGAGCCTGGTTGTAGGGGCAACATCGATTCGCCTTTGATGGGGAAAACGCGGTATTTCTTGTCTTTAGGCAGGAAAGGTACTTGGAAGGTAGGGAGATCGCGGACGAAGTCGAGGTCGTCGTAGGAGGCGGTGTATCCTGCCAAAGCTTTGACCGGTACCATCTCGATATTCTCTTCATTGTTCGCGTCGACCGTCGTAGCTAAAATTCGTAGCTTAGGTTTGTTCGACAGGCCGGGGATTCTTTTGGACAAATCCTCCTTCAATAATTCATCCACTTCAACCTTGAAAAACTCCGCTAGGGAGATCAAATCCGCATATTTAGGCTCCGCTCTTCCGGACTCATACGAGCCCAAAGTCGGCTTCTTAATATTCAGTAATTCCGCCAGTTTTTCCTGCGAAGTTTTCTCCGACATCTTGCTGCGTAAAAAACGTAAATTCTGACTAAAAAAAGTGCTCATGCGATTTGCTTATTAAAGTAAAATGAATAAAATTCGTATCTAAAATTTCTTCGTATACTTTTCGAAGTTACGAAAGGTATTCAAAATACCCAAATATCTACCAATTTTATGCAGGAGCGCGCGATTGTGCACATGGATTTAGACAGTTTCTTTGTCTCGGTAGAGCGACTCCGAGATACGCGACTCGTGGGCCAGCCGGTCATTGTGGGCGGCGGCTCGGATCGGGGCGTGGTGGCGGCGTGTAGTTATGAGACGCGGGCTTTTGGGGTGCGTTCTGCGATGCCCATGAAGATGGCGCTGAAATTGTGTCCGGATGCGATTGTGTTGAGGGGTGATTACGAGGCGTATGTGCAGCATTCGGAGATGGTGACCTCGCTGATTATGGAGCGGGCGCCTTTGGTGGAGAAAGCCTCGATTGATGAGTTTTATTTAGATATGACGGGGATGGAGCGCTTTTTTGGGTCCTATGCCTTTGCGCAGGATCTGCGGGATCGAATTAAAAAGCAGATTGGATTGCAGATGTCGTTTGGTTTGTCGGTGAATAAGACGGTGTCCAAAGTCGCGACGAATCACGTCAAGCCCGCCGGGGAGTACCAGGTGCTAGCCGGTCAGGAGAAAGCCTTTTTAGCGCCGATGACCGTGAACAAGATCCCGATGATCGGTGCCGTCACGGCCCAAACCCTGCGTAATATGGGCATCGTCCACGTAGGAACGCTTAGCCAAATGCCACAGCGGGTATTAGAGCGAACCTTTGGGAAGTCGGGGACGATGCTTTGGGAAAGAGCTAATGGCATCGATCTGCGTCCCGTCGTGCCTTATTCTGAGCAGAAGTCCTTGTCTAAAGAGATAACGTTTGAGCAGGATAGTACGGATGTGATTTTATTACGACGGATTCTGGGGTCGCTGACAGAGCAGCTGAGCTATGATTTGCGCAAGCTGGGGCAATGTACGTCCTGTATTACGGTGAAGGTGCGTTACTCGAATTTTGACACCCATACCCGCCAAATCAGTATCCCCGCTTCCGCTAGCGACCACCGCCTGATTCCGGCGGTCTACGAATTGTTCGAGAAGCTCTATGACCGGAGGTTGTTGATCCGACTGATCGGCGTGCGCTTCTCCAAACTGTTGCAAGGGCAGGAGCAATTGAACCTGTTTGATGACGGGGCGAAGCTCGTGCCACTTTACCAGGCGATGGATTCCCTGAAGAACCGCTACGGTGAGTTTTCCATCTTGCGTGCGAGTGGATTGATGGGAAGTGCCGAACGGAGAAATAGGCTGCCTGCTGCTGGTGCGTCACACGCTTCTTTACCTGCTGGTGCGACACTCGCTGGTGCGACACTCGCTGGTGCGTCACACGCAAAAAACGACGAATAGATGTATTTGAATTGCCATTCTTACTACAGCTTGCGCTATGGTACGCTTTCGCCTGAGCAATTAGTTCAGGAGGCGAAGGCGCGCGGCATTACGTCGTTAGCCTTAACGGATATCCACCGGAGTTCTGGCGTCTTTGATTTCGTGCAGGCGTGTCAGCAGGAGGGGATTAAGCCGGTGGTGGGGATGGAGTTCGAGGCGGGTTATGTGTGTTTAGCACGGAATGAACGCGGTTTTTTACAGATTAATGATTTTGCGACGAAGTATTTAGTGTCCAAAGAGCCCTGGCCAGAGCGACCTCCCGTTTCAGATGATGTGTGGACGATTTATCCGCTAGCCATGCGGAAAAAGATCAAGACGCTGGCTGGACCGCGGGAGCGCTGGGGCGTGCGGGCGAGTGACCGGAATTTGCTTTGGAAAGAAAAAGACCTGCGTGATTTTGTCTGGTGCCAACCTTTTACCTTTCTGGATCAGCGCGGATTTTCGATGCACCGATTGCTGCGGGCGATCGATTTGAATACCTTATTGAGCAAACTTTCGCCTAAGGACCAGGCGCAGGCAGACGAACGTTTCTATACTCCTGCTGAAATTGCGGCTTCTTGTGCGGATTATCCGCAGCTATTAGCGGAGGCGGATCAGATTCTAGCCGATTGTAGTTTTAGCTTTGATTTTAAAAAGCCGAAGAATCGTTCGCTGTTTAGTTCTTCCAAAGAAGACGATTTAGCCCTCCTCACCAAGCTAGCTTACGAGGGTTTGCGGTATCGCTATCCGCGCGGGGATCGCGAGGCGAAGGCGCGGGTGGAGAAGGAATTGAAGATTATTCACGAGCTGGATTTTAATGCCTATTTCCTGATTACCTGGGACATTATTCGCTATGCGCGTTCTAGAGGTTATTTTCACGTGGGGCGTGGATCTGGAGCGAATTCCATCGTGGCCTATTGCATCGGGATTACAGACGTGGATCCGGTCGAATTAGATTTGTATTTTGAGCGTTTCATCAATAAGCACCGGACGAGTCCGCCGGATTTTGACATAGATTTCTCCTGGGATGAGCGGGATGACATCATCGATTACATCTTTAAGCGCTATGGGGCGAAGCACGTGTGTCTGCTGGCCACCTATGTCACGTTTCGGGATAAGTCGATTTACCGGGAATTGGCGAAGGTTTTTGGTCTTCCCAAAGCCGAGATAGACGCCTGGCTCGATCCCGCCACGGCGATGCGGGAGGTGACGTCCGAAATACAGGCGCTGATCGTCAAATACGGTCAGCTCTTGCTCGACTTCCCTAATTACCTCAGCATTCACGCGGGCGGCATCCTGATTTCGGATGCGCCTTTATCCGCTTACACGGCCTTGGAGGGAATGCCGAAAGGTTTCCCCATCTGCCAGTTCGATATGTACGTGGCGGAGGAGATTGGATTTGCGAAGTTTGATATTTTGTCCCAAAGAGGCCTCGGCCACATCAAAGAGTCCGTCGACATCATCCGCGCAAATCGGGGAGTTGATGTAGACGTCCACCGCGTTCAGGACTTTATGAAAGACGAAGGCGTACGCAAACAGCTGATGCGCCACGAGACGATGGGCTGCTTTTACATCGAATCGCCCGCGATGCGTTCGCTTTTAAAGAAGCTACGTTGCCAAGATTACATTACCCTAGTCGCCGCCTCTTCCATCATTCGCCCCGGCGTCGCCTCATCCGGGATGATGAAGGCCTACATCGAGCGTTTCCACGCGCCGGATTCCTATGAACCCGTGCACCCGCTGATGGGGGAGCTGATGAAGGAAACCTATGGCGTGATGGTCTACCAGGAAGATGTGATCAAGGTGGCTCACTATTTTGCCGGACTGACCTTAGCGGAGGCCGATGTACTGCGCCGCGGGATGTCGGGTAAATACCGTTCTAGAGCTGAATTTGACCGCATCAGGCAGGCTTTTTTCGAGAATTGTGCTGCCAAAGGCTATCCCGAAGCCGTTTCACGCGAGGTGTGGAGGCAGATGGAAAGCTTTTCGGGCTATTCCTTTTCGAAGGCGCACTCGGCTTCTTTTGCCGTAGAAAGTTACCAAAGCCTCTATCTCAAGACCTATTACCCGCTGGAATTTATGGTGGCGGTGATCAACAATTTTGGGGGATTCTATCGGACTGAATTTTACGTGCACGAAGCTCGTCGCTGTGGGGCGGAGGTGGAGGCACCGGAGATCAATGAGAGCGAGTACCTAACCCGAATCGAAGGCAAGCGGATTTACTTAGGCTGGGTGCACATCAAAGGGCTGGAGAAGCGGGTCATCCAAGAAATACTCGAGGCGCGGAGGCAGTCTGGGCCTTTCCGTTCTTGGGAGGATTTTGTGCACCGCGTGTCCATCGGGCTAGAGCAATCGATTCTGTTGATTCGCATAGGCGCCTTTCGCAACCTAGGCCAGGCCAAAAAGCCCCTATTATGGGAGGCGCACGCTCGTTTCCAAGGCAAAGTCTCTACGGTGGTCTCGATGGAGATGTTCGAGGAGCTTTCCCCAGACATCGGGGTTTTGCCGCCGCTTATCCACGAACCTGAGGAGGACGCTTTCGACCAATGGGAGATTCTCGGTTTCCCCCTCTGTTCTCCCTTTTTATTGCTAGAGGAATTACCGGAGACCTTATTGAATGCGGATTTGGTATTGCCTAAAGGCGATATCATCGGCTATCTCGTCACCTTAAAGTCTACGAGAACGAAGCAGGGCGAACGAATGTATTTTGGCTACTTTGTGGACCTCCAAGGAGAATTCTTTGATACGGTCCATTTCCCTTCAGACCTGAAGAACTATTCTTTCCGCGGTAGTGGAATCTATTGGATGCAGGGCGTTTCGATGGACGATTTTGGCCATAGAACCCTGCGCGTGCAACAATTGCGGAAGTTAGCGTGGCGGGTAGATCCACGTTATGCGTAAACTTTTTTGCCTTATCTTGCGTTATGCTATAAATCACAATCACATGAAAAAGATTCTAGGATTAGTACTCGTATTCATAGGCTTGCAGGCTTGTGGACAACAACCCAAACAAACGCCTACACAAACGATAGCAACTACAGCAACAAAGACAATGGAAAATTTGCCTAAGACAGAAGCCGAATGGAAGGCTAAATTGACAGAAGAAGAATATTATATTTTACGCCAAAAAGGTACCGAACATCCCTACACCGGCAAATTCTTAATGCACAACGAGAAAGGGATGTATACATGCAGAGGCTGCGGAGCACCTCTTTTTAGCTCTGATTCTAAATTCGATTCGCATTGCGGCTGGCCTAGTTTTGACAAAGAAGTAAAAGCAGGCGTCATTAAAGAAACCGTAGACAATACCTTAGGCATGCGCCGCACAGAAATAACCTGCGCGAAATGCGGAGGCCATTTAGGCCACGTGTTTGACGATGGTCCTACAGATACAGGATTGCGCTATTGCGTGAATTCGGTGTCGATAGGGTTTGAAGCGGCGAAAAAATAGAGTAGAGATAGTAGAGTATAGAGAGGAAATGGTGAATGGTAAGCGGTGAATGTTTTCTCTCTACTCTATAATCTATACTCTCCACTGCCTACTGTCCACTGACAACTGTTAACTATGTCCCCCATCATCACTTATTTCCAGTCTATTTACCCTCTGAGCGCAGCTTCTCAAGAGGCATTGGTAAGTATTTGCCGGGAGATTAGTAGTGCTAAAAACCAGGATTTGCAATCCATCGGCCAAACCTGCAAGACCCTTTATTTTTTGAAAAAAGGAATGGCTCGCATTTATTATATCAAAGACGGAACGGATGTGACAGAGGGCTTTTATGGCGAATTTAACTTGATTGCGCGGGCTGAAAGCCTTTTTGCGGGCAAGCCTAGTCAAAAAGGCATACAGGTTTTGGAGGATTCGGAGCTTTGGTCCATTGATACGTCCGCTTTAACTTCGCTGTATGAAGAGCACCGGGATATCGAGCGATTGTTCTCGAAATTGTTTGAAAAGGCCTATGTGGAGACTATACAACGGATAGAAAATTTGCAGTTTCATGCGGCAGAGGAACGCTATCACTTATTAGAGAAAGAGCAGCCTGAGGTATTAAAAAGGGCTCCATTGAAATTTATTGCTTCTTATCTGGGAATCACACAGGTAAGTTTGAGTCGCATTCGGGCGAAGAAATCCTAATTTAACATTTGTTAAGTGCTTTTGGCGTTCAGCTGAGCACCTTTGTGTCTAAATATGACACAAATGGAAGTTCGGTTCGGATTGAAAGAGAATTGGCAGCAGTTTAGTTTGTTGGTTTTAGTGAATGCCTTTGTGGGTGGGATGGTCGGACTCGAACGCTCTATTTTGCCTCAATTAGCGGCTCAAGAATTTCATATTGCCTCTCATTCGGCCATATTTTCCTTTATTGTCGTTTTTGGTATTGTCAAAGCCTTAACAAATTACTTCGCTGGTCATTTTGCGAATACATTGGGCCGTAGACGTTTGTTAATTTACGGTTGGCTTTTCGCGATTCCTATTCCCTTCTTACTCATGTGGGCGCCCTCTTGGAATTGGATTGTGGCCGCTAATCTACTTTTGGGAATTAATCAGGGCCTCGCATGGTCCAGTACCGTGACTATGAAAATCGATCTAGTGGGGGATAAGCAGCGGGGTTTAGCCATGGGAATTAATGAATTCGCGGGGTATTTATCCGTCGGTTTAGTGGCGCTTTTAACGGCCTGGATTGCGAATACATATGGAATTAGTCCTTATCCCTTTTATATAGGGATTGTATTTGTGTTTTTAGGCTTGTTGATTTCTTGGATTTGGGTGAAAGACACCCGGTCATTTGTCCAAAAAGCGGCCCAAGAAAGTTCCCTTCCTTTGCTTAAAAAACCCTTTTGGGATACGACTTTGTTACATCGGAATTTAGGGGCCATTACTCAAGCGGGTCTCGTCAATAATCTGAACGATGGGATGATATGGGGGCTATTTCCCCTGTTATTAGCTACTAAAGGTTTTGATTTAGGCCAAATAGGGATTATTACGGCCATCTATCCCCTGGTTTGGGGCCTAGCGCAATTAGGGACAGGACGTCTATCCGATTTTATTTGCCAAAAAGATTTGTTGTTTATCGGCATGCTTCTTCAAGCCTTTGCCATATTAGGTCTTATTTGGGCTCAAACATTCGCCGCTTTCGCCATTCTATCCTTTGTGATAGGCGTAGGAACAGCGATTGTCTATCCGACTTTTTTAGCATCCATCGCTGAAAATACACACCCAGCTGATCGGGCTGCTAGTTTAGGCACTTTTCGCTTATGGCGTGATTTAGGCTATGCTTTCGGTGCTATTTTAACAGGTGTTTTAGCGGACTATTTCGAACTAGAAGTGAGTGTAATCGTCATTGGATTATTGACACTGGGCTCCGCGGGGGTGATAAAGTGGAGAATGATTTGTTAAGGGTGATTCTTTTTTAAAATTGTGCTGCGCAATAATTTTCAAAAAAGAATCACCCTTAACAACTGAATAGGGAGGGAAGATGGTAAGTGGTGAATGGTAAATGTTTCCTCCGGACTAATTCCCTCCGGACTTTGCACTGTCTACTGACTACTGTCCACTGCCTACTGATTTATCTAATTCTTCTTTCCCAATCAATCCCACACTTGACCACGTTTTAACGCCATTCTTGTACATTTCTAGGTAGGGGATAGCTTCGATTTTCTTGGATTTTGCAAGCTCTTGGTTTTCGTCTACATCGATTTCAATCAGTTCGACTTTGCCGTTTTGAGCTTTAACCCATTCCTTTAAGATGGGGCTTAATTGCTTGCAAGGGCCGCACCAAGTGGCATTGTAATCGATGATGACCATCGGTTTGCCTTTGATTTTTTCGGCAAAAGTAGCCTCTGTTAAACCGGCAGAACCTGCTGGTTTCGCTTCGCCAGTAGCTACTGGAAGATTAGCTGATTGCCAAGCTAACATACCACCTGTTAAATTGACGATGGATTTGAACCCCATTTCTTTTAGCATCCCTGCGGCTGAAGCAGATCTTGCCCCAGAAAGGCAATAGACGAAAACGGTATTGTCTTTCGCTAATTTCGATGCGATTTGTGCAAAAACGAGCGGAGTGCTGATGTCTGCATTGATAGCACCTTCGATGTGGCCACCTTGGAATTCATCGGCTGTTCTGACATCTAAAATTTGTGCCTTCGATTCAGCCGTTAAAGCTGTTTGGAATTCGGATGCACCTAAATCTTGTTGCCCTTCTTTTGGACCACATGAAAATAAAAGTCCAAGGACTAAAAATGAATATAAAACGTTTCTCATTTCGAATGTTGTTTAATGATACCTTCCAAAGTGCTCGCAGGAATTACCCCTGATTGACGCCAAACCGACTTACCATCCTTAAAAAGGATCAGGGTAGGTACGGAACGGATTTGGAATTTATCTGCTAAGGTACGATTCTTGTCGACATCGATTTTAATGATTTTGGCAGAATTACCAATTTTAGACTTTAATTGCTCTAAAATAGGTTTTAATTGCTTGCATGGGCCACACCATTCGGCTGAAAAATCAACTAAAACGGGTTCTGGCGATTTCAATAGGTCTGCGAATTTGCTCATAATGTGTCAGTTTTCAGTGGGTAGTGTGCAGTTGTCAGTGGGCAGTCCGGAGGGAATGAGTCCGAAGGAAATTTTAGATTATAGATTAAAGAGTCGAGAGTAAAGAATTCACCTCTCACCATTCACCATTCACAGCCATCTCTTCTCTCTACTCTATCATCTCTTATCTTAAATTAGTCCACGGTCCTCCATTATACACCTGCGTATAACCCGCAGCTTGAAGTTGGCGGCGTGCCATGCCACTGCGGCTTCCCGAGCGGCAACAAGTAATTATAACCTGATCTTTCTTTAGTTTGTTCAAATTAGAACCTAAAGTTTGCAAAGGTAAATTGATGGCTCCTTTGATGTGTCCATCTTTGAATTCTGCGGGAGTGCGAACGTCGACTAATGTGGCACCATCTGCTAAAAGTGCCTTGAAGTCAACCTTTGGCCCAAATCCGAATAAATTTTTGAGTAATTCTAACATAATTTCTGTGTTTATATAGGCAAATATAGGTCAATGAATGTAGCTTGAGCGTGACATTTGTCCCCTCCTTATTTTTGACCCACTAACTGTACGACCTCTGCTAAACCTTGGTGAAGTGGGCCTTCGTTTAATGTCCGTTGCTTCTCTTCGTTTACTAGAATTTTTAAGCCAGGGAATTCCTCAGCGATGGTTGCAGAGGAAAATAACCAGTCTATGTTTTTAGGTCCTCCTGAACTTAAACCAAGTTGGCGCTGGTTAAATCCTTCTAAAATAAGTAAGCCGCCAGGTTTAAGCCACGAAACGCATTGCTTGTAAAAATGTAATCGAGTCTCTAAGGGCAGATGGAAATAGGTTAAGGCAATGACGTCAAAAGATTCCAAAGGGAATTTAACGTTTGTGGCATCTGCAACCTTAAAGTGAATCCGTGTTTTTTCGGCTGAGGCTAATTTTTCAGCCTTTGCTTTACCTTGTTCACTTAAGTCAAAAGCGTGGACTTCCCATCCTTTTTTAGCGGCAAAAACGGCATCTCTTCCCTCGCCAGCGCCTGGGAATAAAATGCGGCCCGCGGGTAGGGGTGTGATTTGCTCTTTCATGAAATCATTTGGATCTATTCCATATTGGTATTCATCCGCTTGATAACGCTCGTCCCACATTGCTTTCATTTGTAAAATTTGTAGTTTAGTAAAAAAAATAACTATGAAAAAAAACTTACTCTTAACCTTATTTGTTGCTTTAATTTCTTTCGCAGCTAACGCACAAACACACAAAGTGGTCGTGCAATTAAATACTTCAGATACCTTGGTTTGGCACGGCGCGTTGAAGAACATTTCTAACCTTCAAACCGCATTGGGCCCTAACACACAAATTGAGTTAGTTGCTCATGGTTCAGGTATAGGTATTTTAATCGATGGCAAAACAACGCAAAAAACTAAGATTGCCGAATTAGCTGCCTCTGGTGTTTTGTTCAAAGCCTGTGAAAATACCATCCGCGAACGTAAAATTGATCGTGCTACTATTCTAACACAAGCTGGTACCGTCCCATCAGGTGTAGCTGAAGTCGTCCTCAAACAAGAGGCAGGCTGGGCCTATCTCAAATATTAAGTTGAAAGGCCGCCTTAACAGCGGCCTTTTTACTTACATCTTTCCTGGTAAGATTTGATTCCAATATAAATAGGGAAGTAGGTGTTTCTTCATTTGGTACATAGACCAGCGCTCTTTCGATTGATCAAAAGGGAAAGTTTCAACCGGCGTATTATTGTAAGCAAATTCGGCCAAAACCAATTTGTCGTAACCCGTAATAATGGGGCAAGAAGAGTAGCCATCATAGGAGGCTGTCATGGATTTGGCCTTCATTACAGCCAATAAATTACTTACTAAAACGGGTGCTTGCTTGCGAATGGCCGCTCCTGTTCGGGATGCGGGTAGATTAGCTGCATCACCACATCCGAAAATATTTTTGAATTTATTGTGTTGTAGGGTATGTTTTTCCACATCTAACCAACCTGCGGCATTGGCAAGAGGACTAGTCTTTATGAAGTCGGGAGCAGATTGTGGCGGGGTTACATGAATCATATCGTATTCAACCCAGTATTCTTGATCTTTATTGGATTCACCTATTCCCACAAATTTCGCTTTTTTGTTTGGTCCATCGATTTCGTCTAGTTTGACAAAGAATTGCGTCTGGATGCCATAACGAGCAATGACCTTTTTTAAGGTATTTTCGTATTTTTCTACGCCAAAAATACGTGTACCTCCACTCCAAAACTCCACCTGGCTATCAATGCCGTGTTTTTTGAAATAATCGGCTGCTAAATACATAATCTTTTGAGGAGCCCCACCGCATTTAATGGGGGTGTGCGGATTGGTGAAAATTGCCTTGCCCTCTTTGGTCTTCTGAATACATTCCCAAGTATAGGGTGCCGTTGCAAAACTATAGTTAGAGCATACCCCATTTTTACCTAGGTTTTCTTTTAAGCCTTTTATCTCTCCCCAATTCAATTGGATCCCAGGAGCTGCTATTAAATAGTCATAACTTACATCGGTTCCATCAGCTAAGATAACCTTGTTCTCTTCTGGTTTAAAGCCCGAAACCATCTGTTGAATCCACGTGGTTCCGGCAGGGATGACCGATGATTCATCACGCTCCGTGTCTTGAATATTGAATTCTCCACCACCTACTAAGGTCCAAGCGGGTTGGTAATAATGTTTCTTTGCGCCATCAACGATTGCGATATCCAAAGACGAATCTTTACGTAATAACTGTGCTGCGATCGAAATGCCAGCGTTTCCGCCGCCTACGATTACAATAGAATGATGTGTTTTCATGATTAACGATTTAAAGAATATGTTGTAATATTAGGAGATTGAAAAGGGAGAAGTCGTGATAAATGTCACTTGTCCCTTTTTATTCTTCTCGTAACTTGCAGAACTAATTTAAAGAACGATTTTGAGCGCACCATTTCAGCCCCGATACCAGATATTAACAAGCTTTTTGTTCGGATTACTCCTATTCCTTTTTGGATTTTTAGGCTTTCGAACGTATCAAAATGTAGGGACAGCACAGTCTGATTCGACCCAGGTTTATGCCGCTCCTGATTCCAATTTCACGCATGTATGGACTGCACCCTCAGACTGGCGAATGATGTATTTACAGCCGGAAGAGAAAGAATTAGTGGTGTATGGAAAAGAACTCATTGCCCACACGTCAGAATATTTGGGTCCCAAAGGTTCAGTAAAAGCCATTTCCAACGGGATGAATTGTCAAAACTGTCACTTAAATGCGGGCACTCAGCCTTGGGGAAATAACTACTTCGCCGTTCAATCGACTTACCCTAAGTTCAGAGCTCGATCTGGAACGAAGGAAAATCAAATTAAACGTGTAAATGATTGTTTTGAGCGTAGTTTAAATGGCAAGGCGTTAGATTCTACGAGTCGCGAGATGCGGGCGATTTTGGCCTATATTAAATGGCTAGGTTCCGATGTCGAAAAAGGTAAGTCCCCTAAAGGTGCTGGTATATTTAAACTAAAGGGAATGAAAAGGGCTTGTGATCCAATCAAAGGTGCCGAGGTTTATACCAAAAAATGCCAGTCGTGTCATCAAGCTGATGGTGGAGGTTTGCTAGCAGAAAATGGGAGGTCTTACACTTATCCACCTTTGTGGGGTGCTCATAGTTATAATAATGGCGCAGGTTTATTCCGAATTTCGAATTTTGCGGGCTATGTGAAATACAATATGCCTCAGGGAACTACCTATGATAAACCACAATTAACGGATGAGGAAGCTTGGGATGTAGCTGCTTATGTAAATTCAATGCCTCGGCCAGCGAAAGATTTATCGAAAGATTGGCCTAAGATTTCCAAGAAGCCATTTGATCACCCCTTTGGACCGTATGCAGACCCTTTTTCTGAAGAGCAGCATAAGTACGGACCTTATAAGCCCATTAAGGTCTGGGCTGAAAAGCATCAATAAAAAAAGGATGCCGAACCTAATCGACATCCATTTCTCTACTCTCTACTCTCTTATCTATTAGTGAGGAAGCTTATCTCTAAACTTTCCATATACCCAGGTACCGGCAATCGAGCTTAAAATAACAACCGAAATAGCTAAGACTCCCGTTCCTAATTGAGCGAAAAGTGGGCCTGGGCAAGCGCCTGTTACTGCCCATCCTAATCCAAAGATTAAGCCGCCGTAGATTTGGCCCATATTAAACTTTTTGTCTGTAAACGTAATTTCTTCTCCGTGAATCGTCTTTACCTTGAATTTTTTAATCAGGAATACGGAGATTGCGCCCACGACTACTGCAGTGCCTATGACCCCATACATATGGAAACTTTGTAGTCGGAACATTTCCTGAATGCGGAACCACGAGATGATTTCTGCTTTCACGAATACCACGCCAAACACGATTCCAACCGCTAAATATTTAAAATTATACCACCAAGGATGGCTCAAATTAGACTCGTTCAAACACATGGTGTCTAATGAACGTACTTCAAAATCAGTTTCTTTTTCTTGCGTATTCATCGGATTAAAGAGCTAAAATGTAAGGAAGAATTAAATTGGCCATCACAAATCCGCCTATCATAAAGCAGATTGTAGCTACTAGAGAGGGCCATTGTAGATCGCTTAGGCCCATAATAGCGTGGCCAGAGGTGCATCCACCCGCATAACGAGTACCAAATCCCACGAGGAATCCTCCGCCTACCATCATAACGAACCCACGTAATGTAAATACGTCATGAAGTTCGAATAATTGAACAGGAACCATTCCTGAAAGGTCAGTTATGCCATAACTGGCAAGTTCTTTGGCTAAATCTAGATGTATGATGATGGGAGCATCTGAGCCTAAAAAATGGGCAGCGATGAAGCCGCCGATGAAAATTCCACCGATGAAAAATAGATTCCAAGATTCTTTTTTCCAATCGTATTTGAAAAAGGGAATGTCGCTCGGAATACAGGCGGCACACATGTGACGCAGATTAGCTGAAATGCCAAAGTGTTTGTTGCCTAACAAGAGTAGGGCTGGGACAATCAGTCCAATTAATGCACCGGCGACATACCAGGGCCAAGGTTGTGTAATAGTTTCCATCATTTATTTGGTATTTAATTGTTTAAATCCACTAATCGTTCCCAACACAAAATACCCCAAAACAGCAAAATATACAATGCTATTCAGGGGTTTACTCGTAATGGGACACGTGCCACTGGCACACCCTATATCTCTCCAATAGAAATATCCGGCTATTCCGCCGAATATTCCTCCTAGGATTTGCCAGAATCTATTTTGAATGAATTTCTTCATATTCTACTTCTTCTGTTGTTGTATGGTTGTTGCGAGATGCCGGGATACCGCAACCTTGAGATCCGCAGCCAGCATTCAGCAAGGCCATTCCTACTAGTACGGTTCCCATCATTCCGATTAATATATCGGATGCACGGTAGGCCTCTACAAGCGCATATCCACCTATAAGTAGGCGGATAATGCGCATGAAACCCCAATTTTGTGTTAGGTTAGCTAGCATATTAGTTTTGGTAAATCAACATATCGTGTAAACCTCCACCGTTATATACCTCTGCTAATCCTGCTTGCTTTAAAAGCATTTGAGCCATACCTGAACGATTGCCGCTTCTGCAATAAACCACGATGGGTCCAGCCATAGCCTTAAATTCGTCTAAGCGCAATGGAATGATTCCTAAAGGAATATTAATGGCACCATCGAAATGTCCACCAGCAAATTCTCCTGTTTCTCTTACATCAACGACCGTAGTCGCTGGATTAGCTACTATTTCTTCCATGATTACAATAGGGTTGATGGACAAACGTATTCTGTTAATTGGAATTTCTCCGATTCTTTAATGGCTTTGAATCCACCTTTTACATCGATCAAGTTATCGAATCCGCGGGCTCTTAAGGTTGAATTAAAGATCATAGAGCGGTATCCACTCGCACAATGTACGAAGTAGGTTTTGTCCTTGTTGATTTTTAACATGCTGTCATTTATGAAGTCCAAAGGCGCATTTTCCACATCAATTACGTGCTCAGAAAGGTATTCGCTGTTCTTGCGAACGTCCAGAATTTCTCCTGCACCAGCATTCACACGCTTCAATAATTCAGCAGCATCAATTGATTCAATGCTATCGATTTCTAACCCAGATGCTTTCCAAGAGGCGAATCCACCTTTCAAATATCCGATTGTGAAATCATAGCCTACGCGTGCAAGACGTGTAATCACCTCTTCTTCGCGGCCCTCATCCGTCACTAACAAGATTTCCTGTTTGATATCTGGAATCATAGCACCTACCCACGGAGCAAATGATCCGTCGATACCGATGTTAATTGAATTAGGTACAAATCCAGCTGCAAAAGTCTGTGGATCACGCGTATCTAGGATTAAAGCGCTTGTCTCGTTTGCTGCCGCTTCAAATCCTTCTGGACTTAAGGCATGTTGGCCACGCTCTAATACTTTGTCAATGGAATCATATCCTTGGATATTCATCAAAACGTTCAAAGGGAAATAAGCTGGCGGAGCGACTAATCCAGTTAAAACTTCTTTTTTGAATTCCTCTTTTGTTAACGCAGGGTTCAAAGCATAGTTTACTTTCTTTTGGTTGCCTAAGGTATCAGTAGTCTCTTTACTCATGTTTTTTCCGCAGGCAGAACCAGCTCCGTGTGCTGGATAAACGATGATATCATCTGCTAATGGCATAATTTTGTTGCGAAGGGAATCGTATAAGTGACCAGCTAACATATCTTGAGTTAATTCAGCGATTACTTTTTGTGCCAAATCTGGACGTCCCACATCCCCGATAAATAGGGTATCACCGGAGAATAAGCTCGTTTCTTTTCCGTTTTCGTCGATTAAAAGGAAACAGGTTGACTCCATCGTATGACCAGGGGTGTGGATCACGCGGATGGTTACATTGCCTAATTTGAATTCTTGGCCATCTGTCGCTGAAATGCAATCAAAAGCACAAGCGGCATTTGGGCCGTAAACGATGGGTGCACCTGTTTTGGCAGACAAATCAATATGGCCAGAAACGAAGTCCGCGTGGAAGTGTGTTTCGAAAACATACTTTATTTTAGCGCCATTACGTTCCGCTTTCTCGATATACGGCTGCACCTCGCGAAGTGGATCGATGATCGCCGCTTCGCCATTGCTTTCGATGTAATACGCACCTTGTGCTAAACATCCCGTGTAAATTTGTTCTACTTTCATGCTATTTTTCTGTTAAGATTATTTTAAAGGGAAGGCTAATTGTTGGATCAGAATGTACATTCCCATCACTAATACGAACCAGCCAAAACCTACTTTTAGTTTGTTTCCGTCTACTTTTTTACTCAAAATATCGCCGAAGAAAATCCCGACAATGGCTAAACCTGTCACGGTTAATAATAAGTTCCAGTCAATGATTGCATGGCCAAGATCACCTGTGAAACCAATTAAGGACTTCGCTGCAATGATTAATAGGGAAGTGCCTACCGCCTGTTTCATGGATAATTTAGAGAGCATTACTAAGGCTGGGATGATTAGAAATCCGCCTCCAGCGCCTACTAGGCCTGTTAAAGTTCCTACAATCGCTCCCTCTAACAAGATCATTGGGTAGTTAAATACTTGAGCTTCTTCTACGTAAGTGCCTAATTTTTCTTTTTCACATTGCTCACATTTGCCTCTAATCATCGATATCGAAGCGGCAACCATCAAGATTGCGAACAGAACCATCATCAAGATGGATTTAGTTACGACAAAATCGCCCACCATACCTACCTCTGATGGTATTAAAGGAACAATAAATTTGCGGGTGGCATAAACGGCAGCAATCGAAGGTATTCCGAAAATGACGGCGGTTTTAAGGTTAATCAACCCTTGTCTGTATTTGGGAATAGCGCCTACTAAAGAACTTGCACCTACGACAAATAAGGAATAGGCGGTTGCTAAAATAGGATTCACCCCAAAAAGGTAGACGAGGACCGGTACTGTTAAAATGGATCCGCCACCCCCGATAAGTCCCAAAGAGACTCCGATTAACAAGGATGCGAAATAACCAATAATTTCCATGTTGTGTTTTTAGTTTTTGTTGACACAAATTTCAACCTTTTGCTAGACCTTATTCGTGATTTTTATCACAAGGTTCGAAAATTTATAAACGATAATTTACGACGAAATTCCAGGAGTTCATATTCACTTTATTTTGGATATACTTTGAGTTCTCCATCGTGTCCCCTTGATTCGTTTTGTTAGCTAGAAGAAATTGAAAATCAAGCCCTTTGGCAATTTTTGAGGCATCGATCAGGATTTCCAAATTCACTTGCGAATAAGAAGGCATTCCATATTTATTCAGATTAAAATTAGTTACTGATGGTAGATCAAAATAGCCTACACTGGGATTAATTTTCATTTTCCAGTTTGGAATCGCGTAACTAAATTTAGCCACATAGGCTTTCACATCGCCCAAACCCTCGTTTCTTTCTCTTGGCATAAACGTATAAAAAGGATCCTTTCCCCATTCACGAGGCATGAGATATCTGCCTTCTGCACTGATGTTTGTAACGTTTAAACTTCCATTCCAGCGCTTGTATTCTAGCCCAGTTTTTAAACTGATGACAGAAGCATGGGTATTTTTTTCTGTGTACTGGTTATCACTGAGGGAGTGTTGCTTGATAAATTGAATTCCACTGACCCATTTTCCGCCTCGGATGGGATGGGCGAATTCTGCAGAAATCAAGGCAGTTTGCAGTAAATTTTCGACGAAAAGGTCATGGAATTTATAGCTTATCCCTTTCCATTTTTGATCGAGTCCTGCCATCATCATTCCCGCACTCCTTAAATGTCCAGCATAGGTCGATTTTTTGCCATCAATGGCAACACCCACGGGAAAATAGCCAATGGACTCTGCTACAGGTGACCAGCCCATGGTTCCTCTAGGAGCCATTTCATATAAGTAGCCTAGACTAAGAGGGCCCCATTCTGCATAAATTCCTCCCTCAGCGCTTGGCCTCATTCGGCCATCTTGTGGATTAATAAAGGGGGTATTTAGCACTTGGCGTCCTAGTTTGACTTTCATTTTCTTGTTTTGGTAAGTCAAAGATGCTTTTTCAATCCGTGTTAAAAAATCCAAATTAGAGGTATTTGCTTGATCGAATAAACCGATTTCATAGCGACTCGAAGCAAGGTTAGAAGAATTTAGAAAGGAGGTGCTTAGGGATCCCGAAAGGTCTACTTTAAAGTGCTTGCCTACGTTTTTTGTGTAACCCAATTCAACTCCTAACGCATTAGCCCCATAATCAGGCAATACTTTTTCGTTATCCGTTTCTAAGTGAAAGTAGCGGAATTGGGCGTAAAAGGGCTTTTGAGCGAGTAGTGGAATGCTAAGCAATAAGGTAAAAAGGAATTTCATCATAGGACAAAATTCCTTAATTTAGTTTAGCTTTTTCGTGATGAAAATCACAGTCCCCTTAAATCCACAATCTCAATCTGGTTTTTGTTGATTTTGATGAATCCTTTCTCTGCTAATTTCTTCATCAATCGGGAAATGACTTCACGGGAGGAGTTTAATTCTTGGGCGATATCAGTGAAGGAAGCCTTTAAAATGTTCGTTTTTAAGCTTTTTTGGTGTTGTTTTAAGTACCAAAGTAAGCGCTCATCTAGATTTCTAAACGCGATTTGATCTAGTGTATCTAGTAATTCTTCGAACCGAGATCGGTAGGTCTCTAGCACGAATTGGTACCAAGATTTGTATTTAGCGCCCCATTCGTCCATTAATTCGGCTGGGATGGCGATGACTTCGGTATCGACGAGGGCTTTGGCCATAATCTGAGACGATAATTGTCTCGCAGCGCAAGTCATCGAAATGGCGCAAGCTTCGCCCGGGTGAAGATTGTACATAAATACCTCATTGCCTTCTTCGTCTTCGCGGAATACTTTGATAATTCCTTTCGTTACCAAGACAGCTGACCGAATGGATTGCCCTGTTTTCATCAAATAGTCGTCCGTTTTGAATTTACGAACAACGCCTACTTGTTGAATCTTTTTGCTTAATTCAGGCTCAAACTGATTGAATAATTCCATTTTAGTAACTGATAACTGCTTGTTTTTCTAGGCTTTCGTAGGCTGCATCGATAACGCGCATACTCGCGATTCCATCTTCTCCGGGTACCGCTGGTGCCACTCCGGAACGCAAAGATTGAAAAACATTCTCATAGAATGCCATATACTCGCCTTTTTCAGAAGGAACTCGCTCAGGACTGTTTCCGTCCACGTGCAATAAACCATATTCACTCGGAGCATCTATGCCCCAATTTTCGCCCATAGGAACGTGCCCTTTGTCTAAATCGACTTCTTGGCGATCAGAGCGGGTTTTGATGAAGCTACCTTTTGTACCATGTAATTGGAAGGCGGGAATGGGTTCTTTGAAGTAATAACCACTTTTTAAGCGAACACGCAGGGACGGATAATACAAGAGAATCTCGAACAAGTCGATGACCTCTGTACCCGGTCTAGTCTTGCGTAAATCCGCAAAGACGTGAGTAGGTTTTCCAAACAAGTGTAAAGCTTGATCGATTAAATGAGGCCCTAAATCGGTCACGATTCCAGCACCAGGACCTGCATCTTCTTTATGTCTTTTAGGGGACATGAGTGGGTTGTAGCGGTCAAAATGAAACTCAGCTTCGACGATATCGCCTAAAACACCTGATTCGTGTACCTTTTTCAAGGTTAAGAAATCGGAATCCCAACGGCGGTTTTGGTAAACAAATATCTTTTTATGTACTTCTTTAGCTAATGATACGAGCTTTTCTGCCTCAGCCGCGTTGCAAGTAAACGCTTTCTCCACCACGATGTGCTTTCCCGCTTTTAAGGCAGCCATAGCGTATTTGAAGTGAGAATAGATGGGGGTATTGACAATCACTAATTCAATTGATGGGTCTGCTAAAACAGCTTCCATCGAATCGAAGGAGGTGGAATCAGGATAGGCATTCTCAATCGTTTTCTTGGAGCGTTCCCAAGATCCTCGTAAATTGAATCCAGGATGAAGCTGAATAAATGGGGCGTGAAAAACGCGGCCAGACATTCCAAAAGACAGTAAAGCGGTTTCGATCGGTTTCATAGAAGTAAAAATAAACAATTCAGACCTTTAAACATAAACGATATAACATGAAAAAAATACTCGCTTTAAGCCTATTAAGTTTAACTGCACTAGGACAGTCGAAGCCATTGGTTTCGCATATGTTCACCGCAGATCCATCTGCCCACCTATTTCAGGGCCAAATTTACATTTATCCTTCACACGACATCGATGCCGGAGTAAAGGAAGATGATTTAGGGAGTCACTTTGCGATGAATGATTACCATGTATTATCTCAAAAGACTCCTGCAAGTCCGGTGGTAGACCACGGTGTCGCTTTAAAGCTGGAAGATGTGGCTTGGGCATCCAAGATGCTTTGGGCTCCAGATGCAGCTGAATCGAAAGGAAATTATTATTTGTATTTTCCTGCCAAAGATAAGGAGGGGGTTTTCCGTATTGGAGTAGCTTCTTCCTCAAAGCCAGAGGGCCCATTTAAAGCAGAGAAAGAGTATATGAAAGGTTCGTTCAGTATCGATCCTTGTGTGTTTAAAGATAAAGACGGTACGTCTTATCTGTATTTTGGCGGAATCTGGGGAGGTCAATTACAACGCTGGAAGTCGGGTACTTATGGTGCTACAGATGAGTCGCAACCAGCCAATGGTCAGCCTGCTTTGATGGCCAAAGTAGCTCGTTTAGATGCGAATATGAAGCAGATGGCTGAGGCGCCACGTAATGTGCAGATTTTGGATGAGCAAGGCAAGATTTTATTGTCAGAAGATCACGATCGCCGTTTCTTCGAAGCTGCTTTCGTCCATCAATACCAGGGGAAATACTATTTCTCTTATTCTACTGGCGATACGCATAACATCGCTTATGCCACAGGAACTAGTCCTTATGGACCATTTACCTACCAAGGGGTTATCTTAAAGCCGGTGAAAGGCTGGACGAACCACCACTCGATCGTAGAACAAAATGGCAAATGGTATTTATATTACCATGACGTAGAAATCTCAGGTAAGACTCACTTAAGAAATATCAAAGTGACTGAGTTGAAATACCGACCAGATGGTAGTATTGAGACGATAGATGCATATAAATAAAAAAAGGGGCGCTTCACATTGTGAGGCGCCCCTTTTGCAAGCATATATATTAAGCTAGTATATTCTTAGCATACGCCACGCATTTCTTCACTTCTTCTACTGCTGTAGATCCTGCCGGAACTTCGTATTCTAGTTCAACTGTCGCAGGGAATTTATACTTATTTTTCTTCATTAACCTCAACAACTCTTTCAAAGGAGTGTCGCCAGTACCCCAAGCTAGGTTTCCAGCGCCATGTTCTTTCGATGTGCGGTCTTTAATGTGCATGCTGGATATGCGGTCGTGTTTCGCTTCGATAAAGGCAATCAACGAAGCAGTCGTGTGGGGAGCTCCTACGGCGATGTAGTGACCTGCATCTAGGTTGATGGAATTGTATTTGTTTTGGGCCAAAGCCTCATCATATACGGTATCTTTCACCTGTGTATGGGTATGGTAACCAAAGTAAATCTTATGTTTCTCTCCCAAAGCACCCAAACGTTGTGTTTGAGCAGCAGAAGGTAATTCTAAGGTAACCGATTTAGCGCCTAATACTTTGGCTGCGCGTAAAGCGGACTCTACCTCGGCATCTGAGTTTTTCTCGCCAAAGGCATTCGGCTTGTAGGCGTATACGGAGATGCCCGCGTCATCAAGCATCTTGCGCACTTCCTTGAATTTATCCATGGAAACAGATTCGCGCCAAGCTGCCACGTCTTTTTGGTATTGTGCTAGTGCAGCCTTTTGTTCGTCGGTTAAGGTAGGGCGGGGCTGACCTGGTGTCCAACGCATCGGAACCGGATTTGCCGGACGACCTGCGTAATCTTCCACAGCATCTCCCATTAATTCAATGGCTGAAACGCCTGATTCTACACAGTATTGTATGATTTGTTTGATGTCTCCCGGCATGCCGCGGAAAGAATACGTTATCGCGCCTATTTGAACGCCACCAAAAACGGAGTTTGGTTTCGCGAAACTAAAGGACGAATTTGATGCCCATAAAAGGCCTAAAGAGGCGAGTGAGCCCGCCGCCAAAAACTGACGACGTGAAGGGTTGTTGTTATTTTTCATATTATAATAGGTTTCTGGTTACATTTTACGAATATATCTTTTAAATCATATCCTTGTGGTCAAATTTTGCGACGAAATCCCGTTTATTTCCGTTGCGGGATTTTGATTTCATTTTGGGGTTCAAATGAATTGATCACGGATACTTGATCGCCTTTCAGCGTAATCGTCCAATGGTGAGGACTTTCGAAATACAATAAGGTGATCTCCAACGTCTCCGAATCCACCCAGCGATACGATCCAACGTAATCAAATGGGGCTTTTTTCGCTAAATCGACTCTAGCTGCTCTCAGCATGTAAGGGCCCACTAGGTTAGACTTTCCCGTAGCCCAGGAACCTTGTGCCAGTTTAAATTCGTGCTGTGTGGAATCTTTGGTTGTAATGGTTAACGTCCCTTTTGAATCGACCTTAAACTGGCGAAAATCCAGTGGGTTAGTTCCTAATAAATAGCTTTTCGTAGGCAAAGCCGCTTGTAGGCTAGAAACTGGTGCTTTAATTTGTCTGCTAGCATTAAACGCGGCAAGCGCCTTTAATCCTGCAGGGTTAGCAGGTAAAGCTTTGGCTTGAAACGCTGGCAATAGGTTTTTCCAAACCTGGTTCAAATCATCCGGTAAATCCTGAGATTCTGACGTGATAATAAGCACTGCATCTTGCTCTGGCATCATCAAAATATACTGTCCATACGCTCCATCGCCTCTGAATGCCCCATTTCTAGAGCGCCAAAATTGGTAGCCATAGCCCTGCAACCAATCCGCATATTGCCCGTTGGCCTTTTTGTCTGCGCTCGCATCCGGTTCTTGGTCGATGTGCTTGCGAGTCGCTTCTTCCACCCAGGCTGCTGGCAAAATCTGCTTGCCTTCGAATTTTCCTTTGTTAAGATACAATAAACCGAGTTTAGCCATATCTTCTGTCTTCACACGGATGCCCCAGCCACCTACATTGATGCCTTTTTGGTCTGATTCCCAGTCGATACCGCTGATGTGCAATGGATCTAAAAGGCGTGGTTTTAAATAGTCCAACGTCGTCATTCCTGCCACTTTTTGGATAATCGCAGACAACATATAGGTGGCTAAAGTATTGTATAAAAACTTAGTGCCGGGTTTATGCGCGATAGGGTAGTTCAAAAATCCACGCACCCAATCGGGTGAAAAGACAATCACACTACGTAGAGGCTCTTTTTCGTGACCAGCAGCCATGGTTAAGAGGTCTTGTATGCGTAGGTCGGCTAGGAAGGGCTTGTCTTTCAAATCAGCATGTTCTGGGAAAAAAGAAAGGACTTTATCTTGTACCGTAAGTCGCTTTTCGGCCACGGCAAAACCGATGGCGGTGGAGGTCCAGCTTTTGGAAACACTGTACATGCTGTGTTTTTTATCTGCAGCAAAGGGCTTCCACCAAGCCTCTGAAATCACTTTTCCGTGGCGTATCAGCATATACGAATGCAATTCGTGTTTGTCTGCGGAATAGCCCTCGATGAATTTGATGATGGCTTCGGAAGACACGCCTTCTGCTTCTGGCGTGCTGTGTGGTAGAGATTGGGCAAGGATAGTAAAACTACACAGGAACAAGAGTCCGGAGAGGAATGAGGCTTTTTTCATCGAATAGGTTTATTTTTGTTAAAAATAGGAAATATTCTTGGATAATTGCCTCGCTAAAATTTCGGACGTTTCGGTCTCCCTTGGAGCTAAACCCGTCGTCTCATCGATCTCTTTTCAGATTTTATCTGGCCAAAAAACGGCCATCGTAGGACCGATGGGATCCGGGAAGACCTCTTTGGCAAAAGCCTTAGCCGGACGATTGTTTAGAACGGGCGAGGTCTTTTTTTCTTCGCGAAATCCAGAAAAAAGAGCCTATGTAATGCTCGTCGAACAGCAACATCAGTTCAAGAATCGCAGTAACCTCTCTGAATTTTATTTACAACAGCGTTTTAATTCTTCCGATTGCGAGGATGCCTATACGGTGGAGGAGGAATTAGCTGGATTGGCATTAGGGGATTGGGTCTCGGTTTTTGAATTAGAAAGCCTATTGAAGCGCCCCTTAATTCAATTGTCCAATGGTGAGAATAAGCGCCTTCAAATCGTAAAATCGCTGGCTTACCAGCCGGATTGGTTGATTTTGGACAATCCCTATGTGGGTCTAGATGTAAAGGGTCGGGAAATTCTCACCAAAGGATTGTTATCGCTGGACTCGAAAGGCATACAATTCATACTCGTTTCCTCGCCAGGCGATGTGCCTGATTTCATTAATCAGGTGATTGAATTGCCATTAACACAAGATGCCCCAGCGAAACCTGAACCTTTTCTGAGAGCTTTAGAAGCTTTCGAGGTGGCGGTAAAAATGGAAAAGGTGCAGATCAAATACGGATTGAAAACCATTTTGAGCGATTTCAACTGGAAAGTGAATAGGGGAGAGCGCTGGGCGATTAAAGGTCCGAACGGGGCAGGGAAGTCTACTTTGATTAGTTTAATTACGGCGGATAATCCGCAGGCATATTCACAGGATATTACGCTGTTTGATCGAAAAAGAGGGACAGGGGAGAGTATTTGGGATATTAAACGTAAAATCGGGTATTTGAGTCCGGAGTTGCATTTGTATTTTAAGGAGGGCGGTTCTTGCTTTTCGGTAGTGGCCTCTGGTTTGTTTGATACGCTTGGGTTGTTTAAGCGTTTAACCGAGGAGCAATCGGATCAAGTGAATCATTGGATGCAAGTAATGGGCATCGCTCATTTGAAAGAGAGATCCTTCTTGCAGATTTCGGGTGGAGAGCAGCGTATGGTGTTGATCACGCGTGCTTTGGTCAAGAATCCAGAACTCTTGATACTCGACGAGCCATGTCAAGGACTAGATCGTGTTCAAACAGAGCACCTGAAGTCAGTAATAGATTATTTAGCGGAAAATTCAGACATGACCTTGCTGTACGTCAGTCACTATGACCGCGATATTCCGTCTTGCGTGAATCAGGTGTTGGAATTAAAACGGTTCTGAGATGGATTTGCTTGGATTTGAGAACCATTTAGGGCCATCCGCCGTCATATAGGCACAATCCTCTAAACGTACGCCAAATTCCCCGGGAATCGCAATCGTCGGTTCAATACTGAAACACATGCCTATTTCTAGTGGCGCCTTGTTCCCTTTTACCATATTACCCCATTCGTGCCCACTCATTCCGATTCCGTGACCAGTCCGGTGTGGTAGACCAGGTAATTTATAATCAGGGCCAAAACCTGCGTCAATCAATACTTTACGCGCAGCAAAATCTACGTTTTCAGCCGGTGCTCCTAATTTAGCCGCCTCGAAACCCGCTTGTTGCGCCTTTTTCTCTAGATCCCAGATCTGTTTTTGTTTCGCGCTAGGTTCCCCAAAAACAACGGTCCTTGTTATATCAGACTCATATCCTCCCACGCTACATCCGCAATCTAACATCACGACATCGCCTGATTTCAAAATCTGTTTTCTCGAACTTCCATGTGGAAACGAAGTCGCCACCCCAAAAGTAACCGATGCAAAACCGTGCATCGCACCTTGCTCTGCGTGAGCTTGAGCGATCTTCTGGGAGATTTGGCGAGGTGTACAACCAATTGATAAAGCCGCAATTCCGGCCTGGATAGCCTTAACGGTCGCATCGTTCGCTTTTTGCATCAAGGCAATTTCTGTCGCCGATTTAATGATTCGACATGGAATGGTGATGGGATCTGCACTCACGAATTGAAAGCTAGCATCTGATTTGCGCAATCCATCGAAGATGAAGAAACGACAGAATTCATCGATACCTATTTGGCCCTTCTGAATACCCATTTTCCTTAAGCTAGCAGTAGTTAAGGCAAAAGGATTCTCATCTTCCTCCCAGGTATGCACTTTCGTACCCGCTGGAGTCATTTCAAGAAACCGATCTTCCTCAAAAGCTGGGCAGATAAAAAATGGATCACCTTTCACCGGAATAATGGCTAGCATCGAACGCTCGGATGGATGCCAGCTGATGCCCGTGAAATAATTCATATTAATCCCTGCGTCTAAAATGATAGCCTGAATTTGCTTCTCCGCCATTAATTTCTGCGCTTTAGTTACGCGCATCTTGCGTTCTTCCGCACTGATGGGGGTAAATTCGATAGGCGCAAAAGCCGATGAGGAGGATTTTAAAGAAAGGGTAGATGCCAAAAGGCCTCCCTTGATGAAGTTTCTACGTTGCATAGCTAAATTTAAAATAAAACATTTACAATAGAAATTCTCCCGGGATGAATTAACTTTAAATTCAGAATTTACCTATGCGGCTACTTTTTATTCGTTTCTCGGCCATTGGCGACATCGTTTTAGCTTCTCCAGCCTTGCGTTGTGCAAAGCAGCAGATTCCCGGTGTGGAGATTCATTTCTTGACGAAGAAGTCGATGAAAGCCGTTTCAGAGGCGAATCCTTATGTGGATCAGTTCCATTATTTCGATAAAGATCTTTCGGCCACCATCCAAGAATTAAAGGCCTACAAATTCGATTACATCATTGATTTGCACAAGAATCTGCGCAGTTTGCGGATTCGTTTGGCTTTAGGCGTTCCCTATTTATCGTATAATAAGCTCAGTGTGGAGAAGTTTTTGTTGACTAAATTCCACCTGAATAAAATGGCCGATCGCCACATTTCCTTGCGCAGCGTGGATACCTTAGCACCATTAGGGGTTGTCTACGATGGAAAAGGTTTGGATTATTTTGTGCCATCTGAGGTTAAGGAGCCTACTTTTTTCCCAGAAGGCTATGTAGCTTTAGTCATTGGTGCTTCGTATGCTACGAAGAAATTACCTTTGGATTCATTACGGGCGTTGTGTGCACAGATTCCGCATCCGATTGTATTAATAGGAGGCAAGGAGGAGAAGGAAGATGGTGATACCTTAGCTTTAGGGGACCCATCGCGTATTGTAAATACTTGTGGCACATATTCTCTACATGAATCTGCTTTGATGGTTGCCAAAGCCCGTGTCGTCATCTCGCACGATACCGGTATGTTATACATTGCATGTGCCTTTGAGAAGAACGTAATCGCGATCTGGGGAGCTACTTCTCCCGCTTTGCAGGTGGAGCCTTTGATGCCGGTGGATTCGAAAGCGCAGGTTTTCCAATCCATTGTTCCTGATTTAAGTTGTCAGCCTTGTTCAAATTTTGGAACAAAGATCTGTCCTAAAGGCCATTTTGCTTGTATGAAAAAGCAGGATTTGCCGGAGATTGTAAGGCAGGTGGATAAAATGTGGTAATGCTACGTGTATTTCAATCGTTTCAACCGTCCCTGGTAACTTTGGTAATAGTTTTTCTGAGCACTTTCTTCTAGAAAAGAGCGTCGAATCAACGTTTCAATAGCTGCAGAATTCTCAAGCATTTGGGAAAGAATTCGTTCTACCATTTTTTCAGGGATATTCGCCATTTTTCCCAAGTGTATAAACTGATTGATTAATTTTCCCTGGTATTGCGCCTTCGGATATAAGCCACCTAGTAAGGCAAAATCGCTATCTGCGATATGTAATTGAGAATTCAATAAATCATAGGCCGGGCTCAGAATGTAATCGCCATCCACTGTTTCTAGTAGGGAGAAATTCTTTAAATGGGCATCTCCATTCGAAAACAGGTAATTAAACAAGATGATTTTAAATAGTTTAGGAGCCTCGGTGGCATAGGCAGGCACATATTGCTGCATGATTTGGAACAATTCGAGGTAATTTCCTTCGTATTTGTAATTCGCCCCGTGTGTTTGAGGTGTTCTGTTTGCCAAAACCGCAAAGTCCTCTTTCCCTCGTTTTAGTCCAGCTTCATCCCGATCAAATCGTTTCGTCAAATAGGCCATTTCCCCATTTTGGAAGAAAACAATCCCATTCTCTGCCGTATCTATTTGAAAAACCTGTTTAGCTATCTGCATCGTCAAATGCTCGTTTGCAGGCATCAGATGCTTGTTTTTACCCAAAGCGGGAACCGGCTTTAATAGGTAATGTCCATTTTCACCTGGTTTGGCTAAACGCAATTTATTTTTCTCTAATACCATCGAATACTTCTCTTGCGAGCCAGAAATGGACATAATGGTCCTATTTTCAAAGAAAATCGAAGAATTAGCTGGTGAATTGTAGGCTAATAGGTGATGGACCTTATGGTTCGAGAAAAGTCGTTGAATGGCGGAACGACTGTAGGACGCATTCCCCTCTGCAAGCGTACAAGGACAATAGGTAAGTTGCGTCTGCATTTATGGAATCGACTGTTGTACGGTGATTGCTCCACTAGTATCAAATTGAGCGGTATTTAGTAATATGCCAAAAAGATTAGCCGGATCAATTTTCTTGAATTTGCACACCGCCTGTTTGTTCGCTCCCTCTGGTAATAAATGGAAAAAAGGAGGGAATAGGTGAGGGGAGCTGAACTCCACTTTTGACTTGGGCATTGTCAGACTAATGGCAGGTTTACTTTTGTCTTCTAGCCAAGTTTCAACATACCGAAAATGAAAACTTCCGTTATCTAACTGGCTTAAAATTCCGGCTGGCTCGTCCTTAAAAAGTATGGTGGTCGACCTCATTGTCTGCGTTCATTTTTTTGATTTCCAAACGTATTTCTAATCCTAAAACATCGGCTAATTTTTGAATGGTTTCTAAGGTTGGATTTCCTTTTCGGCTCTCAAATTGTTTAACCGTTCTTAGGCTAACACCAGATAGCAATGCAAGGGTTTCTTGGTTCACTTGGAGCGTGATTCTACGCTTTTTGAGCGTTTCTATGATATCTTGTTGGTGCATTATAATACTCTTTTGTGTGTAATTTTTGGTTTTTACTGCCTCGTTCGGATTATTTTGTGCAATATAGTGCACTATTTTATGTAATTAATCAATTTTGATAGATAATTCTTTTTTAGCGTTTAATTAGTACTTTTAGAGAGAGAATTCTTCTATTGAAGATTTCCAAAAATTGCTAAATCAAAGAAAAATAGACTAGCTATGACAACCAATTCATTCTTAACTCTTTTTGTGTTTTTACTCCTAAGTTCATTAACTACTAAAGCTCAAAAAATCTTTTCTGTCGATTACGAAAATCAAGCTGATGTTAAGGTTTTTGTAGTCAACTACGAGAGTCAAGCGGACTTAAAAGTATTTAAAGTCAAATACGAAAATCAGGTTGGTAATAATAATGGCAAGTGGTTTTTTACCAACTATGCAAGTCAAGCTAAGAAGAAGATTTATTTCGTTCGATACGAAAGTCAAGCTGATTTGAAAGTGTATTTTGTTGATTATGAAAATCAGGCTGGATGGAGAAATCCATCGAAACAGCATTTATTATACTAGATAAAATGTCTAGTTATATTGTTCAACAGGCAAAGGTGTCCTGAATTACTCTAGAAACTGTTTAAAACAAAAAAGCCCGACATTACTGTCGAGCTTCTTGAGCCTCCTATCGGGATCGAACCAATGACCTACTGATTACAAATCAGTTGCTCTACCAGCTGAGCTAAGGAGGCGCATTTCGGTTTACAAAAGTAGTGTTATTCTCCTAAATCGCAAAACCGAGTGTGAAAAAAATTAACTTTTTTTCAGTTTTTCTAATTCTTTTTCAGCGGCCTCAATTTTCTTTTCTACCTCCGCACGCAGTTTATCGCTGTTTTTAGACTTCGCAAAGAATTCTAAGTTATTGGTTAACACGGCGATATCATTTTCCAAGGCTTGGATTTTCTTGCGCGCATCTGGGGAAGCCGATTTTTTATCTTCTCCTCCTGCATTTGCTTCCGAAGCCAATGATTTTAATTCAAAACCCCATGCAGCCAGTTGCTCTTTCGGTTGTGTGCGTGCTAAATCGATCAAAGCATTCCACGTCGTGCGGAAACTTTCTTGGATCGCTTTCACATTGTTACGAGGTACGAAGCCGATGGCATCCCAAGCTGCTTTCTTTTCGCCTAAGGTAGCTAATAGGCTAGGGTCCTTAAGCATGGCCTCCATCTCCTTCAATATCGCTTGCTTCGCTTCTAAATTGCCTTCGAATTCCACATCCTTCGCATTCTTGCCCTTTTCACGAGTTAAATTGAAGTAGGCGTCACACGCAGCCTTGAATTTCGCGTAGATTGAATCTTTTTGTTTCTCCGGTACGTGACCGATCTCTTTCCACTTTTTCTGTGTTTCGATAACCATTTGGGTCACTTCAGGAGTGATGGTGCCTGTTTCTACGATACCGTTCACCTGGTCGATCAATAATTGCTTCGCAGCTAAGTTAGCCTTGCGCTCTGCGTCGATTTTCGAGAAGAATTCGCTCTTGTGTTTGAAGAAGGTTTTTAAGTCAGACCAAAAGTTGTGACTCACTTCTTTTCCTCCATCACGTGGCAATCCACCTTTCAAGTTATTCCATTGCTCTTGTAGCGCTAATACCGCTTTGGAAGCTTGGTTCCATTCGCTGATGTTCGCGGCAGTGAAACTAGCATAATGCTTCATTAAGTCGCCGATCTCGCGTTTTACTTTCAGGTTTTCTTCGAAAACGTGCTTTTGGGCATCTTGAACAGCTCTTTTTTGTTCAAAAAGTACATCCAATGATTTCTTCACGCGCGTCCAAAGTGACTCATTATCGTCTCTGTTCGCTGGTCCAATGTGCTTGTACTCCTCAAAAAGCTCTTCCGCCTCTTTTAATAACTTCTGTAAAGCTCCGCCTTTTGAAATCTCTGCTGCTAAAGCTTCTAGTTTAGTGGCAATACCTTCTTTGGCCTGTAAATTCTTCTTGCGATCTAATTCTAATAGTTCGAAGAAAATGCTTCTATTGCTGTAGAAACGGTCCACTAAGGCATGATAACTCTGCCAAAGCGTCTGATTCATCGGCCCCTGCACACTGCCTAACCCTTTCCACTCTTCTTGAATTTTCTTGAAGGCTTTAAAACTCGCATTCACGTGCGCCGGATCCGAATTATCATCCGAGTCTACTAAAGTTCTTAATTCATTAATTAAACGCGTTTTTCCTTCGAGTGCCTTCTCTCTTAATTTCTCCAAATTAGAGAAGAATGCCCCTCTTTCCGTACGGATAAAGGCTGAAATGGCGTCGATTTGTTGCGAGATTTCATCCCCTTTGAAAGAGAATCCTTCTTCAGAATCTTCGTTAGTAGACTTAAATGCAGCTAAAGCCTCAGCGCGTTCGCCTTGCTTGATCGCTTCCCAAGCGGTTCTCACTTCCTTGGTTAATTCGTCTACTTTTTTGAAGTTCGCCGATGAGGCGCTTGCTTGAAGAATGGCTTTCAATTGCTCATAGAAGGCAAGAATGCTTTCTTTTGTTGCTTTTGAAAGGTCTAAAACCGGAAATTCTACGGCCTTTTCTTCCACTACAGGAAAAACTAATTCTTCTGCTGGATTGCTCTCTTCGGTGATCATAATCGTCGTTGTTTGCGTTTTAACTTAAAAGTTTTTCAAAAATACGCTCCATCGATACAGCATAACCAATTTTCTCTTTTAGGTCTGCTATAGAAATGCGCTCTTGGGTCATCGTGTTGCGATCGCGAACGGTCACGGTGTTGTCTTCCATGGTTTGGTAATCTACCACCACACAATACGGTGTTCCAATTAAATCTTGACGGGTATAACGCTTGCCTATGGCGCCACCATCGTCATATGTTGTATTGAAGGCAAATTTAATGCTGTTTGTTATCTCTTGTGCTTTCTCTGCTAAACCATCCTTCTTCACTAAAGGAAGAACGGCTACTTTCACCGGAGCTAAAGCCGGGTGGAAATTTAAGAAAACGCGTTGTTTTTCTTGCTCTCCTTCGCCCACCGTCTCTTCTGTATAGGCATTGCAAAGAATCGCCAAGAATAAACGATCAGCCCCTACGGACGTTTCTACTACATAAGGTATGTAATTTTCGTTTATTTCTGGGTCAAAATACTGTTGTTTTTTTCTCGATAAATCCTGGTGCGCCTTCAAGTCGAAATCCGTTCTCGAGTGGATTCCTTCCATTTCTTTAAAGCCAAACGGGAATTTATACTCAATATCCACCGCCGCATTTGCGTAGTGCGCTAGTTTATCGTGATCATGAAATTTCAAGGAAGTAGCCGGAATTCCTAAGGCTAAGTGGAACTTCATACGTGTTTCTTTCCACTTCGCATACCATTCCATTTCCGTGCCAGGGCGAACGAAGAATTGCATCTCCATTTGTTCGAATTCCCGCATACGGAAGATGAAATTACGTGCAACGATCTCGTTACGGAAAGCTTTTCCGATTTGGGCAATGCCAAAAGGAACCTTCATTCGGCCCGTCTTCTGTACGTTCAAGAAGTTCACAAAGATTCCTTGAGCCGTCTCTGGACGTAAATAAATTAAACTTGCATCCTCTGAAACCGCGCCTACCTGAGTAGAGAACATCAAATTAAATTGACGAACCTCGGTCCAATTAGCCGTGTTCGAAACCGGACACTTAATATTTTCATCGATAATGATTTGGCGAACTCCCTCTAAATCCCCTGCATCTAAGCATTTCGCCATCTTTTGTAATAAAGCCTTCGCCTCTGCCTCTTTTCCTTCGTCCTCTAATTGTGCCGCTCTTTCTTCTAATAAAGTATCAGCACGGTAACGTTTTTTAGAATCCTTGTTATCAATCATCGGATCGTTAAACGAATCCACGTGACCAGAAGCCTTCCAAGTCAATGGGTGCATAAAAATGGAAGCATCAAGGCCTACTACGTTGTCATTCAACATCGTCATCGCCTTATACCAAACCGTTTTTAAGTTATTCTTTAACTCGACACCGTTTTGACCGTAATCATATACCGCTTGCAAACCATCATAAATCTCCGAAGAAGGAAATACGAAACCATATTCTTTCGCGTGTGAAATAATATCCTTCAATGCCGAGGCGGTATCCTGTTTTTTATTTTCCATTAAATCAATTTTTTTCAATCGTATTAGATTGCAATTTACCGAAAAGAATCAAAGAATGAGGCTTGCAACGTGTTTTTTCTTAATTTTGCTTCGATTAACAAGGTAAAAACCAAGATATTGATGAAAAACGTTTCCTTCGCCTTAATTCAGCTATCCTGCAGCACAACTGTTTCAGAAAACTGGCAAAAAACGATTAGCTCGATTCGCGACGCCGCCTCTAAGGGCGCCCAAGTGATTTGCTTGCAAGAATTGTTCAAGTCGGTCTATTTCTGTTACGAAGAAAAGCAGGATTTCTTTGCTTTGGCAGAGGCGATCCCGGGACCATCGACGGATGAATTAGGTGCTTTGGCAGCCGAATTAAACGTGGTTATCGTCGCCTCTCTTTTCGAAAAGCGTGCGGCAGGTCTTTACCATAACACCACAGCGGTCATTGATGCGGACGGGAAATACCTAGGTAAGTACCGTAAAATGCACATTCCAGACGATCCAGGCTATTACGAGAAGTATTATTTCACGCCAGGCGATCTAGGATATCAGGTTTTTGAGACGAAGTTTGCCAAAATAGGCGTACTCATCTGCTGGGATCAATGGTATCCTGAGGCAGCTCGTTTAACGGCTTTGCAAGGAGCAGAGGTGTTAGTCTATCCAACGGCTATCGGTTGGGATTTAGAGGAGAAAGACGGTGAAATCAACCGCGAACAATACCAAGCATGGCAAACGATCCAACGCTCACATTCGGTCGCTAACGGCGTTCCAGTCGTTTCCGTGAATCGCGTAGGAACCGAAAATGGCCAACAATTTTGGGGAGGTAGTTTTGTCTCTAACGCCTTCGGTCGTGTGATCTTCCAAGCCTCTCACGATCAAGAAGAAATTGCTTTAGTAGAGGTAGACGTTGATTCAAGCGAATATTACCGTAGAACCTGGCCTTTCTTTAGAGATCGCAGGATTGATTCGTATGGTGGGATTACGGAGCGGTTTATTGACTAAAATCAAAGCACAAAGAATAAAGCACAAAGAATAAAGTTTGCATCGCCTGCGGCGATAATTACATGAAGTGTTTATATTTCTATAACATAAAAAGAGCGGCATTTGCCGCTCTTTTTATTCCATCTTTATTCTTTATGCTTTGTGCTCTATTCTTTAAAAAAGCTTCGCTTTTTAAAAGTTGCTTCGCAACTTTTAATGTGCTTCCAGCCAATTCTCACCCACACCAATTCCAGTCTCCATCGCGACGCCTAAATCCATGGCTTCGCACATGATCTTATTGATTTGGGTTTTTAGGTAGTCGACTTCGTCTTTGTGTGCGTCGAACACAAGTTCATCATGCACGGTTAAGATCATTTTCGATTTCAGGTTTTCTCTTTCGAGGAAATCCTGGATTTGAATCATCGCCACTTTAATCATATCGGCTGCTGAACCCTGGATAGGGGCGTTGATGGCATTGCGTTCTGCAAAACCACGCTCGTTCATATTAGCAGATAAAATATCGCGTAGGTAGCGGCGGCGACCCAAAACGGTTTCGACGTAGCCATTTTCGCGGGCGTCGGCGATGCTTTGGTCCATAAAGGTCTTCACCTTAGGGAATTCAACGAAGTATTGATCGATGATTTCCTTTGCTTCCGTGCGTGAAATGGCTAATTGAGCCGCTAGTCCAAAGGCCGAAACGCCGTAAATAATCCCAAAGTTCACCGTCTTCGCCTTGCGACGCATGTCAGATGTAACTTCTTCTAAAGGGACATGGAATACTTTAGCAGCAGTCGCTTTGTGTACATCAAGTCCGTTATTGAACGCATCAAGCATCGATTCGTCCTTGGAGAAGGCAGCCATGATGCGCAATTCGATTTGGGAATAATCGGCAGATAAAATCAAGTAGTTTTCATCGCGTGGGATGAAGGCCTTGCGGATCTCACGACCACGTACGGTACGGATTGGGATGTTTTGTAAGTTCGGATCCTTCGAAGACAGACGACCTGTAGCGGTGACTGCTTGCATGAAGGACGTGTGTATGCGGCCTGTTTTAGGCGAAATTAGGGCCGGTAGGGCATCCACGTAAGTTGATTTCAATTTCTGTAATTCGCGGAAGTCGAGAATTAAAGAGGCGATTTCGTGTTCCGCTTCTAGTTTAGATAAGACCTCTTCACCAGTCATGTATTGACCAGTTTTAGTCTTTTTCGCTTTAGGATCTAGCTTCAGTTTTTCAAACAAAATCTCGCCTAATTGCTTAGGGGAGGCGATGTTGAATTCTTGGCCAGCTGTGGCAAATATCTTCTCTTGTACGGCTTTGGAATCTGCTTCTAACGTCTTCGACATCTCTTGTAAGAAAGGTACGTCAAGGTTCACGCCTTCGCATTCGATAGTGGACAAAACGCGGGCTAACGGCATTTCTACCTCGTGAAGTAACTGAACGGCTTTCGGGTTTGTCGTTAATTGTTTGTCCAGGAATGGCTTTAATTGTAGGGTTATGTCCGCATCTTCAGCCGCATATTCCTTGATCAAGTTTAGCTCCACCTCGCGCATATTGCCTTGTTTGGCGCCTTTTTTGCCAATCAAGTTTTCGATGGACATGGGCTCGTAGCTTAAATAGGCAAGGGCCAAAGCGTCCATTCCGTGGCGTTTCTCCGGTTCGATTAAGTAATGTGCGAGCATAGTGTCGTAAGTGGCACCTTTGATTTCGATGCCATAGTTGCGCAAGACGCTCATGTCGTACTTAATGTTTTGGGCAATTTTGATGGTAGATTCTTTGGCAAAAATACCCTTGAATAAATCTGCCTGCGCCTGGCAAGCCGCCGGATCTTCTGGGAACGGCACATAAAAGGCCTCGCCCTTGCGGTAAGAGAAGGACATCCCCACTAATGCGGCTTCGATGGCCACCAAACTCGTTGTCTCCGTATCAAAACAGAAGGAATCCTGGCGATCCAAGAAGCTAATCAATGACTTAATCGCGTTCTCGCCTTGCACTAAATGGTATTGGTGCGCGGTATTACTGAGATTTGAATAGCTGGTTGTGCTAACCTCTTCTTCCTCCTCGGTATCAAGAGTTGTAGCGGAGGAAGGAGCAGGTGATCCAAACATATCCATCTGGTTCGCATCCACTTTAGGCGAGGCTTTCACCTTTGCCACAACTGGTTCGTCCTCTCCCAAAATTCGCTTACGCAACGTTCTGAATTCTAATTCTTCTAACAAAGGCTCTAACAGCGCGCGGTTAGGCGGCGTTGCTTTTAATTTTTCCTCTTCATATTCGACAGGCACTTCGAGCATAATACGGGCCAAATGCTTTGACAAAATCCCTTGCTCGCGGAAATTGATCAAGTTTTCTTGCAATTTGCCTTTCAATTGATCGGTGTTATCTAGTAAGTTTTCTAAAGAGCCAAACTGCTCGATGAGCTTTTGTGCCGTCTTTTCACCCACACCCGGAATACCCGGAATGTTATCCACCGCATCGCCCATCAAACCCAGCATATCGATCACTTGGTCGACATTGGCGATGTTCCAACGTTGGCAAACCTCCTTTGGCCCTAAAACCTCTACACCTTTGCCCATAAAGGCAGGTTTGTACATCTTAATTCGCTCCTCCACTAATTGCCCGTAATCCTTATCTGGGGTCATCATATAAACTTCAATATCCGGATTCGCCCGCACCGCTTTCTTCGCAATGGTTCCTATCACGTCATCCGCCTCGTAGCCATCTAAAATCAACATGGGAATATCCATCGCCTCGACTAAACGCTTTACATAGGGAATCGCAATCGTAATATCCTCCGGCTGTTCCTGGCGCTGCGCCTTGTAGGGAGTGTATTCGATATGACGAAAGGTCGGTTTAGGTGTGTCAAAAGCAACCCCTAAATAGTCTGGTTTTTCCTTGTTAATAACCTCTAGGATCGTATTTGCAAAGCCAAAAACGGCGGAAGTATTAATTCCCTTCGAAGAGATTCGAGGTGTTTTAGCAAAAGCAAAATGCGCGCGATAAATCAAAGCCATCGCGTCAAAAAGGAATAATTTTTTCATGTAATTCAGCTATATTTGGGGATAGAGATTGCCTTTGTAAAGATAACAAATATCATCGACTTATGAACTTAGCTGACCTGCGCCTAAACTACCAAAAAGGAGAATTACACGAACAACATGTACATCCCGATCCTTTTGCTCAATTTGCAACTTGGTTTAAAGAAGCCCAATCTGCAGAGGTTCCTGAGCCTAACGCCATGTTTTTAAGCACTCTAAGTGCCACAGGTCGTCCATCGGGTCGCATCGTTTTACTGAAAACGGTCGATCATGGATTTAGCTTTTTCACCAATTATGAATCCCGCAAAGGCCAAGAATTAGCCTTCACTTCGCAAGCTTCGATTACCTTTTTTTGGGGCGAGTTAGAACGCCAAATCCGCATCGAAGGCCACGTCGAAAAACTCTCCGTCGAATTATCCACCGCGTATTTCCATTCTCGTCCGCGCGAATCTCAATTAGGCGCTTGGGTATCGGAGCAAAGTGCCCGTGTAGATTCCCGTGAAGTTTTAGAAAAACGCTATGCTGAATTAGCGGCTGAATACGAAGGCAAAACGATTCCTAAACCAGATCATTGGGGCGGATACCGCCTAGTTCCAGATTATTTTGAATTTTGGCAAGGTAGACCCTCTCGTTTGCACGACCGTGTGGTGTATGATGCTCGGGAAAATGGGGAATGGGAGTGTTATCGGGTAGCGCCTTAAAAGCGGCTCTAGCCGCTTTTAGAGAGTATAGATAGTAGAGTATAGATAGTAGATTAAAGAGCATAGATAGGTGAGTGTAGATTCATCAGAGAACCCATCTCTACTCTCTACTCTATACTCTATAATCTCTACTCTAATATCGTCTTCTCCAACGTCTTCTGACTCTGAAAGCCTTCCCCATACTTCACCCCAATCTTGTGCCCCATCTCCATCGCGCGCGCTTGGATGAAATTTAAAAAGTCTGGGCTAGAGATGTAGGAAGCCGGTTCAGCAGAATTAGGGTCAAAGAATTGACTCTTAAATGCACGGATAGCGGCTTCTTTCTGATCCCAGTGAGCTGTGATGTCAATCACGAAATCAGGTTCTAAATAGCGGTCTTGAATGTAATGGTAGACTTGTTTGGGTCTCCAGGCAGGAAGGTCGCCGGTTTTGATTTGGCGTAAACCTGATAAAAAACAAGCATCAATCGCTAATTGGGCACCCTTACCGTGGTCTGGATGACGATCCTCTAAAGCGTTCGCAAGCACCACTTCTGGTTGATATTTGCGAATGATTTCGATGAGTTTTAATTGAGTTTCTTCGTCATTTCTAAAGAAACCATCACGGATGCCTAGGTTTTCGCGGGCATGAATGCCTAAGATTTGAGTGGCATCAGCGGATTCTTGCAGACGTATTTCTGGAGTTCCTCGAGTACCTAGTTCTCCATGGGTGAAATCGACGATTCCTACTTTTTTACCTGCGGCAATATGAGAAATAATCGTTCCAGCGCAGCTTAATTCAGCGTCGTCTGGATGTGCAGCCATTACGAGGATATCTAATTTCATAGCAATTAATGGATGCGAATTCGGCGCCCAGCTCGGATAACCGAAGAGCTCTTCATTCCATTTAACTTCTTCAATTTAGCAATCGAAACACCGGTACGTCTAGCGATGGCACCTAGGGTGTCACCTTGACGAACTTTAGTCCAGGCCTTTGTTCTCGAACGTACTTTATCTCCTACAGCACCGTATTCGTTTTTCAAGGAAAGGGAACGAATATCAAAGGAGCGAGCCGTTAAAATAATGTGATCAGAAACGGGTTCGAATGGACTGAAGTTATAAACGTTCTTCGGGTTCATCGGATTACCCTCATAGCGCGTCTCAAAGTGCAAGTGTGAACCAGTGCTTCGTCCGGTACTACCTCCCACACCGATCTGATCTCCTGCTTTCACGATGGTTCCCGGTTCTGCGCCAGGAGAGGCAAGGTGTGCATACAAAGTTTCAAATCCGTTGTAGTGGCGCACTAACACGTAATTTCCATAACCTGAACGGTCGTAATGACTGACGCGGACAATGCCGTCAAATACAGAGAAGACTGGATAACCTGTCTCTAAGTCTAAATCTACACCGGCGTGTAAACGTCCCCAGCGTGGTCCAAATGGACTGGTTTGTTTAACTATCTCTAAGGGTGCTGCCCAATTACGTCCAGCTGCTGTGTTGTATAATTCGATGTCGACAGGCTCGTCAAATTCTTTGGCATCAATATCATAAGGGTCAATAATTTTTGTATCCCAAATCGCGAAATAAGACGCCACCGAAACAAAATCCTCTGTTCCTTCGGGTGCCGCTTCTTCCTCAATCTCCACGATCAGATTCTCGCCTTCGTCGATGGACGTGGTATCGAAATTGCTAATACTTGCGTTTAGTACCTTGATAGGTTCAAACTTACGTTCTTGCATCTCAGAGCCAGCCGTCACCCCTACAGATTCCGTCTCATTTCTGAATTGCAAAGGGGGAAGTTCATCTAGTTCATCCTTCTTCTTGTTCTTTTCTTGGAAAAGCTGGGAATTGGATTTGACTTCGATTTCTGTTTTTTTCTTGAATAAATTCCGCTCTTGTGCCTTCAGACCAAAGCCCGATAGCAGCAGAATACATCCAAAAACATAGGTAATTAACCTCATAAGTCTAAATTAATGTAAGTTGTTCGCGGCTAACCAACGTTCCGCGTCCAATGCCGCCATACAACCGCTACCTGCAGCCGTAATCGCTTGGCGATAAATCGTGTCTTGTACGTCACCGCAAGCGAAAACGCCTTCGATATTCGTACGAGCACTCCCTTTTTCTGTGAGTAAATACTCTTGAGCATCCATCTCTAATTGTCCTTTGAAAATAGACGTATTAGGCTGGTGTCCAATCGCAACGAAGAAACCAGTTAAGGCAATTTCTTCAGTCGCTTTAGTCACATTATTCACGATGCGAATGCCGGTTACCCCGTTTGCATCGCCTAAAATTTCTTCTGTTTCTGAGTTCCAGTGAATCTCAATCTTCGGGTTATTCTTCACGCGCTCTTGCATAATCAAGGAAGCACGCATTTCGCCACGACGAACAATTAAATGTACTTTGGTACACAAATTCGCTAAATAACTCGCTTCTTCCGCAGCAGTATCTCCTGCGCCTACAACGGCTACTGTTTGGTTACGGTAGAAGAAACCATCACATACGGCACAAGCAGAAACGCCCAAGCCATTAAATTTCGTTTCTCCTTCTAATCCTAACCATTTCGCACTAGCACCTGTCGCGATAATGACTGCATCCGCTTCGATTTCTGTCGATTCATCAATCCAAACCTTCTTAGGAGAGGAGGTGAAATCCACCTTAGTCGCCATTCCGTAACGTACATCAGTTCCAAAACGCTTAGCCTGATTCTCTAAATCGATCATCATCGCTGGTCCATCAATGCCATTCGGGTAGCCAGGGAAATTATCTACTTCAGTCGTAGTCGTTAATTGTCCTCCAGGTTGTCCACCTTGGTACATCACTGGATGTAAACCAGCACGTGAGGCATAAATAGCAGCGGTATATCCGGCTGGGCCAGAACCGATAATTAGGCATTTGATTTTTTCTGACATCTGTATTTTTATCGAAAGGGAATGAGCCTACAAAATTCGGGAAATATAGGCAGAAACACAAGCGGTGATTTTTCTTAATAATTCTTACATTTGTTTGTCAACCGAAGCTAAACGAATGAAGCAACTAAATATTTTCCAGAACCTAACTTTTTGGGTTTTATTGTCTATTCTTATAGGGGTCTTTGTGGGACATTTTGCACCTGATTTAGCCTTGTTCAAGGTGATCGAATCGAAGTTCAGCTACAATTTGTTAGGTGCTGAATTAAGCTTTGGACCTACGCTGAGTGAAGTTTTCAGTGGCGTCTTTATTAGCTTGGTGAAGCTTTTTATCAACCCCATCATCTTTTTGACGATTTCTTTAGGGATCGTGAACATGGGAAACCTGAAAAAGGTAGGTCGTGTGGGTGGTAAGGCCTTATTGTATTTCGAGGTGGTGACTACGATTGCCTTATTCATCGGATTAGCTGTTTCTACCTTCATTGAACCAGGAATCGGTGTCATCAGGGACGATATAGCCGGTGGAGATATTTCTAAGTATACACAAAAAGCAGCCGGATTCTCTTGGATCGGCTTTTTAAAGGAAAGCTTTACCGTTCAGGTTTTAGGTTTCTCGATCTTCTTTGGGATCTTTTTGAATTATGTCAAAGGAAAGGCGAAGATGATTGCCGGGATGCAGCAGGCTTCGCATTGGGTGTTTAAAGGATTGAAGATTGTGATGTATTTAGCGCCATTGGGAGCGTTAGGTGGGATGGCTTTTACCATTGGAAAGTTTGGGATTCATTCTTTGGTGCCTCTAGCGAAACTAATGCTGACCGTCTATGTGACGATGGCGATTTTTGTTTTTGTGGTCTTAGGTTTGATCATGCGTAACTGTGGAGAGCGGATTTGGGCGTTTTTGGGCTATATCAAACATGAATTGTTGGTGGTATTAGGCACTTCGTCTTCTGAGGCTGCCTTACCTTCTTTGATGCATAAACTGGAGAAAATGGGTTGTTCGAAGTCCGTGGTGGGCCTGGTGGTTCCGGCGGGTTATTCGTTTAACCTCGATGGTACGAGTATTTATTTATCGATGGCCACCTTGTTTTTAGCCCAAGTTTATGGCGTACATTTGTCCTGGGAACAGATGCTTACCATTGTGGGTATTTTGATGGTGACCTCTAAAGGAGCCGCCGGCGTGACAGGCAGTGGCTTCGTCGTTTTGGCATCCACCTTAAGTGCGTTGCAAGTGATCCCAGTTGAGGGTCTTGCTTTATTATTGGGAGTGGATCGCTTTATGTCAGAAGCGAGAGCGATTACGAATTTTATTGGGAATGGAGTGGCGACGGTTTGGATAGCGAAGCACGAGGGAGAATTTGAAAAAGAACAATCAACAAATTAATCATATATGTCTATTTCATCCATTTTAAGACAAGATGCGCTCGAGTATCACGCAGGAGGGAAACCTGGTAAAATTGAAGTAAAACCGACGAAATCGACGGCGACTCAGCGCGATTTGTCCTTAGCGTATTCGCCAGGTGTGGCTGAGCCTTGTTTAGAAATTGCAGAAAATGTAGAGAAAGTCTACGATTATACGGCCAAAGGGAACCTAGTAGGCGTTATCTCAAACGGTACTGCCGTTTTAGGTTTAGGTAATATAGGCCCAGAGGCAAGTAAGCCCGTGATGGAGGGGAAAGGTGTTCTTTTCAAAGTTTTCTCTGATATCGATGTATTTGACATCGAATTAGCCGTGACGGATCCAGATGACTTTGTGGATACGGTGGCTCGTTTAGAACCGACTTTTGGCGGGATTAATCTAGAGGATATCAAATCACCTGAATGCTTTGAGATCGAAGAGAAGTTAAAAGCGCGTTTGAAGATTCCCATCATGCACGACGATCAGCACGGAACGGCGATTATCTCGTCTGCGGCATTGTTGAACGCCTTGGAAATCGTCGATAAGAAAATTGAGGAGACTAGGTTTGTGATTTCAGGTGCGGGGGCAGCGGCTATTTCGTGTGTGAAATTGTATTTGAAGCTCGGTGCGCGCATCGAGAATTTCTATATTTTCGATAAGGATGGATTAGTTTCGGAAGACCGTCCAGATCTGAATCGCTATCTAGCCCCATTAGCGGGTAAGGCGGGTAGAAATACCTCTTTAGCTGAGGCGATGAAAGGAGCGGATGTGTTCCTTGGCCTCTCAGTAGGAGGAATCTTGAAGCCAGAGATGGTGGCGACGATGGCCGCGAATCCCATTGTATTTGCGATGGCGAATCCTACGCCGGAGATTGGTTATGAAGATGCGAAGGCGGTACGAGATGATTTGATCATGGCGACAGGTCGTTCTGACTTCCCTAACCAAGTGAATAACGTCTTAGGCTTCCCTTTCATCTTTAGAGGAGCCTTGGATGTGCGTGCTTCAGAAATTAATGATGAGATGAAACTGGCGGCGGCAAAGGCTTTGGCCTGCTTAGCGAAGAAACCGGTGCCTGATATTGTGAATTTAGCTTACAATGAGAAATCGTTAAGCTTTGGTCCAGAATACATTATTCCAAAACCAGTCGATCCACGTTTAATCACGACGATCTCGATGGCTGTGGCAAAAGCGGCCATGGAATCCGGCGTAGCGACGAAGCCGATTAAGAACTGGGATGTATATGAGAATCAGCTAGCGAAACGATTAGGCTTAGATAACCAGGTGATGAAGTTCATCTTGAAGCGTGCGAAGTCGAATCCGAAACGGATTGTTTTCGCTGAGGCGGAGAACTTGAAAGTATTGAAGGCAGTTCGGGAGGTCTTAGACGCAGGAATCGCTAAGCCGATTCTATTAGGTCGCAAAGCAAACATTGATGCGATCTGCGAGGAGCACCACATCGATTTAGGGGATATTGAGATCTTCGATTTCAAACACCCCGATAATGCAGCCTTATTGGCTGAATTTGCGGAGTTATTCTACGAGAAGCGAAAGCGCCGTGGCTTCACGAAATGGGAAGCAGAAAAGCAGGTGCGTAAGAGTAATTACTTTGCAGCGATGATGTTAGAAACGAATCGCGCAGATGGAGTTATTTCTGGTTTGACTAAAAACTATCCAGATGCTATTCGTCCTGCCTTGCAGATCATTGGTAAGAAGCCTGGTGTGACCAAAGTGGCGGGTATGTACTTGTTATTGAGTAAGCAAGGTCCATTATTCTTTTCGGACACGACAATTAACTTCTCGCCTTCGGTTGCAGATATTGTCGAGATTACGGAACTGACTTCTGAGGCAGTAGAACGCTTTAATTTAAAGCCAAAGATGGCGATGCTATCTTACTCGAACTTTGGTTCAGCAGACGGAGACGATGCGTTGAAAATGCGCGCAGCGACGGCTATTTTGAAAGAGAAGCATCCAGACTGGGTAATAGAAGGGGAGATGCAGGCACACTTAGCCTTTGACAAGGAACTCAGACAACAAAACTATCCATTCGCGACCTTAGGGAATGATACAGCGAATACGCTTATTTTCCCTAATCTATCTTCAGCGAATATTGCCTATAACTTGTTGAAAGAAGCGGCAGACATCGAGTACATCGGGCCTATCTTATTGGGATTGCGTAAACCAGTTCACGTCTTACAATTAGGGGCCTCCGTTCGCGAGATCGTGAATATGGTCGCAATTGCGGTGGTAGAAGCGCAGACAGTCTAAAAATGCAACCAAGCCTGTCTCATCTTCAATTGAGATGGGCTTGGGTTTTCTTTTTCCCTGAATTCAATTTTCTTCCGGTAGCCATACGAAAAGTTCATTCTGTCCGGTAACAAGGGACCGAAATCCATACCAATCGTGGATACCAATTCTTCCAAGGGTAATTTGTTCCCTTTACTCACAAAGCGGTCAAAGAATTCTCTGACGGCCAGCACTTTTGTCGTCCTCTCTATCAGTTCAAACAATTCTTCATCTTGGAAGGATTTGGTAGGGCCGTATTGAGCGGCTAAATCACGCATCATTTGTTGGGTACCGTAGGCGCCATTCGTTTCCTTGCGCAAGAGTAGATCGAGGCAGAAGCCGATGAGTGCCCCTTTTTGGTATACATTCCCGTATTCATCCTTGTATTTATCCAGTGCTCCTAAACTAAGCTTAGTGAAGGCCAGCGAGGGAATATAATCATCATTTGCGCGGTTCGCCTTTTCTGTCATGGACTCCATAAACTGCTCTATAGTAGTCAGGCCGCCCTGCAATTGTGTATGGTGCGCCGCATATTCCGTCAGACCTTCATAGAGCCAAAGGTGGCGGGACATTTTGGGCTTTTGGAAATCAAAATTCCCAATCTCTTCCGAATGAAAGTTTAACGGCGTTTGAATGTGAAAAAATTCGTGCGCGCTCACATCGCGTATCGTGCTGCCCATCGTGGAGATATTGTATTCCGGCAGGTAGTAAAAAGAGGATTTCGAATGTTCTAAAGCCCCATAACTACCAGTCTTTAGGTGCGTCGACATCACGACTAGGAAAGCGTAGTTTTTGACAGGGAAAGTGCCACCTAAATAGGCTTGCTGTGACTTCAATAACGGAAGGATTTTCTCCGCAATTTGGGCGGCGCGAATCACTTGATTGGGGGAAAAGACCGAAATCAGGATGTCTGCATCACCTACTTTTAGCATAGCCGTATCCGGGTGAGCGACTAAGATGGGCGCATCTGTTAGGCTTTGGTAAGAATCTGCTACATAAAAACCCTTTACTGATTCGATAGATGAGGAGGCTAACATACCTACAGGTACTTTTAGCTGTAGAGAAACAGGCATTTTCTCTCTACCTTTCACATAGCCTACTAAAGCGTGGGTGTTCAGCGCAAAGAGCGTGTCTTCTTGAAAGTTCGTTCCCGCCGGCTCGAAAATGTATTTGCCATCGATTTCAGGACTATCCCAGGTGTCATCTACCTCGTAGCTGAGGCGAGAGGCCCCGTCAATGTGAAATGAGTTGATGTCTTTTTGTTTCACTTTAACCGATTTCCCAGTGGCATCAAAGGCTTGCAGGTTACTCACATAGCGGCCAAAATCATAAATAGCATAAGTGCCCGGAACGATTTTAGGGAAGCAGTATTCCTTTGCGCCTGCTGGTAATTGAACTTCTACCGTCAATCGATCCTGTTGAAGTCGATTCAAGTCAATGGAATAGCGGAGGCTATCTTGTGCAGATGAACTGTAAACAAAGCACAACAGTAAAAGGAGTTTTTTCAACATTAATTCTTGAAGTTGAGCGCCTCGGAAGGCTGGATTTTAGTAATCAACAGGGTAGGGATCGACATCATAAAGCTCACTAAAAGAATGGTAAGCCCATTCACAATTCCCCAAGTCGCTAGATCCCATTCGATAGGAACACTACTCATATAATAACTTTCCGGGTCCAATGGGATCAGCTGGTAGGTAGATTGTAGATAGCAGAATAGAAAGGCGATACTGTTTCCGATGAGCAATCCGCGCACTAAGATAAATAAACCATTCCACCAGAAAATGCGGCGTATCTGTGCAGCGGAGGCTCCCATTGATTTTAAGAGTCCTACCATGGGAACGCGTTCCATGATCAGTACCCAAAGCGTAGCAATCAGATTAAAGCAGGCCACCACAAAGAGGAGGCTAATGAATATGACAATATTTCTGTCGAGCATCGTCATCCAGTCAAAAAGTGCTGGATAGATCTCGGTTACGGGTTGTATGCGCCATTCAGGTGGCATGGTTTTAGCCAGCGCATTTGTTTTTGCTTCTAGATTCTCTTTGCTTTTAAAGAAGACCTCATAAGTGCCTAGTGAGTCAGCTGTCCAGCCGTTCATCTTTTGAACCCAATCCCGATCAGCTAGAATAAATATTTTATCCAATTCCTCTAGTCCCGTTTCATAGATGCCCGCGACTTTCACTTTACGCGGTCTCTCGGGAGCGCTAAGGAAATAGAGGATCAGCGAACCATTGGTTTTGACCTTTAATTGTTTGGCCAAAGCCTCACTTAAAATAACCTCCTGTGGACCATTCAGGCTATTAGATCCACTAATGATATTTTTCTGTAATTGCTTCGCCGGAAGATCTTTCCCAATTCCCTTTACGACAATACCGGCTAATCCTTCTTTCCCCACAATAATGCCAGGCCTTTGCACATGGGCTTGAATGTGATCAATCTCCGGGCGCTGTACTGTTTTAGTTTCCCAATTTCGATTACGCGTCAAAGGACTTTCAGCTAATGAACGATTACCCGATATCTGAGAAATGCGCGCATCCCCGGAAAAGCTGGTCAATTTGTCCTGAATGGTCGTCTTAAAACCAAAAAGAATCGCAAATGCCACCAGAATAATCGCCGTTCCCACCGCCACCGTCCCGATGCCCACATAGGTCACCGTCTTAGAAAAGGAGGTGTCCTGAGTTTTCCGAATACGCCTAGCGACAAAAAGAGGGAAATTCATTAGATTTGATTTTCAATTCTGAACCGCAAAGAAAACACGAATGGGGCGTAAATCAAATAGTATTGTCTTATTGTTCAGCCTTATGGCTTTTATAGGATTTGGTCAAAAAACGCTCATTCCAGGCGCCGCACAATTCCCCGCTTACTTGCCAGCCCTAAAAGGCAAACAAGTTGCCTTAGTAGTTAATCATACCTCCGTGGTAGGGAAGACGCATTTAGCCGATACTTTATTGTCACTAGGCGTATCAGTGAAGAAGATTTTTGCTCCAGAACACGGTTTTAGAGGTACGGCAGATGCTGGTGCACACATTGATAATGAGGTCGATCGCAAAACAGGTCTTGCTCTCATTTCTTTGTACGGTAAGCATAAGAAACCTACACTAGAGGATTTGCAAGGGATTGATGTAGTTCTATTTGATATTCAAGACGTAGGTGCGCGTTTCTATACCTATTCGTCCACTTTGCATTATGTCTTAGAGGCTTGTGCGGAGAATAAGGTGCCTTTAACGGTTTTGGATCGCCCGAATCCGAACGGCCATTATGTCGATGGACCCGTGCTCGAAAAGGCGCAGGCGTCTTTCGTGGGCTTGAATCCGATTCCGGTCGTGCACGGATGTACGCTAGGGGAATTAGCGCGCATGATTAATGGGGAAGGTTGGTTAGCGAATAGTGCCAAAGCCTCCCTGAATGTCATTCCTGTCGAAAATTATACTCACGCATCTCCAGTCCATGTGGCCATAGCGCCCTCGCCTAATTTACCAAATGATCAATCTATCGCCTTGTATCCATCCCTTTGCTTATTTGAAGGAACGAATGTAAGTATCGGAAGAGGAACCGATTTACAGTTTCAGGTAGTCGGAACGAATATCGCCGGCATAGGGGATTATACCTTTACGCCGGTACCAAAGCCAGGCGCGATGGATCCTCCTCTAAAAGATCAGAAATGTTATGGGTATAATCTGTCTACCTTGCCAGCTCGGAACCTAGGCTTTAGTTTGAAATACCTCTTGTATTTCTACACTAAATCAGGTTTAGGGGAGAAATTCTTTACATCGCCTTCTTTCTTTGATAAGCTAGCGGGCACGGATCAATTACGTTTAGCCATCATTGCGGGTAAAACGGAGAAGGATATTCGGGATTCTTGGGAGCCAGGATTAGTTCAATACCGAAAAATGCGCCAAAATTACCTGCTTTATCGTTAGAATTAGGCAAAAAATTCCGACATTTGCCGTTTATTTTTAAGCAAAAACAAACATGGCGGAAAAGATCCTTATACTTGATTTCGGTTCTCAGGTGACCCAATTAATTGCGCGTCGCATCAGAGAAGCGCAAGTCTATTGCGAAATACATCCTTTTAATCACATCCCAGAAATCGATGAGTCGGTGAAAGGAATTATCCTTTCAGGTAGCCCTTGCTCGGTGAGAGATGAAGATTCTCCTCGCGTAGATTTAAGTCTGTTTGGTACTTTACCCATTTTAGGAATTTGCTATGGAGCGCAATTGTTAGCGCACCAGGGCGGAGGCTCCGTTCAAGCATCGGGTCACCGTGAATACGGTCGTGCCCACATGACAAGTGTAAAGGAGAGTCCATTATTAAATGGCTTATCGGCGACAGGTCAGGTTTGGATGTCACACGGCGATACCATTATGGAATTGCCGTCTGAATATGAGTTGATCGGTTCGACCGAGACCGTTCGTGTAGCGGCATTTGCCCACGTTTCTAAGCCGATTTTCGGTATTCAATTCCACCCGGAAGTGACTCACTCGACGGAAGGAAGTATTTTAATCAAGAACTTTATCGTAGGAATTTGTGGCTGCGCACAGACGTGGACATCGGATTCTTTCGTAGATAGAACCGTTTCAGAGTTACAGGCCAAATTAGGGAATGACAAAGTCGTGCTAGGTCTATCTGGCGGGGTAGATAGCTCAGTGGCTGCGGTTTTATTACACCGTGCGATTGGCAAAAACCTATATTGCATCTTCGTGGACAATGGTTTGTTGCGCAAGGATGAATTTGAACAAGTTTTGGCATCCTACGAAACACTCGGCCTAAACGTGAAAGGAGTCAACTCCAAACAACGTTTCTACGACGCCCTAAAAGGCTTAACAGATCCAGAAGACAAGCGCAAAGCCATCGGAAAGACCTTTATCGAGGTATTCGATGAGGAGGCTCATTTAATTGAGGGCGTTTCTTGGTTAGGCCAAGGCACGATTTACCCAGATAAAATCGAATCCGTTTCCCTAAAAGGACCAAGTGCAACCATCAAATCGCACCACAACGTGGGTGGCTTACCTGATTTCATGAAGTTAAAAGTGGTAGAGCCATTAGATGCCTTATTCAAAGATGAGGTGCGTTTAGTGGGTAAAACCTTAGGTGTGCCTAAAGACATTTTAGGCCGCCACCCATTCCCTGGTCCAGGTTTAGGTATCCGTATTCTAGGCGATATTACGCCTGCGAAAGTAGATATCTTACAAAAAGTGGACGCTATTTTCATCAATGGTTTGAAGGAGGATGGTTTGTATGACCAAGTTTGGCAAGCAGGCGCTATCCTTTTACCTATCCAATCCGTGGGTGTCATGGGGGATGAGCGTACGTATGAGCAAGTTGTTGCTTTGCGTGCTGTTTCTAGTGTGGACGGAATGACTGCCGACTGGTGCCATTTACCTTATGAATTCTTAGGTCGTATTTCGAATGAGATTATCAATAAGGTCAAAGGCGTGAATCGCGTGGTATATGATATTTCGAGTAAGCCGCCGGCTACGATTGAGTGGGAATAAATTGTTGTGTGTGTTCGAAAATGTGCTGCGCAATATTTTCAGAGTAGAGATTATAGAGTAAAGAGAAGAGATAAATACAAAAAAAGGATCTAAGTAGATCCTTTTTTTGTGCGTGTAATCAAAAACATTTCTGAATTTATCGCCGAAGGCGATTCCATATCTCTACTCTCTACTCTCTACTCTCTACTCTCTACTCTCTACTCTCTACTCTATAATCTCTACTCTCATTTCGAACGCTCCACGAACAAACTAACGAGATAAAGCACCGTCTCCGTCGCCTTCTGCATATCTTGCACTGAAACCCATTCTTGTTTGCTATGGAACGCGTGTTCGCCTGCAAAAATGTTAGGGCATGGTAAGCCCATAAAAGTTAAGCGAGATCCGTCGGTTCCGCCGCGAATGCTGGTTGTCTCCGCTTTAAGCCCGGCTAATCGCATGGCTTCCATCGCTAGGTCGATGCATTCTGGGTGATCTACTAGAATCTCGTTCATGTTGCGGTATTGCTCCGTTTGGGTATAGGTGGCAGTGGAATTCGGGTATTTGCGCAAGACCATTTCCGAAATCTGTTGAATGATGAAGCCGTATTCGCGCAGTTTTTCCGTTTCAAAATCGCGGATGATGAATTCGATGGTTGCTTCTTCCACACTGCCTGATATGTCCGTGGGATGAATGAAGCCTTCTTTTCCTTCGGTGGTCTCGGGGCTTAGGCGGTCTTTGGGTAGTGTGTTGACGATTTCTGCGGCTATTTTCAGGGCGCTTTCCATACGGCCTTTGGCAAAACCCGGATGCTGAGAAATGCCTTGAATTTTTACAACAAATCCATCCGCAGAGAAGGTTTCATTCTCTAAATGCCCGCGCTTTTCGCCATCTAAGGTGTAGCCGTATTGGGCATTAATCTTCTCCATATCCACATGATCCGTACCGCGACCGACTTCTTCGTCCGGTGTGAAAAGAATCGTGATGGGGCCGTGAGGAACCTCCGGATGTGCTGCATAAAAGGCAGCTACGTCCATAATTTCAGCGACTCCGGCTTTATTATCTGCCCCTAAAAGCGTCGTTCCACTGGCCGTGATGATATCATTGCCGATTTGTTCAGCTAAGTCTGGGTGTTCGTTTAATCGAATTACTACGGATGGATCGTCTGGTAAAACTAAGTCTTGTCCATGGTAATAAGGATGGATAAGCGGTTTTACCTGCTCGCCAGAACAATCTGGAGAGGTATCCATGTGGGCACAAAAACAAAGGCCAGGTACTTCGTGAGGTACATTGGAGGCAATGTGCGCATAGACATAGCCAAAATCATCTAGGTGTGCATTGGAAATTCCGAGGGAATGAAGTTCCTGAACCAAAACCTTTCCTAGATTTTTTTGTTTTTCTGTCGTGGGGCTGCTGCTCGAGTGGGGGTCGGATTGGGTGTCTATTTGGACATAATCAAGAAAACGATCTTTCGATGTGAAGGCATATTTTTGGATCAATTCCGAGAGCTGCGGCATAAAAATGGATTTATATTGAAATATTAGAAGAATTAATTGTCTTTATTGAATTTATTTCTGTTGGATTTATAAAGGTAATACACCTTTCAGAATTACGTATTATCTTAGTGCCTTGAATTTTATAAGCTTACAACTATGTCTCAAAATGCTGTGATTAACCTCGATGGCCAATCGTTCGAATTACCTACTCTAGTAGGAACTGAAAATGAAAAGGCAATCGACATTGCGAAACTTCGCGATTTATCTGGATACGTAACGTATGATCCAGGTTACAAGAACACGGGTGCAACAAAAAGTGCGATTACTTTTTTAGATGGCGAAGAAGGAATTCTAAGACATTGTGGTTATAGCATCGAAGAGTTAGCCGATAAAGCTAGCTTCTTAGAAGTGGCTTATTTATTATTAAATGGCGAATTGCCTACACAATCTCAATTAGATGCGTTCGAAGCTGATGTGAAGAAATACACGGTGACGAATGAAGTTTTATTGAAAATTGAACAAGTTATTCCGACTTCTACACACCCAATGAGCGAATTGTCAGCTCTAGTAGGTTTAATGGAAGGTCAATATAATCCAGCTGAAACGAAAGAAAACATCTTACGTTTGATCGCTGCCTTGCCTATTTTCGCGGCATGGAACTACAAGAAATCAATTGGCGAAGCATTAGTGGCTCCGGATCAATCTTTGGACTATTGCTCTAACTTCTTGAAAATGATGTTCGCTAAACCAGGCGAAGATTACAAAGTAGATCCAATCGTTTCTAAGGCATTGAACAAATTATTAATCTTACACGCAGATCACGAGCAAAACTGCTCTACTTCAACGGTTCGTTTGATTGGTTCTTCTCACGCTAGTTTATTCTCTAGTATTTCAGGTGGTATCCAGGCATTGTTTGGTCCATTACACGGTGGAGCGAACCAAGCGGTGATTGAAATGTTAGAAGAAATCAAGCAAGCGGGTGGTGATACGTCTAAGTTTGTGGCTATGGCCAAAGATAAGACTTCGGGCTTCCGTTTGATGGGCTTTGGTCACCGTGTTTACAAGAACTTCGATCCACGTGCCCGTATTATTAAGGTAGCAGCGGATGATGTGTTAACAGCTTTGGGCGTTAAGGATCCCGTTTTAACGATCGCTCAAGAATTAGAGGCTGCGGCTTTAAGTGATGAGTATTTCGTTGCTCGTAAATTATACCCGAACGTAGATTTCTACTCAGGGATCATTTACCGTGCTTTAGGCATCCCTACGGATATGTTTACAATCTTATTTGCGATTGGGCGTCTTCCAGGTTGGATTTCTCAACACCAAGAAATGATGACAAACAAGGAGCCTATCGGTCGTCCTCGTCAAATCTACGTAGGTTCTCCTGCGCGTGCTTTTGTTGATATGGCGAATCGTTAATCTCTTTTTCAATAGATTGAAAAAGCCTCCGGTTTCGGGGGCTTTTTTGTTTTACGGGGAGATTCGACCTAGCTTTGTATCCTTATGCGGATACTATTTTTTCTATTTTTCAGTTTTTCTGTTTGTGCTCAGGTGCAAAAAGGGCAGGCGTCTTTCTACTCCAATCGATTGAAAGGACATCGGACGAGTAGTGGGGAGAAGTATAATCCAGCTAAATTCACAGCGGCACATCGAAAGCTGCCTTTTAATACGTGGGTGGAGGTGTATATGCCCAAAACAAAGAAGACCACCTTCGTTCGAATCATCGACCGTGGTCCACATAGCCGCAAGCGAATTATTGATGTATCGAGGGCTGCGGCTAAAGATTTGGGATTAATTCCCTACGGTTTTTCAACGGTACACATTAAAACAGTGACCGAGAAGTCGCGTATTGATTCCTTGAATGCTATGGAATCTGCAGAAATTTATGAGTTTGAACCGAAATCCGCCACGTCGGATTCGCTTTCACGAAATCCACAATAAGGGGATTCATTTGTTCTTGCTTGGACCACTCGGGTTGCAAGTATAATTCCGCCGATTCAGGTAGTTTTTCAGCCCATTCTTGAGCCCAAGGGATATCAGAAGGGTGATTGACCACGACTTTAAGTTCGTTCGTAATCGCTAAAATACCTTCATTAGGGGCTTTGAATTTTTTAGGGGAGAAACAAATCCAATCCCAATTTCCGGTAATAGCCGTTGCGACACCGGAAGTTTCGATATGGGTTCTAAATCCTGCTTCTTGTAGTGCTTCGGTTAAAGGACCTAAATCGTGCATCAACGGTTCACCACCCGTGATAACCACTAATCGGCCTGGATTCTCGAGTGCTTCAGCCACTAATGTTTCGACAGTTTTTACTGGATGCGTATCTACTGGCCAGGATTCCTTCACATCGCACCAATGGCAACCCACGTCACAGCCACCTAAACGAATGAAATAGGCAGCGTGTCCCTGGTATTTACCTTCCCCTTGCAGGGTGTAAAAAGATTCCATTACTGGATAGGTAAATTCGGCTCTTTTTACAGCGGTTTTTATATCTTTGGGGTTGGATTGCATTAGGACTTGAATTGAATGACAAAATTAAGTCTAGAATTGTAATTTAACTAATCGATGAATCCAACAAACGCAAAAAATCGACTTTTTCTTGCTGTAGGGCTAGTAGGCACGTTGTGCTTGTTATCCGCTTGTTGGTCAGCTCGTTGTCCGTATCAAACGTGTCGCGTCAAAGTCGAACACCGCCACGGCGTAGGTTATTACCGTCCGAATGTGGCCTTTTCTTGGATGTGGACTCCACGTTACAAGCATATTCGCGCCGATCAATCTAAAAAGAAACCCAGATGAAGCAGAACGTCGTTTTATCCGCGGGATCGCTGAATCAATTACCCTTAGATTGGGAGGGAAATCGCTTACGTATTTTGGCGGCCATCTCTCAGGCTTCTTCTGAAGGATCGTCTCTTTTGTGTTTGCCTGAATTATGTATTTCTGGTTATGGCTGCGAGGATCAGTTTTTAGCGCCTTTTACGGCCGCTAAATCGTGGGAGTCACTCGAGTTGATCGCTACAGAAGTTTCGGAAATGGTCGCTGTCGTGGGTTTAGCCTTGCCTTTTGAAGGAGATTTATACAATGTCTCTGCCATTTTAGCGCAGGGTAAAATTCATGCTTTGATCCCCAAACAATTTTTGGCGGATGATGGCGTGCATTACGAACCGCGTTGGTTTAAACCTTGGCCTCGAGGGCAGCGGAAAATATACAGGGGAATCCCATTAGGGGATTACCGTATTCATTTTAATGGAATCACCTTAGGTATTGAGATTTGCCAAGATGCTTGGGAAGGGGAGAAGCGACCGGCTTATGATTTAGCACGTCGGGGCGTTTCGGTGATTTGTAATCCCACGGCCTCCCATTTTGCGTTTGGTAAAGCAGAAATTCGAAAATCATTAAGTATAGAAGGCGCTAAGATTATCAACGGCGTTTATTTATTTGCGAATTTACTGGGCAACGAAGCGGGTCGCATCATTTTCGATGGCGATGCCTACATTGCTCACCAGGGGGCTATTTTAGCTCAAACACCTCGATTCTCCTACCAAGATTTCACCCTGGTTTCACACGAAATTACTCTAGATAAAAGAGAAGATAGTGGAGATGATGTGGTTTCGTTTGAAATTTATCTTCCAGAAACGCATGCAATTAAAACGTCCGAAGTCCCGGCTTGGGAAAGGTCAGAAACAAAAAAAGAGGAAGAGTTCTCACATGCCGTAGCCTTAGGTTTATTTGATTATTTACGTAAATCTCGCTCACAGGGATGGGTTTTATCTCTTTCTGGTGGAGCTGATTCGTCTGCCATTGCTTCACTTTGTGCGTTGAGTATTCAGTATGCAAAAGAAGAATTAGGTTGGGAAGGTTTGAAGCAAAAGCTACATTATATTCCTTTGACTACGCCAGATAAAGCGATGTCTGAATTATTAACGACCATTTATCAGGGAACCGTTAATTCCTCCCAAAATACACGTGATTCTGCTCGTGAATTGGCAGAATGGATCGGAACGCAACATTATGTGATTGAAATAGATTCGATTGTTCAAGGTTACCGAGGGCTTATCGAAGGGGCCATTGGGCGTTCTTTGACCTGGGAACAGGATGATATCACTCTCCAAAACGTACAAGCCCGCGTCCGTGCCCCTAGTGCCTGGATGCTCGCTAATATCAAAAATGCCTTATTACTCGCGACGTCGAATCGCTCGGAGGCGAGTGTGGGTTATGCAACCATGGACGGCGATACGTCGGGTTCGATTTCACCTATTTCTGGTATTGATAAGAGTTTTGTGCGGACTTGGCTGCTTTGGTTAGAGGCTCAGGGCTTTAAGGGACTGCATTTAGTGAATAGTCTAGAACCGAGTGCGGAATTGCGTCCTCTGTCTGAAAAGCAGGTCGATGAGGAGGATTTGATGCCTTATCCGATTTTAAATACGATTGAACGATTAGTATTTTATGATTTATTGTCGCCCCACGACTGTTTAGAAGAGGTGAATAAGCGCTATGGTGCTGTTTTTGCCAAAGAGAAGCTCGAAGAATTCGTTCGCCGATTCTTCCGTCTTTGGGCGCGAAATCAGTGGAAAAGAGAGCGCTATGCGCCTGGATTCCACGTGGACGATTACAGTTTAGATCCCAAGAGTTGGTTACGCTTCCCGATTTTGTCTGCGGGATTGGAAAAAGATATATAAACAAAACACGAACAAGGAGATGTTATTAGTTGTGGATGTGGGGAACACGGATATCGTGTTTGGTTTTTATGAAGATCAAACCTGGAAAGCAGTTTTGAGAACGCCTACGCACCAGCCATGGAGTGCAAATGGGGTAGTGAATTGGATTAAGAAGGAGTGGGCATCAAGAGACTTAGGTGAAACTTTGCCTTCTTTAGCTTTAGTATCCTCTGTAGTACCTTCTATTTCGCCTCAAATACAACGCGGATTAGCCTTATGGCTAGGTTACGCGCCAGCTGTCATGCGGCCAAAATTATATGAGGCCTTACCTATTCAGGTTATTGTTCCAGATGAAATAGGCTCTGATTTAGTGGCTAATGCCGTTTATGCGCACGAAAACTATAAATCGAATGTACTAATTGTGGATTTTGGAACTGCCTTAACTTTCACTTTAGTCAATGCAGAAGGTAAAATGGAGGGCGTTTCAATTGCGCCTGGTTTGAAAACCGCAGTGAAGTCCTTGTTCTCTCAAACTGCCCAATTGCCCGAAGTTCCATTGGAAATGCCCGAATTTAACCTGGGCACCGATACGGTTTCGGCGATTCAAGCGGGGATCCTATGGGGCTATGTGGGAATGGTGAAGGAGATGATCAGTCGAGTAAAAGAAGATAAAAAGGGAGATTTGAAGGTGGTTGCAACGGGTGGTTTATCCTCGATTTTGACCCCATTAGCCTCGTATTTCGATGAGGTAAATAAATTAATTACGTTAGAAGGTTTGCGCCTGATTGCCGAACGTTTAAAAGCCTAAGAAGATGTTTCCGAAAGATCAAGGATACTTTTTTCCTGCCGAATGGCATCCACACCTAGCTACTTGGATTACTTTTCCGCATAACGATCACTCGTGGCAGGAAGAGAAATTAGGACAGATGTACCCAGAATATTTTGCCTTAATCAAGGCGATTTCTGAAGGAGAACAGGTGCGAATTAACGTCAATTCCGCTGCTTTGCAGGCTTTTGTGGAAAGTCAATTGCCTGTGTATGGAATAGATCCAGCAAAAATCGAATTTAATGTTCAACCCACAAATGATGCCTGGTGCCGCGATCACGGGCCAGCTTTTTTAGTCAAAGAAGGAAGTGCCGAACGTTTAGTCGTGAATTGGGAATACAATGCGTGGGGAGGCAAATATCCGCCATTTTTGGATGATAATGCGTTGCCTGCGACTATTGCGAAACGTTTATCATTGCCATCCGCTACTCCGGGTATTATTATGGAGGGAGGATCGGTAGACTTTAATGGAGCAGGTACGGTTTTAACAAGTCGTTCTTGTTTATTGAACCCGAATCGAAATCCTCACCTAAGTCAAGAACAGATCGAAGACTATTTGAAAAACTACTACGGCGTTTCACAGGTGCTTTGGGTATCGGATGGAATTGTGGGGGATGACACGGATGGTCATATTGATGATACGGTGAGATTTGTGAATGTAAATACGGTGATCACGATGGTGGAACCGAATGTGGAGGATGAAAATCATGCGGTTTTAGCGGCTAATTTGGCAGAATTAAAGCAAATGACGCTTCTAGATGGCTCGCCTTTACAAATTGTAGAGATTCCCATGCCGAATGCTGTGGTGATTGATGGTTTTAGGGCTCCAGGGTCTTATGCGAACTTTTATATATGTAATGCAGGAGTTTTAGTGCCTGTTTTCGATTGTCCACAAGACGAAATTGCCTTAGGAATATTGCGTCAATTATTCACGGATCGTCCAGTGATAGGATTGTCGGCGAGGGAGATTATTTGGGGGCAAGGCAGTTTTCATTGTTTGACCCAGCAAGAACCAGCGCCGTGCGTATAATTCCTTTTCTTTTCTTGATTACCTTGTTTTCTTGTGCTCGAAAACCTTTTGTTCAACCGGTTTCAACTCCGGAGGATAAAAACACGCGGGTATCATTGAAAACATTGTCAGTGGTTAAGACGCAGGAGGTTTTAGGGGATGAATTAGTATTAGTAGGTGCTTTGGGCATCATCGAGAATGGGAAACTCATGCCAGTTAAGGTATTCTCTTCTTATCTTGGGAAAGTAAAGAAGGGACAGGTCATTCGATTAGATACAATTAAAGCGTTGGGAATACGTTTACATGCTGGCCAAAAAGCTAGCTTCCAACTTTCCCTCTTTGAGATCGAAGACTACCAGCCCACGAAGAAATGGGTAAATCGGTTTAATTCGGTGAGTGGGGTATTGGCTTTGCCTTTGGCCTTCACTTCCCCCGAAAATCCAGTAGCCTGGTTTTTATGGGGAATGAAAGCCGGGTCTTTAGGGCTGGATTGGGTAAGTGAATTAGATATGAAAGACCTTTTAGGTGTCTCAGAGACTCAATGGGACTACGATTCAGCCGCTTCCACTATTCGCACCGGCAAATGGGTAGGTGGTCGAAAATTCATCGATGCCTATGAATACCGGTACCAGATTCAAATTAACGTAGATTAACCGTTTTTGTCGGGGATTATTCGTAATTTTGTTAGCTTATTTTTAAGAATGAAGGATTTAAAATTATTTATTGGATTAGTCTTGTGTTTGCCTTTCGCGAGTTTCGCGCAGAGTGCATCGCCCATTCAGATTGGTCCTAAGAAGATATCGGCAGAGAGTTTTCTGCAAGTGTACAAGCCATTAGTCGAGTCTGATAGTATCACGAAAGACAATCAAGCGGCTTTTTTATCTGATTACATCGATTACCAATTGAAAATCGTAGCAGCGGAACAAGAGAAATTTGCTGATCAACCAGACTTTAAGGAAGAGTATGCAAGTTTTAGAAAGGAATTAGCTACGCCTTATTTGGTGGATATGCCTACGTTAGATATGCTCGTTAAGCAGGCTTACCAGCGGATGAAGGAGGAAAAGAAAGTAAGCCAAATCTTGGTCAAACTGGGAGATAATGCAAGTCCTGCAGATACCTTAATTGCTTTTCAGAAAATTGAGAATATCTACCAAAAGTTAAAAGCGGGTGAAGATTTCGCTGCGTTAGCATCCCGTTTTTCAGAAGATGAGATGTCAGCTGCAAAAGGCGGAGTTTTAGGGTATATCACCTCACTTCAAACGGCGTATGATTTCGAAAATGCCATCTATTCGATTGGGATAGGGGAATATTCAAAACCATTCCGTACAGCCAGTGGCTACCATATCGTGAAGATCTTGAATCAACGTCCTAATTCAGGTAAGATTCGTTTAGCTCATATTATTGTGTCTGCTGCGGTGGATGCGCCTACGGCTTTGCAAGTAGAGGCTAAAAAGAAAATTGAACAAGTGGAAGCCTACCTAAAGGCGGGTGAAAGTTTCGAATTAGTTTGTAAGAATTATTCGGAGGATCCTTATTCTAGAGGTCGTGGGGGAGAGATTAGACGTTGGTATTTTTCTTCTGATTTAAGTGAGGAATTGCAAGATGCTTTATTTGGATTAGAGCGTTTAGGAGATCTTTCTAAGCCTATCCGGACGAATTTAGGCTGGCAATTATTTAAGTTGTTGGATAAAAAACCACTCTTGACATTTGAGGATATGTCAGAGTTTATCAAACAAAAAGTACTGACAGATGCGGATCGCCAAGGTTTGATCAAACAAGCTTTTATGAAGCGTGTTCGCGTAGAGAATAAAGTGATTGTGCAAGAAGCAACTAAGAAATCGGCTTTTGAACGTATGAACGTAGAAAGAACAGGATCTGAGCCATTTTTGCAAGAGCCTATTTTTTCTGTTTTAGATAAAACATATTCGGTAGGTGATTTTTATGCACACGTTCAAGCTCAGCAAAAGAGACGGATTAAATCACTTGGTTATTTGCCTGTGGTTTCGGAACAATCGTATTTAGATGAGTTGATTGAGAAGGAGACGTTGAATGCGGAGGAAGCAAATTTAGAAGGTAAATACCCAGCGTTTAAAGAGCAGATGGCTGACTTCTTAGAAGGAAGTTTATTTAGCAAGATGACGGATCGGGAGATTTTCGAGAAGTCGTTAGACTCTTTAACCCAGGCTAAATTCTATCAAGCGAATAAGGCGGCTTTTGTGATGCCGGCGCGTGTAGAAGCGAAATTGGTAGTAGCTGATACACAGAAAACGTTGAAAGAAGCTTTGGACTTATTGAAAAAGTCACCTTATCCGATGAATAAGAAGTTTGCGGATCTTTCTTTTGGTTTAAAGGAATCAAAGTTAGAGGAATCATCTACTAAATTATTAGCGGAACTATTCCTGACCATGGCGAAGAATGTGGACTATGTCGTTGAAATTTCAGGACACCGCGATGCTTCAGAAGAAGATAGTTTGTCTGAAGCGCGTATTAATAAGGTCGTTTCTTATTTAAATGCCAAAGGAATTTCTTCCCACCGCATCATTCAAAAGGATGAAGCGAACTTAAAGGCTGCTTCTAAAACAGTAAAAACAAAAAATGCACGCGTTTCCTTCCGTTTCTTCTCCTCGAGTATGGACGATGTTGTGAAACGTTTTAATGCCCTTAAACCTGAGAGTTTAGAAGCGAAAGAAGGGTATTTCAAAAAAGGTGTCTCTCCTGTGATCGATGCAATTGAATGGACGGTTGGTCCTAAAAACTATGAAGCTGCAGGTAAATTCGCCTTTGTAGAAGTGAAGAAAGTGGAACCTGAGCGTTCACGCTCTTTTGAAGAGGCGAGAGGTTTAGTTATTCGTGCCCTTCAGGAGCGTTTAGAAAAAGAATGGGTTGCGAAATTAAAGCAACAATACCCGGTAGAGATTAACCAGGTGGAATTAGAAAAATTACTGAAATAATAGAAATATGAAATTGACTCGTTGGGTTTTAGGGTGGTGTTTGGTGTTAGGGAGCTTATCTGCGTTTGCGCAAGAGGAAGCGAACAAGAATGTGTTAGATCGCATCATTGTGAAGGTTGATAATTACTTCATTTTGAAATCTGAGGTGGAGAATCAGTACCAACAATACATCACAAGTGGACAAGCGAATACGCCTAATCGTTGCCAAATTTTGGAAGGTTTAGTCGTAAACAAATTAATGCTTGCTAAAGCAGAAATCGACTCGGTTATCGTTGAAGATAAGCGTATAGAAGCGGAATTGAATAGCCGTATGGAGCAAATGGAAGGCCAATATGGATCAGCAAAGAACATCGTAGAAGCCTATGGGAAATCCATTGCGACCTTAAAAGAAGATTTACGTTCTTCCTTAAAAGAACAATTGACGGGCCGTAAAATGCAAGATAAAATCACGGATGATGTGAAAATTACACCTAAAGAAGTGGCCGCTTTTTTCAACGAAATCCCCCGCGACTCATTACCTTATTTGCCTGCAGAAGTGGAAATTAGCCACATTATTCGCATCGCAAAGCCGAACAAGAATCAGAAGGAAGAGTTATATGCGAAGTTATTGGATTTCCGTCGTCGCGTAGAGAAAGGGGAGAGTTTTGAGGATTTGGCCAAAGTACATTCAGAAGATTTAGGATCAGGAAAACGAGGTGGAGATTTAGGATTTGCTAAGCGTGGAGCCATGGTTGCACCCTTCGAAGCAGCTGCTTTGCGCTTAAAGCCCAATCAAATGTCAGATGTAGTAGAGTCCGAATTCGGATTTCACTTAATTCAATTATTAGAAATCAGAGGTCAAGAATACCACGCACGTCACATCTTGTTACGTCCTGATTACCAAAAACTAGATTTGACAGAGCCAACGAAATTCCTGGATAGCATTCGTGTACTTGTTCAACGTGATTCAACTACGTTTGAAAAGGCCGCTAAGGAATTCTCAGAAGACAAAACCACACAGGATGCCGGCGGTGTCATTATGGATGCGACAAACGGAGGGAATCGTTTAGCCTACGACGGAACAATGGATCCAGCTTTATTCTTTGCCTTGGATTCCATGAAGGTAGGAACAATTTCTACCCCAATTCCTTTCCGTACAGATGATGGTCGCTCTGCAGTGCGTATTTTGTTTTTCAAAGCAAAACACCCTCCACACTTTGCTAACTTGAAGGATGATTACCAAAAGCTATCTCAAATCACGTTGTCTCGTAAAAAGAATAACGCCATCGAAAAGTGGTTTATGAAGGCGAAAGACGATGTGTTTATCTTTATTGATGAGGAGTTTAAGGATTGTAAGATCTTAGAGGATGTGCAACAGCGGGAGTAATCGAGATTAGAGATAATAGAGTAGAGAGTATAGATTATAGAGAGTAGATAAGAGAGTATAGATTTAAAGCACAAAGCATAAAGAATAAAGTTGGCATTAAAAAAGGGAGCGAAGCTCCCTTTTTTAATATGTATGGTGAAAAATTTATTTCTGAATTCATCCCCGAAGGGGATTCGAACTTTATTCTTTGTGCTTTATGCTCTATGCTTTACATCTATACTCTATGCTCTATTATCTATACTCTATAATCTAATTACACAGCTACAGGCGCCTTAATCCCCGGATATGGATCATATCCTTCCAGCGTAAAGTCTTCGTATTTGAAATCCAAAATATCCTTCACCTCAGGATTGATTTTCATTATAGGTAATGCTTTGGGAGTGCGCGTTAATTGCAGTTCCACTTGCTCCATATGATTGCTATATAGGTGAGTGTCACCACCCGTCCAAATAAAATCACCTAGACCTAAATCACATACTTGCGCCATCATCATCGTCAATAAGGCATAAGAAGCGATGTTGAAGGGAACTCCCAAGAATACGTCTGCGGAGCGTTGGTATAATTGGCAAGAAAGTTTTCCGTTTGCCACATAGAACTGAAAGAAAGCATGGCAAGGCATTAAAGCCATTTTAGGCAGGTCTGCCACGTTCCAAGCACTTACAATGATCCGACGTGAGTCAGGGTTCTTTTTCAATGTTTCAACAGCCTCTTTGATTTGGTCGATCACTACGCCATTTGCGCCTTCCCAGCTTCTCCATTGCTTTCCATAAACAGGACCTAGGTCGCCGTTTTCGTCTGCCCATTCATCCCAAATACGCACACTATGTTCAGTTAAATAGCCAATATTCGTTTCGCCTTTCAAGAACCATAATAGTTCATGAATGATCGACTTTAAGTGTGTTTTCTTGGTAGTTACTAATGGGAAACCTTCCTCTAGGTTAAAGCGCATCTGGTAGCCAAAAACACTCGTCGTTCCCGTTCCTGTACGATCAGATTTGAAGGTGCCGTTTTTCTTAATGTGAGTTAATAAATCTAAGTAAGCTTGCATATTAGGCTTCGAATTTTTCTCCGTTTAAAACGAGGGTATGAGTGATTTTGGAGCTAGGCTCTAATTGAGCGGTAGCTGAACAGTATTTGTCCATCGACATTTGAATCGCTTTTAGGGCTTTTGAGCCGTCTATTTGGCCTTTTAATTCAAATTGGATGTTGATTAGACGGAAGGGTGTTTTCTCCGTTCCTTCGATCTTTTCGCGATCGCCTGAAACACGGATTTGGAAGTCCTCTACGATTTGACGTTGCTTCTTTAAAATAAGGATAACATCAATGGCCGTGCAACCACCTAAGCCCATTAAAAGTAGCTCCATCGGACGTGCGCCCGCATTGTGACCGCCAATACCTTCCGCCGCATCGATGTGCACGGGGATGGGAGAGGAGCCTTTTGCCTCAAAATGAAAATCTTGATCTAAGCGATTTAATACTACTTCCATGGCTTATTTTAATAAATTGGATTTCAGTTCTTTGGTCCATAATACCTCTCCTTTAACGTTGAAAAGGGTTATGGTTAACGTGCGGTCCTTCAACGGGCCCGTCACTTCAATTTTAGAAAAGGCTCTCTCCTGTACCAAAGTCCCAGGAACCAAGGTCTCGTTATAATCTAGCTTTACCGCATCGGCCTTTCCAGCCGTCATCGGAGAAACCGTCAAGTCATACAAGGGATAAGTACCTTCGCGCTCTAATTTGTTCAAATCAGAGATATGACGATCGCCTGTGAAAAAGAGGACTCCTGGAATCTTACGGTTCTTTAATTCTTTCAACAAATACGTTCTCTCTGCCTCGTAATTCGCCATGTTTTCGAATACTTTGGCAGGGCTAACGACCTGACCTCCGTTGACGATGATTTTAAAACTAGCTCTAGATGTGGACAATTGATCTAATAACCAAGTCATTTGTTTAGCACTCCAGTAGTCCTTGTTGGGGTCATTTAATTCGTTTGGTGCCTTATTCCACCGGTCATCCATCAAAAAGAACTCCACATCTGCCCATTGGAATTTTCCGGTAATGCCTTCATTCGGGAAGGCAAAATTTGGATTGCCCCAATACATTTTGAACATCTCTAAAGAAGTGTATTTCAAAGGGAATGAGCGATCTGCATCATTTGGACCGTAATCGTGGTCGTCCCAAATCGCGTATTGATGTACACTTCCTAACAAGGGTTGAATTGATTTAACGGCACGCGCATGATCATTCCGGTGTATCATTCCCGTTCTCGTATAATCCGGTTCGCGGTAATAAAAATTATCACCTCCCCATAACATGAAATCAGGTTTCTTCGAGTACATCGATGTATAAACCTCATCTGCGCCACCATAAGGACGTCCAGGGCGATCGGTTGCTTCTTCGTTTACATAGTTACACGTTCCAAAAAGGAAAGAGAAGGCAGGTGGATCATGACGGTATTGCCAAAGTTCCTGTGTTTGGAATTCCAATGGATAATCAAAAGCCATTTTTTTGCCATTCACCAGTACCTCGTATTCGTATTTTTTACCCATTGTTACCTCATCAGCGATGATTCGTGCAATGAAAGCAGTTGTTTTCTCGGTATGTACGGGATCCGTCTTATGTATTGTTTTATCACCCTTCTCCCAGTATTGAATGCTCACATCCGCTGGTTTCTCGGTTTGTACCCAAACTAAAACTTCCTTCATTTCAGAATAGCCTAACATCGGTCCACTCTTGATCTGAGCACTCGCTAAAAGCGGCGCTACAAGGAATAAGGCGATTAATATTCTTTTCATATTCGTTAGATTAGTATCTTTGTGGCTTACAAATTTCGCTATGGCATATTATTCAATTCAGAACATTCCTTTAACAGATTTGGCCAAAGAATTTGGTACTCCACTTTATGTATACGATGCTGACAAAATTAGGGAAAAAATCTCGGTTTTGAGGAGTGCTTTTGAAGGAATTGACTTGACCATTAAATATGCGGCAAAGGCGAACACGAATTTATCCATTTTACGCCTAATGCGCGAGAATGGGGTCGATATGGATGTCGTATCACCACAAGAATTAGAGCTCGGTTTAATTGCCGGATACGAAGGATCTAACATTACGTTTACTCCCTCTGGAGTTCATTTTTCAGAGATTGAATATGCGGTTTCTAAAGGTGCCATCGTCAACCTCGATAATTTATCGGTCTTAGAAAAATTTGGACAAACTTATGGTTCTTCACAACCATGTTTGATTCGCATTAAGCCGCACGTTTTTGGTGGGGGAAATGAGAAGATTATGACGGCGCATCCGGAATCGAAATTTGGTATTTCGATTCACCAAAAAGCCGAAATCCTAGCTATCGTCGAGCAATACAAAATCAACGTAATCGGTTTGCACCAGCACACCGGTTCTGATATTAAAGATGGAAAGACGTTCGAGCAAGCTGCTTCGGCCCTTTTTGACTTTGCTTATGACTTCAAGGACTTGCAAATCATCGATCTAGGTGGTGGATTCAAAGTTCCTTATTCTCCAGAAGATCCAGGAGTAAATATGCAAGAAGTAGGCCAAATCATGAGCAACGCCTTTCGTGCCTTCTGTCAAAAATACGGTCGCGAATTGCGCCTTTGGGTAGAGCCGGGCAAGTTTTTAGTGAGTGAGTCAGGCACATTCTTAACAGAAACGAACGTTGTAAAACGCGATCCAGTAAAAACCTTTGTAGGAATTAACTCAGGTTTGAATCACTTGATACGCCCCATGATGTATGGTTCTTACCACTACATTTTCAATGCTTCGAATCAAGATTCCTCTAAGCAAGAAGACTATAGAGTGACAGGATATATCTGTGAAACGGATACGTTTTCATTTGACCTTAACGGCAAACAAAACGAACGTTTATTAAATGAAGTAAAGGAAGGCGATATCATTGCCTTAGCGAATGCAGGGGCCTATGGATTTACGATGGCCTCGCATTATAACTCGCGTTTCTTACCTGCTGAGGTATTGTTGGATGGCGGTGTTGCACGGGTGATTCGGAGAAGAGAGACTTTAGAGGATATACTACGTAATCAAGAGTAGAGATAGGAGAGTAGAGAGTATAGATGTAGAATCAAAAAAGGGGCATTCGCCCCTTTTTTGATGGAGTGGGGTTAGTTGGCTGTGGACAGTGTTCAGTGGACAGTCTCTACTCTTTGCTCTCAAATCTCTACTCTCAAATTTACTGACAACTACCCACTGTCTACTTCCCCTGATATGTATTGATTATTCAGCGGCAAAATTATTTGACCCTTTATTTTTTCTAGATATGTAGTAGGTTTTCGGGTTCTGAATCATTTGACCTGTCGACGATTCAGAACCCGAAGACCTAATACATAACCCACGTATCCTTCGACCCACCCCCTTGCGAAGAATTAACCACAAGCGAGCCTTTTCTCAAAGCTACTCGAGTTAAGCCGCCTGGCATCACATTTACCCCATCTCCATACAGAATATAGGGTCTGAGATCCACGTGGCGACCTTCCGCGTGATCCTCGATTAAGCAAGGAACGCGAGATAAGGAGATCGTCGGTTGGGCGATGTAGTTCCTAGGATTGCTAAGGATGAGAGCTTTGAACTTTTCTTGTTCTTCCTTGGTGGATTTTGGCCCAATTAACATACCATAACCACCTGCCTCATTCGCCTCTTTAACTACTAACTTTTCGATGTTAGCTAGTACATAGTTGCGGTCCTCTTCTTCAGCACAAATGTAGGTCTTGACGTTTTGAATAATCGGTTCCTCGTTTAAGTAGTATTTGATGATGCGAGGTACGTAGGCATAAATCACTTTATCGTCCGCTACGCCGGTTCCTGGGGCATTCGCTATGGCTACTTTTCCATTTTTATACACTTCAAAAATGCCTGGAATCCCGATCATGGAGTCTGGATTAAAGACGGTAGGGTCTAAAAATGTATCATCGATGCGTCGGTAAATGACGTCAACAATTTGGAAACCTTTCGTGGTCCGCATTTTGACATAGCCCTCATGTACGACTAAATCACGCGCATCGACTAACTCCACGCCCATTTGTTGGGCAAGGTAGGAATGTTCGAAATAGGCGGAATTATAGATTCCTGGTGTCAATACTACGACGGTCGGATCTGGTCGATCGCTGATGAATCGCAGCATTTCTAATAACTTATTTGGGTAATCAGAAATAGGTCTAATTTGCGTCTTTGCAACGACTTCTGGGAAGGTTTGCTTTAACAGTTCCCGGTTTTCCATCATATACGATACTCCGGATGGGCAGCGAAGGTTATCCTCTAAAATCATGTATTCCCCATCACTTCCACGAATTAAATCCGTTCCAGTGATATGGATATAGATGTTTTTGGCAGGCTTTATACCAATACAAGGCTTTAAAAAGTCTTTCGATGAGTTGATGACTTCGGCGGGAATGATTCCGTCTTTGATGATTTTTTGGTCGGAATAAATATCATTTAAGAATAAATTCAAGGCGGTAATGCGTTGAATTAATCCTTTCTCAATTTTCTCCCATTCCTTTGCCTCTACGATACGCGGTATGATATCCACCGGCATGATGCGCTCGGTTCCTTCGTTCTCTGCGTAAACGTTAAAGGTGATTCCCATGGCCATTAAGGCTCTTTCTGCGGATTGTTGACGGCTCAAAAACTCCTCTTTGCTGAGTTGTTCTACGCGTTCTTTGAAGTGTTCATATCCGAAACGGACACTCCCGTCTGCTTCGAACATTTCATCGAAAAACCCTTCCGGGTCGTAGTTATTAAAGGAGAAATTCATGGTATAATGTGTTAAAATGCTTGATATGATTATAATTTAGAATTTAATTTTTGTTTTGATTTTCCAAAACAAAGTTAATTTTCAAAATTTCCAATAATAGCCTCTTAATTATTGGAAATTTACCATTTTTTGTGGGAAATTGAAGTCTTATGTTACACTCAGAATTTTATTTCTCTAGTCCAATTGGCATTTTACGTTTGGAATTAGCAGATGCAGGTTTGCGCTCTTGTACTTTTGTAGAAGAGGAAGGAACAGCAAATGAAAATCATTCGATTGATATTCAGCTGATTAAAGAAATTTTACATACGTACTTTGAAACAGGTATCCTACAGGAATTTCCCATTGATCCAACCATCGGAACACCCTTTCAGCAAAAAGTCTGGACGGCCTTGAAAGATATCCCTACAGGGTCCACTGCTACCTATGCTGAAATTGCGAAACGATTAGAAATGCCCAAAGGAGCGCAGGCGGTAGGGAATGCCAATGGCCAAAACCCGATTTTACTCTTTCATCCTTGCCACCGTGTCATTGGATCTACCGGTAAACTCGTGGGATATAGTGGAGGATTATGGCGGAAGGAATGGTTGCTTGCAAAGGAGGGAGCCACTTTATTTTAGATTATATTTGTCTATGGATAATGATCAAATCGTCGACGCGCTCGAGCTACTTGTTAAGCTTTGGGATTTACATGGCGTAAATGAATTCAAAAGTAAGAATCTAGCTTTCGCCGCGCGTGGCCTCGATAAATTTCCGGGTTTAATCTCGTCATTGCCGGAAGTGGAATTACTCGCTATTCCAGGGGTGGGTAAAGTGGTGGTTCAGATTGTTAAAGATGTGGCCGCTACAGGAACGTGTCTTGATTTAGAACAGATCATTGAACAGACTCCTCCTGGTTTACTGACCTTATTGAAGATAAAGGGCTTAGGTCCTAAAAAGGTAAGAACGATTTGGCAGGAATTACAAATAACTGAAATTGATGATTTGTTAGAGGCATGTGAGGATGGGCGTTTAGCGAATCTCAAAGGATTTGGTGGCGCAGTGGTGGAAAGTGTCACGCTGAATATCCATTTCATTAAATCAAATTCCAGCAAATTGCGTATCAATAAAGCGCAAGATTTAGCGGATGAAATCGCACAAGAACTCAAGACTTTTTTCTCTACAGTATCCATTGCAGGGGAGTTGCGCCGAAATTGTGAAGTGATTAACTCGCTGGTATTTTTAGTGGAGACGGATGATTTATTTGGAGCTTCAGGGCTGCTGCAATCAGTAGATAGGTTAGAAGAGGATCTGAAGGAATCATCTCCTTTTACTTGGAGAGGTTTCGCAAAGGGTCATTTGATTCCCATCGAAATTCACTTTGCTTCTGCTGGAGAATGGGTGACAAAATTATTTGCTCTGTCAGCTTCGCCGGAGCACTTGGCTCATGTTCACTTTTATGAACGATTTGAGGGAAAAGAGTTCAAAGAAGAATCAGAGATCTACACCTCTCAAACTTTGCCGTTTATCGTTTCTGAAATGCGGGAGGGTTTACAGGAATTTGATTGGCACGCAAAACACGGTGAAAAGGCGTTAATTCAATACGCCGATTTACGCGGTTGTTTGCATAATCACTCGACCTATTCCGATGGAAAAAATACCTTGACTGAAATGGCTGAAGCCTGCCGCGATTTAGGACTAAGTTATTTCGGGATTGCAGATCACTCGAAATATGCAGCCTATGCGGGTGGTTTGAAAGAGGAGGATGTGCAACGTCAGCACGAAGAAATAGATCAATTGAATACACAGTGGTCCGATTTTCAGATTTTAAAAGGAATTGAATCGGACATCTTGCCCGATGGGAGTTTAGATTACGAGCCTTCCATTTTAGCCTCGTTTGACTATGTAGTGGCCTCCGTACACGCTGGCTTAACGATGGATTTAGAAAAGGCGATGCCGAGGGTGATCAAAGCGATTGAAAATCCCTATACGTCTATTTTAGGCCATCCTACTGGCCGATTGTTGCTGGCAAGACCAGGTTTTCCTTTACAGATGTCCAAGATCTTAGACGCTTGTAAAGCAAACGGGGTGAGCATCGAATTAAATGCGAGTCCGTATCGATTAGACCTAGACTGGCGTCACATCTACGAAGCCATGGATAAAGGGGTTTTTGTCTCTATCAATCCAGATGCCCATGCCATAGCCGGTTTACTGGATATGGAATGGGGAGTCAAAGTGGGGCGAAAAGGAGGTTTATTAAGAGAGTTGACTTTGAATGCTTTGTCTTTGGCAGATATCAAACACTTTTTCGCTAAAAACTAGAAATTCGGTTTCAGTAAATACTTCGCATAGAAGTCGTCGATTACGCGCACGGCCTCTGTGGGAGTGTCTACTAAAGCAAATAGTTCCAAATCTTCCTCATGGATATTTCCTGCGGCGACCATCGTCTTTTTCATCCAGTCGATTAAACCACCCCAATACTCTTTTCCCACTAAAACTACTGGGAAACGCCCTATTTTGTGAGTTTGAATCAGGGTCAAAGATTCAAACATCTCATCCAACGTTCCGAATCCTCCCGGCATGATGATAAATCCTTGCGAATATTTCACGAACATCACTTTGCGCACAAAGAAGAAGTCGAAATTCATATTTTTATCTGAATCGATATAGGGATTCGGGGTTTGTTCAAAGGGTAATTCGATGTTTAAACCCACACTACGGCCTCTTTCACTGGCGGCACCTTTGTTACCCGCTTCCATGATTCCGGGGCCACCACCGGTGATGACACCGTATCCGTGGCGTACTAATTTCGCCGCAATCTCTTCTGCTATCTTGTAATAAGGGCTATCTGGGCTGGTTCGTGCAGATCCAAAAATGGAAACGCAGGGGCCAATTTTAGATAATTTATCAATTCCCTCGACGAACTCGCTCATGATTTTGAAAATACGCCATGACTCCTCTGATTTAATCTGAGCCCAGGTTTTGTCGCCAAAAGCTTGTTTGATTTTCTCTTCTTCCTCTTTCCAGTTATTCTCCGTCATATTTTTAAATTTGTTTCCTAAATGTAGGACTAATCCTTTTACCTTTGCAAAAAATAAATCACAATTTCATGAATACTCCTTTAAGTTTCGCAGTAGGCGGTGACCACGCTGGTTTTGATTACAAGAATGATTTAATCGCTTTTTTAGAGGCCAAAGGCATCTCTGTAAAAGATTGCGGTACCTTTTCAGCTGATTCTGTGGACTATCCCGATTTTGCACATCCAGTGGCAGATGCGGTAGAAAAAGGGGAGGTGAGTTTTGGTTTATTATTATGTGGAAGCGCAAATGGTGTAGCCATTACAGCAAATAAACACCAAGGTATTCGTGCTGGCTTAGCTTGGAATACAGAAGTAGCCGCATTAGTCCGTCAGCACAATGACGCGAATGTGCTTTGTCTTCCCGTGCGTTTTATCTCTTTAGAGGAAGCGAAAGCTTGTTTACAGGTGTTTTTAGATACACCATTTGAAGGTGGTCGTCACCAAGGTCGTGTGAACAAAATTTCTTGCTGCTAAGCTATTTCTTCTTGTACAATTTAGGACTCACTAGTACGTATTGTTGGGTGATGTAGGGGAGGTGTTGGCCTATTTTGGCAAAATACCCTTCTGAATCATAAATGTAAGTAGGCTGATCCTTGACGAAGTATTCTTGCACAATAATGACGTTTTTATACGAATCTAATTGGCTTAATAGGGGTTTCGCTAAATCCCAGTTAACAAAAGGTCCAGCCATTTGATTGTGCAGGTATTCCTGAATTTCAGGCCCTAATATGAGTAGTTTTTGGCCGCTTACCGGAATTTTGTTGGTTCTATTATTTGCGATTTCTAAGCCTGTTTGATCTTGTTTCGCTGTGAAAAATACGGCGATAATTAATAATACAAATGTTAATTCCTTTTGCCAATTTTTCTTGATGAGGTAAAATAGGTTCAGACCAAAGTAGGCCAAAGGAGGAAGTAGCAGAACAAAATTAATCCGATTATAGGAAGGGAAATTCGCTATCGAAATGAAGCTGAAGAAGAACCAGATAATGGTTGTTTGTTGTGCTTTCTGAGCATGTGCCCTGATTTTAGGGTTCCCTACGACCTTGTACAAACCCCAAATTCCTATCATAATCGCGGGAGCAAAACTGAATAGCACCAATTTGCTTTCCTGCCAAGAAATCAAATGAAAGGTAAAGGCTGAATCGCTATAAACTTGCCATAAATAAGGCAAGTTTCCACGAAATGAAAAGACTAAACTAGCGATTGTAATAATAACTAGGTAACCGATTAATACTAAAATCATTTGTCTAATCGATACCCCTGAGTAGAATAATAAACTCAAAATTGCCCAAGGTAATAACCAAAAATAGGCTGGAAAAAGAAGGGTTGCTGTGGCTAAATAAATTCCGACTAAAAATACCCGATCATTGACTAAAAGGGTTTTCTGTTGTTGAATAATCTCTTTCCAGGCTAATAGAATAAAGGTTAATCCCAGTAAAGCAGGATCAGGAACGTGAAATTCCGAGGATAAATGGAATAGCAATAAATACACACCGAAGGCAAGTCCGCCTAATTTAGGCATCAAATCAAATTGAGCAATCGTCTGATGAAAAAGGTAAGCTTGTGTCGCGATGAGAAGGAAGGCGACATAGGGATTATAGGAAAGTGGAATGGAAAGAAAATCAAGTAACTGATAAAACCCTGTCGCAAAAGGTCCCGTATTGTCCCGAATGTCTTTGTATAGGCGAAATCCTTGATTTAGTTTTTGGCCAATTAAATAGTTTTTAATCTCCCATGGGAAATAAGTAAATCCCTGCTGAGTATGCAGAAAAGCAAAAAGTCCACCCAAAACCATAAAGAGTAGGAGGGAAATCAGACTATTGGATTTAATAAATTGTAACATATTTGGCTAAACGAAGCCCTAAATTACGGTGATTCCAATTATTATTATGAAATTTGCAGGTGTTTTTTGAGATAAAAAGACCTAGAAAATAGAGAGCAAGCATGGAAACGAAGCGTCAGCAAAAATTTGGCCGTCAAATACAGAAGGATTTAAGTGATATTTTTCAAAAAGAATTTAAAATGCTTTTTGAAAATGGCATGGTGACGGTGACCGAGGTGAAAATCAGTCCAGATCTTTCCGTGGCTCGATGCTATTTGAGTTTTTTACTAATCGATGATCGCGAGGCGGTGATGGATCAGATAGAACTTCAAAACAAGGCGATTCGTAACGCCTTAGCTAATCGCATTCGCAAGCAAGTACGTATCATTCCAAATTTAGTCTTCTTCTTAGATGACACAGCGGCTTACGCGGCTAAAATTGAAGCCTTATTCGAAGGTTTAGTGATTCCACCAGCTGAGGGAGATGTTCCTAATCGAGTGGCAGACGAAATTGATTAATCAAGATGAGCGTTTCCTTATTTGTTGCGAAAAGGTATTTTTTTTCCCCATTTAAGGCGAGTTTTATCACCTTAATTTCCCGTATTTCGATGATAGGGGTAGGGGTGGAAGTCATGGCTTTGGTCCTTATTCTATCTGTTTTTAATGGATTAGAAGATTTCCAAAAAGGCCTTTTTAAAACCTTTGATCCCGATTTAAGCATTGTTTCAACTTCTGAAACGCGTTTTTCCTTGAGTTCAAATCAAATTCAACAAATTGCTTCCGTTTCTGGTGTAAAATCAGTCCAATCCATTTTAGAGGATCAAGCGCTAATTCGGTATAATGGTAAGCAATTAGTGGTCACCCTAAAAGGGGTTGACGCCTCCTTTATAGCCTCTAAGCGCTTAAAAAATCAATTGGTAGATGGAGATTACCTAGTTGAGTACGATGGACATCCGTTTGGGATGGTGGGTGCAGGTGTATATATGGCGATGGGGATGAATTTTGAGGATATTTACCACCCTATCGAGGCGTGGTATCCGAATCAAAAGGCTTTGGCAAAATTCCAAGTGACCCAAGACGCGGCGAATCAAAAAGGCTTTTTTCCTTCAGGAGTCTTGCAAGTAGAACAGTCCTTTGATAATCAGATGATTTTAGTTCCCCTGAATTGGATGCGTGAATTGACCTTAGCGGATTCCACTACGGTGTCTCGTTTTGAGATTATGTTAGCGGAGGGTGTACTAGAGACAGATGTTCAATCTGCCATTCAAAAAATAGTGGGCGGAAAATTCCAGGTTCAAACGCGTGATCAGCAACATGCTATCCTATTGCGGGCCATTAAAATCGAGAAACTTTTCGTGTTTATTTTGATGGCCTTTATTATGGGTATTGCCTCCTTTACGCTTTTTTATGCCCTTTCTTTATTAGTCATTGAAAAGCGAAAAGACCTCCGAACCTTATTAGCGATGGGCATTACACAGCAGCAATTGTTGCGCATTTTTCTATCTGTAGGACTATTTATTAGTTTTTCTGGAGCGGTTGTGGGTATGTTGCTTGGTTTTGCCTTGGGCTGGATACAACAAACGTTCGGAATTATCCCTTTAGGAATCCCGAACGCTTTAATTGATGCCTATCCCATTCAAATGGAATGGTTTGACTTTTTGATGACTGCTTTAGTGGTGATGGTGATCACCTTTTTAGCTTCGATTATCCCAGCTCGTAAAGCCGTTCAAATGACCTTTGATCAGAAAATTAATCTGCCAAAGGCGGATTAAATTCTCCTTCCCATTTAGAAACCACACACGTAGCAACGCCATTCCCCGCTACCGAGGTCACCGTTCTACCCATATCTAGGAATGGATCCACCCCTAATAATAAGGCGATTCCTTCCGCTGGAAGATTGAACATTGTTAAGGTTCCTGCGATAATTACTAGTGAGGCGCGAGGAACGCCCGCTATACCTTTGGACGTAATCATCAGAGTCAATAGCATCGTAATTTGTTGTTCTAAACTTAAATGAACGCCATAAGCTTGCGCAATAAATCCGGTCGCGAAGGTCATATATAACATCGACCCATCCAGGTTGAAACTGTATCCTAAAGGCAATACAAAGCCTACAATACGTCTGCTACAACCGAATTTCTCCAAAGCTGCGATTGTTTGAGGGAAGGACGCTTCTGAACTTGCTGTCGAGAAAGAGATCAATAAGGCCTCTTTTAGCTCCTTTAATAGTTTCCAATAGTTAATACCGTTCACCAAACAAATGATCCATAAGATCACGACCGTGAAGAATAATAGACCGCCCATGAAGCAGATCATCAAATAACCGTAGCTAATCAAAATGCTCAAACCTTTATTCGCAACCACAGTGGTCATCGCTGCAAAAACCGCGTATGGAGCCACTTCCATTACATAATTCACCATCTTAAAGATGACCTCCGCTAAGTTTTCAATGACGTTAATTAAGCGTTTCCCTACTTCACCGATGGAGCCTAAAGCGACACCGAAGAAAAGAGAGAATATGACGATTTGAAGGATTTCGTTTTCTGCCAAAGCCTTGAAAAAGCTATCTGGGAAGATATGTAATATGAAATCTTCCATTGTTTTAGCTTTGGAAGCATCAATACCCGTTTCTGTGCCAGAGGCCGGTTTAGGCCAACTTTGCAAACTACCCGGTTGGGTGATGTTTACAACCACAAGGCCAGTTACTAATGATAAAATAGTCGCAAAATAGAAGTAACCGATGGTTTTTGCTCCAATACGACCAACAGCCTTGAAGTCGCCTAGTTTCGCGATTCCCACGACAAGGGTACAGAATACCAAGGGACCTACAATCATCTTGATTAGGCGAAGGAAGATCTTGGAAACGATTTGAACTTTAGCCCCTAAATCGTGGCTAACTTCTGGCGCAAAATAAAGGAAAAAGAACTCTCCCAGCACTAAGCCTAAGATAAAGCCAATAATAATTTTATTCGTTAAAGTTAATTTCATAGTGCGTTGACGAGGGATAAATACTTTTTATAAAATGGTTTTCTGTAGAAAATCATTCCCCAAAGAAAGGGGAAAAGAAGGTAATTCAAAAATGCATAACGGGTATCAAATGAAATTTCATCGATAATTTCACAAGCATCTTCGGAGGTTTTCTTAACTCGATGCTTGTGTTGCCAATACTGTAAACCAAAGGGCATTTTGACTCCTTGGTCGATAAAATACCATTCATCGTCCGTTTCTTTGTCTTCAATGATAAGTGAACTCCAGGTGACTTTCATGAAAACTAGGTTAATGACAAGAATGACATTATCGTCTTTCTTGCAACCATCAAATCGCTGCAAAGCGACTGAAGGGAAGGGAGGAGATAATTTAACTAGCAATTCAGCAGTAAAAAGTTCTTTTACGTGGCTAACTGGAGCCTGAATAGGAGTGGAAATGGAGTAGGATAGCATATTAGGCTACCAAGATTTTTAACAAGGTCGCAAAAAAGGTTTTAATACCTAATGCCACATAGTTAGACCAACCTGTGCTTTCCTCAGAAGCTTCTGGAGAATCTTGCTCTGTTGGAGTTTCGCTAGAAACTACTTTTGAGGGATTCGCAGTTGCCATTCTGGCTGTTGAGTCAGTTTGAATCGTTTTTGCTTTCGGATTAAGTGCAGAATATTCCACTCTTCCAAAGTTGCAAAATAGTGATATCGTGAAAAGCGCGATGATCAGTTTCTTCATTTGATTTTTTGTTTCGCAGATTCAACGGCTGCTTTTTGAACAGCAATTTCCTCTTCTTTCGTTTTTTGATCGACTTTATTCTGAACCTGATTCGTTAAAATCTTTTCTTTTTCGATTTTTGCCTCTTTTAATCGCTCTTCCAAATTGTTGATTTGGCGGGCATTAGAGTCTAATTCACGGATTAAACGTTCCGCCTGTTTGCTATTCTTCGCTTGAGCTGAGATCAACTCAGCTAATTTGTTTTCCTCGATTCTTACCGCTTCTTCTAATTCCACGATTTTGATAAAGTCCTCCATCCAAGTACTTGTCTCACTCAATTTTGCGTGTCCTGTTTGGATGTATTCGTCCGTTCCTGTGGCAATGGAGACGAATAATTTCACTTTCTTATTCTCTTCTGATACTTTAGAAACTAGTACTAAAGGACTATCTGAGATACCTGCTATCTTGATGTCTGAACTAGAGAAAGTTCCATTTTTTCCCTCGATCACCTTACCAAATTTGCTCAAATAAGCTTTCCAGCTTGCTCTCGCGTATTTTTCTTGTGTATTAACGAACGTGTAAACTCCTTCTTTCTTCGATTTATCTACTTCAGACATTCCGGAGAAAACTTGAGCTGACGCATGGAAGGCAAAAGCAGAAAAGAAAAGTAGGATAGCGATCTTCTTCATAAGGTTAAATTTTTATTAAAGTTAGGAGATTTTTTTAGCTAGGACAACCTTGTTTTTGTTTGCTTGATCTCTGAAAGCGAAAAGAGTCAATTCCCCTCCATCTTTCAATTGGAATTTCTTCCGTATTTCATCGGCCTTAATGGGGAAATTTCGAGTGGAAATACTCGCTTTTCCCGCAGGCAAAACAGTTTGAATCCATTTTTTTTCCAAAGGTCCCACTGCTAAAACCTCAAACGTCCTCCCAGCGTAATTAGTATGTAGCTCCGTTGAAGTATACAAATGAGTATTAGGTGCTATTTTCTGCAAACCTTCAGCTACAGATTTAAAGAATCCAGCTTTCAGCACACCCGCGTGGGGTTCATATAGGTAGTTTGAAACAGGGCCGAAGTTGCAAATGCTTGCAGATTCAATTGATTTTTTACGCTCAACTAGCAGCGAATCGGCTTGAGATAATTCGATTACTTCGATGGTAGGATCTTCCGATGAATGCGCAGTCTTCAAAAAGAGCAACTCTTTCACCTCGTTTTTAACGCAGACAATATAGATTTTTTCGACCCCTTGTAACTCCTTGATGGCCCGATCTAAATCCAATAAAGGACTCGTTTTTATCAATAAACTGGTTTTATTGTTGATATAGGGGATTAATTCAAGTGCATTAGGTTCGCAATCTTGTAATAGGACGACTTTGTTGCCAGCGCCATCTCTTCGGGCGGGATCTACATAAAGGAAGTCGAATAATTCCGCACTCTCCGAAAGCCAATTTAAGCTGTCACTCGTGTGATGCTGGATTTTTCCTGCCCTTAATACGGAATGGTTAAAAGCGGTGATTTTAGTAAGATCATCCTGTCTTTCGATATAAGCGACCTCACAGCCTGTTTGTGCGAATGCATAACTGTCTAAGCCCATTCCTCCCGTTAGGTCCACGACTTTTCCGTGCAGTAGCGAAGCCTTAAAATGTGCTGTGTCTTCTGAGGATGATTGTTCTAATGCCAAAGCAGGAGGGAAAAATACCCTTTCATTCGCCACCCATTGGGGCATTTTGTCCTTGAGTTTTTGTCTGGCTTTGATTTGGCCCACTAAACGAGGAACGTCTAAATCGGGGTATTTTGCTGCTTCTAGGGCAATCGCAACCGGATCCCTGTGTAGGTTTTCTTGAATAAATTGGATTTCGTTTTCTAGAAGCATTCCCTAAAATTAGCACCTCTGCTTTAATAATTTTTATTTAAATTAGTGAAATTCAACAGAACAGATGACCGGATTAATATTAGCGGCGGGCGCTTCGTCCCGTTTAGGAGAAGCCAAACAATTATTAGTGTATCAGAGCCAAAGCCTTTTAGAGCGGTCCATTCGCCTCGCTTTTAGTGTTTGCAAAGAGGTTCAAGTCTGTTTAGGTGCTGAAGTGGATCAATCCATTCGTATCATCGAGAAATTACAAAAGGAGTTTCCTACTTTATCTTTTGTTCAGGTTGAACATTGGGACAAAGGAATGGGGGAGTCATTGGCAGTGGGCTTGAAAACGATTGATTTTTCCAAAGATGTCTTAGTGCTCTTGTGTGATTTGCCTTTTTTGACCTCTACTCATCTAAAGAATTTGACTTCAATGGCTAATCCTAATAGAGCCATTGTTGCCTCATTTCAAGGAGTGAATTCTCCACCGGTATTAATTCCAACTTCATTGCGTCCTTTATTTAATCGTTGGAGTGGGGACCAGGGTTTGGGCAAATTTTGGCGCCAAAATCCAATGCTCTGCGAAATCATTCACTTTTCTGATAAATTCCGTGATGTCGATGTTCCGGAGGATCGGGAGTATTGGGGGATTTAAAGAAAGTCGCAGACTTTCTTTAAATCTAAAGCACAAAGAGTAAAGCACAAAGCACAAAGTAGGTATTCGCTTCGCGAATGACTTTAGAAATGTGTTGTTACAATTTTTTTTCCCTACTCTTATTATAAAAAATGGGCTTCAGCCATTTTTTATTCCAAATTTATGCTTTGTGCTCTATGCTTTATGCTTTAATTTTTATGCTCAATGCGTAAGATTTCCTATCTTTACATTTCAATTTTAAACTCAATTAAGTGGAATCAATCGGAACCCTTCCCACCGTCGAAACAGCCAAAAAATTAGGATTATTGCCCGAAGAGTATGATCGCATTCAGGAGATTTTAGGTCGCAAGCCTAATTTTACCGAATTGTCGATTTTCTCTGTTATGTGGTCTGAGCACTGTAGTTATAAGAATTCAATCGTTTGGTTGAAGACTTTGCCTAAAGACTCACCACGTATGTTAGCGAAAGCGGGTGAGGAAAATGCCGGTTTGGTTGATTTAGGAGACGGTTTAGGTTGTGCTTTTAAGATTGAATCACATAATCACCCATCTGCTTTAGAGCCTTACCAAGGTGCGGCGACAGGGGTGGGTGGTATCAACCGTGATATTTTCACGATGGGTGCGCGTCCGATTGCGCAATTGAATTCTTTGCGTTTTGGTAATATTGATTTAGCGAAAACGAAGTGGTTAGTGAAAGGTGTGGTGAAGGGGATTGGTGATTATGGTAATGCCTTTGGAATTCCTACCGTGGGTGGTGAGGTTCAATTTGATGATTGTTATAATGTGAATCCGCTCGTAAATGCGTTTTCAGCGGGTATATTAAAAGTAGGTACGCAAGCGTCTGCTATTTCCTATGGCGTGGGTAACCCGGTGTTTATCGTGGGTTCTGCGACGGGAAAAGATGGAATTGGTGGGGCAAGTTTTGCCTCGGAAGATATTACGGCGAAGTCATCTGAGAAATTACCTGCGGTTCAAGTAGGGGATCCATTCCAAGAGAAATTATTGTTAGAGGCTTCTTTGGAAATCATCGAAGCCGGTTGCGTGATTGGTATTCAAGATATGGGTGCAGCAGGTATTATTTGCTCGACGTCTGAAATGTCTGCGAAAGGAGAACACGGAATGATTATTGATCTTTCTAAAGTTCCTACACGTCAACCGAACATGCAGCCATTCGAGATCTTGTTATCTGAGTCTCAGGAGCGTATGTTAATCGTCGTGGAGAAAGGACGTGAGCATGAAGCGAAACGTATTTTTGATAAGTGGGATTTGAATTGTGAGCAAATTGGTACCGTGACGGATACAAAACGCCTTGAATTCTATCAAGATGGCGTTTTAGTGGCGGATGTTCCTGCAGATGATTTAGTATTAGGTGGTGGTGCTCCGGTATACCACCGTGAGTACAAAGAGCCTGCTTACTTCCAAGAATTCAAGAAATTTAAGTTAGATTCTGTAGCTGATTTGCCTAAGGAAGAATTGCCTAAGGCTTTGAACTACATGATGAATCACCCGAACATAGCTTCCAAGAAGTGGGTGGCTCAACAATATGATTCATCGATTGGCCGTGCGAATCGCAATACCAATGCACCATCGGATGCAGCGGTTGTGAAAGTACACGGTTCTCAAAAATCCATTGTTATCACCGTAGATTGTAATTCACGCTATGTAAACGCAGATCCGGAAGAAGGAACTGCGATGGCGGTAGCGGAAGCGGCTCGTAACATTGTATGTTCAGGTGGTGTGCCGGTGGCGATTACGAACTGTTTGAATTTTGGTAATCCATACGTTCCAGAAGTATACTGGCAATTTGTGGGTGCAATCAATGGCATGAAGAAATCGTGTGAGGCATTCGAAACACCCGTAACAGGTGGTAACGTTTCCTTCTACAACCAATCTTCTGACGAAGGTCCAGTTTTCCCGACGCCTACGATCGGTATGTTAGGTATTTTAGAGGATCCTGCGAATAAGATGACTTTGGACTTCAAAAAAGAAGGGGATGCCATCTATTTAGTGGGTGAATCTGTGAATGATATTGCGTCATCAGAATATGTGTATTCATACAAAGGGATCAAAGCAACTCCAGCACCACATTTCGATTTAGCAACAGAACAAAAGGTACAAAAGGCGATTTCAGCTTTAATCACCAATAAATTAATTGAATCAGCTCACGATGTGTCTGATGGTGGTTTGTTAGTAACATTAGCGGAATCATCATTCCCTCGTGGTTTAGGTTTTAACGTTACTTCAGATGCGGCGATTCGCCAAGATGCATTCTGGTTTGGAGAAGCGCAATCACGTGTGGTCGTTTCAGTAGATGCTGCGAAGAAAGCCGCTTTTGAAGCTGCTTTGCAGACTCAAGGCGTTCAATTCTCAGCTCTTGGAAACGTTCAAGGAACAGATATGGTGGCTGATGGTGCTGTTTTGAGCTCTGTCGCTGCTGCGTATCAATCCTTTGATACAGCACTAGAAACTGCTTTAATGAAATAAGTAAAATGAGCCGCTATCTACTCGCTTTTTCGTACGATGGCGGCTCTTTTCATGGCTACCAAATTCAGCCCAATGCAACGACGGTTCAGTCGGTTTTGCAAGACAAATTAAGTTTATTACTCGGTTCACCGCTTGAAATTGTAGGAAGTTCTCGTACAGATACGGGAGTGCATGCTCATCAGCAGTTTGCTCACTTCGATTTGCCTTCTGGGAAAACGGTGAAAGAAAACTGGGTATTTCGGTTAAACCGAATGTTGCCTGACTCTTTAGCGGTTCAGGGAATTTACCAGGTAGCGGATGATTTTCATGCGCGTTTTGCAGCCCTTTCGAGGACCTATGAATACCGTATTAGTCCTGTGAAGAGTCCTTTTAATGCGAAATTCGCCTATCGTTTCGGTGTCGAATTAGATGTAGATGCGATGAATGAGGCAGCTTCACTATTTTTTCAACACACAGATTACCAATGTTTCTCGAAAGTTAAGACTGAGGTAGCGACCTTTGAATGCACTATTATGCAGGCTTCTTGGGCTTGGAGAGGAGAAGAACTGGTGTTTACTATTCAAGGAAATCGTTTTTTGCGTGGAATGGTAAGAGCTGTGGTAGGTACGCTACTTGAAGTAGGCCAAGGGCGCTTGAATAAAACGCAATTGCAAGAAATTTTAGACTCGAAAGACCGCTGCAAAGCCGGTCGTGCCGTTCCAGCTCACGGATTACATCTCTTAGAAGTGGAATATCCGGCGACTATTTTTGACGCCAAATGTGCAGGATAACATCCAATAAGGTCGCTGCTGATTGTACTTTGATTTTATTCGGTTTATAATTTAAGCCCTTCAGATTGTACTTGCTGATCCAGATTTCCTTAAAGCCTAATTTTTCCGCCTCAGCGATTCGCTGATCTATCCGAGTTACAGAACGTAATTCCCCACCAAGTCCAACCTCTGCTGCAAAACAGATGGATGAATCGATGATTTTGTCCTCATACGAAGAGACTAGGGACATACAAGTAGCTAAATCCAATGCTGGATCGTCCACGCGTATTCCTCCCGTTATATTCAAGAAAACGTCTTGTGTCGCTAATTTATAGCCGCCTCTTTTCTCCAAAACGGCAATCAACATACTTAGTCGTTTGCCATCGTAACCGTTCGCGGTTCTTTGCGCATTCCCATAGGAGGACGCACTCACTAACGATTGAATTTCCACTAAAAGAGGACGATTTCCTTCCATCAGCGTACCGATGGCGATTCCAGAGGAAGGTTCATCGCGTTGCGATAAGAGGATTTCTGATGGATTAGTGACAGGTCGCAATCCACTCCCTAGCATTTCGTAGATCCCTAATTCAGAAGTCGAGCCAAAACGATTTTTAGTGGTACGTAAAATGCGGTAGATCATATGGCGATCTCCTTCAAACTGCAAAACGGTATCCACGAGGTGTTCAAGGACTTTAGGACCGGCGATGGAACCTTCTTTGGTAATGTGACCTACCAAAAAGATGGGCGTCCCACTTTCTTTCGCAAAACGCATTAATTCCAAAGCACATTCTCGTATTTGAGAAACAGAGCCAGGACCTGACTCTATTTGGTCTGAAAACAAAGTTTGTATCGAATCAACAATGATTAATTCGGGCTCAAGGTCAACTAGGTGCCTAAAGATCGATTGCGTATTCGTCTCCGTTAGAATATATAAGGAGTCAGATTTTGCCGCTAAGCGATCCGCTCTTAGTTTAATTTGTTGTTCCGATTCTTCCCCTGTGACATATAAAACACGCGTTTGGGTTAAGGAAAGGGCTACTTGCAATAAAAGGGTTGATTTACCGATGCCCGGTTCTCCACCGATTAACACTAAGGAGCCAGGAACGATTCCACCTCCTAAAACTCGATTGAATTCAGGGTCAGAGCAAGTAAGTTTAGGGAGGTTTTCGAAGCTGACTTCATTCAATAACTTAGGCTTCGCGGCTGATTTCGGACTTCCTTTGGTCTTCCAAACTTCCGCCGGATGGTTAGTTGCTTCCACTAATTCCTCCACGAACGTATTCCATTCTCCACAAGAGGGACACTTACCTAACCACTTCGGCGCGGAGTGACCACACGATTGACAGAAAAAAGACGTTTTAGCTTTGGCCATTTGGGGGAGGAATATTTATGCTCAAATTTACGCTTTGATTTCGTTTTTTCTTTTTTTTCGGATGAAAAAGGATAATTTTACAAGTTAATAAAACACAACAGCCATGAAAGCTCTAAAATCATTGATGACGATGACCCTTTTAGTGGGTATCCTATCTGTAGCCACAGCTCAAAAGCACTCTCGTGCGGATTATTTCCGAATTGGAATAAAGGGAGGGGTAAATCTTTCCTCCGTCAAAGTGGCTAGCCTAAGCGCTAATTTAGAAAATAAGACGGGTTATCAATTAGGTGCATTTGCGCGCATTGGCCGTACTGTTTTCTTACAACCGGAAGTGTATTTTGCAGCTAAAGAAGTGAATGTAGATGTCCTCAATTCCCTAACAACGAATCAGGGTGTGGTAGGATTTTCTCAAAAATCATTGGACGTACCATTGCTTCTAGGAGTCAAATTAGGACCCTTACGTGTGATGGCCGGACCGGTGGCAACATATGCCATTTCTGCTTCCACCAATCCTGACGCGGCAGTTAAATCCTATTTCTCTGGGACTACTCAAGAGATTATCAATCGCTCTAGCTTTTCATATCAAGCAGGCGTAGGTTTTGATATTTTGAATTTATCTCTAGACTTACGTTACGAAGGTGCGATGTCAGAATTGAATAATACGGTAGCCGTTCCTAACGGATTTAACTACTCTCAAAAACCAAGTTATTACCAGGCGACTATTGGTTTCCGCATTTTATAATTACACAAATGAATGAACAAATAAAGGCTCTTCAGGCCGAAATTGACGCTTTTGTTATTTCGAATGAAGGCGAATTAGACTCTTTTCGTAACCAATTTGTCGGACGAAAGAGCCGCTTAGCATCTCTTTTTGATGAGTTGAAAAATGTGCCAGCAGAGAATCGCCGGGAGGTAGGTCAAGCCTTGAATGGGTTGAAAAATTCCGCGGAGACAAAGTTCGAAGAGGCTCAAGAAGCTTTTGCAGGTAATACAGCTGACTTTGAGGTTCCCTCTGATTTAACCGTCTATAACCCGATTTCGCAAGGAAGCCTTCATCCGTTGACGAAGGTGAGAGCGCGTATTTTGGAGATATTTAACCGGATGGGTTTCTCGGTTTCTGATGGACCGGAGATCGAAACGGATTTCTATAATTTTACCGCTTTAAATTTCCCAGCGAATCACCCGGCACGAGAGATGCAAGATACCTTCTTTATTGAAAAAGGGGCAGGAGAGATACAAGATGACGTTTTATTGCGCACGCACACCTCTAACGTGCAGATTCGTTTAATGCAACACCAAAAGCCACCGATTCGCTCGGTGATGCCGGGTCGTGTCTATCGAAATGAGGCTATCTCAGCGCGCGCCCATTGCCTTTTCCACCAAGTGGAAGGGCTCTATGTGGACGAGCAAGTAAGTTTTAAAGATCTGAAGGATACCTTGTATCATTTTGCCAAAGAGATGTTTGGGAAAGACACGAAAGTGCGTTTCCGTCCGTCTTACTTCCCCTTCACAGAGCCTAGCGCTGAAATGGACATCACTTGTTTATTGTGCAAAGGCGATGGTTGCAATGTGTGCAAAGGAGCTGGTTGGGTAGAGATTGCCGGTGCTGGAATGGTGGATCCGAATGTATTAGAAAATGTGGGAATTGACTCGAAGAAATACAATGGCTTTGCTTTTGGAATGGGTATCGAGCGTATTACGATGTTAAAATACCAGATCAAAGACTTACGTCTATTCACGGAGAATGACGTGCGATTCTTAAAACAGTTTAATTAATCTGACCTATGTGGAGTTTTAAAAAGTTGAATAATTGGACGGGTTGGGGAGTTTTCCTGATTGCGCTAATTACCTATACGATGACAGTGGAGCCTACGGCCTCTTTTTGGGACTGTGGAGAGTTCATCGCCTGTGCCTACAAATTACAAGTACCTCACCCTCCAGGGGCCCCTTTGTTCTTATTGTTAGGACGTATGTTCTCTTTGCTAGCCCTGGGTGACGTTACAAAAGTGGCGTATTGGGTGAATATGTTGTCAGTTTTGAGTAGTGCCTTGACTATTTTATTCTTGCATTGGACCATCGTGATGATCGGTCGCAAGATGATCAAGAAGTCGTTTGAAGACTTGAATGCGAATGAGCGTTTTGGTTTATTGGCTTCCGGTGTGGTAGGATCTTTGATTTACACGTTCTCTGATACGTTTTGGTTCTCAGCAGTCGAAGCAGAGGTATATGCGATGTCGTCCTTCTTTACGGCGATTGTGGTTTGGGCGGCGTTTAAGTGGGAGTTAGTAGAAGATAGAGCAGAATCAAATCGTTGGATTTTGTTCATTGCCTATTTAGTGGGATTGTCGATTGGGGTCCACTTGTTGAACTTAGTGACGCTTCCGGCCTTGGGTTTATTGTATTATTTCAAACGCTATGAGAAGCCTACGTTAACCGGTGGGGTGATTTCGATTTTAGTGGCTCTGTTTATTCTAGGCATCATCAATTCTGGCATTATTCCAGGTTTGCCTAGTTTAGCCTTCCAATTTGAGTTGACTTTCGTGAATACCTTGGGATTCTCGTATGGTTCAGGAGCGATTGTTTTCTTGATTTTATTGATAGCTGCGGTGGTTTTTGGGATACGTTATTCGTATGCCAAAGGAAAGGAAGTACTCAACGTAGCCCTCTTCTCCTTCGTCTTTTTACTGATCGGTTATTCTACCTATACGGTAGCATTAGTGCGTTCAGGTTATAATACGCCTATTAATGAGAATGATCCGAGTAATATCTTAAACTTTTTAAAGTACCTAAAACGCGAGCAATATGGCGAACGTTCGTTAATCTATGGCCCTGTTTATACGGCTGAAGTGACGGGATACAAAGAAGGAGCAGAGACACCCATTTATAAGATGAAAGATGGGAAATACGTAGAATACACGAAGAAACCGGTGTATGAATACGATAAGACCCAAATGATGTTATTACCTCGCGTTTATTCTAATCAGGCGAATCACGTGAAGCTGTACCAAGAGATGCTTGGGATCCCAGCAGGAGAGAAACCTAGTTTTGGTAAGAACCTAGAATTCCTATTTACGCATCAATTAGGGCATATGTACATGCGCTATTTATTGTGGAACTTTGTGGGTCGCGAAAGTGATTTCCAAGATGCTTGGGCGATTAATACGTTCGAGGATAGCTCGAAATTACCGGACATTTTACGCAACAATAAGGCGCGTAATAATTACTTCTTCTTACCGATCATCTTCGTACTACTAGGGTTCTTCTATATGCTTCGCAAGAACGATAAGGACCTTTTGGTGACGATATTAATGTTCGTATTAACCGGAGTTGCCTTAACCGTTTACCTGAATTCGCCACCTACAGAGCCGCGTGAGCGGGATTATATCTTCGTGGGTTCTTTTTACTTCATGTCGATTTGGGCGGGATTTGCGGTGATGCAGATACTTGAGTTTATTCAGAAGTTTGTGAAAGCAGATAAGGCCAAATGGGCGATTGCTGCTTTATTAGGTTTAACGGCTCCGGCGATTTTGGCTCAACAAAACTGGGATGACCATGATAGAAGCGGTCGTGTACACCAAATTGATTTTGCTAAAAACCTATTGAATTCTTGCGCACCTAACGCGATTCTATTTACGGGTGGGGATAATGATACGTTCCCGCTTTGGTACGTACAAGAAGTCGAAGGATTCAGAACAGACGTTCGTGTATGTAACTTGTCCCTTTTAGGAACAGATTGGTACATTGATCAAATGAAGCGCAAGACCTATGAATCACAACCTTTACCGATTCTATTGTCTAAGGATCAGTTAATGGAAGGAGTAAATGACCAGATTTTATTCAATCCCAAAGAAGGTTTGACTGCGATGTCTTTACCGGACTATTTGGACTTATTGCATAAAGACAGCCCTTCTATCCAGGAGCAAACGCAATTAGGCGAAACGATCAACACCTTGCCTACAGATTCGGTGGTGATCCCAGTAGATATCGCTGCGGTGGCTAAAACGAATTGGTTCCCTAAGCAATTTGTTCCTTACATGTCACCAGCGCTAGGTTGGAAATTACCTTCGCACAACATCTACAAAGGGGAATTGATTCAATTAGAGATCATTTCAAACAATGCTGTCTCTGGCTGGAAACGTCCGATCTATTTTGCATCTACTTTGCCTAATGACCAATACTTAGGTTTGAAGGAGTCGATGCAATTAGAAGGTTATGCGTATCGTTTGATGCCTTTCAAGATTCCAGGCGCGAATGATGGCTATGTAAATACCCAAATCATGTCTGACAACATCTTGAAAAAGATGTATTGGAAAGGCCTAGATAATGATAAGATCTATTACCATGGTGATTTCTACCTAGGTATTCCTTCGGTAACAGCTCGCTTAAGCGTGTACCGTTTAGCAGATCAATTAGTCCGCGAAGGAAATTACGCTAAGGCTAAGAAAGTTTTGGATTATTTAGACCAAAAAATGCCAGATAAAGTCATTCCTTACGATCAATTCTCCGCTTCGATGGTGGAATTGTATATTGCTGTGGGTGATGCTACCTCTGCGCTTAGAATTGCAAAACGCATGGTAGATCGCGATGATCAATTATTAGATTACTACTTAGATGGCCGCTATGCATACCACGAACGTGATGTACAAATTGCCATTTACGAAATGAACTTAGTGGTCTCTGCGTTAAAGGCTTCGAATGTGAATCCTGCGAAATACCAGGCATTAGAGGCGAAGTTTACGAAGCAGATGGGTAGATTGCAATAATGTATAGAGCATAAAGCATAAAGAATAATGATGGAATAAAAAGAGCGGCATTTGCCGCTCTTTTTATGTTTCAGTAATCAAAACACTTCATGAAATCATCGCCGAAGGCGATACAAACTTTATTCTTTGTGCTTTATTCTTTGTTCTTTGTTCTTTGAAAAAGAAAGCCTCTTTTTTTTAAGAGAACATATCCCTCACCTTGTGAAAGAATCCTTTCTCCGCTTTCCCAGGTTGTGGGGCGAAGTTAGGGGAGGCACGGAGTTTTTCTAATAATTCTGTTTCCTCTTTACTTACTTGCTTAGGTGTCCAAATATTCACGTGCACTAATTGATCACCTACTGAGTATCCATTTAGTTCTTTGATCCCTTTACCTTTTAAGCGTAAGATTTTTCCACTTTGCGTTCCTGCGTCTAAGGTAATCTTTGCTTTTCCACCGATGGTAGGAACTTCTACTGACGTGCCTAAGGCAGCATCCACAAAGTTTACGTATAAATCATAGATCACGTTGTTTCCATCGCGGTGTAATAGATCGTGTGCTTCTTCTTCAATAACAATGAGTAAATCACCGGCTACGCCACCACGAGGAGGAACGTTTCCTTTTCCTGACATTGAAAGCTGCATGTCGTTTGAAACGCCAGCAGGTATTTTGATCGGGATGATTTCTTCTTCTAGCACACGGCCTTCTCCGAAGCAGTCGCCACATTTTGCACCTACGGTCTTACCCTCTCCGCTACAGTGAGGACAGGTAGAGGAAGTGACCATTTGGCCTAACATGGTTTGTTGTACTTGACGAACTTGACCAGAACCTTGGCAAGTGCCGCATGTTTTCAAGTCAGTTCCGTTTTTAGAACCGTTACCGGAGCAAGATTTACAAGCTACGTGACGCTTCACCTTGATTTTCTTTTCTACGCCATTGGCGATCTCTTCTAGATTTAGCTTCAATTTGATTCGAAGATCTGTTCCTCTACGTTGACGTCTTCCGCCGCCACGACCTTGGTTAAAGAAGCTTCCGAATGGACTTTCATCTCCACCACCAAAAATATCTCCAAACTGAGAGAAGATATCTTCCATATTCATACCGCCACCGCCAAAACCTCCGCCAGCAGCGCCACCCATTCCAGCGTGACCGAAACGGTCGTATTGTGCCTTCTTTTGGGAATTACTTAATACCTCATAGGCTTCCGCTGCTTCCTTGAATTTTTCTTCTGCCTCCTTGTTATCTGGATTCTTGTCAGGATGGTATTTTACCGCCATTTTGCGGTATGCCTTCTTGATCTCGTCTTCCGATGCGGATTTAGAAACTCCTAATATCTCGTAATAATCTCTTTTTTGCGCCATTATCTATTAATTTCCAACCACCACTTTCGCAAAGCGGATGACCTTTTCATTCAATGTATATCCTTTCTCAACTACTTCGACCACTTTACCTTTTTCCTCTTCAGAAGGGGCAGGGAATTGCGTGATGCAATCGTGGATTTCTGCGTCGAATACTTCGCCTTTAGCAGGTAATTCTTTCAATCCTTTGGATTGTAAAATGTTACCGATCTTCGTGAAGATTAATTGCGTTCCTTCGGAGATTTCTCCTTCGGGTGCGTTGGCTAACGCACGCTCATAGTCATCGATGACAGGTAATAAGTCAACGATTAAACGTTCCGATGCGGTTTGGATGAGTTCTATTTTCTCTTTAGCCGTACGTTTACGGAAATTTTCGAAGTCTGAATACAGGCGAAGGTATTTCTCCTTCATCTCTGCTAATTCATCGACAGGAGCTGTTTCTTCCGTTTCTGGGCTTGTTTCTTCTGTTTGATTGATAATTTCTTCCTCAGGCGTTTGTTCGTTTTCTTTCTTTTTCATGGTACAAAATTACGATTGCGAAATCCTTCATACAAATTCAATACCAAAAACAATTTTCTGACACTTTGGCATAAATGAAATGACCTTTGTAATTTTAAACAAATGTCAAAAAGTCCAGCAGAAATTTCCCGTCTAATTAAGGCCAAAGCTCAGTCTTTCGGTTTTGCCTTTTGCGGTATTTCAGAAGCTGGATTTTTAGAGGAAGAGGCGCCGCATTTAGAAGCCTGGTTAAACTCGAATCAACACGGTGAAATGGCCTACATGGCGAATCATTTCGATAAGCGCCTTGATCCAAGAAAACTGGTGGATGGATGTCAAACTGTTGTTTCGCTCGTATATAATTATTTTCCAGCTCAAGAAATCGCCTTCGACCGCTATAAAATTTCGAAGTATGCTTACGGTGAAGATTACCACCGGGTCATCAAAGACAAGATGCAAGAGTTATGGGATGATTTGCAGACGGATCTAGGGGAATTTTCGGGGAGGATGTTTGTGGATTCGGCACCGGTTTTAGAAAAAGCGTGGGCGAAGAAGTCTGGTTTGGGTTGGATAGGGAAGAATGCGAATTTGATAATTCCGAAAAAGGGGAGTTTTTATTTCCTAGCAGAGCTGCTGATTGATTTACCTGCTACAGCAGATGGGCCTATCAAAGACTTTTGTGGTACCTGCACACGTTGTATCGACGCTTGTCCTACAGAGGCTATAACGCCCTATGTGGTGGATGGGAGCAAATGTATTTCCTATTTTACAATCGAATTAAAGGATCAGATGCCGGCCAGTTTGCAGGGGGATTTTCAAAACTGGATTTTTGGTTGTGATATCTGCCAAGATGTGTGTCCTTGGAATCGCTTTTCGAAACCACACAATGAACCGAGATTTGATACGAATTTACACGATGTCGATTGGGAGGGATTGTCTGAAGAAGTTTTTCAGACCTTATTTCACTATTCTGCGATAAAGCGTACCAAGCTGAAAGGGATTCAACGAAACATCGATTACGTGAAAAAAAAGAGGCCGTGAAACCACGGCCCTTTTCAAGCAAAATAAAACCCTAAAGTGATAGTCTTATAATCAGGCTCGGTTCGATGACTTCTGCCGTTTTTTGATTGGATAGGATCATTTCGGCCGCTTTTTGGCCTAACTTCTCCGGATGAGTACTCACCACGGTGATTCCTCCGGCTATTATTTCCTTAAAGGGATGATCATTCAAGGAAATGATGCCAATATCTTGACCTAAAGTCCAGTTCTTTTTCTCCGCGTATTTGATAGCCTGGAAAAGATCGGTATCCGACAAAGTGAAATAAATCTCCTTTTGTTGAAAATCGTCCTCTTCTAGGCCATCTAATACTTGGAATTTCAATGAATTCGATTCGCAGAATTCACTACACGCATTGATTAATTCAGGATCGAAGTATTCGTCTTCGCTTAACACTAAATTAAGGCTGCGGTACTTATTAAACAGGTTTAGTTGGGTATTAAAAATCTTTTTAAGCGATGGGTTAGGTGGGCAGATGAGACTGGAGTGACGGATGGTTCCGAAGTTTTGGTCCAATAAAATCAAGCGATCCCCCGCTATTTTCTGTAATATTTTCACCGTTTCCTCATCCTCATCGATTAAATGCGGTTGAATTAGGTAGTAATGGTAATTGCCTAATTGTTGTCCGATGATTTCTTTAAACTCTCTAGGCTTGTATTGGTAGGTATAAATATCCACCATCACATTTTTGCCAAAATGATCGAGAAACGCATTGTACAAGGTTTGGTTTGTTTCTGTCATCCGACCGATCAAGAAAAGGACTTTCGTCTTTACCTTCAAGCTCGATTCAGAGATGAAATAACCTTTGCGGAAAATGGACGTGATCGCACCCATTTTATGTAACTCGGTATAGGCTCTTTCCACGGTGTCGCGGGAAAGGTAGCATTCTTCCGAAGCCTCATTAATGGAAGGCAATCGCTCGCCAGGTTTTAATTCTCCCATCTCAATATCCTGCAAAAGTGAATTTACTAATTGCTGGTATTTAGGAAGTTTATTTCCTGAATTCTTTACGTTAAATGAAACAAATGTTTTATTCATGTCGAAGAAAAATTCTTGTCCCAAAATTACTCTGATGGCATGGTGTAGCATAGGACGAATCTTTCAAATTCGAGGACAATTCTTGCAAATAGGTATTTCAGGACAAATCCGTCCAATTTCCTGGTATAATTCCCTAATTTTAAGATTCGAATGAAAAGGCTATTTTTCTTCCTGGCTTTGTACAGTGTTTTGAGTCTTCAGGCTCAAAAGCAGACGCGCTATGAACGTTTAAGTACGGCTTCTGGATTATCCCAAAGTTCGGTTTACAAGATCATTCAAGACAAGAAAGGCTTTCTTTGGTTTGCGACGGGCGATGGTTTGAATCGCTACGATGGGCATAATTTTAAGATTTATCGAAATGATCCGAGTGATTCGAAAACCCTCAGTGGGAGCGAGATTTTTACTGTTGCGCAGGATGATTTGGGTAATTTGTGGGTAGGGACGCGTAATTCTGGGTTGAATAAGATTGAATTAGCGACGGGTAAAATTACACGATTTTCGAAAGGGCCTACCGGGCAAGATTTATCCAACTCTAATATTCCAAGTATTCTCAATATAGGTAAAGGCAGAATGGGTGTGGCTGTTTTAGGGCTGGGTTATTTGGTCTACGATATTCGTACGAATCAACTAATAAGCGCTGAATCAGAATGGAAAAATACCATTGTAAAAGAAGTGGTTCGGCTGTTCAAACACTCGTCGGGCACTGTTTGGATGGGTACCAGGACTGGTTTTTTAGTGTCTCAATTAAATGCGCATAGTTTTATTCCTTATCAATTTGGTGCGAATAATAATCGGGTTCGTGCCTTATTTGAGACAAAGAATGGGGATATTTTGGTGGGAACGGATGGTCGTGGTATTTATCGATTCACGCCCAAGACCCAGCAATTCAAAGTCGTTTTCTACCAAGCCTCTGACCCTTTATCCCGTCAGAATATTGTGACCTCAATTGCCAAAGACGCGCTACAAAATCTCTGGATCGGAACGGATAACGGGGTGTATAAGCTGAATGGAGAAGATTTTAAATCCTTTACGAATATTCCCTCGAACCCTGATCCTGAATTAGGGCTATCTTCTAATTCTGTGATGAGTCTTTTTACGGATGCGAATCAGAATACCTGGGTGGGCACTTGGGAGGCAGGATTAAATATATCTTTTTTCCAAAAACCTCGCTTTGCCGTCCTCCGCTACAAACCCAATACACTACAAGGTTTACTCAGTAATAAGGTAAGTACCTTGCTAGCAGATGGTGACAAAGGGGTTTGGGTAGGAAGTAATGTGGGTTTATCCTATTTCAATCATAAATCAGGGCAGGTAACGCACTACCTCCAAAGTGCTTCCAGTAATAAGTTGAATTCCACAGAGACCTACGATGTGAACTTTATCCATCCTTCGGGTGATGGAGGGGTTTGGGTAGGTTTATGGGGTAAGGGGATTAATTTATTTACCAAAGACCACCAGCTGAAGGATTTTCCTTTCAAACCCGGTGTTAGAGAAGCGAATTTTAATACCCTCGAAAATTTTAATTCGGAGTTTCTTCTAGGAACGCAAGGGATGGGAGTAGTCGCTTTTAATCCATTGACGAAACAATACCGAGTGCCTTTTGCGGATTTAGGGAAATCCAATTTCTTGAATAAATCAATTGCGGCCATTCGGGTTTTGAATGGAAACGAGATTTGGGTGGGTACCGTGGGTTTTGGTTTGTATGTTTTGGAATTGAAAACAGGGAAATTGCGCCATTATGTGAAATCGGCTGAGGCGGGGGCCTTGAGCTATAATCACGTGAATAAAATATACCAAGATCGGCAGAAACGGATTTGGGTGATGACGCAGGGTGGAGGTTTGAACCAATACCTGGGACCTGAAAAAGGATTTAAGGTGTACACAGTAAATGATGGTCTGGGAAGTAATTCCTTACGTGGTTTAGTGGAGGATGCCAAAGGGGATATGTGGTTTAGCACCAATGGAGGGATATCGAAGATGGATGGAAGGACTTTGAAATTTGTCAATTTCGAAGAAGCGGATGGATTGCAAGGGAAAGAATTTATGACGAATGCGATTGCGAAGAATAACCAAAACTGGTTGTTTTTTGGTGGCGTAAATGGACTGAATTACTTGAAATCAGATAGTCTGCGGATGCGATTAGATGTGCCTCCGGTCTATTTTACAAAACTAAAAATCTTTAACAAGGATGTGGAAGCAGGAGAAGAAAATTCTCCACTGACCTACGATATCTTGTCCACGAAACACCTGGTTTTGCAGCCGGATCAATCGGTATTCAGTTTGGATTTTGTGGCTTTGGAATACCAGAGACCTAAAAACAACCGCTATGCCTATTATTTAGAAGGCTTTGAAAAGGAGTGGAATCTCGTGGGTACGCAGCGCTCGGTGACCTATACAAACTTGAGTCCGGGGGATTATACTTTTAAGGTGAAGGCGAGTAATTCGGATGGTATTTGGGCAGAAAAACCCTATGAATTAAAGATTACCGTATCGCCGCCTTGGTACCGCACGTGGTGGGCATACCTTCTCTATGCATTTCTATTAGTAGCCATTATTTATGCCTTTATTCGCGAGGTTCAAGTGCGTGAGGCCTTTAGAACTGATTTGCGTTTAAAAGAAATCGAGAAGGAACGTATTCAGGAATTAGAGCAGGTGAAGACGCATTTCTTTACGAACATCTCTCACGAATTGCGGACACCTTTAACCCTCATTACCAGTCCATTAGAAAAGTATTTTATCTCGAATGCGAGCCTGAATAAAGACCAAAAGACGAAGATTAATTCGATTTACCAGAATGCCCAAAAGCTACTGAGACTCATCAATCAGCTACTTGATTTGTCCAAAATCGAATCCGGAAACGTCCAACCCGTCGTGGAGAAGCACGATTTGATTCGTCAATTGCATTCGATCAAACAAAGCTTCGATGCCTATGCTCAACAAAAGCAGATTAAATTGAAGTGGGACGCACCGGTGGAATCTTTATTCGTGTACTACGATGCTGATATCATCGAAAAATGTGTCACGAATCTATTATCGAATGCCTTTAAATTCACTCCAGAGGAAGGAATCATTGGTATTCGTTTGGAATTGCACAAGGTGTACCAAGGCACAACAGAATCTATTAAACGCGTTTCAATTCACGTTTCTGATACAGGAAAGGGAATTAGTGCGGAACATATTCAGCATATTTTCGACCGCTTCTACCAGATTCCTGAGAAAGTGGATCGTGTGGGAACGGGAGTAGGACTTTCCCTTTGTAAAGAATTAATGGAGGTGCACCGCGGTTCGATTGAGGTACAAAGTGACCTGGGAGCCGGTTCTGATTTTAAAATCCACTTTCCTGTTACGCTGGAAGCCTTTGATCCGGCGTGGGTGAAGTCTGGGTCGAAAGAAGTCAAAGAGTCAATAAGTCAAAAAGTCGACTCAGCGCAGGTTATTCAACAAGAGAAGCAGATCCTATTAATCGTAGAGGATCACACCGAAATGCGGGCCTTTATTCGCGAGATTTTTGAAGGAACCTTCCAAGTGATAGAGGCAGATCGAGGAGAGACTGGCTTAGAAATGGCCTTGACTTATTTGCCAGATGTAGTAATAACGGATTGGATGATGCCGGGAATGTCAGGGGTGAATTTGTGTAAAGCGATTCGTAAGAATGCAAAGACGAGTCATATTCCAGTCGTTATTTTGACCTCCAAAAGCTCTCAAGAAAGCCAAATCGAAGGAATGCAGTCCGGCGCGGATGATTTTATTTCCAAACCATTCCACGCGGATATTTTGGAATTAAGAGTGGCTAAATTACTGGAAGCCAAAGAGCGTCTGCGCAAAAGCTGGCAAGAATCTGTTCTGAATCAAGATTTACAGAAGGAAGTCATATTTGAAGATGAATTCCTGTCTAAAGCAACGCAGGTCGTCATAGCCCATCTGGATGAGGTGGATTTCGATGTGGAGCATTTGGAACAGGCAATGGATATGAGCAAAATGCAACTGTATCGTAAATTGAAAATGTTAACTTCGCTGGCTGGAAACGAATTTATTCGCTCGATTCGTTTACAACAGGCTCGATTGCTATTAGAAAAAGGTCAATGGAATGTGTCTGAAATTGCCTACCAAGTAGGATTTAATGACCCAGCCTATTTTACGCGTGCCTTTAAAAAACAATACGGATTCGCTCCTAAAACATTCCTTACTAAAAAATAATATGCGCAAATTATCCCTTGTTCTTGTCTGTGGCTTCTTGGTTTCTTGGGGCTTTTTAGCTCACAAAACCCTTCAGCAGATCGCTATTTACCCTTTGCCGGCAGATTTAGGTCTGTTTTTCTATGCAAATCAGGACTACATTGTACAGCAATCTATTCGTCCTGACGTGCGCCGTAAAGATGATAAGACGGAGGATTCGAAGCATTATTTGGATATGGATGCGAACGTATTTGGTCCTAATTACCGGACAGACATTCCCCATGATTTTAAACAAGCTGTGACGAAATATTCTTTTGACAGTTTACGCAAAGAAGGTTTAGTGCCTTGGGAAGTGAATCGCGTTTATGGTCGTTTAGTCAATGCATTTAAGCAGGAGATGCGTGATTCTGTCTTATTTTATGCGGCTGATTTAGGCCATTATGTATCAGATGCGCACGTTCCATTGCATACCACAAAGAATCATGATGGTCAATTAACGAACCAAAAAGGGATGCACGTGCTGTGGGAATCGCTTGTTCCAGAAGCTCAATTAAAGAATTACGCCTTATATCAACCTCAAGCGGCATCTTATATTGCCAAACCTCAGGATTTTATCTTCCAGGTCTTATTAGAGTCACACGTGATGCTACCGGATATGTTTAAAGCCGAAACAGAAGTTCGTCAGGCTTTAGGGGAGGAGAAGTCATTCAAAATGGTGGAGCGTTACGGCAAAACACAGCGTTATTATACGGATGAATTTATTCAAGCCTATGGTGCTAAGTTAGGTTCTTCGATACAGGCACGTATGATTCAATCCTCTCATCGAGTGGCGTCCTTTTGGTATTCTGCTTGGAAAGATGCGGGTTCACCGGCTTGGGTGACGAAGGAAATTAGCGCTGAGAAGAAGGCGGCTTTTGAGTCAGAAAAAGCACTTTGGAAGTCTAATACCTTGATTTCAACGGGTCAACTACTCTCTTTGCACAAATAATGCAGCAAATTTTAGTCCTTTCTGATACCCATTCCTATCTCGATCCGCGTTTGATTCCACACGTGGAAGCATGCGACCAGATTTGGCACGGGGGTGATTGGGGTTCGGTGGCGGTGGCTGATACCTTGATGGGTTTTGGGAAGCCTGTGTATGGAGTGTATGGGAATATCGATGACCGGACGATTCGGAATATGTTTCCCAAAATCGCTCGATTCGCCTGCGAGGAAGTAACGGTCGCCATGACGCATATTGCGGGAGCGCCCTCTTCCTATAAACCTGATGCTTTAGAGACTTTTTCGATGGGAATCCCGATGATCTTTGTCTGTGGTCATTCCCATATTCTTCAGGTAAAAAGGGATCAAAATCGCAACCAGATGCTCTTTTTGAATCCAGGCGCGGCAGGTCAACATGGATTTCACCAAGAGCAAACGGCCCTACAATTTAAGATTGACGGGAAACGCATATTTGATATGGAGATGATTCAAATGCCCCGTATTCACACGAAAATTAAGTAGTCTGGAAAGATTGGATATTTTCAAAGACGCTACCTTTCTGGTAGGACTTTAAAATCCAACCACCACCCACGACATCATCGCCCTCATAAAATACGGCCGCTTGACCTGGAGCAATTCCGGAAACATCAAAGGCGAAATCTACTTTAATTCGATCACCTTGCTGCTCAATGTGTCCAGCGGTTCCGGCATCTTTATAGCGCACTTTGGTGATGGTTTCAATTCCTTCTGCAGGAATAGAATCGTATTTTTGTAGGTTTAATTGACCTACCCACATCCCCGTGCGGTTTAAATCCTCTACTTTGCCAATCACCACTTCGTTCGTCTCTTTGCGAATTTCGATGACAAAGGCTGGATAGCCGAAAGCCTTTCCTAAGCCTTTTCTTTGGCCCACCGTATAAAAGGGATAGCCCTCGTGTTTACCGATGATTTTTCCTTCCGTATCGATGAAATTTCCGCCTTTCACTTGTTCCTCTAATTCAGGAACGCGTCTTTTTAAGAATCCGCGGTAATCGTTATCCGGTACGAAGCAGATCTCGTAACTCTCCGACTTATTCACTAAATCCACAAATCCACGCTCTGTCGCCATCTCACGAATACGTGCTTTGGTCAAATGACCTAAAGGTAAAATTGTACGGGCAAGACTCTCTTGTGAAACACCCCAAAGCACATAACTCTGGTCCTTCAAAACGTCTACGCCTTTGGAAATAATATGACGGCCATTTTCCTGACGAATCTGAGCATAGTGGCCTGTCGCAATAAATTCGCAACCTAATTGATCCGCACGGCGCAATAAAGCATCCCATTTAATGTGCGTATTGCACATCACGCATGGATTAGGCGTGCGACCTTCAATGTATTCATTCGTGAAGTAATCGATAACCGAATCACCGAATTCTTCTCTAATATCTAAAATGTAGTGGGGGAATCCGAGGGAAACGGCGATGTGACGTGCATCATTGATGGAATCCAAAGAACAGCAGCCTGTTTCCTTTTTATCGCCACCAGAGCTGGCGTAATCCCAGGTTTTCATCGTCATTCCGATGACCTCATAACCTTGTTCGTGTAGTAAAACAGCTGCGACCGAGCTGTCAATTCCGCCGCTCATAGCGACTAAAACGCGTCCTTTTTTCTCCATATTTGCTGCTCAGGTTCAATGCCTGACGAAATTATGCTGCAAGTTACGGCTAATCTTTGTAAATACGTGTACAAAGCGTATTTTTGCTCTATTATACAAATACCGTCTATGTTAAAAACGAAAGTCAAAGTCAGTTCGATTGAAAATCTCTCCGATGCCCGTTACTGTGCAGGAATGGGAGTGGAGTGGTTGGGTTTCCCATTGGCGATGCCTTTAGAGAAATTTGTGGAGATTCGTAACTGGTTAGCTGGTGTTCAAATCGTAGGGGAGTGTGCAGGATTGAAACCGGAGGAAATAAAGACCTTAGTTGCTTCGCATCAACCTGATGCGATTGAGATTGATTCAAAAGTGAATCTGGTGTTGATTCAAGACATTGATTTACCCAAAATACTGCGTGTAAACATAGATACAGATAATTTACCGGCTCTATTTGCCTCTGCGGCGCCCTATGTGAGTCACTTTTTATTAGTGGGCGAGGGGCCAGAATCTTTGCAGGGTATGGAATCTTCGATTGAGATTTGGGCGGCACAATATTCGATTATTCTTGGTTTAGACGTTCCAGAAGAAGATTTAGCCGATTGGGTGGAGCAAACATCTATACAAGGAATCGGTTTAATGGCAGGAAAAGAAGACAGACCCGGTTTTCGAGATTTTTCTGATTTAATGAGTATCTTGGAAAAATTAGAAATTGACTAATATGCTAGCAAACATCAAAGAGAAATATGCTCAAGGAAAAGCGTTCGTTTCTGCGAAAGTGTCCGCTTTATGCTTGTTATTGTTAGCGGGTTTCAAAAAAGCAGTAGGGGAGCGTATTTACAGCATTTGTGTAGGCTATGTAGTTTTAGGGCAAGTTTTTGTTCAAACGCAAGGACGCAAATTGCAAGCCTATTACGATTCCAAAGTAGATAAGACAACTCCTTATTATAAACCCATTGTAAAAGGATATAAGTTCTTTGCTAAATCAGCCTTATTTGTGTTGGTTTATTTATTAGTCATTGAGACTAATTTCTTCTTTTTAACGGGGGAAATGCCTAGCGTCGATGATTTGCAGAACCCGAAATTATCCCAAGCCTCCGAGATTTATTCAGCGGATGGAGTGCTATTAGGCAAGTTTTTTGCAGAGAATAGAACGCCAATACGCGATTTTAATCAGATTTCACCTTACTTAGTGAAGGCCTTAGTGGCGACGGAAGATGCGCGTTTTTACGAGCATACAGGGATTGATTTTCAAGCTTGGGCGGGTGTGTTAGTGGGTATTGCCAAAGGAGGCGATCGTGGGGGTGGAAGTACCATTTCACAGCAATTAGCGAAAAATTTATTCAAAACTAGAACGAAGAAAGGCTTTGTGAAGACGGGTCTTTTGGGCTATATTCCAGGATTAAACAAGTTGATTTATAAGTCCAAAGAATGGGTCACTGCCATCAAATTAGAGCGTTTTTATACCAAAGACGAGATCATTTTATGGTATCTGAACACTGTAGATTATGGCAATAATGCCTACGGAATCAAGGTGGCTTCGAAAACCTATTTCAATACTTCTCCGGATAGTTTAAATATCCAAGAGGCTGCAATTTTAGTAGGTTTGCAGAAAGCGACGACGACCTATAATCCGAAGCGGTACAAAGGGAAGCCTTTGGCAGAAAACAAAGCCTGGAAGCGCCGTAATGTCGTTTTAGCCCAAATGGTGAAAGCAGGATACTTACGCAAAGTAGATTATGATTCACTAGCCGTTATGCCTATCGAGTTGCATGAAAATGAGGAATCTCCTTATGATGGCACAGGAAATTATTTCAAAGTCGCTGTGGCGAAATACTTGAATGAGTGGGCAGAGAAGAATGATATCGAATTAGATTTGTACCGGGATGGCCTAAAAATTGTGACGACGATCGATTCGAAAATGCAGATTTATGCAGAGGAATCCGTGGAAGAAGGAATGCGGGCTACCCAAAAGAACTTTGATAATCACTGGGCAAACCAGAATCCGTGGGTAGGCGAAAACGGTCAAGAAATACCTGGCTTCATCGATACGGTGGCGAAACGAACAGAATATTATAAGTACTTATCTGCCCGTTTCCCCAAGAACCCTGACTCCGTTAAACACTACATGAAAGATGTGAAGCGCGATATGTGGGTGTATTCACGTAACTCGATGGGTGAAGAAAAGCGCACGATGAGTGCCTATGATTCTATCCAATATTATAAGAAATTCTTGCAAGCAGGTATGATGACGATGGATCCATTTACTGGGCATATCAAGGCCTGGGTAGGCGGTTTGGACTTTAAATATTTCAAATACGATCACGTTAAACAAGGTCGTCGTCAACCAGGCTCGACGTTTAAACCATTCGTGTATACCTCTGCGATTGATGGTCCTAAGGATCTATCGCCTTGTTATATGATGCGTGATGAACCTTTCGAAATCGAAGTAGAGAACGCAAAGGGAGAGAAGGAAATGTGGCGCCCTGGCAATGCAAATGGCAGTTTCTCAGGTAGAGAAATGCCGATTAAGCGCGCTTTGGCCCAAAGTATCAACTCCGTTACCGCTCGACTTACGAATGAAGTAGGGGCGGATACTGTGATGTATTATGCCAAGAAAATGGGGATAAAGAGTCCATTAAAAGCGGTTGCTTCGATCGGTTTAGGCTCTTTTGATGTCAATCTCTTCGAAATGATAGGTGCCTATTCTGCCTTTGTGAATGAAGGAATGCATGTGGAGCCTATGCTTGTTCAAGAGATTCAAGATCAAAATGGAAAGGTATTACAACGATTTGATCCTACGATGGAGCAAGTGATTCGGAAGGAATCAGCACAATTAGTTCGCTATATGCTGGAGGGTGTCATTCACGAAAGTGGAACCGGTAGCTCTTTATTGTATGGGGAAGGGGATATTTTATTGCCTAAGGACAATCGCTATGCCCGTGTTTTCGCTGGTAAAACAGGGACAACATCGAATCATTCCGATGGCTGGTTCATAGGGATGTCGCATAATTTGATTTCTGGTGTTTGGGTAGGTGGAGATGATCGATCGATTCACTTTAGAACGGGTGCTTTAGGGGAGGGTTCGAAAACGGCCTTGCCGATCTTCAAGCGCTTTATGATTAAAGTGGTCAAAGACCCAATGTTAGCGCAATACCGCCCGGAACCATTTGAAAAACTAGATCGCCGTGTGGTGAAGAAGGATTTTGATTGCTCAAACGGTTCTTATGCCTTGCCAGATTCGCTTCAGGTCTCTGATGCTGAATTGGATTCGATGAATGCCTTATTAGATGATAATGCAACCGCGTCAGACTCGACGGGTTCTCCTCAGTAAAATGAATAAACACGATATTGCAGCCTATTTTCAGGGCTTACAGGATAGGATTTGTGCAGGAATAGCTGCGACAGATGGAGTGGCTTCTTTTAAAGAGGACAAGTGGACTCGGGCAGAAGGTGGTGGCGGAAGATCACGCGTTTTAGCTAAGGGAGGAATATTAGAAAAGGCGGGTGTGAATTTTTCAGCTGTTGAGGGTCCATTACATCCGAAGATGGTCACCAGCCTTAATGTAACAGAAGAAGTGGAATTCTTTGCCACCGGAGTTTCCATCGTCATGCATCCGGAGAATCCTTGGGTACCTATCATCCACATGAATGTGCGGTATTTTGAGTTGAGTAATGGGGAGTTTTGGTTTGGTGGTGGCATTGATTTAACGCCTCATATCATCATTCCGGAACAAGCAAAGTGGTTTCACGAGCAATTGAAAGCCGTTTGTGATCGATTTGATTCGAGCTATTATCCGAAATACAAAACCTGGGCGGATGATTATTTCTACAGCCCACACCGGGAAGAGACACGTGGAATTGGAGGGGTTTTCTTCGATTATATCAAAGGAGATAGAGAAACGGTGTTTGAGTTTGTCAAAGCCGTGGGCGAATCCTTTGAGCCTATTTATAGTCATTTAATGCGATTGAATGCATCGCGGGAGTTTACGAAAGCGGAAAAAGAGTTTCAATACATTCGCCGCGGACGTTACGTTGAATTTAATCTAGTTCACGACAGAGGAACGAAGTTTGGTTTAGAGACGAACGGAAGAACGGAATCGATCCTGATGAGTTTGCCTCCGATGGCGGCTTGGGAATACATGTACGATCCGAAGGTGTTTCCGGAAGGTCAGAAGACTTTTGATCTATTGAAAAAAGGAATAAACTGGATATAAAAAAAGGGGCTCAACGAGCCCCTTTCTATTTATTCTGCTTCCCAGACAATATAGTTTATTCTGTTTCCCAAACAATATCGATGCCTTTAGGGGTCATCAATAAAACGCGGGTAGGAGCGGGTAACAAGACTAAGCGAGCGTTTGCAACTGGATCTTCGATCCATTCTACTTCAACGCCTTCTTTCTTACCAATTTCGATTTCGCCATCAGCCGTTTCCACGAATTTCTTTGCTAAATAGGCCGTAGGTAATAAAACATCCGATTCTGGGCAGTGCTTTAAATGCACTTTCTCCAAAATGTCTTCTAGTTGATCTCCGTATTTCTCATTGAAATCATCTTCCAAATCGTGTAGCATTTCCTCTACATCATCGTAAGTATCATCTGAGTAGTTCAATTTGCTCAATTCTAATCGCTTTTCTAAGATGGCGATCATCGCCTCATCAATCGTATTCATTCTAAACGGATTTGTTTTTACAAAGATAGGGGCTGAAACGGAGATTCCCTTGGAAATGTGGGGTCAAAAAGAATATTTCCTTTTTCGATCGATAATCCAGAGGCAAAATTATTCGTGTAGAGTTGCCCAGTTCCTAAGCCTTGTGGAATTTTTACGTCATAATCACCCGTTAACTGAGCGATAGCTTGTAATCCGATGTTGGATTCCAAAGCAGAGGTGATCCACCAATCTTTTCCCTTTTCGGTAGCCCAATTGATCCAATCCCGGGTCGCCTGAATACCTCCTAAAAAGCTAGGTTTAAGTATGATGAAATCAGGATTAATAAAGTCTGCAATGGATTTGTCTTGCATTCCGATCAGTTCCTCATCAAGGGCAATCGGGAGTATTTGTTGAGCAACGAGCCTTCGCATTTCTTCGGGCTGACCAGCTTTGATGGGTTGCTCGATCGAATGCAGGTCGTAAGCGGCTAATTTCTCTAGTTTATAGGGTGCCTCAGCAGGTGAAAAGGCCCCATTTGCGTCGACGCGTAAAATTAATTGTTCTGCAGAAAAGCGAGAGCGAATGCTTTTCAAAAGCGAAAGCTCGGTTTCAAAATCGATCGCACCGATCTTTAATTTAAGGCAAGAATAACCTTGTGCTAATTTTTGTTCGATTTGCTTGCGCATAAATTCGTCACTGCCCATCCAGATGAGCCCATTGATGGGTAGAGATTTTTCTCCCTGAGCAAATTTATTGGTAAATGGCGCGGCTAAATCGTGGTAAGCCGTTTCTAAGGCGAATCGAAAAGAAGGTTGTTCGAAAGGGATTTCAGCAATCCATTCCTTTATGTCTGTCGGTAAGGATAACCCTTGAAAAGGCTCTAAAGCTTTTTCAAAAGCAGCAGCACAATCTTCTGAAAATTCAGGACTTAATCCGAACAAGGGCCCAGCTTCTCCAATGCCGCATCGAACGCTATCCGAAAGTTCCACAAAATAGGATTTCTTTTTCGTTAAAACGCCGCGCGATGTTCCTGCTTCGAAATGAAATAGGAGTTCGTGCGGATGAAATCGGAGGCTGATTTTGGACATCCTGCAATTTATTATTTTCTATTCGATTTTGTGCCCTCCCGTATTATTTTTAGCTTTAAGGTTATTATATGAAGCAGCTAATTACCATTCTTCCGTCCTTGCTTTTTGGCCTGATTACCTACGTCCGGAATAAGCTCTATGACAGGGGAATTTTGCCGTCTACCTCCTTTGATAAACCGCGCATCATTGTGGTGGGTAATTTGTCGGTAGGTGGAACAGGGAAGAGTCCTTTCGTTTCCTATTTGGTCCAAAACTGGCGAGGAGACGATCGATTAGGGATTTTAAGTCGTGGGTATGGGCGTAATACAAAGGGTTATAAAGATGTTCACGTGGATTCGACGGCGGAAGAGGTGGGCGATGAACCTTTGGCCTATAAAACTTTATTTCCTGAACTGCCTGTGGTCGTTTGTGAAAATCGGGTGAAAGGAGTTCAGCAGATGCCTGAAGTGGATGTGCTTTTATTGGATGATGCTTTTCAACATCGCTCGATAAAAGGGTCTGTCAATTTGGTTTGTTCTACCTTCTCTCAGCCCTTTTATAGCGATTCTATGCTGCCTCAGGGTCGTTTACGGGAGTCTGCTAAAGGAATTAAACGAGCAGATGCGGTGATCGTGACGCGCTGTCCGGGTATTTTAACGAAGGAGCAAAAATCGAATTTTGCCCAAGGCGTTTTACGGAATACCAAGGAGGAGAAACCGATCTTTTATACGAGTGTCCGTTATGGCAAGCCGCAAGGTCCAAGGGAATATTTACCGAGTAAATGGTCTTTATTTGCCGGAATTGCAGATCCAAAGCCCTTTTTCGCCTATGCAACCTCCTTAGGTCAGATTCAAGAGGAGGTGATATATGCTGATCACCATCGTTTTACGGAGATCGAATTGTTAGAGTTAGAGCAACAGGCCAAAATGATGGCAGGAGATGAGGGTTTTTTAACGACTCACAAGGATTATGTGCGTTTAAAGGCCGAATTAGCGCAATTGCCTAATCTAGCGAACCACTTGTATTATTTGCCAATGGAAATGTATTTCATTGATCAGGAAGAACAGTTTTGGGACTGGTTGGGAAAAAACTAAATTTGTAGCGTGAAGTATAGACTGATTTTTCTTCTTATTTTATGGGGTATTTCGCCCGCTTTTGCACAGACTTTGCAGTCTGCCGGCGGAGCGACAGATCGGAATTCTTTCCCTGATCCGATGGCGCCCAAAGATCCGAATGCACCTAAGCCCGTTTCAAATGGGAAGTCTGGGCGTGCGGCTTTGGACGACTCCACTAAAATGCTCTATGGACCTCAAACGATGTCCTATTTTAACGAAGAAGATGTGTTAAATGGGCGAGGAGCAAAAAAATCAGTTGATACGAGTTTACACCTATTTCATCGCTATTTATTTCAGGAGAGATCGGGCTTTTTAAAGGCTCATTTAGGGAATGAAGGAACGGCGGTTCGGAATATTTTTGTCAATAAACCAGATCAAATAGGGACTCAATTAGGCTATAATGCCTATATGCCCTATGCTTTTGCAACGGATGAGGTGAAGTATTACCAATCAAAATCTCCCTATTCTGATATTGAATATTATTTAGGAGCCGGGGGGCAAACGCGGTTAAATTTTACATTCGCGCGAAATGTGGATTCGCTTTGGAATATGGGTTTTGAGATTCAGAGGCAGGTTTCGGATAAGTTTTTGACCGATTCGAAATACAAATCAGGGAATCAAACTTTGACTGAGCAATGGGGTGTATTATTCCAGACTAATTTCAGAACGCGTAATAACCGGTATCGACTTTTATCCCATTTAAACTATTTTGATCAAGGAATTCAAGACCAAGGTGGATTGCAATTGTTGAATGGCTTAGATCCGACTACGGCTTTAAATTACACGGATAACGGAGCATTATTTGCCACTTCAGGAGTTCAGTCCAATGATTCTTTTATCAAATTCCATTTTTACCACGAGTTCATCGGTTTTAAAGGACTGCAATTCTTTCAGCGCGTAGATGTAGAAAATCGGACTGCGAAGTTTAAGGACCTTAATTTTGCCACGAATCTGACTAAATCATTTTACTCGAAGAATTATGGAACGCAAACGGATTCCTTGTACAATGAGAATCAATGGCAATCCTACGCGCATCAAACGGGTATAAAAGGAATATTTAGAGGTTTTACTTACCGGACGTATTTCAAACAGCGCTATTGGGATGTGAATAACCCGATGGCAGGTTTGCAAAAGAATCGTTTAGAAAACTACGTGGGTCTGTTTTTGCAACAAAAATTCAATGACAAGATCGACTTTACCGCAGATGGAGAATATTTAGTAGGATCCGATTACCGCCTACAGGCTAGCTTTATTTCTCCGTTTTTTCAAGTTAAGGCGAGTCGCACTTCAGTGAGTCCTTCGATCGCTCAGAATTGGACTTATAATGCTGCTTTTCGATGGAATCAATCGTTTGATAATGTCCTATTTGATGAGTTAACAGGAACCTTAGATCTTCATACTAAAAACGTCTATTTCCGTCCAACCGCGACGATTCAACGCATCGCGAATTATGCCTATTTTGATACCTTATCTACCGCTAAGCAAGCGGCTGATGCGATAGGCGTATTTAGAACAGGATTTTCAGCAGGAGGGACCTTCAAGCGGTTTGAATGGTCTGCCTTGGTCTTAGCCAATACAAAGACAGGACCAGATGTGATCAGGATGCCAAGTTTGGTAGCCAATGCGAATCTTGCCCTGAATGTACAGTATAAGAAATTGTTGTATATGCAGTTTGGTGTGGATGTACAGCATCAATCGGCCTATTTTGCAGATGCGTATATGCCTACGATCCAACAATTCCATCTGCAGGATCGCTACGAAATTCCGGCTTTTGTTCAGGCAGATGCCTATGTGACTTTACGTATTAACCGAGTTCGACTTTTCTTTAAAATGCAGAATGTAACGCAAGGATTGTTAAATTCGAATTACTATACCGCTTACTTACATCCGGCTATGGCTCGTTCCTTCGGTTATGGAGTTCGTTGGCTATTATTTGATTAAAATACAATAAACCTAGATAAATTATGAAATCGATTTCTCGCAGAAATTGGGTGAAAGGAATGGCGCTTGCTACGTTAGGCAGTGTTGTTTTTACAGATCTCAAAGCAGCTAATGCGCCCAGCATTCAATGGAGCGCTGATCAAGACCAATTATTACAAGCTTGGATGGGAGTTATCATTCCTGAATCCAGTATTCCTGGAGCCGTTTCCTTAGGCGTTCCTGCCTATGTGAAGGTGATGCTCCGCGATTGCTATGAGCCTGCTACCTCTACCACATTGATGAAGGTTTTAGCGGCTTTACCATCTATTGAGAAAGTTTCTGAGTCTGAAAAGGAGCAATTGTTTTTCCAAATCGAACAAGGCAAACAAGGTTCAGATGCACAGAAAGCCATGGCCACGTTGAAGGGCCTGACGATTCGCGGTTATATGACCACGGAATACGTGATGGTGAATCACCAGAATTATGTGATGGCACCTGGATTTTTCAATGGCTGTGAACCTCTTAAAAAATAAACCGAGCGATGAATATTTTAACTAATGCTGAAAAACGTACGTATGGTGCGATTGTGATAGGTTCTGGTATGGCGGGCGGCTGGGCTGCCAAGGAATTTTGTGATAAAGGAATTAAGACTTTGGTGCTCGAAAGAGGCCGTAAAGTGACCCATAATGAAGATTATCCGACGACTTTGTTGAGTCCTTGGGAAATGGAACATAGAGGGCAATTAACGAAACAGGAAATTGATGAGAATCCCATCATTTCGAAGTGTTATGCTTTCAGAGAAGATGCGAAGCACTTTTTCGTAAAAGATGCAGAGCATCCATACATTCAAGATAAACCATTTGATTGGATCCGTGGTTACCAAACTGGAGGAAAATCACTTCTATGGGCGCGTCAAACACAGCGTTGGTCTCAATTAGATTTTGATGGTCCAGCGCGTGATGGATTCGCGGTGCCGTGGCCGATCACTTACAAGGAAATAGACCCTTGGTATTCCTATGTGGAGCATTTCGCTGGTATTTCGGGTAATAAGGATGGATTGGATTCCTTACCGGATGGCGACTTTTTACCTCCGATGGAATTAACCTGTGTGGAGAAACATTTCCAAAAAGAGATGAAACGTTTGTATGCAGATCGCCACGTCATCATCGGTCGCTGTGCTCACTTAACGGAGCCTCGCGATATTCATATTCAACAGGGACGCGGAACGTGTTTGGGACGTAATTTATGCCAAAGAGGTTGCCCATACGGTGGTTATTTCAGCGCCAATTCGTCTACGTTGCCTTGGGCTGCGAAGACGGGTAATATGACGTTGAGAACGGATTCCGTAGTTCATTCGATTATCTATGATGATAAAAAGCAAAAAGCGGTAGGAGTTCGCGTCGTAGATGCGCACACGAAAGAGATGGTGGAATATTATGCGAAGGTGATTTTTGTAACAGCAGCTGCGATTAATACGAATTTGATCTTATTGAATTCGAAATCATCACGCTTCCCGAACGGATTAGGAAACGACAGCGGTCTATTAGGAACGCACGTAGCTTTCCACAATTACCGTGCTTCTTTGTCTGCGGAATACGAAGGATTATTAGATTATAAAACATCTGGTGGTCGTCCTAATTCAGGTTATATTCCTCGTTTTAGAAACCTATACAAGCAAGAAACCAACTTCTTACGCGGTTATGCGGCGGGGATGAGTGGTGGAAGAGGAACGCACGCTGACCAAAGTTCAGTAGGTGAAAGCTTGAAGAATTCCTTATTGAACCCGAAATGGTCGAACTGGTACGCTGGATCGCACATGATGGGGGAAACGATTCCGAAGGAAAGTAATAAAGTGACTTTGGACGCCACCAAAATAGATGCCTGGGGAATGCCTTTGCTACATATGGACGTGAGCTATGATAACAACGATGATTTGATGGTCAAAGATTTTATCGATCAATTCACCGAAATGTACGAGAAGGCCGGCTTCAAGAACATCAAAACCCGCGATTCACACGCTCCCGCTGGATTAGATATCCACGAGATGGGCGGAGTGAGAATGGGATCCGATCCGAAGACGTCTCTTTTAAATAAGTGGAATCAACTGCACCACGTCAAGAACGTGTTCGTGACGGATGGAGCTTGTATGACCTCTACCTCTACCCAAAACCCATCGCTAACGTATATGGCCTTCACAGCCCGCGCGGTAGATTTTGCGGTGAAAGAAATGAAAAAAGGAAACCTGTAATGCAAACATTTTTAGGTAAAACGGCTGATCACCTCTTCCATGCTCATGGTATGGAAGGGCTGAAGGATATCGCCGTGGTGATGCCCTCGCAACGGGGTATCCTTTACCTGAAGAAGGAATTAGCGATCAGGGGTGATCGACCTTTTTTGTCTCCCTCTTTCTTTACGATTGAGGAATTTGCGTTGCAGATGACGGATTCGGTTTTAGAGGATCCGATTGACTTGTTGATGGAGGCCTATGCCTGTTTCAAGGAGGTTGATTCGAAAGTTGATTTTGATCGTTTTGTGACCTGGGGGCAGATGATGTTGAAGGATTTCGATACCCTGGATCTGTATTTAGTGGATCCATCGGCCTTGTTTTCCTTTCTTTCTGAAGCTAAATCGATTGAGCGCTGGGGACAAGAATATGGTCAAGATCATGCAGATGAGTGGATTACGGCTAATACGCAGGCTTATTTCAAATTATATGATTCACTTTTAGAGGTCTATATTCGGCTGAAAAGTAGGTTAGAATCGAAGGGAACTACCTATCGTGGACTCGCTTATCGCAAACTAGTGGAGCTGTTAGAGGCGGGTAAATCACTCGGTTTTAAACAAATTTATTTTGTTGGTTTTAATGCACTCTCTAAATCAGAGGAGACCATCATTCGTTTGCTATTGCGGGAGAATGTGGCACAGACGCTTTGGGATGCAGATGAATATTATGCCAAAAGCAAGCATCACAGAGCCGGTAACTGGCTAAAAACCTTTGCGAATCCGGCGGATCCAGCCTATTTATCGCGCGGTCCTTTTCATTGGATGGGACGGGATTTGTTAGAAAAGCCCAAAGAAGTGGAGATTGTGGGTTTAGCGAATCCATCGGCCCAGATTTTTGTGGCTTTGGAGCAAATTCGCGCTTGGCAAACCGAACATGGAGATTTGGAACAAGTGGCCCTAGTGTTAGGGGATGAAAGTCTTCTAGACTCTTTATTGCCTTATTTGGGGGAGTTTAAAGATCGCTTAAATATCACGATGGGCTATTCGTTAAAGAAGGCTCAAGTGTTTTCATTGATCGAGATGTGGTGGTCCTTGGTGCCATTTGAAAAGTACCCAGTTTCATTGTTGAAAGCGTTGAAAGAACATCCGTTGATGTCTTCTATTTCGTTACCTAAATGGAAAGAGACTGATTTGTATTTGTCCAATGTTCCGGCAGGTGGAAACCTTTTTATCCCAACCTCTTCGAGTTTTCAGGACTGTTTAAAGTCGCTTATTCGACTGCTGACGGATATTTTATACAAGACTGATAAGGAAGATTGGGATGCGGAATCGCAGGCCATTTTGCAGGCTTTGACGGTATTAGATAAGTTAGAAGTGATCGCTCAGGCGAATCCCTATATTACAGTTAAAAGCGGCCAGGCACTTTGCAAGCAGCTTTTGCAGCAGCAAAAAATGACCTTTGAAGGGGCGGAGAATCGGTCCTTGCACGTGATGGGGCTTTTGGAAACACGAACCTTGGATTTTGATCGGGTGATTGTTTTATCGCTCAATGAGGGAAGTTTGCCGGGAACGCGTAAGCGTGAAAGTTTGATCCCCGTTGATATTGCAAATATGGCGGCCTTTTCGCTGCCCACATTTACGCAAGCGGATGCGGTAACGAGTTATCACTTCTATCGTTTGCTTCAGCGGCCTAAAGAAGTAATGCTGGTCTATGTGCAGAATGATTCGTCATCAGCAGAAGTAAGCCGTTTTATTCGCCAGATTCGGTATGATTGGGCCAAAAAGAATCCACATTTAATCCTGCGTGAACCAATAGTCAAATTCAGTTCGAATGAGGAGAAAAATCCAGAAATAGCCTTGCGCATTGAGAAAACGCCTGAGCTTATCGCTGAAATAAAAGATGTTTTAGCTCGAAGAGGACTGTCTCCTTCTTCAGTTGCTATGTTTGCCAGCTGTTCGCTTAAATATTATTTCTCCCAAATAGTCAACCTGCAACAAGAAAAACAGCGAGACGATGAAATGTGTGCGGATGTGTTTGGGACCTGGGTACACAAGGTGCTGGAGTTACTTGATAAACAAATGATCGCTTCAGGTGGTTTTGAGGATGGTCTTACCGTGGCACAAAAGAAGGCTTTAATCGAACCTTTGTTAGCAAAGGCGATGGAAGAGATCAAGGAACGGGAAGGAAATTTCGAAGTAGAGAAAGGCTTTAATTATGTGTTGCAAGAAGTCGCTAAAACGTTGCTAGGAACTTATTTTGATCAATCTGCTGCTTGGTATGAGGAAAGAATCCAATTACTTGCCGTAGAAGAAGAAGTGAATACGGTACTTTCAGTCCCAGTGGGCACTGAAATGTGGCCTGTGAAAATGAAAGGCCGGATTGATAGATTAGATCTAAAAGGAGGATCAGTCTTGCGAATTGTCGACTATAAGACGGGGAAAGTGGTGAAGAAAGATGTGGACGCAGGCGATAGTTTGGCGGATACTTTGAGAGATGAGGAACTAAAAGCCAAACTTTTCCAGTTGTGGATGTACAAGTTTTTAGTGACGAAGGAGTTGCAAAAGGCGTCGTCGGAAAGAAAGGAGTTTTTACAAGGTTTGGAAGTAGATCGAATTAGCATTCAACCCGGTATTATTTCCTTCCGGAATTTCGACGAAAAGGTTTTGTCTTCGCCACTCGAATTTACGGAGGGTGAGTCAGTCGCTGATTTTATCCAAGAATCAGAAAAGCTAGTAAAGTATTGGGTAGAGTCGCTCTTTTCCCCGGATCAAGCCTTCGAGAAAACGGTGAATATAGACCAATGCACTTATTGTGATTTTACCGCTATTTGCCATCGAAACGTGTAGTTTCAGTAAAATGACGTAATTTTGACCCATAAATTGATATAAAATGACATTTCAAGAAATCAACGAACGTATTATTGCCTTAGCTGCCCAAAAAGGCGGCCAAGGTGTTTCATTCAAATTCGCTTTCCCAGGTGGAATCATCGTCGTAGGTGCGGATGGAGCTGTATCCAATGAAAATTTGGATTCAGATTGCACTATCTCTACCACAGAGGAAACATTCACTTCGATCTTAAACGGCGAATTAAATTCTATGATGGCTGTGATGACGGGTAAAGTGAAAATCTCTGGCGACATGTCTGTCGCAATGAAGTTGACGAATTTATTGTAATCGATGAACTTTACGGATACCATTGTTGCCTTAGCGACGCCTGCAGGGGTAGGAGCGATTGGCGTAATACGTCTTTCTGGAGATCGAGCCATCGAGATCGTGAATGCCGTTTTTAAGCCCAAAGATCTATCCACTCAACCTACTCATACCATCCATTATGGTCGTATTGAGTCTGCTGGTCGTGTCTATGACGAAGTGGTTGCCAGTTTATATATCGCACCTCGTTCCTATACGAAGGAAAATGTGGTCGAAATTTCCTGCCACGGTTCCCCGTTCATCCAAGAGAGTATCCTTCAATTGTTTGTAGAACACGGGGCTCGCTTCGCTCGCCCCGGCGAATTTACCCAGCGCGCTTTCCTAAACGGAGCCTTCGACCTAGCCCAAGCCGAAGCGGTAGCAGACGTCATCGCTGCCGATTCTGCCGCTGCCCAAAATGCCGCTCTACATCAATTGCGTGGCGGTTTTTCGAAAGAATTAGCCGCCTTGCGCGAGGAATTAATCCATTTCGCTTCCCTAATTGAATTGGAATTAGACTTCGGTGAAGAGGACGTGGAATTCGCGGATCGCAAGGATTTAGAAGCTCTGGTTAATCAATTATTAACGAATATCCGTCCACTCGTTTCCAGCTTTAGAGCCGGAAATGCGGTGAAGAATGGGGTAGCAACTGTCATTGTGGGGAAACCTAATGCTGGCAAATCGACCCTTTTAAATGCTTTATTAAACGAGGATCGTGCCATTGTCTCTGATATCGCAGGAACTACCCGCGACTCCCTCGAAGACGAATGGACTTTAGGCGGAATCAAATTCCGATTAGTGGACACGGCAGGTTTGCGTGAAACTTCTGATGTTATTGAAGCGCTAGGAGTGGAGCGAACGCAGGCTTGGGTGAAGAAAGCCCAAGTGGTCATTTATATGGCCGATGCGACATCTGAAACGCCTGAAGGACTCGCGGCTGGCGTGGAAGCATTGGGTGCGCTCGATATCCCTGTGATTAAGTTGTTGAATAAGGTAGATCAAATTGCTGACCCTTCTGCATTTGTATCTGCCATTCCGGATTTGATTGCTATTTCTGCCAAAAACCGTGACGGCCTAAACAACCTCGAAACCGCTTTATTAAACGTGGTGGGATTAGATCAAGTAAGCACGAATGGAACTTTAGTGACGAATCTTCGTCACTACCAGCAATTATTACAAACCCAAGAAACCTTAGAAGGCGTCCTTAATGCTTTACAGATCGGTTTAACAGGCGATCTTATCGCACAAGACCTTCGTTATGCCTTACATCATTTAGGCGAGATAACGGGGCAGATTTCGAATGACGATTTGCTGAAGAATATCTTTGGGAAGTTTTGTATCGGTAAATAATTTCTGCTCCGCAGAAATTATTTACTAAAGAATAGAGCACAATGCACAAAGAATAAAGTAGGTATAAAAAAAGAGAACGAAAATCGTTCTCTTTTTTTATGGTATTTTTTAACAGATTAGAGATAAGAGAGTATAGAGAAGAGATTTAGTTTGATGACTTGTTTGGGATTTGAGTTCCTACTTGCCATTCGTAAAAAATATGACATAGGCCATTTTTAAGAATGGCAAGTGGGAATCAGACTAATTAAAACAAATCATTAAACTTGAATCCATCCGTCAATCTCTCCTTCCCCAGTTTCTGATACTCCGCTAACGCCCACAACACAAATTCCTTCAAGAACAACTTATCCGCCGCCTCAACATTCGGTTGATAACGAACAATCAAATCCTCTAAAGGCTTAATCTCATTCAGCGTCGAAGCATAATCCGCCGCATTGCATTCATCATACAATACAACGCCACCTTCAGCGTAGACTGCTTCCATTAACGTAGCATAAGGACTCTCTTCAATTTTCTTAGATAGCTTTTCGATTTTAGGGAATAAACCGGGAAAGAATGATTTGATGGCTGAACCGATCAATTGTTCAGCCACAAAAGCTGCGCCTTCTTGTTCTCCCTCATACACTAATTCTACTTTTCCTGTGATGGCTGGGATGATGCCCATGAAGTCTGCCAAACGTACAGTTGTCGATTTCTCGCGATTTAGCAAGGCACGTCTTTCCGCCGTACTCACTAAACTCTCAAGCATGGAGATACTCATACGTGCGCTGACACCACTTTTGGAATCAATATATTCACTTTCTCTCGCCTCAAAAATGATTTGTTCTAACAAATCGTAAGCTAAATTTGGTACATAAACTCGATCCGATTGAGCCGCGTTAATGCGGGCCTCCTGAGATGAAATCTTGCGTGCAATCGCAATCGTTTCTGGATAATGGGTCAAAATTTGAGAACCAATACGGTCTTTCAAAGGAGTCACAATGCTTCCTCTGTTCGTATAATCTTCTGGATTTGCAGTGAAGATGAATTGAAGATCTAGAGGTAAACGTAATTTGAAACCACGGATTTGGATATCGCCCTCTTGTAAAATGTTGAATAAGGCTACCTGAATACGTGCCTGTAAATCTGGAATCTCATTAATCACGAAGATGCAACGATTAGCTCTCGGAATCATCCCAAAATGAATCACGCGGTCATCTGCATACGATAATTTCAAATTCGCCGCCTTGATCGGATCCACATCGCCAATTAAATCGGCTACTGTCACGTCTGGAGTAGCTAATTTCTCCGCAAAGCGATCCGAACGGTGCAACCACGCAATCGGTGTCGCATCTCCTTGTGATGCAATTAAATCAATCGCGAATCGGGAAATAGGCGCTAAGGGATCATCGTTAATCTCCGAACCAGCCACGTAGGGGATGTATTCGTCTAACAAATTAATCATTAAACGAGCTAAGCGTGTTTTCGCCTGACCGCGTAAACCCAATAAGTTGATATTATGGCGAGACAAAATCGCGCGTTCTAATTCTGGAATAACGGAGTTTTCAAAACCATGAACGCCCTTGAAAACGGTCCTTCCAGCCTCCATGTGTTTAATCAAGTTGTCTCTTAATTCGTCTTTAATCGATTTGCTTATGTAGCCTGAGGCCTTTAATTCGCCTAAATTGTTGATCATCTTATTTGAGTCTTTTCTTTCTATTCGTTTCGTAATCTTGGAAAATCATTTCCCCTAAGCCTTTTAAGCCCGTGTAAAAGGCTTTTCCCTGGTTTGCTTCGGTAAATTTGTCTACAAATTGCTGCAGGTAGGAATCCCTAGCAATCATAAACGTGGTAATCGGAATATGTAATTTTCGCGCCTGAGCCGCCTGCGTGTAACATTTCTCCGTTACATAAGGATCTAGGCCATTGCTGTTCATATAATAGGTCCCGTCTTTTTCTCGAACACAGCTCGGTTTTCCGTCGGTAATCATAAAAATCTGTTTGTTGGTATTTCTTTTTCGGCGCAGAATATCCATCGCTAATTGCAGTCCAGCCACCGTATTCGTATGGTATGGCCCCACTTTCAAATAGGGGATATCCTTAATGGAAATGCTCCAGGCATCGTTTCCGAAGACCAAAATGTCGATGGTATCTTTGGGATAGCGGGTTGTAATCAATTCTGCCAAAGCCATCGCCACCTTCTTCGCCGGAGTAATCCGATCCTCGCCATACAGAATCATGGAGTGGCTGATATCAATCATCAAAACCGTGCTCATCTGGGATTTGTATTGCGTGTCTTCCACGACTAAATCCTCCTCCGTTAACTCGAATTCGCCTATCCCGTGATTGATTTGGGCGTTTTTTAGACTCTCCGTAAGGGAGATTTTCTCTAAGCTATCGCCAAAATGATAGGATCTAAATTCCCCCGTCATTTCATCTCCCTGACCTGAGGCCTTGGTTTTGTGATTACCAGCCCCACTTTTATTTAAGTTTCCGAAGATGTTTTCCAATGCTGTTTGGCGAATCGCCCGCTCTGTTTTGGCCGTAATCCCCATCCCAGAACCGCCATTTTCATCGATTTCCTCCCTAATATACCCTTTGGCCTTTAAATCCTCAATGAAATCTTCAATCGTATAAGTCTCATCCGTCAGCTCGTATTCTTTGTCTAATTCGCGCAACCACTCGATTGCCTCATCAAAATCCCCCGACGTATGCGTGATTAATTCCTTGAAAATCCCGAAAAGCTTATCAAAAGGGGAGATGCTCTTCTCCTCGAATTCCTTAAAATAAAATCCCTTTTTACTCATGTCTTTTAAACCCTAATAGCGCTTTAATTGTTCAAATAAACAGCTAAATTTGATAAAATGAGTGACCAAATAATTTCTTTTCGATTTTTATCTTTCCAAGGCTTCGCTAAGAAGCGCTTTGCCTTCGCAGAAATGGGTCGCTCATTCGTTCAAAAATGGGAATCAAACGGCCTATCTTTTGCAAAACATTTAGGAGTAGGCGCGGGCAATGGCTTCTCTATTTGGCCTGATTTTTCTTCCTATGCTTTCCTCGGTGTTTTTGATAACCAAACAGCATCAGATCATTTTTTCAAAACTAATACACGTTGGTTAAAACTGTCGTCGCATTCATCAGAAACGAAAGGTTGGGACGCTGTTGCTATTAAAGGCCACGGAACTTGGAATGGATCGAATCCCTTTTCCATTGTGGAGGATCCCGGGAATGGTCCCCTTTTAGTGATGACCCGCGCCAGTATTGTGTGGTACAAATCCCCCATTTTCTGGTTCTATGTATCTCACGCGAGTAAATACTTGGAAAATCGGGCGGGTTTGTTGTTTGCCAAAGGCGTAGGCGAATTCCCCCTCATCGAACAAGCTACGTTGAGTCTTTGGGAATCTTCTGAAAGCCTAGATTCCTTTGCTTATAAAAGTAAGGAACACGCGCCTATGATTAAAAAGACGAGGAAGATTGGGTGGTATTCGGAGGAGATGTTTACTCGATTCAGAGTAATTTTGGTTTTATAATTTCAAAAATGGGCTGCGCCATATTTTTCAAAATTATAAAATCAAAATTCTCTAAACTTGACACAACTCTTTAATCATTTCACGAGTTCATCTTTACTCTATACTCTATACTCTCTAATCTAAAAAAGGGCCTAAGCCCTTTTTTTATTATCGAATTGCTTCAATCCCCCTCGTCCTCGTCCGGATACGAATCGCATCCTGGACATCATAAACGAAGATTTTGCCATCTCCCACATTGCCCTCTGAGGCATTGTCTAGGATGACATCTAAGCATTTTTCGAGGTTCTCGTCACTTACGATACAGATGATCATGACCTTTGGCAATAAGATCATCGACTTTTCTGTACCGCGGTATATTTCTGAATAACCTTGTTGTAAACCAGCTCCACGAACAGGAACTACGGTCATACAAGGGATATCGGCATCGATCAAGCCTTTTTGAATAGCTTTTAATTTCGATGGTTTTACAATGGCTTCTACCTTTTTCATATCGTTTTTATTTAGCTATTATTCAAAAGTTGTGTATGCTTCTACTCCAAATTCAACGGCATCAATACCCGCAGATTCTGCTTTGTGACTTAAGCGAATACCCATCGTCTTTTTCAAAGCCATGAAAATAGCATACGTCGTAGCAAAGGAGAATACGCTGATGACGGAAACGCCGATTAATTGGGTGATGAATTGAGCGCTCTCACCGGTGATGAATAAGCCATTCTTTTGGGAGAATAAACCTACGGCAATCGTGCCAAAGAATCCGTTCACACCATGTACCGCAACTGCACCCACCGGATCATCCACTTTCATTTTGTCTACGACCACTACCGCGATATCGACGATCGTACCTGCGATGAAACCAATAAGCAAGGCTGAGTCCGGTGAAACGACGTTACAACCCGCTGTGATAGCCACTAAACCCGCCAAAACACCATTAATCACCATCGTAATATCCACTTTCTTATAGCGAATAAACGTGTATAACATCGTGGCGATACCACCCGCTGCTGACGCAAGAAATGTGTTAGCCGCCACAGAACCGATTAAATCCCATTTGCCTACAGCCCCTAAAGTAGACCCTGGATTAAATCCGAACCACCCGAACCAAAGGATAAAGGCGCCTACCGCTGATAAAGTCAAATTATGGCCCGGAATCGCATTAGCCGTTCCGTCTTCGTTGTATTTTCCAAGACGTGGTCCTAAGACTATCGCACCCGCTAAAGCTGCGAATCCACCCATCGCGTGAATGGCTGCGGATCCAGCGAAATCGTTAAATCCACGTAAGGCTAACCAGCCGTTTGGATTCCAAACCCAATTAGCGGCTAAAGGATATAAGACTGCACTGAAAATGGCTACATAAATAGCATATGACCACATTTTCATGCGCTCAGCTACACCACCTGAAACAATGGAGATGGCAGCCACGGCAAAGCCCATTTGGATGAACCAGAAAAGGGAATTAGAAATAGTCAAACCTAAACCTAGGTCTCCTTCCATAATTCCAGTGTCGAAAGCCCAGTAGCCATTCGATTTACCATAGGCAATTCCGAATCCGATTAAATAAAAGGCTACACCACCGAACATAATGTCGATCATTACTTTGGCAATAATACTAATGGCATTCTTTGAACGGACGAATCCAGCCTCTAGAAGGGCAAATCCTCCTTCCATTTGGAAAATAAGAGCGGCACATAAGGCCACCCAAACCGTATCAATAGCGTGTGTGAGTTCCACTTGCTGAGCAGCAAGCGTGGCAGTTTCATTCATGGTTTTGTGTTTTGTATATAATGCTTCGTTTGCAAAAATAGAAAACGATTTGGAATATTCTGCATTTTGATGGAACTTTAACCTTATACAAAAACCTATTTATGAAAAAAATCATTGCACTCTTTTGCCTAGGCTTAAGCTTCGTTTCATCCGCACAAATCCCATCGATTATCCCCATTCCATCACAGGCGGTATATCCTTCCGGGAAATTCGTTTTACCTGCTGCCATTTCGATTTCAGGTCCCTCTGAAGTCCAACTGAAAGTGGGATATGCGACTTTGGTTGGTAAGCTGAAAAGCGCCACAGGGCGTTCAGTTACACTAAAATCCTCAGGTACAGCATCTATTCAACTGCAAATCGTGAACAACGCTAAACTAGGAGCGGAGGGATATGAAATGCAAGTGAATGCGAAAGGAGTTGCCATCAAGGCGAATAAGTCTGCTGGTTTATTCTACGGAATTCAAACGCTAGTACAATTACTGCCTAAAGAAATTGAATCAAAAACAGTCGTTAAAGGAGTAAACTGGTCGATTCCCTACGCACAAATTACCGATACGCCTCGTTTCGCTTGGCGTGGCCAAATGTTCGATGTGGCTCGTCATTTCTTCACTAAACAAGAAGTGAAGCAATTCATCGACGATATGGTAGAATACAAATACAATATTTTGCATTTCCACTTGACGGATGATGAGGGCTGGAGAATCGAGATTAAATCCTACCCTAATTTGACGAAGAAAGGCGCCTATAATGTGAAGAAAGTAGGTCGTTTCACGACTTTCTCTAAGCCTGAGCCTAATGAGCCACGTAATTATGGTGGTTTCTACACGCAAGAAGATATCAAGGAATTGGTCAAATATGGTCAAGATCGTTTCGTCAATATCGTGCCAGAAATTGATGTGCCTGGTCATTCGATGGCGGCCGTTGCGTCTTATCCAGAACTTTCCTGTACCCCAGGTGCAGATAAATATGAAGTGATTTCAGGAGAGCCTTTCATTGATTGGTCACATGGACATCCAGAGGCTTTACAGGATAACACGCTTTGTCCGGCGAATGAGAAGGTCTATACATTTTTAGACAAAGTGATGGGCGAAGTGGCCAGCCTATTTCCCTATGAATACATTCACATGGGTGGCGATGAGTGTCCTAAGAACTATTGGGACAAAAATCCAGAGATTTTGGCTTTGAGAGCACGCGAGGGATTGAAAAATTCGCAAGAGGTGCAAGCCTATTTTGTGCGTCGATTAGAGAAGATTATAACCTCTAAGGGTAAGCGCATGTTAGGCTGGGATGAGATTTTAGAAGGCGGAGGATTGCCAAAGGGAACGGCTGTTATGTCTTGGCGTGGCATCGCCGGCGGTGTAGAAGCGGCTAAATTAGGTCACGAAGTGGTGATGACACCTAATAATAATGTCTATGTGGATCTAATGCAAGGTGATAAAGCCATCGAGCCGCCTGTCTATAAAACTGTTAGATTAGCTGATTCGTATGCCTTCAATCCAGTTCCGGCGGGTGTGGATGCGAAATTAGTGAAAGGTGGTCAAGCGAATATGTGGTCAGAGCAATTGTTCAATTACCGCCATTTGCAGTACATGATGTGGCCTCGGGCGCTAGCCATTTCTGAATCTCTTTGGTCCCCAAATGAAAACAAGAATTGGGATAATTTCACCGGGCGTGTGGAAGATCACATGGCGCGTTTTGACGTAGCAGATAAGAAATATGCTCCATCGATGTACGAGGCCATTGTGAATGTGAGCAAGAATGCAAAAGGTGAATTATTCGTGGAATTAAAGAATGAAATCTCGGGTTTAAAGATTCACTATAGTTTTGATAACTCCTATCCAGATAATCATTATCCTTCAGCATCCGGTTTAGTAGCAGTGCCAAAAGATGCAGAACTACTGCGCGTCGTATCGTATCGTGGAAATAAAATGGTAGGTCGTACGATGAATATTTTACGTGCAGATTTAGAAAAAAGAGCTAAATAATGCTTTTAAACTTTATTTTTAGCTTATTATTATCAGTAGGGGTGCCCAATATTTCGGGCGCCTCTTCTGCTTCTACGACTAATTACCTTTCGGTGAAGAAAGGTTATGTGATGTCTTATAATGGGGTAGAGGGTAGAGCGAATTGGGTGGGTTGGACATTGAAGGCTAGCGATGTAGGTCCAGTGGATCGTACGAATCGCTTTATTCAAGACGAATCTTTTCCCGGAGGATTTAAGATTGTGGATGAAAAGGATTATAAACATTCAGGCTATGATCGGGGGCATTTATGTAATTCTCAAGATCGGACTTCTACACAATATTTAAATGAAGAGACCTTTCTGATGTCCAATATGGTTCCGCAAACGCATGAATTAAATGCGGGGCCATTTAAGATGCTGGAGGAATATTGCAGAAAGCTTGCGATTAAAAAAGGACAGCATCTATTAATCTATTCAGGTGGCATAGGGGCTAAGGATCGATTATTTTCAGGAGTTATCGTTCCAGCCTATTGCTGGAAAGTAGTGTATACACCAGACAAAATCTGGTGCATACTTTTTCCAAATGAACGAGTTTTGAACAAAAATTGGCAGACCTATGCGGTGCCTTTGGAAACCCTAGAGAAAATGACAGGTTTTCGCTTTCCGAGGAAATTATCGTAGCATGTAGATCGCTAGTTTCTTAGCCGCTAGGAAATTCTCATATTCTAATGGCGTTCTGCGGTTATTCGTGTATTCCGTGTATAACCATGGATCACCTAATGCAAACACTTTTCCTTTACCCACTTTTGCGGTTGCCATCACGACGTGGCCTAGGTGATTCACTAAAGGCTTCGCATTACCGCTTAACTTTAGCGTTGTAATCTCTTTGATATAGACCTTTTTAATCGGGTCAAAAACTTCGTTGCCTGCCGGTATCATTACAGCACCTTGCTCCCAGTTGCGACCTTGAACGAAATTCAAGTTAGGAGCGACGAATTCGATGCCAAAACGTTTAGCTAAGATATTAAACTGAGGAATCTCGCAGTTCGTCGTGTCGTTCGCTAACAAGATCAAATTTCCACCAGCTTTTACCCAAGCCTCTATTTCATCTGCAGCCTTAGCCGTCATGAAATTAGGCTTCGCCGTTTCCTTGTAGCTATCTGGATCCACAATGATGTAAACAGAAGTTCCTTTCAAGTTCTCCCGCGTAGGAGAGGCTCCCAAGGTATCTAACGTAGCGCCTAATTGTTCGAATTGAATGCCCCATTGGTTGAACCCAGAGTCCTTGCGATCTTCCCAAGTATAGTGGAAGCGATTGCCGTTTTTAGTCTCGTGGTTAAAGAAATAGTCTAAAACGACTTTTTTGCCGGCACCAATGGATAGTTCTTTCGCGATTTCCATCTCTAATGACGCTAGGATAAAAGGCCCCGCGCCTTTTAAATCATCTGTACGCGTAGGTTCGCTCAAATAGTAGTCATATGAGCCATCGCGGTATGGCACACCTCCTAAGCCACCCACCGTGACCGTTTTCTCTAAATGGATATAACCCTCCGCGTCTTTGGTGATGAATTCTTTCAGGATTCCGGCGTATCCTTTCTCCGCGTTTTTGCGGAATGAAGCAGGTAAATAGCCTTTTCTAACTCCCTTAGCGAAGGCATAAACGAACATGTTCGAACAAGATGCCTCGAGATAATTGCCTTTCTTGTCCGGATATCCTGGTAATTGATACCAAACACCTGAAGTAGGATCTTGAATCTTTGCGATGGCTCCTGATAATTGATTTAATTGTTGGATGAGGATTCCTCGAGATGGGTGATTCTTAGGCATATAATCCAGTACATCAACTAAGGCCATCACGTACCAACCCATCGAACGACCCCAAAAATTAGGCGAATGTCCGTTCGATTTGTCCGCCCAAGGCTGTGCTTTGGCTTGATCGTAGGCGTGGAATAAAAGTCCAGTCTTCGGATCAATCGCGCCTTTGTACATCAACTGGAACTGCTTGACGATGTCTGCCCAATTGTCTTGTTGTGTGATTTGACCGTATTCTGCATAGAATGGCTCTAGCATGTAGAGTCCGTCTAACCACATTTGGTTCGGGTATCTTTTCTTATGCCAAAATCCTCCATCCGCATCTCTTGGTTGTACCGAAATCTGCTTTCTTAATAAATCAGCGGCCTTTTTGTAGCGCTCGTCGCCTAATTCTTGGTACAGATACAGGAGCATCCGTCCCGTAGTGATATTATCAGAATTGAATTCATCAAAATGGTAGGTGCGAATATTACCATTGGCATCTACGAAACTGTCGATGTTCTTTTTAATGTAGTTAAAGTAGGTGGCGTCACCGGTTCTTTGGTAAACATGCTCTAAAGCTTTCAATACCAAACCTTGCTCATAATCCCAGCCCGCCGGTTTTCCCACTTTCACCGTAATGGAATCGGTGTGGGTATGCATAATGGACTTGGCCATCAGCTCGGAGTAATTTTGGGCTGAAACCGCGGTGCTTAACCCTAACAATAGAACGATCAGTTTTTTCATGTTAACGTAATTCAGAAATTTCTGCGAAATCCATATCGGTATAATCCTTGTTTTCACCCGCCATTCCCCAAATAAAGGAATAATTTTTTGTACCCGCTCCACTGTGAATCGACCAGGGCGGCGAAATAATAGCTTGGTGGTTATGCACCCAAATATGCTTGGTCTCCGTTGTTTCGCCCATCAAATGCAATACAGCGTGACCTGGTGTTACATCGAAATATAGATACGCTTCCATTCGGCGGTCATGTACGTGTGCAGGCATCGTATTCCAAACCGAACCCGGTTCTAAAATCGTCAAACCCATCACTAATTGACAGGATTGAATCCCCTCGTTGTGAATGTATTTATAAATGGTGCGGTGATTGGATGTTTCTAAACTACCTAAAACCACTGTGCTCACCTGCTCGCGATCTAATTTTGCATTCGGGTAATTGGCGTGTGCTGGGGAAGACAATAGATAGAATTGCGCCGGATTATCCGAAGATTCCGAACTAAAGCTTACCTCTTTTACACCACGACCCACATATACAGCCCCTAATTTATCGATGGTAAATTGTTCTCCATCCGCAGTCACCGTTCCTTTTCCACCTACGTTGATAATCCCTAATTCACGTCTTTCAAGGAAGAAATTGGCCCGTAATTTTTCGGGATTAGGTAGGTGCAACGTGTTCAATACAGGCATGGCTCCACCGATGATCATGCGATCATAAATAGTATAGGTTAATTGTATCTGATCCGCGTGAAAGATCTTCTCAATTAAGAAATTATCTCTGATTTCTTGGTTTGTAAAGGTGGAAACCTCTTTTCGGCTCGCCTCAAATCTATAGTCCATTCTAATATGTTTTTTTGTTTTCAAAGCGCTTTTGCGCCTAATTCTACTGTATATTTACACGTTTTATGCCAAAAGAGTTCCCACATACCCTCGCTCATTTCTTACTTTCGATCGGTTTTCAATCGATGGGTGGTGACTTATGGCAACAAGAGGAGTCAAAGGTACGCGTAAAAGCGATGCCAGGAGAAAGCCAGGAGGGTGATATTTGTATTGGTGAAGATCAATGGCTCATGCGACGCTCCTCTATTGAAAAACATATAATTGCACGCGTGAAGTCTTTACGTTCCGTTTTTGCACGCGATACCCGTATCGTTCCGATTGATGCAGAGACGGCACGGGAATTTTTAGACAAAGAACACGTAAAGGGTTTTTTAAAAGGTTCTAGTTATTTAGGTTGTATCGTTCCACCTCATCGGGTTTTTCGGGGGATTGAAAGTTCGTATACTTTCGAGGGTCATCCACTGCTAGCGGTGGCGGTTTTTGGGAAATCATTGGTGATGAAAGAGCCAGACTTGGAAGGTTGTTTGTCTGGCGAACTTACTGAAATTGCCACTTTATCCAGCATTCGTCTCGTAGGAGGTTTGACGAAATTCTTACAGGCCTACAAAGATTTGTATCCTGAAACGCACAATGTGATGACCTACGTGGACAAGGAATGGAATACGGGCAAAGGTTTTTTGTCAGCAGGGTTCACTAAAATAGGAGAGACGGCCCTCATTCCATTAGGAAACCGCATGAATAAAGGGAATTTAAAATTACGTTATGTCTACTGATCAGAAGCTTATCGTTTTATTGGGGCCCACAGCTAGCGGTAAAACGGCGTTAGCCGTAGAACTTGCGTGCGCCTTAGATGGAGAAATCATTTCAGCAGACTCTCGCCAAATTTACCGTCGCCTCGACATAGGCACTGGAAAAGACTTAAAGGAATATGGTTTCATCCCCTATCATCTAATCGATAGCCATGAAATAGGAGAGGCCTTCTCCGTTGCCCATTTCCAAAAGGCTGCTTTTGATGCAATAAACGACGTTTTTACGAGAGGGAAACAACCCATACTTTGTGGCGGAACAGGGTTGTATATAGAATCATTACTAGCGAATTACCAATTCTCTCATGTGCCTCATTTCTTATCTGAACCTTTAGACATTCAATTTAAGTATACCGTTTTCGGACTAAACCCATCCACAGAAACGAGAAGAGAGAAAATAAGCACTCGTTTTCAGGCTAGACTGAAAGAGGGGATGTTAGAGGAAGTCCAGCAGCTTTTATTTGATGGGGTCCATCCAGATGAATTACGTTGGATGGGCTTGGAATATAAATGGATCGTGAATTACATAGAAGGAGTGATTACGAAAGAGGAATTCCAAAAAGGCCTAGAAACGGCCATCCACCAGTTTGCTAAACGCCAAATGACCTATTTTAGAAAAATGGAGCGGGCCGGAATTGAAATTAATTGGATTCCGGATACCCTTGATTTTCAGGCTAAAAGAGATTATATCTTGAATTTTATCTAAAATTTTGAAGGAGAGTATTGCAAAATCTGGAAAAACGCCTTACTTTTGCAATCTCTTAAGGAGACAGAGAGTTGGCAGAGTGGTCGATTGCGGCAGTCTTGAAAACTGTTGACTGTTACAGGTCCGGGGGTTCGAATCCCTCACTCTCTACCAGAGCGAAAAGCGAAACGAAAGTTTCGCTTTTTTTGTTTCAGGTCATTTAATTAAATTTCGGAATGAAATTATACCTCGTACCTACCCCCATTGGGAATTTAGAAGATATCACGCTGCGTGCCATTCGGGTGCTGGGAGAGGTGGACGGGATTTTAGCGGAGGATACGCGCAATTCAGGACAACTACTGAAGCATTTAAATATCTCCAAACCCTTGTATTCCCACCACGCCCACAATGAGCACTCTGGTGTTCCAGGGGTGATCAAGATGTTAAAGGAAGGAAAATCATTAGCCTTAATTTCGGATGCAGGAACGCCGGGTATCTCTGATCCAGGCTATTTATTAGTGAAAGCATGTGTAGATAATGGCATTGAGGTGGAATCATTACCGGGCGCAACGGCTTTTGTTCCGGCGTTGGTTAATTCTGGTTTTCCAACAGATCGTTTCGTTTATGAGGGTTTTCTACCACACAAAAAAGGGCGTCAAACTCGATGGAAAGCATTAGCAGAAGAAGAGCGAACAATCGTTTTATATGAATCGCCACATCGCTTAGTAAAAGCCTTAGAGCAAATAATCGAATTTATTTCTGCTGATCGACCTGTTATGGTCGGTCGGGAATTGAGTAAAATGCACGAACAAATGGTGCGAGGTACGGCTACAGAAGTATTAGCCTATTTTACGGCGCATCCAGATAAAGTGCGAGGTGAAATTGTGATTGTTATTGCTGGAAAATAGATGAAAAAGATCCTTTTATTTTTGTTGATTTCTTTGACTGTAAAGGCTCAGTTGAGTTCTAAGGCTGAAGTGGTTTTAGTAACCGTCGCACCAGGAAAGGAATTGCATTCGGCTTTTGGCCATACCATTCTCTGGGTTAATGATCCGATGAATGGAATTGATCGGGCCTATAGTTATGGTACTTTCGATTTTAAGACGGAAAATTTCTACTTGAAATTCTTAATGGGCACCCTGCCCTATACCATCTCTGTTCATTCGATGCAGGATGAATTTAATTACAACGCGCAATATGAAAAGCGTGGAATGATTGCCCAAAAGCTTCAGTTAGATTCTCTTCAGAAAAACGCCATTTTTCAAGCATTGGAAACCAATTTATTGCCTGAAAATAGGGAGTATGCCTACAAATTTTTCTATGACAATTGCTCTACGCGGATTCGAGATGTAATCGAGCGGAATGCACCCGGAAAATATCATTGGATTCAGAATCCATCTTTAGAAGGTAAATCATATCGGGATTGGATGAATAAATACCTTGCGCGCAATTCCTGGGTGACCTTGGGAATGAATTTAGCTTTGGGGATTCCATCTAATGTAAGCGCGACGGCCTCACAGGCGTGTTATTTGCCGGATAATTTGGCGTCAGCTACTAATCTGGCTAAAGGACTTTCAGCTAACCCGGTGACGTTATTTGATGCTGAAGTGTCAGAGGAAGCAGGTTTTGATTTCACTGGACCCTATGTGATTTTAAGTGTGTTAATCGTATTATTGGGGTTAGCGACCTATAAAAAACGATTTTCATACGCTGCGGATGTGGCTTTATTTAGCATTATCGGTTTGTTAGCTTGGTTCATTTTCTTTTTAGGAACGGCCACTAATCATGAGGTGATGGCATGGAATCCGGCTTCACTGATGCTTTTTCCATTGAATTTTCCGTTGGTTTTTTGGTTTGCTAAGAACCCGCTTAAATGGAAAAAGTACCTACAAGTAATTAGTGTTTTGTGTCTAATAGGCCTTATTTGGTCTAGTATTCAATTCGCTCCCATGGTATTAGTCGGATTACCTATTTTTATACGATTGTGCTATTTATCCTTCATCAAAAAATAAATGCGTTATTACTTATTACTCTTCATCTCCTTTTGTGGTTTTTCACAGGAGGTATTTAAGCCATTAGAACAACGGAAAGAAATTCAGCCGTTGAAGATTGAACGCGTCTTGAAAGCGGATGGACATTTAGATGAGGCAGAATGGGTAAAGGCTCCAGCGGTGAATGTAGACTTTCAGGTAGAGCCTTTTCAAGGACGTAAGGCCTCTTTCAGTTCGACTGTTAAACTACTGTATAATCGGCAATTTTTGTATGTGGCGGCTATATTACAAGATAGTATAGGGAAGAATAGCTACCGAGCACCTAATTTGAAGCGGGATTATGCTTTTGTTGAAAATGACCTTTTCGGAATTGCTATAGATGGGTTTAATGACAAGCGTAATGCGCTCGTATTGCAAGCAAATGCCTATGGTGCGCAACGTGATTTATTATCCTTTGATGATCGAGCTTTTGATATTGATTGGGATGGTTTATACAGAGTAAGAACGCATCGTTCGGATTCTTCTTGGGTAGCAGAATTTGCCATTCCTTGGCAAACCTTGCGTTATCCCAAAACGGATGGGAATAAGCCTCAGGATTGGGGTATAAATTTTTTCCGGGTGCGACGATCAAGTAATGAATTATCGGTTTGGTCGCCACATCCCCGGTCGATGAGTCCGTTGCGTATGGATTACGCGGGCAAGTTAACTGGGATTATTCCTCCACCACCCACGGCTACGAATATTCGTTTTATTCCCTACTTTTTGCAGGTATCGAAGAATTCGGAAGGCACCGAAATAGGGAATTCTACTACCTCGGAATTAAAATTAGGTGGCGAAATTAAGTGGGCAATCAGTCCTACTTCCGTCATGGATTTTACCTTTAATACAGATTTTGCTCAAGCGGATGTGGATAGACAAGTAAATAACATCTCTCGTTTTTCAGTCTTCTTCCCGGAGCGACGTCAGTTTTTCTTAGAGAATGCCTCGCTTTTTTCAGCAGGTTTAGCCCCTGTTAATGAGGTGGTAGGTGGTTCGATGTACATACAACCCTTCTTTAGTCGGACAATTGGTTTAGATCAAAACGTGAATCCCATTGCCATTACGGCTGGAACTCGTTTTGTTTACCGTTCTGAAAAACGCAATTTGGGTGGAATTTATATGCGCCAAGGTGAGGGCGATGGTGATCCATTTACCAATTTTTTGGTGGCACGTTATTCCGAGAATTTTGGCAAGCAAAATAGGATAGGAGCGATTGTTACCACAAAATCTTCCCCCTCAAACGTCGCTACAACTGGGGCTGTAGATGCCTTTATTCGCTTCAATGATAAATTCTCGTTTAGTGGAATGGGTACTATGACGCAGGATTCGCGGAATAGTCAACAGGGATTTGCGGAGTATGGCCAATTTCTGTACAAAGACAATTTAGTGACCTTATATTGGACGCATACAGTCGTTTCAGATGATTACAATCCTGAAATGGGATTTGTTTCCAGGAAAAATGTTTTATCGAATTCCCAAGGTGTCGATTTTAATGTGCGGGGTAAATGGCTGCCTACATTTATTCGATTTTGGCAACCAGGGGTTTATACCGAAGTATACCACAGCCTAAAGACAGGGAATATCGTGGAACAAAAATTAGTTTCTGGTCCTCTCTGGTTTAATCTGCAGAATGGGGGTATCCTTGGGGGCTATATTGATGCAAGCGTTCAAAACTTGGAAGAGGATTTTAATCCAGTGGGCATTCGCATTAAACCGGGTTCGTATCGTTATTTTAGAAAAGGCTTTTTACTGGCAAGTGATCCTAGTGCGAAATATTCGGCCTCTACAGAATACGGTTGGGGTGGATTTTTTGATGGATCTCTGCAAAACGTGGATGCTAAATTTCGGGTAGCCCCTATCCCACATTTAAATGTAGGTTTGTCTTGGAACTGGAGCAAATTTGAAGACGTAGGTGTGGCTCGTGAGACGAAAGAAGTCAACTTGTTGATTTTGGAGACACGCATGGCCATCAATCCTCGATTGCAATTAATAGGCTTTTATCAGAAAAATACGACGGATAATTTGAACTCGGTGAATATGCGTTTGGCCTGGGAATACCAGCCTTTATCTTATGTATATCTAGTGTTTAATACCTTGAATTACCAAGGTATGGATGCTACCCAACAGAAGCAACAAAGTTTTTTAGCTAAATTATCCTTTCTAAAGCAGTTTTAACATGAAAATTGAATTACGCAGCGATACCTTTACTTTGCCCACCGCTGGAATGCGCGAGGCGATGTTTTCCGCACCTTTAGGGGATGATGTTTTTGGAGAGGATCCCACGGTAAATGCCTTGGAGGAAAAGGTGGCGAAATTATTCCAAAAGGAAGCCGCGCTTTTCTGTGTTTCCGGAACTCAATCAAACCAGATTGCCATTTCAGTTCATGTTTCCAAAGGCCAAGAAGTCATTTGCGACGAACTTTCTCATATTTACTTGTACGAGGGTGGAGGAATTATGGCGAATGCGGGTGCATCAGTCAAATTATTGAAAGGTGATCTAGGCCGTTTGAATGTAGGTCAAATTAGAGCAGCCATCTCCCCGGATGATATTCACGCCTGCGAAAGTCGTTTAGTCAGTTTAGAAAATACCGTTAATAAAGGCGGAGGGAGTATTTATACCTCTGAAGCCTTACAGGAAATCTCTGATTTTTGTCGCTCTATTGATGTTCCTTTGCACTTGGATGGAGCACGTATTTTCAATGCCATCGTTGAAACAGGTCAAACTCCTGCCCAATTTGGCGACTGGTTTGATACGATTTCCATCTGTTTGTCTAAAGGTTTAGGAGCTCCCATCGGTTCTATTCTTGTCGGTTCTACAGACTTTATCAAGAAGGCGAGACGGGTGAGAAAGCGTCTTGGTGGAGGATGGAGACAAGCGGGATTACTAGCTGCCGCCGGAATTTACTCCTTAGATCATCAAGTAGAACGTTTGAAAGAAGATCATGCACGCGCAAGAGTCATTGCCTCCGTTTGTGAGAAACTTCCTTGGGTGAAAGCCATTCTTCCTGTTACTACTAATATTGTCATTTTAGAATTACAAGCGGGATTAGCTTCAGTAGATAAAGTGGCTGAATTAAAGGAATTGGGGATTTATTGTGCTCCCTTTGGCCCTACTTATGTACGTTTTGTGACACATTTAGGATTTGATGATGCGGCATTGCAGGCATTTACAGAACGTATTTCTGAGTAAAATTAGCGCGATTTCGTCTTATATAAGAAATCAATTCTTATGCAGCGAAAGGCGTTTAAAATGTATTTGCTGCCGGGTCATTCGGCAGAATACAAAAAGAGACATGATGAAATATGGCCTGAATTAGGGGCCTTATTACATCAGGTAGGTATCCAAAACTATTCCATTTTCTTGGATGAAAGTACACGCACGCTTTTTGGCTATTTAGAAGCTCCAGATTTAGCTGCACTCGATTCTCTTCCGGCACAAGAAGTGATGAAAAAATGGTGGGCCTATATGGCAGACATTATGGAGACAAATCCAGATCACTCACCCGTTTCAATTGATTTAACACCTGTCTTTTATTTCGCCTGATGAAGAAATTATTTTTTCTCCTACTACCATTAAGTGTTTTCGCCGCTAAACCGGATCGCACTCAGGTCTTGCAACATATGCATGTAGCTAAATCTTATTTCCAAACTGTTTGGCCAGATGTAACGAAAGTAATTGTGAGTCCTGACAAGACGCGTCCATCGAATATTTGGACGCGTGCCGTCTTTTATGAGGGCATGCTAGAATTGTACAAATTGGATCCTAAAGCGTCTGATTTAAAATACATGGAGGATTGGGGCGAATTCCACCACTGGTCTTTGCGCAATGGATTGAAGACGAGAAATGCGGATGATCAAGCCTGTGGTCAGGTTTATTTAGACTTATTCGACTTGAAAGCAGATTCTGCTCGCATCAAACCCATTAAGGAGAATATTGATAATATGGTTGCGACTGATAAGTCGAATGATTGGTCTTGGATAGACTGTCTTCAAATGAGCATGCCTGTTTATACGCGATTAGGCGTCCGTTTTAAAGAGGACAAGTATTTCACTAAAATGCACGATTTGTATGCGGACACGAAAGCTCATTTATACAACCAGCAGGAGCATTTGTGGTGGAGAGACAAAGACTTCATTCCTCCCTACAAAGAACCGAATGGCACAAATTGCTATTGGTCAAGAGGTAATGGATGGGTTTTTGCGGCCTTAGCGCGCACGCTCGATTTGATGCCGACGAATGCGCCTCACAGGGCGGAATACGTGAAAGATTTCCAAGATATGGCGGCTGCCTTATTGCCTTTGCAGCGCAAGGATGGTTTTTACAACGTAAGCTTGACGGATGAATCTAATTACGGTGGACCAGAATTGACGGGTACTTCTTTATTTGTTTATGGTATGGCTTGGGGAATTCGCTCTGGTTTACTTCCGGCATCCAAGTATCAAAAGTCGGTTGATAAAGGTTGGATGGCGATTGATTCTTGCGTGCAGCCGAATGGTTTTTTAGCCTACGTTCAGGGAACAGGTAAGGAACCTAAAGATGGTCAACCGGTGACAAAGGCATCTGTGCCTAATTTCGAGGATTTTGGGGCAGGTTGTTATTTATTAGCCGGTTCAGAAATCTTGAAAAGCAAATAGCATATTTTTGATAGAGTTTTGTATTTTTTTCTTAATTTAGCCGTTCAATCAATCATATAACAATGAAAAAAGTCATTATTGGCTCTTTAGTGGGCGGTCTGATCATCTTTATTTGGCAGACAATGTCTCATGTGGCGTTGAATTTACATGAGCCTGTTCAGCAATACACAGCAAAACAAGATACGATTCTACATTTCTTAAATAAACAAGAATTAGCACCCGGCGGTTATATTTTGCCTCGCATGAGTCATAATCAGTCGATGGAGGAGTTGGAAGGATTTACTAAGTCGATAGCAGGTAAGCCTTGGGCTCGTGTGATTTATTACTCTTCTTATAAAACGGATATGACGATGAATATGGTTCGTGGCTTTGCTGTGGATGTATTGATGGTTTTTTTACTCGTTTGGATTATTTCAAAATTGAAGATTCCGCGTCGTTCTACAATAGTGGGTGTTTCGATTGCGATTGGCTTTATGGCCTTTTGTAATACCTCTTACACGGAGCATATTTGGTACCCGGTATATGATTTACGTGCTCAATTGATTGATGCTGTGGTCGCTTGGGGACTTTGTGGTTTTTGGTTGAGTCGTTATTTTGGCCAAAAAAGTTAATCCAAAGGCTCCATCTGGAGCCTTTTTTCTTATATTGCTATTTCAAATATCTATTATTCAATGAAAATCAAACACCTCATCATCGGATTGTTCGCGACTTTGTCATTGCAATCTGCTATTGCTCAAGATTATCCAACAGATTATTTAAGCCCAGAATTTCACGCGGGTCGTCGTGCTGCCTTTAAAGAGAAAATGTCTGACAAAGGCGTGGGTATCTTTTTTGCATCACAAACACGTCAGCGTAGTAATGACACCGAGTTTCAATACGCGCAAAACAAGAATTTCTATTATTTGACCGGATTAGAAGAGCCAAACGCTGTTTTATTATTGTTCAAGCAACCCGTAACTCTTTTAGGAAAAACAGGAACTGAATTTATTTTTGTCCAAAACCGTGATCCTTTCAAGGAACTTTGGACGGGTAAAATCTTAGGAACGGAAGGATTTAAGGCGAAAAGTAAAATGGAAAATGTGTTCATCAATGATCAATTTACGAGCTCATCCATCTCGTTAGCGGGAGTAGATTCTGTCTATACGTTATACCGTACAGAGGGTATTTTTGCTAAATACAAAGCCAAAGAGGATCCTTTATCTCGCATGGCCTCGCTAGTGGATAGTTTAGTGATCTCGAATGCTAAGCCTTTGGCCGCTAGATCTACGATGAATACCTTAAGAACCTTACGTGGCATTAAATTACCTGAAGAGATTGCTCTTATTCAAAAAGCGGCTTCTATCAGTGTTTTAGGTCATAATGACGTGATGCGTGCGGTAAAACCAGGTATGAAAGAATACCAGGCTCAGGCAATCATGGAATACCATTTCAAAAAAGAAGGTTCGGAGTACCCTGGTTATAATAGTATTAATGGGGCGGCTGAAAATGCCTGCGTTTTACACTATATCACGAATTTGAAAACCATCAAAGACGGTGAATTATTATTAAGTGATTGCGCGGCAGAATACCACGGATATTCAGCAGATGTTACGAGAACGGTTCCAGCGAATGGAAAATTCTCAGAGGCACAGAAAGCCTTATATGAAATCGTTCTTGCAGCTCAAGATGCTGGAATTGCAGCTTGTAAAGCAGGTGCACCTTTCAGCGATGTGGATGCAGCGTCTCGCGCTGTGGTGAATGCAGGTTTAATTAAATTAGGTATTGTGGCGAATGAAAAAGAAGCACGTACCTATTTCCCTCACGGAACTTCACATCATTTAGGTTTAGATGTGCATGATTTAGGACCTCGCGTTTTAGCAGCAGGAGTGGTGGTAACGGTTGAACCAGGTATTTACATTCCAGCAGGAAGTAAGTGTGATAAGAAATGGTGGAACATCGGTATTCGTATCGAAGATGATATTTTAATCACTGAAAAGGGAAATGTGAATCTTTCTCAAGGTTCTCCTCGCACGGTGGCAGAAATTGAAAAAATGGCAGCTCAGAAGAGCGTGTTTTAGTCTTTCCTAGGTACATTAAAAAAAGCCCCAAGAAATTGGGGCTTTTTTATTATCTGGTGGAATCGGAGGGACTCGAACCCTCGTCCAAACCTAGAGAACTGATGCTTTCTACACGTTTAGATTTGATTTATTTTCGATGTTAGATAGGTTCAGATCAGACCTTACCTAACACTTATCCTCTGGATACTACTGAACCGTTAGAGAAATCGGATTCAGCGACTCTGCATGTCGACGCTCAGAATCCCCCGTCGGCAGAGTTTGGACAGGGCTGAACGATGGCAATTGGTTAGTCTATCAGACTAAGCAGCCATGGCATACGAAGTATTGCCAGCTATAATTCGAAGGTTTTTTTAACAGGAAATGCCTACAACTCCCGACGTGCTTACAACCGGACTACATAAGCTGTCAAAACCGGTCGATCCCCAATAGAAATACAAAGATACAAAATTTAAACGGGCAATGCAGTCGTCTGTTTAATTTCATCCATCACAAACAAGGTACTGATGTGTGCGACTGACGGCAAAACCGCTAGTTTTTCTTGGTAAAATTGATTGTAACTTTCTACATCCGCACTCACAACATTTAAATAGTAGTCAAAGTTCCCTGAAACTAAATGGCAGGAGGTTACCTCTGGGAAGTTGAGTATCGCTGCTTCAAATTCACTAAAGTTCTTCCGGTTTTGTTTCTCGAGTGTAACCTGGCAATGTACGAGTAGACCAAGGTTGAGTTTCTTGCGATTCAATAGCGCTACATAGCCTTGGATATACCCATCTGACTCCATTCGCTTGATTCGATCGTGGGTAGGACTGAGGGATAAGTTTACTTGCTCAGAGATCTCCTTGAGGGTTTTTTGACTATCGTTTTGGATGATCTGTAAGATCTTGTGATCTAATTCATCGAGGTTTGTATTTTTTGCCATAAAGTTTTCGGTTTTCTGGTTCGAAAAGCGATAGTAATCTTATTTTTTATTGCATAATCGAATTTATGAAGTAAATATTACTTATTATTTATCATTATGCAAGATAATTTATTGTCCTGTCTATATTTGTAGTGTATTATACTTCATCAAAGGTAAAGGCCAGCGGAATTTTTTCGGTGGCCTTTCTTTTTAAAACCATACGTTATGATCATAGGTGTCCCTAAAGAAATTAAAATTCAGGAGTTTCGGGTAGGCTTAACTCCGGCAGGTGTTCAAGGTTTAACGGCAAATGGACATCAAGTATACGTCCAGGCAAGTGCAGGCGAGGGCTCTGGCCTTTCAGATGCCCAATATAAAGAGGCAGGTGCGGTTATTTTAGCAACAGCTGCTGATGTATACGCCATAGCGGATATGATTGTGAAGGTGAAAGAACCTTTAGCAGCAGAATTTCCGCTGATTAAAAAGAATCAAATCCTATTTACTTATTTCCATTTCGCTGCATCTCGTGAATTAACTTCTGCGATGCTAAGTTCAGATGCCGTATGTATTGCGTACGAAACCGTAGAATTAGCAGATCGTAGTTTACCTCTATTAACTCCGATGTCAGAAGTGGCAGGTCGCATGGCGATTCAAGTGGGAGCTTTTTATTTAGGTAAACCTCAAGGCGGAAAAGGTAAGTTATTAGGCGGTGTGCCTGGGGTGAAACCAGCGAATGTACTTGTACTAGGTGGTGGAGTAGTAGGAACGCAAGCGGCGAAGATGGCGGCAGGATTAGGTGCGAATGTGACGATTATGGACACGAATTTAGCGCGTCTTCGTTATTTGGATGAGGTGATGCCTGCTAATGTGTCCACTCAGTTTTCTACTTCTTATGCGATTCAAGAAGCCTTGCCCTCAGTGGATTTAGTGGTAGGAGCTGTTTTATTACATGGTGCCAAAGCGCCTCATTTAATCAAACGCGATGACTTAAAGAAGATGGGACCTGGTACGGTTTTAGTGGATGTTGCGGTGGATCAAGGTGGATGTATTGAGACTTGTAAACCTACGACGCACGAGAATCCGATTTATGAAATGGATGGAATCGTTCACTATTGCGTGGCTAATATGCCTGGCGCAGTGCCACAAACTTCTACGATGGCTTTAACGCAAGCGACATTGCCCTATGTGCATCTGTTAGCTAATCTAGGTTGGACAGAGGCTTGCATCCAAAATGAAGCCTTAAATAAGGGATTGACGATCTATGATGGTAAACTATTCCATCCAGGCGTCGCGGCAACCTTTAATTTATAGTTCCCAAAATTTAACGCCCTGCGTTTTTAACAGGTCCAATTGTTGGAGATTGAATTGAAATTTAAAATTCTCCTCCTGCAATTGGGCTTCTTCTAATAGGTTTTGGATTTGATCTAATTCCAATTGCTTAATCGTTCCCTCTTTGTAACGAGCTTCTCCTAGCTGATAGGCATATTTCGCCTGATCAATCACTTTTTTCTGCGTAGCTAATTTGTCCTGAATTAGGCTCAAATTCGCTTGTCCTTGACGTAATTCATACGCAAGTTTTGTTTGGGTATCATCTTTTTGGAAGGCGATGCGTTCTTGTTGGATTTTGGCCAAACTCTGTTGCATGCTTGCTCTTTTTCCTGAATAGATCGGTACAGTTAGTTTAATGCCTACCAAAGAATTCAATTTGAAGTCATCCTCAAACGCAGGAACCTCCCCATTAATGCGGGGCAAATATCCATTGCGTACTCCAAGTGTGGCAGAACCGGCCAGGGTAGGAGTGCTCGCTTTGCTTTGGATAGCAATCTCTTGTTCAAATACCGATTTCTCTGCTTCTAAACTTAGGATAGAGGGGTGTTGATCGATGCCACCTTTTGTTGTGTTCGCTTGTAAGATAGCTTTGATTTGTTCTTTGAGCCCTTTTTGACCGCTTTGCGTTTGCAAGAAATCGATCAATTTATCGATTTGTGTTTCGGTCTCGGTGATTTTTGTCTCTTGGTTTTGTGCGCGAATGCGCAGTCCCATTACATCTAATTCCAACGCCTCGCCTAATTTAATTTGGTTCTCTACAATCGCTTTGTGCGAATTGATACGGCCTAATTCAGCCTTTTGAATCGTGACTACGTTTTGTAAAAAGAGAATTTGGTGGTATACCGTCGCGATTTGGAAGGCTAATCCAAAAGCCGTTTGATCAATCTGCGTTTGAGAAAGACGTGTTTCTAAAAGAATCTTATCAATGGTTGATTTGTTTTTTCCCCAATCATATAGCGTTTGGCTAGCCACAAAATTCGTATTATAATTCATGTTTGGCTGAAATTGCAATACAGATGGTACTCCTCCAGTGGCAAAGGTAACTTTCGAGACAGGATCAATACGCGTTATGCCCGCCTCATATGCGACTATTGGTTTTGCATAAGAGCCTTGTATTTGCGTCTTGATTTCTCCCGCTTGTAATTGTGTTTTTTGCGCCTTTATAATAGGAGAGTAGGTCAATACCTGCTGAACAAGCGTATTCAACTCTCTATTCGTCTGAGCTTGAGCTGTCAAGGCTAAAAGTGTTAATAGGGCAATTTTTCTCATATGATTAATGGGCCTCTTCACTGGCCTTTAAAATTTTCTCGATGTCTTTTTTATCCTTCTTGGGCGTTTTGATTAAGAAAACGAAAGGAAATATTAGGATGAAAATGATGGAAACTAAGCGGAATGTGTCCAAATAAGCTAAGTAATAGGCTTGCTTAGTTACCGCCATATCAATCTGCTTGTAGGCCATTTCGCCGGCACGAGCAATCTCGCCTGTTTTCTGGGCCATCGATTGCGCAATTCCTTGGAATCGCTGCTGGAATAATGGATTTTCAGCCGTTACATTCGCTAGTAAATCGGAACGATGTTGTGCAGCACGAGTTGTCGCATAATTATTAGCCACAGCAATACCAAAAGCACCACCCAGCTGTCGAATCATATTGGTCAAGGAGATACCTGAGGCATACTCATTTGGCTTTAAACCAGCCACAGCCTGATTAATTAAGGGCATTTGTAGACAGGCAACTCCGATGACGCGGAGCATCTGCATAGGGAAGAAATCCCAGCGTCCCATTTCGCTAGTCGATTCACCACCGATAAAACCGAATACAATGTAAATCAAAATCCCAAATACCATGAAGGGAAGTGGTTTTGCGCCTTTGGAAAGTGCACGACCGATAACAGGGAACAAAAAGACCCCTAAAAAGGTAGGAACCATTAAAGATAATCCTGTTTCCGTAGGCGTTAATCCATTAATGCGTTGCACCATAATTGGATAGACGAACACGGAAGTAAACAAACCGAATCCACCCACTAACGTGAAGATGGAACTCATGGTGAATGTTTGGTTTTGGAAAATACGAATATTGACGACCGGAGATTTTGTGTGTAATTCGCGGTAAATAAAGGCAGCAAGGCCACCCACGAATAAAAAGGCGCAAATATTAATCAAGCGAGAATCAAACCAGTCTTCTGATTCTCCCTTTTCTAACATGAACTGTAAACCACCCACGGTTACCATTAACAACAATATTCCCGGATAATCGATCGCCATATTCTTTCGATTGGCCCCTTCGCCTTCCTTTCGGTCGATGTAAACCAGTGTTAAGATCACAGCAATGATACAAATAGGGATATTCACTAAAAATATATCCGACCAGTGGAAGTTATCCACTAAATATCCTCCTAAAACAGGTCCTAATGAGGGACCTAAGATGATACCCATTCCAAAGAATCCAGAGGCCATAGGCCGATCTTCTGGTTCAAAAGCATCAAACAATATGGCTTGTGAAGTGGATAGGAGGGCTCCACCACCAATACCTTGGATGAAGCGCCAAAAGACTAATTCCCACAAGGTTTCACTCATCCCACAGAAATAAGACGCGATACCAAATAGAATCATCGATCCGAGGTAATAATTCTTTCGGCCAAAATACTCCCCTAAGAATCCTGTCATCGGGATAATCACCACGTTCGCGATGGCATAACTCGTAATGACCCACGCGATATCCTCAATCGTAGCTCCTAGTGCACCAGAGATTTGGTTCAGGGCCACATTGACAATGGTTGTGTCCAATAACTCCATCACGGCAGCCGTGATGGTCGTTAAAACAATAATAAATTTGGCAAATCCTTGCGGGCGCTCCATGAAATTAGTTCAATGGGATAGATACTTCTAAAGACATACCTGCGCGAAGCATGGATTTGTACTTAGCTAGATCCGAAATTTCAATTTTAACGGGAATACGTTGGGTTACTTTCACGAAGTTACCTGATGAATTATCCGGAGGCAAAAGGGATGTTTTAGCCCCAGTTGATTCAGAAATAGAAATGATTTTTCCCTTCATTTTCTCTTTAGGGAAAGCGTCAATCGTTAATTCCGCTTCCATTCCAGCGTGTAATTTTTGAACTTGTGTTTCCTTAAAGTTCGCAACCACCCAAAACGTATTATTATCTACGATTGTCATTAATGGTTGGGATACCTGAATGAATTGTCCAGGTTCAATCGATTTCTTTCCGATTCTTCCCGATACTGGAGCTGTAATCGTATAGTAATTCAACTTTAATTTTTGCTGAGCGATCTTCACTTCTTTATTCTTAACTAAGTTCTCAGCGCGTTTAACAGCGGATTCCTGAATCGCTAATTTTGATTTAGTACTATTTAGTTCATCTATAGAGCCAAAATACTTGATATTAGCTAACTCAACTTGATCCTTCGAATCTACAAACTGTTGGTGTGTAATAGCCTTAGCTTTTTCTAATTCGCCATTGCGACTCAAATCTCTTTCTGCTTTATTTTTCAAATACTCGGCCGTTTTTACTTGCGCTTGTTGTGCTTGAATCGCTTTTTGAAGACTGGTAAGGTTGGCTTTCGCAGCGGTTACATCGATATTCGCTTGATCTAAATCAACTTCCATCTCAGATAAAGCTAGTTTAGCCTCTTCCTTATCGATTTCGACTAAAACGGTACCCGCTTTCACCATTTCATAATCATGAACGCTTACCGATTTCACAAAACCAGAAACGCGTGGCAATACAGGAACAAAATAGGTTTCAATTTGTGCGTTGTCTGTGTCTTCGTGCGTGGTCGCGTAGCGGTATTTACTAATTCCATAATAGCCTCCTAAAAGGACTACTAGGGCTAGAATAATCTTAGGTAAATTCTTTTTAGGTTTCTGCGTATCTGTCATAAGAATGGATTTGATGATAAAGTTAGCTTATTTTTCAATAAAGTCAATTTGGTTGACTAAATTTCTTGTGTTAATTTTGTGTTATGAAAGAGAACCGGGAAGAATCGGAAATGTTTTTAACTCGCCTGTTTGCGAAGTCTTACCGCGTTATCAAGTCGTTGAATGCCCATTATTTGGCAGAAATGGGCTACCAAGACTTCAAAGTGGGTCACGTGATGGTGATGATGAATCTGAAAGAGGAAGGGATTACCGCGGCTGAAATTGCGAAAAAGGTACACGTTTCTAAACAAGCGATTAGCAAACTGGTGCACGAATTAGCGGAGAAAGGCTTTTTGATGAACTTGAAACACCCAGAAGATTTGCGTGCAACCCTCATCCATACGACAGTGGCGGGAGAACAGTTTTTATCGGCTTTGCATGCTTGCCGATTGAAAGTGGATCAGGAATTATCCCAAGTCATCGGAACCGATAAGTTAGACCAAATCAGGACTGCTATTGAATCCATGTTATTGCATTACGAATCCAACGCTTATTTAGATTCAGAGAGCGAGTCTTTTGCGAATTCAAAGCTCTAGAAGAAGCGTTCGTGAAAGTTCACGAGAAAAATTTCATGACTTGCCCGTGTTATGGCGGTATATAACCAACGCAGGTATTCGGCGTCGATTTGATCCTCTTTTAAATAGCCTTGATCCACAAATACCGCAGCCCATTGTCCACCTTGTGATTTGTGAACAGTCAAAGCGTAGGCGAATTTCACTTGTAAAGCATTCAAATAAGGGTCTTTCCGAATGGCCTCTGTGCGTTCCTTTTTCTTAGGCATGTGCGCATAATCTTCGCAAACAGAGTCATACAATTTCTTATTTGCCTCTCGTCCCAGAGCAGATTCCGTGGAATGCAAGGTCTCTAACAAGATTTTAGCCTCAATGGGTGGATGGTCTTCATAATCGCAAAGTCGCAAGGAAACATCTAAAAATCGCTGTCCGTGCATTTCTTCCTCCCGTTTGATCTTCATAATCTCCACAAAATCTCCGTTTGCTAGAAAGCCAGCTGGTGAATCCTCTTCTAACCAATGGTAATTATTGCGAACAATCATCAGTAAATCGCCACTTGAAATTTCGTCTTCTTGATATAATATCGTTCTTCTGACAAATTCATTCAGCTGAACAGCACTTTTATTAGATCGGGTCAACAAAATCGTTTCTTCCTTCCCAAACTTCTTATACGCATAATGCATCCCATCTTCCATCTTTTCTCCAGTCATCCGGAAGATGTCTTTGAAGGATTTAGTATTGAATTGTATCGCAGTTGAATTGGCTAATAGAAGTTGCCTTAAAGCAGTTGCATTGTATAATATACCCGAATCAATATCTTGACGCATGACATCAATTAACTCATGATCTAGCACTTCCATGTGGAATTCAGAGGAGATATAATCCCTGGAAAGGGCAGGAGAGAGGCTTTTTCCGACAGGTGGCAACTGTGCTGTATCTCCTACGAAGATCAATTTATTGCCCGTATGGCCATTCTCTGGGTTCGTAAATACGTATTCGATTAAATCGGTTAACAAGCTATTCGTCCCAAAATCCGACTCATCTGTAATCATTGACGCCTCATCTACGATAAAGACCGTATTGGTGGCATAATTATTCATTCGCTGAAAACTCAGTGCTCCTGAATGAGGATTACTTACTTGACGATAGATCTTTTTGTGGATAGTACTCGCTTTTTTCTTAGCATAATTAGCCATTACCTTAGCAGCACGACCGGTAGGAGCCATTAATTGGGTTTTATAACCAAAGGCAGGCAATATTTTGATTAAGGTCGAAATAACAGTAGTCTTTCCCGTACCGGCATAGCCTTTGATAATGAAGGTCAAAGGGGCCCATTCGTCTTTATTGAGTACAAAAGTGCTTAACTTTTGGAACAACGATGCCTGAGATGGCGTAGGTTCAAAAGGGAACTTTTGGTGCAATAAAAAACTGGGACTTTTATCCGTGGACATACTTCAATTTATAAAATAGAATCGGCTACTGAAAGTGAATTTTCCATTGATAATGGTCGGAATACATTGATTAAACACACGCGTTCATAGGAGGCTAATTCCTTCACTAAAATATCAGTTTCTTCTATCTCTTCTTCAATGATTAAACGAGCCCTTGTCGTTCCCCAGTGCAATGGATCTTCTGGCGTATACCAAATACCCTCTTTCAAAAACGCTAAATTCGCCATACTACAATCTTGTATTTTTCCGTCCTTCACGAAAATCACTTCATCTGCTTCAGGATGGGCCTTTAAAAAGGTTTGGAAAAAACCTCTCTCGCTCCATTTAAAGCCATAATCGATTTCGCCGGTGTCTACAAACGCGAAACGTTTAATCTCTTTTTTCGTGTAAGGTAAGATTTCAATCGTTTCAGGATCCTCTTGGTAGGTGATTCGTAAACGATGTGTTCCCGTTGCTGGTAAAGTTTGTGTTGAAACGAGTTCTTCCACGTCAAAGGGTTCCCATTCCGGGAAAAATTGGTCGAAAGTTTCATTCACCCGCATTTGATGAAAATCAAGATGCTGCGCTTTTCCGTCTTGTATACAAATGGTTTCGAGGAAGGAGAACATATTAGAAGGGGAGATATACTTTTTGGATTAATTCGTCGTATTCTTTTTTAACATCTGAAAATACGGTGATGCCGCCGCCACTTTTAAAAACCAGTCCATCGGATTGTTTTTCGATAAATCGAATCATCACTCCGGAATTGAACGATTTACCATCAAATTTACCCATAATTCCGGTATAAAATCCGCGGTCGTACTGTTCGGCATCCTGTATGAGTTTCATCGTCGCTTTTTTAGGAGCGCCCGTAATCGATCCAGCCGGTAATAATTCTAACAGAATCGAACCATATTTTCCACGCAGTTCGGGTACTATTTCACCGCTTATTTTGGATGACATCTGCCAAAGTTCCCCCGTATTTGTTTTCACGCGTTCAACGTATTGGTATTTCTCGACACGTATAGGAAAGGCCACTTTGCTCAAATCATTACGAATCAAATCCACGATGGTAGCATGTTCTGCTTTTTCTTTAGGATCATTTTGTAAATGAGACGCAGAAGTTTGTTCACTTACCTCTAGTGTTCCTTTCATGGGAAATGAGGATATTTCATTTCCTTGAATGCGTACGAAGGTCTCCGGAGAAAAAGAAGTGAAGTGATCTCTACAAATTATTTTATAGGGAGCGTCCGCTCTTTGAAATATCTCAGGTAAGGTAAGAGGTGTTTCTATGGGTGTCTCTGTCGTTAAATTCAAGAGAAAAGAATCACCTCTTTTCAAACCAGCTTGAACCTGATTAAACTTGGCCGAATAGGATTCGAAAGAAAGTGGACTTTTAGTAAATGCAACCGTTTCAGACGTTAATTCAGCTGCATCAAATTCAAAAAGTATTCCTAAGTCTTTCGCCTCTTCTTCAGATCCTGCCCAGGCATTTTCCAGTGAATAATCGACTAAAAAGACAAAAGGAATCCCCTTCTCACCCCAAAGGTCCAATTGTTTGGCTACCTGTGCAAAGGGCAAAAAGGGGATTTTCATAGAATTTAGGCTATATACGATGGCGCTAAACTCAATAATTTCGGTATACCTGCTGGATTTTGACCACCTGCCGTAGCCAAGAAGGGTTGTCCACCTCCGCCACCTTGCACTTCTTTCGCTAATTCACGAATGATTTTGCCGGCATCTAATCCTTTGCTATCTACTAAGCCTTTCGAAATGGAGATCGCTAAACTAGCTTTCCCTTCGATTTCAGTCGCTAAGAGCACGAACAAATTTTCTTGGTTTTCTTGTAAATCGAAAGCTAAGTTCTTTAAGGCATCTGCAGTAGGAGCGGATACTTGTTTAATAATCGAGTTAACTGGTCCTGCCACGATTTCTTTCAGTAGGCTATTTTTTAAACCCGAAATTTCTTTCTGTTGGTAAGCAGCAACCGTTTTTTGTAGTGCAGAATTGCTTTCAATTAAGTTAGCCACTGCCTTAACTAAATCTTTCGGTGCTTTCAACAAGTCATTGATCTCACTTAATAAGACTTCTTGTTCGCTTAATAATTCATAGGCCTTTTGAGAAGTGATGGCTTCAATACGACGTACGCCCGTAGCTACAGAACTTTCAGAAGTGATTTTAAATAAGCCAATTTCACCTGTAGACGGAACGTGTGTTCCTCCACAAAGCTCAACCGAGAAGTTCTTGTCAAAAGTGATCACACGCACAAAATCGCCGTATTTCTCGCCAAATAAGGCCATAGCCCCTTTGTCTTTTGCTTCTGCAATAGGAACGTTACGTTCTTCTAACAAAGGGATGTTCTCTGCGATTTTGGCATTCACAATCTGCTCGATTTGCTTAATCTCTTCATCCGTTACTTTTTGGAAGTGAGAGAAGTCAAATCGTAATAAATCCTCGTTTACTAAGCTACCTTTTTGCGCTACGTGCTTACCTAATACTTCTTGTAAAGCCGCTTGCATCAAGTGTGTAGAACTGTGGTGGTGCGTAATAGCGCGACGACGTAACGTAGCAATGCTCGCCTTCACAGGCTCACTCGCTAAGTTTTCAATACGCGCATCTGATAAGATGTGTACGATCAAATCATTCTCCTTCTTCGTATCAATCACAGGAAGAGAAATACCTGATGTAGTGAAAACTAAAACACCGGTGTCGCCCACTTGTCCACCGGATTCAGCATAGAAAGGAGTCGTTTCTAATACTACTTTGTATTGAACTCCAGCCTTATTTTGAATCTTTTGGTATTTTAAAACTTGGGTATCTGTCTCGTTCGAATCATATCCGATGAAACTTACCTCATCCCCCTCGTTCACGATGACCCAATCTTCAGCACTAGCGCCTGCATCTTTACGTGAACGCTCTTTTTGAGCTTTTAACGCAGCGTTAAATCCAGGCTCATCGATATCCAAACCTTTTTCTCGTGCAATTAAGGCGGTTAAATCAACCGGGAATCCATAGGTGTCATTTAATTCAAACACATCATCTCCGGATAAGACTTTGCCTGAGCAATCTTCCATTAATTTGTCTAAACGAACTAATCCGGAAGACAAAGTACGTAGAAAGGATACTTCCTCTTCGTATATCACTTTACCCACAAAGGCTTCTTGTGAGATTAATTCATCAAATACGCCCTTGAATTGTTGTGCTAATCCAGGGATTAATAAGTGCAAGAAAGGCTCTTTAAAGTCTAAATAGGTATATCCATAACGCACCGCACGACGCAAAATACGACGGATGACATAGCCTGCTTTATTGTTAGAAGGCAATTGTCCATCTGCAATCGTAAAGGCGATGGCGCGAATATGATCAGCGATTACGCGCATTGCGATGTCAGCCCATTTTTCGTCTCCGTATTTCTTACCGCTTTTCGAAGCGATATATTGAATAGTGCCTTGGAAAACATCCGTATCATAATTCGATTGCTTTCCTTGAATCGCCATACAAAGACGTTCAAAGCCCATTCCTGTATCTACGTGTTTGTTCGGAAGCGGTACCAAAGAACCATCTGCCATTCTTTCAAACTGCATAAATACGTTATTCCAAATCTCTACTACTTGAGGGTGGTCCGCATTCACTAGGCTTTTTCCTGGAATCGAATCTACTTCGTCTTGATTTCTGAGGTCAATATGGATTTCAGAACAAGGTCCACAAGGTCCTGTTTCACCCATCTCCCAGAAATTATCTTTTTTATTACCATAAATGATGCGATCCTCGCCCACAATGGCCTTCCAAATATCGAATGCCTCTTGATCAAACGGAACACCATCTTTTTTATCACCTTCGAAAACCGATACATAGATGCGGTCTTTCGGTAATTTAAATACCTCCGTTAATAATTCCCATGACCAAGTAAGTGCCTCTTGTTTAAAATAATCGCCAAAAGACCAGTTACCTAACATCTCAAACATCGTGTGGTGGTAGGTATCAAACCCCACATCCTCTAAGTCATTGTGCTTTCCTGACACTCGAAGGCATTTTTGCGTATCCGCGATTCTTTTTGAGGGCGGAGTACCGTTGCCTAAAAAGAAATCTTTGAATTGCGCCATCCCCGAGTTGTTAAACAAAAGGGTAGGGTCATTTTTAGCCACCAAAGGAGCAGAAGGAACAATTAAATGGCCTTTAGATTGAAAGAAATCCAAAAATTGTTGACGTATCTGAGAAGAGGTCATGCGTTTTATTGTAAAATGAATGGAACCTTTGTATTTTTACTAAAGGAGTCCTGATAAATGGAATCACAAAATTAAGTCTATTTTTTGAAGAAGCCCATTTTGGGTTTAAAATTATTGATGGAATTAAGCAAGCAATATTATTCAATTTCGGAGGTAGCGGCCATTTTCAAGGTGAACACCTCTAAGATTCGCTATTGGGAGACTCAATTTCCTCATTTGTCACCCAAACGCGCAGGTTCTGGTATCCGTAAATATACCCCTGCAGATATTGAAAAAATCAAGGTTTTGGTTAGTTTGATCGATGAAAGAGGCTTGACCATTGAAGGAGCTAAGCAAGCATTGAATTTCAAAGGCAAGGAAAAAAATCCTAATCAAAACATCATTAATCAACTAACTGATATTCGTGATTTTTTACAAGGGATGAAGGCCGATTTAGACATGGAATAAGCGTAGGTTTCGGAAAATTACTCCGATGAAAACCACTTATTCCTTATCCGTTTACCAAATCGCCTTAACCTATCTTCCTGAGGTTGGACCTGTAAAAGGTAAAAAACTAGCTTCCCTATATCCTGATTTATCCGATATTTTCCGATTAGCTTCCTATCAATCATTTGCAGCGGAAGCCTTGCGAGAAGCTGAAAAGACGGTTCAAATTTGTGCAGAAGATCAAATTCAAATTCTTTATTTCGAAGATCCTGACTATCCACAGCGAATCAAAGATGTCTATGATGCCCCTCTAATTCTCTTTAAGAAAGGGAAGGCAGATTTGAATGCCCACCGTATTGTGGCCGTTGTGGGTACTCGACATGCAAGTGATGTAGGGAAAAAGGTGACGGAGGAGCTAGTTCAGTCCGCTATCAAAGATGAAGTTATTTTAGTGAGTGGTTTTGCCAGAGGAATAGATATAGCCTTGCACAAAGCCTGTCTTAAATATAATGTCCCTACCATTGCTGTTCTTGCTGGAGGATTTCGTCATATATACCCGCAGGAGAACGCGATGTATGTGGAGCAGATTTTAGCTAATGGAGCATTACTATCTGAATATGCTCCTCATATTCCTCCGGCAGCTTATTATTTTCCAGTCCGAAATCGCATTATAGCCGGCCTTTCAGACGCCACAGTGATCGTAGAAGCGGCAGAAAAAGGAGGAGCCCTAATTACTGCTGATTATGCGCTTAACTATCATCGGACTGTTTTTGCCGTTCCAGGTAGCTTGAATAGGCCTTTTTCGAAAGGTTGTAATCTATTGATTCGAAACAATAAAGCCACGATTTATACATCGTGGGATGACTTTATGCTAGAATTGAATTGGGAGCAAGCAAAAGATCGATTGGCATTAAATCCAGCGCTTAGTCAAAAACTATTCACCTTACATGAATCTACGATCATTTCTTTATTGCACCGGGAAGGACAATTATCTTCCAATGAACTTTTGCAACGATCAGAAATTCAGCAAGATGAACTAGCGCTTATTCTTCTGAATCTAGAATTAAAAGGAATGTTACAATCGACGGATGGTGATGGCTATATGCTTTCCTAATTATTTTCGCCAGGTACTAGGAGATACTCTCCAGTCTTGTAATGTCATTAATTGGGTCTCTGTCACATAATCTAATTTGACAGCTTCTTCAATTAAGGCATTGTAATCACTTAACGTATACAGGGGAATGTTGTGGTTTTTAAAATTGTCGGCTGCTATTTCGAAACCATAGGTAAAAATGGCTACCATGCCTAATACTTCTACACCGGCTTCTTTCAGAGCATCTGCCGCTTTTAAAGAACTTCCACCTGTGGAAATAAGGTCTTCAATGAGAACGACTTTTTGGCCTTTTTCGATTTTACCTTCAATTTGATTTCCCATTCCGTGTTTCTTCGGTTCAGGACGGACATAACAGAAAGGTAAGTCTAAATAGTCGGCTACTAACGCTCCCTGTGCGATACCGGCTGTTGCTACACCAGCGATAATGTCTGCCTGTGGGAAATAGGCTTTTACCGCAGCAGATAGGCAATTTTTGATGTAAGTACGCACCTCAGGAAAAGACAAAGAAACGCGGTTATCGCAATAAATGGGAGAATTCCAGCCAGAAGCCCATGTGAACGGTTGATCCGGTCGCAATTGAATCGCTTGGATCTTTAATAGGTGTTGGGCAACTTCTTGAGGAATTGTCAAATTTTGCATAAGGGTGGTTTCTGAATTTATATTTACAAAAATAATTTATTCAGTCTATCTTTCACTATTTAATTCTATTTTTGCCTCACAAAATTGAAAAGATGGTAATTTTTATTGATGATCGACCGATCAGAATTGTGAAGAAGAAAGAGTTGGGAGAAATGCCATCTAAAGAGGATTTTGATTTGGTCCTAGACGCTAGATTGTCCCCTTTGAAGGTGGAGAATTTCAGTGGTCATACGTGTATCATTAATGCGAGTACGGAACAGGTAGAGAAAATACTGATGAATTTGCATGCCAAATCAGGTATTCATTTTCACGCCCTTTACCTTATCGTTGATGACCGCAAGCTGTTTAAGCAGAAGATTGTCAAAATGTATCAGCTGGTGGAAGCCGCTGGAGGAGTAGTTGTTAACCAGGATAAGGACGTTTTGTGGATGTATCGTTTGGGTAAATGGGATTTGCCTAAAGGTAAATTAGAAAAGAACGAAAAATTCGAAACCGCTGCCGTTAGAGAAGTAGAAGAAGAATGTAATGTGAAGGCAGAATTAGGTGATAAAGTCTGTACGACTTACCATACCTATACGCATAAGAATAAGTTAGTGTTGAAAAAGACACGCTGGTATGCGATGAAAACAAATTTCACTGGAAAGCTGATACCTCAAACAGAAGAAGGTATTGAGAAAGTGGAGTGGTTAAACGAAAAGAAGCAATTACAAGCCTTGACGAATACCTATTCATCGATTCGTTACGTCATCGAAAAATTCAAGAAATTAGTCTAAAGTATAAGGCAAGTATTGGTCCACTGGACTTCCGTAGCGATGTAAATCGCGGATGATAGTGGAACTGATTGGTGCTAAATGAGGCGAGGTAATTAAGAATACCGTCTCTAATTCATTGTGAATGTGTCTATTCACCTGAGAAATGGAGTTTTCGTATTCGAAATCTGTCGTATTGCGCAATCCTCTGATGATAAACTTTGCACCATATTCATGTGCCACATTCGCTGTCAAGTTTTGATACGTAACGACTGAAACAGGCTTTCCTTCAAAAGTCTTGCGAATGTAATCTTCCATTTTCTCTAATGGGAAATAGCGTGATTTGGACGAGTTTTGGCCTATGCCTATAATCACTTCATCAAATAAGGCCAAAGCTCTTAGGACGATATCTTCGTGTCCTTTTGTAAAAGGATCAAAAGAACCAGGGAAAAACGCTTTTTTAGGATTGGACATAGGGTATTTGATAGAGTGATGCGTCAGTTATTCCCTCAGATCCGTTTACTAATAGAGGAGGATATAAAGTCCAATTTAAGGAAAACGCGTCCCTGATGGATTGTAAATAAAAGGCTAATTCGATCGCTGATTCAAAAGGAAATACATTGGCTAATTGCAATTTGTTTCCTTGATATAAACTCGCAAAAGCTAATTTTCCTTGAATAAATAAGTTCAATTGCTGATCGTTGCGTTGTAAACAAGCGGCTAAGCTATGGGTATAAGTAATTCTTGCATAGGAAAAATGAGCAGAAATATGGTCTTTCCAATCACTTGGAACTAAGAAAACTAAATTAGCCTCTTCTGATGGAATAGCTTGTTGCTGGATTTCTTTGCCTACTAATGTGTTTTCACCCAAGGCCTTTTCTAAGAATCCTAACCGATAGGTGGGGGAATCAAATGTATTCGGAATTAATAGAAAGTGTTCATTCGCGATTTCAATATGGACCGATGTAATGCGGCTATCCTTTTTCGGATGAGCGAGTAATTGCTCCCGGAAATTCTCTGAGTTTAATCGGAGATGTAAGGTTTCGGCCGAATTTGTGGGTTCCATAGTCTTTAATTCGTTTCGAAATTGCAAAAAAAATATGATAATCGGTGCCAAAATTAGTAATTTTGCACCCTATTTAATCCAGCTCCTATGTTGCAAGTATCTAATGTGTCCCTTCGTTTTGGGAAAAGAGTCCTTTTTGAAGAAGTTAATATCAAATTTACTGAAGGTAACTGTTACGGTTTAATCGGTGCCAATGGTGCAGGTAAATCAACCTTTTTGAAAATATTATCAGGCGAAATCGAATCTCAAACTGGTTCTATTTCGATGAATCCTGGTGAGCGTATGTCGATTTTGAAGCAAAATCACTTCGAATACGAAGAGGTAGAGGTATTGCAAACGGTGATTATGGGAAATAAGCGACTTTATGACATTATGTTAGAAAAGGATGCGATTTACTTAAAAGAAGACTTCACTGAGGAGGATGGAAATAAAGCGGCGGATTTAGAAGCTGAATTTGCCGAATTAAATGGTTGGGAAGCAGAATCGGAAGCTGGTTCTTTATTGGGTGGTTTAGGTATTTCAGCTGATCTACACTATACTTTATTGAAAGATTTAAATGGTTCAGATAAAGTGAAAGTCTTATTGGCTCAAGCTTTATTTGGTAACCCAGATATCTTGCTGTTAGATGAACCTACGAATAACTTGGATATTGATTCCATTTTGTGGTTAGAAGGTTATTTGATGAACTTCAAAAACACGGTGATTGTGGTTTCTCACGATCGTCACTTCTTAGATAATGTGTGCACGCACATTGCTGACTTAGATTTTGGCAAAATTCAATTATACGGTGGTACGTATACCTTCTGGTATGAGTCTTCACAATTAGCAGCCCGTCAACGTACGGATCAGAATAAAAAGACCGACGAAAAACGGAAGGAATTAGAGGAGTTTATTCGTCGTTTCTCTGCTAACGTAGCGAAATCGAAACAAGCGACTTCTCGTCAAAAAATGTTGGATAAATTACAAGTGGAAGATATCAAGCCTTCTTCTCGTAAATACCCATTCATCAATTTCAAACCTGAAAGAGAGGCGGGAGATCAATTATTGAGTGTAGAAAATTTATCAGCTACGACAGATGATGGTACTCCTTTATTCACGAATTTATCTTTCACGATCAATAAGGGAGATAAAGTGGCCTTGCTAGCCAAGGATTCTTTGGCGATCACTGCGTTATTGGATATTTTAGCTGGCGAAAATACGAAATACACAGGTGAGTATAAATGGGGGGTAACAACTACTCAGACGTATTTGCCGAATGATAATGCCCAATACTTTGAAGATGATTCCATGAATCTAGTCGATTGGTTACGTCAATATTCCGTAGAGAAAGACGAAAGTTTCATTCGTGGATTCTTAGGACGGATGTTATTCTCCGGTGATGAAGCTTTGAAAAAATGTACCGTCATCTCAGGAGGGGAGAAACAACGTTGTATGTTCTCTCGTATGATGTTATCAGGTGCGAACGTGCTTTTATTTGACGAACCTACTAATCACTTGGACCTAGAATCCATTACCGCTTTGAATAATGGTATGATCGAATTCCCAGGAACGATGTTGTTCACATGTCATGATCATCAATTGACTGACACGGTGGCGAATCGCGTGATAGAAATTGGTTCTAAAGGTCATTTGGATAAATTAATGACCTACGATGAGTTCATTACTGATCCTACAGTAAAAGCTCAGAGAGCATCACTTAAATAAAAAAAAGGCCAGCACGAAAGCGCTGGCCTTTTTTTGTGTGCTTATCAACTGATTACAAAATAAACCTTGTCGATAAGAAATTCGATTGTTGGTTCTCTACAATCGCATTCACGATGTCTTTGTTCGACTGAGTTGCTTTAGTAGCGACAACAGTACGAATCGAGAACGAACGTAATGCGGCTGTAACAGAAAGCGTTCCTTCTGCAGAATCCTTACGACCTGTGAAAGGGAAAGAGTCTGGCCCACGTTGGCATTGCGCATTAATGTTCACACGCGAAACTTGGTTCACTGTCGCATCGATTAATTCCGAAATTTGGTTGACATCCGTCCCGAAAATCGCCACTTGCTGTCCGTGTGACGATTCGTGGATATAATCGATGGGCTCATCTAAGCTTTCGAATGGTACAACGGGTACCACTGGTCCAAATTGCTCTTCATGCCAAACCTTCATTTTGCTGTTAACTGGATACAATAAGGCAGGGAAGAAGATGGATTTGAAGTTCTCTCCTCCATGTTCGTTCATGACTTTAGCACCATGTAGTTTCGCATCTTCGATCAATTCAGTTAAATAAGCTGGCTTATTCGGCTCAGGAAGTGGGGTGATTTGAACGCCTGGTTCCCACATCATACCTAATTTAAGCGCTTCGATTTTCTTCGCTAAGCCCTCGTTGAATTTATCAGCAAGTGATTTATGAACAAAGATGATTTTTACCGCAGTACAACGTTGTCCGTTAAAAGAAAGCGAGCCTAATAAACACTCATTAATGGCAGAATCTAAGTCTGCACTTTCCGTTACGATCGCTGCATTCTTCGCATCTAAGCCTAAAATGGCGCGTAAACGGTTAACTTTCGGGTGCATCTTCTTTAATTTATCAGCTACTTTAGATGATCCAATTAAAGTCAATACATCGATTTTTCCTGATTCCATTAATTGAGGAATGATGGAGTTTCCACGTCCGTATAGTGTGTTGATCACACCGGCTGGGAAAGAATCTTTAAATGCCTCTAATAATGGGTAGTGTAATAAAGTACCATGTTTCGGTGGTTTGAATAAAACGATATTTCCCATGATTAAGGCTGGGATTAGGGTCGTGAAGGTTTCATTCAACGGATAGTTAAATGGTCCCATACAAAGTACCACGCCTAATGGGGAACGTCTTACTTGCCCGATAATTCCTTCTTCGATTAAGAAAGTAGAAGAAGTACGATCGATATCTTTTAAGGCACCAATCGTATCATAAATATATTGAACCGTACGGTCAAATTCTTTCTGTGAATCGCCTAATGATTTACCAATTTCCCACATTAATAACTTGACCACTTCGTCGCGCTTTTGAATCATCTTTTGGGTGAATTTCTCCACGCATTCGATTCGTTGTGCCACCGTCATAGACGGCCACTCGCCACGGCCATTTGAATAAGCTTTTACACCAGCGTACAATACTTCCATCGCATCTGCTGCATCCGTGATAGGATAGGAGCCGATTCGTTTTTGTTCAAAACCTTTGTCTGTTTTTACGTAGATAGGTGACCAAACGTCTTGCGTTTTGCCTTTCCACTGGCGCATTTCTCCATTGACCAAATACTCTTTTTGTTCGATGGGTTGAGTTAGATCGTATGCTGAAGGGATTTCTTCCGCGGATGGGAAGAGGTTTTGTAAATTGTTTTCTGGCATTGTCTTTGTTATAAATTTTTACAAATTTCCGGATTTAGTACATTTCAAATAAAAGACAGAATCAATTATTTAAATAGTACAATGTTTTTCCGGTTATTTACTAATATAAAGACATCGAATGGGAAAGATTACTCCTTTTTTACAGGATATTTTCTTCGGATTTTATTGATAATGAACTTGTTTTGTTCGGTGAAACTGGCGGGATGCAAAAGAATGAAGGTGTCTGACCAGTTTTGAAAGAGGGACGGTTCAGCCGCTGAAAAACTAGCGGAGCAGATGTTTTTTTGAGTTAGGTATTCGCTAAATTCCATAGGTCCAATTTCGTTTTTTCGTCCACAATAAAAGAAACGCTAACAAAGATAATAAGGCTGCTAATAAAAAGGGAATGGGGATTTGGCTCGCCACTCCTTGGTAAATTTCGCCTGAAACATAGGCGCCTATGCCTATTCCTGCCTCTAAGGCGATATACATCGTTGCCATAGCGCGACCCATGTGATTTTTGTCGCCTAAGTCATTGGTCCAGGCTGCCAAAGTAGGCGTGTTGAAGCCCCACGCAATTCCATAGATAATAGCTGAAATAATTAACAAATAAGAATTCGCTGCAAATACGAGTAAAAACATCGATACGCTTAACATAAAGCAACCAAATATTAATACAGGAATTCGTCCATATTGATCCGACGCTTTGGAAAAAAAGAATCGGATTACAATGGAAGAAACGGTGTAAATGGTAAAATACAAGCCTTTATTTGTCCAGCCTACCACTTTAGAAGTATCAGGAATAAGGGTAATCATAGCTCCCGCGGAAAAGGACACAAACAACATCACCCAAAATACAGGGATCACTTTAGGCTCAAATACATCTTTCCAGCCAATGCGAAAAAGGGATAGACTGAAACGAGATTTCATCGCCTTAGGCAAGGTCTCTTTCATGCGACTCACTATTAGAATAGAAGCAAGAGCAAAGACGGAGGAAATGTAAAACATTTGGTCTAAACCATAAGTCGAAGCTAAGAAACTACCTATTGCAGGTCCAATGGACATTCCCGTAGCCGTGAAGATTCCTAAGCCTCCTTGTGCTTCCCCTCTACGGTCTTCTGGAATGATATCAGCCACATAAGCAGCCGTTGCAGTTGGTTTAGTCCCTGTAGACATCCCGTGAATGAACCGTAAGAATAAAAACCCTTGGACAGTGTGCATTAGCGGATAGAGTCCTCCACAGATAAAACAAACGAGTGATCCGAAGGCCATAATGGGAATTCGCCCAATATGATCCGTTAGTTTTCCAGAGAAGGGACGTGAAAAACCAGCCGCGAGCGTGAATAATGCGATGGTATAACCGATATACTCTTTACCTCCTAAACTCGCCAAATAATCCGGCAATTCCGGAATGATCATAGAAAAACTAGCCGAAAACAGAAAGTTACTTAAGCAAAGTAATAAGAATGATAAGGTGTATAGAGATGGCTTCGCGGATGTCATTAAAGGTCTTCTTCTAAGATGGTGGCGATTTCCTTTTTGTTTAATCCTAACAAGAAGGCTGGTAATAAAATCAAGTTACAAATCATCGCCATCAGCAGAGTGACCGAAACTAGTATGCCTAATGCCTGCGTTCCCTTAAAAGTAGATGCCGTGAAGATAAAGAAGCCAAAGAACAGAATCATCGCTGTGTAAAACATAGAGACCCCCGTTTTTAAAATGGTTGTTTGAACTGCTTTCTGAACGTTTTGGTTATTCTTAGCCCATTCTTCTTTGTAGCGCGTTAAGAAATAAATCGTTCCATCACTCGAAATCCCGAAGGCAATAGAGAAGATTAAAATGGTACTAGGCTTTAAGGCAATGCCAAAATAACCCATTAAGCCTGCTGTAATAATCAAAGGTATTAAACTCGGTAGGGTAGAGATCAACACCATTTTCCAAGAGCGGAATAAGAGCGCCATCAAGATGCAGATCAAGATAATGGCTGTAATGGTACTTTCAATTAAGTTGACTTGCAAGTACTCTGTTTGGAACGCATAGATGACAGAATTGCCTGTTACATTAGCTTGGTAACCCCTTTTATCGCCCTTAGGGAGTAATTCGCCGGTCTCAATATCGGTTCTAAAGATGCTATCGATTTTAGGCTGAATCTCATCGAATAATTGTTTTGTTCGAACGGTTCCGGCATCCTGCATTTGGAAACTAATCCGAGTGAAACGTTTGTCTTTATCGATAAAACCGGCAAATAAGTTGTTGTTTTTACCATCTAAACTCGATTGAAAGTCCTTTAGCTTGGCTAATTCATCAATGCCTGGTAAAGTGAAGTATTTGGGATCTCCACCTCGGTACACTTGGTAGAGGTATTTAGTGGCAGTTAAAATGGAAAGCCCTTGGGTGAATTCAGGATACTTAGCGACTAATTTTTCGGTTCGTTTGATTTTGGCCAAAAGTTCCGGCGTCAACGCTCTCCCTTTTTCAAACGCATCGATATTCACCTCAAAAGGCATCACGCCTTTAAAGCGATCTTCTACAAACTTTAGATCGGTATAGATGGCATTATCACGAGGTAAGTCGTCCACAATATACCCCACGGCTTGAATTTTACTCAGTCCATAGAAGGAAATAACTAAAACAATCGAAATAAAACCATAGATAAACTTTCGGTGATGTAGCACCCAAATATCCACACGATTCAAGAATTTATTCACTCTCACCGACTCAAAATGCGCTAAATCTTTCTGCTGTGGAGGAGCTAAGAAACTAAAGAAAATAGGAATCAATACCAGCGAAACAAAGAAGGTGATCATCACATTTAACGCAGCCACAATCCCAAACTCAACTAACAAAGCGGATCCCGTAAAGGCAAAAACCCCAAAACCAATCGATGTAGTCAAATTAGCCAAGAACAATGTTCTGCCCACTTTCGAAGCACTTTCGATTAAGGATTCTTCCTTGCTTTTACCTGATAAATAGGTTTCATGGTACTTGTTTAAAAGGAAAATCACATTCGGAATTCCGATAACCACAATGAGTGGAGGAATTAAACCAGATAGAAGCGTTATCTTAAATCCGAAGAATACAATCGTCGCTAATGAAGCCACAATGCCCACTAAGACCACGATATTCGCGAAGAATACGACTTGGAATGAGCGGAAGAAGAACAACAAGATTAAGGATGTCACCAAGATAGCTAAACCCAAGAACAGGCTTAATTCCTTCGTTACCTGGGAGGTATATTCGGTACGAATGAAAGGCATACCCGTCATATGCACCGTATGCTTCATTTTTACTTGGTATTGTTCCCCTAGTGCTTTGATTTTTCTGACCAAAGTAATGCGTCCCTTGTCATTGATGACCTTTTGATCTAATGTAATCAAGAGTAAATGCGTCTTCAGGTCTTCCGTATAAAGGAAGTTTTTGTAGATAGGTAAGTGGTCTAATTTGGCTTTAAAGGCTGCTAAATTGCTTTCATCAAGCACCAAAGTACTATCTAACAAGGGGCGCGTCTTGAATTTCTTCTCAACTGTATCAAGGTATAATTCGGGTAATGTCGCTAGGGAAAGTACATTCTTGATGCCCGCCTGCTTTTTGACCTCATTACTTAAATCTCGCCATGCTTGAAATTCTACTGGGCTAAATATTTGAGGATTTTCGACCGCAATAACCATGACAGCGCCATCCTCACCATATTTCTTTTTAAATCCTTCGTAGAGTTGAAAACGCTCATCTGAAGCAGGAAGAATCTTCGCTAATTCATAACTTAGTTGGATTTGGCTCGCCTTAAATCCTAAGCCAATCGTCAGTAAAAGAATGAATCCTAAAAGGGGAAATTTATACTGTAGGATACTTTTGCCAATCCAATTCCAAGCGTTTTTCATAGATTATTTCATTAAGACCTCAGCTAATAACAAATCCTCCGGAGTGGTGATTTTGATATTTTCATACGATCCTTCTACTAGGTTAATTTGTATTCCCAAAGCTTCCACTACACGCGCATCATCAGTGAAATCATCCGAATATTCCTGCATAAAGGCCTCTTTTAGGTCTTTAACAGAGAATATTTGAGGTGTTTGTATCAAACGTATGGAATCTCGGTTCAGATGTTCGAATCTTTTTTTATCAGCGGAATAAAACCGAACAGAATCCTTTGAAGCAACAGCCAAAACCGCATTTCCTTTTTCAGAAGCTGCTTGAAAGCTTGAGCTGATCAAAGCTGGATCTATCAAAGGCCTCACACCATCGTGAATGGCAACCATTCCGTCCTCTGATAAGGTTTGAATTGCCTGTTGGCTACTTTGGAATCGGGAGTTACCTCCAGCGACTAAACGATGCGGAATAGCAGGCAATCCGGCTATTAGCGTTTCCCAATAGGAAAACTGATCAACTGGTAATACCAGAATTATTTCTGTGGTAGCATCTGCCTGGTAAAAGGCAGCGATGGTATGGTATAAAACGGGTTTGCCCTGTAAAAGCAAAAATTGCTTAGGGACCGCACTCTGCATACGCTGACCGGAACCCCCTGCGACAATAATGGCATATTTTTTCAAAGCAAACCCGATTATTTCAATTAGATGATTAACATCACGTCACCATACGAGAAGAAACGGTATTTCTCTTTAATGGCTTGTTTGTACGCTTCTGTGATTAACTCGTGACCACCAAATGCCGATGCCATCATTAATAGAATCGATTCTGGAAGGTGGAAATTCGTTAATAAAGCTGTAGGGATTTTAAATTCGTAGGGAGGAAAGATGAATTTATCTGTCCAGCTATTAATAGGCTTTAGGTGGCCACTAGCTGATACAGAGGATTCTAATGCCTTCATAACGGTTGTTCCTACCGCTAATACTTGCTTTTTATTATCGATTGCTTCGTTCACAAATTTGCAAGTCGAATCGTCGATCATAAAGTGTTCTGAATCTGTTTTGTGTTTGGTCAAATCCTCAACATCTACTTGACGGAAAGTACCTAAACCGACGTGCAAAGTAATAGGAGTGAACTGAGCGCCGTTTAATTCCATACGCTTCATGACAATCTTCGAGAAGTGTAAACCCGCTGTAGGAGCCGCCACCGCACCTACGTGCTCTGCATAAATAGTTTGGAAACGATCGCGGTCATCTTCAGTCGCTGCTCTTTTGAAGCGAATCTCGTCCGGAAGTGGTGTTTCGCCTAATTCGTGGATCGCTTGCATTAAGGCATCATGATCACCATCATACAAGAAACGAATGGTCCGTCCACGAGAAGTAGTATTGTCGATCACCTCAGCCACAAGGTCTGAATCACCAAAATACAATTTATTACCTACACGGATTTTACGTGCTGGATCTACTAATACGTCCCAAAGACGGTGTTCTCTATTTAATTCTCTTAATAAAAAGACCTCGATTTGAGCTCCTGTTTTCTCTTTGTTACCGTATAGACGTGCAGGGAAAACTTTTGTATTGTTTGTCACTAACACATCACCTTCGCCGAAATAGTCGATGATATCTGTGAATTTCTTATGTTCAATCGTCTTATTCTTCCGATTAACCACCATCATACGCGCATCTTCGCGATTCTCGGTAGGGTTAAGGGCAATTAAATTTTGGGGTAAATCAAATCTGAATTCAGATAATTTCATTCTCAGCGGGTTTGAATTTTTATAATCTACAAATATACCATATTGAAGGGGGGCTTGTCAAGGTAAATTTTTGAAACAATCTAGAATCTGCGTAGTTTACCGCTTTAAGATACATAGAGGATGAAAAAAGTTTCCATATTTTGGTTTAGACGTGATTTAAGAATCGAAGACAATGCAGGATTATTCCAAGCTTTGTCCGAAAAAGATCCCGTCCTTCCTCTCTTTATTTTTGATACGAATATCTTAGATCGTCTTCCTTCTAAAAAAGATGGGCGAGTTGAGTTTATTCATCAATCAATTACTCAGCTGAATAAGGCGATAGGAGGTCATCTTTGTGTGAAATACGGTAATCCTATTGATATCTTCAAAGAGTTATTGAACGAATGGGATGTGGCCCGTATCTATACCAACCACGATTACGAACGGTATGGCTTGGATCGCGATGCAACAATAAGCTCGTTAGCCAAAGAAAAACGGGTAGAATTCAAAACGTTTAAGGATCAAGTCGTTTTTGAGAAGGATGAGGTTTTGTCAGGTGCTGGTACCCCCTACACCGTATTTACGCCTTATTCGCGCAAGTGGAAAGCCTTATTAGCCGGAATTGTTCTGCCTAATTATCCTTCCTCTACTAGCACAAATTATATTTCTGAGACGTTTAGCATTCCCTCCTTAACTGATATTGGTTTTCAGCCATCTGGTTTACATTTCCCTCAGGCCATTGTGGCAGATGAGTTGATTAAATCCTATGCTCAGGACCGTGATTTTCCTGCCAAACCAGGTACGTCCAGACTCTCGGTGCATCTACGTTTTGGAACGGTGTCGATTCGTTCTTTAGTTCGTCAGGTTTTGGGTAAGTCAGAAGTATGGTTGAATGAATTGATTTGGCGAGATTTTTATTTTAATATCCTTCATCATTTTCCCCACATATCTGACCGACATTCATTTAGAAAGGAATACGATCGAATGAATTGGCGCAATAACGAAGAGGAATTCAAGGCCTGGTGTGAAGGAAAAACAGGTTATCCGATTGTGGATGCCGGGATGCGGGAATTGAATGCCACTGGTTTTATGCACAATCGAGTGAGGATGATTGTGGCGAGCTTTTTAGTGAAGCACTTATTGATTGATTGGCGCTGGGGCGAAGCCTACTTTGCGGAGAAACTGTTAGATTTTGATTTTGCTGCGAATAATGGGGGATGGCAATGGGCAGCGGGTTCCGGTTGTGATGCGGCTCCTTATTTTAGAGTGTTTAATCCCACTTTGCAAACGCAAAAATTCGATCAATCTTTGGCCTATATCAAAAAATGGGTCCCTGAATTACAAGAATTGACCTATCCAACTCCTATTGTCAACCACGAGTTTGCGCGCGGTAGAGTTTTAGCGGCTTACAAAGAAGCTTTAGGGAAATAGATTTTCCTACCTTGAATGCTGTAATCGATTAAGTCGATGGTCAAGAATCCTATTTTTAAGTTCACTTGCACTTTTAATGGCACCTGGTACTCGTCATCGCTGATCCATAAACGAATCGCATCCTCCTCTTTGAACAAATTGTTCTTAGGCAAAAGTATATTGGTTTTAATGCTCGATCGTTTCCCTGCTTCCGTTTCAATGGTTTCCTTCGCTTTCACCACTAATACTAGTTCATAAATTTTACTATCTACTAATACCTGCGCGGACCATCTAGAGCCTGGTTTCTTGTCTGCCACGGGTTTACTTCGCAAGAAATAATAAGCGGAAATTAGGTCTAATAAATCTTTAGGACCTGCCATCGTGGTGGTGACGGGTTTGTTTTGAGGGGAGGTGATTTTCGCAAAACCTTTGTCCATTTGATACAGAACGGTTTCCTCTTTGCGGTATCGTCCTTCGCGTTTGCGCATTTCTGTCCTTAAGGGTAATAGGCTTTCCGAATCTATTTGAGCAGACCAATAATCGCGTAAGGGACTAAATAATTCAAGTACTCCAGTCGTTTTACCTTCAATTTCTACCTTTCTAACGGTTTGATTCCCTAGCACACTTGTTCCTGAGCTACTTTTTATGGTCGCTTCTGCGGCATTGATAAAGCCTAAGTGAATGCTGTATTTTAGATTTTCTCCAGCAATCAGCGACTTATTTTCCTGAGCCGAAAGGCTCAAAAAAGTAAACAAGAATAGAAAAATAACAAGAGTCTGATTTTTCATGCCAATGCACAATTTATTATCAATTGTTTGTATAAAAAATTAGGGGTAATTTTCTATTTTTGTATAGGCCAAACGATAAAACAAATATAGTCGATTGCCTCATAAATTTTTAGATAAAAAACGAAAATGGCGAAACAAGCTAGTGATGCGCAAGGCCTAGCGGCTGAAAAGTTAAAAGCTTTACAAACTACGTTAGAGAAATTAGATAAAGCTTACGGAAAAGGTACCGTTATGCGTTTATCAGACAGTAAAGTGATGGATGTTCCTGTAATATCAACAGGCTCCTTAGGATTAGACTTAGCCTTAGGCATTGGCGGTGTACCTAGAGGTCGTGTCGTAGAGATCTATGGTCCAGAATCTTCTGGTAAAACTACTTTAACCCTTCATATGATAGCAGAAGCTCAAAAAGCAGGAGGTTTAGCTGCTTTTGTGGATGCGGAACATGCTTTTGATCGCTCTTATGCAGAAAAATTAGGTATTGATTGTGAGAACTTGCTTATCTCTCAACCAGATAATGGTGAGCAGGCCTTAGAAATTGCAGAACACTTAATCTCTTCTGGAGCCATCGATATCATAGTGATTGACTCAGTGGCTGCTTTAGTGCCTAAAGCAGAGATTGAAGGGGAGATGGGGGATTCTAAAATGGGTTTACAAGCTCGTTTGATGTCTCAAGCCTTACGTAAATTAACAGGAACGATTAATAAGACGGGCTGTTGCTGTGTTTTCATTAATCAGTTACGTGATAAGATTGGGGTCATGTTTGGTTCTCCAGAAACGACCACGGGTGGTAATGCTTTGAAATTCTATGCTTCGGTACGTTTAGATATTCGTCGTGCAGGTCAAATTAAAGAAAGCGCAGATTCGATCACCGGAAATAGAACTCGTGTGAAAGTTGTGAAGAATAAATTAGCGCCTCCTTTTAAAGTAGTTGAGTTCGATATTATGTATGGCGAAGGTATTTCGAAAGCGGGAGAAATCCTTGATCTAGGAGTGGATTTAAACGTCATCGATAAATCGGGTTCTTGGTTCTCTTATAATGGAAACCGTTTAGGTCAAGGTCGCGATGCGGTTAAAGACTTAATTAAAGATAATCCAGAATTAATGGAAGAGTTAGAGGCTAAAATTAAAGATAAGGTCAAAGTCGATGATAGTGCGCTTATAGATAAAGACGCGGTAGCAGAATAAGCTTGAATTTACTGGTAATAAAAAAGCGGCTAATGAAAATTAGTCGCTTTTTTTATGATTGAACTCCTTTGAGATTAAATCGGGTAAATAGGTTTCGGATGGTCTTTTCGACACTTTGATCTGTTTCCATCGCCTCTGAGATAGCTTGCACAGCATGTATGACGGTACTGTGATCTCTTCCGCCAAAATGGTAGCCAATCGACTTTAATGGTAGATTAGTCAATTCTTTAAGCATATACATCGCAATTTGACGCGGGAAAACATTTTCCTTCTTGCGGCATTTACCACGTAAAGTATCGAGATCTACATCAAAATGGTTTGTAACCACATCTAAGATACTTTCTACACTTAATTCTTTCTCTTGTTCGTTAACAATGCTTTTCAGAGTAGACTTCGCTAATTCCAAATCTATTTCCTTGCGCGTCAAAGAAGCCTGTGCCATGAGGGAAATTATCACGCCTTCTAATTCTCGAACGTTCGTTTGAATCGAATGTGCTAAATACTCTAACACATCAAAATCGATTTGAATCCCATCTTCTTGCAATTTCTTTTGGATAATGGCAATTCTGGTCTCAAAATCTGGTTGTTGCAAATCAGCCGTTAAACCCCACTTAAATCGAGAAAGCAAACGATCTTCCATTCCAGCTAAATCTCTTGGAGCACGGTCTGAAGAAAGTATAATTTGTTTTCCCGATTGGTGCAGGTGATTAAAGATATTAAAGAAAGTCTCTTGTGTTTTCTCTTTTCCGGACAAGAACTGAACATCATCAATGATTAACACATCTACTTGTAAGTAGAAATTAGTGAAGGCTTCGATGGAATTATTCCGGATGGCATTTACAAATTGGTTCGTGAATTTTTCAGTAGAAACGTAAAGAACAAATTTTTCAGGGTAAGAATCTTTAATCTGATTACCAATGGCTTGGATTAAGTGCGTTTTGCCTAAACCTACACCACCGTAAATCATCAATGGATTAAAGGCTGTTAATCCAGGTTTGTTAGCAACAGCCATGCCCGCAGCGCGCCCTAGGCGATTGCAATCTCCTTCGATGAATTTGTCAAAAGTATATTTTGGAATTAAATAAGAATCTAATTCTAAAGAATCTAAGTTTTTTAGTTCAAAAGGACTCTTTGCTGGGTTAGGGAAGTTTGCTGCTTTCGCATTTTGATTTTGAGATTGATTAGTCGGAGGAAGATTGAATGTGATGGGAGGATTCTTGCGATCACCTTTATCCACTACAATGGAATATTCTAACATTCCTTGACGGCCAATTGTTAAATCGATAGCCTTTCTCAAGTCTGAAACGTGCTTCTCCTCTAGCCATTCATAGAAGAATTGAGATGGTACTTGAATCAATAAGGTGTTGTTTTCAAATTTAAGCGGAACGATGGGTGCAAACCAAGTTGCGAAACTTTGCTCTGAGATATCATTTTTGATGATATTCAGACAATTATTCCACAAGTCTCTAACTTCGAGTTGCATTAATTTTATGGGTCAAACAGTTCTCAGGGCGAATTTTAAAGGAATTCACCTTAGCTTAAAGTTTATAAGTTTTAAATGGTTCTTATTTAAGAAAACGACTAATTTTTCTCAAGCGGGGAGACAAAAATAGTAAAATAAGATGTCGTTCCAAATTTGAAATCGAAAATAAATCCAGTTTTTTTTAGAAAAAAAAAGCCTCAAAATTTGCTTCTAAAAATTGTTCAAAATTAGTGTGGTTTAATCATTCATTAACTTGAAAAAGTATAACAAAATTATTTAACCACTAGAAGAGATGAGGGTAGTATTGTAATCTCGATGGTTCCCAATTCGAGTAAAAGACTTTCGCCATCCAGATGGTAGGGAATTCCTTCAGGTGCGTTAATGTGCAGTGATTTGATAGTTGAGATCGTTACTAACGGGTTGTTAGGTAGATTTTTACGAAATAGACTTATTCCAAGATTGACTAATGACCAAATAGATCCAGGTTTTACCTGTATTGCTTCTAATTGTCCATCTTGTAAGTCAGATTCAGGTGAAATGTAGGCATTGTTTCCGAACTGATTCGCGTTTGCGACTGTAAAGGAGAATACAGTTCCTTTTTCTTTGATTTCAATTACCTGGTATTTGCTCAATGTCACAAGAGTCGAGTAAATGTAATTAAAGAATCCACGCTTTCCTCTCAGAGCAAAATGGGCTGCAACATAGGCATCGAATCCTATTCCTGCAGTGCAAAAGAAAGGGCGATCATTCCATTTTCCTGCATCTATCGATATAATGGAACCGTTAATAGCTCGATCTAGCGCTTTATTAAAAGATAGTGGGATATCTAAATGCCTTGCTAGCCCATTTCCAGATCCCATCGGAATAATACCTAAGGGAATGGAAGTATGTAAGAGTGCGGAAGCCACTTCATTAATGGTACCATCACCTCCAATCGCAATGATTCTATCTGCACCCTCTGAAATGGCCTGCTTTGTCAATTCAGAGGCATGGTTCATTCGCTCTGTTTGCCAAACTTTGGAATCAGATATAGCCCGCAATTTTGCAATTATTCGTTCCCTTTTTTGCGAAGAATTGGTTCCTGCGTTTGGGTTAAGAATAAAATGAATCATGAGTTTAATTTAAATATGCACAAAAATAGAATCAAATTTTGGTTTAATTTTACAAAAAATGATCAATCTATGTTAGAAGTTGGAAACGCGTATGAGATCGAATTCTCATTTACACAGGAGCAAGTCAATGATTTCTGTAAAATATCAGGAGATTTTAACCCCTTGCATTGGGATGAAGCCTATGCAGCTACTACCCCTTTTAAAAAGCCAATTATTCATGGCGCTTTAATTGCGAGTGTTTTTTCTCGCGTGATGGGAATGGAGTTTCCGGGAGAAGGAAGTGTGTATTTGAAGCAAGTGTCTGAATTCAAGCGTCCTTTGTTTGTAGGAACAACCTACAAAGCAAAATTCGAAATTGTGAGTACAAACCCGGCTAAACATACAGCTGAAATCTCTACTCAAGTATTCGAATTAGAGCGGGGAAAAATAATGGTGGATGGAATGGCATCAGCTATGCATGCAGAACTCTTTTAGACAAAAAAAAGCCCGATGAATATCGGGCTTTTTTTATCAAGAGGGGAAAAATTATTTTCCTGAGTTTTTCTTGTCTTGAACTTCAGTACGAATTTCTTGTGCTAAAGTCTTCAATTGTTGTAAACCACCTCTTACGCGAGTACCAGCTGCTTGATTTCCTTTATCGTAGAATTTTTCGAAATCTCCTTCTAAAGATAAAATTAAGTCCTTTACTTGTGCAAATCTACTCATGATAATTTGTTTTTTAGGTTGTGTAAATAATATTAGATTGTCTTTATGCCCTTAAATGAGCTTTAATAAGCGAAATTTAGTAAAAAACTTGTTGTGTGCAAATTAAAATCAAGAAAAAACAGAAAAAAAATTCAAAAAAGTACAATTTTTTCTTATTTAACCGTTAAATCAATCAATTATTGCGCGTAGTAGCCTGATTTCAATCTTTCTTGCACTTCAGCAAAGCAATTGCAGGTATATTCGATATCTGCTAAGCTATGAGAAGAGGTAGGAATGATTCTTAACATGATTTGGCCCTTAGGGACTACCGGATAAACGACAATACTACAGAAGATACCCATGTTTTCGCGTAAGTCACGTACTAATTTTGTTACTGCAGCGATATCATAATCACCATGTAAGAATACTGGAGTTACTGGAGATTGAGTTTCTCCGATATCAAATCCTTTCTCTTTCAATCCTTTTTGTAAGGCACGGACATTTGCCCATAGGGTTTCTCTTAATTCGGGATGTTTTTTAATCAACTCCAAACGTTTCATTCCACCGATCACAAATGGCATAGGTAATGCTTTTGCATAGGTTTGAGAACGCATATTATATTTTAAATACATGATAATTTCCTTAGGAGCGGCAACGAAGGCTCCGATTGCAGCCATGGATTTAGCAAAAGTGGAGAAGTATAGATCAATCCCTTCAGTACAATTCAAGTATTCGCCTACTCCTTTTCCATTGTCACCCATGGTTCCAAAACCGTGGGCATCATCTACTAACATACGGAAATTGAAGTCTTTTTTCATCTCCACGATCTTGTCTAAAGATCCTACTTTACCAGACATCCCGAAAACACCTTCCGTGATTACTAAAATACCTCCACCAGTTTCATTTGTGATTTTAGTTGCACGCTCTAAGTTTTTACGCAATGAATCCATGTCATTGTGGTTGAACTTATAGTATTGTCCCATTTTAGCTTTGTGAAGACGAATACCATCAATTAAACAAGCGTGAGATTCTGCATCATAGACAATTACATCTTTGTGGTCAACCATACATTCAATGATGGACATAACGCCTTGGTAGCCGTAGTTAAGCAAGAACGCGTCCTCTTTTCCAACGAATTCAGCCAATTGACGCTCAAATTCTTCGTGCTCATCTGTATTACCTGACATCATACGGGCTCCCATAGGGTAGGCTAAACCGTATTTCGCCGTTGCTTCAGCATCTGCTTTTCTAACTTCTGGGTGATTCGCAAGTCCTAAATAGTTATTTAAAGACCAGTTTAACATTTCTTTGCCCATGAAGGTCATCCTTGGGCCTAATTCACCTGTTAATTTTGGGAATGAAAAATAATGATGGGAATAATGGGCATGTGCACCGATCGGCCCCATGTTATTAGCTACCTTCTCGAAAATATCCACTGTTAGTCTACGTTTTATTGAAAAATTCTTTAAATAATCACAAAGTTAAATTATATTTTTATTATCGCAATGTTAGTAAATCATCGGATTCTATTAATTTGTCATTTCATTTCAAAACATCCCTAAAATGACTAAGTATTTTCTTCTTGTTTTTTTTTCCTATTCACTTTTAGCTCAAACTACGCAAAAGCCTTTAATCGAAGGAAAGCAAGGTATGGTAGTATCGACCCATCCTGCTGCCTCTGAAATTGGTTTATCCATTTTGAAAAAAGGGGGTAATGCGATTGATGCAGCGGTGGCAGTGAATTTTGCCTTAGCTGTTTCACATCCATCCGCTGGAAACATTGGAGGTGGAGGATTTCTCGTTTATCGGGATAAATCAGGAAGTGTAAAAGCCTTAGATTACCGAGAGAAAGCGCCATCTGCTGCAAGTCGAGATATGTATTTAGATGCAGAGGGTAAAATTATTCCAGGTAAAAGTATGACAGGTATTTTCTCCGTGGGTGTTCCTGGTACTGTAGCAGGGATGCAAGAAATGCACGCTAAATTAGGTCGCTTGCCATGGAATGAACTCTTACAGCCTGCGGTAGATTTAGCGAGAAATGGATTGGTTTTAACGGAGAAAGAAGCAAGGGGTTTAAATCGCCAAAGAACGGAGTTTATGAAAGAAAATCCGGGAAAGAATTACTTATTATCCGCAGAGGGAAAAGAGTGGAAGGTAGGTGATTTGTTAGTTCAAGGCGATTTAGCGAATACCTTGGAATTGATTTTAAAGAAGAAGGCCAAAGGTTTTTACAAAGGCCAAACTGCGCGTAACATTGTGAAGGAGATGAAAGCGCAAAACGGCATCATTTCGAAGAGGGATTTACGACATTATCAAGCTGTTTGGCGTACACCTATCAAGAGTCAATACAAAAATTACCAGATTATTGGTATGCCGCCACCCAGCAGTGGAGGAGTAGCCTTAGCGCAATTATTACAAATGGTGGCACCTTATTCGCTTAAAAAGTGGGGTCCTACCTCTGATTCGACTATTCAGGTGATGGTAGAAACGGAAAGACGTGTCTATGCAGATCGTGCGAAATGGTTAGGAGATCCGGATTTTGTTAAAGTTCCAGTCAATGAATTAATTGATCCTACGTATGCTACATCTCGAATGTCATCGATGAATTTTAACCAAGCGACAAAGAGTGCTGACATTCAGGCAGGCGCTTTTCCAGGTTATGAAAGCCCAGAAACAACGCATTATAGTATTGTAGACGGTGAGGGAAATGCGGTTTCGATTACCACTACCTTAAATAACTCTTATGGTTCTAAAGTATTTGTAGGTGGATCTGGTTTCTTGTTAAATGACGAGATGGATGATTTTTCTGCCAAAGCTGGTGCTCCCAATCTGTATGGTTTAATCGGTTCCAAGGCCAATGAGATTCAACCCAACAAGCGCATGCTTTCTAGTATGACTCCTACGATTGTAGAGGAGAATGGTAAACTGAAAATGGTGGTTGGGACTCCAGGTGGTTCTACGATCATTACCAGTGTATTCCAAGTAGTCTTGAATACCTTGGAAATGGGGATGAATATGCAGCAAGCGGTAGAATATCCTCGTTTCCATCACCAATGGATGCCGGAGAAAATTACGTCAGAACCGAAGCGTTTTTCGGAGGAACAACAAATTCGCCTTCAAACGAAAGGCTACACCTTTGCGCCTGTTTCTGCAATTGGTTTAGTAGAGGGAATTTTAGTGTTACCGAATGGGAACCTGCAGGGTGGTGCAGATTCCCGTGGGGATGATACCGTGTCTGCCTATTGAAATAAGGTAGCGACGAAATAGGCGGCAGCAGCGGCTGCCGCACCTATAGAGGTTACTTTTAATGATCCGATGATGGGGTTTTGGCCCGTTACTTTACTCTTAAAGTAGCCAAATACCAACAAGGCTAAAATAGTTACTTCGGCAGAATAGAGTAAACCGTCCTGCGGTTTCTCTACGTAGAAATAGGGTAGAAGTGGAATGAAACCTCCCACGATATACGAAATACCGATAGTTAAAGCGGAATTTCGAGCGCGATTAGGATCTGGTCGTTCCAGACCTAATTCGAAGCGCATCATGAAATCGACCCACTTGTCTTTGTCTTTGGAAATACATTCAACGACGATCTCCTGTGCCTCAGGGCTTAAACCATAATCTTCAAATACATCTCTGATTTCTTGTTTTTCTCTTTCAGGCACGCGTTCTACTTCGTCGTATTCGCGTTTCAATTCTGACTCGTAGTGTTCTTGTTCGGTTTGGCCTGCTAAAAAACCGCCTAGTCCCATCGCGATAGAACCGGCAACAATTTCTGCAATACCAGCTGTTGTAACGATGTTTGCAGAAGCAACAGCTCCCGAGAGTCCAGCCGCTAAGGCAAATGGAACTGTCAATCCATCTGACATTCCTATGACTACATCTGTGATGAAATCGGAACTTTTTAGATGTTGTTCGTGTAAATGATGATCGTGTGAATTCATATTATCGGATGCCGTGCATCATACGTTTAAGAGGACCATTGGCAAGGCCAAACAAAATTATAGAGGCAATTCCGGCCATTATTACAAATACTATGAAAAAATCATAGAGGTTTTTAATCTCAAACCCTAAGAAACTAGGGAAAACGGTTTGGCCTACTACCGCGGTTGCTGGAGGTAATAAGGCTCCTAAAGTACCCGATAAAGCATATCCAGCCGCATTGGCTAAGAACCAAACACCCATCAATAAAGAAGAGAATCGTTTAGGCGCTAACTTAGATACTAAAGACAATCCGATGGGTGAAAGACTTAGTTCGCCCATCGTGTGGAATAAATACATGATGAATAACCAAATAACCCCTAGTTTATCTGTACCCAGGTTCTTCACTTTAAGCGCGATGATTAAATATCCGATCGCTAATAGCATCAGTCCAATGGCTTGCTTACCTGGCGAATTAGGTTCGATTCCCTTTTTAGCAAGGCGCATCCAAAGCCAAGAGAAAGGGAAGGCTAGGATGATGATGAAGAAGGAATTCGCGTTCTGAACGGAACTTGGCGGTAACATAATGCCAAAGAAATTCAAATCCGTCTGCTGGTCTGCAATAAAGGTTAAGGATGATCCAGCTTGCTCATAAGCCGCCCAAAAGAAAATGACAAAGAAGGCCACAAAGTACATCACCCAAATTCGATCTCGTTCAATTTTGGTTAAGGTTTTGTCCCTCATGATCAAGAAAGCTAAGCTGATTCCCGCTGAATAGATAACTGGATAAATCCAGTCTTTTATCGGATTTGCCACTTCAGTGACGAATAAATAATGAAATCCGATGATTAGACCAATAAATAAGGCGCTGGAAATAATGATTGATTGAGTCGAGAACTCTGCTTTTTCAGTCTCCGTATCGGCTGTTTTATTCTCACTAAAGGTAGGAGCTAATCCAATTTCACTTCCATCAGGAGCTTTTAAAAACACTCCTTTTAATAAAATGAATAAAATGGTACCTACTAACATCGCTGCTCCTGCTGCTAAAAAGCCCCATTTGAATGCTTCAATTACGCGAATGCCATCCACTTTTACATCCCCTAACCAAGGGCAAATAAGCATTCCTAGCATCGCACCGGTATTGATACCCATATAGAAGATGGTAAAGGCTGCATCCAAACGGCTATCGCCTTTTTCATACAACTGACCCACCATGGAAGAAATATTCGGTTTGAAGAAACCATTGCCTATAATCAAGAATAATAATCCACCCCACATTAAATTCGTAGCGAAGGGAACATCTAATGTAAATGAGCTGGCTGAACTAAATAATAAGAGTTGACCAATAGCCATCGATAATCCACCACCGATAATACTGTTGCGATTGCCTATGTAGCGATCCGAAATATATCCACCTAGCATGGGAGTTAAATAACTGAGCCCCAAGAATCCACCATATAAAATAGCGGCTTCATCTTGTTTAAAGGAAAGGGCGCTTACTAAAAAGAGGGAAAGTATAGCCCGCATTCCATAAAAATTGAAACGCTCCCACATTTCCGTGGAATAAAGAAAATAAAGTCCTTTAGGGTGAGAAGTACTGTTTGATGACATATAGGTTTGCTGAATTTTTGATGACAAGATACAAGAAATTCGAGATAGATGTGAAACCTTTTTTGTAATATTGTTAATTCATTTCGTTAAACATCCTATGGGCAAAACAATCGCGATTGCAAATCAAAAAGGGGGAGTAGGGAAAACAACGACAGCCATTAATTTAGCTGCCAGTTTAGCTGCTTTTGAATTCAAGACCCTATTGATCGATGCGGATCCCCAGGCTAATTCCACTTCTGGATTAGGTTTTAACCCGAAAGAAGTGAAAAATAGTATCTACGAATGTATGGTGGGGCTTTCTACCGTTCAGGATAGTATTCTACCTACCGAAGTTCCTTTTTTAGATATCATTCCATCTCACATCGATTTAGTAGGTGCGGAGATTGAAATGATCAATCTGAACAATCGGGAACGGAAGATGAAAGAAGCTTTAGAAGCGGTAAAGGATCAATATGATTTCATCATCATGGATTGCTCTCCTTCCTTAGGTTTAATTACCATTAATAGTCTTACTGCTGCGGATTCAGTGATTATTCCTGTGCAATGTGAGTACTATGCGCTGGAAGGTTTAGGTAAATTACTGAATACCATAAAGATTATTCAGTCGCGTTTGAATACCGCATTAGTGATTGAAGGGATATTATTAACGATGTACGATTTGCGTTTGCGCTTATCGAATCAGGTGGTTAATGAAGTGAATTCTCACTTTAAGAATATGGTTTTTGAGACGATAATTCCGCGTAATATTCGTTTGTCTGAATCGCCTAGTTTTGGGGTTCCGGCTATTTTACACGATGCAGATAGTAAGGGTGCGATTAGTTATTTGAATTTAGCCAAAGAGATTATTCGTAAGAATGGTTTATTAGTGACCATCTAGGTACAGCAATATGAGTGCAAAGCAAGAAAATACAAAGAAGAGAACGGGTTTAGGTCGTGGTTTAGGTGCTTTATTAGAAGATTCTGATGGAGGTGGCTTACAAGCACGTCATCCATCTGATTTCGCAGGAAGTCTGGAAGGAGTGAACTTAATGGATGAGATTGCCTTAGAATTAATCGAAACCAATCCCTTTCAACCACGTGAATACTTTGCTCCAGAAGCTTTACAAGAATTAGCGGAATCGATTCGCGTGCAGGGCATTATTCAGCCCATTACGGTGCGTAAGGTTTCTGCCAAAAAATACCAATTAATCTCTGGCGAACGTCGTTTTCAAGCGTCTAAAATTGCTGGATTAAAGACCATTCCGGCCTATGTTCGGACGGCTGACGATCAACAAATGATCGAAATGGCCTTGATCGAGAACATTCAAAGGGAGAACCTAAATGCCATCGAGATTGCTCTTTCCTATAAGCGATTAATGGAGGAATGCGATTTAAAGCAAGAGGATTTAGGAGCTCGTGTAGGGAAGAATCGTTCTACGGTAACGAATTATATGCGTTTGTTGAAATTACCACCGCATATTCAAGTGGCGATTCGGGATAATAAATTATCAATGGGTCACGCTCGTTGCTTAATTTCTTTGGAAGACACCGCTTTGCAAAATGCATTATTCCAAAAAGCCATAGCTGAAGATTGGTCTGTTAGACGTCTAGAAGATGCTGTTCGCCAATCAGGTACGATGGATACACCTACGCCTGGAACAGCCTCGGTCAAAGTTTCAGCTCAGGAGCTTCAAACTTGGCAAGCCACCTTGAAATCTTTTTTCAAAGCACCCGTTGCTTTGAAAATCAATGAAAAAGGAGAAGGAGAGATCAAGTTAAGTTTTAAGACGAAAGAAGAGCTTTTAACCATTCTTAACAAAGTTCAATAATGTACTTTCGGTACTTCCTGCTAGTTTTGTTGATACCGTTAGGCCTGCACGCAAAGGATGTGAAGGATTCGGTTCAATTGAAACCAGTGGTGAAAGCTGTATCGAAACCGTATAAAATCATTCCGCGACAAGCCACGCTTAAGTCCTTAATGATCCCAGGTTGGGGACAATTGTATAATAGACAATACTGGAAATTACCCTTAGTGGCTGGCGCATTTGTATCTCTTGGAATGATTGCGAATTGGAATGATGTTCGATACGCGAAATATAGAGAGTATTATTACCAAGTTTCTACTCACGTAGATGACCCTTCTTATAAACCACCTACCACGGTAGCGGTTCCTTATGAGGATGGGACCATACGGGATTTAGATGTCAATCAGTTAAAGCGATTGACGGATGGATACCGCAGAAACCGGGATTATACGTACATTGGGATGGTTTTAGCGTGGACCTTAAATGTGGTGGATGCGAATGTAAGTGCTCATTTGAAAACATTTGATGTGTCAGATGATATCAGTTTAAAGGTGAAACCGACAGTTGATTACCAGCCTTTTTCCCAAAGTTTGGTATCCGGACTCACTTTAACGTTTAATTTTAAATAAAGATGAAGATAGTATTAATCGGCTATGGTAAAATGGGCAAAGAGATTGAACGCATAGCGTTAGGTCGTGGTCATTCCGTCGTAGCTAAAATAGATGTAGATAATCAAGCCGACTTACAGGCTTTAACTTCTGCTGATGCTGATGTGGCCATTGAATTTTCGAATCCAGCTTCCGCTTACACGAATATCTTGACTTGTATAAACAAGCAGATCCCTGTGGTTTGTGGTACGACGGGTTGGTTAGAAAAGAAGTCAGAAGTGGAGACTTTGACGAAAGTAAAAAATTCTACTTTCTTCTATGCTTCTAACTATTCAATCGGGGTGAATTTGTTTTTTCGATTGAACAAAATGATGGCTCAATTGATGGCTCCGCACAAGGAATACGATATTTACACGAACGAGATACATCATTTAGAGAAGAAAGATTCACCTAGCGGGACGGCTATTACGATTGCTGAAGGTATCATAGATGCCTATGCAACGAAAGATAAGTGGGTGAATAATGAGATTCCAGCTGCGAATGAGGTGGCGATTTGGTCACAACGCGAGTCAATTATTCCTGGTACGCACACAGTTAAGTATATTTCCAAAGTAGATCAAATTGAAATGACTCACGAGGCATTTAGCCGCGAGGGATTTGCCTTAGGCGCTGTGATTGCAGCGGAATGGGTTCAAGATAAAAAAGGAGTCCTAGGTATGGACGATATGTTAAAATAAGATGAAGGAAACGAAAGAAACACCTAAAAAACAAAAATCGGCATTCAGAGAGTGGCTGGATTCAGTTGCATTTGCTGTGGTAGCAGCCACTTTAATTCGCTTTTTTGTATTCGAAGCCTATACGATTCCAACTCCTTCAATGGAAAGTTCTTTAATGGTAGGAGACTTCTTATTTGTGAGCAAGTTACACTATGGGGTGCGCACACCTAAAACGCCTTTGCAATTACCTTTGACTCACCAAAAGATTTGGTTTACGAACATTCCTTCGTATTTACGTTGGCTTGATTTACCTATTTACCGTCTTCCTGGGTTCTCTTCAGTGAAGCAAGGCGACGCGGTAGTCTTTAATGTGCCTAATTTCGAGGAGGATGGTGATGCGCCGGTTGATTTACGTACGTTTTATGTGAAGCGTTGTGTGGCGACTCCGGGTGATGTTTTGGAGGTTCGCGACCAACAAGTAATCGTCAATGGAAAAGCGATGGAAAATCCAGAACGGATGCAGCATCCTATTTTCATGAAAACGAAGGAGAATTTAGACGAGAAATTCTTCGAAGCTTATGGTATTCGCAATGCACCTGACGCGAGCTATGACTCAGCGGATTGGTTGCCCTTAGCGGAACCAGATTCGCAAAATGTGCTGTGGGGTTATAAATTGAATACGTCCAAAGCAATGATGGATGAGATGCAAGCACTACCTTTCAGCAAAACGTTTGATACGAATTTATTCAAAGATCCTAAGGGTGTAACCTTTGTGGATATTTTTCCGCACGATACCACTTTATATAAATGGAATCGTGATTTCTATGGCCCGTTAAAAGTACCTGCAAAAGGTTTGAGAGTGCCTATGACTCCAGGAAATGTGGCTTTGTATAGCGAAGCGATTCAGAAGTACGAAGGAAATAAGAATGTAGTGGTTAGCGGATATCAAATTTCGATTGATGGTAAGGCCATTACTTCGTATACCTTCAAGCAGGATTACTATTTTATGATGGGTGATAATCGCCATAACTCGGCTGATTCACGCTTCTGGGGTTTTGTACCTTCAGATCATATTGTAGGAAAAGCGTTCTTTGTTTGGATGTCGATTGACGCGAACAAGTCTTTATTCTCTTGGAAGTTTTGGGAGATTATACGCTGGAATCGACTATTTAGATTCGTAAACTAACAAAGAAGGCAGCTTTCGAGCTGCCTTCTTTGATTATAATACCTTCAGTACAAATCCCTTCAAGTAATTACTTTCCGGGTGAAAGAGGTTGATCGGGTGATCAGGTGATTGTGTCATTTGGTGAATCACTTGGATTTCACGACCTACTGAAATCCCGGCAGCCACTAGCATATTGTAAAACAAATCGCGCGTGATGACTTGAGAACAAGAATAGGTGAAAAGCAAACCATTTTTCTTGATTTTCTTTAACGCTAATTCGTTGATCTTTTGATACCCTTGAAGTGCTTTGTGTTTCGCATTCATTGATTTAGCAAAGGCAGGTGGATCTAATACGATAATGTCAAATTCGTCTTCATTGGCCTTTAAATAGGGTAGGGTTTCTCCTACGATAGCTTCGTGCTGTAAACTTTGCATCTTGTTCAACTCGATATTAGCGTTGACTAAATCGATGGCTTTAGCTGAGGCATCTAAAGAGATGACAGAGGCAGCTCCAGCCTCTAGGGCATATAATGAGAACCCGCCAGAATAACAGAAGGTATTTAGTACCGATTTGCCTTTTGCATATTTTGCTAAAAGGGCTCTATTTTCGCGTTGATCGATGAAGAAACCGGTTTTTTGGCCGGTAATCCAGTTGATGGAGAAGGAGATTCCATTTTCTTTGACTGTGTAAGGAACCGCTACTTCGCCAAATAAGTATCCATTCGTGCAATTTTGTGCATATTCAGTGGGCAATGTCTCCCGGCTTTTATCGTAAATAGCTTTAATCTTCTTGCCTAATACTATTTTAATGGCTTCTACAATTTCATCTCGATCGCGGTGCATACCGATGGTGTGTGCTTGAAAAACAAGCACGTCTTTGTACAAATCCATAATCAAGCCTGGGCAGCCATCACCTTCTCCGTGAATGAGGCGAAAGGCATTGGTTTTTTCTAATGGCAATAAGGCGCGTAGATCCCACGCATTTTGAATGCGCTTCTCCCAAAACGTACTCTTCGATTCAATTTCTTGGAAAGAGATGATTTTTACGGCAATACTTCCATTGTGGTAATGACCTGTTCCTAAGAATTCGTCTCGTGAACTAAAGACGCTAACCCAGTCCCCATCTTGAAGATTGGGGCTTTGTTTTGCAATAGCTCCAGAAAATACCCAAGGGTGAAAACGTTTGACCGGTGCGTCTTTCCCCGGCTTCAATTGAATAAAAAGAGTGGATTTCATCCTGCAAAATTGCAAAATTTATTCGAAAGATGGTTGTCCGGCAGTCAACCAAGCTGAATACCATAAATCTCCCACGTGTTGAACAGCGGCTAAAAATCGAGATTCAATCTGCCTTTTTAGTGCCTTATGGTACGCTAGGCTATATTTTAGGCTTTGAATTTTGACCAAGGCTTGTCCTTTTTGCTCAAAGCTATATTTTTCACCTTCTTTTAATTCAGCACTTACTTTGGAAGCCATTGAAAATAAGAGTGGTAATTGTTTGTGCGAAGCAAGTACCCACGTCCAAGCGCTATGTTGTACATCCGGAATGAAGGTGGCGGGTCCACTAAATTGATCTAATTGATTCCCTAAGATTTCGGGGATGCGTGATTCCCAAAAACTGTGCAGGCCACCTTGGCCAGTTTTTTGGCCATCATAATTCGAACTCGTGTGCAAAGGAACATGCGAATCCGCCACGTAATGACCTAATTCTGCAGATAGCTTGATGATTTGCAGTGTATCCTTTTTTAGGAACGCCTGAATTAACCGTTGATAGACAATGGGAATATGCCAAGGAACAATGCCGTGCTTTCTCAATGAATCTTCCGATTTTTTGCGTAGCATTTGTTCCCAAGAACTAAAACTAACTTGATTCAAATCGTATTGATCTAAATCGATATAATGCCGAGCGGCTTCTTCATCTAAGATATATCGTCTTGAATCCGGTAGAACGGCAAGCTCTTGTAACTCTTTTTGATGTCTTCGGTAAAAAGAATGTAAGGGGAAAGGTAGGGTATAGGTTGCCAGTAAATTGATTTTTCGATGGCCAAAGAATCCCCAGGTGCTATATGTTTCTGCGTGTACCGCTATAGAACACAGAATAAACATATAAATTTTAAGGTAGCGCTTGTTATTTAATTTCATATTGGTTACTTTTGCATTTCAATTTTGTAAAAAGAGAATTTTATTTAACAGATGGCAAATCATAAATCAGCACTAAAGCGTATCCGTTCTAACGAAGCAAAGCGTTTACGTAATCGTTACCAACACAAATCAACTCGTACATTAATCAAGAAATTGAGATTGACGACTGATAAATCAGTGGTAGTAGAGCTTTTCAAACAAGTTTCTTCTTCTTTGGATAAATTGGCTAAGAAAAACATCATCCACAAGAATAAAGCTGCTAATCAAAAATCTAAATTAGCTAAGTTAGTGAATAAAGTAGCTGCTTAATTTTAGATTACCAAGATAGTGATAAACCCCTCCACAAGAGGGGTTTATTCGTTTATATGGGTTACCTTTCTTGAATGAAAATCGCCAAGAAAGAGGATATGCCTCGGGAGAAGTTAGCTCGATTAGGAGCAAGTGATATGTCGTTAGTTGAGATCTTGACTATACTCATAGGTTCTGGTTTTGCAGAACATTCAGCATCAGATTTAGCACACCAGTTAATACATGCCATTGATGGAGACCTGTGTGTTTTAGCTCGCTATAATTCATTCGATTTTAGAAAATTAAAGGGAATTGGTCCTGCGAAGGCTGCTTTATTAGTGGCAGCTTTAGAATTAGGCAAAAGGCGTCAGATGTATGAATCTAGTTCTAAGCTAGTGATTCGGAATTCCATTGATGCGTATAGTTTAATAAAGCCTTATTTAGCTGATTTGATCCGAGAAGAGTTCTGGGTATTTCACCTTAATAGAGCCTCTACCGTCGTATTAGCAGAGAAATTAAGTATGGGTGGTGTTTCTGGAACTACAGTAGATCTTAGGTTATTGTATAAGTCTGCCTTAGAACGATTAACCTCTTCTATTATTCTCGCGCACAATCACCCAAGCGATCAAATGCGACCAAGTAAGTCAGACGTGGATTTAACGAAGCAAGTCGTTGCGGCAGGTAAGATATTTGATATTGATGTGGTGGATCACCTCATCATAGGGTCGTCTACTTTTTATAGTTTCGCAGACGATGGGAAATTAAACTAAAAGAGAGAGGATTATTTTCCTCTCTCTTTATAGATTTTTTGAAGTTTAGCACCTACTACAATTGAAATTGCGAATAAGATGATAAAAAACGCTGCTCCTGAATATCCCATTGTATTGTTATTTAATGATGCAAATTTACAAATTATTTTAAAGAAGTCCTTTGGTACTTGGCAAAGAATCTAAATTTTTTCGATCGCGGTTTACGGCAATTTTGATGGCTTTAGCAAAGCCCTTGAAAATGGCTTCAATTTTATGGTGCTCGTTATCGCCTGTAGCTTGAATGTTTAGATTACATCTTGCTCCGTCTGAGAAAGATTTGAAGAAGTGGAAAAACATCTCGGTAGGCATTTCTCCAATCATTTCGCGTTTGAAACTAGCCTCCCAAACCAACCAATTACGTCCAGAGAAATCAATGGCTACTTGTGCTAAACAGTCATCCATGGGTAATAAAAAACCGTAGCGTTCTATTCCTTTCTTGTTCCCTAATGCTAAGGCAAAAGCCTCACCCAAAGCTATACCCGTATCTTCAATGGTATGATGCTCATCAATATGTAGATCACCATGTACTTTAACCGCTAAGTCGAGATTACCGTGTTTCGCTATTTGGTCTAACATATGATCGAAAAAGCCTAAGCCTGTTTCGTTCTTTGCAACACCTTTTCCATCTAAATTTAAATCGATGGAGATTTTTGTCTCGTGAGTATTGCGTTCGTGTAGGACACGTCTAGCGGGTAAAAGAAAAAACTCGTGAATGTCGTTCCAATTCGCACATTGCAAGGCTGTATAGGGTTGTAATTCAGTAGGGATTTCTAAATCACCGATGAAAATACCTTTGGCCCCTAAATTCTTCGCTAATTCAATATCTGTCAAACGATCCCCGATGACGAATGAATTCGCTAAATCGTACTCATTGGAAAAATATTCGCCTAATAAACCAATTCCTGGTTTGCGTGTAGGCTTATTCTCGTGAGCAAAACTACGGTCAATGTGAATTTGTTGAAAGATGAGACCTTCCGATGCGAAGATATCTAACATCTTTTGGTGCGCTGGCCAAAACGTTTCTTCCGGAAAAGAATCCGTTCCTAAACCATCCTGATTAGTCACCATCACTAATTCGTAGTCAGTAATCGTGTCTATTTTCTTTAGATTAGAGATAACCCCTGGCAAGAAGGCAAGCTTTTCAAAGCTATCCACTTGTTGGTCAATTTTAGGTTCTTCAATTAAAGTCCCATCTCTATCAATAAATAACACCTTTTTCATCTTACAAAGGTAAGCAAATAAAAAAAATAAGGTAATTTTGTGTTAGAAATAATCCATATGAGCCAGGTTTTTACATTAATCACACCCGAAGAAAAAGCATTTTTTGCAAAGCGTCTTGCAGATCTTTGTACAGAGAAGCAGGAGAAGGTGCTGGAATTGATTCCTGCCTTCGAAGCGGTTGTTTTAGGGAGTGTGTTAAAGTTATTCCGAAATCGGATTCGTTTCAATGCGCTCTATAATTTTATGTTAGCGAAGTCCGCTCCTGCGGATGATGTAGCTAAGTTATTGAGTTCAGGGAAGGGGATGCCGGATTATGAGGCGATGTATCGCTTTGGTGAAGGAATGATGGGGATTCTTTTACCTGATAAAAAGAGTGCGATTGCCACCTTATTAGGAGGTCAATTAGGGGCCAAAAGTTCCACCATCATTAAAGGTTTAACCTTGAGTTACGCTCTATACGGTTATCGATTAAAAGAATTTGATTATGACGCGCTTCGTGATTTTAAGTCTTTCGGGGAGTATTATCAGCCTGCTACATCCGATTTTTATGCCTTAACCCCTGCCAAAATACAGGTTGCTTTGATTGATATCTTGGTTTTAAATGACGTGTTAAAAGGGGATTCATTTGTTTTTGATGAGCCATTTGTAGCGGTAGATGATCGCCCTGCACGTAATTATAAGTTGATCGCAGGTGTGATTGTTGGAACCTTAGTGGTGGCAATCGGTTTGTTTTTTGCCTTAAGAAGCGGTGGAACAGATGAGATGGTAGAAAAGGAGGATGCGGATCAAATTATTCCAATCGATAGTTTAAATAAATTGAATGATAGTTTAACGAAGGCGGTGGTTGATTCAGCAAAAGCAACCAATGATTCCTTAGTTTCGTTGGCTTGGCCAGATGGTAAACCTTTTCAAGTTCCTAAGGAGTCTATGGTGGTTGCATTTCATGCCTATATGACGGATTCAACAGTTGTTACACCTTTGGAATTAACGTGTACCGAGCTTGATTTTAGTGATAAGACGGAATTATTAGCTTCTCCTAAAACCTATTTATTCAAGCAAATTGCCTCTGGAATGAATAAATTCAAAGAGGTAGATGTGCAGATACAAGTTGCTTCTGAAAAAGGGGCAATTGTAGCTAAAGAACACGCTTATGTGGTAAAGAATCGCTTAGTAGGTGAGGGCTTAAATCAGAAGCGAATTACAGTCGCTACTTTGCCTAATTCCTCGAATAATCAAATCATTTTTAGCTTTAAGAAGCGTTCTTCATTAAAATAGTACAATTTTATTGGATGCTACTTTAATAAACAGTACTTTTGTGCTTTGTTTATTAAATACATCCGCAGGAACTCTCTTTTTCCCTTTATTCAAAGGCTATCGGCAGGAGTTAAATTACGGATGTGTTCGGGCATCGTAATTAAATATATCAAATGAGTGAAAAAATTCGCTTCGATTCGCTTCCATTGTCGGAAGGAATCCAAGAAGCAGTAAAAGAAATGGGCTTTGAGTTTGCTTCTCCCATCCAATCAGAAGCAATTCCTTTCGTCATGGAAGGTCGTGATGTCATCGGTCAAGCGCAGACAGGTACTGGTAAAACAGCCGCGTTCGGTATTCCGATGATTGAGCATATTGTTCCTTTTGAGAAGTATGTTCAAGCAATCATCTTATGTCCTACGCGTGAATTAGCGGTTCAAGTTTCTGAGGAAATGAAGAAGTTGTCTAAGTTTACGAAGGGTGTTTGGGTGACGACGGTATATGGTGGAGATTCCATCGATCGTCAAATTAAGTCCTTGAAAGCAGGGGCTAACATCGTGGTGGGAACACCAGGTCGTGTCATCGACTTAATCGAGCGTCGTGCGTTGAAATTAAATCAAACATCGATGATCGTTTTAGATGAGGCGGATGAGATGTTAGATATGGGTTTCCGTGAGGATATCGAAAGCATTTTGGAAGAAATTCCGAATGAGCGTCAAACAGTCTTGTTCTCAGCTACTATGTCTAAGCCGATTATGGCTTTGACAAACCGCTATTTAACTAACCCTAAGTTAGTGAAAGTAGTGAAGAACGAAATTACGAACGTGAACATCGAGCAATTATACTACGATGTGAAAGGACGTGCTAAGATGGAAGTGACGACTCGTTTGATCGACTTCTATTCGTTGAAATTAGTCTTGATTTTCTGTAATCAAAAGAAACGTGTGGACGAAGTAGTGGAAGAATTGATGTTGCGTGGATACGCGGCTGAAGGTCTTCACGGTGACTTACGTCAATCACAACGTACCCAAGTAATGAATCGTTTTCGTGGAGGAAATGTGAGTTTCTTAGTGGCGACGGATGTGGCAGCACGTGGTTTGGACGTAGATAATGTGGATGCCGTAATCAATTACGATATTCCATTAGATGAAGAATATTATGTACACCGTATCGGTCGTACAGGTCGTGCCGGTAAGTCTGGTAAAGCATTTACTTTAGTAGTAGGAGCAGAACGCAACCGTTTGCGTGATATCATGAACTATACGAAAGTAAAGATCGATAAAGGAGTGATTCCTACGTTCTCTGACGTTGTTGGTGTGAAAAAGGGTATGTTTATTGATCGGGTAGGTGCTACGATCGCTGAAGGCGGTTTAGAGTTATTCGATGATGCTTTACCTAATTTCCAACATGCTGGTTTCACTGTGGAGCAAGTAGTGGCTGCGTTAGTGAAGATGAACATGGGTGTCGTGAAGAACGAGTTCGGTGATGAAAATCTCGAAGGCGATATGGAACGCAGCTCACGTAAATATGGTCGTGATGAACGCGGTGGTGGCGGCGGTCGTTTCGAAAGAGGCGGTGGCGGTGATCGTTGGGGCGGTGGAGATCGTGGCGGTGATCGTCGCGGTGCAGGCCGTTTCGAAAGAGGTGGAGATCGTGGCGGAGACCGCGGTGGTCGTTTCGAAAGAGGCGGTGATCGTAACTCAGCTCCTCGTGGTCCTCGTGTGGATCGCGATGGTAAGCCTTACAAATCAGATGAAAATATGGTACGTTTAGTGGTGAACATTGGATTTAACGAAAAAATCTCTCCATCGAACATCGTGGGAGCTTTTGCCGGCGAATCAGGTATTCCAGGAAACGTATTAGGTCAAATTCAAATCGAGAACAAACACACGTTTGTGGATGTACCGAAAGAATATGCGAATGTCGTATTAGACAAAATGAGCGGCGCCCAAATTAAGGGTAAGCGAGTGAATGTCGATATTGCGAAAGCAGACAAATAATCAAAAGGGGCTCAAATTGAGCCCCTTTTTTTATGCCATTTTGCGTAAATAGAAATGTTGTTTAGGACAAACGGGCTTAAAGAATAATAGCCCTAGGTCAAATAGATCAACGGTCTGAATCACCGATTCATTTGAATGTAATTCATTCCAGACTTTCTCTTGGCTGTGTGGCTTCTCAAATAAAAGGATGGTATTTTGAGGTATTTTGGTAATATCCATATAGGATTGAATTTCTACTATATTACAATCAGCATAGCGATGCGTTAGTGCCTCTTTTAATTGAGAATATGTTAGTTCCCTTTTCAAATAGGGATTGAGCACTTCACAATACAAAGTATAAATGGATGGAGAGTGTAATCCGTGTGCCGTTTGCGCCTTGAAATAGAATTGTAAGCGATTCATTAATTCAAATGGTAGGCAGGGATGAGTTCAAAAGCGGGTATTTCCACTTTGAAAGTAGACTGATCCTCTAAATTCAAAAATACATAGTAACCACTCATTTTACCGATCGAGGAGATTAGTGGACAACCCGACGTATAAGTGAAAGAATTTCCGGGCTCAATAATGGGCTGTTGACCTACAACGCCTAATCCATTAACCGTTTCTTTTGATCCAATTCCGTCTACAATCTCCCAAAATCGACTCACCAATTGTCCCGGTTGATTACTTAGATTTTTGATTGTAATTTGGTAGGAGAAAAAATGCTTGTACGGCGGATTTAGCTCAAATTCAGGTAGATGCGTCGTATCTACTGAAACTAAGAATCCGTTTGAATATGCTTCGGTCATCCTTTGAATTAGAATAATGAATAATGTAGCTGTAAAATTAGCCGAAACTTTGAATAATGATTGGAAAATGGTGTTGAATTCCACCATTTCTGAGGCTTATTTTCAAGACTTAGGGTTATTTCTAGAAAAGGAGCTTATTGCTTACGCTATATTTCCTCCCATAGATCAAATTTTTGCAGCTTTTCAACGCTGTAGTTTTGAACAAACCAAAGTAGTTATTATTGGTCAAGATCCTTACCATGGTGCAGGTCAAGCGCAAGGTTTATCCTTTTCTGTTCCTCCTACTTTTCCTTTGCCACCTTCGCTTCGTAATATCTACAAAGAACTTTACGATGATTTGAGAATCATTCGAAATGACGGGGATTTGAGAAGCTGGGAGGATCAAGGTGTTTTACTACTGAATGCGGTTTTAACGGTTCGTTCTGGAGAACCTAATTCACACGCTAAACAAGGCTGGGAGGAATTCACTCAAGAAGTCATCCAGATTTTAAATGAAGAGAAAGAAAACGTTGTTTTTGTTTTATGGGGTGCATACGCCCAAAAACTAGCCAATTACATTGATTCACAGCGCCACTTCATCATTCAAGCAGCTCATCCATCGCCATTATCGGCTAATCGAGGTGGATTTTTTAAGACGAAGCCTTTTTCGAAGATTAATCAATACCTTACAGAGAGTGGCCAAGAGGTGATTGATTGGGGACGAGATTAGAGATAAGAGAGTATAGAGTAAAGATATTGTAAATAATGATTTTTCACTCGCTACTCTATAATCTATAATCTCTACTCTATAATCTACACTCTCTTCAGCTGACTCGGAAAGTACACATACTGATTCGCAAATTCCTTTTGGAAAAATCCAGATACGACTCCTTCGATAAATTCCTTGTGTTCTTCTTCGAATTCGGGTAACCAGCATTGTAAGGAGTAACCGTTCGAATCAGGCTCTTGATGTGAACTGATTTCAAATAAATGAATTTGATCGATGAAGGCTTGCTTCTCGATTTCTGGCATTATTATAGTTTTTAAGGCTCTTAATGCAGTTTCTGTGATGCTTGGCTCAATGAAGAGTGATATGTTGTATTGTATCATTTTAGGGCGTTATATAGGATTTCTGCCGTATGGAAACCTGTTTGTTCGATACCATCTTTGATTTGGTGTCTACAGGAGGTTCCGTTGCTGGCGATGATGCTTTTAATGGGTTTATTTAACAAGCGAGGGAAAAGGACCAGATTCGCGATTTGTTGAGAAATTTTATAGTGTTTTTTCTCGTAGCCAAAAGATCCCGCCATTCCGCAACAGCCCGTAGGTAATAATTCTACTTCGTATTGAGATGGAATGGTCAAAGCGATGCGGGTTGCACTTAATCCGGCAATGGATTTTTGGTGGCAATGGCCGTGTAAGAGGATTTTTTGCTGTTTGCCGTGGAAGGAATCGGAAGTTATTCTTCCTGCTTTGAATTCACGTGCGATGAATTCGTCGATTAAAAGGCAATTCGGTTTTAATTGTTCCGCTTGTTCGCGTTTATCAGCATCAACAAGAGAAGGAATTTCATCTCTAAAGGTTAATAGGGCGCTTGGTTCAATTCCAATCAAAGGTTGATCACTCGAAATGAGATCTGCTAATTGGTCTACATTAGCATTGGCTAACGCTTTAGCTTCGATTAACATCCCTTTGGAAATAAAACTTCTTCCCGTCACTATCCCTTTAGGAATCTGAACCCCGTAGCCTAATTGGTTTAATAATTTGACGGTCTTTTGACCTAATGGAACCTCATTGTGATTAGTGAATTCATCTGCTAATAGGTAGACAAATCCATTTTCATAGGCATCTTGTGGGTTTTTCTGCGCATAACGCTCAAACCATTTTTCCAAGCTGGTAAATTGTACCGTAGGTAGACTTCGTTCGATGGAGAATCCCATCGCTAGTTTTACTAAGCTAGACGTCAAGGGGAATTCAACCATAAAATTATACAAGGGAGCTACATAACTAGCATAGCGTTGCAGGGTAGGGAAATGTCCGATTAATTTCGTGCGTAAGGGCACTCCATTTTTCAAATACGATTGTTGCAGCGTCTCTGCCTTTAATTTACCCATGTCGACGCCGGAAGGGCATTCGGTTTGGCAGCCTTTGCAAGATAAACATAAGTCTAAAATCTCGTGCAAAGCCGGGTTACTGAATGTTTCTTCTTTAGGCGAACTTAAGAGCTGTCTGAGCATATTCGCCCTTGCCCGGGTGGAATCTTTTTCTTGCAAACTGGCCATATAACTAGGGCACATCGTGCCGCCACTTAAGGCTGTTTTCTTGCAATCTCCAGAACCAGAGCATTTTTCAGCGAGACCTAAGGGGTTTTTCCAAACTCCATAATCAAAGAAATAAGTCGGTTCAGCTGCTTTTTTATCAGTAAAACGGAAGGCGGTATCCATAGGAGGACTATCCGTTATCTTACCTGGATTAAAGAGGTTTTGGGGATCAAATACGTGCTTAATCTCTTTGAAAAGACTATATACTTCTTTGCCCATTAATGTGGGAATGAATTCGCCGCGTAAACGACCATCTCCGTGTTCTCCACTTAATGAACCTTTGTATTTCTTCAGTATTTCAACCGTTTCTGTTAATAAATGACGGAAAATGGCGACACCTTCAGTGCTCTTTAAATTAATGAATGGTTCAATATGCAATTCTCCTGCTCCTGCGTGCGCATAATAAGCCGCATTCGTATCGTACTTCGCGAGTAATGCTTGTATTTCTGCTACATAAGCAGGTAAATCCAATGGATCAACTGCGCAGTCTTCAATTAGATTAACGGGATGTGTATCTCCCTCAAGGTTTCGGATTAATCCGAGGCCAGCTTTTCGGATGTCCCAACCTTTGGCAATCTCCTGACCAAATAAAGTGGGATAAGCGTAACCTAAATTTTGCGACTTCAATTGCGTAATGAACGCTGAAACCTGATCTTCTAAGGTAGCTCGATCTGTTGAACGGAATTCCACCATCAAAATGGCGGCAGGATTTCCTTCCATAAAATCGCGGTCTTTTTCGAAATTCGGATGACCTTCCGTAAACGAAAGGATGTAATCATCCACTAATTCTGAGGCAAGTATCGGATGCTTTAGGGCCTCAATATTGACTTGCAGAGATTCTTGCAAGCTTTGGCAATGGATACAAACAAGCGCTACTTCTGGTTCTGGAAGATCCAATAAATTCAATTTCATAGCGTGAACAACCGCCAATGTTCCCTCTGATCCCGCCATTAATTTGGAAAGATTGAATGGTTCTCCATCCGGATTAAAGGGTTGCATTTCCAACAAAGCATCCAAAGCATAGCCCGTATTTCTACGTTTAATGGACTTTTTAGGAAACTTCTCTTGAATTAGCGTTTGAATCTCCGGGTTATTGAGCATCCGATGAATCTCTCGATAAATCTTGCCCTCTAAATTTTGTAGGGTCGTCTTATGGTAGAATTCCTCTCTAGTTAAGGGATGTGTGTGAATTTCTGTACCATCGGATAAAAAGGCACGTGTTTCCAAAATATGATCACGTACTGACCCCCAAACAATACTATGTAATCCACAACTATTATTTCCGAGCATCCCACCTAGGAGCGCGCGATTTGCCGTCGATGTTTCTGGACCAAAAAACAAATCAGCCGAAGCTAAATGTTTATTTAAATCATCACGGACTATCCCAGGTTCTATCCAAACCGTTTTCTCTTTTCGGTTTAGTGATATAACTTTACCTAAAGCAGAAGAGATTTCCATTACGATACCTTCACCTACCACCTGGCCTGCTAATGAAGTCCCAGCTCCTCTCGGTATTAAGCCGGTCTTTGCTTGACTGGCAAATTGAATAAGGCGTTTGATATCTTTAGCAGTGGATGGAATGGCCACTGCCGCTGGTTTTACTTGGTAAACGGAGGCATCTGTCGAATAGATACGTTTGGCTATTTGCGAGGTTTGGCTCTCGTCAAAAAACAGCTGACCCTCAAAATGGTCTTTCAATAAACGTACTTCGTAATTGCTCCAGCTCATAATTCCAAAAGGAAAAGTGAAATTACAAAATCCAATCTTACCTTCATATTGCCATTCAAAGTTTATACGCTCTGTTCATAAAAAGGAAGCGTATTTCTAGGGATTAATTTTCTAAATTTGAATTCTAGCAAAATCCTATGAAGTTTTTAATCCAAGTTTACGAGAGTTTGATCTTTGCCTATCAGGCATTGCGTTCGAATTTAATGCGCACCACTTTGTCGCTTTTAGGCGTTAGTGTGGGGATTTTTGCCATTGTTGCCGTTTTCACGGCAGTCGATTCCTTGAATAAGAATATTCGTTCTGAAATTGATTCATTTGCCGGTTCTGGGGTATTGTACGTAGGTAAATGGCCTTGGATTATGCAGAATAACTATCCTTGGTGGAAATATTTGAATCGTCCGGAGATGAAATACACGGAGTTTCAATTCTTGAAAGATAATTTGAAGTCAGCAAAAGCCATTGCGATTATTGATAATGGACGTTCTGCTTCAGCTACCAAGGGAAGCTCAAGTATGGATGTGAATATGACTGGTGCAAGTTATGATTACAACCAAATCACGAGTGTACCTGTTCAGTTCGGGCGTTATTTTTTGCCGATTGAATCAGAAAATGCGTTGAATGTGGTTATTATTGGGGCCAAAGTCTCAGAAAATCTGCAAGCCACCGTTGGTGATCAAATCAAGTTAAATGGAATTAAATTCCAGATTATAGGGATTATCGAGAAGAAGGGGAATGATTTGTTGAGTTTTGGCGGAACTCCTGATGAGAAAGTATTTATCCCTTACTCGACTTTTTCTGCTGTATTCCAAAAAGACAAACCAGCTCCAGACATTGCCATCAAGGCAATGGATGATGATTTAGGTCAAGAGAATTTAGAAGGGGAGGTTACCGGTTTAATGCGTTCCTTACGTTCAATTAAGCCTAAACAAGAGAGTAATTTTGCTGTAAATCGCTTAGATGGCTTGAATCAATTTTTTGATGGAATCTTTGCAGCATTAAATGTAGCTGGAGCCTTAATCGCAGGATTCTCTTTACTCGTGGGTGGTTTCGGTATTGCTAATATTATGTTCGTTTCAGTTAAGGAACGCACCAATATTATTGGTATTCAAAAGTCTTTAGGAGCTAAAAATTATTTCATCCTATTCCAATTCCTTTTTGAGGCTGTGTTCTTGAGTTTGATTGGAGGATTAGTAGGAATTGGACTGGTCGTCTTACTCACTTTGATTCCGCAAGATGCTTTGCCACTGGTGCTTTCAATGAAGAATATTGTGACGGGATTATTTATCTCTAGCTTTATCGGAATTCTATCGGGAATTATCCCGGCTTGGGTAGCCGCTAAGATGGATCCTGTGATCGCGATTCGATCTAAATAACTGTCCACTGCCGACTGCCCACTGTCTTATATGCGAACAAAAAAGCCTCTCCTAAACTAATAGGAGAGGCTTTTAAATTACTGGGTAATTATAGTGACAAGGTATCCAATACCGAGTTCATATTACGAACTGCATCAGCTGATTTATTGAAAGCAGCTTGCTCGTCAGCAGTTAATTTATAATCAACGATTTTCTCCCAACCATTCTTGCCTAAAACGACAGGAACGCCTAAACAGATATCTTTTTGGCCATATTCTCCATCAAGAGATACGCAACATGCCATGATTTTCTTCTCATCACGAACGATTGCTTCAACTAAAGCCGCTCCAGCAGCACCTGGTGCATACCAAGCAGACGTTCCTAATAAACCTGTTAGCGTAGCTCCACCTACCATCGTATCAGCCACCACTTTATCTAAAGTCGTGTCATCTAGAAATTGAGAAACTGGAACACCGTTGTAAGTCGCTAAACGCTTCAATGGAATCATCGTTGTATCTCCGTGGCCACCGATAACAGTACCTGAGATATCATTGATAGATACATCCATTGCTTTCGCTAAATAGCATTTAAAACGTGCTGAGTCTAAAGTACCACCCATACCAATGATGCGGTGCTTGTCTAATCCAGCGACAGATTTAGCTAAATACGTCATCGTATCCATCGGGTTAGAGATGATCACGATAATCGGGTTTTTCGAATATTTTAAGATGTTTTCTACCACACTTTTCACGATTCCAGCATTCACCCCGATCAACTCTTCACGAGTCATACCTGGCTTACGAGGAAGTCCTGAAGTAATTACCACTACATCTGAGTTAGCTGTCTTTGTGTAATCATTCGTAGAACCGATTAAAGTTGTATCAAAACCTAACAAGCTAGCTGTTTGATACATATCTAATGTTTTACCTTCAGCGATACCTTCTTTGATATCTAATAAAACTAATTCATCTGCCAATTCTTTTCTGGCAATGTTGTCAGCACAAGTTGCTCCTACAGCACCTGCTCCTACTACTGTGATTTTCATTGTTATAATTTTTGGTAAGAATGATTCAAAAAACGATACAAAAATACGACAAATCCTTAAATGATTTCATTATATTTAAGCATTAATCGAAATTATTATGTCACAATCAGGGACTTGGGTGAAGCGAATTGTGGACTCCCGTTTTTTTAAGGAAGCAATGGAAAAGAGTGAAGAGCTTTTTTCTCAGAACAAAGTAGGATTACTCAGTTTATTGCGAAGAGCTTTAAAAAAAGTACAGGAAACTGCCTCTTCTAGTAATTTGACAGTAGTGAAATTATTGAATCGCTATATTATCCTCTTTAGCGAATTAATTAAAGCTTATGTGCAAGGATCTTATACTAAGTTACCTTTAATAACGTTAGTTAAAATTACGGCTGCTTTACTTTACTTTGTGATGCCTTTTGACTTTATTCCTGACTTTCTACCCTTGGTAGGTTTTGCGGATGATTTAGCGATCGTAGTTTGGGTAGGAAAAGCGATCAAAGAGGAGTTAGATGAGTTTGAAAAACATCTTTAAATACACGAATAATTAACCTTTTTTAAATATATTTACGAAAATTTAGACAAAACACGATATGATGAATGCAAGCATATTATTATTTTTAAATAGCCTTGGTGGTGGCGAAATGCTATTGATTGGCTTATTGATTTTGTTATTTTTTGGAGGGAAGAAACTTCCAGAATTAATGAAAGGCCTTGGAAAAGGTATTCGCGAGTTTCAAAATGCGAAGAATGATGTAAAAGATCAAATCAACAAAGAGTTAGACGATACGAAAGAATAAGTCTATTCCTTTACCCTATATCTGCATAGTTGAAGAAATTCAACTATGCTTTTGTGTTTATACAGATTCCCTTTTTTAATGAGTAATTCCAATCAACCCTATGCGATAATCAGGGAGAAATTGTTAGCGGGTGAGCTATCGGTTTCTGCTATTGTCGCTGGCCATTTACAACAAATTCGTACACATAATACGTCGTTGAATGCTTTTTTGGAGGTGTATGAGGAGGAAGCGACGACTCAGGCGGCTTTAATTGATGCTAAATTAAAGGCTGGTTCTGCCGGTAAGTTAGCAGGATTAGTCGTGGGGATTAAAGACTTACTTTGTTACGAAGGGCATCATTCGTATGCGGGTAGTAAAATATTGAATTCCTTTAAATCTACTTTTTCAGCCACAGCCGTTCAGCGTTTATTAGATGAAGATGCGATTATCATTGGTCGTCAAAACTGTGACGAGTTTGGGATGGGGAGTACGAATGAAAACTCTGCCTTTGGGCCAGTTATGAATTTCGCTAATCCGGCTTATGTGGCTGGAGGAAGTTCTGGCGGTTCGGCAGTTGCCGTTCAGGCAGGAATGTGCCAAGTTTCCTTAGGAACTGATACAGGTGGATCTATACGAATGCCTGCCGCTTTTTGTGGCGTAATCGGTTTGAAACCCACGTATGGATTAGTTTCTCGTTGGGGATTAATTGCTTATGCGTCTTCTTTTGATTCGATAGGGCCGATTGCAAACTATGTTTCGGATGCAAGATTAGTATTAGATATCATTAAAGGGGAGGATGGCCAAGATAGTACGTTGAGTTCCAAAGTTCCAGCAGCTACACCAGGTACTAAGCGCATCGCTTACATTAAAGAAGTCGCGGAGCATCCTAGTCTTCAGCCAGAGATTAAAGCTGCGTTTGAAGTGCAAGTCGAGAAATTAAAGGTTCTTGGGTACACGGTTGAAGGAGTGGATTTCCCTTACATTGATCAATTGTTACCTACCTATTACGTTTTAACTACGGCTGAGTCGAGTTCGAATTTATCCCGTTTTGATGGGGTTAAGTTTGGTCATCGGACGGCTAATCCGGTTGATTTGATGCAGCTGTACAAGCGTACGCGTCAAGAAGGTTTTGGTGCTGAGGTACAACGCCGTATTATGTTAGGAACCTTTGTATTAAGTGCGGATTATTATGATGCGTACTATACTAAAGCGCAGAAAGTACGTCGATTAATTCAGGATAAAACGCTTTCGATTTTATTGGATTATGATTTTATCATCTCTCCTACGACTTCGTCTACTGCCTATCGTTTAGGGGAGAAGACATTGGATCCTATTCAAATGTATCTAGGTGATTTGTTCACTGTACAAGCGAATGTGGTAGGAATTCCGGGATTATCGATCCCAATGGGATCCGATTCTGCTGGTTTACCCATGGGTTTCCAATTAATGACTAGTCCTTTCCAAGAGGCTAAAATGTTAGATTTAGGTGAATTACTAAGCAAAGATGTGGTATAGAGTTATACTTTTTTTCTGTTTGATTATTTCTTCTATCTCCTTTGGTCAAGTCACAGGGGCGTATCAACCTGCCTATGATTTAGTTCAAATTGATTCATTGGCCAAAGTAGAGCAAGGTGGCCCACCTGTTTTCAGCATTGATCCTGGTTTAATTCAAGAAAGATTGAAAAAGCTGGAGAATGAAATCCCGCTTAATTACAACATCATTACGCACCAATTTGTCGAGATTTTCGCCTTTAGAAAAGCGAGTTTCACACAAAGAATGCTAGAAAGAAAGGATATCTATTTCCCTCTTTATGAGAAGTATTTGAAGAAATATGGCCTGCCAGATGAATTAAAATATTTGTCTTTAATTGAATCTGGTTTAGAAAATAAGGCTATTTCGAATAAAGGAGCTGGTGGATTATGGCAATTTATGCCCTATACGGCACGAGGCGATTTTGGAATGCGGGTAGATCAGTATATCGATGAGCGTTTCGATGCAGAGAGAGCGACTGATGCGGCTTGCCAGTATTTGAAAAGACTTCACAAGACTTTTGGTGATTGGCATTTGGCGCTCGCGGCCTATAATACGGGTCCTTCTAATGTGAAAAGAGCGATGCGTCGCTGCGGGGGAGCGAATGATTTTTGGGGTATTTATGCCTGTTTACCTGCTCAGACTAGGGCTTATGTGCCGCAGTTCATTGCGATTACATATATGATGAATTTCCATTGGGATCATTCGATACAGCCGGAAAACTGGGTGATTGATATTCCGAAGGATAGTATTTTAGTGAGTGGGTATTTGAATTTAAATACGCTTACTCGGTTGACAGGTTTCTCTTTAGATACCTTAAAGCGATTGAATCCGCATATCATATCACATTTTTTACCGAAGAACTCGAATAAAGTTAAAGTACATATTCCTACGAGCCGTTTTGCTTACTTTAAGCAGAATAGATCTCTTATTTTGGATTCTTCACGGGTAGATCTAACAGCTCCTGATTCAGCGGAGATTGATACGAATGAAATAGAAGAACCTAACCCGATAGCTCAGCGACATACGTATCGAGTAAAAAGTGGGGAAACCTTATCACGCGTAGCTCGCAAATTAGGTTTGAGTGTATCCGAATTGAAGCGTATAAATCGCATCAAGGGTTCTAAATTAAAGAAAGGGCAAACGCTAGTTTACTTCAAATTAGCTAAAGTATCAAAGAAATATAGCAATCGAAGCACCTTTAAGAAACGTAAAAAGACTTCTCGTAAAAAGAAAAAGACTACATCTAAAAAACGCCGTAAACGGAGGTAATTATGATAGCTTATTTAAAAGGTAAATTAGCCCACAAAGATCGTGTGCACGTAATCATTGATGTGAATGGGGTAGGCTATGAGGTGAAAATCTCCTTGCAGACTTATGCGTCATTAGCAGATGGAGAAGAGAGTTGTAAGCTTTTTACTCATTTGCAAGTAAAAGAAGATTCGCACACCTTGGTGGGTTTTCATTCCATGGATGAAAAGCTGTTGTTCCTGGATTTAATTTCTGTTTCAGGGATTGGTTTAAGTACAGCTTTAGTGATGTTATCGTCCTTTTCTTCCAATGAAATTCGTTCAGCGATTATGAATGAAAATATTGCCTTGATTCAGTCCATCAAAGGAATTGGATCTAAATCAGCTCAGCGGGTTATCTTAGAATTGAAAGATAAATGCAAGAAAGATACGCTATTTGTCGAAGCAGGATTGGCTTCACACGATGCGAATTATGGCCACAAACAGGAAGCTTTAGCTGCTTTAGTTACTTTGGGTATTCCTCGCACGGCAGCAGAAAAGAGTCTGGACACTATTTTGAAGTCTAATCCGGATGCAACCGTTGAAAATTTAATCAAGTTAGCCTTGCGATAATTGTATTCGACCGATAAACATAGCTATTCCGTCTGGTTTCCCTTCATTCTTGGGCTTGGAATAGTGTTGTCTTTTTCGAGTTTGGCACAAGTAGATTCGGTAGCTAAATCGGGTAAAAAACCAAGATTAAGTCTCAAGAAACCGAACCGAACTACAGGGAAGTCTCCTTTTTCAATTTATTCTTCGAAGTCCCAGCTCCATTATTCGTATGAGACAGATCCTAAATTAATCATTCAGAAGGATGCGACGGGTGCTGCGGAAATCAGTGATTTTAATACATTTAATCAAAAGCAAAATCAGGAAGTCAATCGGAGTTTTTGGAGATCCTATTCCAAAAGTTTAGATGGTTCGAGTAATCTTAAATCACGCGGACTTTTCCCTAAAATCGAATTGCCGCCGGCGATAGATCGAATTTTTGGAGGTACCGAAGTTTCCTTTAAGCCCAATGGTTCTCTTTTGCTTGATGTCGGTTACATGGGGCAATTTGTCGATAATCCGGCAATTCCCGTCCAATTACGCTATGTTGGAAATCTCTTTTTTAATGAACAGGCTCAGATTAATTTCCAAGGAAAGATAGGGGATAAGTTAAACATGAATGTCAATTTTGACACAAAGGCGAGTTTTAATTTTCAGAATCAACTTAAGTTAAATTGGAAGACGCAGGAGGAGGATATTCTCCAAAACATTGAAGTGGGAAATACCTCCTGGACTTTGAATTCGCAGTTAATTCCAGGTATTCAGAATTTGTTTGGGGTGAAAACCTTATTGCGTTTTGGAGCCTTGGATATGACAGTCGTGGCAGCGCAGCAACGTTCAAAGCAAGATTGCATTACACTGAAAGGAGGATCGCAAGGGAAGAATTTTGAAGTGCGAGTGGATCAGTACGATGAGAATAGGCATTTTTTCTTATCATCTTATTTCCGAAACAATTACGAAAGGGCCTTGAAAAACCTTCCCGTTATTTCTAGTGGTATTACAGTGACGCGTGTTGAAGTGTACGTTACGAATCGAACACAGAGTACGGAAACGCTCCGAAATTTAATTTCACTATATGATCTTGGTGAAGCGAGTCCTTACAATAACGCGAATCCGGTTTTTCAGCCGATCAATCCCACGAGCCCTGTGGATAATAAGGCGAATGGGATGTATGCAAAGCTTTTGGCAGATCCTAATCTGCGTAAATCGAATGAGGCTACGGATCGCTTAGAGACGACTTATAATTTGAAACGTGGAACCGATTTTGATGTGCTGAAAGGCGCTAAACGTTTGACGGATCGTGAATTCAAGTTCAATCCACAACTCGGCTATATCTCTTTAGTGGCTCCTCTGCGTAACGATGAGGTGTTAGCTGTTTCTTACGAATACACTTTGAATGGCCGAAAATACAAGGTAGGGGAGTTAACAGAGGATTATCAGGCACGTCAAGATGATGAGGTGTTGATTCTTAAAATGTTGAAATCGAGTACGATACGGAATAATTTGAATTCGAGTAGTACTGGTAAACCACATCCAATGTGGGACTTGATGATGAAGAATATCTATTCCTTGAATACGTCAGCCTTAACAAAACAGAATTTTCAGTTACGTATTGTGTACAAGGATGACGCGACAGGGATTGATAATAGTAACCTAATTGAGGGGACGAATTTTAAAGATATTCCACTCGTTAAGGTCTTAGGCCTAGATAAATTGAATTTTGCAGGCGATCCTCAGCCAGATGGGAATTTTGATTACATCGAGGATATTACGGTAGACTCCAAAGCGGGAAAGATTATTTTCCCTGTTCTGGAACCCTTTGGGACCAATTTACGAGCCAAGTTTACATCTGCTGAATCCAATTTAGTGGATAAATACGTGTACGATAAATTGTACACCGGAACGCAAACGGATGCAGCCCAAATATCTACGAAGAATAAGTTTTTTATCAAAGGTACCTTTCAGTCTGGCTCCGGTGGAGATATCTCTTTGCCTTTTGGTGTGGAAGCTAAATCAGTGACCGTAACGGCAGGAGGACAATCCTTATCTGCTGGAACAGATTATATCGTGGAGCCACAATCAGGGCGTGTTAAAATAATTAATGAAGGGGTATTTTCTTCTGGTAGGGAGATTAAAGTATGTTATGAGAAGCCTGATCTTTTCTCTAATCAAATACGCACACTTTTAGGTACCCGATTGGACTATAACTTGGGTAAGAATATCCATTTAGGTGCCACCATCCAAAATATGTCCGAAAGTCCGCCTGCCTTTTTCCGTCGTGTCGCGATGGGCAATGAGCCGGTGAACAATACGTTGTTAGGCTTCGATGCTACCATACTTCAGAATTCACAAGGTATTACACGTTTCTTGGACAAATTACCTTTGATTTCTACCAAGGAAACTTCAGTGATTGATTTCCAAGGAGAGTTCGCGAAACTGATTCCGAATGTAAACGATCGAGTGCAAGGAAATGCCTTTATTGATGATTTCGAAGCTGCTCGGGTTATTTATAACTTAAGTTCTCAGGCAAACCTGTGGAAGTCTGCAGCAACTCCTAAGTCCTATGTGTTAACAGGAAATAAACTAGCGGCCGGTTTTAACCGCGCTAAAATTGCCGCCTATACGGTCGATGCGAGTATTTATGGTCAAGGAGGTTTTGCCTTAGATGTTCCGGGTTTAGATCCGGCTAAAGTCAATACTTATGCCTATGAACGAGTAGTTACTCCGAAAGGATTATTCCCCAATAAAGACTTCGCCAATAACATTACCAATTTGCCTATTGGAGTCTTAGATGTAGCCTATTTCCCTTCAGAGCGCGGTTTGTACAACTTTAATCCGAATTTATCTCCGTATGGTTTGTTACCAACTCCTGCCTCTAATTTTGGAGCGATAACGCGTGCCATCAGCTCCGATACGGATTTTGATAATGCGAATGTGGAGCAGATTGAATTTTGGTTAATGGATCCGTTTATTGGCGGGGAAGCCGGTAAAATTCGAGATGGGGTATTCAATAAAAACAATGAAACGGGGGGTAAATTAGTTTTCCATCTAGGAGATGTGTCTGAGGATTTTATTCCAGATGGCTATTCTAATTTTGAGAATGGTATTCCAGCAGGGGAGAAAATCACCTCAGGGACAGGAAAGAATGTGGAGACGACCGATTGGGGTTTAGCGCCTTCTCGTCAGTTTGTGATTAATGCTTTTGATAATTCCGCAGGAAGGGAAAAGCAAGATATCGGTTTAGATGGTTTGCCTAACAAGTCAGATGATGCTACAGCTGTGACGGAGACGACACATTTCAAAGCGTATCTGGATCAAATTAAGGGGAGAGTGTTGGATGCTTCAGCCTTGGCCAAAATCCAAAATGACCCAGCCGCCGATGACTTCGATTACTATTTGAATCAAAAATTCAATGGAATGGAATCGTTGATTCAACGGTATAAAAATTACCTAGGGATGGAAAATAATAGCCCAACAACGGCTAATCCATCTAATACGAATTTCACAGAGGCCAATAGTATGCTTCCGGACCGGGAGGATTTGAATAATGACAATACGGTCAATGAAAATGAGGCTTATTTTGAATACGAGGTGGATTTGAAACCTAGTAGCTTACAAATTGGGAGTGGATTTGTGGTGGATAAAATCACAGAGGGTGGCGTAAATTGGTATTTGTTCCGCATTCCGATTAAAGATAAACGCAATTATAAAACACCTGCGGGCGAGATTAACTCGTTTAAATCGATTCGTTTTATGCGGATGGTTTTGAAGGAGTTCCAAGAACCTGTCGTGTTGCGTTTTGCTCAATTACAACTTTCTGGATATAGTTACCGTAAGTTTGTGGGGGAATTAGATAAGCGAAGTGGTCAGGATTTGCCGGAACCTTACGATGCAAAATTCCGTGTCTCGAGTGTGAATATTGAGGAGAATGGTCCTGCTAATAAAGGGGAGAGCGCTATTCCTTATGTGGTTCCACCTGGATTTGTTCGTGATCAGGATATAACGACGATTAACAACGCACGTCTGAATGAGCAGTCAATGAGTCTTTGTGTCGATAATTTAAGACCAAATGATGCAAGGGCAGTGTTTAAAAATACTTTGTTTGATTTTATTAATTACAAGCGTTTGAAGATGTTCGTTTCGATGCAAAGCCCAGATGCGATTAATGGGCAGGTGAGTGCATTCTTAAGAATAGGTACAGATTTGACGGATAATTATTATGAAATTGAGAATACGGGTTTAACGCAGACGCAGAAAGGGCAAAGTTTAGATACCGAAATTTGGCCGATGGAGAATGAGTTTGACATCGAGTTTGATTTAGTGAAGCAAGTGAAGACGGAACGGGATAAGCAGGGTAAGAGTCTCAACGAGCGATTTACGATGATTGTGACGAGTTCTACGGGTAAGACGTATAAGATTACGGTGATGGGCCGCCCAGATCAAAGTGCCACTATGGTGACGATGATTGGCGTTCGAAATACGAGTAACACGAATAAATCCTTCTGTATTTGGGTGAATGAATTGCGGGCGTCTGGATTCGATCAGACGTCTGGTGAGGCAGCCATTGGTAAATTTGGGATCAAGTTAGCTGACTTGGGTACGATTCAAATGAATGGTAGTTTTAAGAATTATGGTTTTGGAGGAGTTCAGGCCAAAATCTCAGAACGCAGTCGCGAGAATAATCTGGAGTATGGTATTACAGCGAATTTGAATTTAGACAAACTCTTGCCTAAAAAATGGGGCTTCAAAATCCCGTTTTTTATCACCTACGACCGCCGCAATATTTCGCCGGAATTTGATCCATTTGACCCAGATATCTTTTTGCGAAACTCGATTCAGAAATTTAGTTCAGAGGTAAAAAAACAATCCTATCTCACCTTAGTGGAGGATAATACGGAACGCAAAGGCTTTAATTTCTCTAATGTGAAGAAGAGTAGAAATGCCCAAGCTAAGAATAGCTATCCATGGGACTTCTCTAATTTCACCTTTAGTTATGCGTACGCTGAAATGTTGCGAACGAGTCCATTAATAGCGGAATACAGTCAATTAAGCCATAAAGGGAGTGTTCTCTATGCGTATACAAGTTCATCACGTTTCTTAGAACCGTTTAAGAAAGCTAATCTCGATCTTATTAAGGATTTCAATCTGAATCTGGTTCCCTCTTCCTTGATGGTTCGCTTAGATATGGATCGCAGTTTCATTAAGACCCAAATGCGGAATGCGGAATTCACTACGCTTGGTGTGGCCCCTCAATTTGAGAAATATTGGTTCTTTAATCGACAATATGCGTTGAATTGGAATTTAACGAAGAGTATGGTGCTGAATTATAATGCGCAGGTGAATTCGATCATAGATGAACCGATTGGTGACTTAGATACGCAAGAAAAGCGGGATTCAGTGATGATTAGTTTACGGGCTTTAGGTAGGGCCAAAAGCTTTGATCAACAAGCCGGTATGGTTTGGCGATTGCCTCTACAGAAATCGGTTTTGACCGATTGGATGAACGCGGACTATACTCATAGAATTGGCTATAATTATTACGCGAACTCCTTTGATATTAGGGATTCATTAGGCTTGCCATTTGGAAATATTATCAAGAATACGAGAGAGCAGGCTATTAATGGAAAGATTGACTTTGTTGCTTTGTATAATCGAGTAAAGGCCCTGCGTTGGGCAAATAGTCCTCGTTCGTTTGGAAAAAATATAGCGCGTAATCCGGGTGATGAAGAAGATATTGTGATTCCTGCAAAAGGTGCTCTTAAATCTATTACCCGTTTATTGTTAACGCTTCGGGGTATTCAAGTGAATTATGCCATCAATGAATCGACTACACTTCCTGGTTTTATGCCCAATCCAGGTATATTAGGTATGAATGCACTTAATCAGGCTCCTGGTTTTGATTTTATCGCAGGGGGACAGGATGATGGAATTCGATTTAAGGCAGCGGAAAATGGCTGGTTAACTCGAAGTACGGTTCAGAATACCCCATTCACTCAATTGCGTACGCAGAAATTGACGTATTCGACTCAGTTAGAGCCTACGAAAGATTTACGCATTCAGGTAGACGGAAATTATAATAAAGGTGATAATTACCAGGAGTTTTACCGTCCAGAGGTCGCGAATGGTCCTTTCAAATCTCAAAGTCCGATTCGTTCAGGGAACTATTCGATGTCATTCCTGTCCTTTATGACAGCATTTTCTAATCCTGAAACGGTTTTTGAAGAGTTTAGATCCAATCGCTCTGTCTTATTATCTCGTCTGAATCGTACGAAATCAACCGAGATAGGAACCTACAATCAGAACTCCCAAGATGTATTAATTCCTGCTTTCTTTGCGGCTTATTCAGGTGTTTCCGCTAATACGGTCAAGTATTCACCTTTCTACGATATCCCTTTGCCTAACTGGAAAGTGGACTATAATGGTTTGAATTTATTGCCTGGTATTAAGAATAAGTTTGCCTCGTTTACGATTTCCCATATGTATTCAAGTACGTATAATGTAGGGAACTTTGTTTCGTCTTTAGAGTATGGACAATTTGCAACGGACTACATGAATTTAACATTGAATAGTTTGTTGTATCCACTTTCATCCCGCTTTGACCCGGTAACGAATACATTGATTCCGGTGTATGTCATGAGTACGATTTCCTTTGTGGAACGTTTTTCTCCGTTGATCGGTGTGAACGCAGTGACGAAGAGTAAAATCTCTTTGCGTTTGGAGTATAACCAAGATCGTAATGTGGGTTTAAATTTAGCAAACTCCCAAGTAGCAGAATTAGCCAATAAGGATTTTACGGTGGCGGTAGGATTTACTAAATCCAATATGTTGATTCCGTTCAAAATTAACGGCCGTGCCGTTCGATTACCTAATGACTTACGTTTCAATATGAATCTAACGATTCGAGATACCCGGACTTTGCAGCGAAAATTAGATGCAGAGACGATCGTGACACAAGGTTTTGTAAATTTCCAATTCCGTCCACAACTGAGTTATAATGTGAATAACAAATTAACGGTGACAGCTTATTTCGATAAGATGATGAATAATCCGTTGGTTTCTAATTCCTTCTATCGGTCTACTGTGGCAGGAGGTTTTCAAATACGGTATAGTTTAAGTGAATAATCTAAAATCGTTTGCAAAAAATCGAGATTTTAGTGACCTTTGTAAGCAAATAATAATCATATGAATTTTCCAAGCGAATTAAAATATACTCAAGAACACGAGTGGATTAAAGTTGATGGCGATGTAGCTATCGTAGGTATCACAGACTTCGCTCAAGGCGAGTTAGGCGATATCGTTTTCGTAGAAGTAGAGACGGTAGGTCAGACGATTGCGAAAGACGGTGTTTTTGGAACAGTAGAAGCGGTTAAGACGGTTTCAGATTTGTTCTTGCCAGTAGCTGGAGAAATCGTAGAATTCAATACAGCTTTAAACAACAGTCCAGAATTAATTAACTCGGATCCGTACGGTGATGGTTGGGTTGTGAAAATCAAAGCGGCTGACGCTGGTGATTTATCCCAATTGATGGATGTAGAAACATATAAATCCTTTATCGGACATTGATTTTAAAACCCTGTTAATCAGGGTTTTTTTATAAGCCAAAAACAAATGCGGATCTTATTCAAACAGATTTTAATTCAGGATAGCCGTTCTTCCTTTTACGGAAAGAAAGTGGATTTACTAGCTTCTAACGGTCAGTGGGTAGAAATTGCGCCACAGATTCAAGTTGAGGCTGATCTAGTTATATCTAACAGCGATCTACAATGGTTTCCTTCTGTAGTCGATCTTCGTGTTCATAATACCTTGCCAGGTGGGGAACACAAAGAGGATTGGACTAGTTTACAAGCGGCGGCTTGGAAGGGTGGGGTTTTAGACTTTTTGCTTTTACCTACAGGTGATCCAGTGCCGCAGCAACCAGAAGCAATTCAGTTTATATCGGGAAAATTAGCAGGTTCTGGTGTATTAGCTTATCCTGCTGCACCGCTAACGTTAGGGAATAAAGCGGAGAACTTTAGCGATTTGATGGATTTACATCAGGCTGGAGCATCTTGGTTTAGCCATGGTGCGGGTGCATTGCAAGACACAGATTTAATGTTAAAGTGCCTGCAATATTTGCAGCCTTTAGCCGCGAAAGTTATTTCACGTCCAGATGTAAAAGGTTTATCCTTATTTGGCCAAATACATGAAGGACTTCAAAGTACGCTCTTAGGTTTAAAAGGTATCCCAGTGCTTGCAGAAACGATGCATGTGAAGCGCGATTTGGATTTATTGGCCTATGTGATGCAACATTCATTTGGCTTGGCTAATCCGGATTTCTCCCTCCATTTTTCTTGTATTTCTACAGCAGAGTCAGTTAGATTGATTAGTGATGCTCAGAAGGCAGGATTACCTGTGACAGCAGATGTCGCGATCTACTCACTTGTTTTTACAGAAGACGCAGTTTCTGATTTTGATACCTTGAAAAAGGTTAATCCTCCTCTAAGGACTGAATCTGATCGTTTAGCTTTATGGCAAGGTTTGAAAGACGGGGCAATTATGGCTGTCGTTTCAGATCACCATCCAGTTGAAGTGGAAAATAAAGAATTGGAATTCGATCAAGCTTCTTTCGGTACGATTGGCTTAGAAACGTTAGCATTAACCTTTATTGACGAAGCGAAAAAACAAGGTCTAACGAAGATTGATAATTATTTATCTCTCGGTGCTGCCGCTTTCTTAGGAATTCAGTTGCCTGAATTGAAGATAGGAGAGACGATGAAAGGTTTCATTATTGTAGCAGATTCACACGTATACACAATCAAAGAAATTGTTTCTAAATCCAAGAATTCGATTTTTATTGGACATACCTTGAAATATAAAATACTAGGTGTATTTAATGGATTAAATTATTCTTATGGTCAATAATTGGTTTGCCGAAATAGGTCGTTTTGTTCTATTAGCTTTGTTATTTGTCCTTTTATTGCTGGCATATAGTTTTATCCTGCAACAATTTGACATTATACCCATAGGTGGTAAAAAAGCACCTACGTATGTTTTTCTGTTGTTTTTTCAATGGTGGTATGTCACACGTTTTCCGAAACGTAACGGTGGTGAAAAGAAGCATTTTTTAGTCTATTTTACGCTTCAATACATCTTGATAATTATTACAGCCCTATTTAGCGCTTATTTTCTTTATTACTTCTTTCAATCTCCTAGCGGAATACAGATGCTAGACGCGTATATTCAACAGAGTTTGTTGGAATTGAATTCATATAAAGAAGTAATTGTCAATCAAGAAGGTGGCGAGTATTATAATCGATTGCATGCAGGAGTCAAATCAATAGATGCTTATAGCATTGCGAAAGATGATTTTGCCCAAAAGATTGCTTTGGGATTCCTGCCTAATTTGTTAATTTCATTGTACTATAAAAAATAAGTATGGAAAACACATCTGAATCAACTGCCTCATCATCTATTATCGCCTTAAAATACGGCTTCATTAATGGATTATTAAGTTTCCTTTTTTCAACGCTTGTTAACGTCATGGGATGGGCTGAACAATTTCAAGAATCCATTAGCTGGATTTCTACCGTTTGGTCATTGGTATTATCTGTTACAATCTCTTATCTCTGCTTACGTGAATATAGAGAGCAAAACGAAGGCTATATCAGTTATGGCCAAGGTTTAGGTTTAGCTACCTTACTGGGTGCGATTAGCGGTTTAGTAGCTGGTGGATTTAATTACATTTATATTCAGTTTATTGACAATACAGTCATTCAGCGCCAAATGGATATCGCCAGAGAGCGGATGGAGGATCAAGGCATGAGTGCAAGTCAGATTCAAAGTGCGGAGGAGATGACAGCTATGTTTATGAACCCAGGAATGCAGTTTGTTATCGTTGTTATTATGAGCGTAATTTTCAATTTCTTATTAGGTTTAATTGTTTCCGCTGTAGTGAAACGTGAAAAACCTGTCTTTGAATAAGATGTTTACTCTTTTAAAGAAAGACGTGTTGGCTTTTTTTAGCTCTTGGATGGGCTGGGGAACCATCTCGTCTTTTTTTATTTTAATGGGTGTTTACGTTTGGGTGATAGATGGAAATCTGCTTGATTACGGATTTGCAGAGTTAACGGTTTTCTTTGATTTAAGTCCTTGGTTTTTCCTATTCTTTGTTCCTGCTCTTTCTATGAATAGTTTTTCTGAAGAAATGGATCGAGGGACATTTCAGTTACTTCGTTCTTTACCAATATCGACTAATCAAATTCTATTTGCGAAATTGGGTGCCTTGGCCTTTATTGTTTTGATAACCTTGTTACCTAGTGTGATTTTCATTCAAACTATCTCGGTATTGGGTTTGCCTGAAAATAATTATGATTCTTCCTTGATTATAGGAGGTTTTATAGCTTTGTTTCTGCTGGTTCTTTGTTTTGTGGCAATGGGTTTATTTGCCTCTAGTCTAAGTAAAAAGCAGCCTGTGGCTTTTATTATAGGACTTGGAATGAATTTTGTCTGTTGGCAAGGAGCTAAGGAAGTACGCTTGGACTTTATAGATTTGTCCTCTCATTATAACCGAATGAGTATGGGAGTATTAAGCTTTAGTGACTTACTTTTCTTTGTAGGATTTATTACACTACTAGTAGGTGTGATTCGTCTAAGACTCAGATTTCTTATTTGAAATCTTGAATGGCTATTTTCTCGTGGCAAAATTCAATCTCTCTCGCCTCGTTGGAAGCAACAATGATTAATTTATGTCGCTGTTGTTCCAGTCGATTAAAGAACCAATTTTTAGCTTGTTCATCAAAATTCGTTGTCGGTTCATCTAGCAAAAGGACTGGTCTGTCTGAAAGTAGGGCAAAACCAAGTTTGATTTTTTGACGCATACCCGAAGAATAGTTCTTGATTAATTTAAATCTACCCGGCTGTAAGTCAATGAAATCCTCCAGTAGTTCTAAAGTGACTGAGGCAGGCAAGTACTTGTTTTTGACCAAAATATCTAGATGTTCCGGTAATGTATATTCTTCAATCAACTCGACATAGGGAGCCGCATAAGTAATTTGACTATAGACAAGCTCTGCATCTATACCGACCATTTCTACAGTTCCTTTATTAGGTAAAGTAAATTGAGCGATTAATTGAAGTAAAGTGGATTTTCCAGATCCATTCGGGCCCGTGATGGCGTAGGAATTACCGGATCGAAAAGTATAGTTGAATTGACGGATGACAAATTCCTGTCTGAACTTTTTAGAAAGATTTTGAACAAGAATTTCCATCGATTATTAGCCTTTCATGATACCCCGCTCTGAATTTTTAACGAAATCTAGAATTTCATTTCTCTCCGTGGTATTAGGTAATTTTGCTTCAATTTCAGCTAAAGCAGCATTCGTATTGAGTCCTTTCAAGTATAAATATCGATAAGCCTCTTGAATAACACTTATTTGTTCATCCGTGTAATTACGACGACGCAAGCCTACGGAATTAATACCAGCATAACTTAATGGTTCACGGCCTGACTTTGTGAAAGGAGGGACATCTTTTCTAACTAAAGAACCACCTGAAATCATTACGTGTTGCCCGATGGTAGCGAACTGGTGTATAGCAGTCGATCCTCCAATAATGGCAAAATCTCCAACTGTAACATGTCCAGCCATTTGTACGGCATTCGCTAAAATACAATGGTCTCCGATAAAGCAATCGTGAGCCACGTGAACATAGGCCATAATCAAGCAGTTTTTGCCAATGACCGTTTTCATCTTATCTGTAGTTCCGCGGTTGATGGTCACACATTCGCGAATGGTAGAATTGTCACCAATTTCAGCAGTCGTAGTTTCTCCTCCAAATTTTAAATCTTGAGGAATGGCGGAAATAACGGCACCTGGGAAAATGCGTACATTTTTACCAATGCGCGCACCCGGATAAATGGTTACGTTTGATCCAATCCATGTTCCTTCACCAATTTCTACATCTTCATGAATAGAAGTGAAAGCATCGACACTTACATTAGCACCGATTTTAGCTTTAGGGTCAATATGAGTTAATTGATGAATCATATATAAAATCTTACGATTTACGTACTAAACTAGCAGTCATTTCTGCTTCACAAACTACTTGGCCAGCTACATAAGCCTTACCAATCATTTTAGCGATACCTCTGCGAATAGGTGCTTGAAGTTCACACTTAAATATGATTGTATCTCCAGGGATTACGCTTTTTCTAAAGCGACAATTTTCAATTCCCACTAAATAGGGCCAATAATTCTCTGGGTCTTCTACTGAGCTCAATACAAGGATACCACCTGTTTGCGCCATAGCCTCCACTTGCATAACTCCTGGCATAACTGGATTGTTTGGGAAGTGACCCATGAAATAATTTTCATTCATCGTCACATTCTTTACACCTACTACGCTGTTGTCATCCAAATAAATGATTTTATCAATCATTTGGAATGGATACCGATGAGGTAAAAGTTCATATACGCGTTCATGCGTGAAAATAGGAGGCTGCTTTGGATCGTAGGTAGGTACTTTGTTCTTCTCCGCGTCTAACATCAATTTCTTGATCTTACGCGCTAATTCTACGTTAGAAGCGTGACCTGGGCGTGATGCTAAAATTTGCGCCTTGATAGGGCGACCTACTAAAGCTAAATCTCCCATTAAATCCAATAACTTGTGGCGAGCCATCTCGTTATTAAAATGCAAGTTAGTATTGTTCAAGATACCCGCCTCTTTAGAAACGGAAATCTTCGGTTTACCTAATACCTCTGATAAATGGGCTAATTCAGACTCTGAATAGTCTTTATCTGCAATGACAATGGCATTATTTAAGTCTCCGCCTTTGATTAAACCTGCTTTATATAAAACCTCTAATTCATGTACGAAACAGAATGTTCTACACATGGAGAAGTCTTTCTCAAATTGAGAAACGTGGCTTAGGTTAGCGTGTTGACTAGAAAGGAATTTTGAATTATAATCCACCATTACCGCCATACGGTAGTCGTTTAATGGTAATGCGGCTAATTCAATTCCATTTTCTAAATCCTTGTAACGTACTTCTTCAGTCAGTTCGAAGAATTTACGGTGTGCATCTTGCTCTACAAGAACTGCGTCTTTTAACGCCTCTACAAATTTGATAGAACTACCATCCATAATCGGAGGCTCTGGTCCATCTAATTGGATTAAAATATTGTCTACTTCTAAACCAACAAGAGCTGCTAATACGTGTTCTACCGTATTGATTCTAGCTCCATTGTGCTCAATGGTTGTTCCGCGTGATGTATCTACGACGTAATCTACATCTGCATCTGCGATAGGTTGACCTGGTAAATCAACACGTTGGAATTTGATCCCGTGGTTTGCAGGAGCAGGTAAAAAAGTCAGGTTGGCAACTACGCCAGTATGCAAACCTACACCAGATAGGGTTACAGCTTTGGTAATAGTATGTTGCTTATTGTTCATACGCGATATTAAGATTCTAATCGTTTTAATAAGTCCGGTAATTGACGTAATAAAGCATTACGTTTCAAATATTCACTATTAGGGGAGGCCGGAGTTCCACCTAATATTTGTCCTTCTTTTCGAACTGTTTTAGTCACTCCTGATTGGGCGGTTACAATGGTTTTATCAGCAATACTTATATGTCCTGCTACACCTACTTGACCGCCGATTAAGCAGTTTTGACCTATTTTAGTCGAGCCAGATACACCTGTTTGGGCTGCAATAGCCGTATTTGCACCCACTTCCACATTGTGGGCAATTTGAACTAAGTTGTCAATTTTTACTCCTTTTTTGATCAAGGTAGAACCCATGGTTGCTCGGTCTATGGTAGCATTCGCGCCAATACTTACGCCATCTTCAATGACCACATTACCTAATTGAGGAATGGTTGAAAAAGTGCCATCTGCTTGTGGTGCAAATCCGAATCCATCTGATCCGATTACTGCATTCGCATGAATAGTACAATTGTTTCCAACTACGGTATCATTATAAATAACAACACCTGGATAAATGACGCAATTGTCTCCGATAGAAACTTTATTTCCGATTGTAACATGCGCAGCAATATACGTGTCCTTTCCAATCGTAGAGCCTTTGCCTATACTAGAAAATTGGCCTAAATATAGATTTAGACCTGTTTTTGCATCATCAGCAATGTAACTAGGTTGTTGAATTCCTGTTTCTTTTACACTCGTAAACTCTTGGTATTTTTGGAGTAAAATAGTGAAGGCGGAGTAGGGGTCTTTAACCTTGATTAAAGTCGCTAAAGGCTTTTCTTTTAAGACTAAATCAGCTGCAACGATGATGGCTGTAGCCTTAGATTGATATAGATAGGATTCGTATTTAGGGTTTGCCAAAAAGGAAATACTACCGGTTTTACCCTCTTCAATTTTATTAAACATACTTATACTTGCTGAACCATCGCCATCTACTGTTCCTTGAATTAATTGGGCTATTTGATCAACAGTAAATTTCATTCGGTCAAACGATGTTTAATAATGGCAATGAGAATTTCCATTAGCTCAATTCTCCTTGCAAATATACGCTCTTTGGACAACAAAAATAGTATTTTTTTACAATCTTGCTTAAAGCCTGTATGGTCGGTAAATCAGATGCTTCGAGTAACTCGACCACTTGACCTTGTTTGTCGACCATTTTGATAGTGTTATCGCCCTGTACGTAGGCAGCATTAGAAGTTGAACCTTCTACGACGAAGTAGGATAATTCCTCGTCGGTTATTCCATATTCTCGTTTGATGTTCTCTTCAATTTCGACTCTTTTTGCTTTAGGAATAGGTTGAGAGCCTAATTTGCAGGTGAATAATTTTCTTGCCAAAAAGTGTGTACACAAATGCTTTAGTATTTTATCGCTTGCATTTTTCCATTCTTTTATGGCTGCCCACACGTCATGATCATCTAATTCGGTGAAGGCAATAAGAAGACTTTCTTTGGTTGAAAATTCCTCCCATGTATAGGTACTTTTCAAGAAAGTTTTCAAGGGAGTAGAGCAAGGTAATTTTTGGCCTTCAGAAATTAAAAATTTAGCCCGACGTAAAATTTGAATTAACATCGTTTCAGCCGCGATTGCCGTTTTGTGCAAATACACCTGCCAATACATTAATCGACGCGCCATTAAGAAATTTTCAGTGGAGTATATCCCTTTTTCTTCAATGACCAATTGCTCATTATTTAAGTCCATCATGCTTAATAAACGTTCAGAGCCTATAAAACCTTCGCGTACACCCGTATAAAATGAATCTCTGCTTAAATAATCTAAGCGATCCACGTCTAATTGTGAGGAGACTAGTTGATGAAAGAATTTACGCGGATATTTATTTTCAAAAATTTCAATGGCAAGGTTTAATTTGCCCTTAAAATGTTGATTCAATTTAGCCATTAATAGGGTAGACACATCTTCGTGTTTTACTTCATTTAATAGGGTGTATTCCAAAACATGCGAGAATGGTCCATGACCAATATCGTGTAATAAAATGGCGATTTCTGCAGCTTCTTGTTCCTCTGTGGAGATTGAATACCCTTTAGCTTTCAAGTTGTCTAATACTTGATCCATCAAATGCATTGCTCCCAAGGCGTGATGAAATCGGGTATGATGTGCACCCGGGTAAACGAATTCTGCTAAACCTAATTGTTTGATACGTTTAAGTCGCTGAAAATAAGGGTGATCAATCAGTTCAAGAATTAATGGATTATTGATTTTTATAAAACCGTAAATCGGATCATTAATAATTTTAGTTGGGTACATGGGAGATTCTTTTCCGAAATTTAGCTAAAAAGGTTAGTATTCCTTAATTTTGTGCCACATTGAATTCCGTAAAAGGATGTACAATGCGGACTTGTAGCTCAGTTGGTTAGAGCATCTGACTCATAATCAGGGGGTCCATGGTTCGAGCCCATGCTGGTCCACATTTTTTTTACCATACTCTCGATAAGGGAGTATGGTTTTTTTTTATCCTATAAATTCCAAATAGAGTAATGTGCCAGCTGCCAATGTCATAATGAATAAAGCTGCGAATCCCAACACATTGGACAATTTCGAATTGGTATTATCCCCCATAATTTCCTTGTTATTAGAAATATGCAGAATGATGGCGATTAAAACAGGTGCCGTCATTCCGTATAATATAGCGGTATATATTAAGGCATCAATGGGGGATATACCTATATAATTCAAAGATAGGCCCACTAATAGAGAGAAGGCGATGATGGAATAAAAACCTTTAGCCTCATGGAATTTCTTATTTAATCCTTGTTCCCAACCAAATGTTTCTGTGAAAATATACGAAAGTGATCCACTTAAAACTGGAATCGCAATGAGACCGGTTCCAATAATCCCAATAGCAAATAGTAAATAGGCCATATCTCCTGCTAGAGGTTTTAGGGCCAAAGCAGCCTGTTCTACCGTATCTATTTGATGAATTCCACTTTTAAACAATACCGTACCCGTCGTTAAAATGATAAAATACATGACAAATCCGGAGAATCCCATGCCAAAATCAACATCCTGCTCCATTTCATGAATAATTTTTTTATTGACGATTATTTTTTTGTGAACATTCATTTCTTCCACTTCTACTGATGCCTGCCAGAAGAACAAATAAGGCGAAATCGTCGTACCTAATATGCCTACTAAAATAGCGATGTATTCTTTAGTGAATTGAATATCAGGTACTAGTGTTGCTTTAATGATTTCTTTAAAATCTTGTTCGTATAAAAAGGGGACAATAAAATACACTACCATGACAATACATAAGTACTTTAGAATAGCTGCAATTTTCGCGTATGGAAGGTAAATAATCAGTCCTAATAATAAAAGGGTAAATAGTACGCTGAAATAGCTTTGGTCGATAGCTGGAAATAATAAGTTCCCTACGGCTCCCATGCCCGCAATGTCTGCCCCAATATTCATCACAATGGCAGGGAAACTAAAGAGTAACATGAGGTATAAAAGGGGTCTCGGATAATGCTTTTTTAAAGTCCCTGTTAGGCCTTGTTTTGTCACTAATCCGATTCTGGCACACATCTGTTGAATGGCGGCCATCAAAGGGAAGGCTATTAAAGCTGTCCAAAGTGTTGATAACCCAAATCCCGCCCCGGCTTGAGAATAGGTGGCTATTCCAGATGGATCATCATCACTTGCTCCGGTGACTAAGCCTGGTCCTAAAAGTTTCCAAAAGCGGGTAATCTTTAATTTTAGTTTCATAATACTTTATCAATATAGTGGTAATTTACTAAGTATGGATTTTGAATCATTATAATTTTGTACATTACATTTATATCTAACCACTTCATAATGCTGTTTCTGTTTCAGTCGATTTTTGTCATGACGCTATTTACTAGTTTTATGACACCTTCGATCATCTTTCTGAAATCACGTGGTACGTTATTCGCAAATCCGAATATCTATCTTGCCATCTTGTTTTTTATCTCTGGTATTTACTGTTTGACCGTCTATTCGATGTCTCTAGGGCATAGTTTGTTGTTTACGGTGTTGTTATACGGCAATTTTTCTTCTATTTATTTTCTGATTGGTCCACTAGTGTATTTTTATCTTCGAAGTTTGCGTACAGGATCTACACAGTTAAAAGCTAAAGATTTATGGCATTTTATCCCCTTTATCCTGGTGTTCTTTGACACGATTCCCTATTATATCTCTCCATATGCCTACAAAGTAGAAGTAGTTAGGCAGGTATTTAGCGATTGGACTTCGATGTTTCGTATTCGCTTAGGTTTTGTCTTCAATGCAGCGCAATTATATGTTCTAAGGCCACTTTTACTAAGTTTTTATACCATCTGGGGAATCAATTATCTGAAGAGAAATCAAGTGTATTTTTTTAAGGCTACTAATTTGGGCAAGTGGCTACTCTTGTTTTTGTCCTTTCAATGGTTGGTTTTTGTGGGTATGAGTTCTGTTTTTTTCGGTGTATGGTTAGAGAATACTGTGGGTTTTACTTGGTTGAATCACCCGAGTGCAATTAAGTATTTATCCTTGGTTGCCTACATGGTGATGGTTTGTACTTTGTATTTCTTTCCACAAGTAATTTATTTAAATGCAGATCGATTTAAGCGTATATTAAATCCTCAGGAAGCTTATTGGTGGAAGATGGATCAGGCGATGAATGATTGTTATATATTTGATAAACCTTTTTTGAACCCCAATTTGACTTTGGATCAATTCGGGGAATTAGTCCAAAAGGATAGTAGAGAATTGCGTGATTTTTTCGAACTTTATCTTTTCACTAACTTTACCGATGAAATGAATCGTTTACGTGTTCAGTTTGCGAAGAAGTTAATAAAACAAGGATGCTTACAGAAAGCGTGTTTGCAGAATTTATATAGTGATTCTGGTTTTGCCTGTTCTGATGATTTGGAGTATTTGTTTACGGAATTTGAAGGTCTAAGCATAAAAGAGTTTATTTCAACATTAAAAAAATAGCGTGATGAAAAGTGTGTTAATGACGATTGTCCTTTTGTGCGCAGTGCAAGTGGTTTATTCCCAAAAAGTAATAAGTTCTGCCATTGGAGCGGGAGGTGCTACAACGGTGGTTGATGGTAAATATTATTCTCAAATCATAGGTCAACAAAGTGCGGTGACTGGTACATCTTCAAACGGGGGGGTAGTTGTTCGTCAAGGATTTAAGCAGCCATCTTTGTTAGAACGTAGTATTGCCGCTTCTGGGATTAAGTTGAATGTGCAAGAAGAAAATCCAATTACTTATACCACATTTCCCAATCCTTTTATCGATAAATTAACGATTGGTTTCTCTTCACCTAGTACCAAACCAACCTTTGTAGCCATTTATGATCAATTAGGTTCAGTTATTTACCAACACATCTACGAGGCTCCCATTAAGGAGATTGTATTTACAGACTTTTCTGGTATTCGGGTGGGCAAATATGTTTTGCACGTGATTTCAGCTGGAAAACCTTTTGCGACTACGATTGTAAAAGAATAATTAGAGGCTAAAGGCAATGTATTTATTCCCTTTAGGAGTTCCTAATTTCGTTCCTCCACAGGCGATGACAATAAATTGTTTTCCATTCACTGCATAGGTGGATGGTGTCGCGAAAGCTGCTGCAGGCAAGGTAATTGTTCGTAGCAGTTTTCCTGTTTTACTAGCATAGATGCGCAATTTTCCATCTTTGGCAGCACCAATAATGAGTAATCCGCTTGCCGTCACGATTGGGCCACCATAATTTTCAGCACCCGTTCCAGTGATCCCTTGTTTAGCTAACGCTGGTTCATCGCCAAAAGGTATTTTCCAAACGTATTTACCTGTATTTAAATCGATAGCATTTAGGGTTCCCCACGGCGGACTGAGTGCAGGTAGTCCTTTTGCGTCTAAGAATTTGATATATCCTGTCATTTGGTAAGGTGATACATAGCTATTAGAAGTTTTAGAAGCTACTTCTTTAGGCAATTCGTCGTTGATAAATGATAGAATATGATCCTTTTCCTCTTTAGATAGATGGTTGAATCCAGGCATCATCCCTTTCCCATTGTTGATTATCTGCTGGATATACGTTTTTGATTTTTTTGAGGAAATGCCTACTAAGGTAGGATAACCACTGAAGGGGTTTCCTTTTTTATCCGCGCCATGGCATGATTGACAATTCGTTTGATAAATTTTTTCACCTGGATTTAAACTGTTTTTTTTTGTGGGTACCATCTTTTGAATCCAAGCCATTTCATTACTATTCACATAAAGAATACCGTTAGGGTCAGCCGCTGCACCTCCCCATTCTCCACCTCCATCAAATCCAGGTAAAATAAGATTTCCTTTTTCACTTGGGGCTGCGTGCCAGCTTTTGTTTAAAGAAGCCAAGGTGTTGATTAATTCCTCTTTATTCTCTGAATAGGGGTTAATGTCGTTATGCTGTATTTCTGAAGATAATCTAGCGTAAGGCTTTGGTAAAGTGGGGTAGGGCTGTGTTAGCCAGGCTTTTTCCCCTTTTAATGCAGATCCCATTACTTTTTTTTCAACGATAGGGAAGAGGGGTTTTCCACTAACCCGATCAAAAAGAAAGACGAATCCTTGTTTGGTTATTTGGGCGACTGCAGGAATTTTTTTACCCCGGTGTGTTACTGTGATCAAATTAGGTGGGGCTGGTAAATCGCGATCCCAAAGATCGTGGTGGGTTGTTTGGAAATGCCAGAGCCGTTTACCTGTTTTAGCATCGAGGGCAATGAGGCAATTGGCAAATAAGTTAGCCCCCTTTCTGTTTCCGCCATAAAAATCGTATCCTGCTGAACCGGTAGGTACAAATAGGATACCTCTTTCGTTATCGACTGCCATCCCTGCCCAGTTATTGGCAGCCCCAGTATGGGTGTTTAAATAGGCATCTTTTGGCCAGGTAGTATACCCTTTTTCTCCTGGGTAGGGAATCGTATGGAAGGTCCAAACTAATTTTCCAGTTAATACATCGAAGGCACGAATATCTCCAGGGGCTGCATCAGCTCCTTCAGATAGGCGAACTGGCATAATGATGAGGTTATGGTAAATGGTGCCTGGTGTATTAGAAATAATAAATTTAGAAGCGGCAATGGCTGGTAAGCCTAGGTGTAAGTCGATTTTTCCTTGTTCACCAAAACTAAGAATAGGTTTTCCTGTCTGAGCATCTAGTGCCCAAAGATTAGGACCTGCTGTATATAAAATGCGTTTCTCAATCCCATTTGTCCAAAAGCTAACTCCGCGCGAAGTACTGGCCCAGTTTTTTAATGGATCGCCAAATCGCCAAATTTCTTTACCTGTCGAGGCGTCTAAGGCAAAAGCTTGAACAGTGGAGCTTACTCCATAAAGTACTCCTTGGGTAATCAGTGGATTTACCTGCATTTGGCCTGAATCCGGAAGATTATATTCCCAAGCTTCTTTCAGCTGATCGACGTTATCGGCTTTTATTTGCGTCAATGTAGAATAGTGGTTGCGATCAGAACCACCTAAATACGCCGCCCAATCGGTTAAATCAGCAGGTTTAAGGGCTAGTATGATGATTAGAATAATTAATTCAATGAAATAAAGTACTTTCCTAGGGTGACTAAGCATAGTTCAGGATGATTATTAAACTAAATTCGGAAGCTGATATTCCAAATCTATCATTATTTTAGGTAATATTAGAAACCTTTTGACTTTGAAATTTATAAACTAACTAAATATGGGTTCTATACTAGGTCTTTTCTTTCATTCCCTTGGCGGTTTCGCCTCAGGATCATTTTACATTCCTTACCGTAAGATTCAAGTGTGGTCTTGGGAAAGTGCTTGGTTAGTGGGGGGAGTATTCTCATGGTTGATTGTCCCAGTTGTGGCGGCCTGGCTCACCATTCCGGACTTTATGGGAATTATTCAATCGATTGATTCGGACACCTTTTTCTGGACTTTTGTTTTTGGGTTATTATGGGGAATTGGAGGTTTGACCTTTGGTTTAGCCATGCGTTATTTAGGGATGTCTTTAGGGATGTCTATCGCCTTAAGTTTGTGTAGTATTTTCGGTGCCTTAGTTCCGCCTATTTACCGGGAATTAGCTGGAGTGGAAGGTGATACGATTTCTCATATCGTAGGAAGTACAGGTGGACAAGTGGTTTTATTGGGGATTTTAGTCTGTGTTTTTGGGATTTTTCTTTGCGGTAAAGCAGGAATGATGAAAGAGAATGAGCTATCTCAAGAGCAGAAGCAAGAAACAATTAAGGAGTTTAGTTTGACCAAAGGTTTGATCGTTGCTACGATTTCTGGACTTTGTTCGGCTTGTTTTAATTTTGGCATTGAAGCAGGTAAGGATATGGCAGACGCTGCGGTGGCTAAAGGCTGTGATCCCTTGTTCCAAAACAATGTCATTTTTATAGTTGTGTTGTGGGGAGGATTTTTAACAAACTTCGTGTATTGCCTGTATTTGAATTTTTCAAATAAGACTTTTGGCGATTATGTAAATGCTTCAGCGCCACTTCGCATGAACTACCTTTTTGCCGCTGTGGCAGGAACAACCTGGTTTTTACAATTCTTCTTTTACGGAATGGGGGAGAGTAAATTAGGAAATGGTGCAAGTTCTTGGATTCTACATATGGCTACTATTATTATGACTTCTAATTTCTGGGGACTTTATTTCAAGGAATGGAAAGGAGTTTCGTCTACCACGATGCGTACTGTAATCGGAGGAATTGTGGTGATCCTTATTTCTGTTATCATTGTTGGGATCGGTAACTCTATTCACTAATGTTGCAACTGATTCAAATCGATGAATTTTCCTCTACGCCTAAGTATCGACAGTTAGCGAATGCCATTATTGAAGGAATTCAACAGGGAAAAATACATAAGGGCGAATTGCTTCCGTCGATTAATGAAGTCAGTTTTGAGCATTTTATGGCTCGGATCACGGTGGAGAAGGGGTATAATTACCTCAAACAGCAAGGAATTATAGATTCTGTTCGAGGAAAGGGTTTCTATATTAAGGTAGATGAAGTGCCTAGGAACCTACGTATTTTTCTTTTATTTAATAAGTTAAGTGTTCACAAGAAAATCATTTACGATGCCTTTGTTAAGGCGATTGGAGACCAAGGGTCTATTGATTTTTACATTTACAATAACGATTTTAATCTCTTCAAAAAGATTGTAGATAGTCGCGATCGAGATTATACGCACATGGTATTGATTCCTCATTTTATGGAGGGAGAGGAGATGGCAATTGATTTGATTAATTCTTTGCCCAAAGAGAAGTTGGTTTTATTGGATAAGTTGTTGCCCGGAATTCAAGGGAAGTTTGGAGCGGTGTATGAAGATTTTGAACATGATATTTACCAAAGTCTACAACAAGCCAAAGAATCATTAGCCACTTACCAGCAAATTCGGCTCGTTTTTCCTACGCAGAGTTATTATCCCAAAGAAATCGTTCAAGGATTCATCAATTTTTGCCGGGATTATGCCTTTGAATATGAGGTGGTGGAATCTCTGAGCGATGTTTCACTGGGTTCAGGACAAGTATACATCACGGTGATGGAGGATGATTTACTAATTTTATTAGAGCGGATTCGCAACGAATCGTTACAATTAGGGAAAGAAATAGGAATTATCTCGTATAACGAAACGCCTATTAAGCGTTTGTTATTTGATGGTATTTCAACGATTTCGACGGATTTTGAAATATTGGGCCGAAAAGCTGCCGAATTGGTTCTTTCTAATGAGCGGGTCAAATGGCAAAACCCCTTCGTTTTTATTTCCCGCGCATCCCTTTGACTTGCATAATATTTGGCAATATTCTACTTTAACAGCCAATTTGCTTTGCATTTTTGCAAAAAAAACGCCATTTTTGTAGCTTAATTATAATTAAAGCGCCTTAAAACTAATTGATATAATGAGCAATTCCCCAACAACCTTATTTGATAAAGTCTGGGATTCACACGTCGTTCGTAAAATTGCTGATGGTCCAGATGTATTTTTCATTGACCGTCATTTTATTCACGAAGTGACATCCCCTGTTGCCTTTTTAGGTCTTGAAACACGCGGTATAGGTGTATTATTTCCAGAGCGTACGTTTGCGACTGCGGATCACAACACGCCTACGATTAACCAGCACTTACCCGTTGAAGACCCTCTCTCTGCGAATCAATTATTGCAATTAGAGAAGAATACAGCGAAATACGGTATTTCTCACTGGGGTTTAGGCAATCCTAAGAATGGTATTGTGCACGTGGTAGGACCAGAAAATGGGATTACCTTGCCAGGTATGACCATCGTTTGTGGTGATTCTCATACGTCTACTCACGGCGCTTTTGGAGCGATTGCTTTTGGTATTGGTACTTCAGAAGTTGAGATGGTGCTATCCTCTCAGTGCATTATGCAGCCTAAGCCTAAGAAAATGCGTATTAACGTGAATGGAGCTTTAGGAAAAGGTGTTACGCCCAAAGACGTTGCTTTATACATTATTTCTAAATTAACGACCTCTGGTGCTACGGGTTATTTCGTAGAGTATGCAGGAGATGTGTTCGAAAAAATGTCAATGGAGGGCCGTATGACGGTTTGTAATTTATCTATTGAGATGGGTGCGCGTGGAGGAATGATTGCTCCAGACCAAACAACATTTGACTATATCGAAGGTCGTGAATTAGCCCCTAAAGGCGCTGATTGGGATGCCCAATTAGGCTATTGGAAAACGTTGAAGACGGATTCCGGTGCTACGTTTGATGAAGAAATTACTTTTCTAGCTTCAGATATTGAGCCGATGATTACCTACGGTACAAACCCAGGAATGGGAATGGGTATCTCTAAGCAAATTCCGAATGCGGATGACGTAGAGGGTGGAGTAACGACCTATGAGAAGTCTTTAGAATATATGGGCTTTGCTCAAAACGATTCCATGATTGGTAAGAAAGTGGATTATGTATTCATTGGTTCTTGTACGAATGGACGTATTGAAGATTTTCGTGCCTTTGCTTCGATTGTCAAAGGTCGTAAAAAGGCAGATCACGTAACGGCTTGGGTAGTACCAGGTTCTCATATTGTGGAAGCACAGATTAGGGAAGAGGGTATTTACGATATTTTGACTGAAGCAGGATTTGCCCTTCGTCAACCAGGATGTTCTGCTTGTTTAGCGATGAACGATGACAAGATTCCAGCTGGTAAATATGCAGTGAGTACGTCTAATCGTAACTTCGAAGGTCGTCAAGGACCGGGTTCTCGTACCTTATTAGCGAGTCCATTAGTCGCTGCGGCGGCTGCAATCACGGGTGTGGTAACAGACCCTAGAGAATTTTTATAAGATCGATTAAATAAAAGCAATATGGCTTACGATAGTTTTAATGTATTAAAAAGTTCCGCAGTACCTCTTCCGATTGAGAATGTGGATACAGATCAAATCATCCCGGCTCGTTTCTTGAAAGCGACGGAGCGTACAGGTTTTGGTGATAATTTATTTAGAGATTGGCGTTATGATAAAAACGATGCTCCTAAGGCTGATTTCGTTTTAAACAACCCCACTTATTCAGGTAAGATTTTAGTAGGCGGTAAGAACTTTGGTTCTGGGTCTTCACGTGAACACGCCGCTTGGGCAATTTACGATTATGGCTTCCGTTGTGTGGTTTCTTCTTTCTTTGCTGATATCTTCCGTGGAAATGCCATTAACGTAGGTGTTTTACCGGTTCAAGTTAGCCCGGAATTTTTACATCAAATTTTCACCGCAATAGAGGCTGATCCGAAAGCGGAATTAGAGGTTAGTTTACCTGAGCAAACGATTACGATTGTAGCGACTGGCGCGTCTGAAAAGTTCGCCATTAACGGATACAAGAAAAATAATTTATTGAATGGATTCGATGACATCGATTATTTACAAGCGATGAAGTCGGAGATCAGTACGTTTGCTGAAAACCGCTAGTCTTTTGAAACGCCACATAGAAATAATGGATACGACCCTTCGCGATGGGGAACAAACCAGCGGAGTATCGTTTTCAGCCTCAGAAAAGTTAACTATAGCTCAATTACTTTTGACCGAATTAAAGGTAGATCGTATTGAGATTGCGTCAGCGCGTGTTTCAGAGGGCGAATTTCAAGCGGTAAAGAAGATTACTTCTTGGGCCGCTGCGAATGGATTTCTAGATAAAGTGGAGGTATTAACTTTCGTAGATGGAGGAACATCCGTTCAGTGGATGTTAGACGCCGGAGCTAAAGTGATGAACTTATTGACCAAAGGCTCGCTAAATCACCTAAAGCACCAACTAAAGAAGACGCCAGAGCAACATTTTAAGGAAATAGCAGAGACCATCACCTTAGCTAAGTCGAAAGGCTTATCGGTGAATGTATATCTAGAGGATTGGAGCAATGGGATGCGCAATAGTGCAAACTATGTGTTTCAATACTTAGATTTTTTGGCTACACAACCAGTGGAGCGCGTTTTACTCCCAGATACCTTAGGGATTTTAACTCCTTACGAAGTATCGGATTTCATTAAGCAGTTAATCGCAAAGTATCCGAACACTCATTTTGATTTTCACGCACACAACGATTACGATTTAGGGACGGCGAATGCCTTAGAAGCGGTTCGTTGCGGCGTTCACGGTTTGCATTTAACGGTGAATGGAATGGGTGAACGTGCTGGAAATGCACCATTAGCTAGTGTTATTGCGGTTTTGAATGATTACCAAACGGATGTGAAAACCTCTGTTTGCGAGAAGTCTTTATACCGTGTTAGTAAATTAGTGGAAACTTTTTCTGGTTTCCGTATTCCTGTGAATAAGCCGGTGGTGGGAGAGAATGTTTTCACTCAAACGGCGGGTATTCACGCAGATGGAGACAAAAAGAACAATCTATACCATAATGATTTGATGCCAGAACGTTTTGGCCGTGAGCGTAAATACGCTTTAGGAAAGACGTCTGGGAAAGCCAATATTGAAAATAATCTAGCTGCCTTAGGTATTCAGTTGTCTGATCAGGATTTGAAAATCGTGACGCAGCGAATCATTGAATTAGGCGATCGCAAAGAGGTTGTCACTCAAAATGATCTCCCTTACATCATATCTGATGTGTTAGATAGTAATACGATAGAAGAGCGAGTTCAGGTGTTGAACTATGTCTTGACACATTCGAAAGATTTACGTCCATCCGTTACCTTGAAGATTTCGATTGATGGTGAAGTATTTGAGGAGCACGCTCAAGGTGATGGCCAATATGATGCCTTTATGAAAGCATTAGGCATTATCTTCGAGAAGCATGGTAAGATACTTCCTGTCTTGAAGGATTATGCGGTGCGTATTCCACCTGGCGGGGATTCAGATGCGCTTTGTGAAACGATCATCACCTGGGCAGATGGAGATAAAGAGTTAATTACGAGAGGTTTAGATTCTGACCAAACTGTTTCAGCGATCAAGGCCACTCAGAAAATGTTAAATTTGATTTAATAAAAATAATAATGGCGAAGAAGCATATTTTAATTGTTCCAGGTGATGGAATCGGTCAAGAAGTAACCGAAGTAGGAAAGAAAGTATTAGAGAAAATTGCGGCAAAGTTCGGTCATGATTTTACCTATGACGAAGCATTAATTGGTCACGTGGCTATTGAAGCGACGGGGGATCCGTTGCCAGCAGAAACGTTGGAAAAAATGAAAGCGTCTGACGCGGTTCTTTTTGGGGCGGTAGGTCACCCGAAATACGATAATGATCCATCTGCAAAGGTTCGTCCAGAGCAAGGATTGTTAAAAATGCGTAAGGAATTAGGTCTATACGCGAATCTTCGTCCGATCAAGTTATTTGATGAATTATTAAGTGCGTCTAGCATTAAGCCTGAGATTTTAAAAGGAGCGGACATTTTGTTCTTTCGTGAATTAACTGGTGATATCTATTTTGGTGAAAAAGGTCGCAAAAACAATGGCGATACAGCCTATGACGTGGCAGAGTATAGTCGTTACGAAGTTGAACGCATTGGTCGCAAGGCATTTGAAGCAGCACGTACACGTAAGAAGCATTTAGTTTCTGTTGATAAGGCAAACGTGTTAGAGTCGTCACGTTTATGGCGTGAAGAGATCCAAAAATTAGCGTTGGAATACCCTGACGTAACAGTGGAATATCAATTCGTTGATGCTACAGCGATGTTGTTGATCAAAGATCCGAAGCGTTTTGACGTGGTGGTAACTGCAAACTTATTCGGTGATATCTTAACAGATGAAGCATCTCAAATCGCTGGTTCGATGGGTATGTTAGCTTCCGCATCTATTGGAGATGGGACAGGTGTTTATGAGCCAATTCACGGTTCTGCACACGATATCACGGGTAAAGGCTTAGCAAATCCAATGGCGTCCGTTTTATCTGCTGCTCTTTTATTAGACATTTCTTTCGGAATGAAAGCGGAGTCAGAAGTAGTTATCAACGCGGTAGACCAAGTATTAAAGAAAGGTTTCCGTACAGGCGATATCGCTGATGCGACGACAGATAAATCGATGATTTTAGGAACCGATGCTATCGGAGAGGAAATCTTGAAATTGATTTAATCGAATTAACTCGTATTTTTATGCTCAGTGTCCTGCGATGCTGAGCATTTTTTATACCTAGACATTTCATCTATGAAACACCTGTTCTTATTACTCTTCGCATTTAGTGTTTTAGGCCAAAACCCTAAAGAGAAAATCCAAGTCACGGATTTATTAAAAATCAAGACCGCTGGAAAGCCTCTAGTTTCTCCTAAAGGAAATCAATTCATCTACACCGTTACTTCGATTGTGGATGATCCCGATAAAAAGAATGATTTTGTGTACCAAACGCATTTGTATCTCGGTAATCTGCAAACAGGGGAGTCACGTGCCTTAACCTCAGGAAAGAATTCCATTTCTTCACCCATATGGAGTCCGGATGGAAGCAAAATTGCTTTTACACGCGATATGGGATCTAAATCTCAGGTGTACTTGTTGGATTTAGCAGGAGGGGAGCCGCAGGCTATTACTAACTTACCTTTCGCGGTTTCCAATCCAGTTTGGTCTGCATCTGGACAGGATATTTATTTTCAAGGGTCCTTTACGTTGAAAGAGTTTTTGGTAGATTCTGTTTACAATAAAAAGGGTTTAGTCCCCTCTTGGACTTTTGAAAAACCCATGCTTTCAGGAATAGCTAAGAAATCTAAAGCCAATCCTAATGGAAATTTAGACGAAGTTAGATCCTATTTAGCTCAAAACGAAGTTGATAAGAAGGCGAAAGTCATTAATCGCTTGAATTTCCAAGAAGAAAGTACAACCACTTCAGAAATCTATTTACCAGCCTATTTTAAGACGAGTTTGACCGGAAAGCCTGTTTTGCTGAACAACCCATTCCAGCGTTGGTCAGATGTTGAATTCGCTTCAAATGGTATCTACTCAGTAGTGCCAGCTGATTCATTGGCTCACCCTGATAAAGTATTGGATTCGTATATTGGTTTTGGGTCAAAGGTGATTTACCAAAAAGCTGGATATAAGATGTCCAATTTGACCTTATCTCCTTCTGAAAAATGGTTGGCCTTCCAAGAAGCTAAATCAACTGGTGTACAAAATGCGGTGCTACAAATTATATCTGTGGCAAATCCTTCTCAAATCACTAAGGTCCCCATCGATCGCGTGATTACTCAGGTGAAATGGTCTTCAGATGAGACTAAACTTTATTTTACTGCACAAAATCAGGGTGGTGCGCCACTTTACGTATTTGATCTATCTTCTAAACAGGTAAAGCAACTAACGGATAACAATACGGGTATTTTGGGATTTGATGTAACTACTTCAGGTTTTGTGTATGCCAAAACAGGAATCGAAAATCCGTCTGAAATTTACCTACAAACTACCGATTCGGAAAGAACTTTTACTTCGTTAAATACAGGTTGGTTAGCTTCTAAAAGTATCGTTCGTCCGGACAAGCATTCCTTCACAAATAGCAAAGGCCAAAAAGTGGACTATTGGGTAATGAAACCTGCAGATTATGAATCTGGGAAGAAATATCCAGTTGTGTTAGAAATTCATGGAGGTCCTTCTGCCATGTGGGGAACAGGTGAGGCAAGTATGTGGCACGAATTTCAGTATTATGCTGCCAAAGGAATGGGTGTAGTCTATGCGAATCCTCGTGGCTCAGGTGGTTATGGGTCCGATTTCTTAGCGGCTAATGTGAAGGATTGGGGTGCAGGACCTACTGCTGACGTAATGAAAGCCTTGGATTTAACCCTTGCCGAAGGTTGGGCGGATACAACACAACTTGCCGTTACAGGTGGTTCATATGCGGGTTACCTCGTTTCATGGATTGTAGGCCATACGAACCGCTTTAAGGTAGCTTGTGCTCAACGAGGCGTTTATGAATTATCAACGTTTATGGGTGAAGGAAATGCGTGGCGATTAGTGCCCAATTATTTTGGAGGTTATCCTTGGGAAAAAGCAACGAAATCTATTTTAGATAGAGAATCGCCTTATACCTACGTGCAAAACATCAAAACGCCTCTGTTAATCTTCCACGGTGAAAATGATTTGCGGACTGGTGTTATCCAAAGCGAAATGCTGTACAAAAGCTTAAAAGTATTAGGTCGTGAGGTGGAATATGTCCGTCATCCGGGTGGAACACACGAATTGACACGCTCTGGTAATAATCGCCAGCGCATTGATCAGATGTTGAGGACGTATGAGTTCTTTGCGAGGTATTTGAAAATACAGTAGAAGATAATAGATAATAGAGTATGGAGTATAGATAAAATTAACGATCTCTACTCTATACTCTATTATCTCTACTCTGAGATTTTATTTAAACCGTGTTTAATTAAAATAACGCCAATCCTCTCCACCCTTCACCTTCAACAAACACTGATAGATTAAATCAATCACCGCATTCATATCGTCTTTTGCGATGGTTTCTACCGTCGTGTGCATATACTTCAATGGTAAACTGATTAACGCTGAAGCAACGCCTTCTGTGGCGTAAGCAAACGAATCCGTGTCTGTTCCTGTAGAGCGAGATACGGCTTGTCTTTGGAAATCAATCTTATTTTTTTCTGCTACATCAATAATGAAATCCCGCACATTATTCTGAACGGCTGGTCCATAACAAATAACCGGACCTTTTCCACAAGCCATATCACCCTGAGTCTTTTTGTTATACATAGGTGATTGCGTATCGTGTGTCACGTCAGTAATGAATGCCAAATCAGGCTTCAAACGACGAACTATCATTTCCGCCCCACGTAAGCCAATCTCCTCTTGAACGGAGTTAACCACATAAAGTGTGTAGGGTAGGGTGATGTTATTTTCTTTCAGTCTTCTAGCGACCTCAGCAATCATATAACCGCCTATTCGGTTGTCTAAGGCACGTCCGACTAAGTATTTTCCGTTTAATTCCATTAAACCATCTTCGAAAGTAACAACAGTTCCCACGTGGATCCCCATTTCTTCTACCTCCTTTTTATTTGCAGCACCACAGTCGATGAAGATGTCTGCGATGGCTGGTGCTTTGTCTTTGGCAATATCTCTCACGTGAATAGCGGGCCACCCAAAAATCCCTTTCACCACTTTATCTTTCGTGTGAATATTCGCCCGCATGGAGGGAGCAATCAAGGCATCTGATCCGCCATTGCGACGTAAAAACAGATATCCATTATCATCTATATAGTTCACAAACCAAGAAATTTCATCTGCATGAGCTTCGATTACCACTTTGTAGGGTTGTCCAGGATTGATCACACCCACAGCCGTTCCGTAGGTATCAATGATCTTTTCGTCGATGAAAGGTTGAATATAATCTAACCAAATTTTTTGTCCACTCGCCTCAAATCCAGTGGGTGAGGCATTATTTAAATAGGAGTACAAAAATTCGTTTGCGTTCATAGGTGCTTTGATTTAATATGAATAGGTCTCAAATTTACGTTTTTATTACATTTTTAATACCAAAATTCGAGGTAAAAACAGAGAAAGATTGTATTTTTGAAAGAATAAAGAGTCTAAGAAATTATACGATACAAGAGATGAAGAAAATAGCTGTATTTACGTCAGGTGGTGATGCCCCAGGAATGAATGCTTGTATTAGAGCAATTGTTCGTGGTGCTGCGTACCATGGAGTGGAAGTGTTTGGGATTGTAAGAGGTTATAATGGAATGATTAAAGGAGATATTATTCCTTTGAATTCTCAATCTGTTAGTAATATTATACAACGGGGTGGTACAATTTTAAAGTCAGCCCGTTCGAAGGAGTTTATGACTGCAGAAGGTCGTAAGAAAGCCTATGATAAATTACAAGAATTAGGTATTGAAGGCTTAGTGGCTATCGGAGGTAATGGTACATTTACGGGTGCTGAGATTTTCTACAATGAGTTTAAGATACCCACGGTAGGTGCTCCAGGAACGATTGATAATGATCTTTATGGAACTGATTACACGATTGGTTTTGATACAGCTGTAAATACTGCCTTAGATGCAGTGGATAAAATTCGTGATACTGCTGATTCACACGACCGCGTGTTCTTTATTGAGGTAATGGGCCGTGATTCTGGTTATATTGCTATTCAATGTGCGATTGCAGGTGGAGCTGAGTCAGTGATGATTCCAGAGAATTTGACGTCGGTTGATGAGATTTCGGCAATTCTTCAAAAAGGATTTGACAAGAAGAAATCTTCTTCGATTGTCATTGTTGCAGAAGGGGATGAAGAAGGGAATGCACAGATTGTTGCTAAGAAAATCAAGGACAAAATGGGCGAGAATTTAGATATTCGCGTTACCACTTTAGGCCATATTCAACGAGGAGGTATTCCTACAGCGTCTGATCGGATTTTAGCTAGTCGTTTAGGATTAGGAGCTTTGGAAGGTTTATTACGTGGGGAGAAAAATGTGATGGCAGGTGTGGTTAATAATCAATTGATTTATACGCCTTTCCACGATACGATTACAAAAAAGAAACCAGTTTCTGAAGATTTAATTCGTATGGTTGAGATTTTGTCTACCTAGGCAAAACCTACAATCTTATAAATGACGTAACCCGCCATTTCTCTGATTAATTCAGCGAATTTACTAAGGTTACGTTCTTGAGGAATAATTAGATCTAGGATACCTGAAGGGGTATCCTTTTTCTTTATGTCAGCAGGGAAATCATCCACGTTAAATCCTTCCTTTATATAACATGCTTTGGCTCTTGGCATATGCATGGCAGAAGTAACTAATACCATTTTTTCTTTTAGGTACGGTTTAAGCATCTGTTTGGTATAGACTGCATTTTCGTGTGTATTTCGAGCACTCTCTTCTAAAACGATATCTTCCGGTTTTACACCCATTGCAATTAATAACTCCTTCACCTTCTTGCTTTCTTGTGTTTCATCGATCTTAAGGCCTTTAATGTTGACGTTTCCTCCGGTGATTAGCAGCTTTTTAACGATGCCTTTTTTGTACAATAATAGAGGTTGAACAAATCTATCGGCCGTTTCGCCTGTTCGATAGCCTTCCCCTGCGCGCATCATTCCACCTCCTAAGATGATGCACCATTGGTAGTTTTGGGACAATTTGACTTGAGGACTTTCATAGGCCAAATAACACTGGTTGACAAACCAGCCATTACTACAGAGAATTAGGGTGCCTATAATGATTAAAATGAAGCGTTTCGTGTACTTACTAAAATAGGCGACCCCTAGCAGGATAAATATCCAACAAAGTGGTTGAAGGAAAAAGTCGATTATTTTAGATAGGATGAAAAACATTGTAAATTTGAAGGTTGGTAATACAAATTTATTCTAATCTTATGAAAGTAATCGGTACTCTTCTTTTTATTTTCTTGTTTGCCATTAACGCTAATGCGCAATATGAAATTAAGGGTAAAATAAAAGGTCTCTCTAAATCTGAGGTGTATTTAGCTCACTACTTTGGCTATAATCAACAAGTCATCAAAGATACGGTAATGGCGAATGAGGATGGAGAGTTTGAATTTAAAGGTGCTGAAGTATTACCCAAGGGATTGTACCTCATATCCTTTCTCAAATCAAAGTACATTGATGTGGTGATGGAGGATCCTCATTTTTCTTTATCCTTGGATACGACCGATATTTTGAAGACCATTACCTTTGAAAATTCAGCTGAAAATACTGCTTTTTATGCTTTTCAGCGCAAGATGAATGACCTTTATTCGCGGATTAATCAACCTACACTGTCATCTATTGCTAGAAAGAATTTACAAGCTGAAGTGCAGCAATTTCAACAGCAATGGAAAAAGGCTAATGCCACTTTGTTCGTATCTAAACTCATTGAATCTTCCTTTGATCCAGAAATACCTGCCTATAGGGGAGAATTACGGTCAAAAGCAGATACGACTAAAATGCAGATGTACCAGTACCAATATTATAAAAAGCATTATTTTGATGGGATGGATTTAGGAGATGAGCGCATGGTTCGCACTCCTTTTTTACAACGTAAATTAGAACGTTTCTTTAAAGATTTAGTCATTCAGGATCCAGATTCCATTTCAAGGGAATCAGATTTAATTCTACAGAAAGCCAAGGATATTGAGGTGCGTCGCTACATCATCTATAAAATTGCGAGTACGTATGAGAACAATCCTATTTTAGGAACGGAAGGCGCATTTGTGCATTTAGCAGAGAAATACTACATAGGGGAACCTGCTTTGTGGGATACGAGTACGGTAAGGAGAATGAAAGAACGATTAGCGATTATTAAACCATTGCTTGTGGGTAAATCATTTCCTAAGATGCATTTAACTGATATTGCAGGAAAGGAAATTAATATGGCTTCATTACCTTTTAAATACACGGTTGTCTTTATTTACGATCCAGAATGTAGTCATTGCAAACAAGAAGCACCTAAATTAGCCGCTTTGAATGACTATTTTAAAAGTAAAAATGTAGGTGTGGTCGCAAGCTCTATTGTACGAGATAAAGCAGCTTGGAAAAAATTCATATCGGAATTTAAGATAAATTCTTGGATCAATGGAATTGATATTCACTTAAATCCGCAGACTGGTAAAGAAGAATATTATACCGATTTTAGAAACACATTTGATGTCTATTCCACACCAGTGGTTTATGTGCTTGATCAGCACAAAAAAATCGTGGGTAAACGAATACCGGTGGAAAATTTAAAAGACTTTATTCAGTACTTAGAGACAAGACGTAAATAAGGTTATCGCTTTATATATTTCTTATTGATGTACTTTTTATGTTTGACGTTCTTCTTCATTTTATAATGCGTCTTGTATTTTAGACGTGATTTTTGGTAGAAGTTTCGGCTGAATTTTGGAGTACTTACTAAGGATAATTTTTGATAGGGGATCAGCATTAATTCATTCTCAAATCCAACTACCTTTATTTTCACTCGTACCAGACCAATTTTCTTTAAGTTTAATTTTTTCGCAGCGGCTTCTGATAAATCTATGACGCGCCCTTTTTTGTATGGTCCACGATCATTAATTCGAACAATCACGCTTTTGCGATTAGCTAGGTTAGTTACTTCCACTAATGTATTGAAAGGAAAACGCTTGTGTGCAGCCGTTAATAAGGTCTTCTTTAGCTTTTCTCCACTGGCGGTTTTTTTGCCATAGAATGAGTTGGCATAAAATGAGGCAATTCCTACTTTTTCATATCCTAAATCCTGTGAGAAAGCATTTAGAGATAAAAATGTGCAAATCAATAGTATTATTGATGGTATTTTTATCATTAAAAAGTTAGATGATGATTGTAAAGATGTAGGTTTAAATTGGGAATTAAAAATCTAGAGGTTTATAGGCACATCTTAATTCTATTGATTTTTTTTGAGTGAATGAGAATAAATAGTAGATTTACACATTGTGAAACTATAATTTAAATACCAGTGGAAGAAAGAGATAGAGAAGAATTATTTTCTAAGCGTATTCGGGCAGGAAAGAGAACGTATTTTTTTGATGTGAAGTCAACCCGTTCTCAAGATTATTACATTACAATCACAGAAAGTCGCCGTCATCAGAAAGAGGATGGCTTCGTTTATGAGAAACATAAGATGTTTTTGTACAAAGAAGATTTCGATAAATTTGTAGAAGGATTAAATGAGGCGGTTAATCACGTGAAGACAGAATTAATGCCTGATGTAGATTTCTCTTCATTTAATCGCGATGAAGATGAATTTGGGAACAGTGAGTTGAAATGGGAGTAATTATCCTTAAAATATTCGAAAAAGCCTCTGAGAAATCAGGGGCTTTTTGATTTTTAACCGTACTTTTGTGCTTTCATTTTTAAAATTACTATGGGATTAACTTGTGGAATTGTCGGATTGCCTAATGTGGGTAAATCAACTTTGTTTAGTGCTATTTCTTCTAATAAGGCAGAAGCAGCGAATTATCCGTTTTGTACAATTGAGCCGAATGTGGGAATTGTAACTGTGCCGGATAATCGTTTGAACGTATTAGCTGAATTAGTTAATCCAAACCGCATTTTGCCTACTGTAATCGAATTTACTGACATTGCGGGTTTAGTGAAGGGGGCTTCAACTGGGGCAGGTTTGGGAAACAAATTCTTAGCAAATATCCGGGAAGTAGATGCAATTATTCACGTCGTTCGTTGTTTTGAAGATGAAAATATCGTTCACGTAGAAGGCCGTGTAAACCCTGTAAGTGATAAAGAGATTATTGATTTAGAATTGCAAATTAAAGATTTGGATTCAGTAGATAAGAAGATTTCTAAAACAGAACGCGCTGCTAAGGCTGGTGATGCTAAGGCAAAAGCGGAATTGGCTGCATTGCAACAGTTCAAGGCAACCTTAGAAGAAGGTAAATCAGCTCGTACGGTGGTAATGGATGATGAGCTTCGTCAAACGGCTATTGGTGATTTATATTTATTGACTGATAAGCCTGTGATTTATGTGGCAAATGTGGATGAAGCATCGATTGCGGCAGGAGGAAATCAATACGTGGACCAATTGAAGGCAAATGTTGCTCCAGAAAAGGCTGAAGTTGTGGTAGTCTGTGCTGCACTAGAAGCTCAAATTGCTGAAATGGAAGATTTGGATGATCGTGCCATGTTCTTAGAGGAATATGGTTTAAAAGAATCTGGTTTAGATAAATTAATTCGTAGTTCGTACCACTTGTTAAACCTGATCACCTATTTCACTGCGGGTGTACAAGAAGTACGCGCGTGGACTATTCAAAAAGGGTGGAAGGCACCAGCAGCTGCGGGTGTAATTCACACCGATTTTGAACGTGGATTTATACGTGCTGAAGTTATTAAGTTAGCAGACTTTGTGGCGTATAAAACTGAAGCAGGATGCAAAGAAGCTGGTAAGTTAAGTGTAGAAGGTAAGGAATATGTGGTGCAAGATGGAGACATTATGCACTTCCGCTTTAACGTATAAACACTGACTACTGTCCACTGATTACGGTAGTATACCCCACCAGCGAATCATATCTTGTTCCTGGTTTTTGATAATAAACGAGTACCTCGTAGAGGTTTTCGGTTTGAGCATAATTTCCCTCTAATGTCACATTAGGGGGATTTTTGCTTTTAAACTGGTAGTTGTATATGCCTTGTTTTAGCATTTGGGTATTTTCTAGAAAACCAGTAGAGGGGTTTAAGCTTAAGGGGGCGTTTAATTTAAAATCATTGAATCCTCCTACCACATAAACGTCTTGTATTGACTCTGATGGCTTTAATCGAAAGGTGCATTCTACATAGTCAGCCTGTAATGGATTTTCTCTATTTTCATAAGATTCAACTACATATGCGCCATTTAAATCATTTCTTTGAACGTATGGATATAATCCTTGCGCTTGCTCTACTTGTGCTCTTAAGACGTTCATTTTTTCTCCTGTGACGATTTGATCTACGAAAGAAAGTTTTTGTTGGGAACTGCGAAGATCTATAAGTCTGAATTCATTAGAGCCAGCAAAGGCGTTTTCTTGGCCAAAGAAGGGGAATGTTAAGCTGTTTTCGTGAAGATTAAATTGGCCTTCAGGTAATTTTTTAAGCAAGTTCTCTGATTGGTGGTTTTGGCGAACTTGGATACTTAGCTGCTCGTCACCGGCAAAGTTCAAGTTAGGGGGAATGTGTAGTTTGAAATCGACGGTTTGATGGCTGGCACGTAAGGTATTGGTTTTGGCATACGAAAAAGACGTCTGCACTTTCACCAGTTGTTCTGCTACGGAAAATCGAACACAAAGAACTGTATCACGCTTATTCCGTTTATTATACACCATCGCTATGTAATTTCCACTGACTTTTAGGCTTGGAATAGGAACGGCATAGTGTAAATAGGGAACTTTGGTTCCCACGGAGGAAGATGGATTCCGTAGCGGAATATCGTTGAAATCTTCCAAATATTCTATGTCGGAAAGTGGGGAAGGTTTCCAATCCGCTTGGCAATGGATTACTCGGAAATAATAGGACGGATAGGAGAGTGCTAAATCATCGAATTGTAAGGTCGCCTCGGATAAAGAACCTAAATTCAGTACAACATTCGGATGAAGGAATCTGTCGGATGTTTGTATAAACGCCGTTTGAATATTTGAATAATGTGTGCGAGTAACAATTTGGGAGAAAATCGAAAAAGGAAGACCTAGAAAAAGCAACAGCGAGATATAGGTCTTCATTTTTTTAGATTAATGCTTCCCACGCTGTGGTTGTGTTAGATAAATTCGCTTTTTCAGCTGCGAGTGACGCTTCTAATTGCTTTAGGCCTGCGTAATCAGCTTGATTCGCTAAATCGACCATTTGGGCTTCAATAGTTGCAATACGATTTTCGATTTCCATAATTTCAGCCTCTAGCTTTTCTATTTGCTTAGCTTGATTAGGTGTTTTGGCTTCTACAGGAGCTAACTCGGGCTTTGCTTTAAGAGCTGCTTTTATAGAAACAGGTTTTGATGTTTCGCGAGTAGCCATCCAAGTCTCGTATTCATCGAATGAGCCTGGATATTCTTTGATTTCGTGATCCTCGATGTACCAAATCTTATTGGCAATATTACTAACGAAATAGCGGTCGTGGGAAACGACTACATAGGTTCCTTCGTATTGTTGTAAGGCTTGAATCAAGATATTCACCGATTGCATATCCAAGTGATTGGTAGGCTCATCGAGTAAAAGGAAGTTCGCTTCCGAGATTAATACTTTAGCCAATGCCACACGTGATTTCTCTCCTCCAGAAAGCACCTTGATTTTTTTGAATACTTCTTCTCCAGAAAACAAGAAACAACCTAATACCGATCGTAATTCCATATCGGTTTTTGTCGTCCCTGTGCCTTTTAATTCATCTATTAAGGTATTTTCTACCGTTAAACTCTCTAGTTGGTGCTGTGCGAAGAAGGATTCGATTACGTTGTGTCCTGTTCTTCTTTCACCATCTATTTGTTCCGTACCTGAAATGATACGCAATAAAGTCGACTTTCCTTTTCCATTTGCACCGATCAAAGCAATTTTATCACCTCTATTAATCGTAGCAGAAGTATTCTTTAAGATAACCTTTTCTCCAAATGCCTTAGAAATGTGTTCTAAGAATAAGATGAAACGACCGGGTTCTGTCCCAAAGTTAAATTTGAAATTCACCTTTGCTTTTTCATCTATCACATCATCTATGATATCGATTTTATCTAATGCTTTTACGCGCGATTGTACTTGTCTAGCTTTAGAAGCTTTGGCCTTAAAACGCTCGATAAATCGCTCTGTCTGGCGAATTTGAGATTGTTGGTTCTCAAATGCCCCTTTTTGAATCTCATTCCGGAGCGCTTTTTCTTCCATATAGAAAGAATAATTACCAGGATATAGGGTGATTTTAGCGCCAGAAACTTCAGCAATATTATCAATGGTGCGATCTAAGAAATAACGATCGTGAGATACGACCACAATAGAACCTTCATAATCATGTATGTATTTTTCTACCCATTCGATAGACGGTAAGTCCAAGTGGTTAGTAGGCTCATCCAGTAGGAGTAAGGCAGGTTTTTGTAATAATAACTTGGCTAACATGACACGCATACGCCAACCTCCAGAAAATAGTTTCAAAGGACGATCTAAATCGCTCGTGCTAAATCCTAAACCTTCTAAGATTTCCTCTGTGCGGGATTGGATCGTATAACCATCCAAACGTTCGAAATCTTCTTGCAGTTTAGCTAATACATCGATGTCTTTGTCCTCATAATTTGTTTCCATTTTATGAAGGACCTTATCAATATCTTTCTGCAGTTCTAATTGCTTCTCAAAAGCCTGCATGGCTACATTCAAAATGCTGTCATCCGTTTGATAGGACAATAGATCTTGGTTTAGGAAACCAATGGTGCAATCACCAGACTTAGATATGGTTCCGCCATCAGGTGTGTATTCACCGGAAATTAGGCGTAATAAAGTAGATTTACCGGTACCATTAGCACCAATTAAACCAATTTTAGTCTTAGGCTTGATGTGTAAACTAGCTCCTTCGTACAAGGCGCGACTTCCGAAATAGAAGTTTAAATTCGATATTGATAACATATTACAAAGATAGCCGTTTTCTTGCATTTAGACCACCCAAATGCGGACATTTGACTAATTCTTCTAAACCAGAATAGCTTATTTCGGTTTTGCTATATCCTAAAGCCTTTGAAAGTGCCATCGTTCTGTTATTATCACCCATGGACCATTCAATGTCATCCATCGTCATTTGAGTAGGATGTTCGTAACCGCAGGCGTGTGTTATTTCTGCGATTTCTTTGACTAAGGTATAGTGATAGCGGTAATAGCGCTCACTTTTTAGTGTGACATCAATACCGGCCTGTAACCATTTATTCGAAGTGGCGATACCGGTAGGGCAGTGGTTTGTATGGCATTTTTGGGCTTGTATACAGCCAATCGACATCATGGCTTCGCGAGCAATGTGAATACTATCTGCTCCCATCGCAAAGGCCATTAAGGCTTTCTCCGGGAAGCCTAATTTACCAGAGGCAATAAAGAAGATCTTATCTGTTAGGTTATGACGTTGGAATATTTGGTAGACCTTCGCAAAAGCAAAGGTAAAGGGCATCGATACGTGGTCTGCAAATGCATGTGGAGCAGCACCTGTACCTCCTTCACCGCCATCAATGGTGATGAAATCAGGACCTTTACCGTGTTTTTCCATGTAGGCGGCTAATTCTTCCCATTGCTCTAATTTTCCGATCGCAGATTTGACTCCTACGGGTAAACCTGTCGCTTCAGCCATTGATTCAATAAAATCCACCATCTCTGGCACAGTAGAGAATTCTGAGTGAAATGCGGGTGAAATAGCATCTTTATCCATCGGAATATGGCGTATCTCCGCAATTTCTTTGTTGATTTTAGATTTAGGAAGCATTCCTCCTTTGCCTGGTTTAGCTCCTTGCGAAAGCTTTAATTCAATGGCTTTAATGCATGGATTTTCTTCGACCTTTTGCTTTAATTTATCCATCGAAAAGCGGCCATCTAGTTCTCTAACACCAAAATAGGCAGTACCAATGTTTAACATCACATCGGCACCGTTTTGGTGATAGGGTGATAAGGATCCTTCTCCTGTATTGTGATAGCAACCAGCTAATAGCGCGCCTTTATTTAATGATTCCACTGCTTTTGCGGAAAGAGAACCGTAGGACATCCCAGAAATATTAATGATGGAATAAGGGCGAAATGGTTTTGCTCTCTTGTGGTATAGTCCAATAACTTTAGCCGCAGGCAGTACCCCTGGATTTTGATGGTATAAATGTTCCTTGGATGGATTGAAACCCATCATCGCATTTTTAATGAAAATATACCCAGGAGAACTGAAATCTTGATCCGTTCCAAAACCTTGTAAATTATTCTCATTCTTCGAGGACGCATAAATCCAAGAGCGTTCTTGGCGATTGAAGGGTAACTCTTCGCGGTTGTTCGCAACGATGTATTGTCTTAATTCTGGCCCAATGCGCTCCAGCCAATACCTAAAATGTCCCACGATAGGGAAATTATGCGTGATGGTGTGGCTTTTTTGGATGAAAATGTCACGAATGATGACAAGGATAGCCATGAGTGCAATCCAAAACCAAGCGGATGTTAATAGGTTCATAGTTTTTTGTTGAAATAGTGATTCAAATTTAGGTGCATTTTGGCAATATTATTACCAATAGTTCTAATTATCTTTGTGGTTTAGTTTATACTATGCAGGCAGATTATCATTTATTAAAAAAATATGTGGCCTCTGTTTTTACAGCCATCGGTTGTAGTGAACAGGATGCGGCTTTGGCTTCAGACGTATTAGTCTCCGCGGATGCGCGAGGGATTGATTCGCATGGTGTTGCCAGATTAGCCGGCTATGTTCGTCTTTTCGATAACGGAAGGTTAAACACCAAGCCCCAGGTCAAGATTTTACATGAAACACCCTCTACTGCTACGTTAGATGGAGATCGTGGTTTAGGCTTGATTGTGGCTCCTAAGGCCATGGAAATTGCCTGTGAAAAAGCGGCTCTAGCGGGTACCGGTTGGGTGGCAGTCCAGAATTCTAATCACTTCGGTATTGCAGGTTATCATGCGATGAAGGCATTGCCTTCCCAAATGATCGGTTGGGCAATGACGCACGCCGCTCCTTTAGTTACGCCTACTTTTTCGAAGGAGAAATTATTAGGAACGAATCCCATTGCCGTGGCTATTCCTGCGAACGAAGAACCAGCTTTTGTGGCTGATTTTGCATCAACCGCTGTGGCTTATGGTAAATTAGAGATACTTCAACGCAAAGGTTTGGACACTCCAGATGGCTGGGTGCAGGATGCTAATGGGGATCCTTGTAATGATGCTTTTGCGATTAAAAATGGAGGAGCTTTATTGCCGTTGGGTGGTGACCGTGAACACGGATCACATAAAGGGTATGGTTTAGGTGCCATTGTTGATATCTTATCTGGTGTTTTGTCAGGGGCGAATTTTGGTCCTTGGGTACCTCCATTTGCGACCGCTGGTTTTATGCAAGCGGGAGAAACGGTAGGAAATGGAACAGGGCATTTTTTAGGTGCAATGCGTGTGGACGCTTTTAGACCTGCGGAAGATTTTACAAACGATATGGATAAGTGGATTCGGCGTTTTAGATCTGCCAAAGCCGTGGAAGGGAAGCAAGTGCTTATACCAGGTGATCCAGAACGCGAATTAGAAGCAATTCGTCGAGTAGAAGGAATTCCTTTATTAAAACCAGTAGTAGAAGATTTACAATCCTTAGCCTCTCGTTTTCAGTTAGATTTTAAATTAGATTAATATGGTTTCAAATAAGCGTCTCAAGATTTTCATTTTGGTTTTCAGTTTAGTTTCAGCGATGTTTTCCTACTACGTTTGGCAGGTATTCAAAACACCTAATTTCCGAGTAGAGGCAAATCATCCTTTTGAATTGTTCATTCCTAAGAATTCGACCTACAAATCGGTATTAGATACCCTGAAAAAACACGATTTAGTGCGTGATCAATTAAGTTTTCGTTTCCTAGCGAAAGTGTTAAACTATCCAGAAAAAGTGCGTCCGGGACGTTATATCATTCATAGTGAAATGGGGAACTGGGAATTGCTACGTAAACTAAGAAATGGTCGTCAGGATGCGTATAAAGTGGTGATTAATAACTTCCGATTAAAAGAAGACATTGCTGGTAGAATTGCCCAACAAACGGATTATGATTCAGCCGCAATTTATGCTGTATTAGATTCCACGGAACTCATGCAACAATGGGGATTTACTTCAGAAACGAGTCCTGCTATTTTCGTTCCGAATACCTATGAGGTTAACTGGACCACTTCATTTCCGGAATTTTTAGGGAAAATGAACAAGGCTTATGTGAAGTTTTGGACATCAAAACGCAAGGAGGAAGCGCAGAAATTAGGGTTGACACCTATTCAGGTTTCTATTTTGGCCAGCATTGTCTATGGTGAATCTAAAAACCCGAAAGAGCAAGCGCGTGTGGCTGGGGTATATTGGAATCGTTTACAAGCTAATATGCCTCTTCAAGCTGATCCAACCGTGGTTTTTGCTTGGAAAGATTTTACGATTAAACGAGTTACGAGTAAATATACGGCGCTTAATTCGCCTTATAATACCTACAAGAATACGGGATTGCCACCAGGACCAATTTCGATTGTACCTAGTGACGTAATTGATAAGGTCTTGAATTTAGAGCACCATCAGTATATTTATTTCTGTGCCAAAGCTGATTTTTCAGAGAACCACGCTTTTGCTGTTACCTATGAGGAACATATGCAAAATGCGGCGGATTACCAGAAAGCTTTAGATCAAAACAAAATCCATTAATATGCTCTCTCACCAGGTTTCGTACCGCGTTTGTTATGCAGATACCGATCAAATGGGGTATGTGTATTATGGAAATTATGCCCGTTTTTATGAAATAGCGCGGGTAGAAACCTTACGAAACATTGGAGTTAGTTACAAGGTGTTAGAGGATGCAGGAATCGGTTTGCCGGTATATGAAAATTACTCGAAGTACCACGCCCCAGCTTTGTATGATGATTTATTACGAATTGATTGTACGTTAATCAAAATGCCCTCTGCTCGCATCGAATTTGAGTATAAGATTTACAACCAAAGTGAGGCCTTATTACATGAAGGGAAGACGACTTTAGTCTTTATGGAATTAGCCACAAAGAAAGTGGTGAAAGCACCGGAGTGGTTGATTACGGCGATTTTAGATAAAAGAAGTGATGCTTAGACGGGTTTGGAGAGAAATTCAGGTGTTTTGGAAAGATTGCGAGGAGCATTATATCCTGGCTAGAATTCTGACGATTTTATACCAGAAGATTTTTCATTTTGACATTGATGTGCGTGCGGCGGCAGTGGCCTATAATTTTACCTTAGCGGTTTTTCCCACGATTATCTTCTTGTTCTCCTTGTTAGCCTATATTCCGGTAGATAATTTTGATATCAAGATGGTGAATTTTTTGAAGTCATCCATACCAAAAAATCTCCAAAAAGATTTCACCGAATTACTCTTAGATTTGATTCGAAAAAAATCTGGGGGAGTTTTGTCATTTGGATTTTTATTTGCCTTATATGCTTCTACGAGCGGTATTCAGGCATTAATTCGTTCTTTTAATTTAACGTATAAAACAAAAGAGAATCGCGGAATTTTCAAAGAGCGGGTGATCGCAGTCTCCTTAAATTTCTTGTTAACCTTTGTATTAATTACTGCGTTTTCTGTCTTTATTGTGGGTAAATTAATGATTGGTTATTTGAAAGGGAAGGGGCTAATAGATTATGATTTCAATTTCTACATGTTGAATATTTTGACCTACTTTCTCATATTCGCCATTTTCTTTTTAACCATTTCGATTATCTATTATTACGCTCCTGCGATCACCAAACGCTGGAAATTCTTTAATGCAGGTTCTATTACAGCCTCGGTATTAACCATATTAGTGACGAATCTATTCTCCTATTATTTAGTCAATTTTGCTAGTTATAATAAGGTTTATGGTTCCATTGGATCTTTAATTGCATTGATGGTTTGGTTGTATTTCATCGCCTTGATTTTACTGGTTGGATTCGAAATCAATGCAAGTATTGATCAAGTGAAAGAAGAACAAGAAGAAACAGAAACGGATTATTTTTTCGAATAATATGGCAGAGCTCATTCGTCTTTACGACAAGAATAATAGTCAGGCAACTTTAGACCTGATTGTGAAAGCATTGGAAAAGGATGCTGTTATAATCTATAAAACGGATACGATGTATGCCTTAGGCTGTCACATCGGATCGACAAAAGCGGTTAACCGTATTTGTGAAATTAAATGTATTCAAGCCTCTAAGAATCGCTTTTCCTTTATTTGTTCGGATTTAAGTTCGATTGCGAATTATGCTAAAGTATCTGATTTTGCCTTCAAAACCCTGAAACGGTTCTTGCCTGGCGCTTTTACATTCGTTTTGCCTGCTAGTTCAAAGGTACCATCTGTACTAGTTCAGGGAAAGAAAACAGTAGGTATTCGTATACCAGATTATGAACCTATTCTGTCGATTGTAGCCTTATTAGGGGCGCCTTTGTTAACGACTTCCTTACCACATGGCGATTTAGAAGTAGAAGAGTATACCGATCCTAGTTTGATTATAGATCGATGGGGACACGCTGTAGACTTAGTATTAGATGGAGGATTCGGAGGTTTTGTGCCTTCTAGTGTGGTGGAAATTTCGGAGGATGCCTTTGAAATTATTCGGGAAGGGGCGGGAGATTGTTCTGAATTTAGTTAAGACCACTTCAGGCTTAATTTGTCAGGTTTTGTGTGCTTCCAGCGTCTGTGAGACCATAAGTATTGTTCTGGGTAGGCGATGATAGACTTTTCCAAACGTCGCGCAAAGCGTTCAATGATTTCACCAGGAGCTAATTCATCAAAAGGGACATTCGCTAACAATTCGTAGGTCATGGTATATTTTCCTCTCTTTTTACGAATCAATTCTGCGAATACCACAGGGTATTGATAATCTCTTGCGAAACGCTCCATTCCGGTAAAGAAGGCGGTGTCTTGGTGTAAAAAAGTAGTCCAATAAGCACTTTCAGGTTTCTGTGGAGCCTGATCCGCAGCTAAACAAATGACACGAGGAATATCTTTACGTTCTCTCGTTAATAAAACCGATTCTCTTTTTTCTAATAAAACCACGTGCCCAAAACGCGATCGTACCTGTTTTGTAAATTCGTTGAACGTCGGATTGTTTAGTTTTTGGTAAATCACATCGTGCGGATTCTTACTCAGTGCTAGGCGGTGTATGGCCCATTCCCAATTTCCTTGATGACCTGCTACTAATATGACGGGAATTCCTTTTTTAATAAAATCCGTCACAACGTCTTCATTTTTGATTTCAAATCGATCAAGCATTTCATCTTTGCTAATCGACACCCCTTTAAAAAACTCGACTAATTGATCTGTTAAATACCCATAAAATCGGTACGTAAGTTTGCCTAATTCTTTATCAGAAAGTGTTGGGAAGGACTTTTTCATATTGCCCTGAATCACCTTTTTTCTGTAGGGAATGAGGTAATAAAATAAGAAGGTGCAAAAAGAGGCGAATCCATAAAGTACCGGTAGAGGTAATCTTCCAATAAGTTTGTACAGAAACAGGGGAGACGCTTTCATTCTTATTATCTTTGTTCTTTCGTTTTACAAATATCCGATTTATTTTTGGGAATGCACATTGAGACTCATTATTTGCCTAGCTTAGAATATATGACGCTTCTGTTACAGCAGCCGTCCATACTTTTCGAGGCCGAGGAAAATTTTCCTAAACAGACTTATCGAAATCGTTGTTTGATTTTAGGCGCAAATGGGGTGGAGCGATTAACTGTTCCGGTGATTCATACATCCGGAGAGAAAACTAAAACGAAGGATACGAAGATTGATTATTCCCAAAATTGGATGAAGCAACACCAAGGGGCTATTCAAGCAGCCTATGGAAATGCACCTTATTACGAATATTTTGAGCCATATTTACGCCAAATCTTTGCAAAAAAAAGGTTTTTTTTAGTAGATTTAAATATTGATCTCTTGAGCTTTGCTTACCGCATTTTAGATGTTCCTCTCGTATATGAGAAGACGCAAGAATTTGGGGTTTATGATGGTGATAGTGAATATGATCAAATAAGTGCGAAAAAAGACTGGACAACGCGTTCAATCTATCAAAATAGATCTTATCGACAGTGTTTTGGTACGGAATTTGTTCCGAACTTGTCGATTTTAGATTTATTGATGAATCACGGAAAGGAGTCTTTGACTTTTTTAAAATAAAAAGGGAACAATTTAGGGGCATACATGGTTGATGCAGGTAAGTTGTACGAAATTAATAGAACGATATGGAGGCTAAATTTTCGAATAAAGTGAAGGCAGTCATTTCGCTAGCGCGGGAAGAGGCATTGCGTTTAGGTCACGATTACATCGGGACAGAACACTTGATGTTAGGGATGATTCGAGATGGACAAGGTCCAGGGATTGATTTATTATTGCGTTCTGGTGTTTCTTTGGATTCTTTACGCCAAAGCATCGAACACTCTACCGCTTCCACCACACGTTCTTCTTTTGATCGTGAGAATATGTTGAATATTCCCTTAACTAAGCAAGCAGAGAAGGTGTTGCGTTTGACGTATTTAGAGGCTAAATACTTTAAGACAAATGTCGTAGAAACGGATCATTTATTAATGGCCGTTTTACGTGATGAAGATAATGTGGCGACGCAGATTTTGGAGAAATACCAGGTATACTACGATTTAATTAAAGAAATGGTGGAATTCCAATCAGGTAATGGCCAGGGAGCCAATCCGAAAGCAAGTTCAGATACGGATGATAATGACGATGATTCACGTTTATATAGCGCAGGATCAGGTTCGACCGGTGGAACAGGTGCAGGTAATGCAACGGGATCTAAACCAGGAGAAAAAAGTAAAACACCTGTTTTAGATAATTTCGGTCGTGATCTGACGAAAGTCGCTGAAAACGGCAAGTTGGATCCGATTGTAGGTCGTGAGAAAGAGATCGAACGTGTGGCGCAGATTTTATCGCGCCGCAAGAAAAATAATCCTATTTTAATCGGTGAGCCCGGTGTGGGTAAAACGGCCATAGCGGAAGGCTTAGCCCTGCGGATTGTTCAGAAGAAAGTTTCCCGTGTCCTTTTTGGCAAACGTGTCGTAACGCTTGATATCGCATCTTTAGTGGCTGGTACGAAATACCGTGGTCAATTCGAAGAGCGTATGAAAGCGGTGATGAATGAATTAGAGAAATCGACAGACGTAATCTTGTTTATTGATGAGTTGCACACGATTGTAGGTGCTGGGGGAGCATCTGGTTCGTTAGATGCTTCGAATATGTTCAAGCCTGCTTTAGCACGTGGGGATATTCAAGTGATTGGTGCCACTACCTTAGATGAATACCGTCAGTACATTGAGAAAGATGGGGCTTTAGCTCGTCGTTTCCAAACGGTAATGGTAGATGCAACCACAGTCGAAGAAACCATCGAAATTTTACATAATATTAAGGATAAATACGAGGATCATCACCATGTAATCTACACAGACGAATCCATCATTTCTGCGGTTAAATTATCTGATCGTTATATTTCAGATCGTTTCTTGCCAGATAAAGCGATTGATGTATTAGATGAAGTAGGTGCTCGTGTTCATATTTCGAATATTAATGTACCAGAGGATATCGTTGCTTTAGAAGGCCAAATCGAAATCGTGAAGAAAGAGAAGAACCAAGTGGTGAAGTCTCAGAAGTACGAGGAAGCGGCTCAATTGCGTGATCGGGAGAAGAAATTAATCGATCAATTGGAACAATCGAAAGCGGCTTGGGAAGAGGATTCGAAGAAGCAGAAATTTACCGTGACAGAAGAGAATGTCGCTGAAGTAATTGCTCAGATGACAGGTATTCCTGTGAATCGTGTAGCGGCAAAAGAAGGCGAGAAATTATTGCAGATGGAGGAACAACTTTCAAAGCAAGTAATTGGTCAGCCAGATGCGATTAAGAAATTGGTAAAAGCCATTCAGCGTACGCGTGTAGGCTTAAAAGATCCGAAGAAACCGATTGGTTCATTTATTTTCTTAGGCCCAACGGGAGTAGGAAAGACGGAGATGGCTAAAGTTCTGGCGACCTATTTGTTTGACAAAGAAGATGCTTTAGTGCGTATCGATATGAGTGAGTACATGGAGAAATTCAGTGTATCTCGCTTAGTAGGAGCGCCTCCGGGATACGTGGGTTACGAAGAAGGCGGTCAGTTGACTGAAAAGATTCGTCGTAAGCCATATGCGGTCGTTTTATTAGACGAGATAGAAAAGGCCCACCCAGATGTGTTTAACTTGTTATTACAAGTTTTAGATGATGGTATTTTGACAGATGGCTTGGGTCGTCGCGTTGATTTCAGAAATACGATTATCATTATGACTTCTAATATTGGGGCACGTGATTTGAAGGATTTTGGATCAGGTATCGGATTCTCTACGAAGTCTAAAGTGGATAACTTGGATGAATACGCGAAGACAACCATTCAAAATGCGTTGAAGAAAGCTTTCGCACCTGAGTTTATTAATCGTCTAGATGATATCATCGTATTTAACTCGCTAGAGCGTCCTGCCATCCACCAGATCATTGATTTGATGCTAACGAAGTTGAAAACACGTTTAGCAAACCTTGGTTTCGAAGTGGAACTAACAGAGAAAGCGAAAGACTTTATGGCGGATAAAGGCTATGATCCACAGTATGGAGCAAGGCCGTTAAATCGTGCCATTCAGAAATATTTAGAAGATGCCTTAGCCGAAGAAATTTTGAAAGGTGCCTTAGCTGAGGGTGAATACATTGTGGCGGATTTTGAAGAGGGGGCTGATGCCTTGACTTTGGCCAGAAAAATAAGAAAAGAATTAACCAAACAAAAAAAATAATATGTCATTAGTACAAAACAAAGTCGTTTTAGTGACAGGTGCCTCTCGGGGTATCGGTCGGGCTATTGCGACAACTTTTGCCAAAGCAGGCGCTAACGTTGCATTCACTTATTTGTCTTCGGTAGAAAAGGGTCAAGCATTAGAACAAGAATTAGCTGCTTTTGGTATTACAGCCAAAGGTTATCGTTCAGATGCATCCTCGTATACAGAGTCAGAGAAGTTAGTAGAAGATGTGTTAGCTGATTTTGGAACCATTGATGTATTGATTAATAATGCTGGTATTACGCGTGATGGTTTGTTAATGCGTATGTCTGAAGAGCAATGGGATGAGGTGATTCGGGTGAATTTGAAATCTATTTTCAATTTAACGAAAGCGGTAACGAAGCCTATGATGAAAGCGAAGTCTGGTTCTATCATTAATATGACTTCGATTGTCGGTATTAAAGGAAATGCAGGGCAATCCAATTATGCTGCCTCTAAAGCTGGTATTATTGGTTTTACAAAGTCAATAGCACTTGAATTAGGTTCACGTAATATTCGTTGTAATGCGATTGCTCCAGGTTTTATTGAAACGGAGATGACCGAAGAATTAAATGAGGCAGCTATTGAAGAGTGGACAAAATCTATTCCAATGAAAAGGGGAGGTCAGGCAACAGAAGTAGCGGATGTTTGTTTGTTCTTAGGTTCTGATATGTCTTCTTACGTTACAGGTCAAGTAATTTCAGTAAACGGTGGTTTATTAACCTAGTTTATAATTTATACATATTTAGGCCTCAGTCTTTTCGTTTAAGATTGAGGCTTCTTTTTTTATGAGAATATATCTTTTATTTCTTCTAGTCTTTATCTCCTCTTGTGCTAAGACCATTGTTCCTGCGCAGATTGCTGAAAAGGCAGTTTATGTAGATCGTTTTCCTTCGATCAAGCCTGGATTAACGACAATAGATTTTTCCCTTTCTTATGATAGTTTATTTGCTTTAAGTCAATTGAAGCCAGGTTCTGTACTTTACCAAAATTCAGCTGGTTCTTCTACGATTGATTTTCCTTTAGATGTGCGATTATTAGCACCCATTCAATTGCAAGCCATTCAAAAGGATCACATAAGTTTATCTTTGCCAGTTAGGATGGTGGCTAAACCGGAACTTGTAGGAATATCTGCTGGTACTGTTTCGGGTGATTTAGCGATGAAAGTGCAATTGAAATGGAATCTAGCGAGCATTAACTCCTTGCAGGTGAAAGAAGTGGCCTATGACTACCAGTGGATCCAAAAACCTTCGGTGAAAGTGATGGGTTTCCCGGTAAACGTTTCTGGTGTGGTGGATCAACTCTTGAATCAAAAGAAGGCGCTGATTTTAGCCCAAATGCAAGAGCAATTAAATGCTTCGATCAAGAAAATAGCGACCAAACCTTTTGCCTTTCAATCGTTTTTTACGGATTCGCCTTCTGGGTACCGGATAGAACCTGCCGCTAGTTCTGCCTTGGATTTGCGCGATTTGAGTTTTGATCAAAGCAGCATCAAAGGTCAATTGCGGTATATGGGTGGATTTAAGGTGGTTTCGGGTCAAAACAATCCAACGACTTTGTTAATTCCAGTGAAGGATTTACCTGGTGCTGGAAAGCCGATGCTTCCTTTTCAATTTCAATTATCTGGGCCTGAATTAATGGCAGCCATTAAAGAGAGCAATCCTACCTGGAAGGGAAATGGCGCATTTGTGTTCCAAAAGGAGGGCTTAGGCTTTCAACTAGCTCAATTTAAAGGTAAATCATCCCAATTAGTTATCAATTTTGATTTTGTGATTTATCCAGATAATTCCGTGGGAATACAGCTAAAGGAAACACGACTTCAAGGTCTATCTTTTCCTGCTTCCTTATTTAAGGGACGCATTCAAAAGAAATTGCAATCACAGGCGGCAGCTTTCCGTTTTCAATCGAAGCAAATTCTTAATCGTCTTCCTAGTTCGATTACTCTAGCAAAAAATGGTCGCGTTCGTTTTCAAAAGATCTATTTCGATAGTAGCTCCGTGTTATTTGAGGGGGCTTTTGAGGGGAATTGGTCTTTGGCCAAATAAAATCCTACCTTTGCATCAGAGAAAATAGACTATCCTATCGCTTTTTAAAGAGGAAAGTCCGAACAACATAGAGCGGCGTGCTTCCTAACTGGAAGGGGAATCTTCGGATTCAACAGCAAGTGCCACAGAAAATTACCGCCTTCGGGTAAGGGTGAAAAGGTGGGGTAAGAGCCCACCGCTGGTTTGGTGACAAAACAGGCTTAGGTAAACCTCACGCGTTGCAAGATCAAATAGGCTAGCTGCCGAAAGGCAAAAGGGTGGCTCGTCCGATGCTAGTGGGTAGATTGCTACAGGTAAACAGTGATGTTTACTGAAGATAAATGATAGGACGGTGGGTAACCACTGACAGAATTCGGCTTATCGGTTTATTTTCTCTATTTCTTTGTTTGAAATGAATGCAAAATAGTTTAATTTTGCAGACTATTTATAAACCCGGGGGACGAGATCCCTCACAAACCCATATCTAATGGCTGTTAAAATCAGATTAGCGCGTCGCGGACGCAAAAAGTTAGCAATGTTCGATGTAGTAGTTGCGGATGCTCGTGCACCACGTGACGGACGTTTTGTTGAAAAAATCGGAACATACAATCCTAACACCAACCCAGCAACTGTCGTTTTAAACGAGAAACAAGCAATCCAATGGGTATTGAACGGTGCTCAACCAACTGACACAGTTCGTGCAATCCTTTCACACAAAGGAATTATGTATGCGAAACACTTACAAGTAGGTGTGAATAAAGGTGCTATCACGCAAGAACAAGCAGATGCGAAGTTCGAGGCTTGGAAAGCAGAGAAAGAAGTATCAATTCAAACGAAAGCAACTACTTTACAACAGTCTAAAGCGAAGTCTAAAGCGGCTCGTTTAGAAGCTGAAGCTAAAGTATCTAGCGCTCGTGCTGAAAATATTGCTGCAAAAAACAAAGTAGCTGAAGAAGCTTTAGTGGCTAGCGTAGTAGAAGCTATCAACGAAGCGGAAGAAGAAGCTACAGGTGTAGAAGTGGACGAAGTAGTAGCTGAGGCTCCTGCTGCAGTTGAGGAAGCGCCAGCAGCTGAAGAAGTAGTAGCAGAAGAAGCTCCTGCAGTAGAAGCAGTGGAGGAAGCTCCAGCAGCTGAAGAAGCAGCAGAAGAGGCTCCAGCAGCTGAATAATTTTTGATTTCATGTAGAATCATACAAATTTGTTCTCAAGTTTGTATGATTTTTTTTTGTACCTATGGCAAAAACTGAATATTTCGAATTAGGAACCCTTTCTAAACCGCATGGTTTAAAAGGAGCATTTCACCTTTATTTAGATGTAGATGATCCGTATGAGTATGAGGATCTAGATGCGATCTTTTTACAGCAAGGCAATGAAATGGTTCCCTACTTTGTGGAGGATATCCAGATTCGAGATAATTTGAATTTGATTACTTTGGAGGGGATTAACTCTCTAGATGCTACGAAGGATTTAGTAGGCTTAAAGGTATTTTTACCTCTTTCTGCTTTGCCTAAATTAAAAGAGGATCAATATTATTACCATGAGGTAATTGGTTATCAAGTAGTCGATAAAAACTTAGGTGAATTAGGCACTGTGAAGGAGATTTACAGTACCGGTGCGCAAGATGTGGTGGTGATGATTTACCAAAGCCACGAAGTCCTTATCCCTTTAATCGATGCCATTATCCCTAAAGTGGATAAAAAGAACCAAATCGTTCACAGTATATTGCCTGATGGACTATTAGAAGTTTATACACAAGAAGATGCGGATTGATATCATTTCAGTAGTTCCAGCTTTAATGAATAGCTTTTTTGAGCATTCTATCTGTGCGCGTGCCGCTAAGGCTGGGCTTGTTGAGGTGGTATTTCATGATTTACACGACTTTTCTGAGAAGAAGCACAAACAAGTGGATGATTATCCGTTTGGCGGTGGTGCAGGTATGGTGATGGCCGTGGAGCCTTTGTCTAAATGCATAGAATTTTTAAAGTCGGAGCGTGCATATGATGAGATCATCTATTTTAGTCCGGATGGTATCGTCTTAAAACAAGGTTTAGTGAATCAATTAAGCCTAGGCGAAAATTTGTTATTTATCTGTGGTCACTACAAAGGAATCGATGAGCGTATACGAGAGAAGTATGTGACGAAAGAGATTTCGATTGGTGATTATGTTCTTTCTGGTGGAGAATTAGCGGCAGCCGTTACGGCTGATGCTATTATTCGGTTGATTCCAGGAGCCATAGGGGACGAGAGTTCCGCCTTAACTGATTCATTCCAGGATGGCTTACTTGCACCTCCTGTGTATACGCGTCCTGCTAGTTTTGATGGGATGGATGTGCCTGAGGTATTATTGTCAGGTCATGAAAAGAAGATTGAAGAGTGGCGTCACGAGCAAGCTGTTTTGCGTACGCAGACTAGAAGACCTGATTTATTAGATTAATATGAATAAAAAGGAATCCATTTCGCTGGTGACGATGTTAGCGCTTGGAGGCCTATACCTAATTTGGGGTAGCACCTTTCTGAGTGTTCGGATCCTGTTAGAATTTCTTCCACCTTTAGTCATCTCCTTTTCGAGAAATTTAGTCGCTGGTTTACTCTTTTTAGCGTGGTCAATTGTAGGAGGCCATTGGCAAAAATTGTCTCTTCAGCATTGGAGAGTTCATCTGTTAGCTGGTGTTCTATTAATTACCTTAGGCAATGGTTTTATGGCCTTAGCCGGACAAACCATACCCTCTGGCTTATCGTCAGTTTTTATGGCAGTAGGGCCACTTTTATTGATTATTTTCTTTTGGATTTCAGGTCGAAAGCCTACTAATCGTAAGCTGTTAGGAACCTTAATTGGTTTTGTGGGAATCATCTTGTTAGCTTCTCAAAAGAATTTAGCGATTCCAGGAAAGGAAATTGACTTTTACCGAGGAATGGGCTTTTTATTAATTGCGGTTGTTGCGTGGAATTTAGGCGTCTTTTACATTCAGTTTATGAAAGCCAATACCTACCATTTTACACAGGTTTGCGGGATTCAAATGACGACTGGTGGTCTTATACTGCTTGGAATAGCGTTATTTCGGGGTGATGCACAATCCGTCATTATTTCAGAACTGCCATTGAAAGCTATATATGTTTTTATCTATTTAGCACTCATTGGTTCGATGGTTGGTTTTGGATTATTTGGTTATTTGTCCAAAGCGCTAGATGCTACGTTGGTCTCTACTTATACGTATGTGAATCCGATTATTGCATTGTTTTTGGGTAATATTATTCTTGGTGAGTCTTTAAGTAGTATATTGTTAATCGCAAGTAGCCTTATTTTATCAGCTGTCTTGTTAATTACTACGGAAAAGACCTCATCTAAATGAAAAAATTAATCCTCTTTCTTCTTTTTGCCTCACCGATTATGGCACAAGATTTTCTTCCTCTCTATCCTGCTGGTATCCCTAATTCAAAGCCCGTAGCGAATAAACAAAAAGCGACTAAAGGTGCTGATGGGATTGAGCGTATCTCAGATGTTACTGTTCCTACCTATCGATTTTTTCCTGCCACTGGTTCTGGTAAATTGACAAGTTGCGTAGTGATTTGTCCGGGTGGTGGTTACCGTATTTTAGCCTCATCACACGAAGGATATGATATTGCCGCTAAATTCAATGAGATCGGGGTTTCCGCTTTGGTGTTGTATTATCGTTTACCCACTGATTCTGCGCAAGTCGAGAAAAAATACGCTCCGTTGCAAGATGCTCAATCTGCCATTGCCTTAGTTCGTTCGAATGCGGATAAATGGAATGTGGATCCTGCCAAAGTAGGCATCATGGGTTTCTCTGCAGGAGGGCATTTAGCTGCCACGGCATCTACACACTTTACTAAAGACTATACGGGTGTACTCGCTGGTGCTAATCTTAGACCTGATTTTTCGATCTTATTATATCCAGTCATCTCCGTTCGTTCTTTCGGACACGGTGGGTCTTCCCAAAATCTCTTAGGAAAGAATCCTAGCGAAGCGGATGTAGCTCTTTTCTCAAACGAAGAACAAGTTACTGCTGAAACTCCTAAGGCTTTTTTAGTACATGCTGCTGATGATAATGCAGTTCCTTTGAAAAACTCGCTACTTTATGCAGAGAAATTAACGGCGAATAAAGTTCCCGTTGATTTGCATGTTTACGCAAAAGGTGGTCACGGTTTTGGACTAAACAATAAAACCACAAGTGGGGACTTGTGGTTCGATCGTTTAATTACTTGGATGAAAGCAAATCAATTGCTCTGAGTTTTCTTCATGACAAAGTAGAAGGGAATACCTAATAGCACAATTCCTAAACCAATGGAAGAGGAGAGTGTTTTCACCCATAATAGGTTTCCAGCGATTCCTACTAATAATAGTAAATAGCCACTGAAAAGCACCTTTTGTAATAGGGGTAATTCATTTTGCATGATTCTTGTTTTGAATACGGACGCTACCGTTAAGAAGTAGAATATTAAAATCGCAAATACGGTAAAGTCTAATAGCGCCCCATAAGATCCTGAGAAACACAAAAGAATAGCCCAAAGGCCTTGGATACCTAAGGAGTATACGGGCACATCTTTGTCATTCGTTTCAGCCGCTTTCTTAAAGAATAAACGGTCATTCGCCATCGCTTGGAATAAACGTCCTCCCGCTAAAATGATTCCGTTATTACATCCAAAAGTAGAAATCATTATAAATACGGCCATCACTAAGGCTCCTATGCCACCTAAAACGGTTTCTAATGCAGCCGCCCCAAGGCGATCCTGTGTGGCAAACATAATACCGCGCGCATAGCTATTGATACCATCTAGTTCTCCTTGTAAAGGTAGAATGCTTAGGTAAGCCATATTAGTCAGCAAATACAAGAGGCAAACGAGCGCAGAACCATAGACTAAGCCTTTGGCAATCGTCTTCTTAGGATCCTCAAAATCAGCACTCGCAAAAGTGACATTATTCCAAGCGGATGAAGAGAACAAAGGTCCGATCATGGCTACTCCGAACAGTGAAGCTAATTCCCATCCTCCGATGGAGTGTGATGTAGTAGTCGTAGCATCAATGGTGAATGGTTCAGCAAAGAATCCTTCAAAGTGAATCCAATCATTTTGTACGCCCACATATAAACCTATAATGATTAGGATTATAATGGCTCCGATTTTGGTAATCGTAAAGATATTTTGAACTAATGACGCAAACTGTACGCCACGGCTATTAATATAGGTTAAAAGCGCGATGAGCGTTGCCGCTAAAATTTGCTGTGTCGTAATATAATCACCTAAAATGGGCGTATCGTTCAGAATACCTGGGAAAATAAAGCCAGCATAGCGAGCGAAGGCAACAGCCACAGCAGCGATAGTACCTGTTTGAATCACTAAGAAGGTTGTCCAACCGAAAAGGAAGCCAATTAAGGAATTATAAGACTCCTTTAAATAGATATATTGACCACCTGTCTTAGGGAATACAGAACTTAATTTACCGTAGGCATAAGCGCCAGTAATCGTTAAAAAAGCAGTTAATAGCCACGTTCCAAACCAATAAATAGGGGAGCCAACCGATCTCGCCACTTCAGAACTAACTAAGAAGATACCCGAACCGATCATCGATCCCATTACTAACATCGAGGCATCTAAGGTGTTTAATTTTTTATTCATAGAGGTGTTTATTGATTAAATACAATTCCTGATTTTAATCAGAAATTCAAAGAAACGATTAAAATCTCTGATTTGTTTGCTGTCTTTTGAACTTTTTTCGATTGTAAACGTTTCCGTAAACGTTTACGGAAAAAAATTAAATATTTTCTTTGATTTTTTATACAATTATCGTTTATATTCCCTGAGTAGTATTTGTCAAATGATAATAGATATATCTATTGTGCAATTTTAGATTGATTTATGAAGAAGTCCATTAATGAAGTAGAAGTTTGGGATCAGTTTAGAGGAGGTGATCAGCAGGCATTTGCCCTATTGTATTCTCATTTTGTGCAACCATTATATACGTATTGCATGGGAATTACAAGCGATAAGGATCTTATAAAAGATTGCTTGCACGATTTATTCGTGGAAATTTGGAAAAACCATGCCAGTTTAGGTCCTACGACGAGCGTTAAATTTTATTTGATGGCCTCCATAAAGCGTAAAATTGTGCGTCAATTAGAATCTCAATTAAAAAATCTTAATCACCATGAGGCGTATAAATACCAGTTCATGGAAGATACTCCTTCTCCCGAAAGACAGTTAGTTATGGTAGAAGAGGAGCGTATGTCGTATACATTGATGTATCAGAGCTTGAATAGGTTATCTAAGCGTCAAAGAGAGGCTATTTCGTTAAAATATTTCGAAAATATGGATACGGATCAGATTTCAGAAAAGATGAATATTAATACTCAATCGGTTTACAATTTAATTTTCGGAGCTCTGCGAGTAATGAAAGAGCAAATGTCCATGCGTGCATTTGCTTGTTAATATTGAATAATTGTAAGATATATTTGAGTAAATCTTATAGGTATTGTTCTTTTCAGCGTATATAATCTTAATAAGATTGAAATGTTATCGAAAAGAATGAGCTGGCTAAAGAGATTAAAAATAGTAAATAAGTACCCAATTAAACCCTTAAGACTATCCCAACAAGAATGCAAAGCCTTGTGGGAAAGGATCCAAATGACTTTGCAAACAACTTAATTTCAATTAACCTATGAGAAAAAAATTACTTTCCAAGGTGCTCCTTAGCGGTATAATGCTGTTGTTGAGTATTCAAATTTTTGCCCAAGATCGGACGGTCTCAGGTAAAGTAACGTCATCTGACGATGGTTCTGGTATTCCTGGAGCTAGTGTTTCTGTAAAAGGTACTTCTAAAGGAACTTCGACAGATATGGATGGAAATTATAAAATTACTGTTGGTAATTCAGCGGTTTTAGTGTTTTCAGCTGTTGGAACAAATTCACAAGAAGTTTCAGTAGGTTCTAAGACACAAATCAATGTGGCTTTGAGTGCTGATACTAAATCATTACAAGAAGTTGTGGTTGTTGGGTATGGTACACAAAAGAAAAGCCAAATGACAGGTGCGATTTCTTCTGTTACTTCAAAACAAATTACTGAAATGCCGATCACTAACTTAGGTCAAGCGATGCAAGGTCGTGTAGCTGGGGTTGACGTAGCGCAATCAGGTTCGAAGCCAGGAACAGTACCTAAGGTATTAATTCGTGGTCGTCGTTCATTTAATGCTGGTAATGATCCGCTATATGTCGTAGATGGTATTCCTCTTTCAGGTGGTTATGAAGATATGAACCCGAATGATGTGGCTTCAATGGAAATCTTAAAAGATGCATCGGCGACAGCGATTTACGGTGCTCGTGGTGCTAATGGGGTAGTTTTAATTACGACAAAGCGTGGTTCTAAAGATGGTAAAACGGTTATCTCCTATGATACCTATGTAGGTTCTACTCAAACGTTAGATAAGATCAATTTATTTACTGGTGCAGAATATGCTGAGATGAAGCGTGAATCTCGTCGTACAATCGGTACTTATAAAGATGCAAATGGAAACTTAGTTCCTACAGGAGTTATTGATGCTTATGCAGATTCCAAGTTGTTTATTGCGGTTGAATTAGATGGTATCGCTAAAGGTCGTACGACTGATTACCAAGATTTAATGGTAAAGAGAGGAATCCAAATGAACCACGCTTTAGGTGTTCAAGGAGGAAACGAGAAAACTCAATTCTCTATCAATGGAGGTTATTTCCAAGATAAAGGGATTATCGAAGGTTTAGATTTCACTCGTTACTCTTTCCGTGCTAGTGTAGATCACCAAGTAAATAAGTCCTTAAAAGTAGGTGCGTCTTCTTATGTGATGTATGCTGAAACAAATGGAGCAAACTTAAATCCTTACGGTTTCTTGTTATCTCAAAATCCATTAGCGAAAGCGTATGATGATAGCGGTAACTTGATTTTCCAACAAACCGATGATGCGTTATTAACGAATCCGTTAAATGAAATCGTACCAGGTGCAAAAGTAGATAACACGAAGAAATACCGTGTTTTCAATAGTATTTACGCGGAGTTGCAATTAGCGAAAGGTTTGAAATACCGTGTAAACTTTGGTCCTGACTTTACAATTACTCGTAATGGTCGTTTCAATGGTGCGTTAACGAATGATATCAAAGGTGGAAATCCTACGGCTACGACAGATAACCGTTTCGGCTTTAACTATACATTAGAAAATGTATTGACATATAATAAGCAATATAAAGATCATAACATTGGTGTTACTTTATTACAATCAATGCAACGTGATAATTATGAGCAATATACACAGAGTGTAATGGGTGTTCCTGTAGAATCTCAATCGTATTTTAATTTAGGTAATGCTTCCTCTATTCAAGGAGTAGGATCTAACTTAATCCAATGGACGATTGCTTCTTATATGGCGCGTGTTAATTATGATTACAAAGGAAAATACTTATTGACTTTGACAGCTCGTCGTGACGGTTCATCTCGTTTCGGTGAAAACTCTAAGTGGGGTAACTTCCCTGGTGTAGCTCTAGGATGGAATTTACACCAAGAGAACTTCATGAAAGATTTAACTTGGTTAGATGAATTAAAGGTTCGTGCTTCTTATGCGCAAGTAGGTAACCAAGGTCTTTCTCCTTACCAAACTGTTGGTTTAGAAGGTCGTACATCCTATGCATGGAATAATACAGCTGCTTATGGTTACCGTCCTAACACAATCGGTAATGCGGATTTGAAGTGGGAAACTTCTACCTCTCAAAATATTGGTGCCGACTTCTCTGTACTAAGAGGGCGTGTTGCAGGTAGCTTAGAATATTACCAAACAAATACAACGGATCTATTATTATCAGATCAATTGCCTACTTCAACAGGTTTCGCTGCCGTTACTCGTAACGTAGGGGAGACGATGAACCGCGGTATCGAGCTTTCGTTATCAACTGTTAATATTGATGCGGCGAATGGTTTCAAATGGAATACAGATTTCACATTCTACAAGAATACAGAAGAAATCGTTTCTCTTTACAATGGAGCTAAAGATGACGTAGGTAACCGTTGGTTTATTGGTAAGCCATTGAACTCGTACTATGATTACCAATATGCTGGTATCTGGCAAACAGCTGAAAAAGATAAGGCAACAGCTATGGGCTTTACAGTAGGTCAGATTAAAGTTCAAGACACAAACAATGATGGTAAAATTACCGCAGATGACCGTGTCCTATTAGGTTCAGATGTTCCGTCTTGGACAGGTGGTATCACAAACCGTTTCTCTTATAAAGGATTCGATTTGTCATTCTTCATCTTTACACGTCAAGGGCAAATGATCGTTTCTAAGTTCCACCAAAACTCTAACTACCTACAAGGTCGTTACAACCAAATCAAGGTGGATTACTGGACTCCTAACAATCCAAGTGCTAAGTATCCTCGTCCTAACTTTAACCAAGAGTTCCCGGCATACAATACAGCGATTATGTATTTCGATGGTTCATTCATCAAAGTACGTAACATCAACGTTGGTTATACATTCCCAGCTAAGACAGCTGCTAAATTAGGCTTGTCTTCTTTACGTGTATATGCTAGTATTCAACAACCATTTATCTTCTCTAACTATCGTTCGAAAGAAAATGGTGTGGATCCAGAAACATCTAACGGTAACGTAGATAACAACGTAACTCCGGCTACTTCAGTTTCTACGTTCGGTTTAAATATTAAATTTTAATCCCTGAAATAATGAAAAGTTTATATATCAAAAATTCATTAAAATCATTAGGTATTGCTTCAGCGATTATGTTGGGTACTGCCTCATGTAGTGATCTACTGAAAGAGACAGTGGTTTCTTCCATCAGTAACGATTACATTGCTACGACTCCAGGATTCGTAGCTGCTACCAATGCTGCTTACACACCGCTTCGATCATTCTATGCCACTGAGCGTGGATTAACGATGTCAGAATATGGTACTGATATTTACAGTGCTGGAGCGGATGGTTCGTACAAAGGTTTTCACTTTTATGATTCACAATTAACATCATCTGTGGATATCTTAGCTCAATTGTGGGATGAAACTTACAAAGGTATCAACACGATTAATGCAGTAATTGATCGTGCTCCGGCAGTAACAGGTATCACAGATGCGGTTAAAGCAACACGTGTGGCAGAAATGAAGTACTTGCGTGCGCATTACTACTTTATTTTAGTTCAGCAGTTTGGTCCATTAGATTTACGTTTAAAGGAAACGACTGGTCCTACTAAAACAGCTGTTCGTGCATCTGAGCAATCAGTTTACAAGCAAATTGAAGCTGATTTGTTAGCGGCGATTCCAGCATTACCGGCTGTTAAAGCAGCAGGAGATTTTGGTCGTGCGACTAAACCAGCAGCTGAGAATCTATTAGCTAAAGTTTATTTAACACGTGCTTCTTCGAAGTTTGCTGAATCGACAGATTATGCAAATGCAGCTACTTTGTGTAATTCAGTTATTGCTAATTATGGTTTTAAATTATTACCTGATTTCGCGTCTGTATTTGATCAAGCTAATCAAGTGAATGATGAAGTAATTTTCTCCGTACAGTATACGTCTGATCCATTAACCAATGGTTTTGTTGACAATCAAGGAAATAAGCTTCACTTATACTTTGGTATGCAATATGATGTTCAACCCGGAATGCAGCGTGACGTAGTGAATGGTCGTCCATTCAAGCGTTTAAAGCCGACTTCTTACTTATTGAACACTGTTTTTGCTGATCGTGTTAATGATACACGTTACAATAAAACGTTTAAGGATACTTGGTTATCAAACAAGCCGGGTACTTATAATACAACGTTTGATGGATCGAAAGCTTCAGTAACCTATAAAGCGGGTGATACGACTATTTTCATCCCAGGGTATGAAATGACTTTAGCAGAACGTGCAGCGAAGAAATACCAAGTATTAGTTCCTAGCTTATACAATTACGCATTGTTCCCTACTTTGAAGAAATTCTTCGATCCACTTCGTCCAGATATGACGTATGAGAATGGTTCACGAGATTATTTCGTACATCGTTTAGCTGATACCTATTTGATGTTAGCTGAAGCTCAATTCAAATTAGGCAAGCAAGTGGAAGCTGTAGCAGCCATCAATATGGTTCGTGTTCGTGCTGCAGCTGCAGGTAAAGCAGATGCGATGAAAGTAACAGCCGTTGACATGAATTTAATCATGGAAGAACGTGCTCGTGAATTGGCTGGTGAGCAAACTCGTTGGATGGACTTAAAGCGTTGGAACAACTTAGTGGAGCGAGTTAAACTTTATAACACAGATGGAGCCGTAGGGGTTTCTGACAGACACTACGTTCGTCCTATTCCTCAAAAGCAAGTGGATCTATCTGAAAATGGTGGTTTCCCTCAAAATGCAGGATACTAAGATTAATTTGATTTCTTAATTTAGATTCCGAAGGTCTTATGGCCTTCGGAATTTTATTTAATAAGCACTATGAAAAAGTTATTCACTTTGTTTTTAGGTCTTTGCAGTTTTGCAACCCTTGCTCAAAATCTGCCGGTTACCTTTAAAAATGGCAAAACATCAGTTGATGTTTCGATTGGAGGCAAACTTTTTACATCCTATTTTTTTCCTGGACAAGATGTTTTAAAGAAAGCGGTATTGTTTCCTTTAATTTCTGCCCATGGTACAACCATTACTCGTGGCTATCCAATGGCTCCTCGTGCTGGTGAACGCGTGGATCATCCGCACCATGTGGGAATGTGGTTGAATTATGAAGATGTGAACGGGTTTGACTATTGGAACAACTCAACAAATATTATTGCCTCACTACAGAATCATAAGATGGGAACTATTGTTCACTCTTCCATTGTAAAACAAGATGCTAAGTCTGGAACCTTAGTGGTATCAGCAGATTGGATAGACAATGATGGAAAGGGTCAAAAGGTGTTGCTAGAAAAGACAACCTACGTTTTTTCTGGCACGACTGATTCTAGAACAGTAGATCGTATTACTACTTTAACGGCTGTTGCAGACCAGGTTTTATTCAAAGATGTGAAAGATGGTATGTTTGCCATTCGCGTTGCTCGTCAATTAGAGATACCTTCGAATAAGCCAGATGTATTCACCGATGCGCACGGTGTGGAGACAAAAGTCCCTGTAATGGATAATACGGGCGTGAATGGTGACTATTGGAGCTCAGAGGGAGTGAAAGGGGAAGCAGTATGGAGCACGCGTGCTAAATGGATGAATTTGCATGGGGAAATGGATAATCATGCTATTTCAGTTACTATATTTGATCACCCCGCTAATGTGTCTTATCCAAGTTATTGGCATGCACGTGGTTATGGCTTATTTGCGGTGAATCCTTTAGGTGCTACAGTATTTAGTAACGGCAAAGATGAACGTAACTTAACCTTGAAAAAGGGTGAATCTGTATCCTTTAAATATCGAACATTGATTTCTGATCGTTTAAATACGAAAGAAGAATTAGACAAAATTCAAACGGAATTCTCCACTGTCAAGTAATTTTTAAGAAAATACTCTTATTTTTGTAAGGTAAAGGGGGCTCTTGTAGCCCCTATTTTCTTTATTCTATGCAATTATCCTTTTTAGGAGCCGCCAGACAAGTCACAGGAAGTATGTTCTTGTTGCAATTGGAAGATGGCTATCAGATATTAATCGATTGTGGAACGGACATGGAGCGTAAGATCGACTTCGATGAGCCGGTTGAGCAAAAATCTTTTTTCCCTTTCGATGCCTCACTAATTAACTTAGTGATTCTTACTCATGCACACATTGACCACTCTGGTAATATTCCGATGCTATATCGGGAAGGGTATGAAGGTCAAATTCTTTGCACACCTCCGACAGCAGATTTAGCCGAATTGTTATTAATGGATTCCGCTAGTCTTCATTTGCGTCGTTTGCGTGCTGCGCAAGGAGAGAGCCGGAAGAAACATAAACAGATGGATCGCTTACTTCGTAAAGGAGATCTATATCTTCAAAAGGATGTGGAAAATGCGATGGAAAATTTTGTGACGCTACAATTTAATCGCAAGTTTATTGTTTTCCCTGGTCTTGAAATTACTTTTGTGCCTGCTGGTCACTTACTTGGGGCTGCGCATGTTTTGATTTCAGTTACTGAAAAAGGGGAGACTAAAACCATTGGTTTTAGTGGGGATATCGGTCGTGCTAACTACCCTTTACATATTGATCCTCAACCTTTTCCGGAGGTGGATTATTTAGTTTGTGAAACTACTTATGGAAATCGAATTCATGAGGATAAGGACAGTCCGATGGATGCTTTAGGGAAAGTGATTAAAGAAACCTGTATTGATCGTCCTGGTCGATTAGTTATTCCCGCTTTCTCAGTAGGTAGAACCCAAGCAGTTTTGTATACATTAAATAAACTAATTGAAGAGCGTAATTTTCCAGCGGTTCGCGTATTTACGGATAGTCCGATGGGACGTAGTTCTACAAAGATCTATTCAAAATACTTATCGTATTTAAATCCTGAGGCACGAGAATTCCATAAAGAGAATGATGAGTTGTTTGATGTAGATAATTTGGTCTTTCTCCAAACTGAAAAGGAAAGCAGAGCAATTCGTGATTACCGAGAACCTTGCATCATTATCTCGTCATCAGGTATGATTTCTGGTGGCCGTGTGGAACAACATATTGCAGATAATATATCTAATACATACGCAACGATTCTATTGATTGGTTATACAGCTGAAGGTACTTTAGGTCGTCAGCTTTTGGCTGGAACGGATATGATAGTCGTAAAGGATCGTGAGTATAAAGTGAATGCACAAATTCGTAAAATTGATGTCTTCTCTGGTCATGCGGATCAAACAGGTTTATTAGATTTTGTGAAACAACAGAAGCCCACTAAGTTAAAAAAGATATTTCTTTCACATGGGGAAGAAGAAAGTATGCTTGAATTCTCCTCTATTTTAAATGGATTAGGATTTAATGACGTTATTTTGCCTCAAAAGGAGGACGCTTTCGAGCTTTAATTTTATTTTTGTATTAAAATTTACGCCTTATGAAAACATTATTGGAATTTGAAAAGCCGATTGCGGAGCTTGAAGATAAACTGATTGAGATGCGCAAGCTTGCTTTAGAAAATAATGTCGATGTGACAGCTGCTGTGGCATCTTTGACTGATAAGATTTTAGAATTGAAAAAGGAAACATTTTCGAATTTGACTCGCTGGCAGCGAGTTCAACTTTCCCGTCATCCAGATCGTCCTTATACGTTTGATTACATAGAGCATCTGTGTGAAGAATTTATTGAAATTCACGGTGATCGTAATGTGGGAGATGATAAAGCCATGGTAGGTGGTTTTGGAACAATTGATGGGGAGATGTCTGTGATGTTTATTGGACAACAAAAGGGGCGTAATACGAAAGAACGTCAGTTCCGTAATTTTGGAATGCCTAATCCTGAAGGATATAGAAAAGCGCTTCGTTTAATGAAAATGGCGGAGAAGTTTAACAAGCCTATTGTATGCCTAATTGATACTCCAGGAGCATTTCCTGGTTTAGAAGCGGAGGAAAGAGGTCAAGGAGAGGCAATCGCACGTAATATTCGGGATATGTTCATGCTTAAAGTACCTGTTATTTGCGTAATTATTGGCGAAGGAGCTTCTGGTGGTGCTTTAGGTATCGCTGTGGGTGATCGCGTCTTAATGATGGAAAATACCTGGTATTCCGTTATTTCTCCTGAGTCTTGTTCCTCTATTTTATGGAGAAGCTGGAATTACAAAGAACAAGCGGCTGAAGCCTTGAAATTAACGGCTAACGATATGTTAGCGAACAAATTAATTGATGGTATCATTCCTGAGCCTTTAGGTGGGGCACATCTTCATCCGGAAGAGGCTGCTGCGACCTTGAAAGAAGTTCTTAAAAGGGAATTAGCTATTTTATCTGCGATTGACCCTGCTACGCGTATTTCACAGCGTATAGATAAGTTTGGAGCGATGGGAGAAGTGATTGAATAAGATGGCTGCTCCTAAAGCGATCATTTTTGATTTAGGTAATGTTTTATTGCCTATCGATTTGTCCTTGACTTATGAGGCATTTTCAGCTTTTTCTTCCTTAAGTTCGTCAGAAATAGCATCTGCCATACTGGAACATCAGTTATGGGTTTCCTATGAAGCTGGGAAGCAAACTGATGCAGAATTTCGGGGTTTTCTGCGTGAACAACTTGATTTAACGATTTCTGATGCGGACTTTGATAACGCCTTTTCTGCTTTATTATTAGACTTCCATACGGGAGTGTACGAGTGGATAGCTTCTCTTAAATCTCAATTTCATTTAGTTCTTTTAAGCAATACCAGTTCTATACATGCAGAGCGATTTACTAAAGTATCCTTAGGCCCTGAAGGACAAAATCTTTTCAGTCTTTTTAATCATGTGTATTATTCATTTGAAATGGGGCTAGTGAAACCTGATTTAGCTATTTATCAACAGGTTTTGGACGAACAAAGATTTTCTCCAGAAGAGGTATTGTTTTTTGATGATAATGTGGCTAATATTAATTCCGCTAAATCAATGGGTATTCAGTCATTTTTAATTGATCCTACTCGTTCCTTTATACAAATCCAAGAAATCTTAAATACTTATGTTAGTTAGTAGTCCTGTTTTCGATGTGTTATTTAAATTAGCCGGCTGGAAATTAGTAGGCGAGGTGCCGCGTGATTTAAAGAAAGCGCTAGTCATTGTCTGTCCACATGCTACATGGAAAGATTTCATTGTAGGTTTAGGAGCTCGTTCCTTACTTCGTATTCCCATTTTATTCTGGGGTAAAAGAGAGTTGTTTGATGGGCCTTTTGGAGGGATATTTTCTTGGTTAGGTGGGTATCCGGTGAATCGGGGTACAAAATCTAATCTAGTTGATTCCATCGTGGATATTTATAATTCGAAGGAATCCTTTTATGCGGTGTTAGCACCGGAAGGTACGCGTAAAGATGTCCAAGAATTAAAAACAGGTTTTTATTATATCGCTGATGGTGCTAAAGTCCCTTTAATCATGATTGGTTTCGACTTTGTGAATAAGGAAATAAAAATTCGTGAGCCTTATTATACGACAGGAGATTTCCAAAAAGATAAATTGGATATCGCGCGTTATTACCAATCGATACCGGGTGTTCAAAAATCGTGGATTAAGAATTATTTAGCTGAAGCAGCTGAATAGATTAATTCGGCTGTTTTTTTCGAGGCACCTGCGTTACCTACTAATTCCTGTAGGTTTTTATAATCTTCCTTTTGTTGTTGATAGGCGTTTCCCTTCGTTAATAATTCTCGCATCCAGGCTGTCATGTGGTCTACGGAGAATTTGGCTTGAATTAATTCGGGTACAGCTAGTTTGTCTAGAATGATGTTGACGAGGGAGATGTATTTAATTTGGATAACTATTTTTGCCAAAGAGTAAAATACCCAATCCGTCTTATATACCACAATCTGTGGTGTATTTAAAAGTGCTGTTTCTAAGGTTGCTGTTCCTGAGGTAACAATAGCCATTTCGGCTTGTTGTACTACATCATAGGTTTGATCAAATAGAACTGGGATGTTCGTTTGGTATAACTCTTTCCAATCAGATATTCCAGCAATCACAAATGATAAATCAGGATTAGCACTAGCTAATTGCTCAAATAGGGGTAAGGCTGTTTTGATTTCCTGTTTTCTGCTTCCTGCTAATAAGGCAATGTATTTTTGACCCTTAAGGCTGAACTGCTCATTAGGAATAAAAGCCTGGATGGCATCTTGAAGTGGGTTACCTACATAGGTAGTAGGGATCCCAGCGTCACTAAATAGCTTGAGTTCGAAAGGGAAGATTACATACAGGTGATCTATCCATTTCTTGAGTTCATCTACTCGACCTTTATTCCAAGCCCAGACTTTAGGCGCAATGTAGAAGTGCGTTTGAAACCCCTTTTTCTTAGCTATTTTAGCCGCCTTTAAATTGAATCCACCATAATCGATAAAGATGATTGCGTCTGGTTGAAAAGTGTCTATTTGTTCACCAAAGGTCTTGAATAGCCCCTTTAATCGTTGTATGTTTTGAATAACTCCTAGGATGCCCATAATCGCTAATTGATTATGGTGTATTAATAGTTGAGCACCCTGATCTTCCATTAAATCACCTCCCCAGGCTTGAATAACAGCATTCTTATCCAATTCTTTGATTTCTTGGATAAGATTAGACCCGTGAAGGTCTCCTGATTTTTCTCCTGCTAAGATGAAATATTTCATACTTATTCTCCGAAGTATTCGACCGAATTTTTATTCGTTTCGATTAAGTGAATTTTATGTAGAGTGGCTGAAGTCGATGTCTCCTTAATTTTAGGCGCTAGAATCTTCCAAAATTCCATCACAAGAATCTCACAACTAGCTAGTTTTCCTAGCATAAAGTCGACGTCTAAATTGAGGTTTTTGTGATCTACTTTATCTATAATTTCTACCTTAATTAAATCGCCTAATTGTTTGAGATCATACACAAATCCGGTGTCAGGATCAGGTATACCTTTGACCGTTACGATCAATTCGAAATTATGACCATGCCAGTTATTATTGGCACAAGGACCAAATACTTCAAAGTTTTTTTCTTCTGTCCAGGCTGGATTGAATAAGCGATGCGCTGCGTTAAAATGTTCCTTGCGGATGACGTGTACCATTGTTTTCAGTTTTGATGGAGGGACCCTGGGAAAACAATAGCAGAGTTCCAATTATTGTACAAAGTTAATAAACCTTCCGGGAATCTGTGTAAATTTGTATTTAAATCCTACCCATATGATCATTGTTACTGGCGCCGCAGGCTTTATTGGAAGTTGTTTAATTCAGAAGTTAAATGATTTGAAGTTTCGATACATTATTGCGGTGGACGATTTCTCTAATGAGGATAAGTACCGAAATTTAGCGGGAAAGTCTATCATGGAGCGGGTTGATCGCAAGGATCTATTTGGTTGGTTAGAGAAAAATAACAGGGAAGTGGAATTCTTTTTTCACATTGGAGCAAGAACGGATACGACTGAATTTGATACGAATATCTTTGATGAACTCAATTTAGATTATTCCAAGAAGGTTTGGAATGCCTGCGTGGCTTACCAAATTCCCTTAGTCTATGCTAGTTCAGCGGCCACCTATGGTTTAGGTGAATTAGGCTATGACGATAACGAAGCCTTAATCCCTTCCTTAAAACCCTTGAATCCTTATGGAGATTCAAAGAACGACTTCGACATCTGGGCATTACAGCAAGAGAAGAAGCCATTCTTCTTTGCAGGTTTGAAGTTTTTTAATGTGTATGGTCCTAATGAATTTCATAAAGGACGTATGGCATCGGTTATTTGGCATGCTTATCGTCAAATTCAAGCCAATGGAACCCTTAAATTATTTAAGTCACACCGGGATGATTACCAAGATGGAGAACAGATGCGTGATTTTATTTATGTGAAAGACTTAATCGATGTGTGTGTATTTTTAATGGAACATCGCAAGAACTCAGGAATCTATAATTTAGGTACAGGGAAAGCTAGATCATTTAATGATTTGGGTAAAGCGACTTTCGCAGCTTTGGGATTAGTGCCAAACATCCATTACATTGATACGCCTGCCGATATTCGAGACAAATACCAATACTACACAGAAGCCAATATGGCTAAATTGCGTGCTATAGGTTTTACGAAGGCGTTTACGAGTCTAGAGGAAGGTGTAGAAGACTATGTGCAAAACTACTTAGCTAAGCAGCTGTACTATTAAACATTTTCTTCAGCCCTTCTTCCGCGAATCCCTTGCCATAGGCGAATAGTTGAATGTTCGCGGCAAAGATGGACAGCGTAGCAATTTTGATGCTTTTCGTACTCATAAATGCAGCGATAAAGATCAATAAGCTATACGCAACTATTCCTGCTAATAAGATCAATCCATATACGGGTATTGCTAACAATGCAATTCCGGTTAGTACGTAATAACTAAAGAATAGGAATGGGAAGAAATGTACCGCCTTCAGCTCTTTAGGAAAGAATCGACTAATGTTGATACGCGCTCTTCCAAAGAAATGTAATTGTTTATAGAATTGTCTAAAGTCAGTTCTACGTTTGTGGTAGATGAAAGCATTAGGTATTAAGCCGGACTTGAATCCCAGAGAGATACACCGAATACTGAATTCAATGTCTTCGCCCATACGGGTGATTTTAAAACCTCCTGTCGCTTCATATACTTTCCGGGAGATTCCCATATTGAAACTGCGAGGATGGAATTGGCCACCAATGTTTTTTTCTTTTCCTCGAATACCACCTGTGGTAAAAAAAGAGGTCATGGAATAGCTGATGGCTTTTTGGATAGGAGTGAAGCTGGGATGATCCTGATCTGGACCTCCAAAAAGATCTAATCCTTCTGCTTTCACCGCTTTGTCTACTTCCGTTAAATAGGTGGGCTCTAAAAGTGCGTCTGAATCGAGAATGATGAAGTAATCTCCTTTGGCACGCTCAAATGCATAATTTCGGGCGAAACCTTGACCTCCATTTTCTTTGACATAATAGGCTAAGGAGAATGCCTCTTTATATTTTTCAATGATGGCCGAAGCATCTTCTGTTGATCCATCTTCAATAACGACCACTTCAAAATCTTTGAATTCCTGCGTTTGAATACAAGCTAACAATTCGTCTAACTCTTGTGGACGGTTGTAAACAGGAATAATCAGGCTGTAGGCCGGCGTTTTCATCTTATAAGGAACGAAGCGTTGCTTTACTCGCTGAAATGATTTGATCGTATTCTGAATCGCCTAGAGCAGCTGATAAGAACCAAGATTCATATTGAGATGGCGGCAAATAGATACCTTTATCCAACATGCCTTTGAAATATTTACCAAATAGGGCAGTATCTGATGTTTTAGCATCACTAAAATTGTTTACGGCTTTGTCAGTAAAGAACAAAGTAAACATGGATCCGATTTGGTTGATGGTATAATTAAGACCTAATGTCTTCAAATCTGCACTTAAAGCTTCTTTTAAGGCGGTACCCCGCTGCTCTAGAGCGGCATATACTCCCGGATTCTCTGTAATTAGGTTTAGCATAGCTAAACCAGCCGTTGTTGCTAATGGATTTCCAGATAGTGTTCCCGCCTGGTAAACAGGACCAGCTGGTGCGATCATATCCATGATTTCTGCTTTTCCACCATAAGCGCCTACTGGAAGACCACCACCGATAATCTTTCCTAAGGTGGTTAAATCGGGTTGAATTCCGGCTAAGCCTTGGTATCCGGCTGCTGAAAGACGGAATCCCGTCATTACTTCGTCGAAAATGAGAAGAGCTCCGTATTGCTTGCACAATTTTTGAACTCCTTCTAAATAACCTTCTTTTGGGATCACTAATCCCATATTGCCCACAACGGGTTCTATGATGATGGCTGCTACTTCTGTAGGATTTGCTTTGAAAAGAGTCTCTACGCTTTCTAAATCATTGTAAATAGCAGTCAGAGTATCCCTTGCCGTAGAAACGGTAACACCTGGACTATCTGGGGTTCCTAAGGTGGCAACGCCAGAACCAGCTGCAATGAGGAAGGAATCGCCATGACCGTGGTAACAGCCTTCCATTTTAATGATCTTATCTCGTTTTGTGTAAGCTCTAGCTAAGCGAATGGCAGCCATGGTAGCTTCCGTTCCAGAGTTTACTAAACGAACCTTTTCAACGGAAGGAATCATCGAAATGATTTTCTCTGCGATCAATACCTCGTTATAGGTAGGAGCACCAAAAGAAAATCCATTACTCAACGCACCACGAACCGCTTCTTCAATCACTGGATGCGCTTGCCCAAAGAGCATAGGACCCCATGATCCGATTAAATCAATATACGAATTCCCGTCTACATCGTGTAAATAAGCACCTTTAGCCGATTTGATAAATACAGGATTTCCACCTACTGATTTGAAGGCACGAACAGGAGAGTTAACTCCGCCTGGAATTAATTCTTTCGCTTTCTCAAAATAGGCTGTGCTTAGGGTATTCATCTTATTTTTTCTTCGGATTCTTTGTTGTTGCTTTTTGTTGTTCTTCCATCGTCTTCAATTGGGTTTGAAGGTATTGAGAGAACTTTGATTTTTTAGGACCACCACCCGCAGCAATTTTCTTGCGATTCTCATCTAACAAGGCCTTGATCTTATCCTCATTCACAAATTTGCGAATCGCTAATTGTTGACCAATCGTTACTAAGTTCGATACGAAATAGTAGAAACTTAGCCCAGCAGGGAAGGAGTTCATTACAAACATGAAGATAACTGGGGTTACATAAGCCATCATTTTCATGTTGATCGGTTGACCCGGTTGATCTGGTGTAATTTGGTTGTTATAATATCCATATGCTAGTTGTGAGACTGTCATTAACAAACAGAATAAACTAACATGTGAACCATAGAACGGAATATTGAATGGTAGATTTAAGAATGAATCATACGTAGATAAATCGTTGGCCCATAAGAATGATTCTTGGCGTAGGTTAATCAAATTAGGGAATAACATGAATACCGCCATTAAAACAGGCATAGTAGCTAGTACAGGAATACAACCACTTAAAGGATTAACGCCCACTTCGCCGTATAATTTCATCGTTTCTTGTTGCACGCGGGCCGCATCGTCGCCAATCTTCTCTTTAATTGCCGCAATTTCTGGAGCCAAAATACGCGTCTTAGCCATAGAGACGTAAGATTTATACGTTAATGGCAATAATGCAGTTTTAATGATTAAGACTAAAACAACAATTAACAAACCGTAATTCGAAAACAAACTTTCTAGGAATCCGAATAATGGAACGAAAATGTATTTCGTAATCGGCAATAAGAAATCATAACTCAGTTTGACGTTCTTACCAAAATTAGGTGCTTCAACCTTATTGACAATCGAATAGTCATTAGGCCCAAAGTAGAAGGTGAAATTTGATTTGCCTGCCGATAGATCTTGTGCTGAAGCTATGATCTGCGCATCTAAGGTTTTAATGTTGACAGAATCTGTCAAATTAGGTGTTGCAGTTAAAGACGCCGATTTGAAAGCGAATCCTTGAGGAATTAAACCTGAAAGGAAATACTTTTTCTTGAAGCTTATCCATTTCGTGCTTTTGTCTAAATTCTCATTTGTAACCGAGCTAGGATTCTCAGATAGGTAATCAAATTCCTCATCTTCGGTCAATAAATAATTGATAGTAGCTTTACGCTCCTCGGTGATATCTTTCTCCGTTTGATGAACTTGCTCTTTCCAATGAATGAAATAATCGCCACCGGTTAAAGCAACCGATTTGGCATCTAATTGGTAATCTAATAGAAATCCTGATTCAGGTAATACATAGCTAGATGAAATGGCTTGACCATTCGCTAATGCTCCTGTAAAGCTCACTTTGTTACCTGATTGAACCCCTGTAAAATCAAGATTAGAAACCTTTACCTTGCCTGCAGCAGTAGGTAATTCAACACTGAACTCATCTGATGCAGCGTTATACAAGTATAATCCGTCTGACTTTCCTACATTGAAATTGGCATAGCTTTTGTAGTTCTTTAATTGAACAGAAACTAGCTTAGCTCCTTTGGAAGATACCTTAACGATGATATCATTGTTCTCCAAGGTAAAGATTTGTTCTTGCTTAATGCTAGAATCAATCGATACCAATTTGGCAGTATCCTTCGGAATAATGGCTTTTTGAGTTACCGCTTTAGCCTTTACCGCAGGAACTTCTTTAGGGGCAAAGAAATATTGGTAGCCTAACAGCATACCCATAATTAATACAATACCCGTGATGGAATTTCTATCCATGATTACTTATTTTGAATTTTTGATGAATGGAACAGCGTGTTGATGCGCTGCCTTAACAAATTGTACAAATAGGGGAGACGGACTTTCAACCGTCGATTTATATTCTGGGTGAAATTGAACACCCACAAAGAAAGGATGATTTTCAATTTCCACGATCTCTACCAAATTCGAATCAGGATTAATACCAGAAGTAACTAATCCAGCCTTATGGAATTGATCTAAGTAATCGTTATTGAATTCATAGCGATGTCTGTGACGCTCCTGAATGGATGTTTTTCCGTAGATTTTATAGGCCAAAGTTCCTTTTTCAATCTTACAAGGATAGGCGCCTAAACGCATCGTACCGCCTTTTTCAGAAATATCCTTTTGTTCTAACATTAAGTTAATCACCGGATCAGGACTTTCTGGGTTCATTTCAAACGAATGTGCCTCTGATAAACCCATTACATTACGAGCAAACTCAATAACTGCGCATTGCATACCTAAACAAATACCTAAGAAAGGAATTTTGTTCTCACGAGCATATTTGACAGCGTTGATTTTTCCTTGAATACCTCTTTCTCCAAAACCTGGTGCCACTAAAATACCATCTAAACCAGCTAATGTTTCTGATACATCTTCCGTATCCATTGTTTCAGAAGAAATCCAATTCAAGTTTACTTTGATGTCATTTGCAGCTCCGGCGTGAATAAAGGCTTCCGCAATGGATTTATAAGAATCTTTTAATTCTACGTATTTACCAATTAAGCCGATATTGATCTCGAACTTGGGATTTTGTAATTTGGAAAGGAAACTAGTCCAGTTCTTCAAATTAGATTCCTTATCATTATAGATATCCAACTTGTATAAAACGCGGCTATCTAAACGTTCTTCTTTCATTAATAAAGGCACTTCGTAGATAGTAGATGCATCTCTTGCCTCAATTACATCCGCTTCAGACACATTACAGAATAAGCCGATTTTCTTCTTCATTTCCTGAGGAAGAGGGTGCTCTGTACGACAAACTAAGATATCAGGTTGAATACCTGACTCAGATAATTGCTTCACACTATGTTGTGTAGGCTTGGTTTTTAATTCACCAGCAGACGCTAAATAAGGAATTAAAGTTAAGTGAATGAACAAAGTGTTCTTTTCACCTAAATCCCATTTTAATTGACGAGCTGCCTCAATAAATGGCAATGATTCGATATCACCTACGCAACCACCAATCTCCGTAATAACGATATCAAACTTACCTGATTCGCCTAAGAGCATAATATTGCGTTTGATTTCATCAGTAATGTGAGGTACCACCTGTACGGTTTTGCCTAGATAATCGCCACGACGTTCTTTGGTAATGACATTATGATATATACGACCAGTGGTGATGTTATTTGCCTGACTAGTAGGCGTGTTTAAAAAACGCTCGTAATGGCCTAGGTCAAGATCCGTTTCTGCTCCATCATTCGTCACATAGCATTCGCCATGTTCGTATGGATTCAGTGTGCCTGGATCGATGTTGATATAAGGGTCAAACTTTTGGATTGTACAGGTTAGACCTCGCGCTTGAAGTAGCTTCGCTAAAGACGAGGCAATGATGCCTTTTCCTAACGAGCTTGTTACACCACCCGTAACAAAAATGAACTTGGATTTCTTGGGATTCCCTTTACCAGACATTGATAGAATTGTTGATTTGGTTACGGGAAACAAAGATAGGGAAATAAAAGCATACCGAATTAATCCTATTTTTATTTTATCTTGCATTCTTAATAGAATTTCGATGAAACCTCAACAAATCACCCTCTTTTCTGCCTCAGCCGGATCAGGTAAAACCTATACCTTGACGATTGAGTATATTAAGATGGCGCTCTCAGAGGTAGAATCGAAGGGATATTTTCGTCGTATTTTGGCCGTTACATTTACGATCAAAGCGGCCGAAGAAATGCGCCAAAGAATTTTACATTTTTTAGCTGGGATGGCAGTTTATCCTGCATTTGATCAGACTTCCCCCGCAGAACAATCTAAAGTCTTATCCATTATCGATAAGGTTCAAACAGAATTAGCAGAAGACGGTATTCATTTAACAAAAGAACAATTAGCGGAGAGGGCGGGTACCACCTTGCAACAAATCCTTCAGGATTATGGATTATTCTCTGTGATGACGATTGATTCGTTTGTCCAAAGACTTAGCGCATCTTTCATCGACGAATTAAATCTGCCTAGTCAATACGAGGTGTTATTAGATTCGAATGGATTAATTCATGAGCTTATTAATCGGCTATTAGATCAGGTTAATAGTACAGGAGATGCCGAATTAAGCGAGTTGATTTTGTCGTTTGCAAATCAAGAAGTGGCAGAGGGTCGAAATTGGAATCGAATGCGGGATAGCTTGCACGGATTTTTGAAGATTTCCTTAGAAGAGAAATTCTTAGCAATTGAGCCGCATCTGGCCCTTTTTCAAGTGAACGACTTCTTGCGTTTGGAAGATCAATTACGTGGTTTACTGCATCAGATGTTAGGCGAGGTTAAATCGGTAGCTGATTCGTTTATTCAGATTATAGATTCGCTCGGTTTTCCAGATGCCTTCTATTATTATGGAGGGACTGGTCCAGTGGGAAATATGCGGTCCTTTTTGCGCAATCCTGAAATAGCAGATAAAGCCTATTCTAATTTCAAAAAAGCAATTGATGGGAATTCGTGGACTTCCGCTAAAGCGATTGGAGCAGATAAAGCGATAATTGAGCAACATGCAACTGAATTAAGTGATTTAGGTAGTCAATTTATTGAATTGCAGTCCCTTTATTGGAAGCGTTACCGGTTCTTACATTGGGTATTGAAGGATTTGAAAAAGTTAGCTTTATTAAATCTGATTCAGCGCGAAATGCGTGCTTATCAACAGGAAAATTCGGCGATTCCTATTTCGGAGTTTTCTAAAAGAGTCTATGAAGTGATTTCTCAAGATCCCATTCCATTTATCTATGAGAAGTTAGGCGATCGCTATTTCCACATATTTATCGATGAGTTCCAGGATACCTCCATTTTGCAATGGAAGAACTTTATGCCTTTAGTAGAGAATGCAACTTCGGTGGGGAAACGTAGTTTATTAGTAGGAGATGCTAAGCAATCCATTTATAAGTTTAGGGGAGGGGAAGTTAGTCTAATTGCTTCTTTGGCCACTCAGGACCCTTCTTTAGTGGCGGATCATTTTACGGAAGAATCGCTGGATGAACAGCGCTTTGATTATTTGCTACATCAAATTGGCCCTAAAGCGCTGAATGATAATTACCGCAGTGCAACGGAAGTCGTTGAGTTCAATAACCAATTCTACCACTCCTTGGTCGAAAATGATTCAGTACTTGCCTTATGTCCCTTAATTTCGCCACTTTATGGAGCTAATTTAAAGCAAAACCCGAAGGTGGCTTCTTCGGACTTCAATGGAAAGGTAGATTTGTTAGTCTACCACAAGTCTAAAGAGACCTTTGGTTTTACGGAACCCGAAAACGAATTCATGTTTGAGCAGGTGATGAATCTGATTCAATATAATCGAAGTATTGGATTTAGGTATCAAGATTTGGCGATATTGACGCGAAAGAATAAACATTCGCGTTACTTGGCTCTGCGTTTGAAAGAAGAGGGGATTCCAGTGATTTCTTCAGATTCGCTATTAGTACATTATTCGCCGGTAGTTGGTTTTGTTTTGTCCTATTTAGCTTTGTCTGAGCATCCCAAAGAATCCCTCTATTTATATGAATTGATCTACCAGTATGCAGAAATAAAGGGTCAGGTTGTTTCTGCCACTGATTTAGTCTTTGTCGAGCAATTATCTGGTGATGCTTTTGAAAAGGCATCACTTTATTTTCAAACTAAGCATATTCAGGTTCCTGTCTTTTCAGATTTATTGCGATGGGTGTATGATTTAGTTTCTGGTTTTGATTTATTGAATGATGTAAGTGGCCAAGAATACTTGTGGAAGTTTTTAGATGTATTGAATGAATACGTTTTATTAAAAGATAAACTTGTCGCAGGTTTCTTGCAGCATTTTAACCAGAACCGAAACTCGTATTGTATTTCGAGCTCAAATCAAGACGATGCTGTAACGATTTCGAGTATTCATAAGTCTAAAGGATTAGAATATCCGGTGGTGATTCTTCCTTTTGTAAATTGGACATTCCAAGCTGACTCTGAGAAGATTTGGTATGAAATGGGTGAGGAGGAATCAGAAGATTTACCAATAAGCAAAGATTCGAATTTGAAACATATTTACGGACGGGTAAATTCTGCTGAGATTTTGCCATACCCTAGCTTAGTTCAGCAAACGCAAAAAGAGAAAGAAGCCATCTTCCTAGATGCGCTAAATATGCTCTATGTGGCCACTACGCGTCCAAAACAATCATTGCATTTACTTTTAACAGTACCAGATCCTGATTTACATTCCAAGACGATTTCAACGTATACAAATTCCGTCGGTCGGTTTGTTTACGATTACGCACAAGAAAAGTCAGATTCAGCTGAAATACCAACCTATTTGCAAACCACGACAGCTTGGAACGCATCTTATTTTGCCTTTTCAAATACACCCGTTATTCCATCTTTAGAGCACGCAGACCTACCTAATTTGGAGAAATACGTTCAAATTTCGTTAGGAAACGACGTATCACCCGTATCACTTCGGGTGAATTCTGCCAAAGCTGATTTGTATACAGCGGCTTCAAAGAAGCGTGAAATTGGGAATCAATTACACGATTTGTTGGCTCAATTGTCTGATATGGATGCTTGGGTGAAGGTGAAGGCGAAATCTAAAATAGACGTATCTTCTTTAGATGCTCTTTTTGAATTAGATGAGGTATGTGCTTTTTTTGCTAAGGATATATTAGCCTTTAAGGAAGTGGATTTATTATGTCCAGACGGAAAGATCATTCGTCCGGATCGTGTGAATAAAATAGGAGAGGCCTTGCAGGTGATTGACTTTAAAACGGGTAAACAAAAACCAGAACACCACGATCAAATTAATCGCTACAAGCAAACCTTAGTGGATATGGGTCATCAAGTAACGCAGGGAGTTTTAATCTATCTTGAAACCAAAGAATTAGTCTATGTATAAGCGTTTACTTTTTTTTGCGATGTTAGTGGTTTTGTTAGACTCCTGTTCTTTTGTCAAACGGATTTTTCATCGATCGGGCTCGTCCTATTACAGTTCCTCAGAGCTGAAAGATATTATCAAGGAGGCGAAGAAATACAAAGGGGTACCTTATAAAACGGGAGGAATAGATAAAAAAGGGATGGATTGTTCCGGACTGCTTTTCACGGCTTATGCTACAAATGATTTTTCGATTCCCCGTGTATCATCGGACCAAGCAAAATTTGGAGAGGAAATCAAGTTGAAAGACATACAATTAGGGGATTGGGTGTTTTTTGCTACTGGAAAGGTGGGACTCATTAATCACGTAGGTTTAGTGACCAAAGATCGTCCAGCCATTAGCTTCATTCACGCCAGTACTACATATGGTGTTCGGGAGGATTTGTTGTACCAAAAGTTTTGGCTAGATCGAATTGTCAAAATTATACGTCCGTATAAAAATTAATATGGTTTTTAGCCATTGATGTTCTATTTTTGCATTTCTTTTTAAAATGCTATGTCTAAAAAAATCGTAATTATTGGTGCTGGTGGCGTTGGAAATGTAGTCGTAAAGAAATGCGCGATGAATCCTGCTTCCTTTTCTGAGATCGTTCTAGCTTCTCGTACTTTATCTAAATGTGATGCCATTGCCGCTGAATGTGCTGCTATTGGTTTACCTACTGCCGTGAAAACACGTCAGGTAGATGCAGATAATGTACCTGAATTAGTGGCTTTGTTCAAAGAAGAAAAGCCCTTCTTAGTTATCAATGTGGCATTGCCTTATCAAGATTTAACGATTATGGATGCTTGTCTTGAGGCAGGTGTTCATTATTTAGATACGGCGAATTACGAGCCTAAAGACGTAGCTAAATTTGAATATTCGTGGCAGTGGGCTTACCAAGAGAAGTTTAAGAAAGCCGGATTAATGGCTTTATTAGGCTGTGGCTTTGACCCAGGTGTAACAGGTGTTTATACGGCTTATGCGAACAAGCATTATTTCGATGAGATGCATTATTTAGACATCATCGATTGTAACGCAGGAGATCACGGAAAAGCGTTTGCTACAAACTTTAATCCAGAGATTAATATCCGCGAGATTACGCAAAAAGGTAAATACTGGGAGAATGGTGAATGGATTGAGATCGAGCCGATGTCGATTCACAAACCTATCGATTATCCAAACATTGGACCGAAAGAATCGTATGTCCTTTATCATGAAGAATTAGAGTCACTTACAAAGAACTTCCCTACGTTGAAGCGCGCGCGTTTCTGGATGACCTTTGGTCAAGCCTATTTAACGCACTTAGAAGTACTTCAAAATGTAGGTATGACTTCGATTGCACCGATTAAGTTCAAAGGAATGGATATCGTTCCATTAGAGTTTTTAAAGGCTGTTTTACCAGAACCAGGAACCTTAGGTGAAAATTATTCTGGCCAAACTTCTATCGGTTGCCAAATCAAAGGAATGAAAGATGGCAAGGATGCCACTTATTATGTTTGGAATAATTGCCACCATGCAGATTGTTACCAAGAAGTTCAAGCACAAGGTGTTAGTTATACCACTGGGGTTCCAGCCATGATTGGTGCTTCCTTAATGATTGATGGTTCTTGGTTTGCTCCAGGCGTATTTAATGTGGAAGAATTTAATCCAGATCCATTTATGGAATTGTTGAATATTCACGGTTTACCTTGGGATGAGCAACATAACATCACTTTACCTCACGAATATTAGTATGTCGTACTATCCTTCGATTCCATCTCCTTGTTATGTATTGGAGGAAAATTTACTGGTTGCTAATCTTGAACTGTTAAAGCGTGTTCAGCAAGAAGCAGGTATTGAGATTATTTGTGCGTTGAAAGGATTTTCTTTTTACCACGAGTTTCCCTTAGTAAAGCATTATTTAGCAGGAGCCACAGCTAGTTCCTTACACGAAGCGCGATTAGCTTTTGAGGAAATGGGCGTGAGGCCTCATGTGTATTCTCCTGCCTATTTAGAATCGGAATGGGAAGAGCTTGCTTCGTATGCGGGTCATATCACGTTTAATTCTTTGAATCAATACAATCAATACAAAGATCGTGCTCACGCTGCGGGAATATCTTGTGGATTACGTATTAATCCTGAATATGCGGAAGTGGAGACTGATATGTATAATCCCTGTGTGGCTGGTTCACGCTTAGGCATTCGTCGCTCTGATTTAGGAGATTTGCCGGCAGGTATTGAAGGATTGCATTCGCATACTTTATGTGAAAATGATTCCTTTGTTTTGGAGCGTACTCTTGCCGTAATTGAGGAGAAGTTTGGCGATTTGTTGCCTAGCTTAAAATGGTTGAATTTAGGCGGTGGCCATCTAATTACAAGAGCTGATTATGATGTGGCACATTTAATTGGATTATTAAAAGGATTTTGCCAAAAATACCCTAACCTACAGATTATTCTCGAACCTGGTTCAGCTGTAGGCTGGCAAACGGGTTTTTTAAAATCAACGGTATTGGATATTGTCGAATCTGCTGGTATTACGGTGGCTATTTTAGATGTATCTTTTGCGGCACATATGCCAGATACGTTAGAGATGCCCTATAAACCTCGGATAAGAGGAGCGAATTCAGAACCTGAAACAGGTAAGCCCACGTATCGTTTTGGCGGTATGACATGTTTAGCAGGTGATTTCTATGGCGATTATTCGTTCGAAAAGGAATTGCAAATAGGGGATGAAATCATTTTAGAAGATATGATTCACTATACAATGGTGAAAACAACTACATTTAATGGAGTTAACTTACCTAGTATCGGTAAATTAGATAAAAAGGAGCAATTCCACTTATTGAAATCTTTCGGATACGAGTCCTTCAAAGACCGTTTGTAAGTGTGGAGAAGATCGGTCTCGAACCGACGACCTCTTGCATGCCATGCAAGCGCTCTAGCCAACTGAGCTACATCCCCATTAAAAATTGACTTTTACGCCTACACCACCCTGAATGTGTAGAAAAAATGGATTAGGTAATAATTCTGAATACATCCCTAGTTCCGCAAAGAAAGAGAGATTGGGTGCATCAATAGGAAAGTATTCCAGTCCAGCTACTCCAGCTGCACCTAAACCTCGTTTTGTTTCTGGGAAAACAGAATTATTGGAGAATAAGTTTCTAGACACAAACTGAGGTCCTGCTCCATAATAATAATGTAAATCTGAATTGACTAGGGTAGGTCGATGCCATAAATACAAGGCATTCATGGAGAATCCGATGTTTTGGAAGGAGCCGTTTTGATAGGAGCGATTAGTGCCCCAAAGTCCGCCATAGGTGCCAAAATTAACTTCAATTGCATTTTTTCCACTAGGTAGATAGCGCTTAATCATAAATCCACCGGGCTCGCCCACTCTAAATCCAGCCGCCCAATCCTTCATTTGTGCCTTTACAGTAGTAAGGCTACAAAGTAGAATCAAGATAAGAAATAAGCGTTTGAACATATTAAGCTTTGTAAAACTGGTTGATTAGTTGAACTAATTTATCGTTTTCTTCTGATAACCCAATCGTAATTCGTATAGAATCTTCACATAAGGCGACAGAACTCCGGTTTCTAGTGATTAATTTCGCCTCAATCAAATAATCAAAAAGGTCGTTAGCCTGTTTAAAATGCACTAATATAAAATTGGCATCGGAAGGATAAATTTGAATAACCCCTGGAACGTTTATGAGTGATTTTTTTAATCGGTCGCGTTCGGAAAGAATTGATTTAACTGATTCATTTTTAAATGATACGTTAGATAGTGCTTTATAAACTATCTCCTGCGTCGCTCCACTAATATTATAGGGTGGCTTTATTTTATTCAACAAGCTGATAATGGTAGGATGTGCAAAGGCCATACCTAATCGCAAGGAAGCTAATCCATAGGCTTTGGAAAGCGTCTGCATCACAATGACCTGAGGGTATTTCGCTAATTCTAAAATGAAACTAATTTCATCAGAAAAGTCAATGTATGCTTCATCAATGATAATAAAACCTGATTTAAAAGATTCTATTAACGTATAAATATCCGAACGATTCAATTTATTCCCGGTCGGATTATTAGGCGAACAAAGAAATAACAAACGCGTATTTTGATCAACCGCCTGTAATATTCCCTCCACATCCAATTGATAATGCTGCGTTAAGCTTACCTTACGCTGCTCGATATGGTTAATAGAAGCGCTCACCTCATACATGCCATAGGTAGGAGGGCACAAGATAATATTATGTACACCTGATTGACAGGTCATGCGCATGATTAAATCGATGGCTTCATCTGATCCATTTCCGAGGAAAATTTGATCCGTTGAGCAGGATTTAATTCCAGCTAACTGCTCTTTAATGGCTAATTGTAAAGGATCTGGATAGCGATTCCAATTTTCAGATACTCCTGAACCTAATGGATTTTCATTCGCATCTAGAAACACTCCTTCTTTACCTTTGAACTCATCTCTTGCTGATGAATAAGGTTTTAGGTTCCAAATATGGGGCAATATGAAGTTTTCGAAATTCATACTTAGCTTAATCTAATTTTAACGGCATTCGCGTGAGCTTGTAATGATTCAGCTTCAGCCATATCAATAATAGTCTTACCTAATTGCTCCAAACCTTGCTTAGAGATGGATTGTAAAGTAATTTTCTTCGTAAACGAATCCAAATTAACACCAGAATAAGCTCTCGCAAATCCATTCGTAGGTAATGTGTGATTGGTACCTGAAGCATAATCTCCAGCAGACTCAGGAGTATAATGCCCTAAAAAGATAGATCCTGCATTACGAATGTGGTCTGCAAATCCCTCGGCATTGTCACAAGCTAAAATTAAATGTTCTGCAGCGTATTCGTTTAATAAGTCAATGGCTTCTGCTGAAGTATTTACTAAAACAAATTTTGAATTAGCCAACGCTTTTTCAGCTAAGTCTTTTCTAGGTAATTCGGCTAGCTGAAGATTGATTTCAGCGATCGTTTCTTCCACGATGGAGTAAGATGTACTTACTAAAATAACTTGTGAATCTGATCCGTGTTCTGCTTGTGATAGTAAATCTGAGGCAATGTAAGCTGGATTAGCTGTTTGGTCTGCATATACAGCTACTTCTGATGGACCAGCTGGCATATCGATGGCTGTTCCTAACCGATTCGCATACATCTTGGCAGCAGTGACGTATTGATTTCCTGGACCAAAAATTTTATACACTGCGGGAACGCTTTCTGTACCTAAGCTCAAGGCAGCAATAGCTTGTGAGCCGCCTACTTTAGCCATCTTAGTTACGCCACATAATTTAGCAGCGTAGAAAATAGCGGGGTGAGTAGCAGGAGTACAAAGAACCACTTCTTGACATTCTGCGATACGAGCTGGAATGGCTAACATCAAAACCGTTGAAAATAGGGGAGCTGTTCCTCCAGGAATGTAGATACCCACTTTATCGATGCCAGTGGACTTTTGCCAACACACCACACCTGGATTAATTTCAATTTTATTCGGAACTAACTTTTGTGCCGCATGAAAGGTATAAATATTAGCATAGGCATGATCGATTGCCTTTTGTAATGTTATATCTGTTTTTGAGGCTAAATCCTCCATTTCTGCGGCCGTATACAGAATATCTGTAATCTCTCTCTTTTCGTAGGTTGCAGTTAATTCACGTAAGGCTTGATCGCCTTTCGATTTAACTTGGCTAAAAACGTCAGAAATTAAGGCATCTAATTGTCCCTGCTCTAAAGCCGGACGCTGACATATAGCGGCATAATCTAAACGAGAAGGATAATTGATTTGTGTAAACATGATTAAAGAATCATTTTTTCAATTGGTAATACTAAGATACCTTCAGCACCTGCATCACGCAGGTTTTCAATGATATTCCAAAAGTCATTCTCCTCAATCACCGAATGCAAAGAGAACCAGCCTTTCGTAGCTAATGGCAATACCGAAGGAGATTTCATTCCCGGTAATAAAGCAGTCACTTTATCAATGTTTTGCTCTTGAACGTTTAAAACCACATATTTCGCATTTTGGCCTCTTTGAACCGAGTCAATTCTAAATAATAACTTGTCTAAAATAGCCTGTTTCTCGGATGATAAGGCCGTGTTAGCAATCATCACAGCTTGGCTTTGAAAAACCGTAGCCACTTCTTTAAGACCATTGCTTAGTAGCGTACCTCCAGTAGAAACGATATCACATATGCCTTCTGCGAGTCCGATAGAAGGGGCTATCTCTACAGAACCTGAGATCTCGTGCATTTCTGCCTTAACACCGTTCTTTAATAAGAATTGGCTTGTTAGATTGGGATATGAAGTAGCGATGCTTTTCCCCTCGAACTGTTTTAAATCGGTATAATTCTCACCTCGTGGAATAGCTAAAGAAAGGCGACATTTAGAAAAGCCTAATTCTTTAACGATAGCTACTTTGCGCGTATGCTCCATTAGCACATTCAAACCTACTACGCCTAAATCAGCCACTCCATCTTCGACATAACCTGGAATATCATCGTCACGTAAGAAGAGAAATTCAATAGGGAAGTTGCTGGAAATGGAACGAAGCTTAGAACCGCCCGACTCAAATTTAATGCCACACTCCTTAAATAATTTCAACGAGTCATCGCTTAGGCGTCCTGACTTCTGTACCGCAATTCTGATATTGTTTCTGCTCATCGTATTTAATCTAAAAAAAGCAAGCCTCGAGGTTATTCGAGGCTTGCAGAATCAATTTTATAAAAACATTTTGATTGGGTCCTCTAGGTATTGTTTCAGGGTTAACAGGAACGCAGCTCCAGTTGCACCATCTACCACGCGATGATCACAAGTCAATGTTAATTTCATAACGTTGGTGGCATAGAATTGACCATTTTTCACACCTACCGTTTCTTTAATTCCACCCACAGCTAGAATACAAGATTCTGGTGAGTTAATGATAGAGGTAAACTGATCAATACCGAACATACCTAAGTTAGAAACAGTAAACGTGTTACCTTCCCAATCTTTAGGTTGTAATAATTTGCCTTTCGCCTTAGCGCCTAGATCCTTAGCTTCTGCAGAGATTTGTGCAATCGATTTTTCAGAAGCAAAACGGATAACTGGAACTAATAAGCCATCTTCTACTGCAACAGCCATACCGATATGTACATGTTTGTTGACACGGATACGATCTTCCATCCAGTACGAATTTACTTTCGGGTGTTTCGCAAGAGATAGGGCAGTAGCCTTAATCACCATGTCGTTAAATGAAATCTTCACGGGGAATGTTTCATTCATGCTCACACGTGCTTCCATCGCTTTGTCCATATTGATTTCCATCGTTAGATAGAATTCTGGAGCGCTGAATTTAGATTCAGATAAACGTCGTGCGATGGTTTTACGCATCTGGCTGTTCGGAATATCTTCGAAGCTTTCTACTCCTCCAGTGAAGTTCGCATTTGCGCCACCTGAATTAGGATTGTATTCTTCTACGTCAGCTTTCGTGATACGTCCACCTTCACCCGTTCCCGTGATCCAGTTTAAGTTATACCCTTTTTCTTTTGCCAAAGCACGAGCTAAAGGACTAGCCTTTAATTCTGCACCTGGTTTAGATGCTGTTTTTTCTTCTACCACCGGAGCTTTAGTTACTACAGGTGTTGGAGCACTTGCTACCGGGGCAGCCACAGGAGCTGCTGGCGCTGGAGCAGGAGTACTTGCTTTAGGAGCCGCTTCTGCATCTAAGATTAACTGGAAATTAGCACCCGGCTCACCTACAATGGCAATAATACCATCTACGATGACACCTTGTCCTTCTTTAGCACCGATATATAAAAGAGTACCATCTTCATAGTTCTCTAATTCCATTGTTGCTTTATCTGTTTCTACTTCCGCAATGATATCTCCATTCTTGATTACATCGCCTACGGCTTTTAACCACTTAGCGATGACACCCTCTATCATGGTATCACTCATTTTAGGCATACGAACTGCCACAGCTTTTACACCACTTAAATCAATGGCAGGAGTTGCAGCTGGTGCTTGTGCTACTGGTGCAGCTGTTGCGGCAACAGGTTCAGATGCTACTGGAGCAGGAGATGTAGCAGCTGCAGGTGCAGCTAATAGTGCTGAATAATCTTCACCTGGTGTACCTACGATAGCAATAATTCCATCAACAGGGACCGCTTCGCCTACTTTTACACCGATATATAATAAAGTACCGTCTTCATAATTCTCTAGTTCCATCGTCGCTTTGTCTGTCTCGACTTCCGCAATGATGTCACCTGATTTAATAACGTCACCTTCTTTTTTTAGCCAATTAGCGATCACACCTTCTAACATCGTGTCGCTCATCTTGGGCATTCTAATAATTTCAGCCATCTTATTTTGTTTGAAAGTTTAAAATTACGCTTTAAACCCTGTTTTTAAAAATTTTATGTGATAATTATTCCGTATTAATCTAGTTTAAGAACGGCCATAAATGCCTCTTGTGGAATTTCTACGTTACCCACTTGGCGCATCCGTTTCTTTCCTTTCTTTTGCTTCTCTAATAATTTACGTTTACGAGAGATGTCACCACCATAACATTTGGCCAAAACATCCTTACGCAACGCTTTTACCGTCTCACGAGCAATAATCTTCTGCCCAATCGCCGCTTGAATCGCAATTTCAAATTGTTGTCTAGGGATCAATTCACGTAATTTCTCACATAAACGTTTGCCCCAGTCATACGCCTTGTCCCGGTGTACAATAGCTGATAAAGCATCCACTTTGTCACCATTTAACATGATGTCCAGCTTCACCATTTCACCTGGTTCGTAATCTTTGTATTCGTAATCTAGGGAAGCATAACCTCTCGAAATCGTCTTTAATCGATCAAAGAAGTCAAATACTACCTCAGATAAGGGCATATCAAACGTTAATTCAACGCGATCCGTTGTCAGATATATTTGGTTGACTAAAATACCCCTCTTATCCATACAAAGGCTCATAATCACCCCTGTATACTCGGATTTGGTAATAATTTGTGCCTTAATATAAGGCTCCTCAATAATATTAATCAAATTGGGTTCTGGCAAATCAGCTGGAGCAGAAACCCATAATAATTCATCTGCGGTAGTAATCACTTTGAACTTTACCGATGGAACAGTGGTAATCACTGTCATATCAAACTCGCGTTCTAGACGTTCTTGCACAATTTCCATGTGCAACATGCCTAAGAAACCACAACGGAATCCGAATCCTAAGGCAGCCGAAGTCTCTGGCTCCCACACTAAAGAGGCGTCATTTAACTGAAGCTTCTCCATCGCATCGCGCAAATCCTCGAATTCTGAAGTTTCTACTGGATAGATACCGGCGAAAACCATCGGCTTTACTTCTTCAAAACCTTGGATAGCAGAAAGGGTAGGATTAGCAACATGTGTAATGGTATCACCCACTTTTACTTCTTTAGCCTCTTTAATACCTGAAATCAGATAGCCTACGTCACCGGTTTTGATGATTTGTTTGGGTTCTTGTTCTAACCCAAGCGTACCAATTTCATCTGCGTAATATTCTTTACCTGTATTGATGAACTTTACTTTATCTCCTTTTCTGATTTCCCCATTATACACACGGAAAATTACTTCGATACCGCGGTAGGAATTAAAGGTAGAATCAAAGATTAAGGCTTGTAGTGGCGCTTCTGGTTCACCTTTGGGAGCAGGTATACGGGCTACTACCGCATCAAGGATATCTTGAATACCAATTCCTTCCTTACCAGAGGCGTGAATGATATCTTCTTTTTTACAGCCAATTAAATCGATAATTTGGTCTGAAACCTCCTCCGGCATCGCGCCAGGTAAATCGATCTTATTTAATACTGGAATGATTTCAAGATCATGACTAATTGCTAAGTATAAATTAGAAATAGTCTGCGCCTCAATACCTTGGGATGCATCTACAATTAACAATGCACCTTCGCATGCCGCAATGGAACGGGATACTTCGTAAGAGAAATCGACGTGTCCTGGCGTGTCAATCAAGTTAAACGTATACAATTCCCCATCTTTAGGGTATTGCATTTGAATCGCGTGAGACTTAATGGTAATACCGCGTTCACGCTCTAAATCCATATCATCGAGCAATTGATTCATCATATCGCGCTTTTGAACGGTATTGGTGAATTCAATTAATCGATCGGCTAGTGTACTTTTACCGTGGTCGATATGGGCAATGATGCAAAAATTACGCAGGTGTTTCATATAGAATTATTTCTCCTTAGGGCTTCCCCTTAAACTAAGCTACAAATATAGCCAAAACAAGGCATTTAACCCGTTTTATTGATTCATTAATTCTTCAATTTCCTCCCAATCTAACGGAATATTCTTCATCAGATTGATATTCGTACCTGATTGAATGACTAGGTTGTTCTCTAATCTTATTCCTAATCCTTCCTCTTGAATATATATACCGGGTTCACAGGTAAGAACCATTCCTTCTTGAAAAGGTTTGTATTTATCCCAAACATCGTGTACATCTAACCCTAAATGATGGGCAACTCCGTGCATGAAGTATTTTTTATACAGTGGATTAGCCGGATTTTGTTTTTCTAAGTCAGCACGAGAAAATAAACCTAGATCGATTAATTTCCCTTCCATGAAGCGCTCGACCTCTTTTTGGTAATCTACCCAAAACACTCCCGGTTGCATTATTTCAGTAGCATAATTCAAAACAGCATGCACCGCTTGATACACCTGTTTCTGACGAGGGCTAAAACGGCCATTTACTGGAATCGTACGGGTCATATCCGCATTATAATTCGCATAAGAGGCTCCTACATCTAATAAAAGCATATCCCCGTCCTTACACGGAAGCGCATTATCGATGTAGTGAAGTACACATGCATTAGCTCCAGAAGCAATGATGGGCGTATAGGCAAAGCCTTCTGATCGATTACGCGTGAATTCGTGAATGAATTCTGCTTCAATCTCATATTCAGTTACACCTGGTTTAGTGAAATTTAAAACGCGTCTAAATCCTTTATCCGTAATATCACAAGCCACTTGCAGTGCCTGTAATTCTTCCGGTTCTTTTTGCATACGCAAATCACTCAAAATAGGAGCGAGGCGACCTATGGTGTGATTAGGATACGTATTTCTTATATTTATACCTAAGCGAGCATTCTGCGTCTGAACTACTGAAGCATTACGTAAATGCTCATTATCAGTTAAATAGATATGATTTGCAGAGTAAACTAAGGTTTTTAGAAGTGATTCAAAATTAGACGACCATTGGATGTTCTTAATCCCTGAAGTTTGAGTCGCCTCATCTTTGGTATATTTATGTCCTTCCCAAATTTCAATTAACTCAGATGTCTCGCGCACAAAGGCGATTTCTCTCCATTGTGCTTCTGGAGCATCCGGATACAAAATTAAAAAGCTCTCTTCTTGATCTAAACCAGATAAGTAAAACAAATCACTGTTTTGTCTGAATCCCATCGTCCCATCGGCATTCGTGGGCATGATGTCGTTGGAACTAACAACCACGATGGATTTAGGGGGTAATTGTACGTACAATTTGGCCCGATTCTTTTTAAATAATTCAGCTGAAAATGGAGTATATCTCATCTTATTTGCGACAAACGTAAATAATCTCTTCTAGTGGCAATGCCATTTTTTGGCTTTCTGCCAAACCTAATTTCTCAATTAAATTAACAGGTTCTACGGTAAATCCAGACTTTTCTAACTGTGTACCGTAATCACGTCCATAGATACGCAAATGGTCATCTTGTAAGAAATGAATTTCGCGTTCCCGTGGATCTGTGATGCTCGCGTCTTCATAGGTTGTTGCCAGATCATATCTTTGAGGACTTTGGCATAAAGCAAAACCAGTAGGTTTTAATACCCGTCTGATTTCCTGCATACAACGAACATCGTCTTTCACGTGTTCTAAAACGTGATTACAGAATACCGCATCGAATGTGTTGTCTTCGAATGGAATATCATGTAAATCCATTTTCACTTTTGCCAAAGGGCTTTCGATGTCAGCTGTAATGTATTGATCACCTAAATGCTTCTCAAAACGCTCGATAAAACAATATTCTGGTGCGATATGCAATAATTTAGGCTTATCTGTAAAAAAGGTCGTCTCGTTCTTTAGATATAAATACATTAAACGATGACGCTCTAAACTTAAGCAGGATGGGCAAAGTGCATTTTCACGCGGCGTTAACCGGCCATAAGGCAAGAAATGACGAAAGGAATGGTCACAAACTGGGCAATAAACCTTATTCCCGGTTAAGAAAATACTGTATATTTTGATGAGTCTGTGGGCAAATAATTGAATGAATTTTCTCGGGATAAATCGTAAAACCCAGCTAATGATGTATTTCATAGAAACAAAAAAAGGGAAGGCTTTTATGTTGAAAACCTTCCCTTCAAAATTAAGAAATTAATTACATTTTTCTTAACCAAATATTACGGAAGCTTACTGCGTTTCCATGGTCCTGTAAACTAATAGGTCCAGGTCCGTGAACTGGATTCAAAGGCTGTCCAATATATTCAGTCGTTCCTTGGATCTTCGTGTGGTTTTGCACTACAATGCCATTGTGAATCACTGTTACATACGCTGGTGTTTCAATTCCCCCATTTGTGGTGAATACAGGAGCGGTATATATGATATCGTAGGTATTCCATTCCCCCATTTTAGAGGTTGCATTGACTAAAGGAGGTGTTTGCTTGTAAATGGCCCCTGCTTGACCATTGCGGTAAGTCGGGTTTTGATACGAGTTCATCACTTGAACTTCATACATTCCTTGCATGAATACACCACTATTTCCTTTTCCTTGGCTTTTTAACGTTTCAGGTTCGATAGGGGATTGCCATTCGATGTGCAATTGATAGTTAGTGAATTTCTCTTTAGTAGAGATATTTCCCTTGCCACCTACGACGGTCATCTTTCCATCAGCTACTTTCCAAGCTGCAGGTGAGCCATCTTTTGCTGATTCCCAATTATCTAAATTTTTACCATCGAATAAAACAATCGCATCGGATGGAATGGCTCCAGGAGTTACTACAGTAATGCTTGGTTCCCAATATTCCGTGTCATTCGGGTTTGTTGGATTTACTTTTACGTGGCGATGATCTTGTGCAAGTGTTAACGTTGCTGAACCCAAAAGTAGGGCTGAGATGGCAAATAATGTCTTTTTCATTGTTGAATAGGATTGGATTGAGCATAAAAAAACCGGCATAAACCGGTTTAAATATAAAGAATATAATTCTTATTTAGCAAAGCTAGCTTTAATAGCTTCTACATCAACTAACTTGATGATAGGTCTTGCTTTTAAAATTTTGATAGCTGCAACCTTGTTGTTAGCTACTGCTTTATTTCTTCTGTCTTTACGTTTTAGTCTAGTTACTGCCATGTCTTTGATAATTTGGTTTGCAAAAATAGCTAAAATCGACTATTATCAAAAATATTATAGCATAATTAATTAAATTTGTTTTTTTAGAAATATGCAGAAACCAGCAAACGCACGAGGTACAAGGGATTTTGGTCCTACAGAAATGGCAAAACGTAATTACGTTTTTGACATCATAAAGACTCATTTTCAGGGATTTGGCTTTCAAACAATTGAAACTCCAGCTATTGAGAATTTGTCTACCTTGACGGGAAAATATGGTGAGGAAGGCGATCAATTGCTATTTAAAATTTTGAATAGCGGTGATTATTTATCCAAAGTTTCACCAGCTGACGTTGATGCTGGTTCTAAATCATTGACTTCTAAAATCTCTGAAAAGGGTCTTCGCTACGATTTAACAGTACCTTTTGCACGATTCGTTGCCATGAATCGTAATGACTTAGCTTTTCCATTCCGTCGCTACCAAATTCAGCCGGTTTGGAGAGCAGATCGTCCGCAAAGAGGTCGTTACCGCGAGTTCTATCAATGTGATGCCGATATTATTGGATCGGATTCTTTAGTAAATGAGGCTGAACTTATTGCCTTATTTCAATCGATTTTCAATTCATTGAAGCTTCGTGTTAACTTATACATAAACTCCCGTAAAATTTTAGCGGGTATCGTAGATAGCTTAGGGGAAAGTGCACGTTTTGTAGCCTTTGCCGTTGCCTTAGATAAACTAGATAAGATTGGTTGGGAGAATGTAGCGAAGGAATTGATTCAGAAAGGGTTTACAGAAGATAAGACAGAGGCTATTAAAGATTTAGTTTTGTTTGAGGGATCGAATGAAGAGAAAATCGCGAAACTAACTACGTTTTTTGACACGAATGCCACAGGTTTACAAGGTTTATCAGAAATCACAGAGGTCTTATCCTTATCTGAAACCAATGGATTCTCATCCGATAATCTTGTTTTTGATTATAAATTAGCCCGAGGCTTGAGCTATTATACCGGTTTGATCTATGAAGGTAAAGCGGTTGATCTTCCTTTTGGATCTATTGTGGGCGGAGGTCGTTACGATGATTTAACGAGTTCTTTTGGATTACCTAATATGTCAGGAGTTGGAATCTCTTTTGGTATCGAACGTATTTTGGATGTCATGGAAGAATTAAAGCTTTTCCCTGAAATGGCAACTAGTGCAAGTGCCATTCTTTTTACCTATTTCGATGAGACTGGACGCAAAGCCAGTTTAGGAATGGCCAATGAATTACGTAAAGCAGGAATTCCGGCGGAAGTTTATCCAGATATTGCCAAAATCAAAAAGTCGTTCGAATTCGCAGACAAGAAAAAAATCGCTTATGTCGCTGTGATAGGGGAGTCTGAATTGAAAGAAGGAAAAGCGAATGTAAAGGATATGAAAAATGGAGAACAGAACCTGCTCTCCATCTCTGAAATGATTGCTTTGTTGAAAGCTTAATTACCTCCAAGCCTTGAATTGATTAATCAATCCGTTCGTAGAAGAATCGTGGGAATTAATTTTCTCTTCATTCTCTAATTCTGGAAGGATTGAATTAGCTAATTGCTTTCCTAATTCTACACCCCATTGGTCGTAGCTAAAGATGTTCCAAATAACTCCCTGAACAAATATCTTGTGTTCATATATGGCAATTAAAGAGCCCAATGTAGCTGGATCAATTTGTTTTACTAGGAATGAGTTAGTGGGTTTATTTCCTTCAAACACCTTAAATGGCGCTAATTTCTCAATCTCAGCCTCGCTCAAGCCAGCTTTTTGTAATTCAGCAACAACTACTTCTTTCGACTTCCCATTCATTAATGCCTCTGTTTGAGCAAAGAAATTAGACATCAATAGAGTATGGTGATTTCCTATTTTATTGTGTGTCACTGCTGGAGCAATAAAATCAGCAGGAATTAATTGTGTTCCTTGGTGAATTAACTGGTAGAATGCGTGTTGGCCGTTTGTACCTGGTTCTCCCCAAATTACTGGACCAGTTGCGTAGTTAACTCGTTTGCCAGCACGATCAATCGTCTTTCCATTTGATTCCATATCTCCTTGTTGGAAATAGGCAGCAAAACGGTGCATATATTGGTCATAAGGCAAAATAGCGTGTGTTGGTGCATTAAAGAAATTCACATACCAAATACCCAACAAACCTAAGATCACAGGAATATTACTTTCGAAGGAAGCTGAAGCAAAATGGCTATCCATGGCTTCAGCACCCGCTAATAGTGCCTCGAAATGTGTGTATCCAACGGATAAACAGATAGATAATCCAATCGCAGACCATAAAGAATAACGTCCACCTACCCAATCCCAAAACACAAACATATTTGCTGTGTCTATTCCAAATTCAGCCACAGCCTTTGTATTCGTAGATAAAGCTACAAAATGCTTAGCAACCGCTACATCGTCTTTAGCCGCTGCTAAGAACCAATCTCGAGCAGAGAAGGCATTCGCCATCGTCTCTTGCGTGGTGAATGTTTTAGAAGCAATTAAAAACAAGGTTGTCTCTGGATTGACTTTCTTTAAGGTCTCTGCTATGTGAGTTCCGTCCACATTACTAACAAAGTGTACGTTTAATCGTGTTTTATACGGTTTCAAGGCTTCTGTCACCATGACGGGACCTAAGTCAGAACCACCAATACCAATGTTTACTACATCCGTAATTTCTTTACCAGAAAATCCTTTCCAAGCACCTGAGATAACTTTCTCAGAAAATTCTTTCATCTGTGCTTTAACAGCTTGAATCTTAGGAATAATATTTTCTCCATCCACTAATACGGAAGCGGAAGATTTAGCTCTCAATGCCGTATGTAAAACCGAACGACCCTCTGTTTGATTAATCTTATCCCCTGAAAATTGCGCTTTGATCGCCTCTTCTAAGCCACATTCCTTTGCTAACTGTAATAAAGATTGAAAGCTCTTTTCATCAATTAGATTTTTCGAATAGTCGAAGAAGATGCCGTTAAATGTTTGTCTATAGGTAGCTTGTCTATTGGAATCGCCTGCAAATAACTGTGCGATGGTGGTTGAAGCTAAACGAGTTTGATCAGATAAGAGTGCTTTATAGGCAGCAGTAGAAGTAAAATTAATCGTTGATAACATGCGGATTATATTAATGAGCTACAAAAATACGGTTTTATACTAAAAAATGCCAAAATCCACAGCTAATGAATTTTGGCATTTAACTTAGGCAAAAACCGATTATAAATTCGGTTGTGGTGTTTTACGTAAATAAGGTTTAACCGAAGTAAATCCTTTAGGGAATTTAGCTACGGCATCTTCATTAGAGACAGCTGGAACGATGATCACATCGTCACCATTCACCCAATCAGCAGGCGTAGCTACTTGGTAATTAGCAGTTAATTGTAAGGAATCAATCACACGCAGAATTTCTGTGAAATTACGTCCTGTTGAAGCAGGGTAGGTAAGTGTTAATTTGATTTTCTTATCTGGCCCAATGACAAATACTGAACGGACGGTTGCTTTCTCAGATGCATTCGGGTGAATCATATCGTACAATAAGGCTACCTTTTTCTCTGGATCTGCGATGATGGGGAAATTCATTTTTACCGAATTTACTTCTTCAATATCGGGTACCCATTTATTATGAGATTCTAAGCTATCCACTGAAATAGCAATTGGTTTTACGTGACGTTTTTGGAATTCACCATTTAAAAGAGCCGTTTTGCCTAATTCTGTGGTACATACAGGAGTGAAATCTGCTGGGTGGCTGAATAACAATACCCAAGAATCTCCGATGAATTCGTGGAAGTTAATGTGACCTAATGTTGTATCTGCACTGAAATCTGGTGCGATATCTCCTAATCTTAATGACATAATGTTAGGGGTTAAATAGTAAAACTAGATTGTCTACCAAATTTATAGATTATTGGACAATAAAAAAAGCAATCCTAAAATAAGATTGCTTTTAACATTACACTTCATCAACAAACTAAAAACCAAATTAATTAAAATGCTGTAGGAGAAGGATTCGAACCTCCAAGGTGCAGTTAGCCGCGACACAGAACTGATTTAGTGGTCAACCCATTATGCCGTGTTTATCCTGAACTCACCACCCCCGAGACAGGAGGGCACGTCTGCCAATTTCATCACCCTACAGTGAAAATTATTACCTTTGCAATAATTAGTAGGACAAATATAAAAGGAGAATTTTAATTTTTCAAAATTTTTCAAAAAAAAATGTCTTTTTTTGCATAATTCTTAAAGCGAACCTGAAATAATTACGAAAATTCAATGGAAAAGAAGTTTGAGCTTGATCCTCTAGATTATAAAATACTGGAAATTTTAGTGAAAGACGCGAATCTTCCCTATACAGAAATCGGTTCACGCCTAGATGTGTCTGGTGGTACGGTTCACGTACGCATGAAAAAGATGGAATCTTTAGGGATTGTAAAAGGAGCGCAATTACTCATTGATTATTCGAAAATAGGGTGGGACATTACCGCATTTTTAGGCATCTATTTAGATAAGAGTAGTTTATATGAAGATGTGGCCAAACAGTTAGAACAGATCCCTGAAGTGGTTAATATTCATTATACGACCGGTATTTATTCCATTTTTGCCAAAATTATTTGCCGCGACACCCAACATCTTCGCGAAGTATTACATGATAAGATTCAGCGCGTTACAGGTATTCAACGGACAGAAACCTTTATCTCTTTGGAAGAAAGCTTAATCAGAAATACACCTTTATTTTAGTTGTTTAGATTTATTCTAAACTAAGTCTATTTTTCTCCAAAATCCTTTTGTAATTTTGTATTCTAAATGCAAAATGATGGCAGAGAAAGTAGACGATATTTTACAAGAAGTAACTTCAACCGATTATAAATATGGGTTTGAGTCTCATTTCGAGACAGACGAAGCCCCTATTGGTTTAAGTGAATCAATCATTCATTTTATTTCAGAGAAAAAGAATGAACCAGATTGGATGTTGGAATGGCGATTATCCGCCTACCGTTACTGGAGAACGTTAGCCGAGCCAGATTGGGCTAATCTATTGTATACTCCTACGAAATACGATGAATTGAAATATTATTCAGCACCTGTTCAAAAGAAGCAATTGAATTCATTGGATGAGATTGATCCAGAATTACGAAGAACTTTTGAGAAACTAGGTATTTCATTGGACGAACAAAAGCGTCTTTCAAATGTGGCTGTGGATGCTGTTATTGACTCTGTTTCTGTAGCTACTACTTTTAAAGAAACATTAGCAGAGAAAGGGGTGATCTTTTGCTCTATTTCAGAAGCTGTTAGAGAACATCCAGAATTAATCAAGAAATATTTAGGATCAGTTGTTCCAGTGAAGGATAATTACTTCGCTGCGTTAAATAGTGCCGTATTTTCAGATGGTTCGTTCTGTTATATTCCTAAAGGCGTTCGTTGCCCAATGGAATTATCTACCTATTTCCGTATCAATGCATCTGGAACTGGTCAATTTGAACGCACCTTGATCGTAGCGGAAGATGAATCGTATGTTTCGTACCTAGAAGGTTGCACAGCACCTATGCGCGATGAAAATCAATTGCACGCAGCAGTAGTTGAAATATACGTTCACGCAGGTGCTGAAGTGAAGTATTCAACGGTACAAAACTGGTACCCTGGCGATAAAGAAGGAAAAGGTGGTATTTATAATTTCGTTACAAAACGTGGAATTTGTGATGGTGCGCATTCAAAGTTGTCTTGGACTCAGGTAGAAACGGGTTCTGCAGTGACTTGGAAATACCCATCAGTTATCTTAAAAGGGGATTATTCGATTGGTGAATTCTACTCCGTAGCAGTAACTAATAATTACCAACAAGCGGATACCGGCACTAAAATGATTCACTTAGGGAAGCATTCTAAGTCCCGTATTGTTTCCAAAGGTATTTCGGCAGGATTCTCTCAGAATTCGTATCGTGGTTTAGTGCAAGTGGCTAGAAAAGCGGATGGATCTAAGAATTTCTCACAGTGCGATTCATTATTGCTAGGAGATAAGTGCGGTGCACATACATTCCCCTATCTTGAGGTAAAAAATAATACGGCATCTGTTGAACACGAGGCTACCACTTCCAAAATTGGAGAAGATCAAATCTTTTATTGCAACCAGCGTGGTTTAAGTACCGAAACTGCGATTGCTTTAATTGTGAATGGCTATGCTAAAGAAGTTTTAAATCAATTACCAATGGAATTTGCAGTCGAAGCACAAAAACTTTTAGCTATTTCATTAGAAGGTTCGGTAGGATAGTGTTATTTAACTCCTCCGGTATGGATGGCCACTAGTTTCGTATTCGGAGCTATGTGGCCATTTTTTATGTGTTCCGATAAGGCATAAAACATCCGACCTGTGTAGATAGGTTCGATGGAAATACCGTGTTTCTGATAGAATTCAGCACAAAACAGATCTAATTCATCATTCTGTTTAGCATATTTACCAAACACATAGGCATCTTCTATGTTCAAGTTGTTAGGCAGTGAATGCGCCTCTATTTCTGTTCGGTTATTTAATGTCAACACACCTATCACCGGTTTCTTGGTATGCTTTGCGATTCCTATAGCAGTAGCTCCCGTTCCTACTGCCGTATATATTAAATCACAGGCAGGAAGCTCATCAACAAGAACTTCCATCCCTTGAATCGCTAATTCGCCAAATCCACCCTCTGCAATGACAGCGTAATTTTCATAAGCAGATGGAATGGGTTTAGAGCGATAGTCCGTTCTCGAGATAAAATGCAATTCCATTCCCCAAGCATTCATTTGGCTTAAATAGGTATTACTATCGATTGTTAGCTCTTCTCCTCGGATAATACCTACCGTAGAAATTCCTAGAGAATGGCCAGCAAAGGCGAGTGCATACAAGTGATTCGAATAGGCTCCACCAAAACTTAATAGGCCAGAATGGGTGCTAAATGAAAAGGTTTGGAGATAATTTTTTAATTTGCGCCACTTATTTCCCGATATGATGGGATGGATGAGGTCGTCTCTTTTGACAAACACCTGAATTCCTTTTGAATTCCAGCATTCATCTAAAATCTCTTGTGTCGGAGACGGTAAGTCTAACGCGTTAAATTCGAAATTTGCTATGTCCATTGATCCAGAAATGAATGCTCCTGACTCCGAAGAGGAAGATGATTTATTTGAGCATTTTAATTTCACCGTTGACAAAGGTCAGCAATTACTCAGAATCGACAAATATTTGATGATTAAAATTGCGGGTACTAGTCGCAATAAGATTCAAGTGGGCATCGATGCTGGATCAGTGAAAGTAAATGGGGGATTGATCAAGTCGAATTACCGCGTTAAGCCCTTAGATACGATTTCAGTATCATTCGCAACTCCTCCACGTGATAAAGAAGTCTATCCAGAAGATATCCCTATCGATATTATTTACGAAGACGAACAATTGATTTTGGTCAATAAGTCTCCTGGAATGGTGGTACATCCTGCGCAAGGTAATTGGTCTGGTACGCTGGTGAATGGTTTATTATTTCATTGCCAAAATCTCCCAGGACAAAAAGACATTCGCCCCGGCCTGGTGCATCGGATTGATAAAGATACATCGGGTATTCTGGTCATTGGAAAAACGGAATTTGCACTCAATTTTTTAGGTCAACAATTCTTCGAACATAGTATCGAAAGAACCTATTATGCGATTTGCTGGGGAGTTCCTAAAGAATTAAAAGGGATCATACGCAGTAAGATAGGTAGAAGTCCAAAAGACCGTAAGATTCAAGCTATTTTTCCAGAAGACTCTGAGTACGGTAGAATTGCGATTACGCACTATGAGGTGATGGAAACATTTGGTTTCGCTTCTTTTGTGAAGTTTAAACTAGAAACGGGAAGAACCCATCAAATCAGAGCGCATTTTCAATCGATTGGACATCCTTTGTTTTCTGATTCGACTTATGGAGGCGATAAAATAAGGTATATGTCATCGATGGCCGGTTATAAAGCCTTTATTGACAATGCTTTTAAAATTTGTCCTAGACAAGCCTTGCATGCCTATTCGTTAGGTTTTGTTCATCCTACAACGAATGAATTTATGCAATTTGAACAGGAAATACCCGAAGACTTTTTAAGCCTTTTAACTAAACTAAGAGCCATCAATGGATAAGATAGAAATACGTAGAGCCCAAAAAGAAGATATCGGCTTAGTTCGAGATTTAGTGATGGAGTTAGCCATTTTTGAAAAGGCTCCAGAAGAAGTTAGTTCCACAATCGATGATTATGTGGCTGAAGGTTTTTCAGATAATCCTTTATTTTTTGCTAATCTCATTTATCTAAATGGAGAATTAGGCGGATTTTCACTTTGGTATTACCGCTTCTCGACTTGGAAGGGTAGACGATTTTATTTAGAGGATTTGTATATCAAAGAAAGTTTCAGAGGCAAAGGATTAGGTAAGCGCTTAATTATGGAAGCGATTGAAGAAGCAAAGCGTACAAAATGCACTGGGATGATGTGGCAAGTATTGGATTGGAATCAGACAGCCATCGACTTTTATAACACGTTAGGCGTAAAAATGGATGCTGGCTGGCTCAATGTACATTTAGATCTATAGGGATCCGCGATCGATAAAATAGAATTCGTTCGACTCGCGCCCTTTCTCCCGATTAATAATCATTTGTGCAGCTCTTTCTCCCATTTTATTAAAATCATTGGAAATGACAGATATGCCTTCGGCGATGATTTCCTTTAAAGGTGTGTCATCGTAGGAGATGATCCCTATATCTTTTCCGACCTTTAATTTGTTCTTTGTAGTCCAGTTAATCATCTTGATCAAATCATACTCTCTAAAGACGATATAGGCTTGGTTAACCTGCAATTCATAGTCATCATCTAAATCCGGAATGATATCAAATTCTAGATCATTCTCCGTGCAGAATTGAGTAAAACCCTGGATAATCCCATCAGGTGTATATTGGAAGCTTTTAGAGCTTAATACTAAATTGATTTGTTGGTATTTCTTTACTTTCTCTAATGAGGTAGTAAGCCCCTGGTAGATATTGGATTCGAAATTTTGGTAGAGAATAGAGTAATCATCACTAAACTCCTTCACATTAATATCTAAGACTAATAATTTGTCTTTTGGTATTTTAGAAACAATTCTTGCTACGCTTTTATTAAAATGGGGGAGAATAATGTAATGATTGTATTTTCCCAAATTATTGGTGATTAGCTCCTCAAATAATTCTATATCGTGGTAGTGGAAAAATAAGTTGTGACTAACATCTTCACCTAAATTCTGAATAATACTTTCATACAAGATCTCTTTGTAGGGCGTCAAAGCATCCATCAGAATAAAAACGCGTAAGGCATTTTTCGTGTTTGTACTCGACACATAAAATCCCTTTCCATGATGGGAACTAATCAATCCTTTTTCGCGCAAATCATCATAGGCCTTCGTTACGGTCATACGAGCCATGTTGAATTCACTAGCCACTTTGTTAATAGATGGCAATTGCTTACCATGCTCTAATAAGCCGGAATTAATTCCATCGATGATACCGTCAATTAATTGCTGGTACTTCGGTTTGCTACTGTTGGGATCGAAATATATCATAAGAACACAATTAATGCATTATTACCTGCTTTTCAATATCTTCTAAATTAGCGCCTTTGGTTTCTGGCATCATGAAAGCCACATAGGCTAACTGTGCCACCATCATCACCGCAAAAAAGCCAAAGATTAATGGCCCACCATAACTTTCCGTAAACAAGGGAAAGAAATTAGCAACTAATGCTGCAAATACCCAGTGGGTTAATGATCCCCAGGCCATACCTGAAGCTCTAACGGAATTCGGAAATATCTCAGAAATAAATACCCAAATAACAGATCCTTGACCTATTGCGTGAGAGGCAATAAAGGCAAATATGTAAATAGGGACGAACGTATACGATTCAGTATAAAAGGCGTATGCAATCAAACTAAGGGTTATAATGTAACCTACAGAACCTATGAACATTAAAATTCGACGGCCCACTCGATCTATTAAATACCAACCTAATAAGGTGAATAACAAATTAGCAATACCAATACCTGCTGTGGACAACAAGGCGCTTTCCTTTCCTAATCCCGTTAATTCATAAATTCGTGGCGCATAATAGATAATAGCATTGATACCAGACATTTGGTTAAAAAATGCAAATAAAAAGGCTAAGGTCAAAGGCCAAACAAACTTACCTGAAAACAGGCGCTCTTTTTCTGTGCTTTGTTTGGCATTATTTTGAATACGTAGAATCGTCTCCTCCGGATTCGGATCTGCTAATTCTAATACTTTGCGCGCCCCTGCTAAATCATTGCGCTTAAGCAATAAAAACTGGGGAGTTTCTGGCGTTAATAAAATAAGAATGGAGAATAAAAGGGAAGGAAGTGATACAACGCCTAACATAATGCGCCAATCGTTTTCAATCCCTTGAATGAAATAATTAGAGACGTATGCGATCAAAATACCTAATACAATATTCAACTGAAATGAAATAACCAATTTCCCTCTGTGCTTCGCTGGAGCAATTTCTGAAATATAAATAGGGGCCACTACAGATGAAGCACCAATGCCAAGACCACCTAAGAAACGGAATAACATGAACAAATTAACGTCTGGTGCTATTGCGGCCCCTATGGAGGAAATAAAAAAGCTAAGACCTATCCAGAATAACGTCTTTTTTCTTCCAAATAAATCCGCTGGAATTCCTCCTAAAGCAGCCCCAATAACCGTTCCATACAAGGCAGCAGCAATAGCTAATCCATGTGTGAATGAGTCTAATTGCCACAATTGTTGAATGGCAAGTTCCGCGCCAGAAATAACAGCAACGTCCATTCCAAAAAGAAGACCGCCTAAACCTACTGTAATAGACCAGAAAATAACGTGTTTATTCATAGTGATATTTGTTCCATACAAAAATTAGAAAATTTTATGGTATATAAATTGTAAAAAAAGGACAATTATGAATTCTTATGAAAAATCGATGTATAATGAAGTAAATGTTCGGGAGAAATGTATTGTTTGAACTCATCAATGAATTCAGAATCCTTCATATCAAAGAGGCTATTCTTTAAATTTTTAGGTGTTTTTCCCGTATACTTTTTAAACTCATTGATAAAATGAGCGGAATCATAGTAGCCTAGCTGATCAGCCAAGTCTTGGCTTTTTATATCTTTCGTTGACGCAAATAAGGCCAGGGATTGATTAATGCGCTTAATTTGGACGTATTCCTTTGGACTAATACCAATAACTTCCTGAAACAAACGAGATAGCGTTTTATAGGAACTTTGTAGGGTATTTGAATCACCCTCTAGATCTTGAAGCATCAGTAATAATTTCAAATACTTTTTGGCCTGCTTCTCTATCAAATGACTTAATAGATATGCCTCCATTAGCTCACATCGTTCATTAAAACTCATTTCCTGATTTAGAGCTGGCAATTCTTGGAAAAGAATGGAAGCCTCTGTACTGATATTGTTTGTAGCAGAGATAGCAGTTGGCAAAAACGCAAACAAACCACCAACACGGAACTTTACACCAAAAATATGTATACCGGGTTGGTGCTTATAAAAATTAGGAGCTTGGTGCAATCCTTCTAGTTGAATACCATTAATCTGTTTAAAATCGTCAGTATTGGCATGTGAACGATAGTAATCCTTACCAAAAGAATAAGTCAAAACAGTTTGATCCTCTGGAAATATCGTTTCGATATCATAGGGTATAATACCCGTATCCTCCACCTGTTTTTCCCACAAGTGGTCTACAAATGGTGCTAAAGCCGCAGAAGGTTTCCGGTATTCGATGATCATTTTTTATTTGCCCAAGTTTTGGAAATAAACGCTGCTAAGAATCCTAAAACTACAATTAGAAATAAGGCTTTATCCAATCCCACAAAATCAGATAGATAACCAATTAATACAGGACCTAATAAAAATCCTACATAAGCAATCGTCGACACTCCAGCAATGGCAATAGAAGGCATAATTTCTTTCTGATTTCCCGCTTGCGAATAGATTAATGGGACTATGGTAGAGATTCCGATTCCGGTTAAAAAACAACCACCTATTTTAAGGTAAATGGAGGGAAATAAAAGCGTAAGCAACATCCCAAAGCCTATTAAAATACCATTTAAAATCAATATGTTCGATACGCCATATTTCAAGGAAATTTTATCTCCTACAAAGCGTCCTAATACCATCGCCGCAGCAAAGAAAGAAAAACCAATCGTAATAGGAAAAGGGGAATCAGGGCTGTATTCTTTAAAATACAAGGAGATCCAATCCGCCATAGCCCCTTCACATAACATGCCACAAAATGCAATAAAGGAAAGAATAATCAGGTACGGACCTAAATTTAAGATAGAGGATTTTGGTTTTGACTCATCATGTACTGGTTTATCTGTTAGCAGATTCGGAAAACTGAATGGAATTAACAAAATGTTAGATAGGGCCACTAAACTAAAATGTTCCGTAGTTGTGAAGTGTTCTTTCTCTAAAATGCCACCTAAAAAGGCACCTGCCATTAAACCTATGGAAAACACCGCATGAAAGGACGACATAATAATCTTGTTCATTTTCGCCTCTAGACTGACTACTTGGGTATTCATCGCGATATTCATAATATCACCTGCCATTCCAAAAAAGAAAAGACCAACAAATAGGGTAAACGGTGAATTCATCAGACTTAGACCAGGAATCACAATCACATACATGGCAACAGCCATTATGCAAATCCAGCGAGAGGCGTACTTAGTTAATAACCAGCCCGCAATGGGTAATGAAACCAAGGATCCTATAGGTAAACCCATCAAAACCGTCCCTAACTGTGCATCTGATAGACTTAAAAACGATTTAAAATCTGGAATACGCGTAGCCCAAGTGGCGAAATTTAAACCACAGATAAAAAATAAAATACCAATACTAAAACGCAATTTCTTCATTAATCTAACAATAATTTCTCTACTTCCTTCCAATCATTCACTCGCTTAAAATCGTCTATATGCAGATTATGGGGCGCCGTAAATAGGAGAGGTGTACCCGTAAAAGTATGTAAATTCTTTTCATGATCATCTATGAGGTAATCTGCTTGAATCATATGTTTGTGTCCACAGAAAACGATATGCTTCCAAGTGATAAAAGGAAAATATTTTTCCATCCACACTAATTTCTCTTTTAAGGAATTAGGGAATTCAGTTGCCGCAGAAACGATGAAAACTTCATAGCGTTCCGTTAATTTTTTAACTACTTCAATGGCATCTTCATTCACTGGAATATGCTCAAAGAACCCAGGTTCCCACAAAAATGAATTATTAGCTAAATAGTGGCCATAAAACTCTTCTTTAACAGAAGAACTCCCGGTTAATAGCTCCTCATAGGTGTAATTTTGATTTACAATCTGATTAATACGGTCAATAATAACGTGTGTGGTTTTAGCCAAAACGTCATCCATATCTATGGCAATTCTTTTCATACTTTCTTATTCAAAAAAAAACTCCCCAAATATGGGGAGTTTTCAAGGATTAATCTAATTAAAATTACATCATTCCACCCATTCCACCACCACCTGGGCCATGTCCATGAGCTGGTTCGTTTGCTGGTTTGTCAGCAATTACACATTCTGTTGTCAACAACAAGCCTGCGATAGATGCTGCATTTTCCAATGCTAAACGTGTAACCTTAGTAGGGTCAATAATACCCGCTGCGATCATATTTTCATATTTGTCTTCGCGTGCATTATAACCGAAATCATCTTTTCCTGCCTTTACAGCATTGATTACTACAGAACCTTCACCACCTGCATTCGCAACGATAGTACGTAAAGGTGATTCAACTGCCTGACGGATAATGTTGATACCTGTTAATTGATCTTCATTCTCGCCTTTTAATTTATCTAAAGCTTGGATAGCGCGAATAAGTGCGACACCACCACCAGCAACGATACCTTCTTCAACAGCGGCACGAGTAGCATGCAAAGCATCATCTACACGGTCTTTCTTCTCTTTCATCTCTACTTCCGTAGCAGCACCGATATAAAGAATAGCCACACCACCTGATAACTTAGCTAAACGCTCTTGTAATTTCTCACGATCGTAGTCAGATGTTGTGTTCTCGATTTGAGCTTTGATCTGATTTACACGATTCTCGATATTGTCTTTAGATCCAGCACCATTTACAATAGTCGTATTGTCTTTGTCAATGATTACTTTTTCTGCTTGACCTAAATATTCGATCGTTGCATTCTCTAATTTGAAACCTCTTTCTTCTGCGATAACAGTACCGCCAGTTAAGATCGCGATATCTTCTAACATCGCTTTACGACGGTCACCGAAACCTGGAGCTTTAACAGCAGCCACTTTCAATGCACCACGCATTTTGTTAACAACTAAAGTAGCTAAAGCCTCTCCATCCACATCTTCAGAGATGATCAATAGGGGACGACCTGTTTGTGCTACGGCTTCTAATACAGGAAGTAATTCCTTCATAGAAGAAACCTTCTTCTCAGAGATTAAAATGAATGGTTTTTCTAATTCAACCTCCATTTTGTCTGTATTCGTTACGAAGTAGGCAGATAAATAGCCGCGATCAAACTGCATACCTTCTACTGTTTTTACTTCAGTTTCAGTACCACGAGCTTCTTCTACTGTAATAACACCTTCACGACCTACTTTCTCCATAGCTGAAGAAATCATCGTTCCGATTTCAGAATCATTGTTTGCAGAGATCGTTGCTACTTGAGCAATTTCTTTAGACGTTGTGATCGCACGAGATTGTTTTTTCAAATCAGCTACGATTGCATCTACTGCTTTCTCAATACCGCGTTTCAAATCCATTGGATTAGCGCCAGCAGCAACGTTTTTAGAACCAATTGTGTAAATGGATTGAGCTAATACAGTAGCAGTTGTTGTTCCGTCACCCGCTTGATCAGCTGTTTTAGAAGCAACCTCTTTTACTAATTGAGCACCCATGTTTTCCACAGCGTCCTCTAATTCAATTTCTTTTGCTACCGAAACACCATCTTTAGTAATGGAAGGAGATCCGAATTTTTTATCAATGATAACATTACGACCTTTAGGTCCTAAAGTTACTTTAACCGCATTTGCAAGGGTATCAACCCCTCTTTTCATCTTTTCGCGCGCTTCGCTATCGAAAAATAATTCCTTTGCCATATGATTTTGTAATTAATGAATTGTTAAAATTATAAAACTGCAAAAATGTCAGACTCACGCATGATCAAGTAATCTTTACCGTCAATAGTGATTTCTGTACCAGAGTATTTACCGTACAAAACTGAATCACCTACTTTAACAGTAATAGGCTCATCTTTCTTTCCATTTCCTACCGCTACGATTGTTCCTTTTTGTGGTTTCTCTTTCGCTGTGTCAGGAATAATGATACCAAATGCTGTTTTTTCTTCAGCTTGAGCTGGTTCTACAACAACCCGATCCGCTAAGGGCTTAATACTTAAATTTGACATGTGTTATAAATTTAATTTTTAAATTAGAGATTATACATCCATGCGAACATGGTACAAAGGCTCATACAATAATAATGCCAAAACTCATTGCTGAAATTTTGGCAGTATTAGTAGGATATAATGAGGTGAATTCTATTGCTTAGGCGCTACTGGAGCAGGAGCAACAGGTACCGTTTTAGTAGCTGCTTTTTCTACGTTTACAGAAGTACTTGTTTCTTTTGTATCAGATAAAGTGAAGTTAGTCACTAATACCAATACCAAAATAGCGATAGAGAATCCCCAAGTTAATTGCTCAACTAGGTCACCTGTCTTTTGAACACCAAACATTTGTGTAGCTCCAGAAGAAGAAAACTCTCCACTAATACCACCACCTTTCGGGTTTTGTACTAAAATAAGCACAACTAATAAGGCAGTAAAGATAACAATCAATGAAATTAATAAAGTAAACATATTTATTCTGTTAGTAAATTTTGTAATTCTAAAATTCGAGATGCAAAGTAAAGTCTTTTTTCAGGTTTAATCAAACTTAACTTCTCATATAATTCTATCGCTTGTAAATATTTACCTTGCTTTGTTAATAGAATAGCCACCGTCTCAGAAACAGGAAGACTGAATTCAACGGCCGACAAATCTTCTTGTGGAGCATCATCCAGCTCTGATCTCTTCGGTTTTGCAAGAGATGGTTGATTCAAAATAAATTGATCGATTAATGAATCTTGTAAGGCTTTGATTTCTTCAGCAGGTACTTGTTCAGTAATATCAATTTGTTCGTCTGAAATATCAAAGATAGAGTGAAAATACTGTTTGCGTTGAGAGGATTGAAGCGCTATTTTCTGTTGTTTCAAAATTGAAAAGCGTTCATTCCAATGTAATAAGTAAAAATAGGGATAAAGCAATTTATCCTGATTCAGCTCCGACTGATCTGATCGATCGATTTTGTTCAATAAGAACCAAAGCCTTTGTGCTTTCGACGTTTCCATATTACCAGTCCCCCGCAATTTTGTTAAACAAATCTAAGATAATTTGATCCACTAATTTAGGAATTAGGGCTTTTTCTACCTGTGTCAAGGTTTGGCTCTGCGGAAAATCTTGATAAAAAGAGAATTCCTGTTCAAAATTCTTATCCTCATCTAAACGATTTGTTAACCGAAATTGAACTCGTAAAGTTATACGGTTTAAGCCAGCCTTATCATCACCAGTAGGAGCCTGAGGCGTTAATTCATACCCTACAATACTTCCTTCTATTAATAGATCAGGATTCTTATTATTAATCTTTAAAGAGGTATTACGCTGAAAGTACTCTTTTAACTTTTCATTTAATTCTAAACTAAGGTTCGCCGGTCCGCCTGCTGTTTCCATACGGATATTGCTTACCTGGATAGTCTTCAAATTAGGATCTAAACTAGCCCCTTTGAAACTGTAGCAGGAGGATAATCCAATGAAGGACCCGACGATAACACACAGATTAATCCAGTTCTTCCAAATCATATTGCTTGATTTTACGATATAAAGTACGCTCAGAGATGCCTAAATCTTTGGCTGCATACTTACGTTTATTCTTATTCTTCTTTAAGGCTCGGATAATGATTTCTTTTTCTTGTTTTTCTAAGGATAACGTCACATCATTAGCAGGTAAGATGACCTCTTCATAATTCGAATCAATGGGTTCATCTTCATATTTCATCTCCTCTTGCTCGTGTACAGGTAAAGATAATCCAGAAGGGGTATTACTCACTTCTGGATGATTTCTAACATCTTCGAAGATGGCCATATTATCGTGTAGGATCTCATACGCTTTGGACTGATCAGATTCCACTACTTTTAATAAGATCTTTTTCAATTCTGTTACATCTCGCTTTAAATCAAACAAGATTTTATACAGAATCTCTCGCTCATTCATTCCCTCAGGTCCGGAAAAAGCATCTGATTTAACAACCGAATTACCTAATTTGGGCTCATTGAAGTCCAAATAATATTGTAATTGCAACTCATCAATGATTCGATCACCTAATTCTAAAACAGATATTTGCTCTGCTAGATTTTTTAATTGGCGAATGTTACCAGGGAAACGCTGTTTTTGAAGCAAATCTTTTGCTTCTTTCGTTAACATGATCGGTTTTACTCGATGTGATTCCGAAAAATCAGTCGTAAACTTCCTAAAAAGCAATTCAATGTCATCTCCGCGTTCACGCAAAGGTGGAACGTAAATAGGAACTGTACTTAATCGATAATACAGATCCTCTCTGAATTTCCCTTTTTCAATGGCCTGCTGTAAGTTGAGATTCGTGGCAGCCACAACGCGTGCATTGGTTTTTTGAACTTTAGATGAGCCTACACGGTAAAACTCCCCATTTTCTAACACACGTAACAAGCGTGCCTGAGTACCTAAGGGCATTTCAGCAATTTCGTCTAAGAAAATAGTTCCCCCGTCGGTTACTTCAAAATATCCCTTGCGCGCTTCGATAGCTCCTGTAAAAGATCCTTTTTCATGCCCAAATAATTCGGAGTCAATCGTTCCCTCTGGGATTGCACCACAGTTTACGGCAATGAAGGCTCCGTGCTTCCGCTTTGAAAGGGAATGAATAATTTTAGAAAAGGATTCTTTACCTGAACCACTTTCACCCGTAATCAATACAGTCATATCTGTTGCGGCTACTTGTTCCGCTACAGAAATGGCACGCAAAAGGGCAGGAGCATTCCCAATGATCCCAAAACGTGCTTTTATACTGGCAAGATGACTATTATCTAGCATAATTCACCTAATAAAGTTCCTGATGTACAATGATTTACATTCACAAAAACATAATCTCCTTTAACTTCGTTTCCTTTTGGAAAAACGACTACTTTATTTGAATCTATTTTTCCAAAATGGTGTAGTTTCGATTTTTTTGAATCTCCCTCTACTAAAACTTGTACCTTTCTACCTACCCACATTTCATTGCGATTAGCTGAATGTATACGTTGTAAATCAATGATTTCCTGTAGACGACGCATCTTCACCTCTTCTGGCACATCATCTGTTAATTTCTTCTCGGCCGGTGTTCCTGGTCGCTCAGAATAAGCAAACATATATCCAAAGTCGTATTCCACATCAGCTAATAAAGACAACGTATCCTGGTGATCTTCTTCTGTTTCTGTACAGAATCCTGCAATCATATCTTGGGAAACGCCGCATTCTTCGCCTAAGATGTTCCGAATAGATTTAATTCTATCTAGATACCATTCCCGAGTATACGAACGCTTCATTAATTCCAAAATGCGATTACTTCCACTTTGAGCGGGTAGGTGAATATTTTTACAAATATTATCGTACTTCTTCATCGTGTACAATACTTCATCCGTGATATCTTTTGGATGAGAAGTGGAGAAACGCACACGTAATAAAGGATTGACTATGGCAACTGCTTCCAATAATTGGGCAAAATTGACTAATTGACCCTCTTCAGAGGTCCATTTATAGGAATCTACATTTTGGCCTAATAAAGTTACTTCCCGGTAACCTTGTTGGAATAATTTCTCACATTCTGCGATAATTGATGGTAAATCACGTGATCTTTCGCGTCCTCTCGTGTAAGGAACAACGCAGAAAGTACACATATTGTCGCAACCGCGCATGATACTGACCATAGCAGTTACACCATTTGAATTTAGTCGAACAGGTTCGATGTTGCCGTAAGTCTCCTCGCGAGAAAGGAAAACGTTGATAGCTTTTTGGCCATCTGAAACTTCATCTAATAAAGCAGGTAAATCACGGTAGGCATCTGGGCCAGCGACTAAATCGACAATTTTCTCCTCATCAATCAATTTGGTCTTCAAGCGTTCCGCCATACAACCCAAAATACCCACAGTTAATGCGGGATTCTTCGCTTTCAAATGAGTAAATACTTGCAAGCGATGGCGAATCTTATGTTCCGCATTTTCGCGAATGGCACACGTATTTAATAAAATGGTGTGGGCTTCTTTAACGTTAGATGTCGTAACGTAACCGTTTTCTTGTAGAATAGAGGTGACGACTTCGGAGTCTGCAAAATTCATTTGACAGCCATAACTTTCGATATAGACCTTTTTTCCAAAAGAGTTCTCTGCCACCTGATCTTCCGAAATTCTCGGAACATCCAAACCCTCTTTCTCTTCCTTCGTCAGTACTTTTAAATCTTGCATTTTACAATCAATGAAATTTAGATTGCAAATTTATGACATTTTGGCAGTAATTCTATTCGATTCTACCGGAATTTAGATAAATAACCTGATCAGAATGGGAGGTTAATTTCTCATTGTGCGTAACCATGATTATCCGTTGTTGCCAAACCGCTTTTAATTCAACAAACAGAGCATACAATGTTTCTGCATTCTTATTATCCAAATTACCTGTGGGTTCATCCGCTAACAAGAGGGTAGGGCGATTAATCAAAGCGCGGGCAACCGCTACTCGCTGTTGCTCTCCACCTGATATTTGAGAAGGTAATTTTTGTAAAATAGGCTGAATTCCTAGCGTCTGTACTATCTTATCAAATAAGGCCAAATCTTCTTCATCCAATTTACCACCTTTAATAAAGAGAGGGAACTTGATGTTTTCTTCACAAGTAAACTCGCCTAATAAATGATGAAACTGAAAAACGAAACCTAGTTTATGATTTCGGAAGGTAGCTTGATCTTTTTCTGATAGCGCAGCATAATCAATCCCATCTAAGTATATCTGACCAGAATCTGCTTTCATTAATAAGCCCATAATCTGTAGAAGCGTACTTTTACCTGAACCAGATGGGCCTAAAATACTGACCATTTCAGACTCCTTTACTTGTAAAGAGATATTGTCTAGAATTAATTGAGTTCCATAACTTTTGGAAATATTTTTTAATTCTAACATTTTTTTGTCTTTTTTTTAGAAAATACGAATGAATGACTGGTTATTTAATATTTACGCAAATAAATAGTAATTTCACGAAATTAAAATTTTACTAAATGAATATTCACGAATATCAAGCGAAAGAAATCTTAAAAGGTTACGGAGTGCGCATTCAAGAAGGAATTGTGATTGACTCTGTTGACAACGCTATTTCAGCGGCTGAGCAATTAAAAGCTCAGACTGGTACAGGATGGTTTGTTGTTAAAGCTCAAATTCATGCGGGTGGCCGTGGAAAAGGGGGCGGTGTTAAACTAGCTAAAAGTTTAGATGAAGTAAAAGAGCGTGTTTCTCAAATATTGGGAATGCAGTTAATTACGCATCAAACTGGTCCTGAAGGAAAGAAAGTTAACAAAGTTTTAATTTCTGAAGATGTGTATTATCCTGGCGATTCTGAGCCGAAGGAATACTATTTATCGATCTTATTAGACCGCGCTAAGGCTTGCAATGTGATCATGGCAAGTACAGAAGGTGGAATGGACATCGAAGAGGTAGCGGAGCATAGCCCAGAAAAAATCATTAAAGAATGGATCGATCCACGTGTAGGTCTACAAGACTTCCAAGCACGTAAGGTAGCCTTTGCTTTAGGTTTAAGCGGTGTTGCTTTGAAAGAGATGGTTAAATTCATCCAATCATTGTACCGTGCCTATGTAGAGACTGATTCATCTATGTTTGAAATCAACCCAGTGTTGAAGACATCTGATGATAAAATTTTAGCGGTAGATGCCAAAGTAAACTTAGATGATAACGCTTTATTCCGTCACAAAGACTTAGCAGTTTTACGTGATATCGAAGAAGAGGATCCATTAGAAGTAGAAGCATCTGAAAATGATCTTAACTACGTTAAATTAGATGGTAACGTAGGTTGCATGGTAAACGGAGCTGGTTTAGCGATGGCTACTATGGATATTATTAAATTATCTGGTGGCGATCCCGCTAACTTCCTTGATGTAGGGGGTGGAGCAAACGCGAAAACAGTAGAAGCTGGTTTCCGCATTATCCTACAAGATCCCAATGTAAAAGCAATCTTGATCAATATCTTCGGTGGTATCGTTCGTTGTGATCGCGTTGCAAATGGAGTTGTAGAAGCGTACAAAAACATTGGTGAGATTAATATCCCTATCATTGTTCGTCTTCAAGGAACAAATGCAGAAGAAGGTGCTGCGATCATTAATAACTCTGGCTTGAAAGTATTCTCAGCTGTTTTATTAAAAGATGCCGCTCGTTTAGTATCAGAAGTATTGAAATAAGCCATGAAAATTATTTGCATCGGTCGTAATTACGTAGATCATATTACTGAATTATCGAATGAAAGGCCTACTGAACCGGTGGTCTTTTTAAAGCCTGATACGGCTTTAATAGATGCAAATAGTCACTTTTACTATCCTAAATTCTCCTCTGATGTTCATTACGAACTTGAGCTAGTATTTAGGATAGGCAAAGTGGGCAAAAATATTGAAGCAAAATTTGCACACAAGTACATCGATTCTTACGGCTTAGGAATTGACTTTACAGCTAGAGATGTACAGAGTAAATTAAAGGAAAAAGGACTTCCGTGGGAAAAAGCCAAAGCCTTTAATGGTTCTGCCTTTGTTAGTGCAATGCAGCCTTTTGAACCTTCCATTCTGGAAAACCCTATTCACTTTACGTTGCACAAAAACGGAACATTAGTTCAAGATGGAAATTCTGAATTGATGATTTGGAATGTAGCTGAACTTATTGAAGAAGTCTCCAAGTATTTTACGCTAAAGACAGGTGATTATATATTTACCGGAACACCTGCGGGTGTAGGTCCTGTAGCCGTCGGAGATGTATTGACTGGGGCATTAAAAGGTTCTCCCTTATTTGAATTAGCAATCTCTTAATATGAAACTACAAATAGGTAATGCGGCTCCTACCATTTCCATGGTAGACTCAGATGGAAACAATTTTGCTATCCCTAGTGGAAAGAAAATAGTCTTGTATTTTTATCCCAAAGATAATACACCTGGTTGTACTGCTCAGGCCTGCAATCTGAATGAAAATCTAGATGCACTTCAAGCCAAAGGTTTTCAGGTAGTAGGAGTGAGTATTGATACCAACGCTTCTCACACCAAGTTTAAAGCAAAATATAATTTAGCTTTCCCTCTTTTATCTGATCCAGAACATCAATTAGCGGAAGCTTTTGGTGTATGGGTTGAGAAATCGATGTACGGAAAGCAATATATGGGCGTAGCAAGAACTACGTTTATCATCGACGAAAACGGAATTATTATTGACATTATCGAAAAGGTGGATACGAAGAACCACAGTTCTCAAATTCACTAATCACCTACCATGCAAACACAAGAAATACAAAAAATCAGCTCTCAGGTTCGTAGAGACATTTTAAGAATGGTTCACGGTTGCCAATCCGGTCACCCAGGTGGATCATTAGGTTGTACAGATCTTTTAGTGGATCTGTATTTTAGCACGATGAATCTGAAAACAGATGCTGCCGGAAAAGTAGTGTTTGATATGGATGGAACGAATGAGGATTTATTCTTCTTATCTAATGGCCATATTTCTCCATTAATCTACAGCGTGTTAGCTCGTCGTGGTTATTTCCCTACGGCTGAATTAGCTACGTTTAGAAAAATTGATACCCGTCTTCAAGGACACCCAACTCCACACGAGCACTTAGAAGGTATTCGTATTGCGTCAGGTTCGTTAGGACAAGGTCTTAGTGTGTCTATCGGAGCTGCACAAGCAAAGAAATTAAATGGTGACAAGTCTACCGTTTTCTGTTTAATGGGTGATGGGGAACAAAATGAAGGCCAAGTATGGGAAGCTGCGATGTATGCTCCTCATCACAAGGTGGACAATTTGATTGCTTTCATTGATGAAAATGGACAGCAAATTGATGGTCCTACAGAGAAAGTAATGAGCAACCGTGATTTAGAAGCCAAATACAAAGCATTCGGTTGGAATGTGATGCGTATGGACGGTAATAATGCGGTGGATATACAAAATACGCTAATTAAGGCCAAAGCTGAATTAGGAAAAGGATCTCCTATCATGATTATCATGAAAACAGAAATGGGTGCTGGTGTAGACTTTATGATGTATTCACATAAATGGCATGGTGTAGCACCTAACGACCAACAATTACAAGACGCATTAGCGCAATTAGAAGAAACTTTAGGCGATTATTAATTAGATAGAAATGGCATTATTTACCTACGAAACAAAAAAGGATACACGCTCGGGTTTTGGAGCAGGTATGGAGTATTTAAGTCAGCATAACCCTAAAGTGGTCGCACTATGCGCTGATTTAATTGGTTCATTGAAATTAGAAGGATTTATCAAGAATAGCCCTGAGCGTTTTTTCCAAACGGGTATCGCGGAAGCGAATATGATTGGTATTTCAGCTGGTTTAACTTTAGGCGGTTTTATTCCGTTTGCAACTACGTTTGCAAACTTTGGAACAGGTCGTGTTTATGACCAAATCCGTCAATCAGTGGCTTATTCTGGAAAGAATGTAAAGATCTGTTGTTCACATGCTGGTTTAACGCTAGGAGAGGATGGAGCAACGCATCAAATCTTGGAAGATATTGGTTTAATGAAAATGCTACCAGGAATGGTAGTTATTAATCCTTGTGATTACAACCAAACTAAGGCAGCTACGATCGCAATTGCCGATTACGAAGGTCCAGTATACTTACGTTTTGGACGTCCTGTGGTTCCGGTATTCACACCAGAAGATCAGAAATTTGAAATTGGTAAAGCTTTGCATTTAGTAGAGGGTACTGATGTAACAATCTTAGCGACCGGTCACCTAGTATGGGAAGCCATTCAAGCAGCCGAGGCTTTATTAGAAAAAGGTATCAATGCGGAGGTAATTAATATCCACACGATTAAACCATTAGATGTTCAGGCTATCTTAGCTTCTGTTAAAAAGACAGGATGTGTAGTTACCGCTGAAGAACACCAATACAATGGTGGATTAGGTGATTCTGTTGCGCAATATTTGGCAATGAACCATCCAACGCCAATGGAGTTCGTTGGGGTGAATGATTCTTTCGGAGAATCAGGAAAGCCTGCCGAATTAATGGAAAAATATGGTTTAAATGCGGAAGTTATCGTAGCGAAAGCAATCAAGGTAATGGCACGTAAATAATCCTTAAAAAGGATAGCCAATTCCAATATTAAATTCAATTGGGTTTTGTCCTCCTTCGAAAGAAGTTTGTGGCAGAACCCATTTTTGATTTACAGGGTTAGCTGGATTAATGACTTTAGTGGCTAAATCAAGGCGCAATAAGAAAAAGTCAAAATCCCAGCGAAGGCCAAAGCCCGTTCCCACTGCAATCTGATTATAGAAATCACTCAAATGAAATTGGGTACTAGGATCCGTATTTCCTTGTGTCATATTCCAAACATTACCTGCATCCACGAAAAAGGCTCCGTTTATTTGGCCAAATAAAGGGAATAATTTAAATCGATATTCGAGTGAGGATTCTAATAAGATACTTCCTGGCTGTTCCACTAAGTTAGAAGTAGACACATAAGATCCGGGGCCTAAACGGCGCGGTTTCCAAGCTCTAACACTCGAAGGGCCTCCTATGAAAAAGTTCTTCTCATAGGGCAACTGGTAGTCATTTTCATCTCCATAAGCATAGGCTACGCCGCCTAGTATTTTAAAAGCGATTTGAGATTTCTGATTACGACCTAGCATTTTATATTTGCGGTAATCCAAATTCAATCGTAAAAAACGGTAAAACTGTATATCCTGACCACTATTCAGCAGGTCTGTCACGAAACTGAATTTATGACTGGGCAATAAATTTAAAGTTGAACCTCCTGATTCAAGCCCTAGTTGAAAAATTTTTCCATTTTTTAGTTCGTTACTTGGCAGTAAATCACGATATACATATTGAAACGAAATACTACTAACGAAACTGGGATTAAAGCTTCGATACAAGTTATTTCCTTTTAATTTAAGTTCCTCCAAATAGCCTTTAAATGCATCAGAGGTGGCTGTCTCAGGGTATATAGTATTTAATAAATTGAGATTGACGAAGGAAAAAGTAAAGAAGCTATATTCACTTTTTTGCCAAGTATAGCGCTGAAACAAATTCAAATTGGTTCGTTGGTATTCCGGACGATTAATAAAATCAAAACCAACTCCTACAGAGGTCTTTGCCCCGTAATAGGAACCTAATTTACCTACCATAAACTGAGGTAAGTGAAGAGTAGGGAAATTAATGGATGCAGACATATTCAATTCAAGATTATTTCTTGTGTCTGTCGTATTAATAAAGCCTGATTGTGCTTCGTACCCAATTCTAGTAGAGAAATCGAAATAATCTAAACTAGAGAATAGGCGTCGCACTTTGAACGAGTTCGTTAGAAAGGGACCTGGAATTCCTCTAAATACACTCCCCCCTAATTCGGAACTAAAATTATACTTCTCGTTTTGGAACAATTCAATTTTAGGAAACAACCTAGTTCTCGTGGTATCGAAACGAATTGAAACCGTTTTAAATTGATCCGTCAGGTAAATATTCTTTAAACTTTGGTTAAACAAATCAACCGAATACAAATCATCCTCATGTAAATTGATCAATTTAGCCAGACTTTTCAATGGAGGATGTTCAGCTGGATTTCCAAATGGATCTGAGATGCTAAATTCCGGAACGCCTATGCGGTAAAGGCGATCATAATTTGCAATTATAGAATGATTTTTAAACTCTGGTATTTTATAATAGAGTGAGATACGACGGAGAGTTGTGTCCTTTATATCATTAATTCGTATTCCCACAGCATCTGGAGAGAAATAATAATACCCTTCATTACGCAAATGATGACTTAATTGTTCCTTCTCCTTTTTTAATAAGGCTAAATTTAATCGACCCATTGGTCGAATGATACTATTTTCTTTAATGTAAGAATTAACGTGTTCTGCTAAAATGGGATTATCAACCGAAAGTGAGTCCTCTTTTGTGAAATAACTCGGTTCTCCTTCTTTAATCTCAAAAGTTACATTAACTAAATTAGCTATCGAATCTACATTCGAATTTATCCTGGCTTTTAAGAAGCCATTTTCTCGATAATAGCGTTCGATTTGCACCTTGTTTGTCATTAGCCATGCCGAATTATAACTAGGGTTAGGAGACTTTAAGAATTGAATGAAACTAGGTTTAATTTCAAGAGAATCTTTTCTTTTCCTTTTAATGCCCAGATAAGTGTATAATTTTGCAGGCAGTAATCGGCGATATGAATTCTTAACGCCCATTACATTGGTGCGTAATTCGGCTTTAGAAATTTGGCGATTACCCGTTAAGTTAATTTGATTTATAACCGGACTCGGGATCTCAAAGGAGTGGTATTGACCACAAGAAATGAGCCCTATACTGAGGATAATAAAACCGATAATTGATTGATTCTTCAAGAGATGCTAACTAATAAACAAATAAAGTTAATTAATTCCCTACATTCTAAAAAAGGAAGAAAAGAGAATGATTTATTTTTAGTGGAAGGGGAGAAGTCTTTACTTGAATTAATCAAATCTGACTTTGTAGTTGAGTTCTTTGTATTAAGTGAGAGCCAGCCAGAATTAGTCAGTATAATCACCCAAGTTTCAAAAGCTCAAGTATATCTTTTAGAAGTAGAAAATATTCAAAAGCTAAGCACCCTAGTCAACAATCAAATAGGGCTTGCTGTGGTACAACAAAAGAAATTTCCTCCATTTATCATTCAAGACCGGTATACTATCGTACTTGATGGGATTCGTGATCCAGGTAATTTGGGAACTATTATTCGTATTTGCGATTGGTATGGCTTTAAGCAGCTTGTACTTTCGGAGGATTGCACCGAGTTTTATAATCCCAAAGTGATTATTTCAACCATGGGTTCATTCTCGCGCATCGAATTTACCTATGTTGATTTACCTACTTTTTTCAAAGAAAACCGGGAATATAAAAAGATTGGAGCTGTTCTGAATGGCAAAAATATCCATCACTATCAGTTTCCAGATAAGGGCTTTATTATTTTAGGAAATGAATCCAATGGAATACGGGAAGAAATAATGGAAAGCTTAGATGAGCGAATTACCATTCCAGCCTTTGGTGGAGCAGAATCTTTAAACGTAGGTATATCAACTGCCGTGATTGCGGATAATCTAAAGCGCTTTATCCTTAGCTAGATACTTTTCAATTAACCAATGAGCTAGATAAAGTACAGGCGTAAAAAGAATGGCAACGATGAATTTGTAGAAGTAATTATTGAATGAAACATTCATCCATTGCGCAAACGTCCAATTCCCAAAAGCATAGAAAGCTATACCAATTACTAACACGCTATCTATTAATTGTGAAATCAATGTGGAGCCTGTAGCTCTCAACCAAATTTGCTTAGAACCTGTCCTGGATTTAATCTTTTCAAAAACGACTGCATCAATAATTTGGCTCACTAAAAAAGCGGAAAGAGACCCTAAAATAATGCCTAAACCTTGACGAAAAATTCTCACAAATGCTGAATTGATATTAAAATTTTCTGAACCCTTGTTTACCTCTACCCAAAAATCCGCTGGTACTAATAAAGTCGCTGTATAAATAATTAGGAAGGAAAATGCGATAAATAGGGCAGTGGTGAAGGAAATAAAACGGACTCCTTTTTTTCCGAAATAATCATTAATAATATCCGAAGTAATAAATACCAAAGGCCAATTTAAAGCTCCAGCTGTTTGATTTAAATCCCAATAATCACCCCAAGGTGTTGCCCAGTGAAGAGGCGAAAAACCCAAAGTACGTTCAATACTAACAATCTTCACACCAATTATCTCCGCCACGATTGCATTCGTTAAGAATATCCCAAAGAGGAATATAAACAACTTTTGTTTGCGAGAGAATTCGTTAAAGATCATTTGCGGTAGTTTTCGAAATGAAGCGCAATTTTATCTAAAGCTACACCTAATTGCTCTACGTGGGGAAGAAATACGATCCTAAAGTGATCCTTTCCTTTGAAGTTAAAACCTTGACCACCTACCACTAGAATTTTTTGTTCTTCTAGTAATGACATCACAAAATGGTTATCGTCTTCAAAATTGAATTTAGTTAAATCTATTTTAGGGAATAAATACAAAGCCCCTTTAGGCTTAACTGCGCTTACACCGTCAATGGCATTAATACGTTCGTACGCAAGGTTCATTTGACGGTTTAGGCGGCCTTCTTTGGCCACTAAATCATTAATGGACTGATAGCCACCCAATGCAGTTTGAATTCCATATTGTGTGATCACATTCGCACAAAGTCGTGTACTAAATAAAAAGTTTAAACCCTCAATATAAGATTTCGCTTTATGTTTTGCCCCTGTTAATATCATCCAACCGCCTCTAAAACCAGCAGCTCGATAATTTTTAGACAAACCACCCATGGTAATAATTAAAATATCATCAGATAGACCCGCAGCCGTGTGATGTGAAGTCCCATCATACAAAATCTTATCATAGATTTCATCTGCAAATAAAACTAATTGATGTTTGGCAGCTAGGGCCACCACTTGTTTAACTGTTTCTTTAGAATAGACAGCGCCTGTAGGGTTGTTCGGATTAATTAAAACGATAGCTCTTGTCTTGGAGGTAATTTTAGCTTCCATATCCACAAGATCTGGAGCCCAATCATGGGCCTCATCGCAATTATAATGCACTGCTATACCACCAGCTAAGCCTGCTACAGTTGTCCAAAGTGGATAATCTGGGGAGGGGATGAGTACTTCATCATCCGTATTTAAAAGAGCGGTCATCACTAAAGAAATCAACTCGCTAACACCATTTCCAATGTAAATATCTTCTATCAAAATATTCTTGACACCTAGATTTTGGTAATACTGCATAACTGCCTTACGCGCAGCAAATAAACCACGGGAATCAACATATCCCTGTGCATTTCGTATATTTACGATAATATCATGGACAATCTCGTCAGGTGTCTCAAAGCCAAAGGCGGCGGGATTCCCAATATTTAATGAAGTGATTTTGTAACCCTGGTTTTGAAGAGCTAATGCTTTATCGTATACAGGCCCACGAATTTCATATTTTAGGTGATCGAGACGCTTACTTTTTAATATATCCATGCTATTTTTGATAGAATTGTAAAAATAGCAATTTAATTTTAATTGAATTTACCCCCTTTTATGAATTTAAAAGAAATAGGTATTTTATTGATCGGATTATTTCTAGGCTCATCTTTATTGATTGCCTATAAATATTATGTTGCTAAAGGTAAGGTTTTCCAAATCTCCAGAGTTTTAGTATTTAAGTATATTCTTCGTTTCATACTGTTAATCTCCTTTTTGTTGCTCTGTTTTTACGCTATTAATTTAAAGCAAAATAAGGACTCAATAGGCCAAAAAGCGGGCTCAACGCTATTCGTCATTTCCGACAATAGCTCCAGTTTAACCTGGAACTCACTTAAAGATAAAGTCTACGAATTGCCAGAAAATGCAAGCTATAGCCTAGTTATGTATGAAGAGAAGGCTAATCTATTCCTCCAGGTAATTCCAAATACGAACCGAGAATCATTCTTGAATTTAATTGAACTGGCAAACGAACCTAGCTTGAGGCATCCTAAACGGCGTTTCACAGATCGCCTTACATCGCATCCTAAAGTGGATCAATTTGAAGTTTATGTATTAAATAAGAATCAGTGGCAAACCATCACGAATAATAGTAGCCATTCTTCTTTATTTTCTACAAACAGCCTCAATAGCTGGATGGGAAACACTTATCTACTGGTATATTTAGTAGTTTTGATACTTGTTTTACTATTTATTGATATTGTATTTACAGCTAAAGCCATTAAAATTTAGATGTTTTCCACCTTATTTTATATTTTTATGCTGTTCTATGATGGTCTATTCGCTAAATCATCGGAAGAGTATAATGCCCAAATTGTGCAATTGAACAAGCAAATTACGTTGCATCAATATGAAAAGGCTTTACTAAATGCACAATCGATTCAACACTCCTCCATTTTTACAAATCCAGAAATAGAACATTTGATTGTCGTTTTAGAGTTAAAGACACATCTAAATACAGCAAAGTCTTCTAACATTTTGATCAAAGACCATAGCGTGAATAATGATATATTATATAGCTATTTTATGGCTATGAAAGGTGAAACGAAAAATGGATACTCGGATTTACATAAATCAATCATTGAAAATGGCAATGTGGATACCCTCGTGAAAGCATTCGAATTGTACGCAATCAATTTTCCTCAGAATAAATTAAAGAAACAAGCTAGTTCAGCTCAAATGATCAGCCAAACTCAAAAAATAAATACACAAGAAGCTTTATCTTTACTTGATTTAATGAAGAAGAAGCAAAAAAATCTTATCTATTAATTAGCCCAACCATGAATCCAGCACCCTATCAATTCCCTAATCAAACATCCTTTTACAAAGGAAAAGTACGTGATGTGTATGGAATAGGAGATCATTTGTTAATGATTACATCAGATCGCATTTCTGCATTTGATGTAGTATTACCTAAATTAATTCCATTCAAAGGCCAAGTGTTAAATCAAATTGCTAGTTATTTCTTACAAAAAACCGCAGATATCGTTCCTAATTGGCTGTTAGCTACCCCGGATCCTAATGCTGCTTACGGTTTAAAATGCGAACCATTTGCCATAGAAATGGTAATTCGCGGTTATTTAGTGGGACATCTTTGGAGAGAATACAAAGCTGGTAAACGTGTTGTTTGTGGTGTTACATTGCCAGAAGGACTGGTGGAGAATCAGCTATTACCTACACCCATCATTACGCCCACGACGAAAGCAAGTGAAGGTCATGATGAAGATATCTCAGTTGCGGCAATTATCGAGCAGGGTATCGTTTCAAAAGAACATATGGATGAATTATGTGCTATCACGCATCTTTTATTCCAAAGAGGCCAAGAAATGGCTTCGGATAAGGATTTGATTTTAGTGGATACCAAGTATGAATTTGGCCTTTTTAATGGGAAGATCATGTTAATGGATGAAATTCATACACCTGATTCATCACGCTATTTTTACAAGGAACCTTATGCTGATTTATTTGCCAAAGGAGAAGCTCAAAAACAACTTTCAAAGGAATTTGTCCGGGAATGGCTAATTGCTAATGGTTTTCAAGGAAAAGAGGGGCAAAGCATTCCCACTATTACGGATGAATTCGTTCAGCAAATTTCCGAGCGCTATATTTTATTATTTGAAGAAATTACCGGCTTAACATTTCATAAAGAGCCACAAGAAGATATCTATAACCGTATTTTTAACAACACAATCCAGTATTTGCAACATGTCTAATATGAATTCATTTCAACTCGAACAAAACGAAAGTTATGCCGTTATTGATTGGAAGGCTGAACAATTAGGAACCGCTAATTCAGAAGAATTAGAAAATGCCATTCGTCTTTTATTTAAAAAAGACTATGCTAATATGATCTTAAACATCTCTAAAATAGCTGAATTGGATGGATATGGTGTCTCTGCAATCCGCAAAGGAACCAAAATTTGCACAAACGAAGGTGGCTTATTTGTCGTTGTGACAAAGGATGATGGTATTGCGGAGCGTTTAGACACAGCCAAAATTGAAAATTTAACCTTATTAAATACGGTTCAAGAAGGTGTTGATGCTATCTACTTAAATGACCTTGAAAATGAGTTCCAAGATGAGGACGATACAGAGGGAGAGAGCGAATTTGGAGAGTCATATGGAGAGGATTATGATTAAAATTGCACTATAGCAAGATTTTTTGTGTTGCATTTCTGATTATTCAAATTCCGAAGAATATTTTGTCTATAGATCGTTTTGCCAAATTTATTTTTAATTAAATTTGAAATTAGGTATATTATCTATCTGAAATGACTTCACAATCAGGTTCAGTTATTTTCGATTTATTATTATTTATATTAGAATATTTATAGTTTCCTATGAGAAATCCGAATGAAGTAGGTTTGTACAGAAAAGAATTTGAACACGATGCGTGTGGTATTGGATTTGTTGCCAGTTTAAAAGGTATCAAATCGCATCGCATTGTTCAAGATTCCATCAAAATGTTGATTCGTATGGATCACAGAGGGGCTTGTGGTTGTGATCCTAATTCAGGTGACGGCGCAGGTGTATTAGTGCAACTACCTCACGAATTCTTCTTAGAAGAAACGAGTTCTTTAGGATTTGCTTTACCTTCATTAGGTAACTATGGAGTAGGGATGGTCTTTTTCCCTAAAGACGAAACGCTAATTAAAGAATGCAAAGAAGTCATTGAGCGTAAGGCTAAGAAATTAGGATTACGTATTTTAGGTTATAGAATAGTTCCTGTAGATAATTCGGAAATCACAGGAGCAGATTCAGGCAACGCAGAGCCGTCTATTCAACAATTATTTATAGAAAGACCGGCAGATTGCGCGACTGAAATTGATTTTGAAAGAAAGCTTTACGTTTTCAGACAATATGTATCTAAGTTGTTAAACGAAACAATTGCAGGATTAAACAACAAGTTTTATTTTGCCTCTTTGTCTTGCCGTACCATTATATATAAGGGTATGTTGACAACCATGCAGGTTCCGGGGTACTTCTTGGATTTATTCCAAGAGAACTTTACTTCGGCTTTGGCCATCGTACACTCCCGTTTCTCTACCAATACCTTCCCAGAGTGGAAATTAGCTCAACCATTCCGCTTTATCGCACACAACGGAGAGATCAATACCGTAAAAGGTAACTCATCTTGGATGCAAGCGCAATCCGCTTTATTCTCAAGCAAATACTTTACTCAAGAAGAATTAGACATGATTCTTCCAGTATGTAGTTTAGGACAGTCCGATTCTGCGATTTTAGATAATGCTATTGAATTATTGTATTTAACGGGACGCTCTTTACCACATGTCATGATGATGTTAATCCCGGAAGCGTGGGATGGTAATGAGAGCATGGAGAAATACAAAAAGGATTTCTATGAGTACCATGCGGCGATGATGGAGCCTTGGGATGGTCCAGCTAGTATCTCGTTTACGGATGGAAAAATGATTGGCGCTACATTGGACAGAAATGGATTGCGTCCATCTCGTTATTGGGTAACGTCAGATGACCATGTTATCATGGCTTCAGAAGCAGGCGTATTAGATTTAGACCCAGCAACGATTGTTTCTAAAGGACGCTTACAACCAGGTAAAATGTTCGTAGTGGACATGGAGCAAGGACGTATTATTCCAGACGAAGAATTAAAAGAAAAAATTTGCCAACAACAACCGTATGGAGAGTGGCTGGTTAATAATAAGATTCGCGTAGAAGATCTTCCAGAAGCCGGTTCCGAGTACAGACAACCGAAGGCGATCGAGCTAGTTTCTAGACAACAAATTTTTGGGTTTACAACCGAAGATATCCGTATCGTTTTAGCTCAAATGGCTGAAACTGGTAAGGAAGCATTGGGTTCCATGGGTATTGATACACCTTTAGCGGTTTTATCTGAGAAGGCTCAACACTTATCCTCTTATTTTAAGCAATTATTTGCACAGGTTACAAATCCACCGATTGACCCAATCCGGGAGAGAATGGTAATGTCGCTTTTGTCAGATATCGGAGGTTTATCGAACTTGTTAGAAGAAAGCCCTTCACATTGTCGTCAAATTGAGATTCAACAACCTGTTTTGCGTAACAAAGAGGTGGAGAAAATTCGTTGGATTGACCATGAAAATTTCCAAACGAAATCGATTCACATGACTTTCCGCGCTTCTGAGGAGGAAGGAGTGTTAAAAAAGGCTTTGGATCGTATTAATCAATACGCTGAAGATGCTGTGGATGATGGTTATTCAATTATTTTATTGACAGACCGTGGAATTGATAGCTCACATGCGCCTATTCCATCCTTATTAGCCTTGGCATCTGTACACAATCACTTGATTCGTACGAAGAAAAGAGCGAAGGTAGGTATCATTATCGAAGCAGGTGATGTGTGGGAAACACACCATTATGCTACGTTGATCGGTTACGGTGCTAGTGCGGTAAATCCGTATATGGCCTTTGAGACGATCAAAGCCATGAAAGATCAAGGATTTGTCAATAAAGACTTGAGCTACGATAAATTAGAGTACAATTACATCAAAGCCGTTAATGGGGAATTATTGAAAATCTTCTCCAAAATGGGTATCTCTACTTTGCAGTCTTACCAAGGAGCTCAAATTTTTGAAATTCTAGGTTTAGGTAAAGAGGTAGTAGATACGTATTTCAGTGGATCTATCTCTCGTATTGGTGGAATTAGCTTAGATACAATTGCCAAAGAAGCTCTAATTAAGCATACTTCTGGTTATCAATTGCGCAAGCAAGAGTCGCCTAAATTAGAAGTAGGTGGTATTTACCAATGGAAACAAAGAGGAGAGGAGCACTTATTCAATCCAGCAACGATTCACTTATTGCAGCAAGCTACGAAGCAGAATGACTATTCTGTGTACAAAAAGTATGCGCAATTAATTGATGACCAAAGCAAAAAGTCCATCACCTTACGTGGTTTATTGAAATTCAAATCAAGTAAAGCGATTTCGATTGATGAAGTAGAGCCGGTTGAAAATATTTTAGCTCGTTTTGCTACGGGTGCGATGTCTTTTGGGTCGATTTCGTATGAAGCACATACCACTTTAGCTATCGCTATGAATCGTATTGGTGGTAAATCAAATACTGGAGAGGGAGGAGAAGATCCGATTCGTTTCGAAAAGATGGCGAATGGTGATTCAATGAATTCAGCTATTAAGCAAGTGGCTTCAGGTCGTTTTGGTGTAACGGCGCATTATTTAACGAATGCAAAGGAACTTCAGATCAAAATGGCACAAGGAGCGAAGCCAGGTGAAGGAGGTCAATTACCAGGACATAAAGTAGATGACTGGATTGGTAAAACTCGTCACAGTACGCCAGGAGTAGGTTTAATTTCACCTCCTCCGCACCACGATATCTATTCAATTGAAGATTTAGCACAATTAATCTTTGACTTAAAGAATGCGAATAGAGCCGCCAGAATCTCTGTAAAATTAGTTTCTGAAGCGGGTGTAGGTACAATCGCAGCCGGTGTAGCGAAAGCACATGCTGATCACATTTTGATCGCTGGTTATGATGGAGGTACTGGAGCATCTCCTTTGTCTTCGATTCGTCACGCTGGTTTACCTTGGGAACTTGGTTTAGCTGAAACGCACCAAACCTTAGTAAAGAACAAATTACGTGGTCGAGTAACTATTCAGGCGGATGGTCAAATCAAGACTGGTAAGGATATTGCGGTAGCAGCCTTATTAGGCGCAGAAGAATTTGGTGTAGCCACCGCAGCATTAGTTACCGCTGGTTGTATTATGATGCGTAAGTGTCACTTGAATACTTGCCCAGTAGGTGTGGCTACTCAAAATCCAGAATTAAGAGCATTATACACGGGTCAAGCAGATCACGTCGTGAATTTATTCCATTTCTTAGCTCAGGAATTACGTGAGATTATGGCTGAATTAGGCTTCCGTAAATTAGAGGAGATGGTGGGGCGTGTGGATCTTTTAGAAATGAAAGATTTATCAGGACACTGGAAGTTCAAGAACTTAGATTTAAATCCTATTTTAGCGCCTGCAGCTTTATCTGAAGGTGTTGCTGTCTTCAAGTCAGAAGAACAAGATCATGGATTAGCCGATCAATTAGACTGGCAGTTATTAAAAATAGCTCAACCATCCATTGATAAAGGAGAAAAGGTAACTGGAGAATTAGATATCATTAACGTTAATCGTTCAGTAGGAACCATCTTATCGAATGAGATCACGAAGAAATATGGTGAAAAAGGTTTGCCAGCTGACACTATTCATATCAAGTTTAAAGGAACGGCTGGACAATCATTTGGAGCATTTTCGGTGAAAGGTATCAAATTCGAAATTGAAGGAGATGCGAATGACTACATTGGTAAAGGACTTTGTGGGGCAACTTTAGTGGCGTATCCATCCCCATTAGCTTCATTCAAAGCGTCAGAAAACTCTATAGTTGGAAATGTTTCATTCTACGGGGCTACATCTGGTGAAGCTTATTTAGCAGGTATGGCTGGCGAGCGTTTCTGTGTTAGAAACTCAGGTGCAAAAGTTGTAGTAGAAGGAATTGGAGATCACGGTTGTGAATATATGACAGGTGGTTTGGTCATTATTTTAGGTAATACTGGCCGTAATTTTGGTGCTGGTATGTCTGGTGGAGTGGCCTACATATTAGACGAACAAAACACCTTCGATGCGAAAGTAAATCGTGAGATGGTAGAAATCACTGAATTAACGCCTGAAGACAAAAACATCATTTTGATGTATTTGGAAAAACACGTAGCCTTAACGGGTTCTGTAAAGGGTAAACTAGTCTTTGATAATTTCAACGCATTAGCAAGTCAATTCAAGAAAGTGTTGCCGGTGGATTATAAGAATGCCTTAAGTTCTAGAAAACTGAGCATCTCAGATGTGTTAAATGACAAGGACAAAGTGTATCAAGATATTAAAGTAGATTTAAAATAAGATAGAATGGGTAAGCCTACAGGATTTTTGGAAATTGACCGCAAATTAGCTCCTAAAAGAGCAGTAAATGAGCGTGTGAATGACTACAAAGAAATTGAACAATTAAATACTACAGCCGACACAGAAGCGCAAGCAAGTCGTTGTATGGATTGTGGTACACCATTCTGTCATAATGGATGTCCGCTAGGGAATATTATACCAGAATTCAATGATGCGGTATATGAGCAAAATTGGAAGTATGCGTATGATATTTTAAGTACAACTAATAACTTCCCTGAATTTACGGGACGTATTTGTCCTGCTCCTTGTGAATCGGCTTGTGTATTAGGTATTAACAAACCAGCAGTCGCTATTGAATTGATCGAGAAATCAATCATTGAAAAGGCTTATTCAGAAGGGTGGGTTGTTCCATTTGTTCCTAAAACGCGTACAGGTAAGAAAATAGCTGTAATCGGTTCTGGTCCAGCGGGTTTAGCTGCTGCAGCGCAATTAAATAAAGCTGGTCACTTAGTTACGGTTTATGAGCGTGCAGATCAAATAGGTGGTTTATTACGCTACGGTATTCCAGATTTCAAATTAGATAAATCAGTGGTTACTCGCCGTGTAGAAGTAATGAAGCAAGAAGGTATTACCTTCATTACTAATGCTAATATCGGAACCACGGAGAAGCTAGCTAACCTAACGAATGATTTTGATGCAGTTTTAGTAGCTACAGGAAGTACGACTCCCCGTTTTATCACAGCAAAGGGAAATGACGCCATTGGTATTTATCCTGCGATGGAGTTTTTATCGCAGCAGAATAAGCGAAATGCGTCTATTGCGTTAGAAGTAAACCACAAAGGAGAGAAATATGCTAATACAGATATTCATGCCAAAGGAAAGCATGTAGTCGTAATAGGCGGTGGAGATACTGGTTCTGATTGTGTAGGGACTTCTAATCGCCACAAAGCTGCTTCCATTACTCAGATTGAAGTAATGCCTAAGCCTCCAGTGGCTAGAGCAGAAAACACACCTTGGCCTAATTGGCCTAATATGTTGCGTACTTCAACTTCTCACGATGAGGGAGCGGAGCGTCTTTGGTCTATTTCTTTACAAGAATTTATCAAAAATGATAAAGGCGAGCTAGAAGCTTTACTCATTGGTGACATCGTTTATAATATGAAGGATGGAAAAATGGAGCAAGAAGTACTTAATATCAGAAAAATTCCATGTGATTTAGCTTTAATTGCGGCTGGTTTTTTACACACGGATCACACAGGTTTATTCGAGCAATTAACAGCGATGGGAGTGAATGCAGATGAGCGTGGTAACCTGGTCGCTAATGCATCTTATCAATCTGATAATGAGAAAGTTTTCATTGCTGGTGATGCACGTCGCGGTCAATCTTTAGTGGTTTGGGCGATCTCTGAAGGACGTGAAGCAGCTAGAAATATCGACTTGTTTTTAATGGGAAAAACAAGTTTAGAAGGTAAATCTATTTCCAGTTTTGATGTAATGGCGAAATAATTTTTTCGCCATTTATTTCATTTAATAAATATATTTACTACATTTGTGCTCTCTTAAATGCTAGGAGAGATGCCTGAGAGGCCGAAAGGACATGTTTGCTAAACATGCGTACTGGTAACGGTACCGAGGGTTCGAATCCCTCTCTCTCCGCAGTCAATTTTCGGGGTGTAGCGTAGCCCGGTATCGCGCTTGGTTTGGGACCAAGAGGTCGTAGGTTCGAATCCTGCCACCCCGACAAAAGTCAATTTATGAGGACGTGTTTTACACCAATTATAAATTGACTTTTTATTTTGATTAAGGTTCCGTAGCTCAGTTGGATAGAGCAACTGCCTTCTAAGCAGTAGGTCTTTGGTTCGAATCCAAACGGAATCACACAGTACATCTAGCATTAACGAAAAGGATTTATTCAAATCCTTTTTTTTATTTCCCTTCCTAAAATCTGCTAAAATTCGTAAATTGAACTAATTAGCACAATTTTACGCATGAACATACCTGAATTAAGAAACAAAATAGATCACATTGATGATTCGATTCTTTCCCTATTAGTGCAAAGAATGGAGTTTGTAGAGGGGATTGGTAAATTAAAACGAGAATCTAATTCAGTTATCTACCATCCAGATAGAGAAAAAGAAATCATTGATCGTTTAGCAAATCAATACACGGGTAAATTGAAGAAAGAAGCTATCGAGGCTATATTTCTAGAAATTTTTGGTGTATCGCGTAATTTAGAATTACCTGAAATTATTTGTTATTTAGGGCCTGAAGGTAGTTTTACACATCAGGCGGCAGAAAATCGTTTCGGTGCGGTAGCTGATTACATCTCGTTGCCTTCTATTAAATCTGTTTTTGAATCTGTAGAAACAGGTCGTGCAAAATACGGTGTGGTTCCCATTGAGAATAATCAAGAGGGGATGGTAAAGGAAACGATGGATCTTTTAAATGAAAAGAATTTATTCGTCATATCAGAAATTATTATTCCAGTTAACTTCTGTTTGGCCTCTAAGCATAATGGAATTCAGGGCATTAAAAGGATTTATTCGAAAGACATTGCTTTCCAACAATGTAAAGGCTTCTTAAACGACTATTTCTCTGGCCAGGAGGAAGATTTCTTTGTTCAAGTTGATTCTACCTCACGTGCGGCTAAATTAGCCGTAGAAGAAGAGGATGGAGCTGCCTTGTGTTCGCATATCGCTGCTAAGATCTATTCTTTACCTATTTTGTTTGATAACATTCAAGATAACGATGCGAATCAAACGCGTTTTTTCATTATTTCCAAAGTCGAAAATTTGAAGAAAACAGATAAGGATAAGACCAGTTTGGCTGTTAAGCTAAAGAATGATGACAAACCAGGAGCTTTACTTTCTCTTTTACAAGATTTTGAGAGTAGAGGTATCAACTTATTGAAAATAGAATCGAGACCTCAGAAGGACACGAATGAATTTAAATTCTGGTTCTTTATTGATATTGAAGGCAATAAATTAGATCAAAAAATACAAGAATTATTAACGAAAAGAGGGGACGAAATAGTCTTCTTGGGTAGTTATATGAATTTATGCTAAATACAATTTAGCCCAAGTTAAATCAGCGGCGATTTGATTCTTTAATTCTTCAAAGGAGTCAAATCGCTTCTCAGATCTGATTTTTTCCATAAATCGAATCTCAATTCCTTGCCCATAGATATCACCATCAAAACCTAAGATGTGTGTCTCGATGTGTATGCCTTCATCTTTATTCAACGTAGGACGGTAGCCCATATTTGTTAAGCCAAAATAGGTACCCTCTTTGATATGCACTTCGCATAAATAAACTCCTAATTGTGGAATGAATTTATTATCCGCGTTTAACGACATATTTGCTGTAGGGAAACCGATTTTCCGGCCATTCTGATTCCCATGAACCACAATGCCAGAAATAGCAAAGTAGTGGCCTAACATAGCTTTGGCCTTTTGTACTTCTCCTTCAGATAGGTACTTTTTGATTTGTGAGGAACTAACAATTACCTCATCCACTTTTGCTACATCAATGGAGATGGCCTCTAATTCAGTGCTAAAATGCTCCTTGATATAAGAAATAGAACCTTCTCTGTTTTTACCAAAATGATTGTCATAGCCTAAAATCACTTTTTGTGCTTTTAGACGATGTACTAAATGTTCTTGAATAAACAATTTTGCGGGTAATTCGACGATATAGGCATCAAATGGAATGATAATCACATAATCGATTCCTAATCCCTCCAATGCAGCAATTTTCTCCTGCATGGGCATCAATAATTCATTACGCTTTCCTGTGAAATGATCCGCGGGGTGATTTGAGAACGTAATGACACAGGTCTTAAGATTTGCCTCCTTAGCTGCAGTTAAACAGCCCTGTATCACCTTCAAATGACCCAAATGCAAGCCATCAAACATACCGATAGTCACAGCTGTAGGCGAATCAATCGAAACCGTATCAAAACTATAAAAGCACTTCATGTAATTCGCTGTTAAAAGTGGCTACCTCCTGTGCTTTGTCTAAACCCCAATCACCTATTTTTGTTCGAAGCAATTCACTCATATAAGCTCCTGATTGGCATTTAGTGCCGAAATCTCTAACGATACTCCTAATATAAGTTCCCTTACTACATTCAATCTCAAAGCTAATCTCAGGAAAATGAGTTGCATCAATTTCCATTCGATACACTTCCACTTCCCTTATCTTAATCTCTAATTCATCTGCACTTACGCCATTTCGCGCATGCGTAAATAAACGTTGTCCATTGAGTTTAATCGCAGAATAAATAGGAGGGACTTGCTGAATAGTACCTAAAAACGTTTGACGAACATCCTCTAGTAGACTGGAATTAATATGATCAATTGGATATTCCCCGTCAAACTCGGTTTCTAAATCAATGGAAGGTGTGGTTTTACCCAAAACTAGTTTGCCAGTATAAGTCTTCGGAAGAGATTGGAAATAATCAATCTTCTTTGTGTATTTACCCACACACATGATTAAAATACCGGTCGCTAATGGGTCTAACGTTCCTGCGTGACCTATCTTTTTAAATCGACCCATATTCCGAATCTTCTTTACCACATCGAAAGAAGACCATTCTCTAGGCTTGTTAATCACATAAAACTTATCTTGAACTTCTATTAACTCATCCACAGGTACACACTTAATAAAAGACCAACAATAATGCGATAGTATCCAAATAATTTAAAACCATGTTTTTTTACAAATCCGACCATCCAATGGATGGTTAGAAGTGCCACAATAAAACTAATCACTGTGCCTATTCCCAAAAATTGAATATGTTCTTTCGTAAACAACACATCAAAGTCGTGGCGATAATCCAATAATTTCTTAGCACACGCTCCTAAAATAGTAGGTATACCTAATAGAAATGAATATTCAACAGCTGCGGAATGACTAAGACCTAAAACGCGTCCACCTACGATAGTTGCACCAGAACGGGAAACCCCAGGAATCATGGCTATACATTGAAATAAGCCTATTTTGAAGGCTTTTAAATAGGAAATGGCGATAATTTCTGTTGAGACTGCTTTAGAAGGCAACCAAGCATCTATTCGGATAAGAATGAAGCCTCCTACGATCCAAGACCCAGCTATAAACCAATAGCCTTGGAAAAGCGCTTCTAAGAAATCATCCAACAAAACACCTAAGATCACCGCTGGAATAAATGAAGCAATAATCGTATAATAAATGGATAATCCAGAAGCAAATAATCGTTTGAAGTAGAGGAACGGGACAGCAGCAATAGCACCTAATTGAACGAAAACAGTAAAGAAATTAAGAAACTTAGAATTTTCAATTCCTAACAAATTTTCAGACACAATTAAATGAGCCGTAGATGACACAGGTAAGAACTCCGTTAAACCTTCTACTAAACCTAAAATGATCGTTTTAAGAATCTCTGTCATTAGCGTTTCCACTTAAAAAGGGAGAACACTGGAATAATGATCCCAACTAAAACCAGAATAGGACCAAGGGTTAGGCCCAAAAAGCCAAAGCCAAATTCCTCTTTATCTAAGGTCATCACAAAAAAACCAACCAACATAATTCCTATACCTAGTAAGAGAATTTTGATGTCTTTAGCCCCTAATGGCATATTTGATTGACTCATATTAAAATAGGTTTGTATGTTGAATTTTTAAATATTTTGAAATAGAAAAGAAGGAAGCCATTAAACTGAATAGGGTACAAAAACCTACACAGACTAGGACTAATTGAACTTGATTGTTTACTTCGAAAAATAAGGAAGATATCTCAGGAATCGATGTAGAAAAATAATAGAATGCACCATCCGCTAGCACGAAACCTATCAGTCCACCTAAGAAACCAACTAATAAAGCGTTCAATAAGTAGGGCTTTTGAATAAATCCATTCGTACTACCTAGCAATTGCATCGTCTTTATCAAAACACGGTTTCCATGGATATGTAACCGGATATTATTGGCTAATTGAACATAAACAAACAAAACTAATAGGACGATTAAAATCAAACCTACATAACCCACTGCCTTAATTTTGCCTAATAAGGAACCGATGAATGTATTCGGGTAAGTCACTTCGTACACTTCGGGTCTTGTTTGAATTTCTGTTACAATCTTTTTAAAGGAAGCTTCGTTTTTAAATTCTTCCTTTATCCCTAAAATCAAACAGTTTTTAAATGGATTTTCTTCCCCTAGAAGGGTTTGGTAATCTTCTTGTGAAGATTTAAGGAATTCAGAAGCAATCTGGGCTTTGGACTTAAACTCTAATTCAGGCTTCAACTCCTTTTGTCCTAAATAGGGGCGAGTTTTGAAATAAGTGATCGTAGTAGCTAAATCAGCAGTGGATAAAGAATCGCTCAAATAGACATATACCTTCATCTGAGACTTTATTTCGTCTCCCCACGACTTTACGCTGACAAACAATTGAAAGAATAACGCAAGAATAAAGGCCAAACTCGCCATTGAAATCACCAAGGTTAACTGGGTAGATTGTGGACGGCTTTTAGAATATTTCATATTTATAATTTTTCAATTTCATCTCGTAATTTGGCAGCCTCTTCATAGTTTTCGTCTTGCAGGGCTTTCTGTAACAATCCATCTAATTCGGCCTTAGATCGAACAACAGGTGCCTTCTCTAACACATCAAGATCATCCTCTAATTCATCCAAAAATTCTTCCTCCGGAATACAAATCTCATGCAACAACTTTTCAGATATTAGAATGGGAATGTCTAAACGGATGGCCAAAGCGATGGAATCTGACGGCCTCGCATCTACTTGAAAAGTCTCTCCATCTTTGTATACTTCCAGATTCGCATAGAAAATACCATCTTTAAAATCCGTTATTAAGACTTTTTGAATAGATACATTCGAATAGGAAAGGAGATTAACACACAAATCATGCGTTAAGGGACGACTGGTCTGTATTTTTTCCAAATAAACGGAAATAGATTGCGCCTCTTGACTTCCAATCACAATCGGAAAACGCAAGGATTGCGCATTATCAGACTCTAGTAAAAGAATGTAGGAGCTAGCACCTACAGAACTAGGGTTAACCGATAGAATACGCAAAGGAACAAACTCTTTCAAAGGCCTATATTAAAACACAAATGTACCAATTAGACCGCTAATTTTAATGAGATTGAAGCTTTTTTGTTAACCTTGGAAGTATATCATTCACATCACCCACGATTCCATAGTCTGCGTGTTTAAAAAACGGTGCTTCTGGGTCATTATTAATCACTACTACGATACGCGAACCATTTACCCCAGCTAAGTGCTGAATGGCACCAGAAATACCACAAGCGATATACAAATTAGGTGAAATCTTAACGCCGGTTTGTCCTACGTGCTCATGATGAGGGCGCCAATTTAGATCAGATACGGGCTTAGAACAAGCGGTTGCAGCTCCTAGAGCTTTGGCCAAATCCTCTACAATAGTCCAGTTACCTGGATCTTTTAAACCACGACCAGCACCCACCACTAATGCGGCATCAGGCAAAGGTATAGCGCCAGTAATCGGTTTTAAGGCAAGAATAGAAGCTTTGCTACCTGATGCATTAGTTAAAGTGGAAACAGAACTAATCGATTGATCTCCATACGCTGCATTACCACTAAAATCAAAATTGCGATTCAAGCTGAAATAAGACGCAGATTCCGATGTCACTGTTAACGAAGCCTTACCAGAAAAGATCGATTTACTAATAGTGAATTTTCCTGCCGAATAAGTCAATTGCTGAACGCCTGAAATCATTTCTTGAGATGAACTTGCAGCTAATAGGCTTAATAAATTATCGACTTGAATAGATTTTATCCCAAATACCGTAAAACCCTCTAGTATTTCCGCTAATGGTTCAATGGAAGACGAATCTGCCCACAATCCCTCAGATAAAGTGATAACCTCCACCGATTTTGAAGATGGAACCGCACTAAATTTCACTTCGCCCACAGCTAAAAGTAAAATGGATTCTGGAGAGAAGGAGGATAAAAAAGAAAGTAATTGAATAGAAGTTTCAGATAACTGACCTTCTTTTGTTTGAGCAATAATAGCGACCTTTTTCATCTTATAATACGTTTGTCTCAGTTCTTAATAAATCAATTAATTGCTCTGCATCTTCTGCTTTAATCATCTTGTTCTTCCGAGCTGTTTCAGCTATCTCTGCTTTAACAATCTGAATTTGACTTGTGGTTTCCAAAGGCAAAACCACTATTTCTTTCGTACGGGCTGTCATAATACCGCGCATGGAAGGAATCTTCCACTCAGCAATGGGTTCTTGACAACCCAAAACAGCAGGTAGGGGACAAGAAACCTCCATTTTACCACCATCCATCTCCACTTCTAATTTTAAACCATCACCAGCCACATCTAAATGCATCACCGGGTTAAAATGGGTATACCCTAAAGCTCCCGCCACTAAACCATGGACGATTCCAGAATTATAATCAATGGACTCTTTCCCCATCAAAATTAAATCCATCGGATTTTGTTTCACATAGGATACAATGGCATTCGCAATCTGAGCCGAAGTAGTAGGATTCCCATCCACACGTACAGCTGAATCTGCCCCCAGAGCTAAGCATTTACGAATAAGTGCTTCAGATTCGGAACCACCTACGTGCAAAACAATGACTTCTGCACCATTACTTTCCTTTAATTCAATAGCTCTCGAAAGGGCATAATCATCGTAAGGACCTACGATAAATGTTAATCCTTGGCTACTAATTTGGGAGGTTGATGGATCTATTGCTATTTTTGAGGTAGTGTCTGGGACACAGGAGATACAGACTAGTATTTTCATGGCAGATTAAATTGTTATGCAAGCATACTAATTTGTTTTTAATTTAGCAAAATGGATCGCAAAGAATTTATTAAAAATGAGATTAATCAAGATCCAACGGATCCGTTTAACCACTATCTATTAGCGATAGAATTGTATAAAGAAAAGGCTATTGAAGCGTCTTTTGAGCAGTTTGAACGAATCATTACAGATTTCCCAGACTATATAGCGACATACTACACCTACGCGAACGCACTTCTAACTGAAATCAAGGAAGATAGAGCAGAAGAAATAATACGATTAGGGATAAAGGAAGCAGAAAAAAAAGGAGCTACTAAAGCCTTGAAAGAACTTAAGCAACTCCTTGAATTGAATTTCTAATTACCCTAATAAAACCTCTTCCAAATCTTTTTCCACAACGAGGTTGTCAATGATGAATTTTTGGCGTTCAGGTGTATTTTTACCCATGTAATAGGTTAGAAGTTGCGGAATGGTAAAATCTTTTTCTAGAATCACTGGCTCTAGCTTAATATCTTCACCAATAAAGTTCCCGAATTCCTCAGGCGAAATTTCACCCAAACCCTTAAATCGCGTAATCTCAGGCTTAGGCCCTAAAGCTTCGATCGCATTGCGACGTTCTTCATCAGAGTAGCAATAACGCGTTTCTTTCTTATTTCGAACTCTAAATAGGGGAGTCTCTAAAATATACAAGTGACCATTACGCACTAAATCAGGAAAGAATTGCAAAAAGAAGGTTAAAATAAGCAACCGAATGTGCATACCATCCACATCGGCATCCGTCGCAATGACAATCTTATTATAACGTAGATTATCTAAGGAATCTTCAATATCTAATGCATGTTGCAATAGATTAAACTCTTCATTTTCGTAGACTATCTTTTTTGTTAGGCCAAAGCTATTCAATGGCTTACCTCGTAAACTAAATACCGCCTGCAATTGAACATCACGTGATTTAGTGATACTTCCAGAAGCTGAATCACCCTCCGTAATAAACAAAGTAGTGTCGTGACGAGTCTCCGATTTCTCATCCGACAAGTGTACACGACAATCCCTTAATTTCTTATTATGTAAGTTCGCTTTCTTCGCACGTTCATTCGCTAATTTCTTGATACCAGCAATATCCTTACGCTCACGTTCTGATTGTAAAATACGCTTTAGTAAAGCATCGGCAGATGCTGGATTTTGGTGCAAATAATTATCTAATTCCGTCTTCACAAAATCCCCTACAAACGTACGAATCGAGGTAGAGTTTGAATCTGGTGAAATAGTCGTACTTCCTAATTTCGTCTTCGTTTGAGATTCAAAAACGGGTTCTTGAACCCGAATCGCAATGGCTCCCACGATACTCGCACGTACATCCGATGGATCAAAGTCTTTCTTAAAAAACTCACGTACCGTTCTTACAATCGCTTCTCTAAATGCTGCTAGGTGAGTACCACCTTGGGTAGTATTTTGTCCGTTTACGAAAGAGTAATACTCCTCTCCGTATTGGTTATTATGCGTGATCGCTAACTCGATATCGTTTCCTTTTAAATGAATAATGGGATACCGATTTTCCTCCGCATTCGTCTTTTTAGAAAGTAAGTCGAAGAGACCATTTTGGGAAAAATACTTCTCTCCATTAAAATTAATGGTCAATCCCGCATTTAAATAGGCATAATTCCAAAATAAGGAATCTAAATACTGCGGGATGAAATGGTAATTCTTAAAGATGGTATTATCTGGCTCAAACTGAACGTGCGTTCCACTTTTCCCATTCGATGCTTCGATGCCAGGAGATTCAGCGGTTAATTCACCCTTACAAAACTCAGCCCACTTCGTCTGGCCATCCCGATAAGATTGTACCTTAAAATAATTGGATAGCGCATTCGTAGCTTTTGTACCTACTCCATTCAGACCTACAGACTTTTGGAAAGCACCTGAATCATATTTACCACCCGTATTGATTTTGGAAACGCAATCGATCACTTTTCCCAAAGGAATACCCCGACCGTAATCACGCACTTCAACCTTGTGATCAGAGATTTTAACGTCAATAGACTTCCCATTTCCCATCATGTGTTCATCAATAGAGTTATCCATAATCTCTTTTACAAGAACATAGATACCATCATCGACCGATGAACCATCGCCTAATTTACCGATATACATACCCGGACGAAGCCGAATGTGCTCTTTCCAATCTAGGGAACGAATACTATCGTCGTTATAAATGGGTGCGCTTTGTTGATTTTCTTCCACTGACATAATTTTACACTAAATTATCAAATAGTTCGCGATTAAGAAAGAGGGAGGATTGAATTAATTGAGCCCAAAAAAGGACTAACGGATTAAAAGCCTGTTTCATTGGTTTTTATTGCTGTGAAAAAGAGGATAACTTGCGGTTGCTTTGCAACAGTCGTCACAGTGTGACTTAGTCGCCTTCGGCTTAGTCATCGCTACGCGATTTAGTCAAATAGTCGCCGGAAAAATCCGGCTTAGTTAGAGAGTCTTATGAATGTAAAAGAAAATGTATTAGAGGGTTTACGTTCCATCAAGGGTAACCTGTTAAGAACGGTATTGACTGCACTCATCATATCCTTAGGAATTACCTCTCTTGTGGGAATTTTAACTGCCATTGATGGAATCCAGAGTTCAGTAGATAATTCTTTTTCTGGTTTAGGAGCTAACTCATTTGATATCCGTAACCGACCAGCGATGCAGGTGAGACGCGAGGGTCAAAAGGATAAAAGATTTAAGAACATTGATTACCGCCAAGCATCGCATTATAAATATTTATTTTCTCCTAAAGGTAAAGTATCCTTAAAGACGAATGTAAATAATAATGCGATTGCGAAATATGCTTCCAAAAAGACTAATCCGAACACCCGAGTCTTGGGAATCGATGAAAATTTCATGGAATTAAAAGGCTATAAAGTAGGAGCGGGGCGTAATTTCTCTCCTAACGAGCAACTGAACTCCATCAACGTATGTATTCTGGGTGTCGATGTCATTGATCAATTATATGAGAAGGAAAGTCCAATAGGAACAGAAATTATTGTTTCTGGTATTAAATTAAAAGTAATAGGTGTTTTAGAAAAGAAGGGAAATATGATGGGAGGAGGAGATGATCGAGTGGTGGTTGTTCCTTTAGAAACGGGCCGAAAAATGGCAGTGGGACGTAACTTAACATTTGACATCACCACATCATCCGCTAAAATCAATAACCTTGATGACTTTATGGAAGAAGCTCGGGGAGCCATGAGAAAGGTTCGAATGGATCCAATCGGAATGGAAGATTCTTTTAGTATTGATCGTTCTGATTCCATGGCAAAAAGTTTCGAAAGCATTACAGGATCTTTACGTATTGGTGGTTTTGTCATAGGTTTCATTACACTTCTAGGTGCCGCCATTGCCTTAATGAATATCATGATGGTTTCTGTCAGCGAAAGAACGCGTGAAATTGGTATTCGTAAATCACTAGGAGCTACACCAGGACGTATTCTACAACAATTTTTGATTGAAGCGATTGTGATTTGCTTATTAGGCGGAATAGGAGGAATCATGTTAGCTATTCCGATTGGAAACTTAATCGCTCAGGCCATTAGCTCTGGGGCAGCTAGCTTTATTATCCCTTGGTTATGGATGATGACTGGTATTATTATTTGTATTTTAGTTGGCTTATTTTCAGGAATTTATCCAGCTTTCAAAGCCTCTAAGATGGATCCTGTGGAAGCTTTACGTTACGAATAAAATAGAATTTGTGTTAAACACATTTGCGAAAGCAAATCATTTAGCCTAGTTTTGCATTGCAATTTTGAATTGCCCAGATGGCGGAATTGGTAGACGCGCTGGTCTCAAACACCCGTGGGTGCAAGCCCGTGCCGGTTCGACTCCGGCTCTGGGTACAAGCCTCTCAAGCAATTGAGAGGCTTTACCTTTTTTAAGCGGGTAGGTTATTCTTCCAAACACCATAAGCATCCGCATAGGCATTCATTAAATTTGTATCAGGTTGAATTGTTTTCAAGACTTTGATATGACTCACTGCTTCGTCTTCATTAGCATAATAGCCTACACCTGCACCCGCGCCTAAAGCCGCACCAAAAGCTCCATCTGATTCCAATAACTCAACCGAGGCACCGGAAGCATTCACAATGGCTTGTGTGAATAACTCACTCAAATACATATTAGCTAATCCTGCCTTTAATTTCTTAGGCTTAACGCCCACGTTACCTAGCAATTCTATACCATAGACCATTGAATAGGCAATACCCTCCTGGGCTGCGCGAATAATATCAGCTGATTGATGGCGATTGAAATCTAAATGCTGAAAACTTCCACCTAAGGTTTGATTTTGGAAAATACGCTCCGCTCCATTACCAAAGGGCATACAAACTAGACCACTTGTTCCAATAGTTGCTTTTGCACCTAACTCATTCAGTTGAGAATACGATAAAGAAGGAAAGAAATTCTGCTTCACCCAACGGTTTAAAATACCCGTACCATTAATGCACATTAATACTCCTACACTTGTTTTAGTAGCTGAGTGATTTACGTGGGCAAACGAATTGACGCGATTTTCTGTATCAAACTTTAATTCATCCGAAATACCATATACCACTCCCGAGGTACCTGCCGTAGTGGCTATATCACCTGGATGTAAAACTCCTAATGAATAGGCGTTATTCGGTTGATCTCCTGCTTTATAGGTCACTTTCGCATGAGAACCTAAACCTAATTCAGAAGCTACGCTAGCAGTAATCGTGCCGTGATCTGAAAACAAAGGATGAACAGGAGGGAAGATTGTTTCTGGGAATCCGTAATAAGCCATTAAGTCTTTGGCAGGATGTGATTCTTTAAAATCCCACAATATACCTTCTGAAAGGGCAGAAGCTGTTGTGGTGAAAGTGGAGGTAAAACGACCTGCAATAAAATCACCCGGCAATAATACCTGCGCGATTTGTTCAAAAATGGCGGGTTGATTCTCTTTTACCCAGGCTAATTTAGCGGCAGTGAAATTACCAGGGGAATTAAGGTAATGACTTTGGCAAAATGACTCTCCTAAGGCTTTATAGGCCTTTTCTCCAAAAGGAGTGGCGCGAGAATCACACCAAATAATAGATGGACGTAACACCTGAGCCTCTTTATCTACGACAACTAAACCGTGCATCTGATAGGATATACCAATAGCTCCGATGTTTTTAGGGTCATACAAACCCGTAGAATTCGCTTTTAAAATAGCCTGCTTTACACAAAACCACCAATGTTCCGGGTCCTGTTCTGCAAAACCGGGTTGAGGGGAAGAAATCTCATTTTCAACCTCTGGATAAGAAGTAGAATAAATTAATTGTTGGTTTGCTGCATCAACAATACTAACTTTAATGGAAGAAGTTCCCACATCAATTCCGCACAGAATCATTTTAAATAGGTTTAATGTTAAAAATCGGCATAAAGAAACACCAAGTTACTAGTCATTTTGCTTTATCCAATATTCAAATAAAGGTAAAATCAGGCGAAATCTACGCATTAATTGGAAAAAGTGGTTCGGGAAAAAGTACGATTGCTAGCCTATTAGTGGGTTTAAAATACGACCCAGAGTATTCAATTAGCATAGATTCAAAGGAATTAAATGATGGTTTGGATCGATTAATTCCGCAATTCAAAAAAGCAGGCTTTGTCCCACAAACCCTCCATTTAAAGCCTCATCACAGCGTGTACAATTATGCCCAGGTATTATTCCAATACCTACCTAATGCACAACAGGATGCTGTGATTACGAAATACCTCAAACAATTCTATTTGATAAAACAAAAAGACACGAAAGTGGCCTCTTTATCAGGTGGAGAGAGGCAGAAACTAGCGCTATTGGAGGCCATCAGCCAACCTATTTCTTATTTGGTTTTGGATGAGCCATTTAGTCAATTAGATACGGAACAAAAATTAGAATTCTCTCAAATAATAGCTTCCGTAGTTAATGAGCGGGCTATTCCTTGTATTTTGATTAGTCATGATTTGACCGATATACTACAATTAAGCCATTCCGTCGGAATTATGGAGAATGGGAGATTAGTATTTCAAGGCTCTTGGACAAAATTTAAGGAATCATCTAATTCCGTGGTCTTGAGACTAAAAAAAGCGATTCTTGACTGGGATTATCAAATGAAAGGCCTAATTAATAACCTGAGATAGCTTTTAATTGCTGTGCATTCTGATTTGTTTGCCCCACCAAATGTTCGAGGGAAACCTCATATAAATCAGCCAATTTTTGAGCGATAATCGGGATATGCTTAGGTGAATTAGGCTTTCCTCTGAAGGGTACAGGACTTAGATAGGGAGCGTCAGTTTCTAATACAATTCGTGACAAAGGTATATCTTTAATATCCTCAAATAGCGTCGTGTTTTTGTAGGTTATAACACCTCCAATACCCAAATAATAGCCTAAATCTGTTAGAACCTTGGCTTCTCTAGCGTCACCAGCAAAACAGTGAATAATTCCTCCTAGGCTCTTGAACTCAGGTAACTTAAGCGTTTTAATTAAATCTGCATACGCTTTTCTACAGTGGATATCTACCCACAAACCAAGATCTAATGCCCAATGACATTGTTGTTTAAAGGCATCCATTTGTTGCTCTGCAAATGTCGTATCCCAATAATAATCTAAACCTATTTCACCTATCGCTAGCACCTTAGTTTGCTCTAACTCTTTTTTAAGCACACCTAGCTCTTTCAAGTAATTTTCTTTCACATAGGTAGGATGCAATCCGATCATAGGAAGAACAAAATCAGGGAAATTATCACTCAATTTCTTCAGATCTACCCAAGATTCTGAGTCACAATTAGGTAACCAAACTTCAGATACGCCGGCGTCCTGAATCTCCTTTAAGTGAAATGTCATATCATCTTGAAAATGAACATCATACAAGTGCGCGTGTGTATCAATCATAGGGCGGATAAAACAAAATTTTGTTCTTTACAATAACGAAGAATAACAGGTAAAATAACCTGTAAGTGGGGGAAAGCTTTGACACTATCGTGCATCACCACAACAGCACCAGGTTTTAATAAAGGAAGAACCGATGTTAGGATTGCTGAAGAAGTTAATGAGGCATTGTAATCCCCCGTTAATACACTCCATAGAATAACATTTTCCATTTCAAGGTACATCTTACGTGTAACACGTCCGTAGGGAGGACGAAAACCAATGGATTTAATATGTTGCTGCTCAAATACCTTTTCACATATCTTGAAGTCTTCCACATAAGCCGCATAATCCATTTTCCAAGCATTACTATGGTTCATGGTATGATTTCCGATGCTATGACCGGCCGTTTGAATGCGCTTCGTTAAAGCAGGATTAGAAAGCACATTCTTACCAATGCAAAAAAATGTGGCCTTTGCATTGTATTCGTTCAAGCATTCTAGGACAAAATCCGTAATTTCAGGAGTTGGTCCATCATCAAAGGTTAAATAAATCTGACGATCATCTGCTTTTGACCACGTAAAACGCGGTAAAAGGGCAGGAACGAACGACGGAATTTGATGAATAAACATACAGAGCTTTAATGACGCAAATTAGCACTTCCTCTTCAGAAAAAATAATCTTAGGCATTGATCCAGGTACGCGTTTCCTTGGTTACGGATTATTGCGTATTACGAATGATAAGGTAACTGTGTTGCAGTATGGTGTGCTAAATTTGACCAAATACACGACACAGGGAGCTAAATTTTTGAAGATTCACGAGCGGGTATTGGGCATTATTGAAGAGTTTTTACCTGATGAAATAGCGATTGAATCTCCCTTCTTTGGAAAAAACGTTCAGTCGATGTTGAAATTAGGGCGCGTGCAGGGAATGGTGATGTCTTTGGCCTTCTCTAAATCAATTCCAATTGCAGAATACGAACCTAAAAAGATCAAGCAATCTGTAACAGGGAATGGAAATGCGTCGAAAGAACAAGTCGCAAAAATGGTGGAGATTATAGGGAACATTAAGTTAGATGCCAAAATGCACGATGCTACGGATGCCCTCGGAATCGCCATTTGCCATCATTTCCACAATAAAAACATCAGTTCTACGCTCAAAGGAACGAAGAAAGGCTGGGGCGCATTCGTCACTGAGAATCCGGAACGAATTAAATAAGTTCAGATAGCTGTTTATCTACCTCTTGCAAGGTCGCAACAGGGGCAAAGCAATAATCTCCCACACATAATAAATAGACCTCTATTTCATCCGAAGGAACAAAAACTAGTTGATCTTTATCGATACACCAGTCAAAACCGACTAATCCATCAATATTCCCTGCATATTTCAACATCGCCTTGGGATGCTCCATCCATTCTGAATAAATACGCAACCAGTTCGCAAAATAAGCGGGATGAGCCATGGCTCTTTCAAGTATCTGCGATAACATCGCACGACCTTGAAGTGTATAATCAGCTTTATTTTTCAGTATTCCCATCCATAAGAAAGCTTCACATAACATTGAATTAGACGAAGGCATCACCGAATCCATTACTTCCACCTTTTCAGCAATTAAATAGTCTGCCTTTTTCGACCGGTATTGATATAACGCTAATTCCGGATGAGCAAAATCATCGCATATTATCTGCAGCAATTTGTCAGCTTTCTCTTTGTAGGATATATCCGAACTCAACAAATAAACTTGTATATAGGCCAAAACCAAAGCCGCCACATCATCTAAAAAAGCGCCAATAGGCTCACGCGAATACTGTGCCTGATGTAACCAAAGATTATCTTTGTTCAAATGCATTTCAATGGCATGCAGTAAATCCAAAGCACTTTGTAAATCCTCTTTTCGACCAAAAACTTGATATACTTCTACAAATGCTACCACTAATTGAGCATTCCAAACCAAGACTTCCTTTGTATCTGTCCCTGGTCTTATCCGCGTAAGCCTTGCAGCCCGTAAAACCTCCATCTCTTTCTCAAAATGCGCATTTAAAACAGGAGATGATTTGAATAAAATATTGCGTCCATCTTCCCAATTCCCATTCTTTGAGATGGAATAAGTCTTTAAGAATTCTTCATTATTCAAGGCAGCCAATTCCGCATGAGACCAGGTGTAGAATAATCCCTCTTCTCCCTCTGAATCCGCGTCTAAAGAGGAATAATACAATCCGCGAGGAGAAAGTAACTCTCTCTTTAAAAAGGAAATCGTATCAAAAATAACCTCTTGGTACAGCGGATTACGCTCTCGCTTATAGGCTTTCGTGTAGGCAGACAATAATTGAGCATTATCATAGAGCATCTTTTCAAAATGCGGACAAAACCATTCCGAATCTACCGAATACCTCGAAAATCCGCCACCTACAGCATCATAGATTCCTCCTTGAGCCATTTTCTCCATCCACGTTTTTTGAAGAATAGGTAAACCTAATTCAACAGATAGAGAACTGGGAACCGAATACAAAAACTGAATTAAAGAGGATAGAGGGAATTTTGGCGCTTTATTAATACCCCCAAAAACAGGGTCTAAAGCCGATTTAATTTTAGTCAAAGCAGCAGGAATAATTACAGCCGTTTCAGCTAAATCCGAATGAGCAAAGAACGAGGCATTTTCAGAAAGACTTTCGGCGAAACCATCCGCTGATTTAGCTAAATCTTCCCGATTGTTCACGAAAGCATTGTGAATAGAGTGAAGCAGCTGTATCCAATTAGCTTTTTTAAAATAAGTCCCGCCGTAAAAAGGTTTTTGGTCTGGTAATAAAAACACATTAAGTGGCCAACCGCCATTCAATCCCATTTGATGTAATGCCTCCATATACACCATATCCACATCCGGTCGTTCTTCCCTGTCTACTTTAATATTCACAAAGTATTCATTCATGATAGCTGCTACTTCCTTATTCTCAAATGATTCGTGCTCCATCACATGGCACCAATGGCAGGCAGCATAACCAATACTGACTAAAATGAGTTTGTCTTCCTTTTTTGCTCGTTCTAATGACTCAGGACCCCAAGGCTCCCAATGTACCGGGTTGTTTTTATGTTGCAATAAATAGGGGGAAACCTCTGCGCCGAGCTTATTCATCTGAAATAGTCAAAATTGATTCGTAAATTTGCACAAAATACTCGTATGATTGACCAAAGAGACTTCGTTCTTAGCCCAGATATTGCGCATTCGCCTGAAAAATTAGCCAGTTTTTTAGCGGCAGAAATGGGAGAGGCGTATCTAGCGGCTTGTACCTATCGCATCGAAAAGAGGTCAATCGACGCTCGAAGCAGACAAATTAAAGTAAATCTTCGGATTGGTTTTTATGAAAAGGGGCATGATTTCAGCCTTTCTGCTCAATTACCCACCTTATCAAAGGACGCTAAAAAAGTCATCATCATTGGATCTGGCCCAGCGGGATTATTTGCGGCGATAGATTTTGTCAAAAAAGGAATCAAACCCATCGTTTTAGAACGCGGCAAAGATGTGCGTGACCGTAGAAGAGATTTAGCAGCTATAAACCGCTTTAATTTAGTAGATCCAGATTCCAATTACTGTTTTGGAGAGGGTGGCGCTGGTACTTATTCGGACGGTAAATTATATACGAGAAGTACGAAACGTGGTGATATCAAAGGGGTTTTAGAGACATTTGTGGCTCATGGGGCTCATAGTGACATCCTTTTTGAGGCTCATCCACACATAGGCACGAATAAATTACCCGGAATTATTGCCTCGATGCGGGATGCTGTCATTGCAGCGGGTGGAGAAGTACAATTTAACCACCGAGTAGTTGACTTTTTAATCGAAAATAAAGCAATAAAAGGGGTTATATGCTCCAATGGAGTGGAATTCCTAGCAGACCGATTATTATTAGCTACGGGACATTCTGCCCGTGATATATTCCAATTATTGCAAAATAAAGGGGTAGCTATCGAAGCTAAACCTTTCGCGATAGGCGTTCGAATTGAACATCAGCAATCTTTTATAGATCAAGCCCAATACAAGGTAAAACAACGGCCCGAATACTTACCACCGGCTAGTTTTAGTTTAGTAACGCAAAGTACATTCCAAGGTGTTCAACGGGGTGTATTCTCGTTCTGTATGTGCCCAGGTGGATTTATTGTTCCCTCTGCCACCTCTCCTAATCAAGTAGTGGTCAATGGCATGTCCCCATCCAGACGTGATTCTAAATATGCGAACTCTGGCATTGTAGTTAGTATTGTTGAGGAAGATTTAGCGAGATACAAGGAATTTGGGGCTTTGGCAGGGATGCAATTGCAAGAAGAATTAGAGCAAAAGGCTGGTAGTATAGTAGGCGGGTCCCAAAAAGCGGTATCCCAATATACCCTCGATTTTATCCAAGGAAAAGCAAGCAAGAGTTCGCATCCTACCAGTTATGTACCAGGATTAGAACCAGGCGAGATGCGGGAATTCTTACCTGATTATATCTCTGAACCTTTGGCCCAAGGATTCCAAGATTTCAACAAGAAAATACCCGGTTTCTCTTCCAATTTAGGCCAAATCATCGGATTAGAGAGTAGAACATCCTCCCCAGTCAAAATACCACGCGATAAAGAAACGTTGGAACATCCGGAGATAAAAGGTTTGTATCCATGCGGTGAAGGTGGTGGATATGCGGGAGGTATCATGTCTGCAGCTTTGGACGGAATACGATGTGCTGAAGCAATTGCAAATACGTTGTTGTAAAATGAAAGAATTCGAACCTTTCAAGCAGATTTACAAACAAATCCTTCAAAAACCGGAGATCAAAGACAACGCGAAACAGGCAGCAGTCGCCGTTCTATGGATCGAAATCGACGAACAAGAACCTCATCTTATTCTTATCGAGCGTAATCAGTATGATGGTCACCACAGTGGCCAAATGGCACTGCCAGGCGGAAAAATGGATCCAACAGATCAAGATTTACGGGAGACTGCAGCCAGAGAAGTGTTAGAAGAAATAGGAGTGGAGATCGATTCAACTTCTTTAGAATACATCACAGAGCATTGGATTCACGTCTCTAATTATTGGATGACGGCATTTTCGATTCGGATAAATAAAAAGCTCTCTTACGATTTAAATAAAAGAGAAATAAATCGTATTTTTGAAATACCTGTATCCTTCTTTCAAGATTCAGCTAATCTACAACCTTTTGAAGTTAGCTACGATGGAAATAAGATCCTGAGTCCATCCTTTGTGTATGAGGGGAATTTGATTTGGGGAGCTACAGCATTAATCATGTACCAACTCTTCCATGCGGAAGATAATTAGCTATAATTACTATGAGTGAAACAGCGGACGGCGCACTACAGAATCAGATTGCGGTAGCAGGGATGTATGAGAATTGGTTCTTAGAATATGCTTCTTACGTTATTTTAGAGCGTGCAGTTCCAGCCGTTGAGGATGGCTTGAAGCCCGTTCAACGTCGTATTTTGCACGCATTGAAGGAAATGGACGATGGCCGTTTCAATAAGGTCGCGAATGTCATCGGTCAAACGATGCAATACCACCCACACGGGGATGCTTCTATCAATGATGCGATTGTTAATTTAGGCCAAAAAGAGCTCTTATTTGATTGCCAAGGTAACTGGGGAGATAACCGCACCGGCGACAGTGCTGCAGCGGCTCGTTATATCGAGGTACGTTTATCCAAATTTGCGAGTGATGTTGTTTTTAACAATCAAACAACTGAGTGGCAGATGTCCTACGATGGACGTAAGCGTGAACCCATTACCTTACCGATTAAATTCCCACTCTTACTAGCTCAAGGAGTTGAAGGTATTGCCGTAGGTTTAGCTACGAAGATTATGCCCCATAATTTCTGTGAAATTATTCACGCATCAATCGACATATTAAACAATAAGAAAGTGGAGCTTTATCCTGATTTCCTTCTTGGTGGAATGATGGATGCTTCTAATTATAACGATGGACTACGCGGTGGAAAAATCCGTATTCGAGCTAAAATCGATGAATTAGACAAAAAGACACTTGTCATTACGGAGATCCCTTTCACAACGACGACGACTTCCTTAATTGATTCCATCATTAAGGCAAATGATACGGGTAAAATCAAGATCAAGAAGGTAATTGATAATACAGCCAAAGACGTTGAGATTCAAATTCAATTAGCACCTGGTATTTCACCGGACGTTACGATTGACGCCTTGTATGCCTTTACCGATTGCGAGGTATCTATTTCACCTAATGCCTGCGTGATTATCGAAGATAAGCCGCACTTTATGGGTGTAGGCGAAATACTACGCGTTTCTACCAACCAAACAGTTGATTTACTACGTCAAGAATTAGAGATTCGCAAAGGGGAGTTGATGGAAAAAGTGCTTTTCAGCTCTTTGGAAAAAATCTTCATCGAAAACCGCATCTACCGAGACATAGAAGAATGTGAAACTTTTGAATTAGTCATTCAAACCGTTGATAAAGGCTTAGAACCTTATAAAAAGGACTTCTACCGCGAAATCACCGAGGAGGATATTCTTCGCCTTTTAGAAATCAGAATCAAGCGTATTTCGAAATTCGATAGCTTCAAAGCAGACGAATTAATGAAACGTTTATTAGACGAATTAGCCGAAGTAGAAGATCATTTAGCGAACTTGATCCGTTTCGCGATTGATTACTTCAAGAATCTATTAGCTAAATACGGAAAAGGGAGAGAGCGTCGCACGGAGATCAAGAACTTTAATACCATTTCAGCCACTGTCGTTGCTGCAGCGAACCAAAAATTATATGTCAACCGCGAAGATGGTTTCATCGGTTACGGATTAAAGAAAGACGAATACGTAATGGATTGCTCGGATATCGATGATATCATCGTATTCCGATCTAACGGTACCTGTGTCGTGACTAAAGTACAAGAAAAGGTATTCGTGGGTCGCGACATCATCTACTGCTCTGTCTTCAAGAAAAACGATGATAGAAAAGTCTACAACGTCGTTTATTTAGATGGCAAGTCTGGCACTTCCTACGTGAAGCGTTTCAAAGTTACTTCGGTAACTCGTGATCGCGAATACAAAGTGAGTAGCGATAATGCGAAGTCAAAGCTTACCTATTTCTCCGCAAATGAAAATGGAGAAGCAGAAATAATCCAAATTAGTCTAACCGCAAATTGTACGGCAAAAATCAAGCAATTTGACTATGACTTTGCGAAACTAGCGATTAAAGGCCGTGAATCCTTAGGAAATATGCTAACCAAATATCCCGTTCGTAAAATCACGATGAAATCAGCGGGAGTATCCACCTTAGGTGGGGTGGATATCTGGTACGACCCTACGATCGGTCGACTAAACCGCGATGGACACGGAGACCATATCGGTAATTTTGAACCGAATGATAGCATTCTTGCTATTTATGGATCAGGTAATTATGAGTTAACCAACTTTGAGTTAACAAATCGTTACCCGGCTGAGGAGATTATGTATTTGAAGAAATTTGAGCCACAAGCCATCATTTCAGCAGCTTACTTCGATGGATCTAACAAGACGCATTTAATTAAACGTTTCCATTTAGAAACAACATCAATAGATAAGAAATTCTTATTCATATCGGATCACAAAGCAAGTAAACTAATTGATGTTACAGATAATTATGCCCCTAACGTGCAGATTAAGCACAAACCAGACGGTAAGACGAATGAATTAGAAATCATACCAATCGATGAATTAGCTGAAGTCAGAGGTTGGAAAGCTTTAGGAAGTAAGTTAAATTATCCGAAACTAGTCGAAGTTGTTTTCCTTTCAACGGAGGAGGAAGCTCCAGTCGTTGAAAAGGCACCAGATGTACCTGAACCTGTAGAGATGGAGGAAGCAGAGGAAGTGGAAGAGGTAGCAGAAACCGTTTCAGTGGCCACAGAAACACCAGCAGAAGCCACTTCAGAGGAGCCCGAATTCGTAGTCAATTTCCCCGAAGAGAAACCCGAGGAAGAGAAGACTTCTGTAGAGGAAAAGAAAGAAGATGATATTCCTTTTGAAATCAAAAACCCTCCTAAAGGGGAACAATTAGGCTTATTTTAATGGAACAGAAGCTGAATAATCCGAAAACATTGAATGCCTGGGCCTTTTACGACTGGGCCAATTCAGTGCATTCCTTAACGATTACATCAGCCATTTTTCCCATTTATTTTCCTTCCGCAGCGATTACATTAGGTAGTGTCACGCCTGGAATGATTTCCATTTTAGGTTTCGAACTAAGCAATACGGTTGTTTTCTCTTATACTATTTCCGTTGCCTTCTTAGCCTTAACCATCTTAATGCCTTTCCTATCGGGCATAGCGGATTATACCGGCGCAAAGAAAAGCTTTATGCGATTCTTTTGTTATTTAGGTTCTTTCAGCTGCATAGCCTTATTCTTTTTTAGCAAGGGCCATTACTACATTGGAACGCTCGGATTCCTATTTTCCATCATTGGTTGGGGAGGGAGTATGGTATTCTACAATAGTTTCCTGCCAGAAATTGCTACCCCTGATCGTTTTGATCGCCTAAGTGCAAAAGGATTTACACTAGGTTATATTGGTTCCGTTTTATTATTGATACAAAATCTAACGATGCTCCTGAAACCCGAATGGTATGGTGGAATAGGAGGCGAAATGGCGGCGCGAGTTTCCTTTTTAACCGTTGGATTATGGTGGTTACTATTTGCCCAAATCCCTTTGCATTACCTTCCTGATTCCATTGCCAAAGAAAAAGACCAGAAACAATGGTGGTTAGGAGGCTTCAAAGAACTTCAAAAGGTGTTTAAGGAGGTAATGGTAAATAAGGAAATCAAATTATTTCTAGTCAGTTTCTTCCTATTTAATATGGGTGCTCAAACAGTAATGTATTTAGGTGCTTTGTTTGGAAGTCAAGAATTACATCTACCAGAAGATGCCTTAATTATTACAATTCTATTAATTCAGTTAGTCGCTATTCCGGGTGCCTATTTCTGTGCACGATTATCAGGATGGGTGGGTAACATAAAAGCGCTAGGGTTAATCGTCTTTGTTTGGATATTTGTATGTGCCTATGCCTACACCGTAACCTCGCAATTTAATTTCTATTTATTGGCTACCGCTATTGGATTCGTGATGGGAGGCATTCAATCGAATAGTCGCGCTACTTACGCCAAATTATGTCCAAAAGGGGAGAAGGATACCGCCTCCTATTTTAGTTTCTATGATGTATGCGACCGAATGTCAACGGTGATAGGCACGTTTATGTTTGGCCTAATTATTCAGTTAACAGGTAATATGCGGATTAGTATATTGGTTCTGACCTTTGTTTTTGGCGCAAGTTTATTATTCCTTAGACCCCTTTTGAGTAGCGCAAGGGCAAAAGTTATATGGGGATAATGTTTCGTTCCTGCGCCTGTTTCCATGAATCAGGTATATGAGCTAATATTTCAACCTCTAATGCCTTTACAATGGCTTTTCTAGAATACGAAATAGCGTGTACCAGCGCCACTTCTCTAACGGGCTTAGGCTCAGGCAAACTATACACTTTTTCCTTCAACTTGGGATCCAAGTAATCCACGAACATTTGAGGTATGATAGTTTGGCCAAAGCCTTGATCAGCTAGACGCACAATCGTTTCCATACTTCCCGTTTGATACGTCATCTTAGTGCCCACTAATGGGCCTGAAGGTAAATTACAGATGGAATTCACTTGACTACTTAAACAATGACCTTCCTCTAAAAGCCACAACTTAGAGGGATCTAACGTCGATTTCAGCTTCGAACCATCCTCTTCCCATACATTAGAGTACAAGAATAATTCCTCATAATAAAGCGGAATTTCTACTAAAGAATCATTTAAAGGAGTAACCAGAATACCAATATCTATTTTACCTTCTTGAATGCCTTTCTTGATATTAGCAGTCGTGGTTTCTGCGATACGAATCGTTAGATCTGGGTATTTCAACTGAAAATCCGCTAGAAACTTGGGCATTAAATAGGGAGCAATCGTAGGAATGACACCGATGGAAACAAAGCCATTTACTTGATTTGACCAACCTTTGGAAAGAGAAAGAATCGAATTACTCTCATTTAAGATCGCACGTGCTTTAGCAATAACCTCTCTAGCTTCTAAAGTAGGTACTAGAGGTTTCGCCTTGCGATTAAAAAGGGTAAGGTTTAATTCATCCTCTAACTTTTGCACCTGCATACTCAGGCTGGGCTGAGAAACACAACAATAATCCGCTGCTTTGGAAAAACTTTGCAAATCAGCTAAGGCCACAATGTACTCTAATTGAGTTATCGTCATAGTATAAATAAAAACTATACAAATATAGAAAATATAGATTTGACTAATAACACTTTAATCAAGATCTTTGCATCACAATTTAACAAGAACAATAAAACAACCAATACAAATGGCAAATCACATGTTAGGATTAGGAAGTCAATTCCCAACTTTTTCAAAAACTGCAGTCGTTTCTTTAGAGCAAGGAAAAGAATTTTCAACAATCACTTCAGAAGATCACAAGAAGGACGGTAAGTGGTTAGTAATGTTCTGGTGGCCAAAAGATTTTACTTTTGTATGCCCTACAGAAATCGCTGAATTCAACCGCCGTGCAGGAGATTTCGCAGATCGCGATGCTTCTTTAATCGGAGCTTCTACTGATTCTGAATTCGTTCACGCAGCTTGGAGAAGAGATCACGACGATTTACGTGGATTAAAATTCCCTATGTTAGCGGATACTTCTAAGAGCTTAGCAGAAGAATTAGGCATCTTAACAGAAGGAGAGAAAGTAGCCTACCGTGTTACGTATATCGCTGACCAAGATGGTGTTATCCGTTGGGTATCTGCCAATGATCTTTCAGTAGGTCGTAACGTAGACGAAGTAATACGCGTATTAGATGCGTTACAAACAGACGAGCTTTGCCCATGTAACTGGAAAGCTGGAGACGCTACATTATAATCATTTCTTTAGCCCCAGGATTCCCTGGGGCTATTAAAATCAACAACCATGAGTGAGACAAAAGACAACTTATTGGCGGAGATCAATATCCCTGCCACAGAATCGTTTGCCCTTTTAGATACCCTTGATGCAGCAGATCACCGCTATATCAAAGATCTTAAAATCAATGTTTCGAATGCCTTACGCGCTCAAACGTTGACAGAAAAAGAGGCTATTCTATTAGCCTTAGCGGTTTCTGTGAATCAAAAGCACACGAGAACGATTGATTCCCTAACAGAACTAGCGCTTAGCAAAGGAGCAACGGATGCAGAGATTATAGAGATGCACGCTTTAGTATCCTTATTGAATGCTAACAACATTTTCTACCGATTTAAGCACATGGTAGATAAAGAGTACTACAATACGGCACCAGCAGGTATTCGTATGTCGATTATGATGAACCCTGTTTTAGGCAAAGAATTCTTTGAATTAGCTAGCTTAACGGTTTCTGCGATTAACGGCTGTGAAATGTGTGTAACTTCTCATGAGCAATCGGTGAAGAACCACGGAGCTACAGAAGCGCGTATTTTAGATGCCATCCGTCTAACGGCGATCATTAAGAGTTTGATCGTACTTTTATAATAGTAGTTTTAGGTTGAGTGAAATAGGGGGGAGCAATCCCCTCTTTTTTTATTCCAAAGGTATAAGGGTAAATTCCACTCTCCGATTACTCTTTCGGGTATCCTCTAATAGGTTATTGGCCAAAGGCTTCGATCCGCCCCATCCCTTCGTTTGAATGCGATTCGCATCCACTCCTTTAGAAATTAAATAGGCCTTTACGCCCTCAACTCTTTCTACAGATAACTTCAAATTATCATTCCAATCACCTTGGTTATCGGTATGCCCCTCTAATAGCAAGGCATATTGCGTATTCTCGGATAAAATGGAAATAATCTTCTCTAATTCAGCTTCAAAACCGGGCTTCAATTCTGACTTCCCTTGATCAAAAACAAGATTAGAAAATGCATAAGCCTTATTTTTTTCTACCGTTTGAAGGAAGAAATTGCGATTGACTAACTGAAAATTGGTGGAAGAGGTGAAGTCAAAATTCTCCATTTTAGAGAAGAATCCCTGTTTCTTAATTTGAACCGTAAAGGGCTTTTTCGCTGGCCACATAAAGCTATAATCACCTACATAAGGGTCATAATCAACGGAGAGCGTATCCACGGGATTTCCTTTTGCTTTAATGACGATTCGCGCCGCCATTGGCTCCTTGGTCTTTTGATTAATCACCTGGCCTGTCATTTGAATTAAGGTCAAAGGCTTCGCTTTTTCTGGAATCTTGATACGGAAAATATCTTCCGCGCCCACCGAGTTCTCAGTGGAGCTAAAATAGGCAAAATCACCTTTGGCCGAAACGGAGAAATAACCATCCCACTGAGGCGTATTCACAATAGGGCCTAAGTTTTCTGGTGCCGACCAATTTTGCCACGTATCATCTAATCGACGAGATAAAAAGATATCATTATTGCCATAACCTACGTGACCACTGGAGGAGAAGTACATCGTCACTCCATCAGGAGCAATAAAAGGGGTAGATTCCGCTTCACCCGTATTAACGACAGGGCCTATGTTTTTCGGTTCTGACCAGGAATCATCTGCATTCAAAAACGAAACATAGATATCCTTTCCACCATATGAATCTTTGGTTTCAGTGGTCATTAAGAGTACTTTACCGTTAGGCGCTAAGGTATATTCAGAGAATTCTGATTTATTCTTAAAGTTGACGATTTTCAAGGCTTTTGGAAAACTCCATTCACCTGTTCGTAATAGAAAGGAAAAAGAAACGCCTTTTTCCATCGTCCCGTCTTTTCCGTAGACATTGTTTAATAACAACGTCTTTCCGTTAGGTGTAATGCCGCAAACTGCATTGTTTTCGTCATTATTGATGGGAGCGGGAAACAGCGTAGCTTTTGACCAAGTACGATCAGGCTGCCAATTAGACACCCAAATATCCTGGTTCTTGTTAGCTCCTAAATTATCAGGATGCTTCCAGCGAGTGAAATAAAGCTTTTGGCCATCAGGGCTAACGACAGGACAAATCTCATTAAACTTCGAGTTAATAGCGTTTCCTAGGTTTTCACGTGCCTGAAAGGCATTCGCATCAGTGGTTAATTTCAAAGAAGACTCGATAGGTTCATCGCTATCAGAGATACCAATAGCATCAATTTGGGAGTATCCTTTCACCCGTAATGAATTAAAGGAAATCTTGATGCCCTTTAATTTGAAACTCGTTTTAGTAGGAAGCCGAATCGTCGTGACTTGCGAATTTGAAGTTGCATATCCGGGAGAAAAAGCACGCAAAGGATAAATCTTATTATTCTGATCTAAACCATCTACCGAAGTGATGCTACCAGCCCCAAAATTTTCAAAGATGGCTATTTGCTTCACCGCCATCGTTGTATCAAAACTTACTAATAGGTATTCTCCATCCGGACTGTCAGCGGTCATGGATTGCCAAGCACTAGGAGTGGCTGACATTTTGGGATATTTACTAGGACGACCTAACGCATGTAATGCACGGTATTCCCTTCCTAACAAAGGATCTTTGTATTCACTTGAAACGGAAATAACCTGAGAAGCCCATTTTACTTTTTGGGCAAAAGTAAGGGTGGAAACAAAAATCAACAAGATGCAGATTCTGACACCCATCAAATTAATTCGCTACAGACAATAATTCAGCAATGGTTGCCTTCGGATCTTTAGACGCAAAAACGAAACTTCCTGCCACTAACACATCTGCACCAGCCTGGTATAAATCCGCTGCATTCGCCATCGTAACGCCACCATCGATTTCAATCTTCAAGGAGGCATTTCCAGCCTTTGCTGCCATTTCAGCTAAACGCTTCGTTTTATTAATCGCATTTGGAATAAATTTTTGACCTCCAAAACCAGGATTGACTGACATAATCAAGGCTAAATCTAAATCTGCAATGATGTCTTGGTAAACTTCCACTGGAGTACCCGGATTAATGGCCACACCCGCTAAGCAACCGGCGTCTTTAATCTGCTGAATCGTACGATGTACGTGAGGACAAGCCTCATAGTGAACGGTGATGACTTTGGCGCCTGCCTTGGCAAACGTCGTGATATATTGCTCGGGCTTTTCGATCATTAAATGAACGTCAAGCACTTTAGTTGCCACTTTATTTATAGCCTCCAATACCGGAAAACCAAAAGAGATATTAGGAACAAAAACCCCATCCATCACATCAATGTGAATCCAATCAGCTTTAGATTCGTTCAACATTTGTACTTCAGAACCTATGTTCAAAAAATCACAGGCTAAAACCGAGGGGGCGATGATCAAATTTCTCATACAACAAAGGTATAAAATATTCCTAAACCTTGTTTCTCGCTTGATTCCAATTGAATTAAGTTTTAATTTCGATTATGGATATAAATCAGCGGATGAATGAACTCATTGAGAAGATCAATCTCTATAATGAGGCCTATTATCAACAGAATGAAAGCATCATTTCGGATCAAGCATTCGATCAATTACTCGCTGAATTAATCCAATTAGAACAAGCCAATCCACTTTTTGCTCGTTCAGATAGCCCCACTCAAAAAGTAGGCGGCACCATCACCAAAGAATTCAAATCCGTCACCCACCAATTCCCGATGTTATCCTTAGGGAATACCTACAATGAAACCGATTTACGGGATTTTGATGAGCGGGTTAAAAAAGGGTTAGAAGGAGAGAAATTCGAATACGTATGTGAATTGAAATTTGATGGGGTAGCCTTGTCGTTTTGGTATTCGAACGGAGTATTACAAAAAGGGGTGACACGTGGAGATGGAACGAGGGGTGATGATATTACAGCGAATGTAAAGACCATCAAAAGTTTGCCCACCCGCGTCAATTCAACTATTTTACCTTCGACTTACGAAATTAGGGGTGAAGGCTATATGCCCATTACCTCTTTCGACCGAATTAATGCGGAGAAGATTGCCAAAGGAGATCAACCTTTAGCTAATCCTAGAAATGCCGCTTCCGGAACTTTCAAAATGCAAGATTCAGCAGAGGTAGCTAGAAGGGATATGGAATGTTTTATCTATTCCTATTTAGGTAATGAAAATCCATTCAATAGCCATTCCGAAGCCTTAGAACACTTGAAATCAGTCGGTTTTAGTATTTCCCCTACGTACCGTGTTTGCGCATCCATTGATGAGGTATTAACCTATATCGAAGATTGGGCAGAGAAAAGAAATGATTTACCCCTGAATACGGATGGTATTGTGATCAAGGTCAATGATTTTGGACAACAGGAACGTTTAGGTTTTACAGCCAAATCACCTCGCTGGGCGATTGCCTTCAAATACCCGTCTGAAATCGCACGTACACGCATCAACTCCGTTTCGTATCAAGTAGGTAGAACCGGAAATGTGACTCCAGTTGCTAATCTAGAGCCTGTTTACCTAGCAGGCACCGTCATTAAACGCGCCTCTATTCACAATGCGAATGAAATGGAACGCCTCGATTTGCGAGAGGGAGATACCGTATTCATCGAAAAGGGGGGAGAGATCATTCCTAAAATAACCGGAGTCGATACTTCAGCTAGAAAAGAAGGAAATGCCTTTGCGTTTCCACATCAGTGCCCTTCATGCGATACTGAACTTATTCGTTTAGAAGGCGAAGCAAATCATTATTGTCCAAACGACACCGGCTGTCCACCTCAAATAAAAGGGAAAATCGAGCATTTTATCGCACGCAAAGCCTTGAACATAGAAAACCTAGGAACTGAAACGGTCGACTTATTATTTGAAAAAGGGATCGTTCAAAACATAGCAGATTTGTATGATTTAAATGCAGAGAAATTCATCGGTTTAGAGGGATTTCAGTCAAAATCGATTCAAAACATACTTTCCAGCGTAGAAAAATCAAAGCAAATCCCGTTCCGTCAAGTGTTATTTGGATTAGGGATTCGACATGTAGGAGCAACCATTGCGGAGAAACTAGTGTTACATTTTCATTCCCTAGAGAATTTGATGCAGGCTAGCCTAGAAGATTTAATCGCTGTTCCAGAGATAGGGGAGCGGATTGCACTCAGTGTACAGGAATACTTTTCGACTTCCGAAAATAGGGCAATCATCGAGCGACTAATACTAGCCGGAGTTCAATTTTCAGAAGAAATATGCGAAATAGTTTTAGAAACAACGGCTTTGGACGGCAAAACTTTCGTAATTTCGGGAGTATTTAGCCATTTCGATCGAGATGGCTTAAAGGCAAAAATCATCGCTAACGGCGGAAAAGTCGTTTCCAGTATTTCTGCCAAATTAGATTACCTAGTCGCCGGCGAAAATATGGGGCCTGCTAAACTAGAAAAAGCGAATTCATTATCCATACCAATTATCTCGGAGGACGAGTTTATAGCCCTCCTTTCTTAATTATGCAATCATTACCTAAATTTCACGGCGTTGCGCCAGCTTTAGTTACTCCCATGAACGAGGATCGTTCTATTAACTGGGATGGCTTAACGAAATTAATTCAACACGTGAGCAACGGAGGCGTGGATTATTTAGTAGTTCAAGGAACAACAGGGGAATCTGCCACTACTACGGCAGATGAGAAGAAACAAATCGTTTCTACCATTCAAGAAGCGAATACGAAGAACTTACCCATCGTCTATGGATTAGGTGGAAACAATACGGATTCATTAATAAACCAAATCAAACAAACGTCATTTGAGGGTATTGATGCCATTTTATCCGTTTGTCCCTATTATAATAAGCCGAGTGCAAGAGGTGTAATCGCTCATTATGAAGCAGTTGCTGATGCTTGTCCAGTTCCGGTGATTATGTACAATATACCAGGAAGAACAGGCATTAACATGTCTGCTGAAACGGTATTAAAGCTTTCAGAACACCAGAATATCATTGGGATTAAGGAGGCGTCATGTATCATTGAACAATGCATGGAAATTGTCTACCACAAATCAGATGATTTTTTATTAATCTCAGGTGATGATGTTCAGGCAGTACCTATTATTTCAATCGGAGGGGTAGGTGTTATGTCCGTGATTGCGAATGCATTTCCGCAACAATTTACGACGATGATTCACCACGCATTGGCAGGGGATTATCGTTCAGCCCAAAAAGAATTAGGCAAATTCCTGACCATCGACCCGTATTTATACGAAGAAGGGAATCCTGTGGGAGTGAAGAAATTATTAGAGAATCAAGGTTTGTTTGGTGCTCAGGTCCGTTTGCCACTCGCTAGCGCATCTGCAGAATTAGGAAAAAAATTAGCGCAAATTAGCGCACAAGAAGGATTAAATAAATAATAAAATATGTTTGTACACATTGTTAATTTTTGGTTAAAAAAAGGGTTAAGCGCTGAAGATATCGCGCTTTTTGAAGCAGGCGTTCAGTCATTAGCTGACGTAGAAACGGTGGATGTATTTAGCGTAGGGAAACCGGCTAAAACAGATCGTCCAGTAATCGATCGTTCATACGATTATTGCTTATTAACAACATTTGAAGAGGAGAAAGGGCACGATTATTACCAAACTGCACCTATCCACTTAGAATTCATTAAAAACTGTGCCCACCTTTGGGATAAAGTATTGATCTATGATTCAGAAAGCATGTAAACTTCTTATCGTATTATCCGTGGTAGGATGCTCTAAACATGTCCAACCTACTACGTATTATTCGAATGATTTTAAAAATGGAGGCGTAGAGCGCCATGATGGCTTGGGCTTTGAAGTTCCAGTGAAATATGATATTGATGTATTGTATTTTAATGATCATCCAAAGCAAAGCTATGAGGACATCGAAACCATCAAAATGTCAGGGGAGGTTCCATTAGAGGACAAGCAAACCCAAAATGGAAAAATGCTTTACCGCGGTAACCACCAGGACAAAAAGCAAGAAATCTTGCGTCAGATGGTCGAGAAGGCCAAAGAATTAGGTGCAACTGCCCTAATAGACGTTAAATATTCCGTTTATAGCACGCAAACAGCAAACGGCTTTACCTTTACTGGAAAAGCGGTTCGTTACGTGTTGAAATAAACCGATAAGCTTCTAAATTAGAAATTAAAACAGGACCTCTAGATCCTGTGAATCTAATTTGGAAGCTTTTTAGTTTCCGCTCTTTAAAGGTAATCATCCGCTTGTGACCGATCGTTCCCGCTTTAATTACTTCCTTATTACCCAATTCATCGACCAATTCCACTTCGAAACTACTCACGCGCTGCCCTAAGGCAATAGGCTCTTGGAGCATGATGTTGTTTATGCTTAAAGGGTTTTTCAATTCAACGCGAATATCCTTCTTTTTAGGAGATGCCATCCAAAAGGTCGAGTTCTTTCCATCGAGTAGTGGATCATTCGTATTTTTCTTTAATAGATTAACAAGTGATTTTGTGCGAATCGCCGCAAAGCCCATTAAGGAAGCTGAATCATTCTCATGAATTAATCCTCGCGTATCCACCGGAATATTCAATAAAAGATTGGCATTGCGCCCTACCGAGGCTGCGTAAATCTTTAATAAAGAATCAGGTGTCTTGACCTTATTGTCCTGATCGGGATGATAATACCATCCTGGACGAATAGAAACATCCACTTCTGGAGAAACCCAATGCGTCCCATTTTCTTGACCATTTCTATAATTGTCAAAATCAGGACATCCTGGATAGATCTTATCGCGTAAAATAGGGCTCCACATCGTGTCATAAGCGTAACCCCTTTCATTTCCAACCCAGCGAATGTCCGGACCAGCGTCGGAGAATTGCACTGCAGTAGGCTGGTATTTATTTACCATCGAATGGAATAGATTCCAATCATAAACTTGCTTCTTTCCATTGGGTCCCTCGCCATTAGCGCCATCGTACCAAAACTCAAAGATAGGGCCGTAGTTGGTCAATAATTCCTGCTGCATTTTGGCATAAACCTGATTATAATCATCCGTTCCATAAGCAGGATGGAAACGATCCCAAGGGGATAAATAGATCCCTAGTTTTAAACCATATTTTTTACACGCTTCCGATAATTCCTTCACCACATCTCCCTTACCATTCTTCCAAGGAGACTTAGCCACAGAATGTGAAGTATATTTAGATGGATAGAGGGCAAAACCGTCATGGTGTTTAGCTGTCAAAATCAATCCTTTCATACCGGCTTTCTTGGCAATCCTTGCCCATTGATTACAATCTAACGCACTTGGATTGAATGAAGCAGGACTTTCTTTTCCCTCACCCCATTCGACATTTGTAAACGTATTCATATTAAAATGGATGAATCCATAATACTCTAATTCCGACCAAGCTAATTGCTTTGCAGAAGGAACAGGGTAGACGAAAGCTACCTTTTGAGAAAATAGCGAATAGCTTATAAGAGCAAAGAATAGCGTGAATCTTTTCATTAGAATTCAGTATAAAGGAAGCAGTTTTCGAAAATGGTTTGACCTTGATTAGGAATCGCACGGAATAATGGGTTGAAACCAAACCAAATGATTTTCCCTTTATCCACTTCTTTAACACCTAACAGTAAGGAATTTGCAAGTTGAGCTTTCTTATTAGCCCCTACAAAACCCATCATCTTCGGCTTTGATGAAGTTTTTAACACAGGTGTAAAATCCTTCGGAAGCTTAACGAAATCACTCACTTGATTTAGGATATAAATCGATGACTCATTGATTCTAAAGGCTAATGGATGAGTCTTTTCCACTTCCACTTGCAACATATTACCCGAAGTGCTATTAGACAATTCAGCTCTCTCACGCATCGCATAAGTCGAAGTGTGTTTAGCGGTATCTTCTTTCGCCACTAAATCCTTATCATCTAAAATCTTACGAGCACCTTCCATCAAGATTAATTTACCGCCTTTTTTCACCCAATCAGTTAATAGAATTGAATTCGTATTCGATAAGGCGGCATGCTTTCCATCAGGATAAATGATGTGCGTGTAATTGAACAAATTCGACTTAAATAATTGCGTCGACGGGATGAATGAGGGCTTAAATCCGTATTTCTGCGTTAAAAAATAGGCTAGTTCCCCTTGTTGATTTACGTCGTTTGCTGGATCGACTACTACGGCAATTTTAGGGATGAAGATGGATTTGTAGTGGGTAGAACCAAGGTCGTAGCTTGTTTTAGAACGGTAGGAGTCAAGCGTATTAAAACCTATATTAAGCTTTTCCATATCACTAAAAAACTTAATTCGGTCATCATTTTTCACATTAGAAAATGAAATAATTATTTCTCCATTTTGTACATCTGAAAAAGTAACTAAAGCGCCTATTTGAATGGCCGATTGAATTATTTTTTGAGTTAAGGATGGAACTTTAGGCATTGCAAAATAGGCTACATGTGGTGTAGTATCGCGATTTAATAACCATTCACCCTCATGATCTTTCACCTCCGCAAAAACATTTTCATTTACTCCATAGGCCTTTATGCCATTTAATTGAAATAGATTCCATGCAGTGATATCATAGGTCAACGAATCTTCTAAGACGATAGTTGGATCCAATAAAGCTTGAACTAAAGGAGCAGATGGCTGTTTGGCAGGAATTAATAATCCAATTAACTTATCAGATATCGCAACCTGCTTTTGAATAGAATAATCATATGCTTGAATAGGCTTCAAAACACCCATATTTTCCAAATAGGTGATATTATTTTTCTCTAATATTTGAATGAACTCCTGTCCTTTTTCTAATTCCTTTTCCGGCACAAAATAATAGGCAAACTTATTCGTCGGATTCGTTCTCGACTTATCATGTACACCATAAAACGAAGCTTTCAAACTTTCTGCATTTGCTAAAGACCATTCGACTAAATTTAGTGCCAAAGCCGAATGGTGCTTCACTCGATCCACAAGGGAAATAGTATCGCCGTCACTTTTGGCAGAAATCAATCCCCCTCTAATTCCCCCTTGCTCTAAAGTCATTCCTAAAGCACCATTCAAGACAGGATAGGTGTCTCCATAGCCTGGGTACAATAAATCATACACTTCAGAAGTGAAATAAGGCCATTTCTTTTCATCGAATAACTTCGAAAAAGATCGACCTACGCTTTCTTGTAAATCCTTAGTTGACTGAGCAATAAAATTCAAATAAGGCTTCGCTGCCGGTGGAAAATAATACGAATGCTGGAAGCTTTGCTCGTGAAAATCCGCATGCATCATGGGCATCCAAGAACGGTAGAACTTCAAACGCTGTTGCGTTTCTTTCTGAGTCTGCCAAACCCAATCCCGGTTTAAGTCAAAGGAGAAATGATTATAACGTCCTGATGTAATTCCCTCATAATGCTCTTGATCATTTGGATCTGGATTTCCGCCTGAGATATAATTCCGGCGATTGTATTGCGTCACATACGCATCACGACCATCCGGATTAATGCAAGGATCAATCAAAATGACATAGGGAATGGATTTATTGGGTTTGGAAATCAAAGCATACAAGGTATTCAAAGCCGCCTCGCTTCCGGCCGCTTCATTTCCGTGCACATTAAAAGATAAATTAATAATCACTGGAAGTGAAGAATCCGCTTTTTCACCTTGAATACGCTTTTGGTGATTTTGCTGCACTTGCTCTAGCGTAACGCCTGTAGGTAGATTCGCGATAAGCATTTGGCCTTGTTCGCGCCCTTCACTGGTTTGACCATACACTTGCCATTGTGCTAAACCATTACTTTGAGAGGCCAAATAACGACTATAGGCTACAATCTGATGGTGATAGGTAAATTTTGAACCCATAGGGTAGCCTAAGAATTCTTGAGGCGACTTAATCTGCGCTGAAAGGCTAATACTACAAAGGGTAAGGAGGATGGCAAAGTAATTTTTCATTATGTCAATTTGGTTTGCAATAAAATTAAATAAAAGGCGGTAAATTAAGCAGTGTTTTGGCTTTATAAATAAAATAATTCATCATGGCATTACCTCTAAACGAAGATCAACCTACATTAAAGAATTCGGAATCTACCTCGTACACGATTCCACTTATCTTAGTCACTAGCTTATTCTTTTTATGGGGACTAGCTAACAGTTTAAATGGCTCCTTAGTTAAACAATTCCAAACTGCACTCGATTTACAGCGTTGGCAAGCCAATATCGTGGAGACTGCCTTTTATTTTGGCTATTTCGCGATGGCACTACCTGCCGGTTATGTGATGAAGAAAATGGGCTATAAAGCAGGAATCCTAATGGGCTTAGTCCTATATGCAGCCGGTTCTTTTTTATTTTACCCAGCAGCAGAAGTACGTATTTATGGCTTTTTCTTAGCTGCCTTATTCTTAATGGCTTCAGGAATTGCCTTTTTAGAGACAGCTGCAAACTTATATGTGACGGTATTAGGGGATCCTAAAAAAGGAGATTTCCGATTGAACTTAGCTCAATCCTTTAATGGTATGAGTATTATTTTAGGACCCATCATCGGTGGATTATTCATCTTCTCTGAGAAAGAATACACGCGTGAAATGATTCAGGCGCTTCCTGTTGCAGAAGCAGAAGCCATTCGGGTAAGCCAAGCCGCTTCTGTACAAATGCCTTATTTAATTATCGGAATTGTGGTAGCATTAGTTGCCATCCTATTTGTATTTACTAAAATGCCTGAATTACAATCAGCAGAAGAATCAAAAGGCAAAGTAACTATAGCCAGTTTATTAAAGCGTAAACATTTGGTATTAGGGATATTAGCGCAGTTTTTAAATGTAGGGGCACAGGTTTCACTTTGGGGAAATTTTGTGGATTTGAAATTGGATTTAGCGAAAAACGACAATTTGTGGATTGTAGATAAAATCTACCAAATATCAGATACGATGAGCCCCACGCAGATCGCCAGTTTCCATGCTTCCTTTGCTTTTATCTTGTTTTTACTAGGTCGATTCTTAGGGACTTATTTGATGGGAAGAATAGCCTCCAATAAAGTACTAGGTGTGTATGCAATCGGTGCCGTGATTTCTGTAGCCGTTGCGATGTTTGGAGGTGGACTAGCTGCTTTATTGGCCTTAATCGCTGTTTATTTCTTCCAATCGATTATGTTCCCAACCATTTTCGCCTTGTCTTGCAAAGGCCTTGGAGATGGATCTAAATTAGCGTCTTCTTTAATCATTATGTCCATTGTAGGTGGGGCACTTGTTCCACCATTAACCGCGTCTTTATTCAAAATAGGAACGGTAGCCGCATTGAGCGTACCATTAGTATGTTTCGCTTATATCGTATTTTTCGCTTACAAAGGATATGAAATCAAAAACTAATGCAACGATATATCTTATTTCTAGACTTGAAGGATGACCCTGAATTAATCAGGGAGTATGAGAAATACCACGAGTCCATTCCTGCTGAAATTGAAGAAAGTATCGTGTCATCTGGCATAAAATCGATGCAAATCTTTCGTTTTGAAAATCGTCTCTGCATGGAAATTATTGCGAATGATAACTTTAGTTTTGCCCAAAAAGGGGAGATGGATTCCCTTAACCCAGCCGTACAAGCCTGGGAAACCTTAATGTTAAATTACCAAAAAACAATCCCAGGAACTCCAACAGGAGCCAAATGGGCACTTGCCCATACGATTTTTAGCCTACCAAAATGAGCCAAACATTCTTACAAATTAACCAGACAGACAATTTACTTGTTGCCCTACAGGATCTTCCTAAAGGAAAGATTATACAACATAATGGAAATGAAATTACGCTTCAAGATGATATTGCAGCTAAGCATAAATTCACCACTGAAGCTATTGCAAAAGATGGCAGAGCAACCATGTATGGCGTTTTAGTAGGACTTGCTAGTCAAGATATTCCCAAAGGTGGACTCATTCACACCTTCAATTTACATCACGCTGCCACTGATTTTGTCGGAAAACAAAAAGAGTATGAGTGGACGGCACCTGATGTATCAAAATTCCAAAACAGAGCATTTAACGGCTATCACCGCGCGGATGGTCAAGTGGGAACTCAAAACTATTGGTTAGTTATTCCCTTGGTTTTCTGCGAAAACAGAAATATCGAATTATTAAAGAATGCGTTCTTAAATGGTTTGGGCTTTCAAAAAATGGACCCATTCACTCAAATGGTCCAACAATTAGGTAAGCAACTAGCTGAAGGAAAAGCGCTAGAAATAGACACAGCTTCTTCTGCCTCCGTTTTAGTTCATAAATCATCCCAATTCCCGAACGTAGATGGTATCAAATTCTTAACGCACGAAAGTGGATGCGGCGAAAATAAAGATGATTCCTTAAATCTATGCGCTTTGTTAGCGGGTTATTGCCTCAATCCGAACGTAGGTGGTATCACCGTGTTGAGTCTTGGCTGCCAGCATTCTCAAATTGAAGTATTTAAAGAGAAGTTGAAAGAGAAAGATCCGAACTTCTCTAAGCCATTATACATCTTCGAGCAACAACAAGATAATGGGAGTGGTGTAGAGAATATGCTGAATGAAGTGATTCTGCAGACATTTAAGGGTCTGGTGGAAATCAACAAACAAACCCGTAAACCGGCTCCGTTATCGGCTTTACGCGTAGGTGTTAAATGTGGTGGATCTGACGGATTCTCCGGAATCTCCGCTAATCCAGCCATTGGACATACCGCAGACTTAGTCGTAGGATTAGGTGGAACGGTGATGATCGCTGAATTCCCTGAATTATGTGGTGTCGAACAAGAACTTCAAAATAGGTCAGTGACTGAAGAAATCGCTGACAATTTCGGTTTCTTAATGCGCGAATATGCAAGACGCGCTGCCTTGGTAGGCGCAGGTTTTGATATGAACCCATCTCCAGGTAACATCAAAGATGGTCTCATCACAGATGCGATCAAATCTGCTGGAGCCGCTAAAAAAGCAGGTTCTTCACCTATTGAAGATGTGTTAGGCTATGGCCAATATGTAACCAAGAAAGGGTTAAACCTTGTTTGTACTCCTGGAAATGATGTATTAGCCACAACTGGTATGGCTGGTGCTGGTGCAACGATTCAATTATTTACCACGGGCTTGGGAACACCTACTGGAAATCCAATCAGCCCAATGGTGAAGTTATCAACGAATTCCAAACTAGCTGTGAAGTTGCCTGAAATCATCGATATCGATTGTGGTCCTATTATTTCAGGAGAAAAATCGGTAGAGCAAATGGGTGAAGAAGTATTAGAATACATCATTCAATTAGCCTCTGGAGAGATTAATACAAAAGCGATGGATTTAGGACAGGATGACTTTATGTTCTGGAGGAGAGGGGTATCGCTTTAAATGGTGAATGGTGAATGATAGATTATAGAGTAGAGAGTATAGATAGTAGATGCGCATCCTTCGGACTCATTCCCTCCGGACTACTGATAACTGTCCACTGACAACTGATTATTATGTTCAAACTAACTAACAAAAAAGTCCTCATCACCGGCGGATGCTCCGGCATCGGACAATCCATTGCGCTAACATTCTTAGCACAAGGGGCGGAGGTGCATGTTTTGGATTTAAAGCCATCTGCAGAACCTATGCCGGATGAAATCACCTTTCATCAAGCTGATATAACTTCACTAGAAGCGGTAGAGGCCATTGCTGCAAAGTTGAAAACGATAGATATCTTAGTCAATAATGCGGGGATTCCGCAGATTGGAAATTTGGAGAAAACGAGTCCATCGGACTTCCAACGCATCTTTGATGTCAACGTAAAAGGGGCTTACCATTGTATGTATGCTTTTATTCCAGCTATGATAGAACAGAGGTCGGGGGTTATTTTAAATATGGCCTCGGTGGCAGCCTCGGTGGGAATTCCAGATCGTTTTGGGTATTCGATGACAAAAGGAGCCATCAAATCGATGACTCAATCGGTGGCGAAAGATTACGTAAAACAAGGGATCCGTTGCAACTGTATTTCACCAGGAAGAGTGCATACACCGTTTGTGGATGGGTTTATTGCCAAAAACTACCCAGACCAGCAAAAAGAAATGTTTGAAAAACTGTCTGCTACTCAACCGATAGGTCGAATGGCAAAACCTCAAGAAATTGCTCATTTAGCCTTATATTTATGTTCCGATGAAGCCGCTTTTATCACAGGGTGTGATTATCCAATCGACGGTGGATTCATTTATTTAAACAACTAAACCTATGAACAAACAACTGATTTGCCTGTTATTAGTTTTGGGAACCTCTTTGAGTTCATTCAAGAAAGACGGTCCTAAGCGTATTATTTTCTTTGGAGATTCCATCACTCAAGCGGGAGTAGGAAAGACCGGGTATATTACCAAAATGACCGAAATGATTACCGCACAAGGCCTTTCGAATCAGTATGAATTAATCGGAGCCGGTATTGGAGGAAATAAAATTTACGATTTATACTTACGCCACGAAGAAGATGTGGTCGCTAAGAATCCACAAATAGTCATTATTTACATCGGCATTAATGATGTTTGGCATAAAACAAGTTCACGTACAGGAACGGATGCGGACAAGTTTGAAAGATTCTATAATGCTTTAATTAAGAAGATTCAAAAAGCTAATGCTCAAGTAGTTATCTGTACACCTACAGTGATCGGAGAGAAGTTTGATAACTCAAACGAAAACGATGGGGACTTAAATGCTTATTCAGCCATCATCAAGAAAATCGCTAAAGACAATAGCGTACAATTGATCGATTTGCGCAAAGCCTTTATGGACTATGAGTCTAAAAACAACATCGAAAACAAGGCGTCAGGTATTTTAACTTCTGACCGTGTTCACTTAAATGAAACAGGTAATCAGTTTTTAGCTGATACGATGTGGGACGTTATTAAAAAACTATAGCATGAAGTTAGCAAGAATCGGAAAAGAGGGGGCTGAAAAGCCCTGTATATACCAAGATAGGACCTATTATGACGTGTCATCTCGTTTTACAGATTTTAATGAGTCCTTTTTTCAACAGAATGGCTTAGCAGAATTAGCTAAATTGAATCCTACTGATTTTCCTATGATTTCCGGACGATTAGGTTCTTGTGTTGCTAGACCGAGTAAAATAGTGTGCGTAGGCTTAAATTACGCGGATCATGCCAAAGAAACGGGCGCTGAAATTCCGAAGGAACCCATTTTATTCTTCAAGAGCACGACAGCCCTTTCTGGGCCCAATGACGATATCATTATCCCCAAAAACTCGACAAAGACAGATTGGGAAGTAGAATTAGCCATTGTAATCGGTAAAAAGGCCTCCTATGTTTCGGAAGCCGATGCCTACGATTATGTGGCGGGTTATTGTTTGCATAATGATCTATCTGAACGGGAATATCAATTAGAACGTGGTGGAAATTGGTCAAAAGGGAAGGGATGTGATTCCTTTGCGCCTTTGGGACCCTATTTAGCGACAAAAGAAGAAATTGCAGACGTACATCAATTAGGAATGTGGCTAGATGTAAACGGCAAACGTTTCCAAACGAGTAGCACAAATCAATTAATCTTTAACGTACCCCAAGTGGTTTCCTACATCTCTCAATTTATGACTTTACTTCCTGGGGATGTAATAAGCACGGGTACGCCCCACGGTGTGGGTTTAGGATTCAATCCACCGATCTATTTAAAGCCAGGAGACGTAGTTACCTTAGGAATGGATGGCTTAGGTGAACAACAACAAACAGCTATAGCCTATCAGGGATGATTGATGCACATCAACATTTTTGGAATTACAACGAAGAACGGGATACCTGGATAACACCAGAGATGTCCGTTCTTCGAGCTGATTTTTACCCAAACTACAGCGAACCGCTATTCAAAGACCAAGGTTTTACAGGCTGTGTAGCTGTTCAAGCTGATTCCTCAGAAGAGGAGACCTTATTTCTCCTGGCACTTGCCGAACAAAACGAATTCATTCAAGGAGTTGTGGGTTGGGTGGATTTACAAAGTACAAATATCGAAGACAGACTTGCCTATTTTTCCCAATTTGAATCAATCAAGGGATTCAGACATATTGTTCAAGGGGAAAAAGACCCTGATTTTCTGGCTAGAAAAGAGTTTCTCCGAGGTGTTAAAACCCTTGCTAGCTTCGATTTAAGCTATGATTTATTGATTTATCCGCATCAAATTACTTCGGCCATTGCTTTTTGTGAAACCTGCGATGAGCAAAAAATCGTGTTAGATCATTTGGCCAAAGCCCCACTAAAATCAGGGAATATCCAAGAATGGAAGAAGGAAATTCAAGCATTCGCTAATTTATCACACGTTTCTGCTAAAATTTCAGGGATTGTGACGGAGGCAGCAGATCAGTCTTGGACACAGGATCAAGTAAATGAGATTGTGGAGGTGGCTTTAGACGTTTTTGGTCCACAGAGACTACTGATCGGAAGTGATTATCCGGTTGTTTTAGTCAATTCAACGTTAGAACGCTGGGTTGCTTCATTTCAAGAAGCGCTTAAAGGGTTGAACGCGTCTGAAAAAGAACTAATTTACCATCAGAACGCTATCGAATTTTATCAATTAGAAACACTATGAATTTAGGATTAAGAGAGAAAGTGATTATTGTGACTGGTGGAGCCAAAGGTATAGGAGAAGGAATTTCCGAGTCTTTGGCCTTAGAATCTGCCATGGTAGCCATTGTAGGAAGAAACGAGGCAGATAATCTGCGTTGCATTGAAAAAATTCAAGCGACTGGCGGACAAGCGTTTTCCTTCGTGGCTGATTTAAGCAATCCCTCTGAATGCCATCAAGTAGTAGAAAAAGTGGCTACGATGTTCGGAAAAATTGATGGATTAGTCAATAATGCAGGTTTAAATGACGGAGTAGGCCTAGAAACAGGAAATTACGAAAAGTTCATCCAATCCATTAACGCGAATTTGACACACTATTTTTTGATGGCTCAAGCGGTGTTACCTTATTTGAAAAAAAGTAAAGGGGCAATCGTCAATATCGGGTCGAAAACAGCAGAAACAGGACAGGGAAATACCTCAGGATATGCTGCCTCAAATGGCGGACGCAATGCCTTAACGAGAGAATGGGCGCTAGAATTGCGTGATTATAACATTCGAGTGAATTCGGTCATCGTGGCTGAATGTTATACGCCTATGTATGAAAAATGGATTGAGACTTTAGAAAATCCGAAGGAAAAATTAGCCAGTATCACCAGCAAAATACCTTTAGGTCAACGAATGACCACAAAAGAAGAAATAGGGGATATGGTCACATTTTTGATGTCGCCTAAATCAAGTCATACCACTGGACAGATCATCCATGTAGATGGGGGCTATGTTCACCTAGATCGTGCGATTTCATGAGAAATTTGGACACATTTGAAAGCCCTGGATTAATCGTTTATCCTGATCGGGTAAAACGTAATATTGCCAAAGTCATTGAAATGGTAGATGGCAATCCAAATCGATTACGTCCACACATCAAAACACATAAGACGAAGGAGGGAAACGACTTACTATTAGCAGCAGGTATCACTAAGTTCAAATGTGCTACCATTGCAGAGGCGGAACTTTTAGCCCTTTCAGAAGCACCAGACGTGCTTATTTCTATGCAATTGATCGGACCTAATTTGGAAAGATTTAAGGAATTAGTCGCCCATTATCCTAAAACGAAATTCTCCTCTATCGTAGATGATGCCTTTGCCGCTTCTGAACTGAACAACATTTTTGCAGACCATACAACAGGAATATATGTTGACCTTAATATGGGAATGAATCGGACGGGTATTACACCCGATAAGGCTTTGGCTTTGATTCAACATATTCAAGCGTTACCTAACGTCACGTTGCGAGGCTTACACGCCTATGATGGCCATATTAGAGACAAGGTTTACGAAGACCGTGCCAAACACGTGGAAACTGATTTCAGCTCATTCTACGAACTTCTAGAGCACTTAAACCGTCCTGATCTAGAATTAGTCGTATCCGGAACCCCTAGTTTTCTCGTGCATCATAAAAATCCCCAATTTACCTGCAGTCCTGGAACTTTTATCTTTTTCGATGCAGGTTATGCGGCCTTATTTCCAGAAAACACCTTTGAATTTGGAGTAGAGATTATCGCTAGAATCATTTCAAAACCCACAGATACCACTATTTGTCTCGATTTAGGTCATAAATCGGTGGCGGCTGAAAATCCGATAGATAATCGCGTTCGCTTCCTGGATCATCCAGAATGGATTTTAAAGTCTCAAAGTGAAGAGCATGGAATCGTAGAAGTAGGTGATAATTCGCCATATTCCATTGGTGAAATTGTCCGAATGATACCTTACCATATTTGTCCTACGGTTAATCTACATTCCCATCTTCAAGTCATTGATGGTGGTTTATGGGAAGTGAAAGCTAGAAATCGCAGATTATGCTATTAATCGACGCCCATTTAGATTTAAGTATGAACGCGCTTGAATGGAATCGTGACCTGCGCGCTCCTATTCAGGAAATCAATGATCGGGAGAAGCATTTATCGGATAAACCTGATCGTGGCAACGCTACCGTAAGTTTAGACGAATTACGAAAAGGGAATATAGGCATCGTTGTGGCCACTCAAATAGCTCGCTATGTCGCCCCAGATTCCACATTACCCGGTTGGAATAGTCCCGAACAAGCCTGGGCACAAACGCAAGGCCAATTAGCCTATTACAAAGCATTAGAGAGAACAGGAGATCTTCGTCCTATTCGAAATAGATCCGAATTACACGATCATTTAACCCTGTGGGAGTCTGATAAACACACTATTGGCTATATCTTGAGCCTAGAGGGCGCTGATTCTATCGTTTCACTAGAGTATGTAGAAATAGCCTATGCATCTGGTTTACGTGCCTTAGGTCCAGCTCATTATGGTCCGGGACGTTATGCGCAAGGAACGAATGCCACGGGCGGTATTGGCGTAAAGGGTCGTGATTTATTGCGTAAGATGATGGATCTACACATCATTCTGGATGCGACACATTTATGCGATGATAGTTTTTGGGAGGCGATGGAATACCACCAAGGTCCGGTTTGGGCGAGCCACCAAAACTGCCGAACCTTGGTAGATCACAATCGTCAATTCAGCGATGAACAGTTGAAAGAGATTATTTCGCGCGGAGCGGTCATTGGAATGCCGATGGATGCGTGGATGATGGTACCTGGATGGGTGAGAGGAGAATCAACTCCATTGAATAAAAATGTAACCCTTAACACACTCATAGATCACTTAGTGCACGTTTGTGATTTAGCTGGTAACACAAATCACGTGGGATTAGGGACTGATTTAGACGGAGGGTTTGGTAGAGAACAATGTCCAGCAGACATTGAAACCATTGCTGATTTACAAAAACTACCTGAATTATTATTGCAACGCGGATTTTCTGACGAAGACATCGTCAAATTCTGCCACCAAAACTGGCTTGATTTCTTAGAAAAGGCCTGGTCCTAGGCTTTGGGTGGGGGACTTATACTTGTCCAGCCACCATCCACGATTAATGTTTGACCTGTGATATGCTTCGACTTGTCACTCAAAAAGAAACAAACAGCTTCTGAAATATCTTGAACATCTGCAGGCTTACCTAACGGAGTAAGTCGACTCCATTCTTGCAGATAATTCGCATCTTTCTCCGTTCTTTCGGTCATCGTAGCACCAGGTGAAACCGCATTGATGCGAATTTGAACAGGAGAGAGGTCGATGACCAAGTTTTGGACTAACTGATTCAATGCCGCCTTTGTCATCCCATACGCCGCTAAATCTGGATGTGCCTGATGACCGGTGACAGATGATGTCACCACAATGGAACCAGGATTACCCGCTATACGGATGGCCCTTGCCACTTCTTGAATCAAGAAAAAAGTCCCCTGAATATTTAAATCCAGTAAAGATTTCATGGAGGATGGGCTATAATCCCAAAAACTACCAAAGGTCGTCACCCCCGCATTACAGACACAACCAGCTAAATCACCGGGTAATGTTTGCGCATAGGCCACTAACTCTTGGATAAACTCGTAAGAACTAACGTCACCGGCCTTAGTATAAGGCCCAGATAAAAGAGTGGAATCAATGTCATTCATGACCACTAAATGCCCCTCCGCCATCAATTGCAATGCAATTTGATGCCCGATCCCTTGGCCAGCTCCAGTGACGATATACACTTTCATACTAATGTGAATCGCGAGTTACGATAGATCCTGAACCACCTTTCAAGAAATCGAAATCAGCTCCTTGATCCGCTTGTTCGACGTGATCGATGAAAAGACCTACATAACCACGAATCGTTTTAGGCTTCTCTAAAGGTTGTGCTACTTTACGAGCGGCTAATTCTTCCTCTGAAACTTCCCAATTTATCGTTCTATTTTCGACGTCTAAGGCAATGTAATCCCCATTCTGAACCCAATTCAATGGTCCACCAGCGGCGGATTCAGGAGAAACATGAAGAATAACCGTACCAAAACCCGTACCACTCATTCTACCATCAGAAATACGAACCATATCTTTGACTCCTTTTTCTAACAGCTTCTTCGGAATTCCCATATTACCTACCTCTGCCATCCCTGGATACCCTTTAGGCCCCACATTTTTCAAGACCATCACCGAATTTTCATCGACTTCTAATTCAGGTGAGTCAATTCGCGCGTGGTAATCTTCAATATTTTCAAAAACAACAGCTTTTCCTCGGTGCTTAAATAGCGCTTTTGAGGCTGCAGATGGTTTCAAGACAGCACCATTGGGTGCTAGGTTTCCACGAACCACCGCTATTCCTGAATCCGGTTTAAACGGAGCATCAAAAGTAGAAATGATGGAAGGCTCGTAAATAGGGGTATTATCAATGTTTTCGCCCACTGTCTTGCCATTTACCGTCACGATAGACGTATGCAAATGTTCCTTCATTTGATTCATCAAAGCAGGAAGACCACCTGCATAATACAAGTCTTCCATAAAGTGCTCTCCTGAAGGCTGGATATTAGCCAAAAGCGGAATATTACGAGAGAATTCATCGAAATCATCCAGTTTCAAATCTACGCCTAATCGACCTGCAATAGCCGTTAAGTGAATAACAAAATTGGTCGAGCCACCTGTTGCTGCATTGACGCGAATGGCATTTTCGAAGGCTGGACGCGTTAATACTTTGGACATCTTCAAATCCTCATTCACCATCTCCACAATACGACGACCAGAATGCTGTGCAAGCACTTTTCTACGGACATCTGCCGCTGGAATGGCCGCATTTTGTGGTAAACTTAAACCTAAGGCTTCCACCATCGTCGCCATCGTAGACGCCGTACCCATCACCGCACAATGACCTGGCGTTCTAGCCATACAGGCTTCGGCTTCAATAAATTCTTTCTGCGTTAACTCTCCAAGTTTATATGCTTCAGCGAAACGCCAAACATCAGATGTTCCAATTTCCTTCCCCTTAAATTTCCCTTTCATCATGGGTCCACCAGAGATCACCAACGTAGGTAAATCGACACTACAAGCACCCATCACAAGAGAAGGGGTTGTTTTATCGCAACCGCACATCAATACAACACCGTCAATAGGGTTCGCACGAATGGATTCCTCCACGTCCATACTCGCTAAATTGCGGTACAACATCGCGGTAGGTTTGATTAAGGTTTCGCCCAAAGACATCACCGGAAACTCCACGGGAAATCCACCCGCCTCAATAATTCCTTTCTTCACAAATTCCGCTAATTCCCTGAAGTGTGCATTACAAGGTGTTAATTCTGACCAGGTATTGCAAATACCAATCACTGGTTTCCCTTGGAAATAATCATCTGGGATACCTTGATTTTTCATCCATGCCCGGTAGATAAATCCATCTTTACCGGTCTTTCCAAACCACTGCTGCGAACGCAATTCAACTTTACTCATCTTGTTTTTCTAGGTCTAAGGTTTTAGAGAGAACAAAACTTCCGTCCGCTCCATATTTATAATAACAAGCGCGAATCCCCGAAGAGATATCCGCATAAGGATCATTTTCATAGCCAAAAGAATGCACGATGGCCGCTTTTTCTAAATACAAACTATCTGCCCCCGCATAGCCTAAACGCTGCCGGCCCATAACCGAAGGAAATCGAATAGCCCTAACATTCCCACTTTCATATTCAAAAGCAAAAATTCGGTAATTATTACCCTGCCACCCAGCTACCCAAAATTCTGGCTTCTCATTTCCATTCAAATCAGTGGCCAAAACGGAGGATGCCTTGAAATTAGCTACATTTTTTTCTAACAGAACCGTGTGGCTTTTCTCCAATCGAATTATTCCAGCATCTACAGTAAGCGTAAAGTCTTCGAAGGCAGATGTCAACTCAGAAGCCCTAGTTTTCGACACGGTGTCATCCACCGCTATCTGGGCCAATGAATCACCATATGCCTTAACCACATCCACATCTGTTATCTCTGTTTCTTCTGGCTTGTCATCTAATTCTCCTATGTACACGAAAATGTAGGTTAAAAAGCCTAATAATAGCACGAACAAGAAAAACTTCAACAGCTTAGCCATTTGTGATCGATTTCATGCGTTCAATTGCTTTTTCTAAAACCGCTCGTGGACAAGCAAAATTCAGCCGAATAAAACTCCGACCCTTGAATTGCTCCCCACGTAACACGTGAACACCAGCGTCCCAACAATTCTTTTGGAAATCACCCAATAAAGCTTCATCATATTCAATCCAGGCTAAATAGGTCCCTTCCAGAGGCTGCATAGCTAAACCAGGAGTAGAACGCACAAAATCTAAGAGCAGATCATGATTCGCACGTAAATAGGGCAGAAGCTGCGCTAACCACTCTTCCCCATGAGCATAAGTTGCTAACATCACTTCAATACTATGTCTGGATAGCATGGAGAAGAAGCCAGCGGAAGCTTTGGTGAATTTATCTCGAAGTGAAGCATCGGGAATGACAGCAACAGCACCACCTAATCCTGCTGTATTAAACGCCTTAGAGGTGGCGAAGAAACTAATGATAGGCTGTTTTTCAAATCGACCAATCGAAATGTGCTCCGACTGAGGATATAAGCGCAAATCAGCATGAATTTCATCAGAAACGATGGTTACATTGTATTTGGCACAAAGATCCACCATGCGTAAGATTTCTATTTCATTAAAAATCGTCCCACCTGGATTATGTGGATTACACAAAAGAAAAACTTTCGGCCCTTTTTGAAGGCCTCGTTCGAAATCTTCAAAATCATAGGTCCAGCGATCGCCTTCCTTAATCATTTCAAACGTAATCAGTGGACAATTAACCCAACCGGCCACTAAATGAAAGGGATGATACACAGGAACCGCGGTAATGATTCCTTCCTTCTCATTGGTTAAGGCCGCGCAAGCAGCCGTAATTCCGGGCACAATACCAGGAATCCAAACTTGTGAATCAAGCGAAGTAGACCAAGCGTAATCGGTTTCAATTTTACGCTGAGCCGCTATTTTTAACGTTTCAGGTACGATAGAATAACCTAGAATTCCGTGAGCAGTGATACGATCTAATGCCTGTAAAATTTCATCTGCCACCGGAAAATCCATATCTGCCACTGGCATGGGTAACATGTCAAGATGCGTAGGGTAAGTCACATTATCCCATTTGAACGAATGGGTTTGATGGCGATCAATAATTTGGTCGAAATTGTATTGTTTAATGGGCATATTCCGGTCTAAAGACATTAAATCCTATCATTGAAGGATGATTCTTTAAATATACGGAAATTGATTCAACTGATTGACACACTTTTCGGCGATCTTGAGAAGCGTGGACTAAATAATATTGACCCTTTTGCTGGCGAATAAAGCCTACATGTTGGTAATCAAGGTCTTTCCGTTTTGAAACAAAAGCAATCACATCACCAGATTGAAGGTAAGAAGACACGTGGGAAAAGGATGCACTAGGAACATAAGTCATTGGCCCTAAATCTTTTTCCATTTTCTGAATGTCAGGGAGCACAATCATTCCCTTTTTAGGGGCCAAAAATTGCGACAAAAAATCAATATTTTTAACTGCTAAAACACGGTACAAAGGAGGAATAACCTGTTTAAACAAACCTTTGTCCTCCATTTGAAGAAATGTAGCGCTCAAATAATGATTTCTATTTTCAAAGGAAATAGGCTTTCTGGCATAACGAATCCGCTCTAATTCACGAAGGAATACGGAATCAACTCCTTTGGAACGGTATAAACTCCACACATTCTCCACAAAGGTCACGCAATCAAAACCAGAAAAATCCACGACAAACTTCTCCGGATTTTCCTTTGATAAAGCATGAGAGGCATAGGGAAGGCCATAAAATTGCTCAGCAATCAACAAGGGATTACGCTTTTCTCGCGCTGCTTGAATACGAGGTAAAACTGCCGAAGGAATTACCTGAGAAAAAGCGATGAAAGGGAAAAGCAAAAATACCCAGAACTTCATACTAAGCCTTCTCCTTTATCCACAATACGCTAATCGAACCAGCGATAAAGAAGAAACCTGCTACCACGATTGCGAAAATGGCATTACCACCGTACACGTGTTTCACCAAAGATCCTCCAATGATACCACTAACTATTTGAGGTAACGTTATGAAGAAATTGAAGATACCCATGTAAACGCCCATTTTAGACATCGGAATGGAACCAGCTAAAATGGCATAAGGCATCGCTAAAATAGAAGCCCAAGCCATTCCCACACCCACCATACTGAATATCAACATCTGTGGATCAGAAATGAAATAAATTGAAATTAATCCCAAACCACCGGCTATCAAAGAAACCGCGTGCGTCGCTTTATTTCCAATTGACTTCGCAATACGTGGTAAAAAGATGGCATAAACAGCTGAAACCGCACTATAAACACCGAAAATAATACCCACCCAGTTGGCCGCATTTTGGAATTCAGGAGAACTGTGATCATCCATCGGTAATCCATAAACGTGGTGCGCAATCGCAGGGGTAGAGAATACCCACATAGAAAACAAGGCAAACCAAGAGAAGAATTGAACCACACCTAATTGGCGCATCGTGAAAGGCATTTCCTTGATGTAACGGAAAACAGACCAAATGGAATCTTTAGTCCCTTCTTCCTCAAAACCCATCGCCTCGCGCTCTGCAGGAGAATATTCCTTAGTTGTCGCAATCGTCCAAACAATCGCTATAATAAACACGGCTGCCCCTACATAAAAACTATATAATACGTTATCAGGAATTTGGCCTGCAGCCGCATCTTTTGAAATACCGAACCAGTTACCAAACATATACGGTAACCAAGAACCCACTACCGCTCCAATTCCAATCAAAAAGGTCTGAATCGAAAAGCCTAGTGTATTTTGTTCTTCCGGTAAATTATCAGCTACTAACGCTCTAAATGGCTCCATAGCCACATTAAATGACGCATCCATCATCATTAAAATACCCGCGCCCACAATCATAGGTGGGATAAAATTAGCTAATGCCCCAGCATGAGGGAAAAAGAACAATGCCGTAGCAGCCAGAATTGCTCCTGTTAAGAAGAAAGGTTTTCTTCGACCTAATCCATTCCAAGTTCGGTCAGAATAAAATCCAATAATCGGCTGAATAATCATTCCTGTTAAAGGCGCAGCTAACCAAAACCAAGATAATTGCTCCACATCAGCACCGAAGTTTTGTAGGACACGCGAGGCATTACCGTTTTGTAAGGCAAAGCCGAACTGAATGCCTAAAAATCCGACACTCATGTTAAAGATTTGGCCAATACTTAAACGCGGCTTAGTAAATGTTTTCATAGGTTTTTATAGTGAAATAATGATCGCTGAATTAGAGGAAATTTGAATACGATTTCCTTCGACTTTTCCCGCTTGAGCAGCAGGAGGGACGAACGATTTGATTGTTTTAAGCGCGTAGGATTTAATTCCCATCATATCCAAGGCTAAAGCAGGGATTTCGATGTTGAAATCGTGATTCACAGCATCAAAATTACAAATGATTAAGTTGCGACCTTTATCTGTATAGCGTAAATAGGCATATACTTTATCTTTTGGATAAGCCGCATTCTGAGCGTATTGAAGATCAAAGAATTTTCCTTTTTGAATCACTTCGCTCGAATTAATCCACGCTAACAATTCGCTGTAGAATGAATCAATTTCTTTTTCAGCCGCCGTTAATTTTCCTCCGTCAAATTTTCCTCCATTTAGCCAGCGCTGGTGCGTATCCACCCGGTAGAAGTCAAACATCGTCGTACGATCGTCTGCCTCATTAAATCCTTCGATTTCCTGCGCTTTTTCCCCAAACTCCTGACCAAAATAGATCATTAAAGGTCCATCGTGCATACTCGCGGTCAATACCATACCCGGAATAGTCGACCAAAAATTAGTTGCCGCAAAGCCTGGTGAATTCAAACGTGTTTCATCGTGATTCTCCAAGAAACGTAACATATGGTTCGCAAAATCACCAGATTCCTGTTGCCAAACACGGGTAATATCGGCAGTAGTCGCGCCAGATTTCTTTTCCATTAAGTGGCGAATACCGTCATAAAGACCCACTTTATCATACAAATAGTCAAATCCTCCTTTGAAAATGTAATTACGGTATTCTTGTGGATTATATATCTCAGCAATAAATACTACGTCAGGATTTAAGGCCTTCACTTTTGGTATAGCATAAGCCCAAAACTCCACAGGAACCATCTCAGCCATATCACAACGGAAACCATCCACCCCATTTTTAGTCCAATACACTAGTACATCCGTCATTTTCACCCACGTATCCGGAATCGGATCAAAATGCGTCTGATTTCCGTGTTGTAGATCGACACCGTAGTTCAACTTCACCGTTTCAAACCAATCGTGAATCGATGGCTGGGCAGAAAAAACATTGTTACCACTGACTTTCGCAGGGATTTCAATGTAAGGAACAGTCACCGGAATGGGCGGATTCACCCCCGTCGGAATGGTAAACTGAGTACCTGGTAAATAGTAGAAATTATTGGAAGGAGAGAAGGAGAGGTCTTTGTTATCGTTTTGGCCAAAATCAACCACACCCGCCGGTTTCTGATCCGAATGATACACTCTGGCTAAGTGATTTGGTACAAAATCTAGGACTAATTTTAAATATGCTTGATGGACACGATCTAACATAGCAGAAAACTCTTGCATCCGTTCTGCCGGTTTATCGGCTAAAAAAGGATTCACATCATAATAATCCTTAATCGCAAATGGCGAACCAGCGCGACCTTTGACTACCTGAGGATGATCTAAAGGCGATCCGAAAGCGGAAAAATCCTCCATCGTCGCATGCTCTAAAATTCCCGTCGTATATAAATGGGAATAACCTTTCTTTTTCAAGGCTTGTAAACCCTTCATAGATATATCCTTGAACTTCGTTACTCCATTCTCTGCAGCAGAACCGTTTCTTTTGACCTCCCTATTTTGATTTCCCCAAAGATGAAACATCATTTGGTAAACAACATGTTTATCAGTTTTTACGGATTTCTGAGCCATAAGAGGATACATTAAGAAGGCGGACAATAGAACAAGATAAAATTTACGCATATAATTTAAAATAAACTGTCTAGCACAGCAGAAAAAGGTTTTTTGGCAGATGTAAATGTAATAATTTTGCTAATCTTTAAAACAATCCCTACTTAAATATGTCTTACAAAGCCTGCCTTTTTGATCTCGACGGAGTATTAGTTGATACAGCGATTTACCACTTTCAAGCCTGGAAAATGCTAGGAGAGAATTTCAACTACCAATTAACAGAAGAGCAGAACGAACAATTAAAGGGCGTTTCCAGAGTAGAATCCCTGAATCGCATTTTAGATTGGGCTTCATATTCCGCTACAAATGAGCAAAAAGAAGCTTGGTTGAAAGAGAAAAACGACAACTACCTACACTTAATCTCGAATATGAATCCGTCCGAAATCCTTCCGGGTGTGGTGGATTTTTTAGGCCAAATCAAAGCAGAGGGCTATAAAATCGCTTTAGGTTCCGCTAGTAAAAATGCGGAAATCATCTTAGAAAAGACAGGATTAATGTCTTGGTTTGATCTAATCATCGATGGAAATAAAGTAAGCAAGAGCAAACCAGACCCAGAAGTGTTCTTAAAAGGTGCCGAAGGACTCGGTTTTACGCCAGCAGAATGCATCGTTTTCGAAGACGCCCAAGCTGGGGTAGAAGCTGCCATAAATGGGGGAATGAAAGTCATTGGAATAGGAGAAGCGTCAGTATTGAGCGATGCTAACAAGGTAATTCCGAACTTTATCGGAATAAAATCAGCTGATTTGCTTCTTTTTTAAAGAAACAGCCTAGCACAGAAATGTCCAAAATTTACAATTTTCTATTTTTGTGACATTGTCCTAATTACCTAATAAACTGAATGAAGCAATATCTTAAAATAGATGAATGGAAAGTCATTGAAGACCAATTCCATCCTGCCTACAACGAAATCACCGAATCCATCTTTTCTCTCGGCAACGGACGAATGGGGCAAAGAGGTTCATTTGAAGAAACTTATACAGGTAAAACCCTTCAAGGAAATTATGTAGCGGGCGTCTATTATCCAGATAAGACACGTGTAGGTTGGTGGAAAAATGGGTATCCAGAATATTTTGCCAAAGTATTAAATGCCGCTAACTGGAATGGTCTATCTATCCAAATCGGCGGAGTAGAGGTCGATTTACACACGAGTGAAATCCATTCATTTTACCGTGAATTGAACATGAAGGAGGGTTATATCCTTCGTACCTGCGAAATCACGCTTTCGAACGGGAAACGTGTAGCCATCGAATCCGTTCGCCTAAATAGCATGGCAGATGATGAATCAGGTGTCATTTCCTATTCTATCACACCACTAAACTTCACCGAAGACATTCAAGTAAAAGCCTTTATCGATGGAGACATCAAGAATAAGGACTCGAATTACGATGAAAAATTCTGGGATGAGGTAAAAGTGGGTTCGAATTATGTTTGGTCCAAAACCAAGAAAACAGGCTTCGAAGTAATTACCGCTCAACAAATTGAAATTCAGACAAACGGTCATAAAGTAGACGCAAAAGCTACCTCTACAACCCGCGAAAAATACAGTGAGCTTGCTTACACGCTATCAGCTAAGCAAGGAGAAAAATTAACTATCATCAAGTATGCGGTTAATATTAGCTCCGAGAATCACCCAACAGCGTCCTTTGAAAAGATCGCCTCAGACTATTTAGCCCGTATTTCAACGAAAGGTTTTGACCAAATGTTGCAAGAACAAGCGGCAGCTTGGGCAACCAAATGGGCCATCAACGATATCATCATCTCAGGTGACGCATCCGCTCAACAAGGCATTCGTTTCAATATCTTCCAAATGAACCAAACCTACACAGGGGAGGACGATCGTTTAAATATTGGTCCTAAAGGCTTTACTGGTGAGAAATACGGCGGATCGACCTATTGGGATACAGAAGCTTATTGCATTCCATTCTACCTAGGTACCGCTCCGGCAAAAGTTTCTAAAAACCTATTAATCTACCGTTGGAAGCAATTAGATCGCGCCATTGAAAACGCAGGTAAGCTAGGCTTCAACAAAGGAGCTGCCCTTTATCCGATGGTGACGATGAACGGAGAAGAGTGCCACAACGAGTGGGAAATCACCTTTGAAGAAATCCACCGTAACGGAGCCATCGCCTATGCGATTATGGATTACGTGAATTACACAGACGATCGTAAACACTTAGTGGAATACGGTTGGGAAGTGTTGGTCGGAATCGCACGATTCTGGGCTCAACGCGTAAACTGGTCGGAAGACAAGCAGAAATACGTCATGTTAGGCGTAACAGGTCCTAATGAATACGAAAACAACGTAAACAATAACTGGTACACGAACTACATCGCCACCTGGTGTTTAAAATACACGCTTGAAGTTTACGCAGAGATTCAAAAGAATTACCCTGCAGAAGCGGCTGCTAAAATTACTTCAACAGCTTTCGCGAAAGAGGAAGTAGCGCAATTCCAGCACATCATTGAAAACATGTATTTCCCACGCGATGAAAAACAGGGAATCTATTTGCAACAAGATGGTTTCTTAGACAAGGTAATCGCGCCCGTAGATACCATTACAGCAGAAAGACCGATCAACCAAAAATGGTCTTGGGATCGCATCCTACGTTCTTGCTACATAAAACAAGCGGACGTATTACAAGGAATTTATTTCTTTGAAGACGATTTTAGCCTTGAGGAATTAGAGCGCAATTATAATTTTTATGAGCCCATCACGGTACACGAATCCTCGTTAAGTCCTTGCGTTCATAGCATTTTAGCCGCTAAACTAGGCAAAGAAGACAAATCATACGAATTCTACACACGTGCCGCACGTTTAGACTTAGATGATTATAATAATGATACAGAGGATGGCTGTCATATCACGAGTATGGCCGGCACCTGGATGTCCATCATTAAAGGTTTTGGTGGAATGCGCTTAAAGGATCACACCCTGCATTTCAATCCATTTTTGCCAAAACAGTGGAACGAATTCTCCTTCAAAATCAACTTCCGCGCGAATCAATTAAACATCGCGGTTAAAAAGTCGGGAGTGGAGATCACTAACTTGGCTGGACCAGAGTTGACGGTGTTTGTGCATGGAGAATCAAGACTACTCGAGAGTATAGATTAGAGAGTATAGAGAAGAGATAAACTATCTCTACCATAAACAAAAAGGGAGCAATTGCTCCCTTTTTGTTTATCCACATCTATACTCTCTACTCTATAATCTCCACTCTACTATCTCTTCTCTCTACTCTATAATCTATACTCTATTTTAATAGCTCTATATCCGGCATCGATTGATCCGTCAATGGAACCCCGTCACGTTCTTTACGCGCAATACGAGAATACAAGCCTATTTCTTGTGAGAATAGGAAGGTAAAGAATAGCTTCACAAAGGACGTATGGTATTTCAAGTTGTCATAAAACTCAGGAGCGGCCGCCTTTAACTTTGGCAAATTATTCCAAGGCACAGATGGCATATCATGGTGTTCATTATGGTAACCCACATTCATATTAATGCCGTTCAGATTTCCATAATACGAATACGTCTCTTGGTTCTTGTCTAACACTAAGAAATGCTCCTGGATCCAACGTGCTCCTAAAGGGTGTAATCCCACAGAAAATAGGAAACTTAATCCCATATAGGCTAGTGCTGACCAACCCCAGAAATACACAATGATCGCATCAAAGGCTATTTGAGCCATAATATTCATGATTACTGGACGATCAAACACCGCTAATTCGATACAACGCATCGTACGAATGCCTTGAAAGAAAGGGAACAACAATAACCAGATCATCTTACCGATGAAATAATTATCGATCAATTTAGCCTCCCAATAATCCGGTAAATCTGCATCTAATTCATGAACTCCCTGAAAAGCATGGTGCTTTAAATGGAAATTCTTGAAAGAAATGGCTGTAGGAAAGAGGGAAGGGAAGTTAGCGATGATTCCCGCTAACACATTCCAAGAATTCTTTTTGAAAATCAAATTGTGCGCAGACTCATGAATACACACAAACAACGTATGCGTCGGGAAGGCTCCAAAAATCCAAGCCACACCTACAATCGCCCACCATGGATAATCCTTGATGAAATAGGCCATAGCAATCTGCATACCTACACAGGCTAAAATCCAAACGAAGGTCATCGGATTCTTTCCGATTAAATGCTTCACCTCAGGATGTGCTCTCACAATGGCACGTGTACGCGCTCTATGCGGTTCTGGGCCTTCTACCCAATTAAAATCTTTTGATTCGGACATAATTGTCTACTATTTAGTATGCAAATATACCACATATCGCCATTTTTTCCGTTAGCTCACTGATTTTAAATCAAAAGGTGACAATATGTCATAAAAGCCTTTGGCCATCTCAAATGGCACATTCCTTGTATAAATGCTGTCAAAATATTTAAAAATAATCATGGGAAAAATTATTGGAATTGACTTAGGAACCACCAACTCATGTGTGGCGGTAATGGAAGGGAACGAGGCAGTCGTTATTGCAAACTCAGAAGGTAGACGTACGACTCCATCGATCGTTGCATTTTTAGAGAACGGCGAACGTAAAGTAGGTGATCCTGCGAAAAGACAAGCGATTACAAATCCACAGAATACGATTTCATCTGTGAAGCGATTCATGGGTAAAAAATATTCAGAGGTTAGCTCTGAACTTAAAACGATTTCTTACTCGGTAGAGCAAGGAAATAATGATACACCACGTGTTCGCATCGGTGATCGTTTATATACTCCACAAGAGATTTCTGCGCAGATTTTGACAAAAATGAAGCAAACTGCAGAGGATTATTTAGGCCAAACCGTAACCGAAGCCGTTATCACCGTTCCAGCTTACTTTAATGATGCAGAGCGTCAAGCGACGAAAGAAGCAGGCCAAATCGCTGGTTTAGAAGTAAAACGTATCATCAACGAACCTACGGCTGCTGCACTTGCTTATGGCGTAGACAAAGGTGGTAAGGATATGAAGATTGCGGTATTCGACTTAGGTGGTGGTACGTTTGACGTATCCGTACTTGAATTAGGCGATGGCGTATTCGAAGTAAAATCAACAGATGGCGATACACACTTAGGTGGAGATGACTTTGACCAAGTAATCATCAACTGGTTAGCAGAAGAATTCATCGCTGACGAGAATATCGACTTGCGTAAAGATCCAATGGCTTTACAGCGCTTAAAAGAAGCGGCTGAAAAAGCGAAAATCGAATTAAGTTCTAGCGCTGCAACGGAAATCAACTTACCATACATTATGCCGGTAGATGGTATCCCGAAACACTTAGTACGTTCTTTATCAAAAGCGAAATTCGAGCAATTAGCAGATAGCTTAATCCAGCGTACTTTAGAGCCTTGTAAGCGTGCGATGAAAAACGCAGGTTATACGAACTCGGATATCGATGAGGTCATCTTAGTAGGTGGTTCGACGCGTATTCCACGTATTCAAGAGGAAGTGGAGAAGTTCTTTGGCAAAAAGCCTTCTAAAGGAGTTAATCCAGATGAGGTGGTTGCGATTGGAGCTGCTATCCAAGGTGGAGTATTAACAGGAGAGGTGAAAGACGTGTTATTATTAGACGTTACTCCACTTTCATTAGGTATCGAAACAATGGGTGGTGTATTCACGAAATTAATCGAGGCTAATACGACGATTCCTACGAAGAAGTCTGAAACCTTCTCTACGGCAGCGGATAACCAACCATCCGTAGAATTAAACGTTCTTCAAGGTGAGCGTCCAATGGCGAAAGATAACCGTTCATTAGGCCGTTTCCACTTAGATGGTTTGCCACCAGCACAACGTGGTGTACCTCAAATCGAAGTAACATTTGATATTGATGCGAATGGTATCTTGAACGTTTCTGCCAAAGACAAAGGAACAGGCAAAGAACAAAAAATCCGTATTGAAGCATCTAGCGGCTTAACGGACGCGGATATCGAGAAAATGCGTAACGAGGCGAAAGCAAACGAGGCATCGGATAAATTAGAAAAAGAAAAAGTAGAAAAAATCAATCAAGCAGATGCGTTGATTTTCCAATCGGACAAGCAATTGAAAGAATACGGTGAAAAATTATCGGAAGGAAATAAAACAGCGATCGAAGGTGCTTTGGCAGAATTAAAAGTGGCTCACGCTTCTCAAGATTTAGCTGGTATCGATGCTGGATTAGAAAAATTAAATACGGCTTGGACTGCGGCATCTCAAGAGATGTATGCGGCAGGAGCTGAAGCAGAAGGCGGTCAAGCAACTCAATCAGCAGATTCAAATGGATCTGACGGAGGAGCGGAAGACGTTTCTTTTGAAGAAGTAAAGTAAGCCTAAGCGGTAAAGTAGAAAAGCCCGATCTGTGATGGATCGGGCTTTTTTTATGCCACATCTTTACTCTCTACTCTCTTATCTATTATCTACAATACCGTCCCACAACTTCAGCCTCACCTGCAATGACTTCACCGCAGCCTGAGTCGCTTTCTGCCACTTAGACTCATCGTTACCACACAAATGTTCCATCATCTTATAGGCTAACTCACTGTGGTGACCACCATCTACTTCGATATGGCGTTCTAAGTAATACACTAAAGTTTCTACTTTATCCGGTGAATCTCTTTTCAATTGATCGACAATGACTTGAAACATTTCCGGAATAATATCTTCTCTTCCAAATGTAAATATGGCCGCAATTTCTTCAATTCCTCGATTTTGAATCGAAGAAAAAGTAAACGTCAAGAAAGCCTTAACAGATTCAGGGATATTGGCTTTAGGGATTGCGAGCAACAATTCGTCCAAATTCGCGAAAGATCTTAACTCATGTAAGAAAGGAGAGGGCATAAACGACAATTCCTCCATCGCTCTTAAGTAAAGTTCAAAATGGCTGATGTAAACACCATTTTGATCCACATCGGACTCTTCCCCTAATACAATCTCATTGATTAAATAACGAACTTCTGCTGGGCCTTTGGGATTCCAAGGCACATCAACAGAGGTAAACTCCTGTTGCAACTTCTTTACTAGGGACATAAAGTCCCATACAGCGAAGACATGGTGCTTCATAAATACCTCAAGTTCTGCGGTACTTTGAATAAAGGAATTGATTGGATGATGCACTAAGGCATCACGTAAAGGGGAAATTTGTTCTTTTAGGCGGTTGATTTGTGTACTCATATTATTCGTGAATGGCGCGATAACGTAAAATTAATCGCTGACCGTTTCTGTTATTTTTAATTGATAATATTTCTGAAATAATGGAGATAGCAATCTCTTCTGGTCCTTCCGCACCAATATCCAAACCAATCGGTGTCGAAATAGGTAATAGCGTAACTAAATCCTGCTTGAAATGGTTTTGGAGCTTTTCAAATCTTTTCTTGGGTCCTAGGATTCCTACATAGGCCGGTGTAACAGGAGCGGAGAGCAATTTTTCCAAAATCTTTACATCCTTTTCCAAATCGTGCGTCATCATCACCAGAAAATCAGAAGATTGTACAGGCCAAGAATCTTCATAACTATAGCGTCCCTGAACAGTTAGATGCGATGCCATTTTGGACAATATCCCTACCCAATTCACGCGCCAAGCCAATCCACTCGCTTGCTGAATAAATCCTTGCGCATCAAATTGATTCCCAAAGACCCAAACCGTCATAGGCACCGGCAAATACTCCGTAAAGACGTCATCCGACCATTTACTTCCATGTGAGGCAGAGGCATCCTCTAATTCAATCTGAAAATCGACTGAAAATCGCATTCTCAATGTATGCGCATCATTTCCATCTAAATGACTCTTTAAAGCTTCGACAAGTGCATTAATTTGATCTTGATATGGATTAATATGAATTTCAATGACTCCTTGACAACCTAATCCAATGCCTAAGGCAAACGGGTCTTCCTCGCGGGTGTCATAGGTTATCGTTTTATAGCTCTGCGAAAACATGGCCAATTGTGCCTTCTTCAAAATATCCCCCTCTAAACAACCCCCAGAAATTCCTCCCCACCAGTTCCCATCTTCTGCGATTAGCATTCTCGCTCCTGGACGACGGTAGGCGCTACCCTCCACACGAACCACGGTTGCTAAGACAAATTTTAAACCAGCTTTTTGCAAATCCTTTACTTGCTGAATGACCGTATAAAGTTCTTTCATAGGAGTTTGGGTAAATTTTGGGAAAGGATTTCGCATACACGATCAATTTCCTTTTCTGTGGTAAAATAGCCTAAACTAAATCGACCACTCGCTAAGGCATCCTCATCCGAATAACCTAAGGCTTTCAACACGTGAGAGGGTAATTCCGTCTTTGCATTACAAGCTGAACCATTCGAAAACGCTAAGCCGTTTAAAACTTGAAACATCCGTTCCCAATCAGCCCCTTTTAGCGTAAAATTAAGAATGGATGGAACGGAATTTTCAGGAGAATTAATCAATGGGAGGTAACTAGAAAGGCGCTCTTTGGCATTTTGGTAAAAAGAAGCCTTAGAAAGCCATTCAGGGATCAGCTCTACAGCTTTTGCTAAGCCTACAATTAATGGAACTGGTAAAGTACCAGGACGTAAACCTCGCTCTTGCCCGCCACCATATGAAATAGACTGTAAAGGAACTCGGGCAACTAAAGCACCGATTCCCTTAGGCCCATAAATCTTGTGGCCACTAAAACTTAAAAGATGGGGCAATTTAGTCAGCGAGAGTTTTCCTATGGCTTGAGTTGCATCTGTATGGAAACAAATACCTCGAGCTTCACAGAGGCGCAATACCTCCTCATAGTCTAAAATAGTCCCTACTTCATTGTTGACTAACATCAGAGAAATGAATATCGTCTCTGGACGAATGGCATTTTCAAGTTCCGCAATATCCGTCAAATAAGTCACCGACCAACCTTCGACCTCTAAGGCATGAAACACCTCTAATACAGCCTTGTGTTCCATAACACTCGTAATGAGGTGTCCTTTCGGCTTTCCTTGCAGAAAACCACGTATTGCTAAGTTAATAGATTCAGTGGCGCCGGATGTAAATACGACTTCGGAGGGTTTTACTTGAAAATAGGTTGCTAATGTTGCACGAGACTGATCCACCGCTTCTGCGGCTCTCCAACCATACAAATGGGCAGATGAACCTGCATTTCCAAATACTTCTGTAAAATAGGGGAGCATAGCCGAAAGCACCTCCGGGTGAACCGGAGTAGTCGCTGCATAATCAAGGTAGATCGGCTGATGCATCATAGGACAAATATAGGCACAAAAAAAAGCCCCGAAAAATTCGAGGCTCTCTTTCTGTTTAAACAAGAATTACTTCAAGTTCTTCACAACTGCTTTGAAAGCTTCTGGATGATTCATCGCTAAGTCAGCTAAAACTTTACGATTTAAAGTCATTCCAGATTTATTGAATTTACCCATGAACGCTGAGTAAGAAAGACCTTCTTGACGAGCTGCTGCATTGATACGTTGGATCCATAAACCACGAAAATCTCTTTTCTTAACTTTACGATCACGGTATGCGTATTGCAAACCTTTCTCAACTTTGTTTTTTGCTACTGTCCAGACATTTTTTCCGCGACCGTAGAATCCTTTCGCTAACTTAAGGATTTTCTTTCTTCTAGCTCTTGAGGCTACGTGATTGACACTTCTTGGCATAATTTTTTGTTTTTTGAAATGAGGCGAATCGGTTGATTACTTGAGCCTTCTTTCTGGTTTAACAATAACTTAAATTCTAATTAAAGACCTAACAATAAGTTAACGCGGTCCATATCAGATGGGTGAACTAAAGTAGCGTGAACTAAATTACGCTTTTGTTTAGTTGTTTTTTTAGTTAGGATATGGCTATGAAATGCGTGTTTACGCTTAATCTTACCAGTTCCCGTTACTTTGAAACGTTTTTTCGCTCCAGAGTTAGTTTTAATTTTTGGCATTGTTTGATAATTATGTAAAAATTAAATTTTGAAATTTGGAATGCAAAAGTAATGAAAATTACCCTATAATTCCAGCATCCGTATAAAAATTATTTCTTGATGGCTTTAGGGGAGAAGATGATGCTCATACGCTTACCTTCTAATTTTGGCATATCGTCTGGTTTACCTACATCTTCTAAACCTTTAGCGAAATTCAAAAGCAACATTTCACCACGCTCCTTAAACACAATCGTTCTACCCACAAAGTGTACGTAAGCTTTCACTTTAGCACCTTCTTTTAAGAAATTAACGGCATGTTTTAATTTGAAATTGAAATCATGCTCATCCGTGTTAGGACCGAAACGAATCTCTTTAATGACCGTTTTCGTAGCATTGGCTTTGATTTCCTTCTGTTTCTTCTTTTGATCATACTTGAATTTAGCATAATCGATGATCTTACAAACAGGAGGAACTGCTTTAGGAGAAATCTCCACTAGATCTAAATTCTGAGCTCCAGCTAATTCCAAAGCCTTAGCAAAGGGATAAACTCCCACTTCAATATTCTCGCCTACTAAACGAACCTCTTCTACACCACGAATTAACTGATTGATGCGGTAAGGCTCTTCTTCTCTTCTGTTTCCTCTGTAATTGTTATTCGGGCGTAAAGCCATAAAATAAAATGGGTTTAATATTATTAAATCGAAAGCTAAATCAAAATTAACGCAAAAGCAAGCAAAAAGCGCATAAGCTCCTATTTTTCATAGGTTAAGGACTGGATTTCTTCTTGTGCCATCGCGATGAAAGCGTCCAAAGTCATCGATCCCACGTCACCGTCACCTTTCTTACGAACACTTACAATGCCTTCCGCTTGTTCCTTTTCACCTACTACAATCATGAAAGGCACTTTAGCGATTTCCGCATCGCGAATTTTACGCCCCATCTTTTCATTCCGGTGATCTACATACCCACGTAAATCTTTCTCTTGTAAGCGTAAGTACAATTCGTTCGCATAATCCTCGTATTTCTCAGAAATAGGAAGAACAGCGATTTGATCCGGTGATAACCATAAAGGGAAATTACCCGCTGTATTCTCGATTAAGATAGCAACAAAACGTTCTAATGAACCAAATGGTGCACGGTGAATCATGACTGGACGGTGTTTCATATTATCTGAACCCGTATATTCTAATTCAAAACGTTGTGGTAATTGATAATCTACCTGAATGGTACCTAACTGCCACTTACGACCCAAGGCATCTTTCACCATAAAGTCAAGCTTAGGGCCATAAAAAGCCGCCTCACCGTATTCAATTACGGTAGGTAAACCTTTGGCTTCTGCCGAACGAATAATCGCTGACTCAGCGCGATCCCAATCTTCATCGTTACCGATGTACTTTTCTCTGTTCTCTTTATCACGCAAAGAAACTTGAGCTGAATAGGAATCAAAACCTAAGGCTTTGAACACATATAAAACCAAGTCAATTACCTTCATAAACTCGTCCTCTACTTGATCAGGACGACAGAAAATGTGCGCATCATCTTGAGTAAAGCCTCTCACACGCGTTAAACCGTGCAATTCACCACTTTGCTCATACCGATATACCGTACCAAACTCTGCTAAACGCAAAGGCAAATCCTTGTAAGAACGAGGCTTTGTCTTGTAAATCTCGCAGTGGTGAGGGCAATTCATTGGTTTTAAGAAGAATTCCTCATTTTCATCCGGCGTACGAATGGGTTGGAAAGAGTCCTTTCCGTATTTCGCATAGTGACCAGAAGTCACATATAATTCTTTGCTCGCAATGTGCGGTGTAATGACAGGAGAATAACCCGCTCTTACCTGCGCGCGACGTAAGAAATTTTCTAAACGCTCCCGAAGTAATGTGCCTTTAGGTAACCATAATGGTAGACCCATGCCTACTTTCTCAGAAAAGGCAAACAATTCCATTTCCTTACCGAGTTTACGGTGGTCACGGCGTTTGGCTTCTTCTAATAAGGTCAAATATTCTTCTAATTCTTTCGCTTTAGGGAAAGTGATCGCATAAATACGCGTTAATTGCTTCCGTTTTTCGTCGCCGCGCCAGTAGGCTCCAGCCACAGAAAGTAATTTGACGGATTTAATAAAACCCGTGTTAGGGATGTGTGGTCCACGGCATAAATCCGTGAAATTACCTTGGTTATAGAAGGTGATCGAGCCATCAGCTAATCCATCAATTAATTCTAATTTGTATTCGTCGCCCTTCTCTTGGAAATAAGAAATGGCATCAGCCTTAGAAACAGACGTACGAACATATTCATTTTTCGTACGTGCTAATTCCAGCATTTTATCTTCGATCGCCTTGAATTGATCTGAACCAAATTCTTGCTCTCCTAAGTCGATATCGTAATAAAAACCGTTTTCAATAGCTGGCCCGATACCGAATTTGGTACCTGGATACAAAGCCTCGATCGCTTCTGCTAATAAGTGAGCAGATGAATGCCAAAAGGTCTTTTTCCCATCTGCATCATTCCAGGTTAACAATTGTAAAGCTGCATCTGCTTCAATAGGAGTGGAGGAATCCACTACTTCGCCATTTAAATTAGCCGCTAACACGTTACGTGCTAAACCTTCTGAAATAGACAAGGCTACTTGAAAAGGAGTGATTCCATTTTCAAATTCTCTTACTTGTCCGTCGGGAAATGTAATTTTGATCATTCTAAAAAATTTGTGCAAAGGTACAAATTAAGGCGCAATGTATTGAAATGCGCACCTGATTAATTTTGAGATAAAGAATCTGACGAAACAGCCAGTGAATCTGAAGTAGATTCTGCGCGCTTGATAGGTAATAAACCTTGTTTGGCCAAATCAAAATACACCAATTCCGCTTGCAAGGATTTCGTTTTAGGATATACTTTAAGCACTTGTTTATAGACCAAAGCCGCCTGAGTATATTTTTTCATTTTAACCAAAAAACGAGCCCAATACCGCATAAAATAGGGATCCATCGGGTATTTCTTCAAACTAGCTAAAATGAGTTGCTGGTAGCGCAAGGAGGCAAGCTCTTGTAAAGCCTGATCATAAAACACATAGACTAAAGGTGATTCATCTGCAGGCTTAGTATCCATCAAAGTATAAAGTCGAACAGAATCAGAAACGGCAAAATCTTTCACCGCTTTTAACCTCGCCTTGTCAGAGATAGGTAACAGCTCAGCGTTCATTTTCTGGAGATAATACCTTCCTAAACTCATCTGATTGGTGGCAAAATAGTTTTCTGCTAACAATAGACTGTTTTGAGGGGAATTCCATTCCGTAATTTCGACTAATTTCGCCCGATCAATAGACGTTGAATAATCCTCCACTTTTTGCTTAATCTGGGCTGAAAGTGCCAAATAGGCGGGCTCGCCGGGGTTATCACGCAATGATTTCTCTACATCTTGATCAGCTAAACCATACGCGTGCAACATCAAATAATTCTTTGCTCGCAAGTAATAGAGATTCGCACTCGGCTGATCTTCCAGCTGAAGTGTTAGAAATTGAATATTTTTCTCTGCTTGCTGACCCGTAGCGATTGCTCCTTGATCGGGAATTTTTTCACCCTTTGAATCGGGTGAACTTTGGCAAGACCACATGAAAAATAAACCAATAAAGAATAATCTTACAGCCATTTTAATACAAAATCAATCATCCAGCGCACTTTCACGCCATAAGGAGGATAGAAATTCTTTAATAGATTTGTTCGTTGAATGACTACTGATTTTTGGTTAGAGAACTCGACAAAACCATAATGACCACCAGATTTACCAATTCCAGAGTGATTCACACCCCCAAATGGCAATTCATTATGTCCAAACTGGATCAAACAATCATTCACCACCGACGTTCCTGAACTCGTATGATCTAAAATATAGTGATTAAACTCCGTGCTGGTCGAAAATACGTACAAAGCGAGTGGCTTGTCACCTTGGCGAATGTTTGCCGTCACCTCAAATTCATCTTGATAGGACATTACCGGTAGGATAGGACCGAAAATCTCTTCCTGCATGATGCGCATATCCGGTGTACAGTTTATCAATACAGTAGGCTCAATAAAGCAATCGTCAGCATCTGTATTTCCACCAAACAATACTTTTGCCCCTTTCTCCTTCGCATCCTCTACTAGCGAAACGATGCGATCAAAATGACGTCGATTGACGATTCGGGCATAATCTTTACTTTTGGCTACGTTTTTTCCGTAAAAATTTTCAACTGTCGCTTCTAGCGCCTTCAAAAACGAGAAGTAATTCTTTTCGTGTAGATATAAGTAATCTGGAGCGATGCAGGTTTGGCCATTATTCAAGAACTTACCCCAAGCAATCTTCGCTGCCGCTTCCTCCACATTCACTTCTGGGCCCACAATTGCTGGAGATTTACCACCCAATTCAAGCGTTACAGAAGTTAAATGCTTGGCAGCCGCGGCCATCACCACTTTCCCAATGGCTGGACTTCCTGTAAAGAAGATGTGATCAAATTTTTGCTCTAATAAAAAGGTAGAAACACTGGCATCCCCCTCAAAAACAGCTACTTCACTTTTATCAAATAAAGACGAAATCATCTTTTGAATAAATGCCGCAGTGGCAGGGCTTAATTCCGACGGCTTTAAAATGACCGCATTACCCGCCGCAATGGCGTGTACTAAGGGGCAAATCGACAGATTAAAAGGGTAATTCCATGGAGAAATAATCAAACAAAGACCTTTTGCTTCGTATTGTACTAATCCTTTCGTCCCTAATAACATTAAAGGGGTTGAAACCGATTGAGGTTTCATCCAAGATTTCAAATGCTTGATGGTGTGGTTGATTTCTCTCTTCACACCTAGCATCTCAGCAATCACAACCTCTGAGGCGGGCTTCTTAAAATCAGCATACAAGGCATCACATAATTCCTCTTTATGTTGCATCAAATAGCTTTCGATTTTGCGCAATTTCGATATGCGATCCGAAGCAGATGAGGTAGATAAACGCAATAAAGCGGATTTCTGTAGATGTAAAACGTCTAAAATTTGATTTTCCATAGCTAAAAAATGAACTGTAATTTCTCTTCTAACTCGTCAAAATAATAATTGTTTCCACTCGGTTTACGCAGTGAATGACCCGCCACATACCACAAACCATCTCCAGGATATACGGCTAAACTAGCGGTTTTACAGTTCTGATTTGCCTTATCTGCAGAAAATTCTGCGATAAATACGTGGTTCATTAAATCTTGTAATTCATCCCAATTAGCAAACGTTTTCTGTCCTTCTTCGCTGTCTTGATACGTAAAACTCAAGGAGGCAAAAGACATTTCTCCTTCGATTTTGCGCCAATTACCTTTGCGATCCATAAATTGAAATCCTAAATAAAGGGGTAATTCGCGACCATCGATTTCGAACATCGCTTGCATGAATTCTTGAATTAACGATTCCTGAGGCTCTAAATACAAGGGCACGTTGGGTGTTGTGTCATTCGCTTCCAGTGTAATAAAAGGCTCCTGGTCTTTAGGGGAGCAAGATCCTGTCACATATTCTTGGAAAGCAGACATCAAACGATCTCGCCAAACCAAAGGCAATTCACCTTCATAAGTCCAGCTATCATCAGGCACTAAACCATCCGCAATTAATTCTTCGCGCGAAAAATCCGAGCGATCAATGTATTGAATTTCAATCGCCACCGAGGGCTTGTCAGTATCAAATTGCAAAAAAGAAAATACAGCTTCTAAATGGTAAGGCGCTGGCACATTAATGGGCGACTCATAGAATAGCTTGAAGCTGCGGGATAATTTATTCGGGTTCATCTAAAGGGAATTAAGATACAAAGCTACGGTTTTCGCCGTATCAATTTTAGCACTCGCGGTTTTAATAAAAGAAGGAAGGCAAATGATTTCTTTGGGAATCTCTGCAGAACTGAGCAGCCCCGGCTCTACAGAAAATGACATAGGCATGGAGGATTCCAAAAACAAAACCAATTTATTTCCCCAAAAAGCATCAGGGATTCCTGCTACAAACAGGGGCAAGGAGGTCAAAGAACGATACACCCGTTCTATTTTCTCTGGCTGTAACTTGATACCTCCGGAATTAATGACGCGATCTAAACGTCCTTTTAAGACAAATTGACCCTCTGCCACCAGTTCAACCACATCCCTTGTCTCCATCCATTTGCTTTCGGTCACCAGAGCACAAATCAATAAACAATCGTCGTCATTCTGACCTATTTGGACACCCGGCAATGTGTGAAAATAAGACTGATTCCAAGTCCGATAGGCAATATGGGAAACCGTTTCTGTCATACCATAGGTTTCATAAACAGGAAAACCGTAGTCTTTTCGCAAGCTATCTGAGACAGATGCACCTCCTAAGAGAATACCTTTTGCTCGTTGAAAATAATCAGTGAGCTGTACTCCGGATTCTATCATTGTCGCCCACTGAGTAGGCACAAATGACGCTAAATGAATGTCTTGGGGAGGAATTTGGCTTAAGGGGTTTTGGCAAGGTTCGACTAAAATCAATGCTAAATCGTGTACTAAAGCACGTACTAATACCATCGCGCCAGCTATATAGGTAGGAGGAAGGGATAATAATGCGACATCACCTTTCTCTAATTTCAACCAATCTCCGGTCATTTTCGCAGAAAAATAGAATCGTTCCCTTGAAATAACTAGGGCTTTAGGTTCTCCCGTAGAACCCGACGTATGAAAGGTGAATTCCGTTTGACCAGCGCGCCATGCCTGGCAAAAGGCAAAGACTTGTCGCTCAAATTCTGTTTCAGCAACAGGGAAATCCAAGAAGAGTGAAGCCAGGTGGCGCATATAATTAGAGAATCTTTCCAAAATTAACCAAACATTCTCTAATTTCGTAGGTTAATAAAGGTACACCCTTTAGCAAGCCCCATTTATGTCAGAAGAAGCATTTTTTAATCCCATCAATCCTGATAAAGTAGCCGAAAATCCTGGTTTACTACCGTATGCTCATACAGCAGGAGGAGCGGTTATTAAACCGGACGACATGGGTAAGGTGAAAGGACGTTCTATGCTAGCCATGCGCCAGCAAACGGATCGCCAAATGAACCAGTTGTATGAACAAATGGAGGTTTTGGCACGGCAAGCGAAATTATTAGCTGACCGAAAAGAAATATCCGAGCGCATTTATGATGCTGCCATGGGCTTCGAGCCGATCATTAGCGAGACCTATTATTTGTACGAAAAGGAGAATGGAGCAGACTTGCTTTCTCTGGTAGCACCAGAAGAATGGGGCCGGTCGTTCAAATATAGCCGCTTTTTAGCCAAAGTAACATTATTAGCCGACCACACGTGGGAGGTAGAATACAACGAATCTAACTAATACATTTATGATTTCATCATTCCCTTGGGAAACCATCAAAACCTACGAGGATATCTTATTTCAATTCTATAATGGAATTGCTAAAATCTCTATTAATCGCCCACACAAACACAACGCATTTACGCCATTAACGGTACAAGAGATGTCTGAAGCGATGGAGTTAGCGCGTCAAGATACGCGTGTAGGTGTGATTATTTTAACAGGAGAGGGAGGCAAAGCCTTCTGTTCTGGTGGCGATCAAAGCGTTCGCGGAGATGGTGGATATGTCGGAAAAGATGCGGTCCCACGCTTAAATGTATTAGATCTTCAACGTCAAATCAGAACGATTCCTAAGCCCGTAGTGGCCATGGTGGCTGGCTGGGCGATTGGTGGTGGTCACGTTTTACACGTCATCTGCGATTTATCCATTGCGGCAGAAAATGCCCGTTTCGGACAAACAGGACCTAATGTAGGTTCTTTTGATGGAGGTTTTGGTGCTTCTTATTTAGCACGTGTCGTAGGTCAAAAGAAAGCAAGAGAAATCTGGTTACTTTGTGATCAATATGACGCGTCAGACGCGCTTCAAATGGGATTAGTGAATAAAGTAGTTCCTTTAGAAGACTTGGAAAAAACGACGGTGGAGTGGTGTGAGAAGATTTTGGAAAAAAGTCCTTTAGCGCTTCGCATGTTGAAATCTGCGTTCAACGCGGAATTAGACGGTCAGGCGGGTATTCAAGAATTAGCCGGTAACGCGACACTCTTGTATTATTTATCAGATGAGGCCAAAGAAGGGAAGAATGCCTTCCTCGAAAAGCGTAAACCAGACTTCTCTAAATTCCCTAAATTCCCCTAAATATGAATTATTGGTTAGTTAAATCTGAACCGTTCAAATATTCTTGGGATGATTTCGTTAAAGAGGGGAAATCTGTTTGGGATGGCGTGCGTAATTACCAAGCTCGGAATAATATGATGGCGATGAAAAAAGGCGATTGGGTCTTTTTTTACCATTCAAACGAAGGTATGGAGGTCGTGGGTTTAGCAGAAGTACAAAAGGAACATTTTCCTGACCCCACCACGGAAGATCCGCGCTGGGTAGTAGTAGAATTAATTCCTATTAAAAAATTCGCTAAAACCGTTACGTTGAAAACGATGAAAGCTGACGATCGCTTATCCGGTCTAGCACTCATCAAACAATCTCGTTTATCCGTAACGCCCGTCGCAAAAGCAGAATTCGATATTATTTTAAGCCTAGCTGAATAAAGATGAAATCGATCCGCCTACTTATTGCCTTAACACTTTGCACTTTAACTGTATTCGCTCAAGAAATGAAGCGAATTGAAATCCCCACAGCAGGACAGCTAGAAACCTTTTCCATTCCTTTAGGGGAAAAAGGGGTCATCGTGTTAACACAATTAGGCAAATCAGAATTCAATATTCGCAAGTTTAATACGAATCTAGAACAAGTTTGGACGAACCAGGGAAGTATAGAAGGCAATCTTGATTTTGTCACACATTGTTATGACGGAAATCGCCTTTATTTATTGTTCAGTCGCTTTAAAAGCAATAATTATTACATTGTCCGTGTTAACCCGACCGACGGAAAAATAGAAAAATTCCAAATTTTCTCCGTCGAAAAAATGGAGATTTCGAACTTTAAGGCACTGAATCAATCTCTATTTATTGGAGGAATCGTCAATAATACGCCTGTCATTCTTTTCACCAATTTGAGCGAGAAAAGAACCCGCATTCTTCCAGCCGTTGTGAATGGTCAAGCGGAAATCCAGTCGATGGATTTAGATACAACACAGCAGCAAATCAATGTGGTGTATTCGGTAGGCAAAAAAGCAAAGAACTTTCAATTGCTATTAAAGTCATTTGATGAAGATGGGAATCAATTAGGACAGATTACGATGAATCCAACAGACGAATTCGCCCAAATGAATGCTAAATCGACTCAATTAAATGATTCATTACAAATCGTGGTGGGCACCTATGGGCACAAAAATACCATCGGTTCCTCTAAAGGGCCAAGTTCTCAAGGATTGTATTTCAGTTCTTATTTAGATGGCGATTTACAGGAATCTAAGTTTACTAGTTTCACCCAGTTTACGAACTTCTTTAATTTCTTAGGTGAAAAGCAGAAGAATAAACAAGAGAAAAAGATTAAATCGAAAGAAGAAAAAGGGGAGGAGCTTCGATTGGATTATCGCTTATTAATGCACGAAATCATTAAAAAAGGAGACCATTATATCGTCGTAGCGGAAGCCTTTTATCCGGATTATAAATATGTGAATTATTCTCCTTTTGGTGGAACCTTAGGAATGCTAGGTGGCGGACTCTATTCTCCTTGGAATATGCTCTATAATCCCTACCGTTGGGGCTATGGAAATTACGGATTGTATTCGCCATTTTCGAGCTATTATAGCCCTTGGGGATACAGAGGATACAATTCTTATAGTAATTCACAGCAATTTGATGGATGGATTTATACCCATGCAGTCATCGCAGAATTAGATGAAAAAGGTAACGTATTGTGGGATCAGTCAATCGATTTGAATAACATCAAAGAGGATAAGTTGATTCAAAAAATAAAGACTTCTCTTCATGGAGATATGTTGACTTTATCTTACCAAAGAGGGAACAACATCATCTCTAAATACATCAGCGCACAAGGTCAATCTGGCGATGAAAAAATACAGGAATTAAGTACACAAAATGAAGGCGATAAAATCCGCCGTCAAGAAAAATCAGATCTTAATTATTGGTACAGCAATAACTTTATTGCTTCAGGCAACCAAACCATTAACAATTCAGAGGAAGGAAGACGCTCCGTGTATTTCCTAACTAAAATCCCATTGAACCCCTAAAATTTGAAAAATTCAGCTTCTATTGCCATTGAAACTCCCGCATTTTGGGGTAAAAACTACGAATTAATTGACTCCGGTGGGTTCGAAAAGCTCGAGCAATTTGGGGCTTTTGTGGTGAGACGTCCAGAGCCGCAGGCTGTTTGGCAAAAATCTCTTTCGGAAGAATTCTGGGTAAGTAAGGCGAATGCTTATTTCAAAAAAGAAAAGGGAAGCAATGAAAGGGGTGTTTGGGAAGTAAAGAAAGGCGTACCGGATAAATGGTTTATGCCGTATCAATCAGAGACTTTGGATTTGAATTTCAAGATTTCTTTATCCTCCTTCAAGCACGTGGGTATATTTCCAGAGCAAGCGTCGAACTGGGAGTTTTTGGCAAAAAACATTCCTTTGTTAAAAACACCTAAACCTAAAATCTTAAACTTATTCGCCTATACGGGTGGTGCTAGTTTAGCCTGTAAGCAGGTAGGTGCCGATGTCACACACGTGGATTCGGTAAAACCCGTTTTATCCTGGGCGAGAGAGAATATGGAAGTCTCCAAGCTTGACAATATCCGTTGGATGGCAGAAGATGCACTTAAATTCGTCAAACGCGAAGCCAGACGAGGAAATTTCTACCAAGGTATCCTGTTAGATCCTCCAGCCTACGGACGCGGTCCTGAAGGGGAAAAATGGGTACTAGAAGAGCAAATCGATGATATGTTACGATCTGTGAAGGAGATATTAGATCCGAAAGAACACATCCTTTTAACGAATGTCTATTCCTTAGGCTTCTCAACCTTGGTTGTTGAAAACTTAATGAAGGGTATTTTCAATGTACCAGAAAAGGCAGAATCAGGAGAGATCTATTTGAATGATGAATACGATAAAAAACTCCCCTTAGGAGTCTTTTATCGATATCTATATCAGTCTTAGTTTTTCGGATAAATCACGCCTTTAGCAGCTAGAAGCGTGTTTTTCATCAAAGATACGATGGTCATCGGACCTACACCTTTGGGTACAGGAGTGATGTAAGAACATTTAGGGGCTACGTCATCGAAATCCACATCGCCTTTTAAAGCAAAGCCTGATTTCTTTGTCGCGTCTTCTACTCGCGTTAAACCTACGTCGATCACAACGGCACCTGGTTTAATGTGAGCAGACTTAATAAACTCTGGTATACCCAATGCCGCAATAACAATATCCCCTTGAGAACAAATTTCTGCTAAATTAGTCGTTCTAGAATGCGTTAAGGTAACCGTGCAGTTACCCACCGGGTGATTGCGCTGCATTAAGATGGACATGGGTAAACCGACGATTTGAGAGCGACCTACTACCACACAGTGTTTTCCAGCCGTTTCTATTTTGTAATAGGCTAATAAATCCAATACCCCTTGTGGAGTAGCGGAGATGTAAGCTGGTAAACCTTTGGCCATACGACCAATATTGATCGGGTGGAAACCATCAACATCCTTAGACGGATGAATCGTTTCCATCACTTTATCTGGATTAATGTGCTTTGGAAGTGGTAATTGAACGATTAAGCCATCCATGTCCGGATTGTCATTCACTTTTTGTACTTCCGCTAACAAATCAGCTTCAGAGATCGAAGGGTCAAAACGCAAGAGGGTAGAGGCAAAGCCTAATTCCTCACAAGACTTCACTTTATTCGCTACATAGGTCTCAGATGCGCCGTTATTTCCTACGAGGATGGCCACTAAATGAGGAGCTTTTTGGCCCGCTGCGACCATTTGTTTTACTTCTTCACCGATCGCGACTTTCATCGTTTCAGCGACCATTTTTCCATCAATAATCTGACTCATATGCTTATTTTTTTCGTGCTTTCTTAGGTGCAGGAGCCGCGTCGCCAAGAGCTAAACACTCCTCTAATGTTAAATCGGCTGGTTCAGTTCCTTTAGGGATTTTCACGTTGCGTTTACCGATTTGAATATAAGGCCCGTACATACCGTTTACCACTTTAACCGTTTCATTTTCGGCAAATTCCTTAATGAATTTATTCGCTTCCACTTTACGCTTCGCTTCGATTAATTCAATCGCACGAGCTTGATCAATGGTAGCTAAATTATCCGTTTTAGCTAAAGAATAGTATTTGCCATTGTGTTTCACATAGGGACCAAAACGGCCTTTGCCCGTCTCAATCAATGAATCTTCAAAGTATCCTAAACCACCAGCTTCTGCATCCTTCAAGGCTTGGGCAATCACGGCAATCGCTTGATCCATTTCAATCGTGAACGGATCGTGGGTATCTGGCAAACTCGTAAACTTACCATCATATTTAATATAAGGACCTAATTTTCCAGCACCGATAATCACTGGCATATCGTTGTGAATACCTACTTCGCGAGGTAATTTAGGGCGTTCTAATAAGGCCAAAGCTTCTTCAAAAGTCAATGTACTTACTGCTTGCGTCTTCGTTAAATTCGCAAAGACTGGCTTTTCTTCCTCAGAAGATTCACCTAACTGTACAAAGGGACCAAATTTTCCTAAACGAACCGAAACTAATCGTCCCGTCTTCGGATCTACGCCTAATTCTCGTCCACCTCCCACAGAACTGCGGTTGATAGACTTAGAATCTTCAATCGTTTGATGGAAAGACTTATAGAAGTTCTTCATCAAAACGGTCCACTCTAATTTACCTTTGGCGATGTTATCAAATTCATCCTCCATTTCCGCGGTAAACGTATAATCGACCACGTTTTCAAAGTTCTCAACTAAGAAATCCGTTACGAGAGTTCCGATGTGCGTAGGAAATAATTTCGCTTTTTCTGTACCCACCGTCTCCGTTGCCTTATTCCCAGCAATTTCGTTGTTCGAAAGTACCCAAGTTTGGAATTCACGTTCTCTACCCGGACGATCTTCTTTCACGACATAGGCACGCTTAATGATAGTCGAAATCGTAGGAGCATAAGTCGAAGGACGACCGATGCCTTTTTCTTCCAAAGCCTTCACTAAACTCGCCTCCGTATAACGTGGGGCGGCTCTCGTGAAACGCTCTTGGGCTTTCATTTCGTCTAATTCTAATACTTGACCGACGTTCAAAGGAGGCAACATATCTTTGTTCTCATCCTCATCCTCGTCATCTTTCCCTTCTAAATAGGCCTTCAAGAAACCTTCAAAAGCAATCACTTCTCCTTGGGCAGATAGAAGCTCAGGAGTGGTTGAAATATCGATCAAAGCGGTCGTTCGCTCAATTAAGGCATCTGCCATTTGAGACGCAATCGCACGCTTCCAAATTAACTCATATAAGCGCTTCTCGCGCGCATCACCTGTGATGCTATGGTTCGCAAAATCCGTTGGACGGATGGCTTCGTGAGCCTCTTGCGCACTTTCTGATTTGGTTTTAAATTGACGGCTATAGTGGAATTTAGCGCCATAAGCTGATTCAATTTCCGCTTTCGCCTTATCACGCGCTTCTTGCGATAACATCGTAGAATCGGTACGCATATAGGTAATGCGACCTGATTCGTAGAGTTTTTGAGCGACTGACATCGTCGTAGCTACCGCAAAACCTAATTTACGAGAAGCCTCTTGTTGCAAAGTAGAAGTAGTAAAAGGAGGAGCTGGGGATTTTTTCGCCGGTTTCGTTTCTAAGCTTTTGATGCTAAACGCAGCGCCTACACATTTTTTTAAGAAGTCTAATGCGTCATTTTCTTTGGCAAAAGCCTTCGATAATTCAGCTTTCAATACTTTCCTACCTGGAAGATCAAAATGAGCGACTACTTTAAAGGTAGCCACCGCCTCGTGATTTTCGATTTCACGCTCACGCTCTACGATTAAGCGAACAGCCACAGATTGTACACGGCCGGCAGATAAACCTTTCTGCACTTTAGACCAAAGCACCGGAGATAATTCGAATCCAATCAAACGATCCATAATCCGACGAGCCTGCTGCGCATTCACTAAATCCATATCAATGGTACGTGGCTGCGTGATGGCTTGTAAGATAGCAGGCTTCGTAATTTCGCGGAAAACAATGCGTTTCGCGTTATCTTTTAATCCTAATGCCTCTTTTAAATGCCACGAAATCGCTTCTCCTTCGCGGTCATCATCCGTTGCTAACCAAACTTCCTCAGATGATTTCGCTAGACTTTTTAACTCAGAAATGACTTTGGTCTTGTCCGCAGACACCACATAGGTGGGAGCGAAGTCATTATCCACATCAATGGCCTTATCTCCCTTGATAGGCAAATCACGTACGTGACCAAAAGAAGACTTCACCACGAAATCCTTTCCCAAATATCCTTCTATGGTCTTCGCTTTCGCAGGAGACTCAACGATGACTAAATTTTTTGCCATTGTGTTGGTTAAAAAATGAAATTCTTAAAATGACCTCAAATATAAGGGCTCTAAATTTAACAAAGGGGCAAAATTCGCCGAAAAGCTAAAAAAAATTATTCTGGGATATTTCCGATGCGAATTCGTGAATTGATATTCACCCGAAATCCGATGTAACTAAATTGACCATTAATGAAGTTAGCAATCGCCTCTAATCGAAAGACTTTAAACACGCCATCAAGTCCGTAACCTAGTTCGTTATAGAGTAAATTTTGATTCTGGACATAATTCGCATTGGCGATCAAGACTTCCTTTACATAGAGCTTTTTCATGCCTAATAAAGGCTTTAACCATAGATTAGAAAACTGAAAGAAGCTCAATGCTTCGACATAAGTTCCAGCCGTAGAATTAGCATAATGATTCACATTCAATCGCTGATTCGTACCAGAAGTAAAGTTTTGGTAATAACCAATTAAACGCTCAGAGGCCAGCATTTCACCCGCCTGAATCAAGTTTAGACTCCCGTTGTAATGTTTGTAATCAATAAAATAGGTCGGTTTATTTCCAATAAACGTCCCCGCATTGATTAAAAGCCCCATCTTAATCCACGGATTCACTTCTATATTGTGCAGATACGACAATTCAACTTGATTAAAATCAGTCGAGGACCCACCCACGTCTTTCCAACCCGCACGGTATTTCGCTAACAACAGGGGAGAGGATCCCCAATCTGTCAGACGTCTGTTGGCTCTGTAACTTTGAGTCAAAAAGGGCCTAAAACCAACTTGTAACTGAGTTATAAAGGATTGATGAGTCGCAAATCCTTCCTGGGTATACTCTGAATTCGTCGGATTATTTGGCTTAAAGTCGCGATTCAAGAAGTTAATCCAATAATAATCCGTTGTGTTATCCATCTGTGAACGTTCCGAATATTCGATTAACGATTTCAAAAAGAAGCGTGCAGAAAACCGTTTGGTAAAATTCAAGGAAGTGAATTTTGACCGATAAATCTTCATTTGATTGTTTTTTAACAATAGCGTAGATAGTGAATTCATCTCAGGAGAAATCGTATTCTCCGGATTATATTGCGCCACATAATCACCATTAGTCAGGGCTAAATCGAAAGAATCACCTCGATAGCGTAATCTAACCAGACCAGAATTACGGTTTATGCCAAAAGCTCTCCGCCCTAAAACTTCTGCCTCTAACATATGGTAACGAGACCAACGCTTTCTGAAAACTAAACCAGAGTTAGCTACAAATCCTTCTACTGTATTAAAATTAGAATCAAAAACCGGGGATTTATAATAGATCTCAAATGGATAAAAATCACGCTTGAATTCCCCGAAATAAAAGGACTTACTCAAAATTAACTGAGATGGATTAAATGGTGTTACTTTAAAACTATCAATCACTACCTCTCGGTTCTTCATTCCCGGAACCTCTGTGAAAAATGCGGGATTCAATCCTGTATTTGTTTCAGCCGATTTGTAATAGACTGAATCAATCATCACTAAATTAGACGTAGGTCGCTGTTTCCATTTACGCAATAAGGAACCATGCAAATTGGTCAAAAACTGGTTCGCAAACGTCTCATCAAAAGCTACTGCCGAAATGTTTAAAGTTTCTTTTGCATTTTTGGGCTCTTCAAATAGACTAGCTTCAAATTTCCATTCTGCAGGTTTACCTATCGTTTCTTGATCCCAAACATATTCCCCATCACTCCCCAATAAACCTGCTAAGAGTCGAATTTGACCCTTTTTAGGGATCCATTTTCCTTGAAAGCCTTGGTGCTGCAAATCAAATAAATAATCAATCGCATCAGCAAATACAGCCCCTTCAAATCGCACAATCCAACCCGCTTCATCTAAGGTCAATGTTCCCTTAAATAAACGGTCGCGACGTATTTTAGGCTCTACTTGAAATTGATAGCAAGCTTTACCTTCGACTAAGGTGTCTCCTTTAAAATTAAAATGGTAGTAGGATTTCGCTTGATAACTCAAAGGTGAGACGCAGGAAGTTCCCACATAATCTTGGTAAAAATCTGGCCAAAGAAAAAGCGTGGGTTTCGTATACTTCTTATGAAAAGTCTGAACAGATTCAATGCCGTGGATTAATTGGTTCAAATGTCCCACCTGTACTTCAGATATGGTTTGATTCCCATACCATTGCCCCATTTGAATACCTTCTTTCGCAGCTAATCTCTTGCGAGCAATACCAATAACCTGATTAAATCGTGCCTTTTCTTGCACCTTAACCCGCATCTTAAATGAACCAATGGACTTGCCATGTTCCTCAGCGGAACTCAAAGCTTTATCTAGTATGGAAGCAGGAGAGAGGGATTGCGCTTGACTTTCATTTGGAACAAAATGAAAAAAACATCCAATCAAAAGCAATATTTTCAAATAGTTCAAGCGATCTGGATCTTAAAATGTTCAAATAGTTCTATTATAAATAGGTTAAATCAAGCAATAAAACAAAGTTCCTAATAATTCCCTAACAAAGGAAATGTTCTCATAAAATAGTGGCAAAATTGAAGCTAATCTATTAATTTTGTGAACATTTTTTACCAAACACTTTTACCATGGCCTTTGACATTGAAATGATTAAAGCTGTTTACGATCGCATGCCGGCTCGCATTGCTGCGGCTCGTGCGTTAACAGGTAAACCGCTTACGTTAACTGAAAAAATTCTTTATAGCCATTTATGGGAAGGTACAGCCTCTGCTGCTTATGCAAGAGGAGCTTCTTATGTTGATTTTGCACCAGACCGTGTGGCCATGCAAGATGCAACCGCTCAAATGGCCTTATTACAATTCATGCAAGCTGGACGCCCACAAGTGGCCGTTCCATCTACCGTGCATTGTGATCACTTAATTGAAGCAAAAGTAGCCTCTACTACGGATTTAAAAGTAGCAGTGGATAAAAATAAAGAGGTTTATGACTTCTTATCGTCTGTTTCAGACAAATATGGTATCGGTTTCTGGAAACCAGGTGCAGGTATTATTCACCAAGTAGTTTTAGAAAACTATGCTTTCCCAGGCGGAATGATGATCGGAACGGATTCACACACGGTTAACGCGGGTGGTCTTGGTATGATCGCCATCGGTGTAGGTGGAGCAGATGCTTGCGATGTCATGGCAGGTTTAGCTTGGGAATTGAAGTTCCCGAAACTAATTGGTGTTAAGTTAACTGGTAAATTAAACGGTTGGACGTCTCCTAAAGACGTAATCCTTAAAGTAGCAGGTATCCTAACGGTAAAAGGTGGAACGGGTGCGGTCGTTGAGTATTTTGGCGAAGGTGCAACTTCTATGTCATGTACTGGTAAAGGAACGATTTGTAACATGGGTGCTGAGATCGGTGCTACGACGTCTACTTTCGGTTACGATGCTTCTATGGCGCGTTACTTAGAGTCGACTGGACGTGCTGATGTCGCTGCTTTAGCGAATGGCGTTAAGGAACACTTAACGGCTGATCCAGAAGTGTATGCTCACCCGGAGAAATACTTTGATCAAGTTATCGAAATTGATTTAGATACATTAGAGCCTTATTTAAATGGTCCTTTCACTCCAGATTTAGCAACGCCTATCTCTAAAATGAAAGAAATGGCGGAGAAAAACGGCTGGCCTACAAAAATCGAAGTAGGACTAATCGGTTCTTGTACTAACTCTTCTTATGAAGATATCGCACGTGCAGCTTCTTTAGCGAAGCAAGTAGCTGCGAAAGGATTGAAGACGAAAGCACAATTCACCATCACACCTGGTTCTGAATTAGTTCGTTACACCATCGAGCGTGATGGTTTCATTTCGACATTTGATTCTATCGGAGCTACGGTATTCTCGAATGCTTGTGGACCTTGTATTGGCCAATGGGCTCGTCCAGGTGCAGAAAAAGGGGAGAAGAACACCATCGTTCACTCTTTTAACAGAAACTTTGCAAAACGTGCAGATGGTAACCCTAATACGTTTGCTTTCGTAGCTTCACCAGAAATGGTGACTGCATTAGCGATTGCGGGTGATTTAACCTTTAATCCATTAACAGATACGTTAACAAACGAAAAAGGAGAACAAGTAAAATTAGACGCACCTACGGGAGACGAATTACCTAAATTAGGTTTCGCTGCGGAAGATGCGGGCTATCAAGCTCCTGCAGCCGATGGTTCAGGCGTTCAAGTGAAAGTTTCTGTTACGTCAGATCGTTTACAATTATTAGATCCCTTCGCAGCATGGGAAGGTTCTGACTTGAAAGGTTTGAAATTGTTAATTAAGGCCAAAGGTAAATGTACTACGGATCACATCTCGATGGCAGGTCCTTGGTTGAAATACCGTGGTCACTTAGATAACATCTCGAATAACATGTTAATCGGAGCGGTGAACTTCTATAATGAGAAGACGGACAACGTGAAGAATGCATTAACAGGTGAATATGGTCCAGTTCCTGCTACTCAGCGTGCTTACAAAGCAGCTGGTGTAGGAACTATCGTAGTAGGAGATACAAACTACGGAGAAGGATCATCTCGTGAGCACGCAGCGATGGAGCCACGTCACTTAGGTGTTCGTGCCGTTTTAGTGAAGTCATTCGCTCGTATTCACGAAACTAACTTGAAGAAACAAGGGATGTTAGCCTTGACTTTCGCAAACGAAGCTGATTACGATAAAATCCAAGAGGATGATTCAATCAACATTGTAGGTTTAGGAAGCTTTGCTCCTGAAAAATCATTGACGATTGAGTTAGTTCACGCGGATGGTAGCTCAGATAGTTTTGCTGTGAACCACACGTACAATGAGCAACAAATCGAATGGTTCAAAGCAGGTGGTGCCTTAAACATCATCCGTGCATCTGTAAAATAATTTGAAATAGGGGCAAAATTGCTTAATTTTGCCCCTTATTATAAAAAATAAGCCCTAACAATCCCATGGCAGCGATTAACGCAGTTAAAATATTTTCTGGTTCTGCATCTAATTATTTAGCAAAGGATATTGCTAAGTATTATGGAAAAGATTTGGGCGCTGTAACCACTTTAAAGTTCTCAGACGGTGAAATGTCACCTAGTTTTGATGAATCAGTTCGTGGTTGCGATGTTTTTATTATTCAGTCTACATTCCCTACGGCGGATAATTTAATGGAGTTATTATTGATGATTGATGCCGCTAGACGTGCGTCAGCTCACTATGTGACTGCTGTTATCCCGTATTTTGGTTATTCACGTCAAGATCGTAAAGATCGCCCACGTGTAGGAATTGGAGCGAAATTAATTGGTAATTTATTGACAGCAGCTGGGGCTGATCGTTTAATGACGATAGACTTACACGCTGGTCAAATTCAAGGCTTCATGGACTTCCCAGTAGATCACTTGGAAGGAAATGCCATCTTCGTTCCGTATTTGAAATCATTAAATTTAGAGAACATCCTATTCGCATCACCCGATGTGGGAGGCGTTGTTCGTACGCGTAATATGGCCAAATTCTTCAATGCGGAGATGGTTATTTGCGATAAGCACCGTAAACGTGCTAATGAAATTGCTTCGATGCAATTAATTGGAGACGTAAAAGGGGCAGATGTAGTCTTAGTCGATGACTTAATTGATACCGGTGGCACTTTGTGCAAAGCGGCTCAATTAATTATGGACAAAGGAGCTAATTCAGTAAGGGCGGTTGTCACCCACCCGGTTTTATCAGGAAAGGCGTATGAGAACATTTCTAATTCTGTTTTGACAGAGTTATTAGTAACAGATACGATTCCTCAGAAACAAACGTGTGACAAAATAAAGGTACTTTCAGTCGCTGAGCTTTTTGCCAAAGCGATTGGTCGTATCCGTGATCACGAATCTATCAGTTCATTATTTATTAAATATTAATTTCAACCGTTTCTAGGGGATAGCCAATGTGCGAAAGACTAGAAGCATTAACAAAAACAAGATGAAAAAATTAGAGATTGTAGGGTTTAAAAGAGCGAATCTCGGTACGAAGAGCGCAAATGATTTACGTAACGAAGCAATGGCACCATGTGTATTATACGGTGGTTCTGAGCAAGTTCACTTTGCTGTTCCAATGATCCTTTTCCGTGAATTATTATATTCAGCGGATGTGTACGAAGTTGAATTAAACATTGAGGGTACGAAATACCGTGCGATCTTACAAGATGCACAGTTCCACCCAGTAAATGAGATGATCTACCACGTAGACTTCTTAGAAATCCAAAAAGGAAAAGCAATCAAGATTGCTGTGCCTATTAAAGTAATTGGAAATTCTCCAGGTGTTATCAAAGGGGGTAAAATGGTGCAAAAATTACGTAAAGTAACTTTACGTGGTCAAGCAGAAAACATTCCTGATTTCGTAACAGTTGATATTTCTGGTTTAGACTTAGGTCAAACTGTTAAAGTAAATAAACTACAAGTGGAAGGATGTGAGATCTTAAATCCAATGTCTAACCCTGTAGCAACAATCGATATCCCAAGAGCATTAAGAGGTAAAATCAACGCTTAATTTCTTAAACGGATTCACAGATTGATAGATAAAGAAAAAGCCCCGCAAATGCGGGGCTTTTTTAATGCCTATAGATATAGAAAACTATTTCTTTGCCACAATCGCTTTCACGATAGGAGCTTTCTCCATCTTCGTTGCAGAAGCGTGATCGTTATCTCCTACGTGAATGTAAGGAGCAATCACTAAAGAAACAATGGACATCAATTTAATCAAGATGTTCATAGAAGGGCCTGATGTATCTTTGAATGGATCACCCACGGTATCACCCGTTACAGCCGCTTTGTGTGGCTCTGAACCTTTCTTATACGTTTGACCGTCGATTAAAACCCCTTTCTCAAATGATTTCTTAGCGTTATCCCAAGCACCACCTGCATTTGATTGGAAAATACCCATCAATACACCTGAAACGGTTACACCCGCTAATAAACCTCCTAATACTTCTGGTCCCATGGTAAAACCAACGATAACTGGAACGGTTAAGGCAATCGCACCTGGAAGGATCATTTGGCGAATAGAGGCTTCAGTAGAGATTGCTACACACTTCTCGTATTCTGGTTTTGCTTTGTATTCCATAATACCTGGAATCTCGCGGAATTGACGACGAACTTCGTTCACCATTTCCATAGCTGCTTTACCTACTGCTGAGATACATAATGCAGAGAAAATGAAAGGAATCATTCCACCTACAAATAAACCAGCTAAAACATCTGCTTTATAAATATCGATGTGGCTAATACCTGCGATACCTACGAAGGCAGCAAACAAAGCTAATGAAGTCAAGGCAGCAGAAGCAATAGCAAAACCTTTACCCGTTGCTGCCGTAGTATTTCCTACCGCATCTAAATTATCTGTACGATCACGCACTTCAGAAGGCAATTGAGCCATTTCCGCGATACCACCTGCATTATCTGCAATAGGTCCAAAGGCATCAATCGCTAATTGCATAGCCGTAGTAGCCATCATACCTGCAGCAGCAATCGAAACACCATAAATACCAGCAAAGTGATAAGAACCGATAATACCAGCCGCTAAAACTAGAATAGGTAATACCGTAGACTCCATACCTACCGCTAAACCACCAATGATGTTAGTCGCATGACCAGTACCTGATTTTTGAACGATTGAATCAACTGGACGCTTGCCCATAGCCGTATAGTATTCTGTAATGATTGACATTAAAGTACCTACTACTAAACCGACGATAATCGCATAAAACACATCCATTGAAGTGAATGTTGTACCACGAAGTGTTAAATATTCTGGTAAGATGTTCTTTACTAAGAAGTACGATGTTACAAAAGTAATCGCGATAGAAGTGTAGTTACCTACGTTCAATGCATTTTGAACGGATGAAGTTTCGCTAGAGATACGAACAAAGAAAGTAGAAACTAACGAAGCTAATAAACCTACACCTGCAATTAACATCGGTAATAAGACTGGAGAGAAACCTCCGTAATTATCTGTTACCGAAATTTCTTGACCTAATACCATAGTCGCTAAGATAGTCGCTACATAAGAACCAAATAAATCGGCTCCCATACCTGCTACGTCACCTACGTTATCACCTACGTTATCAGCAATAGTGGCAGGGTTACGCACATCATCCTCAGGAATACCTGCTTCTACTTTACCTACTAAGTCAGCCCCTACGTCAGCTGCTTTCGTATAGATACCTCCACCTACACGAGCAAATAAAGCAATAGACTCAGCTCCTAAAGAGAAACCAGCTAATACTTCGATCGCCGTTTTCATCTCAACTGAAGTCAATGCTTGACCTTGTGCGAAGATTTGGTAGAATGCAATAAATAAACCGCCCAAACCTAGGATAGCTAAACCTGCTACACCCATTCCCATCACGGATCCACCAGTGAAGGAAACATTCAAGGCTTTCGCTAAAGAAGTTCTAGCTGCTTCAGCCGTACGAACGTTCGCCTTTGTAGCTACGATCATACCGATATAACCTGCGGTAGCAGAGAAAACTGCACCAATTAAAAAAGCTACGGCAATTAGAGGGGAGGAGTGAATCGGATTATCCGGTGTTCCCTCTTGTGAACCTAACCAAGCTAATAAAATAGCGGTTGGGATCGCGAAATATGTTAAAATTTTCCATTCTGCTTTTAAGAAGGCAATCGCACCATCTGCGATATAACCAGCCAACTCTTGCATTTTTTCATTACCGGCATCCTGTTTAGATACCCAGTTAAACTTCCACGCTGTGTACAGCAATCCTACTAAACCAAAAGCAGGAACTAAGTAAACAATTTGATTCATAAAGGTTGATTTAGATTATTCCAAAAAAATTTAGCACAATTTAGGTAAATGTGTGCAAATAAACAATTAGAAAGGCAATCTGACTAGAACTTTCCATTTTTCAGGCACTACATTTCCTACCGGATAGACTAAATCTAATCCTAAAATTTTACCAATACCTGTTAGCCCATAACTAAACTCTTGGTAATGAATAACTTGAGAATTAACAGCAGTCTGAAGATAGGAATAACCTACTTTTTCCTTAAGCCCATAAAGAGATAAAAAAGGGTTTTGAGTGAGGATAAATTTCCTAGGTTCCCAAGTTATGAATGCTTTTAGATGATCTCCCGAATTCGAAAGGGTATAGTAGGGTAAAGTTAAAAAACTCGATTCACCTGAAGACACTAGCACTTCATTTCCTTTAAAATGTTGGTAATCGATTAAAAGAGATGGCTTATGAAGGAAATGAGCAGCTGAAATACGGTAATTAATCGATCCCCAATTCGCTAAAGGAATTCGTTGAGAAACTTGAAATGAGACTTTACTATAGGCATCATCTCCCTGTGCTTGCTCAAAGGTGCTCGTTATAGTAGGCCCCGATTCGTTCGATAACCACCTGGATCCATTGTATCTTCTCCATGTCGCGAAAGGCTGATATCTAATTAAAATGGAGCCATACACTTGTTTACTCGTTGCAAAAGGGAGTCCATTTGACTCAAATTGACGCTCTTTATGGAACAATCCATTTTCCTCCTGATTCACCAGACTTGTGCGAGATCGCAACTCCAAAACCGTGTTCACATTCCACTTAGCATTCAATTGTAGTGCATAAGAGGCCTTAATGAAATCTTTTTGGTATAACTTGATATAATTCTGTGACAAGAATAAGGAATAGAAAAGATTAACAGCGGAAGAAATGGGCTCTGTTGAATTAACTTGTTCAATGGTAGAACCTCCGGCTAATTGCATTCTTTGACGGTTTTCATCCCAATTTCGCTCCACATAGGCCATCCCGTTCCACGCTTTTCGAGAAAAAGCATAGCGAACATCGAATCCTGTCCCCCAATAATCCGCCAAGCGATAGGTATGTCGGTAATGCAAACCTCTGCCTACTGAATATCCATCTACAGCCGTATAACCCGGCTGAAAACCACTGAGCGTTAATCTAGCCCCTAAGCCTTTTTGACCGTAATTATATACGCGACCACCCCAAATATCCCTATAACGGAATCTTGGCAAGGCATTCACCGAGTCCTTTAAGCGTTTCTTTTCGTCTTGTACAGATAAGCTATCTGCCTCTTTATATCCTTTAACCTCTGCTTCCGTTAGTGGAACCTGACGTTCTGCTTCCCAATATTCCTCTTTTTTTACGGCTGCTGATGAATCTACGGTGATGGTATAATCTGAACTGAACTCTTCTTTCTTCTCTTCCTTGTCAATTTCTTTCAATACCTTCTTAAGCTTTTTTCTAGTCAATTCTTTACCTAGAGCCAGTTTAGGAGTTGTGATTTTTTCTCTATTGATTTCTTTCGCCCAATCCTTATGTAGACGTTCCTCAATAATGGTAGGTTTTACCACAAAAGCAGGGTTCACCTTGATGGAGTATTCTTTCACCTGGGTGATATACCGGAAGGTTGCCCCAAAGCCCATCGCATCAAAAGTGACATTCACGTCATAATTGACTGGCATCCAAACGCCTTGAAAAAGTGCATTTTGCTGTTGAAACGTATAATACCCTTGTGAATTACGAAAAGCTAAACTGAAAGAATAAATACTCCAGGTATCTTCTACTATGGAGAGAGTACCCTCAAACAAATCATCTGAGGTTGATTTAGGCTTGACTTGAATCTTGGAAACCGTTTGGCCATTCAACTGAAAACTACCTAAATAAGCGAATTTATAGAAGGAGAAAGCAGAAGGGGAAATAGGGGATATCAAAGAGCCCCACACCTTAGGTTGGTAAAAATTCGTTTGCGTGATTCGTAAATTAGGCGCACCAGAGTTTTTCAAAACAGCGGGAAGGTTGTTCCGATTCGACAAAACTTTCTCATCAATCTTGTTAGGTCGCGTGTAAGTAATCTGATTAATTCCCTCTAACACATACGTGGAGCCTACTTTAATACCTGCTTCCTTTTCCATCTTCTTTCCCACGAGGGCATTCATCACCTTAGAAATAGAAGTAATTTTACCTGCTCCTTTGACATAGCCTTTGGCGGTGTATCGATCAATCTCTTTTAAGTGAAAAGGAGCCATGGAGAGCATCCGGCGCATCATACCGATAGCTGGATCCTCTTTTAATCCGCCTACATTGACATCCTGTAGGGTTATGGCCTCTTCAGAAAGCGCCACATCGAGTTTTAAATCCCCCATTATTGAAACTGTATGCACTTTAGGTGTGTGGCCTAAGAAACGAAAAACCACCTCGTGCTCGCCTTTAGGTAATTGTATGGCGTATTTACCCTCCTCATTAGCCAAGGTTCCTTTATTTAGATCAGTCACCCAAATCGACGAAAAAGGCATCAATTCGCCTTTATTGGACCGAATGACGCCGCTAAGTGTTTGAGCCTGAAGGCCTATACAGGTACATAAAAGGAGTAAAAGTGGTTTCATAAAACAAAAGTAAACGAAAGGCGCTAATTCAATTGAATATTTTGACGAACGGCGAGCACTTAACAAGAATTAACGTAATTTTGTAAGCTATGGGATTCACGCATCGACAGCTTTTCCAGAAATTTATGGCGCCCACCTCGGACGCACCTTTGGCATTAGAAATAACTAAAGCGGAAGGCGTTTATATGTATGATGCACAGGGAAAATCTTATATGGATTTGATCTCAGGAATTGCCGTTTCGAATGTAGGACACCGAAATCCAGCGGTAGTTAAAGCCATTAAAGACCAAGTGGATGCCTATATGCACTTAATGGTATATGGTGAATATATCCAAAGTCCTCAAGTACAACTCGCTGAAGCATTAGTTAAATCCACCGGATCCGAACACTTAAATCAAGTCTATTTCACGAATTCAGGAACCGAGGCTGTAGAAGGGGCTATGAAATTAGCGAAACGCTATACCGGCAGAACCGAGTTCATCTCTTGTTTTAACGCTTACCACGGCGCCAGCCAAGGTGCTTTGTCAATAGCAGGTGATGAGAATTTCAAAAATGCCTTTCGTCCCTTGTTACCCGATATTCGCCATATTCACCACGGCGTCGTCGAGGACTTAAAACAAATTACGGAAAAAACAGCCGCGGTCATTATTGAGATCGTCGCAGGGGAGGCCGGTGTTAAAACGGCTTCTGCTCCTTATTTCCAGGCATTACGCAAGCGATGTGATGAAACAGGTACCTTGTTGATGGTGGATGAAATACAATCGGGTTTTGGCAGAACGGGTACATTCTGGGCTTTTCAACCGATGCATATCGTTCCTGATATACTACTCACGGCGAAAGGAATGGGAGGAGGAATGCCGATAGGGGCCTTTTTAGCCAATGAGGAAGTGATGAAAACCTTGAGTTTTGAGCCGGTATTAGGTCATATTACCACTTTTGGAGGACATCCCGTTTCTTGTGCAGCCTCATTAGCTACTTTGCGCTATATCTTGGATGAACAGTTAATGGCTCAAATACCGGTTAAAAGCGATCTATTCAAAAGACTGCTACAACATCCCATTATTCACGAAGTGAGAGGCATCGGGTTTATGCTAGCGGTGGAGATGCAGGACTTTAATACAGTGAAAGCCGTGATTGACGAATGTATTCTGAATGGCCTAATCACCGATTGGTTTTTGTTTTGCGATAATTCTCTGCGAATTGCTCCGCCTTTGACCATTACAGAAGAGGAAATAAAAATAGCCTGCAACATCTTGTTACAGGCTATGAATAAAGTCTATTCGCTTAAAAATTAAGCGTGCTTTAATAAAGTTTCAGCTAAAACCGACTTAGGGATATTTCCTCCTACTAAACGTTCTACCATTTCACCCTTTTTGAATACCATCAAAGTAGGGATAGAGCGAATACCTAAAGAAGCAGGTACAGCTGAATTTTGATCTACATTCATTTTTGCTACAATCGCTTGACCTTCTACATCTCCCGCTAATTCTTCCACGATTGGTCCGATCATTTTACATGGGCCACACCACTCTGCCCAAAAATCTACTAAAACTGGTGTATCAGTGCCGATTAACTCTTGAAAATTAGCATCTGTTGCCTCTACGTATTTTCCCATTGTTTGATATATTTTATAAAATTCAAAATTAAAACAAAACCGGCAGAACAATTAGTTCCCGGAATAAATTTTTTACGAAATTAACTTAAAGCCCACGTTGTCAAGCTCTTTAAGTTCAGAAATCAAGCCTTTACCGATGCTAACCTGCATTTTACGCGATAAAAAATCCATTCCGATTTTCTCGTGCTCGTCATACACCTCTAAAGTCAATTTCTTATCGCCTTTATTTCGCTCTAACGTCTCTTGTAATAAATCCAATAACGCAGGAGTCAAGCGATTTAAGTCTAAACGTAATTTGATCTCTTTTGTTCGATCGGATAAGATTTCTGACAATAATTCGATGGATTGGATCTTAAAGACCATTTGATCCATGTGGCGATTCTTTAATTGATACGATCCATTAATGAATAACAATCGATCCTGTGCTATAAATCGTTCAAACTGGATGTAATCTTTCGAGAATAAGGCAAACTCGTAGTTACCCGCATAATCTTCAATAGTGAAAATCATAAACTGATTTCCGTTCGCAGAGGTTCTAACGTTTACTTTGGTAACGATTCCGGCAAAAGTCTGTGCTACATTCGGACGAGCTTCTAATTGACCCGTATTCGAATTACAGAAATTAGCGATCTCTGTTTTGTATTCGTCCAAAGGATGGCCAGAAATATAAACGCCCACCACTTCCTTCTCATTCTTCAATTGCTCCATCACAGACCAAGGCTCAGCAGTAGGGATCTTAGGTTGAGCGATGTCATTACCCGTTCCAGCTCCTAATTCACCAAAAAGAGAGGCCGTTGCTTCTGCCTTCAATTCTGCCATACGAGACGAATAGCGAACAATTTTTTCAATAAAATTCGTATTATCCTGTGAATCGATAGCAAAATAATGTGATCGAGCGACTTCAGTAAAACAATCAAATGCGCCAGCAAGTGCGAGCGATTCTAAACTCTTCTTGTTTACCTGACGAACATTGATTCGAGAAACGAAGTCAAAAATATCCTTGTATTCTCCGTTTTTCTGACGTTCTTCCACAATTGCATCGACTGCCGCATCACCCACACCTTTGATCGCACCTAGTCCGAAACGGATTTGGCCTTTCTTATTCACCGCAAACGAGCGAGAGGATTCATTTACATCCGGAACTAATAAAGATAAGCCCATCCGCTTGCACTCATCCATGAAGAAGGTGATCTTCTCAATATTACCTAAAGAGTTCGAAAGTACCGCCGCCATAAACTCTGGCGGGTAGTTTGCTTTCAGGTAACCTGTTTGGTAAGCCACTAAACCATAGCAAGTTGAGTGGGATTTGTTAAAGGCGTATTGAGCAAAAGCTTCCCAGTCCGTCCAAATTTTATCCAACTTGTCCACGGGGTGATTATTCGCCGCTCCGCCTTCCATGAACTTACCTTTCATCTTATCGATGGTGGCTTTGTCTTTTTTACCCATCGCCTTACGAAGCACGTCAGCGTCACCCTTCGTGAAATTCGCGAGCTTTTGGGAGAGAAGCATTACCTGCTCTTGATACACCGTAATACCGTAGGTATCGCTCAAATACTCCTCCATTTCTGGTAAATCGTATTCAATCTTCTCGCGACCGTGTTTACGGGCAATGTAATTCGGAATATAGACCATCGGACCTGGACGGAACAAGGCATTCATCGCAATCAAATCCGAGAATTGATCGGGCTTCAGATCACGCAAGTGTTTCTGCATCCCAGGGGATTCAAATTGGAAGGTACCGTTCGTTTCGGCTCTTTGGTATAATTCGTAGGTTGTTTTATCGTCCAAAGGAAGATCATCCAAGATGATCGTCTCATTGTGGTTTTGCTTGATTAAGCGAACGGCCTCTTTCAAGATGGAGAGGGTTTTTAAGCCCAAAAAGTCCATCTTAATTACCCCCGCATTTTCAATCACCGAACCGTCGTATTGCGTAATCAAGAGACTCACGTCTTTTGAAGTAGCCACCGGCAAAATATCCGTTAAATCAGAAGGTGCAATGATGATACCCGCCGCGTGAATACCTGTTCCACGAACAGAACCCTCTAAAATCAGCGCATTCTCAATTACAGTAGCTGGCAAACCACCAGCTTCCTTAATACGACGCAATTCCTTTACTTGCTCTAATTCCTCTGGATTAAGGCCTTCCTTATCGGCTAAACTCTTATCACCCGTCAAAGCCGCATTGAAAATACGGTCTAGCGTAATTTTCGGTTTCTCTGGAACCAGTTTCGCTAAGGCATTGGATTCCTGCAAGGGGAGGTCTAGAACGCGTGAAACGTCCTTAATGGACATTTTCGCGGCCATCGTACCATAGGTCGCAATGTGCGCTACTTGGTTTTTACCGTATTTATCTACGACATAGTCGATCACTTTTTGGCGGCCTTCATCATCAAAGTCCGTATCAATATCGGGCAAGGACTTCCGATCAGGATTCAAGAAACGCTCAAAAAGGAGATTGTACTTAATGGGGTCAATGTTCGTAATTCCCAAACAATAGGCCACCACAGAACCCGCTGCGGATCCACGACCTGGACCCACATAAACGCCTAAATCACGTCCAGCACTAATAAAATCAGCTACAATTAAGAAGTAACCCGCAAAACCCATCGTTCTGATGGTATGTAACTCAAAGCGCAAACGCTCTTCTACCACCTGGTCAATATCGATGTAACGCTTTTTCGCGCCCTCCATCGTGATGTGCTCCAGATAATCATCTTGACTTAAGAAAGTAGACGGGATTTGGAAATTAGGCAACATCACGTCTTTCGTGAGTTTCAGTGTCTCCACTTTACCCACAATCTCATTCGTATTATCAATCGCCTCAGGAACATGTGACCAAAGTTTGGTCATCTCCTCCGTCGTCTTGAAGTAAAACTGGTCATTATAGAAAGCAAAGCGCTTTCCTTTCATATCAAAATCACCTTCAATATCCTTGTAAGTAGGAGTAGCCTGCTTTTCTCCGGTATTAATACACAAGAGAATATCGTGTGCGTTGGCATCTTTTTGGTCCAAATAATGACTATCATTCGATGCAATCACCTTGACATTATACTTCTTCGCAAAACGCAACAAGACTTCGTTTACCGTCTGTTGCTCTGGAATAAAGTGATTCTGTACTTCGATGTAATAATCTTCGCCAAACAAATCCAACCACCACTTAAACTCTTTCTCCGCCGCTTCTTCGCCATCGCGTAATATCGCCTGAGGCACAGAGGCACCTAAACAACAAGTCGTAGCGATTAGGCCTTTGTGGTATTTTAAAACCAGTTCCTTATCAATCCGAGGGTATTTAGAATACATTCCCTCCATGAAGCCTAAGGAACATAATTTGACCAAATTCTGATAGCCTTCTGGATTCTTCGCTAAGAACAATTGATGATAGCGCTTATCCTTTAACTCTTTCGTAAAAACCTGCTTGTGGCGATCATTCACTAGATAAAACTCACAACCCACAATCGGTTTCACCCCTTGCTTTCCCGCTTCGGCTACAAATTGAAATACCCCAAACATATTCCCGTGATCCGTAATCGCTACAGCGGGCATATTATCCGCTTTCGCCTTTTTAAACATAGACGAAATCTTAGATGCACCATCTAAAAGGGAAAACTGGGAATGGTTGTGCAAATGCGAAAATTGCATAGGGGTTTATTCTTTTATAAAAGGTTCTTTTTCAAAAAATACGGCATTCAAGAAGTCCAAAAAGGGCTTCAATACTTTGGCATCCTCAATTAATTGCTTTGTAAAGTCTGGCGAACCTATTTCTTTGTCCGTGTATTTCTTCCAGAAAAACAATTGTTTCTTCTTCAGTAATTCTGCCTCTGGATGATCCGCCTCGAATCCCTTAGGGATTCGTACCAAACTTTCACCCACTTCCTCACCAAAAACAGAAACAAACGTAGGATCCTGAATGATTTTACGCAATCCTACCGCATTATAATCGACTTCTTGGCGAAACGCCGCTAATTGTTCCGGCGTAGGGGAATACATACCTCCACCTAAAAAGGAAGCACCATTAGGTTCAATATGTACATAATAGTCCATCAAACCAGACTTTCGACCACCTTCTGAAAAACTGGCCGAAAACCACGTTTTATAAGGAGCCTTGTTCTTCGAGAAGCGCACATCCCGGTAAATTCGGTAGGAGCAATGCTTCAGCAAAACGCCATCCATATTCTCAAAATCCGCAAACTCATCTATTAACTTTGTCGTCCAGGCGTCAAATCCTTTTTTCTCTTGCTCATACACGGCTTTGTTTTCCGCAAACCATTCGCGCGTGTTGTTCACACGGAGCTCACGCAAAAAGGCCAATAGGCTAGGAGAGAGGGACATCAAATAAGGGGTGAATTTGCAAAAACGAATTTAGCGAATTTAGCTCGAATGCCCAAGCACAAATCGCTTGGAGTTATGGTCTATTTTCCTGATTTTTGCATAAATTATTTAGACAAGCTATGCGGATCTTAACGGGCATTCAGGCCTCAGGAAAGCCCCATTTGGGTAATATTTTAGGGGCAATTATGCCAGCGGTTGAACTTTCAAAGCAACCTGGCAATGATTCCTTTTTATTTATTGCAGACTTACATACGCTAACTTCTTTGAAGGATGGCGAAAGTATCCGCAGTAATACCTTGTCGATTGCGGCAGCTTGGCTGGCTTTTGGCTTTGATACGGAGAAAAATTACTTCTACCGCCAGTCTAAATTAGCCGCTTACCACACCGAATTAATGTGGTATTTGAATTGCTTTACGCCTTTTCCTATGCTGGCGAATGCACATAGTTTCAAGGACAAATCGGATAAATTATCCGATGTAAACGCTGGCTTATTTACCTATCCCGTTTTACAGGCGGCAGATATCGTATTATATGATGCACAAATTATCCCAGTAGGTAAGGACCAAAGACAGCACATTGAAATGACCCGCGACATTGCAAACTCTGTGAACAAGCGTTATAACAAAGACATTTTCGTCTTACCAGAAGCGCGTATTAACGAAGAGGTAATGACCATACCGGGCTTAGACGGCGCTAAGATGAGCAAGTCCTTGAACAATTACATTGATATCTTCTTGCCTGAAAAGGATTTATTGAAGCAGATCAAAAAGATCGTGACAGACACCACTCCATTAGAAGAGCCTAAAAATCCGGATAACGATATTACGTTCAAACTTTACCAATTAATGGCTTCCCCAGCGCAAGTGGCAGAAATGCGTGCGAATTACGAAGCGGGCGGTTATGGGTATGGTCATGTGAAACAAGCCTTGCACGAATTGATGTTAGGCTATTTCAAGGAGGCAAGAGAGAAATTCGATTATTTCATCGCACATCCAGAGATCATTGAAGAGAAATTAGCGATAGGCGAAAAGAAAGTTCAACCAATTGCTGAAGCTACCATCGCTCGAATTCGCGCTGAATTTAAATTCTAAGCTATGTTTCCGTCCTGGGATGCCCATTTATTTCGGTTGATTAACGAGGCTCACCAGCCTTGGTTAGATGGACCGATGGAAATCATTTCAGGTAAATTGACGTGGATTCCACTCTATGGACTGCTAATTTACTTTTTATATAAGCAGTATAAATCGGAATGCTGGAAATCCGTACTCTATTTAGTAGCTAGTGTTGCAGTAGCCGATCAATTCAGCTCCAGTCTTTTAAAACCTCTATTTAAACGCCTTAGACCCTGTCATGTTGACGAATTTCAATCGTGGATTCATTTACCGGCAGGTTGTGGTGGGCAATTTGGCTTTTGCTCTTCCCACGCAGCGAATTCCTTTGCGATTGCCGTCGGTTTTTATTTGTTGACTAAGAATAAGTCAGCGGGTGTTGCCCTGATTCTTTGGGCATCCATCATTTCTTACAGCAGAATCTATTTAGGCGCCCATTATCCGTTAGATGTAGTTATGGGAGCATTAGTGGGCGGAATAGGGGCGTGGGGGCTATTTAAAGCCTATGAAAGGTTAATCAAGAAATCATAAGTATCGACTCCATCTGCGAAATCATCGAGGGCTGGGTGTTGACTTTGGCCAAAACCAATCTCTAAACCTACTTTACACTGAATTTTCTCCTCGCGCTCCTGAATCCAGGTTAGCAAAGAAGCATCATCAGAATAACGATGTACATATAAAACGCCCACGGGGGAAACTAAATCATCATTCTCCGTCACTAATAGATTCCCTAAATCAAAATGCGGAATCTGGTTCAATAAGAATAAGGTGCGGTGGTATTGAAAGTTATTGGAGTACTTCGAATGATCTAAAACCCACGTTTCTTTCGTCAGTTCATCAAATAATGGGGTCAAATCATAAGTCGCCGGAACCGCAATCGTCGAAACGTTTCTGCATCCTAAACCATAATAAGTAAAGATGTCTTGCGCCAAACCCTTGAAATCTTCCTGAGTCTCATTTCCCTTTAGCACCGCTAAAGAACTGCGATTCTTCCGAATAATATGCGGTATCGTGGAGAAATAATGGGCAAAATACCCGCCTGAAAAATCACTTCCTGTTGCAATTACCGCATCCATTCCTTGTAACCGCTCAATAATACTCACTGGCACTGCTGTATCAAACGATTGCATCGCCAGCACATAAAGTTGCATCAAGGCCTTGTCTTGTGAACTCAGTTTCAAAGAGGCTTGATGTCCTGAAGCTAGGACCATTAACACATCGTGCAAACCCACAGCAGGTAAATTACCCGCCAAAACGATCCCTACATTCTTTGATTCAGCTGCTTGAACAGGATGTTTTGCATAAAATTCCTCCCAGGCTTGCACCGAAAAGAATTGCTCTTCAATCGACTGCATCGCATGGCGAACCAAGGTTTCCGAAAACCAAGGATTCTCATTTACCGATCTATCTATAAATAGTTCAATTTTTTCTCGATTCGATTCATCAGAAAAAAAAGCTTTTAGGAAAGAAATAAGCTGTAAAAAGGAAGCCTTTGGCATAATTGTATAGATTTTACCCTACAAAGGTCGAAATTTTTTCCGTTAGTCCATATAAATTATATACTATTCAAATTTATGTTCGTAAATTGCGGAATCAAACAAAAATAGGGTATGGCAATTATCATAACAGACGAATGCATTAACTGTGGGGCTTGTGAACCAGAATGTCCAAACACAGCTATTTATGAAGGTGGTGTAGAATGGACTTGGGCCGGAGGTACTGCTTTAACAGAAATTGAACTAGAAGATGGTTCATCAATGGATGCTAAAACACCCGTGGAACCTGTTTCAGAAGAATTCTATTATATCGTTCCTGATAAATGCACAGAATGTACTGGTTTCCACGAGGAGCCACAATGTGCTGCGGTTTGTCCAGTTGATTGCTGCGTACCAGATCCTGATCACGAAGAAGATAACGAGACTTTATTAGCTAAGAAGGCGTGGTTGCATGCTGAATAATTAAAAGCTTCGCTTTTAATTTAGATTATAGAGAATAGAGCATAAAGTATAAATAAGGATGGGGCTTCGGCCCCATTTTTTATGTCCATACATTTCAGGAGACCATCGCCGCAGGCGATTCCAACTTTATTCTTTGTGCTTTGTGCTTTATTCTTTCATTTCAAGAAGCCATCGCCGCAGGCGATTCCAACTTTATTCTTTGTGCTTTGTGCTTTATTCTTTAAAAAAGACAATCGACTCCCAACTAGCGACTCTTGACTAATATTATATTTTTCCAAGAAGCAAATATGCGTGTTCAATTTTTACCCTATTATATTTCCATTTTTGCAAAATCATCAAAAATAGGTTTAATTTTTAACCACTTTTATCTACTTTTTTGCAAAAAGCCGAAAAATAGGTTAAAATTTTGTTGCAAATATTTGGAAAGTACAATTTAAGGCTTCATCTTTGAATCGTAATCAAGCATTTTTTACTTTTAAACAACAGCCCACATGAAAAAATCGATCCTAACAGCCATTTTTGCCGCAACAGCATTTTGTGGATTTTCCCAAGAAAAAGAAGCGGAAGCTCCGAAGTTCACTTTTTCAGGTTACATTGATTCATACTATATGATGAATTTCAATAGCCCGACTAACAGAAGTAACTTAGGTGCATCTGGATACGAAAGAGCTTTCGACCAGAAGTCAAGTCAATTCTCTTTAGGACTTGTTCAAACGAAATTTGGATACGCTACTAAATCTGCCGATGTAGTGGTGGATTTAACATTCGGACCTAATGCAGACCTTGGACAATATGGTAACGTAGTGGGACCATTAGGCGTAGGAAAAGCAACAACAGCTTTGGCCATCAAACAAGCCTATTTTAACTGGAAAGCAAGCGATAAATTAACCCTGACGGCAGGACAATTTGGAACACACATCGGATACGAAGTAATCGACGCACCGATCAACTACAACTATTCACTTTCTAACCTCTTCAATAATGGACCGTTCTATCATATTGGTGCTAAAGCGAATTACGCATTCTCTGACAAATTTTCTGCCATGGTTGGATTGGTCAACAATGTGGATAATTTAAATGACAACAACGCCTCTAAAGGTTTTATCTACCAAGTATTCACTTCGCCAGCAGCAGGTTGGAACTTATATGTAAATGGTATTAGCTCAAACGAATCAGCTCCATTATCTTCAGGAAAAGATGATTCAGGTAGCTACAACTTGTTAGACTTAACAACATCTTACCAAATCACACCTAAATACCTATTAGGAGTTAACGCAGCTTATGGATCACAAACGGGTGATTTCCAAGGTGGCGGAAACGTAGGCGACAGCAAAACATGGGGTGGAGTTGCCCTTTACTCTAACTATGCTTTCTCTGATAAATTTAGCTTAGGTGGTCGTTACGAAGTTTTCGATAACACAGCTGGTGCGCGCGCTTTACGTGCAGCTGATGGATCAGGAACTGATGTTAGCTCTTTGACATTAACAGCTACATTCACAGCCGCTGAAGGGCATTTATTAATCAAACCAGAATTACGTACTGACTCTTACAAAACAGCTCAATTCGTAGATGGCGATGGTAAAGATCAAAAATCTCAAACAACTTTAGGCTTGCACTTCATCTATAAGTTTTAATTATATCCACCCTTAACATTTAAAAACATGACGACACAAAAACCAACCTGGATCCCGTTATTAGTTTTATTAGCGGTAGCCGTCCTTGCATTGTTCACAACTTCTGTTCCTGGTGCTATGCCTACAGAAGGATTAGACACAGGTGATACTGCCTGGATGATTGTAGCCTCTGGCTTAGTTTTATTAATGACACCTGGATTAGCTTATTTCTACGGTGGAATGGTCAATCACAAAAACGTGATCTCAACGATGTTACAATCGTTCATCGCCATGGGAGTTATCTCGGTGATTTGGATTGTTTTCGGCTTCTCTTTAGCATTCGGTGACTCGTTAGGTGGCTGGATCGGTGACCCTAGAACATTCTTCATGTTCAATGGCGTATTTGATCACAAATTATCTTTAGGATCAGCTGATCAATTGAAATTCACTATTCCTTTCGCATTATTCGCATTTTTCCAAATGAAGTTTGCCGTTATCACTCCAGCGTTAATCTCTGGTGCGTTAGCTGAGCGTATTAATTTCCGTGCTTTTGTTCTATTCATGGTTCTTTTCTGTATCGTGGTTTATGCTCCATTAGCACACTGGACATGGCACCCAGATGGTTTCTTATTCAACTTAGGCGTATTGGATTTTGCAGGTGGAACGGTTGTTCACATGTCTGCAGGTTGGGCTGCATTAGCTGGTGCTTTATACTTACGTCGTCGTAAGTCTCACATCGAGTCTAATATCTTACCTCCAGCTAACATTCCTTACGTATTATTAGGAACAGGTTTATTATGGTTCGGATGGTTTGGTTTCAATGCAGGTTCTGCCGTAGGAGCAAACGGATTAGCCGTAACAGCTTTCGCAACCACTCACGTAGCGGCTGCAGCAGCAGGTTTATCTTGGATTCTATTTGATGTAACTCGTGGCAAGAAAGTTTCTGCCTTAGGTTTCTGTATCGGTGCGGTGGTAGGTTTAGTAGCTATTACACCAGCATCTGGTTTTGTAACAGTTCCTGTTGCGATCTTCATCGGTGTTGTTGCTGCAATCGTATCTAACATTGCTGCACACTGGAGAGCATCTTCTAACTTAGATGATACGTTAGATGTATTCCCTTGCCATGGTTTAGGTGGCATGGTAGGTATGTTGATGACAGGTATTTTCGCTACCACTGCTGTAAATGCTGCGGTTGTAGAGCAAGGTTTATTCTACGGAGAAACTGCCTTATTCTTAAAACACTTATTAGCCTTAGCAATCGTTTCTGCTTTTGCATTTGGCGCTTCTTATATCCTTTTAGTGATCACGGACAAAATTATTCCATTACGTGTGAACGAGGAAGAAGAAAGATTAGGTTTGGATATCTCACAACACGATGAGTCGTTAGCTGAGTAATTCAACAACAGCAAAGCCGCAAGTAATGGTTCTTGTGGTTTTGTTTCAATCAAAAAGTCGGAGGCCTATGGTTTCCGACTTTTTTGTTTTGCGCCGTCGGCGCAAAACAAAAAAACAGATAATAGATAAGAGAGTATAGAGAGGAGATAAGAGAGAATAGATTATAGATAAGAGATGAAAAAAGGGCAAATGCCCTATATCTATACTCTCTACTCTATACTCTATAATCTATACTCTCTACTCTAAAACTACCCCCAACATTTCACCCGCCTCATTCAGCGACTTATAACGAACTTGCTGAACGGTATTGATTTGCAATGGATCAAAAGGCACGACTACGCGAACGTAGTTTTCAGAAAAACCTTCCATCGTACCAGGTGTAGCCGATTCCTCGAACAAAACTTGACCTTTTAAACCGGATTGGGATTCATAAAAAGCACGACGCTTTTTATCCGATAAGATATGTAACATCTTCGAACGCTCCGCTTTTTGCATACCATCCACTTTAGGCTTGATATCTACCGCATAGGTATTAGGACGCTCAGAATAGGGAAATACGTGTAAATAGGAGATATCTAAACCATTCAGAAACTCATAGGTCTCTAAAAATAATTCAGGGGTTTCTCCTGGATGACCCACAATCACATCTACACCGATACACGCATTGGGCATTACTTCTTTAATAGAAGTAACACGATCCACGTATAATTCTCGCTGATAGCGACGCTTCATTAGACGCAAAACAGAATTCGATCCTGATTGCAAGGGAATATGAAAGTGAGGAACAAACTTAGTAGATGAACCTAGAAAAGCTATCATCTCCGAAGTCAATAAATTAGGCTCTATGGATGAAATACGGAAACGCTGAATGGATGACTTCTCTTCAATTGCTTGAACAAGCTGAAAAAAGGTTTCTACACGCTTTCCGTTTTGAATGCCAAAATCACCAATATTAACACCTGTAAGGACAATTTCCTTGACACCTTTGGCAGCAATCTCTTCAATTATTCCCAACACTTTCTCTATCGTATCCGAACGGGACTGGCCACGAGCCAAAGGAATCGTACAATAAGAACAAGGATAATCGCAACCATCCTGCACCTTCAAGAAAGTACGCGTGCGATCATTCACAGAATAGGACGCATGGTAATCGAGATCGTAGCGGATCTCTGAGGCAATTAACTTAGGTAAATCCGCAGATTCACGATTCAAATAGGGGGGAAGCAAGGTAGGCAATTGAAACTTCTCATTCGCCCCTAACACTAAATCCACACCTGGAATAGCCGAAATTTCTTCTGGTTTCAATTGGGCATAACAGCCAATAATCACAACAGTCGAATTCGAATTAACTTTCTTCGCTTCTCTTACTACTTTTTTACACTTCTTATCTGCCTGTTCCGTAACGCTACAGGTATTGATGACAAACAAATCGGGTTGATCCTGAAACTCTGCGCGCACAAAACCCATCGACTCGAGAGATCGAGCGATGGAGCTGGATTCGGCAAAATTTAATTTGCAACCAAGAGTGTAAAAAGCGACTTTTTTCATACCTGAAATCAGGATGCAAAGGTAAAACAAAAATGGCGGGAAAACCCGCCATCTTGTCTATAAAAGTATATAAATGCTTAATAAATGTATTATACTTTAGCAGTCTTAACCGTCTTGATAATACGAGCAGCCACTTTGTATGGATCTGCCGCTGAGTTCGGACGACGGTCTTCTAACCAACCTTTCCATCCTTTTTCTACTGCTGCGATAGGGATACGAATCGATGCACCACGATCCGAGATTCCATAAGAGAAATCGTGGATAGAAGCTGTCTCGTGCTTACCTGTTAAACGCATGTGGTTGTCAGCACCATACACCTCGATGTGTTCTTTCACAAATGGAGCGAAAGATTGACAAATTTTATCGTATGCTTCTTTATTTCCTGCTGTACGTAATACGGTGTTAGAGAAGTTAGCGTGCATTCCTGAACCGTTCCAATCTAATTCACCTAGAGGCTTGCAGTGCCAGTTGATCGAAACACCATACTTCTCACCTAAACGCTCTAAAATATAACGACCTAACCAGATTTCATCACCTGCTTGCTTAGCACCTTTAGCGAACATTTGGAATTCCCATTGTCCAGCTGCTACCTCAGCATTAATACCTTCAATATTTAAACCTGCGTCGATACACAAGTCCATATGCTCTTCAATAATCTCACGACCATACGCGTTGCTTGCGCCTACTGAACAGTAGTAAGGTCCTTGAGGTGCTGGATACCCATTTGCTGGGAAACCTAAAGGCTTGTTTGTTTCTGGATCCCAAAGGAAATACTCTTGCTCAAAACCAAACCAGAAATCGTTATCATCGTCATCAATCGTAGCACGACCATTTGACTCATGCGGAGTTCCGTCTGCGTTTAATACTTCACACATTACTAAATAACCATCACGGCGTGCTGGATCTGGGCAAACATACACTGGCTTCAATAAACAGTCAGAAGAACCGCCTTCCGCTTGTTGAGTAGAAGAACCATCGAAAGACCACATATCTAGGTCTTCTAATTTGCCGCTAAAATTGTTCTCAATTTTAGTCTTAGAACGTAAACTTTGTGTTGGCTTGTAGCCATCCAACCAAATGTACTCTAATTTTGATTTAGCCATGATTTTTAAACTTGATTTTGAAACAAAAATACTTTTTTAGGAATTCGTATAGCAAAAATATACCACTTTTTAGGAAAAACAATAGTTTAAGCCAAAAAATCCTACAAAAACAATCGACGATTTCGCAAAAACTCAAAAAATCCAAATTAAAAACGGAAAATTCAATCCTACTTTTCATTTTTTGGCATTTTTTATCCCATCACAATTCGCTATTTTTACCTAAGAATTAAAATCTTCATATGGCAATCACTAGATTTAAGGCACTTGAGTTAGCTCAATCCCGCACAGGAACTCCAGTAAAGCTTCCTACAGAAAAAGTTTCGGACTATTATGGTAGCATGACCTTCAGCGATGAGGTGATGCGTTCCCTATTATCACCAGAAGCTTATTTAAAGATAAATACCGCTATCCAAACGGGTTCTAAGATCGATCGAGATGCGGCAGATGAAGTAGCTGCAGCGATGAAATCTTGGGCTATTTCAAAAGGAGCCACTCACTATACACACTGGTTTCAACCTTTAACAGGTACCACCGCAGAGAAACACGACTCCTTCTTTGACATTGATTTAAGCAATGGAAAAGCAGTAGAGAAATTCAAAGGCTCAGCCTTAGTACAACAAGAACCAGATGCTTCTTCTTTCCCTAATGGTGGAATCCGTTCTACTTTTGAAGCACGCGGGTATACGGGTTGGGATCCATCTTCGCCAGCCTTTATTATGGAGAATGCGGCTGGAACGGCCACTTTGTGTATTCCATCTGTCTTTGTTTCGTACACAGGGGAAGCTTTGGACTACAAAACACCTTTATTAAAATCCATTGAATTAGTGGATAAAGCGGCTACCGCTGTTATTAAAGAATTTTTTAACCGCGATGTCAGCAAGGTCATCCCAACACTAGGAGCTGAGCAAGAATATTTCGTGGTAGACGAAGCCTTATTTAATGCACGTCCAGATCTTGTGATGGCAGGACGTACGGTTTTCGGCCATGCACCAGCGAAAGGACAGCAATTAGAAGATCATTATTTTGGATCTATTCCAAACCGCGTGAATGCCTTCATGGTAGACTTCGAAATCGAGGCACTTAAATTAGGTATGCCCGTGAGAACGCGTCACAATGAGGTAGCTCCAGCTCAATTTGAGGTAGCGCCTACCTTTGAGGAAGCGAACTTAGCCTGTGACCACAATGCCTTATTGATGGATTTAATGTCCAAAGTGGCCTCTAAACATAAATTCAAAGTCCTATTCCACGAAAAACCTTTTGCAGGTATTAATGGATCAGGAAAACATAACAACTGGGCATTAGCAACAGATACAGGTATTAATTTATTAGCACCGTCATCGAAGCCTAAAGAGAACTTACGCTTCTTGACATTCTTCGTTAATACGTTGAAAGCGGTACATGATCGCGCTGATTTATTGCGTGCATCAATCGCGTCAGCAGGAAATGAACACCGTCTAGGTGCCAATGAAGCGCCTCCAGCCATCGTTTCTGCTTTCTTAGGGAGTACGATGAGCCAAGTTTTGGACGATATGGAAAACATGGATGGCCTGGATGAAATTCAATTAGAAAAAGGGGACAATGTCTACCTTAAATTAGGTATCAATAAGATTCCTTCCTTGATCTTAGATAATACGGATCGAAATAGAACGTCTCCATTTGCCTTTACAGGAAACAAATTCGAATTCCGTGCGGTAGGATCCTCTGCAAACTCTGCAGCACCGATGACCGTATTAAATACGATTGTAGCTGACCAACTGATCAAATTCCGCAAAGAGGTGGAAGAGGTTTTAGAGAAAGGCGTAAAGAAAGAATTAGCCATCATGGAGGTGCTAAAGCGCTACGTGAAAGAGTCTAAAAACATCCGTTTCGAAGGTAATGGCTATTCGGACGAATGGGTAGAAGAAGCGGCTCGACGTGGATTGTCTAATTTAAAGACAACGCCAGAGGCTTTAGCCGTATATGCTCGTCCAGAATCGATTGAATTATTCACGAAACACGGTATTTACTCGAAAGAGGAGATGCATGCACGTCATGAGATCGAGTTAGAAAACTACGTAAAGAAAATTCAAATTGAATCTCGCGTGATCGGTGATATGGCCATTAACCATATTGTTTCGACTTCTTTGAAGTATCAAACGCAATTAGTAGAGAATGTGAAAGGCCAAAAAGAAATAGGCATCGATCCTCAATACTATGCGCCTACGATCGAAATGATCAAAAAAATCTCAGAATACACGTCCTCCATCGTTCGTCTACAAAATGGCATGACAGAGGCGCGTAAGGAGGCGAATAACATCGAAGATTTAGAGGAAAGAGCTGTATTGTACAGCACAAAGGTGAAAGGCTATTTCGAAGAGATTCGCTACAGCGTCGATAAATTAGAACTAATTATCGATGATGATGAGTGGCCATTACCGAAATACCGTGAATTATTGTTAATCAAATAAACCCAGATGTCAACTAACACAAACCCAGGCTTTGACCCAGCAGAAATTGCAGCCTTAAAAAAGCAATGTGAAGCAGAGAAACGTTCTTTTGTCTATATTTTAGACGAAGACCTGCCATCTGGAAACGAGCGAGAAATGGTTCACATCCAATTTGTGGGTCAATTCGAGAAACAAGAGGTCATTTATGATGCGATTGTTTGTACCCTGCAACTACACTACTCCAGCTTATTATACGAAGCAGCTGAAAGAGAAATCATTCAGCAATATCCATTGTATGTTCCTTTAGAGAACCGCGATGAAAATTACGAGCCTAATGAGGAATTAGACGAGGAGGTAGAAATGTTAATCCTAGAGGTGATTGAAGATCTAGAGGAAAACGAAGAAATTAAAGTAGCGGAATACATCGAGATCGATCCAGAATTCGAATATGGGGTTAGTATTGAAACTGCCTTATACGTCCCTGCTTTAGATGACGAAATGTTGTCTCAATTCGTACAAGACTTTAATGGTAACACCCTAAGCCTTGATCCATCACTTTATACCTTTAACTCAGACGATGAGGACGAGGATGAAGACGAATAACACATGAGTATAGCCGTATTTTACGCTCCTAATGCAAAGGATTCCTCTTTATTATCTGAAGAGGAATCCTTTCATGCTATACGGGTATTGCGGTTAAGAGTAGGAGAGACGATTCATCTGTTAGATGGTCGTGGCTCTAAATTTAGTACGTCCATTTCTTCGATTGAAGGTAAAAAAGTAGCATACGGCCCCTTAGAAGTGATCGAATCTGAACCGGCACCAGCTTACACGATTCATCTATATGTCGCTCCCACGAAACAAATGGAACGAATGGAATGGATGGTGGAGAAATGCGGGGAATTTGGAATACATGGGATCCACTTCTTTGCCTCTAAGAATTCGGAAAGGAAAGAGATCAAACTCCAGCGTTTGGAGAAGACAGCGATTTCGGCTTTGAAGCAATCAAAGAACTTGTATTTGCCTGAAATTACGGGCTTACATACGTTTAAGGAAATTGCTGCGAAGGAGGGAGGAGAAAAATTATTTGCCTTTATTTCGAATCCGCCGGTTACTGTATTAATGAAAACAGCCGCAAAAAATAAAGAATACCACGTAATCGTAGGCCCAGAGGGAGACTTTACCCCAGAAGAATCTGATGTATTGTCCAAAAATAATTGGAAACCTTTTAGTCTTGGAAAGTCCATTTTGCGTACGGAGACGTCTGGAATAGCGGTTTGTCACGGTTTACACCTCTTAAATTCTGACTAAAATCAGTTATAAAACGCGAATGCAGGTTAAAAGAGAAACATTTGCTTCGTAACTTTGTTAAATCATTATAATCTCAATTCTATTATGCAATTAGTACTCCCGGCTTTCTTCATACATTGGTATGTTTCCTTATTTAGCCAAACTTTTTTCCTACACCGTTACTCCGCTCACAAGATGTTTTTGATGAGCAAGTTTTGGGAAAAATTCTTCTATTTCTTGACTTACTTATCGCAAGGTTCATCCTTTTTAAGTCCTCGTGCTTACGCGATTTTACACAGAATGCACCATGCATTTTCTGATACAAAAAAAGATCCACACTCTCCGATGTTCTCAAGCAACGTATTTACGATGATGTGGAAGACGAAAAACATCTATAATGCCGTTTTAAACAGAGATCAAAAGGTGGAAGAACGTTTTGAGCACGATTACCCTGTCTCTAAAACGATTGAAAAAATTGGGGATTCATGGATTTCTCGTTTAGGCTGGGGAGTAGCTTATGCCTCTTTATACATCGTTGGATTTGTTTATTTCGATATGCACTGGGCCTTTTTCTTCTTATTACCAGTTCACTTTTTGATGGGACCGGTACACGGAGCTATCGTAAACTGGTCAGGACATAAATATGGCTACCAAAACTATGACAACCACGATCACTCGAAGAACTCGTTAATCTTTGACGTAGTGATGATGGGCGAGTTGTTCCAAAACAACCACCACAAACTACCAAACCGTGTTAACTTCGCTACGAAATGGTTTGAATTTGATCCGACTTATCCGATGATTAAATTACTAACGCTATTAAGAATCATCCGACCGAATGTAAAACCGGCAGATGCTAAATTCTAATACTTATATTCTTTAAATGAAAAGAGCCTCAATTGAGGCTCTTTTTTTATATATCTGAATCTAAACTAAACTTCTCCAAGTAATCTGACACCCGCTTCACGAATCCTCCACCTAGCGAACCATCCACCACTCGGTGGTCATAGGAATGGGATATGAACATCTTTTGACGGATGGCAATGACATCTTCGCCTTTGTCGTTTGTAATGACGGCAGGTTTCTTTTCTATCACCCCAAAGGCTAAAATACCTACTTGAGGCTGCACAATAATAGGTGTACCCATTAAATTGCCAAATCCGCCAATATTAGAAATCGTAAATGTTCCACCTTCTAAATCAGCAGGTTTCAATTTATTTGCTCTAGCTCTAGCTGACAAATCGTTTACCTTTTGCGTCAATTCAGCCAAGGTCATTTTATCCACCTCATGAATAACGGGCACAATTAAATTACCATTAGGCAAGGCAACAGCCATCCCGATGTTTATTTGAGCGTGTTGGACGATGTAATTTCCCTCTACGGAAATAAGCATACCTGGAAAATCTTTCAAGGCGTCCGCAGTGGCTTTAAATAGGAGTGGAGTGAAAGTTAATGCTTCCTTGTATTTGTCTTGAAAATCTTGCTTCACCTTAGCACGCCAATTCACCATATTGGTCACGTCAGCTTCTAAGAAAGAGGTAACGTGGGGTGCTATGCGTTTAGAATCCAACATACGCTCAGAAATCATCTTCCGCATGCGATCCATTTCGATCACTTCGTCACCGGGTAGACGCATTCCAGCTCCTTGACTCAAGGTTCCGGATGAAATCATGCGCTTCGAATTTCGAACCGCAATATAATTCAACACATCTTTCTTAGTGATACGACCATCTAGCCCAGAACCAGGGAGTTGGTTTAATTCTCTTTGGGATACATTCTCCGACTGACAAATCTGCTTAATCAACGGGGAAATCCAGGGATTGGTCGATTTCTCTGAACTTAATTCGGTAGGTGCAAGACTCAAATCGATTAACGCAGACATGTTTTCATCCAATGAAAAAGAATCAGACGTATTCGCACTACCACTTTCCACCGCATCTATCACACAAATCGCCTTTCCTATAGTCGCGACAGAACCCACAGGCACTAAAATCTTCTGTAAATAACCTGCCACGGGCGATGGAACTTCCGTATCAATCTTATCAGTGGCCACTTCTAGAATGAAATCATCCGCTTCCACATAATCTCCCGGCTGTTTTAACCAATTTAAAACAGTTGCCTCCATGATGCTTTCACCCATTTTGGGCATGATAACCTCTATAATAGCCATAGAATTAGCTTAAATCGTTTAATAAATATTTACGTAGCAAATTTACGCACGCTAAAGAGCTTAGGTAAATGTTTTGCATGCGGGTTCCTCCTAACGTTAACTTTCGGGTAATAACGCCTGTTGGATGTGCCAAAGCAACCCAAACTGTCCCTACCGGTTTTTCCTCAGTCCCACCGTCTGGTCCAGCAATGCCTGAAGTGGCTAAAGCGTAGGTAGTTCCGAGTCTTTTTTGAACACCCTGCGCCATCGCTTGAATACACGCTTCTGACACTGCACCATCAGAAGCTAATATCTCCGATGAAACACCCAATTGATCTATTTTAACTTGGTTCGCATAGGAAAGAATTCCTCCCACGAAATAGGCGGAACTTCCTGGATTCTGAGTAAACTGATGAGCTAAATGTCCTCCAGTGCAACTTTCAGCTACAGACAAAGTGGCTTTTTGATTGATTAATAATCGTCCTACTACCTCAGCCAGCTCATCCTTTTCATATCCAAAAATATACGATTGGATTAATGGATTCACCTTTTGCAACTCCACTTCAACCTCCTCTTGCAAACGGCTTAAATCATCCCCCACAGCCGTTAAACGCAACTTAACGATCCCCATGGAGGGTAAATAGGCCAATTTGATATGTTCTGGTAATTGCAATTCCCAGCTCTCTATCAATTCCGACAAATAAGATTCACCTATTCCAACAGTCTTTATGACCTTATGGTAGATAACGGGCATATGGAAATGTTTAACTAAACGAGGAAGCACTTCCTGCTCCATGATATTTTTCATCTCATAAGGAACACCAGGCATAGAAACCCAGATGACACCTTTCTCATTAAACCACATGCCGGGTGCCGTACCTTGGCTATTGCGTACAAATTCAGCTTTAGTTGGCAAAAGAGCCTGATCCCGATTAATCGCTGATAATTCCCGACCACGTTTGGCAAAGAATTCAGTAACGTCTTGTAAGGCTTCTGAATGCATAGCTAACTCACAGCCAAAATACTCCGCAAGGATCTTTTTCGTCAAATCATCCTTAGTAGGACCTAGGCCTCCCGTGATGAAGACAACATCCGCACGTTGTGCGGCTTCTGTAAGAATCTGAAGTATTTCTGATTTTTGATCACCTACGGATGATTTCCGTACGGTTTTGATCCCTAATTTATCCAATTCAAGACTGATCCACTGCGTATTGGTATCCAGGATTTGCCCGTATAATATCTCATCTCCAATGGTAATAATTTCAGCCTTAACCATTAATTTTCCTTAATTTATACGAAAATACGATTAATTTTACATCCATGAAACATTCTGAAATCAATTTTAAAATACAATTAGACGACCAAAATATCCCAGAGCAAATCTCTTGGTCAGCAACTGATAATCCGAACGAGGGCATCGAAGAAACGAAAGCCATTTTAGTCGCGACTTGGGATCCTTATCACAAAGGGACGTTGACTTTACCGCTTTGGACAAAAGATATGGAAGTGTTAGACATGAAACGTTTCTTCATCGAAATCGTAGGAACCGTAGCAGATGCATCCTTACAAGCCACAGGCGATAATTTCTTCGCTCAAGAATTAGAGGCCACCTGTCGCACGCTATCATCGCATTTACAGAAAGAAATCGTAGCGTTAGAAAAAGGCGCAAAATAAGTATGAAAAAAATACTCCTATTCCTGATATTACCCTTTTTAGGATTCTCACAAGGCATCCAATTCAGTTTGGCTTCCTCTTTACAAGAAGCTAGAGCAGAGGCTATCAAGCAAAAAAAATTGCTTTTCATGGAGATTTATGCCCCAGATTGCCACATTTGCAATTCCTTTAAAGGCGTATTTACCCAGCCAGCAGTAGGAGCGGTCTACAACAAGAACTTTGTCAATTTTCAATTAGATATTCGCAATCCAGCGAATCAAATGGCCCTAAAGCAGGCAGGAATCATTGTAAATGCGACGCCCACGTTTGTTTTCTTTGAACCTAAGACGATGAAAATTGTTCAGGCGAGGATATTTGGAGAAAAGGAGAATTCAGTCGGAATGGTTAACGGCATTGGAACGAAAGCGGCTAATCCGGCTGAGCAAGCAGCTCAATTCCCTAAGCGTTTGGCAGCAGGAGAGAAGAACCCTGGTATGTTGTTGAATTACGCTGAGTTTGCACGAATCACCGGTGATACGCTAGCAAATATCAAGGCCATGAATGCCTACATCGCTTTAATAAAGCCGGCGCAATACAGTTCGCAATCTACTTTCAATTTAATGCAAGTAGCCTTAATGAGCCACAATAATCGCTTATTTGATTATTTCATTCGCAATTTGAATTACTATAATTCCATATTTGACCCATCAGTGGTGCGCATGATTTATGAGAATATCTTCCAAATTACCTTAACCAGCTCACGAGCTACTCAGTTAGGCGATGCGGGTATTTCAAAATTGAAAGTTCAGATGGCTAAAACTGGACTAGATCGTTCGAGTATCGTTCGAAGAACATGGATGGTAGAGTCTGATATGCTTTTCAAGCAACGAAAAGCTTCGCAAGCAATGAAGGTAATCGATGAACTAATTAATTCAATGCCAGGCGCTTTAGGACCTAAAGAGAATCAATTCTTGTGTGATTATGTCAAAGGCAAAACAAAGGACGCCGCTGCTTTGAAAAAAGCAAAGTCTAACTGGTGCCTTTACGGAACGAAATAATTAGCGAATAAACGCTCGATAGGTCATTACGATCAAACAAACGATAAACATCAAGATCGAAATCTTGTTAATCGTATGCATTGCGCGGATATTAAAGTTTGCAGGAGCGCCTGGCTTGGGTTTTTGGAAGACACGAATGAAATACGTGAAAACTTCACCCACTTTGAATTGTTCTCTTAATCTGCTCATAGTCTAGTCGTTTACAGAAGGCTCACGCCAATCTCCATTTTCTTTTATTAATGTGATTAACTCATCCACCGCAGAAACGGCTGGAACTGATTTTTTCACTACTTCTTGCCCTTTGTAAAGCGCAATTTTATCTTTTCCTATTCCTACATAGCCATAATCTGCATCTGCCATTTCTCCCGGACCATTCACGATGCAACCCATAATCCCAATCTTGATGCCTTTTAGGTGATCCGTTTTTTGGCGAATCATTGCTGTCGTTTCTTGCAAGTCAAATAAGGTGCGACCACAAGACGGACAAGAAATGTATTCTGTTTTAGAAATACGCATTCTACTCGCTTGTAGCGTTCCAAAATTCGTCGAATTACACAAGGCTTCTTTATTCTTCGAATGCTTCATACTCAAGAGTAATCCATCCCCTAAACCATCAATAAACAAGGCACCACCATCCGTGGGAGCGAACAATTGGAATTGATCATCAGAAACAGAGGTATAGTTTAAATGAATAATGACTGGATTCGTAATGCCCTTTTCGATCAAATGAAAGAAAGCACGGCGAATTGCCGACATTTGATGCGCATTTGTAGAATGAAGAACAATAACTGTCTTTTCATCAAAAGAATCAGCGCCTGCCACTAAGTCTGCAGCGTCTAGGGAAACGAAATTTAACGTTGTATGCTTTTGAGCGGCAGTTTGATAGGCTACATAGTCAAATAAAGGATAGACATAGTCAGAAGGAGTCCAAACCGAAGCATCCTGAATTTGACGTAAGCCATTAGGTAACATAAAATCAAGTGACTGCTGGCCTGTATAAATAAAATCCGCTCCTAAATCATTCATCGCCCATTTATCTGGCTCTGGCAAATAGAAGTGACCTATCGATTTTAAATCTGCAATCGTAATAGTTGACTTAGTTGAGAAATCAGCGATTACACGAGGCACTTGGTGTCCACCCATCGAAAAAATTTCTGAAGTCTTTCTTCGCGAATGCGCAAAAGGATGAATAGGGGAGTCAAAAGTTACAGAATCCCCAGAAAATAGGGATATAGGATCCTGAGACGCTGCGCGAGTATCATACCGACGGACTAAATCTTGTGCTACGGGAATTTCAAATTCCGGATCTTCTGTCAATGAAACACGAATCGTATCACCTAATCCATCCTCTAATAAAGTGCCAATCCCTACAGCCGATTTAATACGACCATCTTCACCATCACCGGCTTCTGTTACCCCTAAGTGCATTGGATAGGCCTTAAATCCGCCATCCTTTAATTTTTTACTCAATAAACGGTAGGCTTCCACCATCACCTGTGTATTCGATGATTTCATCGAAAGCACGATATTGAAATAGTTTTCATCCTCACAAATACGTAAGAACTCTAAAGCCGATTCCACCATACCGTGTGGTGTATCACCATAGCGACTTAAAATACGATCTGAAAGCGAACCATGGTTCGTTCCAATACGCATCGCAGTGCCATATTCTTTACAGATTTTGACTAATGGAAGGAATTTATCCCGAATACGGTCTAGTTCTGATGCATAGGAAGCATCGGTATAATCAATCGTCTCAAAGCGCTTTTTATCCGCGTAATTACCTGGATTGATACGCACCTTTTCCACTATTCTAGCAGCCAATTCAGCTGCGTTAGGGGTAAAGTGAATATCAGCCACTAAAGGTGTGGTGTAACCGCGTTCCCGAAGGCCTTTGCGAATATTCTCGAGATTTTGAGCCTCTTTTACAGATGGAGCAGTAATGCGAACTAATTCACAGCCCGCATCGATCATTCGAATGGATTGCTCAATGGATCCTAAAGTATCCATCGTATCCACCGTCGTCATGGATTGAATCCGAATCGGAAAATCTGATCCTAAATAAAGATCACCTATTTGCACTGGGATAGTCATGCGTCTTTCATACGCATACAGCGATGAAGCGTACTGATTTCCATCAGCAATAAGAGGATCCGTCAAATTCAAAGTGTTAGACATAGTAGAAACAAAATGCAAAAATAGGCAATTCTACTTCCAAGAACTCTTTTTATGACCAATTGTTGCGTAATAATAGATAAAAATATAACAAGGGATTAAAATAAGATAAGCGCTTTGCGTATTCCCGATTTTGTCCGCTATTTTACCATATAACAAAGGCATTAACGCGCCACCAGAAATCATCATAATGATAAAGGCACTACCGATTTTGGTAAACTTCCCTAATCCATTAATCGCCAAAGGCCATAAAGCAGGCCACATCAAGGCATTCGCTAATCCCAAGAGCGCTAAACACAAGACCGAGTTAAATCCGGTAAAAGTAATCGCCCCAATGGAAAACACTACACCCAAAATAGCCGAATAGTTTAGAGCTTTTTGTTGACTTAAGTATTTAGGAATAAAGAAGATACCTATGACATACCCCGCTAACATTCCATACAAAGTATAGGTGGTAAAGCTTTTGGCAACATCCTGACTAAATCCTTGAGAAACTCCGTAATTAATAATCGTATCACCAGCAATCACTTCAACACCTACATACAAAAAGAATGCTACCAAGCCTAAAACAAGGCTCGGGTAAGCCCATACGCTTGCCTTTGCATTTCCGGCTTCCTCCACGGTTTCCTCCGCTTCTACTTCAGGTAAAGAGGAAAACCACACCCAAACCGCTAATACCACTAAAACAGCAGTCATAATTCCGTAAGGCATAATCACGATGGCTAATTTCTCAGATCCACCCACAGCACTAGAAAGAAACAATCCCCCGAAAATAAACTGGCTCAAAATACCCGCCACCTTATTGCAAATCCCCATCACGGAGATTCTTTGTGCTGCTGATTCCGCAGGTCCTAGGATCGTTACATACGGATTAGAAGCCGTTTGTAAGAGCGCTAAACCCGTACCGATCACGAAAAGACCAAATAAAAACATGGGATAATTGGCCATTTGAGCGGCAGGAATAAATAAGAGAGTACCCACAGCCATGGCTAATAAACCCATTGACATCCCTTTTTTAAAGCCTGTTTTTGCTAAAACCCAAGAAGATGGAATCGCCATCACGAAATAAGAGATGAAGAAGGCGAAGGTAACTAGGAGTGAGTCGAAGTTATTTAATTGAAAGGCATCCTTAAAAAAGGCAATTAAAACCGAATTCACCCAGGTCACAAAACCGAAGACAAAGAAGAGAATACCGATTATTAATAGAGGTCCGTTAACGTTTTTTGATTGGTTCATAGGTTTAGTATTGATCGTTTAAAGCAAAAATGGGTTGATTTTTTTTCCATTTACCGCGTGTAAAATCAGGTATTGGGATAGGAGCGGAGCCCTTCTTAATTGATTCTTCAGAAAGTGGCGCAATAGCAGACCAAGCCGCCGCATCATATACGTCGATTGGTGGAGCTACTTTCGCCTTAATTGCCTCGATAAAGGCTCTTAACACAAAATAATCGATCCCTCCGTGGCCTGCATTCTCCGCATCCGCTGCGTGTGCTTTCCATAAGGGGTGATCGTATTTCTCTAAATAGGGCTTGGCTTCTTCCCAGCGATGCGCTTTGGGCGAAACACCTTCGATATAGATCGATTTATTATCTTCCATCCATAAACCTTTCGTTCCTTGAACTCGGAAGCCTAAGGAATAGGGACGTGGGGAATTCGTATCATGTGTAATGAGAATGGTTTCCCCATTGACACATTTGATCATCGTTTGGACGATATCACCGCATTTGAAATCCACTTTCGCATTTGGATGATCCGCGCCTCCTTTTTCTACAATGTAATTATGTAGTCCCAAAGCAGGAGTAGCCATCGCCGTTAGATAAGCAAACTGATTTCCTCTATTGATATTTAACATCTCCGCCACCGGTCCTAAACCGTGTGTTGGATACAAATCTCCATTGCGATCGACAGAATGTTGGGTACGCCATTTGGCCTCAGAAAAACCTTTCTCCCCAAACTCCACACCGCCACCATAGGCCTGTTTTCCATCATTAAATTTCACTTCACGCAAATCGTGTTGGTAGCCACACTGTACGTGATTAAGGGTTCCAAACATCCCTTGGCGAACCATATTCAAAGTCGCGAGTACATCCCGACGATAACATACGTTCTCTAAAATCATACAATGAGAACCCGTTTTCTCGTACATATTCACGAGATCCCACGATTCTTTCAAGGTAACCGTCGCAGATACTTCTACGCCCGCATATTTGCCTTGCTTCATCACTTCTAAGGCCATCGGTACATGCCATTCCCAGGGAGTCGCAATCACCACGCCATCGATATCAGTGCGCTTCGCTAAATTTTCAAAATCTTTTTCTGTCTTGCCATAGACCGCAGGAGCGGGGCGTCCTTTATCAGAAACCATCTTTAAAGCGATATCAATAGCTTTAGGGTCAATATCACAAATGGCTACCACCTCGACATCTGGTCGATACATCGCCATTTCGAGGTGATTTTGGCCTCTTAATCCCACGCCAATAAAACCTAAACGCACTTTTGTTTGTTCTTCTGGTAGCTGTCGTAAGAAAGTGGGGAATAAAGCGGTACCTGAGGTATATACTAAGGAATCAGAGATAAACTTCCTTCTTTTCATTTTGTTAATGATAGGTCTAATATGTGATATAAAGATGAAATTTAAGGAAAATACTTTAAATTTATAAGAATTTAGAAAAAATGACTGAAGCCCCTCGCGTTACCGTATTCCGAAAAGAACATTTCAATGCTGCGCACCGTTTGCATAATCCACTTTGGACAGCAGAGAAAAACAAAGAAATTTTCGGTTTATGTAACAATCCGAACTACCATGGACATAATTATGAAATTATTATTCAGGTAACCGGAACAATTGACCCGGAAACGGGTTATGTAATCGATACGAAGTTTTTATCAGATTTAGCCCAAACAGAAGTTTGCAAAAAATTTGATCACAAGAATTTAAATTTAGACGTAACTGAGTTCGCTAATTTAAATCCTTCCGCTGAAAACATCGTCATGGTGATTTACAATAAACTAAGGGCTAAACTCCCTTCTAAATTAGATTTAAAAATCAGATTGTATGAAACAGAAAGAAATTTCGTTGAATTCCCTGCTAATTGATACCGACCGTTTCTTGTTAACTGACGAGGAAATTGGAGATAATCATGTAGCCACCTCTATCGAAACACCGATGAGGGAGGATGCTTTTGATCTTTCTGATTCTGAGAAAATAGCCATCATTGAATCACATTTCCGTGAAATCATGTTAACCCTAGGTTTAGATTTGACTGATGATTCTTTACGTGGTACTCCTAAGAGAGTAGCTAAAATGTATATAGAGGAAATCTTTAGTGGTTTGAACCCCGCTAATGAACCTAAAATAGCCTTATTTGAGAATAAATATCAGTATAATGAAATGCTGATCGAAAAGAACATTTCGTTCTATTCTAATTGCGAGCATCATTTCGTACCTATTATGGGTAAGACGCACATTGCGTACATTTCTTCAGGACAAGTGATTGGCCTTTCGAAGTTGAATCGTATTGTACAGTTTTATGCCAAAAGACCTCAGGTTCAAGAGCGTCTAACTATGCAAATTGCGAAACATCTTCAAAGAGTCTTGAAAACAGATCACGTAGCAGTATTCATCGATGCAAAACACTTGTGTGTTTCTTCCAGAGGTGTAAAAGATGAGGCTACGTCGACCATTACTTCCTACTATGGAGGTAAATTCCAAGAGGACAATACTAGAAGAGAATTCTTACAATCCATTCAAGCCTAAATCATGGGAAAATACGTTATTGTTGGGGCTAGCCAAGGAATTGGTGAGTCCATTGCTACTGCTTTGCTTGCTGCTGGTCACGAAGTGATTAACTTCTCAAGAAATCCTTCCTCCCTGTCTGGCGTAGTAAACTATACTTGGGATGCGTTAGTAGCGGATGATTCAGCTATTGCTGCCATCACTGGACCTATAGATGGAATCGCCTATTGCCCGGGAAGTATTAACTTGAAACCATTTCACCGCTTGACTTCGGCAGATTTTGAGAAAGAATTTCAGATCAACGTGTTAGGTGCAGTTCGTGTCATTCAAGCACTATTACCTGCATTGAAACAGTCTCAGACCTCATCTATTGTCCTTTTCAGCACCGTGGCCGTTCAAACAGGCATGGGCTTTCACGCTTCGATTGCGAGCGCTAAAGGAGCTATTGAAGGTCTGACTCGTTCCTTAGCAGCGGAATTAGCAGCAAACAAGATTCGTGTGAATGCCATTGCACCCTCCCTAACTCAAACTCCACTAGCAGGAGCACTATTAAATTCTCCAGAGAAAATCGAAGCAGGTGGCAAAAGACATCCACTAGGACGTGTGGGGCAATCAGAAGACGTAGCTAATCTAGCGGCATTCTTATTAAATCCAGCCAATTCATGGATTACGGGACAAATTATCGGGGTAGACGGAGGAATCGGGTCCCTAAGAACAAATTAAGAACGAGCTAATTTTTCGTTAAAATGTTTTTGGTTTAAGGCCAAATTCATTTGATTCCATTCTATTTTCTTCGAAAATGGTACTTTTCTAATCGCACAATCAGCGATCGAGCAATGACTACAACACTCATCTAAACAAGGATCCGCGTGGACGAATATCTCCACGTGGGTAGCTTGTAACGCGCCTAACATTTCCTCAAAGCCGTGAATTTCTTCATGTGTTCTGTGTAAATCCCAATAACGCGGCAATGTCAAGTGGCAATCGATATGCAAATCACCGCCATATTGTTGGACGCGTAGATTATGTAGATCAATCCATTCTTCTTTTTTATTAGCTACCACCCAGTCCGTCACTTTTTGGAATAAGGCTGGGTTTGTTTCATCCATTAAAGCCGCCACTGATTCTCTAATTAAATGCACACCTTGCCAGCACATAAAACCAGCGAATAAAAAGGATGCCACAGAATCAACCCAAAACCAGTGGGTAAAATAAGTAAGCGCCAAAGCAGCAACGACTAAAATTCCATTATAGGCATCTAAACGCAAGTGTTTACCATCTGCGATCAGGGCAGGAGAGTGGGAGGAACGACCTTTTTTAACTAAAAAATAACCCATTAAGCCATTTATGCCGGCAGAAACAAAAGAAACAGCCATACCCACATCTAAGCTCTTCAACTCAGGAGATGAATACAGATGCTGAGACGCATGTAAGAATATGTAGGCAGCAGCTAATAATATGAGCACACCCTCTAATCCAGAGGCAAAAAATTCAATCTTCCCATGACCATACGGATGGTTTAAGTCCTTAGGTAAAGAGGCTAAATAGATCGAATAGTAGGCAAAACAGGCGGCAACTACATTGATAATCGACTCTAACGCATCTGTTAATAAAGTCGTGGAACCACTCGCATAGTAAACCGCAAACTTCGCTGTCATGATAAGTACCGAAACGATAAAAGAAAGAAGGACAAGCCGCTGTTTCATTAAGACAAAGATAGTATTTTTACCGGATGGAAACGGAAAACAATCCTTGGAAAACACTAAATCAAGAAACGGCTTACGAGAATGCCTGGATTAGGGTAGAACACCATGAAGTCTTGAATCCGGCCGGCAATCGCGGTATTTATGGGAAAGTCCATTTTAAAAATACGGCTATTTCCATTGTGGCCATCGACGCAGAGGGTTTCACGTATTTAGTAGGTCAATACCGCTATACGCTGAATGCCTATTCTTGGGAGATTCCGGAGGGTGGTTGTTCTATCGAATCGGGAGAATCTACTTTAGCCGCTGCTAAACGTGAATTATTAGAGGAAACAGGACTTGTAGCCACAGAGTGGACAGAGCTAGGGGAGGTGTATCTTTCGAATTCGGTGAGCGATGAAAAAGCGGTGATGTATTTGGCCCAAAACCTCAGCCAACATCAAGCCTGCCCAGAAGAAACCGAACAATTAAAAATACGTAAGTTACCGTTAAAAGAGGCGATTGAAATGGCTCAAAATGGCCAGATTACTGATGCCTTGAGCGTGTTGACGCTCCTAAAGGTCCCAGCTTTGCATTTGCTTTAATTCATCATAATCTGTCAAATCATATTTGACGGGTACTATGCTGACATAATTTTCTGCTAAAGCATCTAGATCGGTGTTGTTATTCAAATCCTCGTTGTGCAAATCTCCATCCATCCAATAATAGGGCTTACCATACGGATCTTTTCGCTCTTCGAAACGCTCTCTAAAGATGGCATTTGCTTGTTTTACCACTTTTATACCTTGTAATGGTAGCGAAGAATGCGCCGGGAAATTTACATTTAAAGTGAGTCCTTTAGGTAATCCGTGAACTAACACTTGTTGACAAATTTTGATAATATAATCGTGGCAATGGGAGAAGTCCGCATCTGACGCAAAATCACAAAGGGAGAATCCAATAGCCGGAATGCCCTCCATGGCTGCCTCGATGGCCGCAGACATGGTTCCTGAATACAATACCGCAATCGAAGCATTCGAACCGTGGTTAATACCCGAAACGACTAAATCAATTTTTCGACCTTTTAGAATTTGGTGTTTACCTATCTTCACACAATCGGCTGGAGTTCCCGAGCATTTGTAAGATTGAATATGGTCACCAAAATCATTCGTTTTCACCACGCGCAACGGCTCACCCAAGGTTATCGCATGACCCATACCGGATTGATGCGTATCAGGAGCGACCACTACGACTTCGCCCATTTCGGACATGATTTCCGTTAGAACGCGGATACCTTTGGAATAGATTGAATCGTCGTTTGCGATGAGAATAAGTGGCTTCATATGTTGCTATTTTGACTGCAATTTACAAATTTTGGCTATGATTTTACGCAAAGCGACGCTCGAAGACATTCCCCTCATTCAAGAAATTGCAGAAGAAGCCTGGAGACCCACCTATGGCCATATTTTAACAGAGGAGCAGACTTTGTACATGATTCCGATGATGTACAATACGGAATTAATTAGCGCGCAAATTCATTTGTTCTCCATATTAGAAGTAGACGGAAAAGCGATCGGCTATTGTGCTTTCGAAAAGACATCCGATAAAGACGGTAAATTACATAAACTCTATTTACGACCATCCGTCAAACAAAAAGGCGCTGGAAGTTTTATTATCGCACAGATTAGTCATCAAGCTCGATTGATGGGACTCACATCTATCTATTTAAACGTCAACAAACATAACTCCGCGGTAGAATTTTACCTAAAGAAAGGTTTCATCAAAGACCGTGAAATGATCCTAGACATAGGCAACGGCTATGTGATGGATGATTATGTTATGCGATTAATGCTATAGCTTTTTCGATCAAAGATCGAATTTGTCCCTCCGGATCTTTCGAAAATTCGTTCGTAATGCGATTTGCTAAAATGGCATTCAATGAAATCATTTCGTGCCCCATAGCTCCCCCAAAAGCGTAATAGGCTGCCGTTTCCATTTCGATATTGGTAATTTCTTGGTCACCTAGCTTAGCGGCAGCGACTTTTTCTAGAAAATCGGGCCTTATCGAATGCATTCGAATCGTACGACCTTGCGGTGCATAAAATCCTGGTGCCGTTAAGGTAACGCCATTAAATGCATTCAACGACGCAAATTGCGCGCAAAGAGAGGCACTAGCTTTGGCTGCATACAGCGGCAATGGATAATCAATTGCTGAAGTCCAAGCGGCTAAAACATCTTCAGCTATCGACATAGCAGATTCAAAACCGTAGAATTGGGCTAAATTATCAAATCCGATTGCTGCAGTCGAAATTAAAATCGAATCCACTGGAATATGGGACTGAATACTTCCTGATGTACCTATTCGAATGAGCTGCAAGGATCTTTTTTCAGATTTCTCGAGACGCGTTTGAAAATCAATATTGACCAAAGCGTCTAATTCATTCATCACAATCTCCACATTATCCGCACCAATACCGCTGGATAATACACCAATCTTTTTACCCCTTAAAACGCCTAAATGAGTCACGAATTCCCTTTTATGAACGATTTCAGTGACTTCATCGAAAAAGGCAGAAACAGTGGGAACACGCTCTGGATCACCCACTAAAATAAGGGTATCCGGAATTTGATCAGGCCGTAAGTTCAAATGATAGGAACTTCCATCCGGATTAATAATCAAGTCTGTGGGAGAGAAATAGGTCATGCGCAAATTTATTGATAATTTTCCAATGTAATAAGTCATTCATGAAAAGCACCAAGTCTCAAATACAAGCAAATCTGCGTTCCATTTTGGAAAATACGTTAGAAGAAGCTCGTAGAGAGTATCTTTTAGCTAAAGAATCCCGCGATTCTGATACAAAAAGTAGTGCCGGAGATAAATTTGAAACCGGTCGAGAAATGATGCAGCGAGAGATGGATAAACTAAGTGCTTTGGTAGATAATACACTTAATTCGATTGCCAAATTAGACAGAATAGCGGATTTGCCAGCATCTATGGTCATTTCAGAAGGTAGCCTTATAGAGACAGATCAAGAAACCTATTTTATTTCCATTGGATACGGCAAACTGGATTCCATTTACGCCATTTCCATTGAATCACCACTTGGAGTCGAATTAAAGGGCAAAAGAGTAGGGGATCGCATCGAAATGCGCGGCCGAATAATCACCATTAAACAAATTCATTAATATGGAAGAATACATTATGACCTTTCCGGAGGCCACACAGAAAATTTTAATCGAAGTGCGTGATGCAATTCGTTCGGTCGTACCGGAGGAAACGGAAGAAACGATGTCTTACGGGATGCCCACCTTCAAGTTAAATGGCAATTTAATCCACTTTGCGGCCTGGAATAACCATTTAGGTTTTTATCCAACACCTAGCGGGATTAAGAATTTTGTACAAGAATTAGCTCCCTACGAGGGTTCAAAAGGAGCGATTAAGTTTCCGTATCATTCGCCTATGCCTTTGGAACTCATTAAAGAGATTACCTTATTTAGAGTTCAGGAGAATTTAGCCAAAAAGAAACGATGAAAAAACTCCTATTCTGTCTCGTTGCGGCAACTTTCAGCCTCAGTGCTCAAACGAATGAAGAAAAGATCCATTCATTCATTCCCACACTTGATTCCTTATTTAAACAACAAGCGAACCTTTCAAAAATGCCTGGTCTCGTTTATGGAATCGTATATAATGGCCGCTTAATTCATTCGAATGCACTAGGTCTAGCTCAAATCGAAAATGGTGTAAAAGCCGACAAGATGATTGATTTTCGCATTGCTTCGATGTCTAAAAGCTTTGCGAGTATGGCCATTCTTCAGCTGAGAGATGCAGGTAAATTACGCTTAGACGATCCGGCTGCGAATTACATTCCGGAATTAAAGTCGACTAAATCTCTGACAAAAGATGCTCCTGTCATCACCATTCGTCATTTATTAACCCATGCGGCTGGATTTCCAGAAGATAATCCATGGGGCGATCGCCAATTAGGCATTTCAGATGAAACCTTCAAAGCGATGATCAAAAAAGGAATCACCTTCTCTACAAACCCAGGTATTAGCTATGAATATAGCAATATGGGATTTGCGATGTTAGGTTTGATCATCAAAAACGTGAGCGGTCAAAGCTACCAATCTTACATCCAAGAACACATTTTCAAGCCCTTAGGAATGAATAATACCTATTGGGAATACAGCGAAGTTCCGGCAAACAAATTAGCCTATGGATACCGTTGGTTAGATAATAAATGGGTAAAACAACCCATGGAGCACGATGGAGCCTATGGTGCGATGGGGGGATTGATCACTACTTTGGAAGATTTCAGCAAATACACTGCTTTGCACTTATCTGCCTGGCCAGAGCGAGATGAAACAGAAAAAGGCCCACTTAAACGTAGTTCCTTACGAGAAATGCAATTCCCATGGAACATCAGCGGGTTTAATCCCAAATACACGTATCCAATTGGCCGAATCGGTAGTTCCTTTACTTCGTATGGCTATGGCTTAAGCTTCTTACAAGATGATCAAGGAAGACGCTCTGTGGGACATTCAGGAGGATTACCTGGTTTTGGAAGTAATTGGCGGATTTATCCAGATTATGATTTAGGCATCATCTCTTTCGCGAACGTGACCTATGCACCAGCGAGTTTTATCAACCTTAAAGTGCTAGATTCCCTAATTTCTTCAACTCAGCTGAGTCCACGTAAATTACCGGCATCTGCTATTTTAAAGCAAAGACAATCCGAACTAGTTCGACTTTTGCCTGAATGGAAAAACGCGACTGAAACGGGGATTTTTGCCGAAAACTTCTTTTTAGATTATTTCCCAGAAAAGTTAGCAGCTGAAGCAAAGGCTATTTTTGGAAAAATAGGAGCCATTCGATCCATCCAAGAAATCGAACCAGAAAATAACCTGAGAGGCACCTTTCGGATCGATGGAGAAAAAGGGAGTGCAAAAGTATATTTCACCCTAAGTCCTGAAACTCCGGCGCTCATCCAAGAATACCATATTCAAGAAATAAAAAAGGCTCATAATTGAGCCTTTTTTTGTTTTTCTATTTTCTCTGTCCGTTTAAAGGACTTGAATCCTAATTCAGGAGAATAACCTACTGAGTTTTTGGAATAATATCCTTTCTCATTGTATGGGCGCTTCCGCGGATGCTCTTTACATTCAGGAGAACAGGCACCTTCCATCTCTTTAAGACAGGATGGGCAAATAGCTAAATGCTCATTGCATTCCGGATTCGCACAATTTACCATATGATCAGATTTCGTATGGCAGACATGGCATTCAGATACAATCTCCGGATTCACCGAATTAACCGGCGTCGCTACTCGGTTATCAAAAACATAGCATGAACCATCAAAATCCTCGCCACCTTCTTCTAGACCATATTTAATGATACCTCCGTGCAATTGATAGACATCCGTAAATCCTTTTTCAATGAGATAGGCAGATGCTTTTTCACACTTAATCCCACCTGTACAATAGGTAATGACCTTTTTGTTTTTCAAATGCTCAATTTCCTGCACATGATCAGGTAAATCACGCAGATTCTCCATATCAAAGGTGTAAGCGCCTTTGAAACGACCTAATTCGTGTTCGTAATTCGAACGCATATCAACCAAGACGACATCTGGGTCATTCTTCAATAATTGCTTGAATTCTTTCGGCTTCAGATGCTTGCCAGTTCTAACGCGAGGATCGACCCCTAAATCAGAATGCACAATTTCATTTTTAACGCGAACGTGTAATTTATTAAACGTATGTGCTTCATGATAATCGATTTTGAAGTCAAAATCTGATCCAGCAAAAATGGGATCAATTTCTAACCATTTCATGTAAGCATCGCAATCCGCTTTTAAACCAGAAACGGTTCCATTCAAACCCTCTGCTGCGACGATAATACGTCCCAAAAGGTTATTCTCAATACAAAAAAGGTGATGTTTTACTCGGTACTCTTCCGGATTCGGAATAGGAGTATAGTTATAGTAAAGCAATACACTGTAAGGTTTCATCTTCAACATGATTTACAGATTAAACAAAAAATTAAGTGACGATGGGGAGATTCGAACTCCCAAACCTTAACGGCACTACCACCTCAAGGTAGCGTGTCTACCAATTTCACCACATCGCCAAAAACGGTTAGTAAAATTACCAATTATTTACTTACTTGCCAACAATTACGGAACTCAAAAAAATTAGTACAATGGCTTTAGAAATAAGCGGAAAATTAATCAAGAAATTACCTGAGGTTACAGGAACAGGTAAAAACGGTACCAACTGGATCAAACAAGAATTTGTGATCGAAACACAAGATCAATACCCTAAAAAGGTGTGTATGTCAGTTTGGGGAGATAAAACACAAGATTTAACGCCAGTTCAAGAAGGTGAAATCGTTAAAGTGCAATTCAACGTAGAATCAAGAGAATACAACGAGCGTTGGTATACAGAAATCCGTGCGTATCGCTTAGATCGTACTGGTTCAATCCCAGCAGGAGTGGAGCCTACACCGGCAGCAGGAGGATATCAATTCCCTCCATTAGCGGCTGAGAGTGGGGATGATTTGCCATTCTAGAAATAGGAGAGTATAGATCATAGAGTAGAGAGAATAGAGAAGGGGCCCTAAAGCCCCTTTTTTTATTGATAAGTCCGGAGGAAATGAGTCCGTAGGGGAAAAATCACAATCTATAATCTCTACTCTATAATCTATACTCTCTTATCTAGCGCCATTGCCTGATGCACAATATCCGCCTCAATAAACGTATCTCCATAAGGCTGAAATCCTAAAGAAGCATACAAAGGCATCACAGAAACTTGAGCGTGTAAATAGTAATAATGGCAATCGGGATATTCAGCAGCAGATTCCGCAAAAATATGCTGAATAATTAAAGAAGCATAGCCTTTACCGCGGGCTGACTCCAACGTAGCGATTCGCTCCACCTTAATTCCTTTTTCTGTTTTGCGGTATCGACCCGTTGCCACTGGTGTGGCGTCTTCAAACAGTAAATAATGTTTGGCTACTGCATCTAACTCATCGAATTCCTCAGACGGCAAGCACTTTTGTTCTTTGACAAACACTTCCGTCCGAATGGCAAATACCTGTTCGATTTCTTCCGGACTAATCGCCTGAATGATCTTATTTTTCTTGCTTTCCATATGCCTCGATGATTTTACGCACTAAACGGTGACGAACGACATCTGAACCGTCCAATTCGACAAAGGCAATCCCATTAATTCCAGAAAGGATGCGTTCTGCTTCTCCCAAACCAGACGTTTGGTTTTTAGGTAAATCCACTTGGGATTTATCGCCTGTAATAATCGTCTTCGATTGGATACCCATACGTGTCAAAAACATCTTCATTTGCATGGAGGTGGTGTTTTGAGCCTCATCTAATAAAATAAAAGCTTTATTTAAGGTACGTCCGCGCATATAGGCCAAAGGCGCAATTTCAATCGTCCGATTTTCTAAATAGAATTTCAATTTCTCTGCTGGAATCATATCATCCAACGCATCATAAATAGGACGCAAATACGGATCAATTTTCTCTTTCAAATCACCTGGTAAGAAACCAAGATTTTCGCCTGCCTCAACAGCTGGACGCGTGATGATGATTTTCTTTACTTCTTTATTCTTCAATGCTTTCACTGCCAAAGCCACTGCGGTATAGGTTTTACCCGTACCGGCAGGTCCAATCGCAAAAACGATGTCATTCGTGGTAGCAGCATCAACGAGCTTACGTTGGTTCGGAGTTTTGGCCTTAATCACAATTCCTTTATTACCAAAAAGAAGCACGTCTTTATCCTCCACCCACGGTTGTTCTGATTCCTCACCCGTCGGATTTAAAACCGAATCGATATAGGCTTGCATATGTTTTTCCGTGAGGGTAGCATGCTTGTCCAAATGGGCCACGCATGAGTTCACAATCGCTTCTACTAAAGCAATCTGATCGTTCGATCCGCGAACGGTTAATTGTTCGCCACGGGCAATGATTTTGGACTGAGGAAAGGCGTTAGTCAACAAATTGATATTTGCGTTTGCAACGCCTAAAAAGTCAATTAGAGAGACCTCTGAGAGGGAAATTATTTTTTCTAACAAGTAAAAATGGGTTTAAATCGTATGGGAGTAAAAATAAGAAATTCTTGAAATTTAATATCTTCCTTTATAAGATAATTTTGAAAATTTAACGTAAAATTGTGGTATGGAATCTAACACCCCTTCATCCATTTATAAAAAAGGAAATCAGTCTGCTGGCATTCGTTCACAGACAGGACCCACTCGTTTAAGCGATTTGGGGCTAGGAAAATTACCTCCACAGGCGGTTGACTTAGAAGAAGCCTTACTAGGTGCATTGATGTTAGAGAAAGAACCATTAGCAAACGTCATCGAATTATTAAAACCCGATTCTTTTTACAAAGAAGGACATCAGTTAATTTTCGAGGCGATTCAAGGTTTATTCCAAGCTTCTCAACCCGTTGATTTATTGACGGTTAATAATTACTTGAAGCAAAATGGCACTTTGGAAAAAGCAGGTGGCACCAGCTACTTAGCGCAATTAACTTCGCGCGTTAGTTCGACATCGAACGTTGAATTCCACGCCAGAATCATTATTGAGCAATATTTAAAGCGTCAGCTCATCCAAATATCCTCCGAAATCCAACGCCTATCCTATGAGGACACGTCTGACGTGTTCCATTTGCTGGATAAGATGGAGCAGGAGCTTTTTACCATCGCAGAATCCAATATCCGTAAGAATTACGAAAGTATGTCGGATATCTTGAAGAAGGCCGTGGATGAATTAGAGAAGAAACAACTCCAAAAAAGTGGTTTAACTGGTATTCCGTCCGGATTTACGGACTTAGACCGTTTGACATCTGGCTGGCAACGACAAGAATTAATCATTATCGCGGCTCGTCCAGGTATGGGTAAGACGGCCTTTGTCGTTTCGGCTTGCCGTAATGCTGCCGTCGATTTCAATCATTCAGTGGCCTTATTCTCCCTAGAGATGAGTGCTGTTCAACTCGTTAATCGTATCATTTCTGCAGAAGCGGAAATCGAGGCCGATAAAATCCGTAAAGGAAAATTGGAGCCACACGAATGGCAGCAATTGCATACGAAAATCAATAAATTATTCGAAGCGAATATGTTTATTGATGATACGCCAGCCTTATCGATTTTGGAATTAAGAGCGAAATGTCGTCGTTTAAAAGCCCAAAAAGGCATCGACCTCATCGTCATCGATTACTTACAGCTAATGACTGGTGATAGTTCGGGTAAAGGAGCCAGCGGAAATCGCGAGCAAGAAATCGCCCAAATTTCCCGTGCTCTTAAGCAATTAGCCAAAGAATTAGATGTGCCCGTAATTGCCCTTTCCCAATTGAACCGTTCTACAGAGACACGTGGAGGAAATAAGAAACCTCAACTTTCTGACCTTCGTGAATCTGGAGCCATCGAGCAAGATGCCGATCAGGTAATGTTCATCTACCGTCCAGAATATTATGGCATCACGGCGGATGATCAAGGAAACTCAATAACCGGAATGGGAGAGATCATTATGGCCAAAAACCGTTCGGGTTCACTCGATAGTGTTTGGCTGAAATTCATTGGTAAATTCACCAAATACTGTGATTTAGATTTCCAACCGTTCTCAAACAATGAAGGGGGTAATTTCGACTTAAGTGCACTAGGTGATCAAACATCCGCTTTTGAGTCAAGCAATGATTCTGTTTTCAAAGGAAGTAAGATGAATTTACCGCCGGAAGATTATGATCCGTTGAACACTCCTTTCTAGATTAGAGAGTATAGATTAGAGATAAAAAAAGGGCGATTAATCGCCCTTTTTCCATTTCAGAGTAGTAAGAATAGAGTTAAATTAGGCATTAGAATATTTTATTTCGCGGTTCAAGAAATTATTGCGCAGCACAATTTCGGAATCGCGTAATGAAATAATCTAGGCTCTAAGTTTCAACCTCACAATATTCTCCACATGGTGCGTCTGCGGGAACATATCCACCGGATGAACCACATCTACTTCATAGGCAACATCCAGTAAGGCTAAATCGCGGGCTTGCGTAGCCGGATTACATGAAACGTAAACGATTTTCTTTGGTTTAACGGCTAAGATTTGATTCACCACATCCAGATCCATTCCTGCACGAGGAGGATCGGTAATAATGACATCTGGCGCGCCGTGGATAGCAATAAATTCTTCCGTTAAGACTTTCTTCATATCACCGGCAAAGAAGGTTGCATTTTTAATGCCATTTAATTCGGCATTAATTCGTGCATCTTCCACGGCCATCTCGACATATTCGAGTCCGACAACTTTAGACGCATGTTTCGCTAAAAATAAACCGATAGTTCCTGTACCTGTGTACAAGTCATATACGTTTTCATTTCCTTGCAAATCAGCGTATTCACGCACTAATTGGTATAATTTTAGGGCTTGCTTGGCATTGGTTTGGAAGAAAGATTTCGGGCCTATTTGGAACTTCAAATCCTCCATTGTTTCGACCATAAAAGGTTTTCCGTGGTAGCAAACGACTTCTAAATCATGGAAGGTGTCGTTCCCTTTTTGATTAACCACATAATTCAAAGAGGTGATCATTGGGAATGTTGACTTCAAGTATTCCATTACCTTTTGAATTTCCTCTTCCGTGGCATAAGCGAACTGGACGGTAACCATCCATTCGTTGGTAACCGTATTTCGGATAATCAAATTACGTAAAGCTCCTTCTTGTTGATTTTTTAATTCATAATAGGAGATGTCATTTGCGTCAGCGAAATCACGTACTCCATTGCGAATGGCATTGGAAGGATCAGGTTGCAAGTAACAATGATTGACGGGTAAAATCTTATCAAAACGGCCTGGAACATGGAATCCAAGGGCATTCATCGATCCTAAATCTTCTTTACCGATTTCATCTTCCGTTAGCCAGCGGGCGCAAGAAAAGGTAAATTCTAATTTATTGCGATAATAATAAGTCTCCTCAGAACCTAGAATGGGTTGAAATTCGGGTAATTTCACTTTAGCGATGCGGGTCAAATTATCTTTGACTTGTTGCGCTTTAAAGGCGGTTTGAGCTTCGTAAGAAACGTGTTGCCACTTACAACCGCCACAAATGCCAAAATGGCTACAGGCTACGTCTGTACGGTGTTTGGAAAGTGGCTGAATATTGATGGCTTGGGCTTGTTTGAAGCTTTTTTTGGACTTCAAAATACGTAAATCAGCAATATCGCCAGGAGCGACAGCACCTTGAACAAAAATCACTTCATCATTTACTTTGGCAATACACTTTGCCTCTGCGGCAAAATCCAAAATGGCAATTTGTTCCAACACCACTGGGGCTTTCTTTTCTTTTTTCTTACTCATGCTGCTAAAAATGTGCACAAAAATACGGCTTTATGTGGGCAAGCCAACCAATTCAAGATAAAACATTAACTTCGCGATGAAATTAATTCACATGAAGAATCAAGTAGTTATCATCACGGGAGCTAGTTCTGGAATCGGAAAAGCATTAGCCTTTGAATACGGCAGAAAAGGAGCTCAAATCGTTATCACGGGTAGAAATGAGCAGAATCTAATCGCTGCCGAAACAGAATTACAAGCGGCAGGCATAGCAGCTAAAGGTATTGTCTGTGATTCCGCGTCTGAAGAACAAACACGAGCTATGGTAGATCAGGTAATGCTATTATATGGCAGAATTGATCTATTAATCAATAACGCAGGAATCTCCATGCGATCGATGTTTGAGACCGTTGATTTAAAAGTGTTGAAACAAGTAATGGACATTAATTTCTGGGGAACAGTCTACGCCACCCATGCCGCTTTACCACATATTAAAGCCGTAAAAGGTGGAATCATTGGTATTTCTTCCATCGCAGGTTACCGAGGACTTCCTGTTAGAACAGGCTATTCTGCCTCCAAATTCGCGATGAATGGTTTCTTAGAAGCCTTAAGAACAGAGCTAGTAGAAACGGGTGTTCATGTATTAGTTGCTTGCCCAGGATTCACCGCTTCCAATATCAGAGCGGCCTCCTTAAATAGTGAGGGAAAAGTGACAGGCGACTCGATGCGTGATGAGGGCAAAATGATGTCCGCGGAGGAAGTGGCTAAACGCATTGCTGAGGCTTACGAATCAAAGAAGAAGACCTTAGTACTCACTTTCCAAGGCAAATTAACCGTATTCTTAAATAAATGGATGAATGGATTTTTGGACAAAATGGTCTATAATACTCTGAAAAAGGAAAAGGATAGTCCCTTAAAATAAAGCTCCCTTCCGCTAAAAGCAAAAGGGAGCCAAAACCCAATTAAATACCACTCTAAACCTCTATACCGTAGCGTACTTCTGCTGAACCTTTTTTAGAAGTTCGTTTAATTCTGCTTTTTTATACTCAAAATAGGGAAGGGCTAAATCGAATTCATCGATCAACTGCTTGAAATACTTCCGCTCAAAAACCAAAAATTGTGAATAACTCGACGTCATAGCGGAATACAAATGCTTTTTCTCTTCGATTGCTTCCTCAATTCCAATAAAAACACCTTTCCGATCGATGGTCACAAAGCCAGCCGGTCCTTCTAACACGAGGCTGCCTTCTTGCAGGTAAAATACAAATTCTGCTTTTTGGCCTTGACGAAATAAATATTCATCAGGCAAGTAGCGGAGTTCGATTCCACTGGCTAACACTTTCCGTTCCGTATCTGAAAAATTGTTCATTGGCTTAAATAATAAGGCGAAATTAGATGGAAGTAAGGTTTCAATACCTGACGTTCATCAGTTTTCTTCGTGTTATTTGTCACGAAAATCAACCGTGAATCTCCGGAAATTTGAACATTAGATTTTAAACATGTACACAGAGGTTCTCGAAGAGGTAATATGCTATCATTGTGGAGATGAATGTTCAGAAACGCCTATCATTCATCAAGAAAAGACTTTTTGTTGCCATGGTTGCGAACAAGTTTACGAGTTACTGAATGATAATCAACTAGATGAATATTACAACTGTGATCTTAATCCGGGCATTTCTCCTACAGACAAGAATTTTGATTTTCTAAACAACAAAGCATTCAGGGATCGCTTAATCACCTTTTCGAATGCAGATTTTTCCAAAGTAAGCTTCCACCTGCCAGCCATTCACTGCCGTTCTTGCCTTTATCTACTAGAAAATCTGCAAAAATTGAATCCGCAGATTATTAAGACAAGTTTGAATTTTGGGAAGAAGGATTTAACGGTTTGGTTTAAAGAAGATCAACTTAGTTTAGGTGCCTTAGCCACCTTAATAGCAAGTTTAGGGTATGAACCGCATATTTCGAATGCAGAAGAAAAACCGCAAAATAATGATCAAAAAAAGCTATTTCTTAAGCTTGGAATCGCCGGTTTTTGTGCGGGAAATGCGATGCTATTTAGCTTTCCAGAGTATTTAGGCATTGACGATGGCTCTCTTCAAGCTCTATTCGGTTACCTGAATCTAGCTTTGGGTAGCGTGGCCGTATTCTATTCCGGTTCGGATTATTTTAGCAATGTCTATGCGCACCTCAAATTGCGCAAAATGACCATTGAATTACCCATTTTACTGGGTATTCTGGTAGGATATGGTCGTAGTGTATTTGAAATTATATCGCATACGGGTGCCGGCTACATCGATTCCGTTTCAGGCCTGATTTTTTTCTTATTAATAGGGAAGTGGTTCCAGCAAAAATCCTTTGATTTCCTGTCGTTTGAACGCAATTACAAAGCCTATTTCCCATTAGTGGTCACAAAAATCGCGAATGGCAAAGAGGAAACAGCACCCTTGGAAGAGATTCAGGTGGGGGATCGTTTATTGATTCGAAACCAAGAAATAATTCCTGCTGATGCCTATTTATTAAAGGGCCAAAGTCAAATGGACTACAGCTTTGTCACCGGCGAAAGCGAATTAATACCTATTCAAGCAGGTCAATCAATTTATGCAGGTGGCAAACACGTAGGAGAGGCCATCGAAATTCAAATCAGCAAAGAGCTGAACCAGAGCCATTTAACACAGCTATGGGAACAACAAGCCTTTAAAGATCCGAATCACAAAACAGAAAACTGGGAGAACTTTGCGAACCAAGTGGGGATGTATTTCACCGTGATACTGTTAAGTCTAGCCACGATTGCGGGAATCTATTGGTTCAATGTGGATCAAAGCCGCTGGTCAAATGCGGTGGTGAGCATTTTGGTCATTGCCTGTCCTTGCGCCTTGGCTGTTTCGTATCCTTTCGCTTTAGGACACGGAATTAGGTGGCTAGCCAAGTTTAACTTTTTCGTAAAAGACATTCAAACATTCGAGCGAATGGCCCAAGTGGATACCTTGGTTTTTGACAAAACAGGCACGCTAACCTTGCAAAGTCAACAGGAACCTAGCGTTCATTTCAACCGTGATTTGAACGATACCGAATGGAACGCTATTTATTCACTCGTATTTCAATCCACCCATCCACTTTCGAAGCAGGTCAAGAAATTCCTACAAAATCGGAGTATTATTCCCTTGACCGAATTTAAAGAAATCAGTGGAAAAGGGCTTCAATCGTCATTTGATGGCTTATTTGTCCAAATTGGAAGCGCTAAATACACGTTGAATAAACTCAGTATTCCAGAGGGTTTTATCAGTTCTGAAACACGCTTGTTCGTTTCCATCAACCAAGAGCCCATCGGATTTATCGAATTTCCATGGGAAAATAGACCAGGGGTGGAGGGAATGTTGCATAGTTTAAGACATCAATATGAAGTCCATTTGATTTCAGGGGACAAAAAAGAACATGCAGCACATTTATTGGATTGGTTTGAAAATCAAGATCACGTAAAATTCGAATGTAGTCCTTTAGAGAAGATGGAATATATCCAAGCACTTCAAAAACAAGGAAAAATCGTAGCCATGATAGGGGATGGACTAAACGATGCAGGGGCTTTAAAACAGGCAGCTGTAGGTATCGCCGTGTCAGATGACCATCTGCATTTTACCCCGTCGTCTGATGCCATTTTAAAGGGATCCGAATTGCCTCGATTAGGAGAGTATATGCGCTACTCGAAATTTGGCCTACAACTCATCAAAGCTAGCTTTTTACTATCCTTAGTCTACAATGGATTTGGGTTAAGCTATGCGATTCAGGGGAATTTATATCCTTTGATAGCAGCCATATTGATGCCGATTAATTCCATCAGTATGTTAGTCATTGCGACCTGGGGAATGAATTGGAAAGGACAGCTGTTATCCCGTTCTAAAATCAGAATAAAAGCTGAGTAAAGTCAGGTTTTACGAAGGGCTTTGTCCCGAAATTGCAACAAATAAAATGCGTAGACAATGGAAATAATGTACCTAATGATCGGATTAAGCCTTTTTATGGCCATCGGATTTGTTATTGCCTTTGTCTGGTCCATTAAAACGGGACAACAAGAGGATTTAATCACTCCAGCGATGCGCATTTTACAGGATGACCAAAAAACAAACAAACTATGAGTACAAAATCTACCACATTAGAGCAATTTTATTACGACAATAAAATCGTTCGAAATTTCTCCATTGCTACCATCGTTTGGGGTGTTGTAGGGATGCTAGTGGGTGTGATAATCGCCACACAACTTTTTGCACCTGCCGCAAACCTGACACAATATGGCACTTTTGGCCGCTTACGTCCATTGCATACGAATGCAGTGATTTTTGCTTTTGTGGGTAACGCCATTTTTGCTGGGGTCTACTATTCGCTGCAACGTCTTTTGAAAGCGCGTATGTTCAGTGATTTCTTGTCCAATTTTCATTTCTGGGGTTGGCAATTAATCATTGTAGCTGCAGCGATCACCTTACCGTTAGGAATTACGACATCACACGAATACGCGGAATTAGAATGGCCTATCGACATTGCGATAACCTTGGTTTGGGTGGCGTTTGGCATCAATATGTTCGGAACGATTTTTAAAAGAAGAGAGCGTCACTTGTATGTGGCGATTTGGTTTTACATCGCGACGTTCATTACGGTGGCTGTATTGCACTTGACGAACTCAATGCAATTACCTATATCGCTATTTAAATCCTATTATGTGTATGCGGGCGTCCAAGATGCCCTGATTCAATGGTGGTATGGTCATAATGCGGTGGCGTTTTTCTTGACGACCCCATTCTTAGGGATGATGTATTATTTCTTGCCAAAAATGGCGAACCGTCCGGTCTACTCATACCGTCTTTCTATTTTACACTTTTGGGCCTTGATCTTTATCTATATCTGGGCTGGACCTCACCACTTGTTGTATTCGTCATTGCCAGATTGGGCACAGTCTTTAGGGGTTGTTTTCTCGATCATGTTAATTGCTCCATCATGGGGTGGTATGATTAATGGTCTTTTGACTTTACGCGGTGCTTGGGATCAAGTACGCGAGAATACGTTATTGAAATTTATGGTGGTGGGTATTACTTCGTATGGTATGGCTACTTTCGAAGGACCGATGTTATCCTTAAAAAACATTAATGCCATTGCCCACTTTACGGACTGGATCGTTGCACACGTGCACGTAGGAGCTTTAGGCTGGAATGGTTTCTTGACATTTGCGATGTTGTATTGGTTAGTTCCTCGCATCTTCCAAACAAATTTGTATTCAGAAAAATTAGTCAAAACCCACTTCTGGATCGGAACGATTGGTATTGCCTTTTATGCTATCCCTATGTACATCTCTGGTTTCACACAAGGGATGATGTGGAAACAGTTCACCGCAGAAGGAACTTTGCAATATGGTAACTTCTTAGACACCACTTTGCAATTATTGCCAATGCACATGATGCGAGCATTGGGAGGAACCTTGTACTTAACGGGAGCTATTTTAATGGCATTCAACTTGTTCAAGACCATGGCGCAAGGCACTTTGTTAGCGAATGAGAAAGCGGAAGCTGCTCCCTTAGCCATCATCGAGGAGAAACACGAGAGTGATGGGCACTGGCACCGTTGGATTGAAAAACGCCCTATTCAGTTATTAGTGGCTTCTTTAGTGATGATTTTAGTAGGTTCTTTGGTCGAATTAGTTCCTACGTTTATGGTCAAATCAAACGTTCCTACGATTGAATCGGTGAAACCATATAGCTCTTTAGAGTTAGAGGGACGTGATATTTACATCCGCGAAGGTTGTGTGAGTTGTCACTCTCAGTTAGTTCGTCCTTTTAGAAGTGAGACGGAACGCTATGGAGAATTCTCTAAATCAGGAGAGTTCGTTTACGATCATCCATTCCTATGGGGATCCAAACGTACAGGACCGGATTTGCATAGAGAAGGTGGTAAATACCCTGATTCTTGGCACTATCACCACATGAGAGAACCGAGTAGTATGTCACCTGGTTCGATTATGCCTAATTATGCTTGGCTATTAGAGCAAACGTTGAATACGTCTCAAACGCAGGATAAGTTAGCTGCCATGAAAAAATTAGGTGTACCTTATTCTACAGATGAGATTGCTAATGCGGTGAAAGATCTGAATACGCAGGCGAAAGCGATCCAAGCTAATTTAGCTGCAGAGAAAATTAAGGTAAGTCAAGACAAAGAGATTATTGCTTTGATCGCCTATTTACAACGTTTAGGTACAGACATTTCTAAAAAATAAGCGCATGTTTAAGCAATTTATATCAAACATACCAGGAGCAGATAATTATATGATTTTCTCGCTACTGATTTTTTTGACATTCTTCGTATTAGTAGGGGTCTACTTACTGTGGATGGACAAAAAGCACCTCGTAGAAATGGAGCAAATGCCCTTTAACGAAGGTAATAACCTAAACAAGAACTTAAAATAATACGATTATGTCAGTTACTGTTGTTGAAATTTGGTTAGTGAGTATGATTCTGATGACTGGAATTGTCATTTTAATTGTAACACTACAATTGCATGTGGCTTTGAAAAAACTAGCCGATAAAGCTTCCCCTGTACCGACGGAAAAGCTAAGCTGGTGGGATGGTTTCACAGGTTTAAAACCATTGGAAAAAGAAAAAGACCTCCTAATGGAGCATAAATACGATGATATTGCGGAATTAGATAATCCTACACCGCCTTGGTTCATGTATTTATTCTATTTAACGATTCTTTTCGCTGTTGTGTATGGTCTGTATTACCATGTTTACCAGGATGGCAATATTCAAGAAACGGAATATAAAACCGAGGTAACAATTGCTGAAAAAGCGAGAGAAGAGTACATGAAGAAGTTTGCTAATTCAGTAAACGAGGACAATGTGACGGTGGTTAAAGAGGCTAAAGATTTAACAGAGGGGTCTCAAATATATTCTACAAATTGTGTAGCTTGTCACGGTGATAAGGGGCAAGGTGGCGTGGGACCTAACTTAACGGATAAGTTTTGGATTCACGGTGGAGATGTGAAGGATTTATTTAAAACGATTACCCATGGTATTCCTGAAAAGGGGATGATTGCGTGGAATAAGACGTTAAATCCGTTACAAATTCAGAAAGTTGCCTCTTTTATTCTGACGCTTCAAGGATCTAATCCTCCAGGTGCGAAAGAACCACAAGGAACAGAAACTAAAACTCCCTAATTATGAAAAAGAACGTAGGTAAAATGGATAGAATCTTTCGATTAGCGATCGCAGTAAGTTTAGCGATTCTTGCATATGCTAAAATCATTCCCGCTAATCTCGCCTTAACGGTTTACATTGTAGCGGTGATTATAGCCCTAACAGGAATATTTAGATTTTGCTTACTCTACAAACCTTTTGGATTGAGTACCTGCCGAGAAAAATCTCCATTTTAATCTTAAAGGGGTCCGGCAACGGACCCTCTTTTTTTATGTCACAATTCAATTTAGATAATGATGATTACCGGAACCATCTGTACAATCAGACTAAGGACGGGAAACGCCTTTGGATCTATCCAGGTCGCATTATCGGTCAGTTCTATCGCCTAAGAACGTATTTCTCCTACCTTTTATTAACGCTATTATTCGGTTTACCCTGGATTGAATACAAAGGGAATCCCATTTTTCTGTTTAATGTATTAGAACGGAAATTTATCTTTTGGGGTGTGCCGTTTTTTCCACAGGATTTCCATTTAGTCGCCTTAGGACTTGTAGCATTCCTCCTGTTTGTCAGTTTGTTTACCGTATTATTCGGTCGCATTTGGTGTGGTTGGGCGTGCCCGCAAACCATCTTCATGGAAATGTTGTTTCGGAAGATTGAATACTGGATTGAGGGAGATGATAAAGCGCAAAGAAAACTAGCAGAATCCCCTTGGAATACAGAGAAGATCTTGAAAAGAGGAACTAAGCATACCTTGTTCGTTCTCTTGTCATTCGCTATTGCGAACACCTTTTTGATGTATATCATCAGCAAAAAAGAATGGCTAAAATTAGTTACAGAGTCGCCCATGGATCACGTAGTAGGTTTAGTTGCCATTCTAATTTTTACCGCGGTATTTTACTTTGTTTTTGCCCGGTTTAGAGAAATGGTTTGTATGGTTATTTGCCCCTATGGTAGGCTGCAAGGCGTATTATTGGATAACAATTCCATTCTGGTTCAATATGATCATAAGCGGGGGGAACCGCGCGGAAAAGGGGACGATAAAGGCGCCTGTATCGATTGCCATTGGTGTGTTCGAGTTTGTCCTACCGGAATTGATATCAGAAATGGCAGTAATCAATTAGAATGCATTGGATGCACAGCGTGTATCGATGCCTGTGATATGGTGATGGAAAAAACTCATCAACCTACCGGATTAATTCGCTACGATTCTTTGAATGGGGTAAACGCAGGACAAAAACTTAAGTTTACTTTACGGATTGGAGCATATAGCACCGTTTTGGCCTTGATCATCGCGGGCTTAGCCTATATGTTAGTAACACGGACTAATTTTGAAACCACACTGCTACGTACGCCAGGAATGATTTTCCAGGTGGATGAAAAAAGCCATGAGGTAAGTAATTTATACCAAATGGAGATTTTGAACAAGTCGATGGAAAAGCAAAGCTTTAGAATAGAAGCGCCTGAGCCTTTTAAAATTGTTTGGGTGGGAAAACCTATTAATTTAGTGAATCCGGGAAAAATGACAAAAGGGGAGTTCTTCCTGCGTATCAAAATAGGTAAATGGAAGAATGGGGAGAAAGTTCCGGTTCGAATAACCGAAACAAGTGGAAAAGAAGAGATTATCAAAACCAGTTTTATACAACCAGATGAATAAATTTAGTTTTAATTGGGGACATGGGATTATTGTCACCTTTGTACTTTTTGGGGCATTTATGGCCTATTTCTATGTCAACATGTCCAAAGAATCTATCGAACTAGTGGGCAAAAACTACTATGCGGATGGACAGGCATTTCAACAGAAAATCAATGAGCGGGAACAAACTGCGGCTTTAACAACTAAGGCTAGTTTAGCATTTTCAGCGGATTATCAACAAGCCAAAATTCAGTTCCCTGCTTCCATTTCAAAAGGGAGTTTAGTTTTTTACCGACCATCCAATGCCAACCTAGATAAAATAGTACGTATTTCTGCCGATTCGACTGGCCTAGCACTTATCCATACGCCCTTTTTAGTCAAAGGTCCTTGGAATGTTAGTTTAACCTGGGAAAAAGACGGCAAAAGCTACATCGAAGAACAGCGAATCCAAATTCCTTAATGCATACTTGGTATTATACTTTTCTCATCGGTTTAGCCGGAAGCTGGCATTGCTTTGCGATGTGTGGACCTATTGTGGCTCAAATTAACGCGCGGGGGAAATCACCTGCTAGGATGCTGCTTTATCCACTTGGTCGCATTTTCATATATGGCGCACTGGGTTATTTTGTAGCTGGAATAGGATCCATCTGGCTATTTCCCAATCTATGGTCTTATTATTATGTGCTGGCAGGTATTTTTATACTCCTTATTATTAGCCAAAACATAGGAGAGGGGCCTCTGTCTTTTTTACATCAATCGATTGGGAAAAAATTACAGAAAATAGGAGCTAAAATGGGCCCAAGTGGCTATTTTGTCTTAGGAATGGCTAATGGACTATTACCTTGTGGTCTCGTGGTAGCCGGTTTAAGCGTGGCGTTGATTCAACCTAAACCTGTATACGGAGCTTTTAGCATGGTAATTTTAGGTATTGCGACCTTGCCAGCGCTTCAGCTTTACATTTGGGGATCCTCCAAATTAAAGAAAAAACCTATCTTTCAATACCTAGGATGGTTCGTAGCAGGAATACTACTATTTAGGGGAGCTTGGGGCATCGGAATGGCCTATTCTGACTACTTAGCCCATTCGAGTCTTAGTCCAATTATCTGCCACCCCTTTAGTATTTAAGCTTAGCTAGACCTTCAATATTTTTCAAGGTCATTTCGCCTCCTTTTACATCCAAGTAGCCTTCTTTTTTAAAGTCACTTAAAGTTCGAATGACTGATTCGGTGGCTGTTCCCACGCGAGAAGCGAGATCTTCGCGCGAAAGTTTAATCACCAAAGGTTCGGACATAGAAGTCCCGTAAGTTTGTGCTAATTCGACTAAAACCATCGCCACCCGCATGCGTAAACTTTGGTAAGCCATTTCGACCATCAGCTTTTCGTTCTTCAACAGATAGCTCGTTAAGGACTTTCTGAAAAATACCTCCAAATGGATATTCTCCTTAATTTTCTGTAGGAATTCGACAGCCGATACACTGATGATTTGGGATTCTTCTAAGGCTTCCGCACTTTCACGGTAAGCTTGATTTTCCAAGATGTCAACAAAGCCAAAAAATTCTCCCTCTTGAATGAAAGAGGTAATAAAATACTTTCCGTCCTTGTTTGTGTGATACGTTTTTACTTTTCCTTTGGCCAAATAATACAAGCGAATCGGGTGATCGCCTTCCGAATAAATGACCTGTTTTTTTGCATGAGTCTGCGTCTTCTTTTCACCTTCCCAGGTAGGAAGATCTAAAAAAACCAATGCTTCCTGTACAACCGCAACCTCTGTAGCCGATTCTTTCAGCGCTATAATCGGTTTTGATTTCTTCAATCGCGCTTCAATCGCGCGCAATAATTCCACTTCTTGAAAGGGCTTCGTCAAATAATCATCCGCTCCCATTTCCATTCCTTTGCGCATATCAGCGCGATCGGTTTTAGCCGTTAGAAAGATAAAGGGAATAGAAGCTAATTCAGGTTGACTAGAGAATACCTGCAATACGCCAAATCCATCTAAATTAGGCATCATTATATCACAAATCACCAAATCTGGATTCCAAGTTCTAGCTAACCTAACCCCCTCTAAGCCATCAGAGGCTGTCTCTACGGTGAATCCAGATAATTCTAACAGTTCTGCTGTATTCTCTCGAATATCCACACTGTCTTCAATGATTAATAGGCGCTTGCTCATACTGTTATCTCATGGGAAACCGAATATGCAGCTCAGTTCCCTTATTTAATTCACTTTTAATTTGCACACTTCCACCCAATAAACGCATGTAGCGATCCACCAAGTGCAATCCTAAACCCGTTCCTTGAATAACGGTGGCATTTCCACCACGGAAAAAGCGTTCAAATAAATGCTTTTGATCCTCCTCACTAATACCAATACCTTGATCAATAATGGTAATCAAAACTTGATTCGTTTGTTTCTCCACTTTCAGGATGATTTCCTTCTGCGAGAATTTCAAGGCATTAGACAAACCATTAAAAATCACTTTACGGAGAATAGAGGCATCTTGAAAACAGCTAAAATCAGAGGCTAACTCTAAACGAATTGCTTGCTGATACGTACTAAAATCCGTAAGAATATCTTGTAAAAAATCTCGAAGGGTAAATTCAGTTGGATGAATTTCTAATTTTCCATCTTCTAATTTACCCACAGATAAAAACTCCTCTAAAATCTCCGTCAAATGACTAACAGAGGACTTAATACGATTAATATGTTGTTCTCTTTTAGGTTGATCCTCCGCTTTAGCATATTTTTCAATCAGCGTAGCGGAACCCAAAATAGACGTCAATGGTGTTCTAAATTCGTGGGAAGCCATCGAAACAAAGCGGGTTTTCAAATCCCCTAGCACCTTTTCCTTTTCTAAGGAAATTTCAAGCTCTTTTGCATTGACCTCTAACTTGTCCAAGGTATTTTGAAGCGCCTGTGTTCTGGCGGCTACTTCTTGCTCTAAGGTTTCGTTTAGCTGATTGATCTGCTGATTTTTTAAGATCAACTCCATCTCCACTTTACGCTTTAAAGTCACATCGCTCACGAATGCGATGTAATGCATACTATCGCTGGCTTTAAAGTGACTTAAGGAAATCTCGATAGGGAATAAGGAACCGTCTTTTCTTTTGGCCTTTAAATCTAAACCAATCCCCATGGGACGAGAAATAGGTTTTTCATGCCCTAAATTTTCCAAATGACCATGGTGACGATCTTTCAAATGATTAGGGATCAATAAGGAAATATTTTCACCCACTAATTCTGACGTTTCGTATCCAAAAAGTGTATCCGCAAAACGATTAGATAGAATAATTTCAAATTGAGAATTCGTCACAATGATTCCAATAGCCGCCTCTTGAAAGATGGCTTCAAACTCGAATCCGGCTTGTATTTGATTAGGCATTTGACTGAAATTTGATATAAATATAACCTTTTTTAAGGATGATAAGAAACGACTGCGTGCTTCAATACGTCACTTTTATAAAAATAAATATCCTTAAATTTCCCCTCGGCATACATCTGACCTTGATCAAAGAAGTGCGGGGAATTTTGGTTACCATTTTGACCGCCTGCTAACAGCGAATAGGCCTTAATTTTAGGGCCAAATTCCACCGCCGCAATAAAACTGTTTCCATTTACCCCATACCATTTTTTCGAACCTTGAATCGATCGACTCGTGTAAGAGGGTAGCTGTCCCCAAGCGGAAGAGGTAAAGGGTACGGTAATACTCGCTTTCGAATCATCCATTTGCAAGGCGTCACCATTCGAAATACGTTGAAAGCGATTTAATTCGCCCCAGGCAACCCGCCATGTGCCAAAATCCTTATTTAAATCCGCTAGAACTTCTCTTAAGGCTTGAACCATTTCTGATTTAGCCCCCGATTTCGCATAGCTCTCCATATTTTGAACAACCTCCGTTTCACCTCCAAATTGCTTTGGCTTAGGAATTTTAGGCATAATCTTCAGTCCCCAACGAATGGCGATAGTTTGGGCAATTGAACTCGCCGACGCATTATAATCCCATTTTTTCAATTCTTGAACTACCTCGGCTAAATCCGATTCTTGGCCGGCCGCATTAATAAGTGCGGGCAGTAAAGTTTCGAAAGCCATCAATCGGCGATCATATCCTAATCCAATCAAACTTTGTAAATCCAATTTGCCCGTTTGAGAGAACAATCGAACCGCATTGCGATCACGGAAATTTTCCCCGTCTGGCGCCATATAAACGGGATAATTAGTGCGAAGCGGACTCGAAGTTCCTGAAACGGTAAAAGGAGTAGAGTTGCAATTTTGAATCCAACCAGAGGCGGGATTGTATACGTGAACAATTTCATCAACGGAATGTAACCCCTTCCAATCGATTTGACTCGAGGAGCCATCCTGTGGAACTCCCCAGTCTTTTGAGCTGTCTCTGCGCGGAACGTAATTTCCGTGCCAATAAGCAATATTGCCCATATTATCTGCGTAAACCGTATTATTCGAAGTATTCGCCCGCATCTCCATCACACGTTTGTAATCTGCCAATCCTTTCGTTTTCGTGCGCAACCAACTTTGCATTAAACTCTTTCGAGCTCTGTTATACGAGCGAACCGAGATCCATTTCCCATTTCTAGCCGCTAAAACAGGACCTCGGTGGTTAAAATAGGCCTTGATTTTGCGTGATCCTAAGGTGATTATTTTCGTTTGAAAAGGAATCCATTTGCCATCTAACAGGTATTGCATCTGTCCGTTCCGCGAGCGTGTTGTCTCTACATAGGCATCCGCTACATCGACTTCAGAGGAGGTATGCATCCAACCATTATACGGATTAAATCCTTGATAGACAAAGAATTGACCCCAAGTCACTGCACCATATACTGATAAACCTTCTTCACTTTCTACGTGTACTTCGGGACGGAAATAAAAGGTCACGTGCGGATTAATATAGAGTAAAGAATGACCGGATTTAGAGAGGGCAGGGCCTACTGCGAAGCCATTCGAACCCGTTAATTTTTCGTCTGGAGTTTGGTATTTCACACTAGCGACTTGAGCTGGTAAACCATAAAACAAAGCTGTTTCTTGTTCTGTCACATCTCCAGTAGAAATGGCTCCAATGGATCCATCGGTCCATAATAGGGGAAACCAAGGTTCAAAATGGGTGATTAAACGAGGCTTAACCTCTGGGTGTTTTTGTAAATAATAATTAATTCCATCCGCATAGGCATTCAAGAGTTTTTTAAGCCAAAAAGGTGAGGTTAAGTATTCTGCTTTGGCCTCTTTCTCATCAATTAACAATTTAATATAGAGGTCATACGCTAATTCCTTTTCTCCTTTAACCTCTGACATACGACCCAATTTCTCGATGTAATTCATCTCTACTCGGGCGAAATCATCCTCACATTGCGCATACATTAATCCAAAAACGGCATCCGCATCCGATTTTCCATAAATATGTGGAATACCCCATTCGTCCCGATGGATTGTCACCCGCTTCGCTTGCGACTCAAAAGAGTTTGCATTCACCGTGTAAGAAAGGAAAAGTAAAATGAGGGATAATATATTTTTCATAGCTTGTTTTTAGTCAGATAAAAATAAGAATAAAATCGGGTCAGGAGGGTATAAACAATGTAAAATTGTCTTTCTAACTTACAAGAATATTCTAAACCTGTTATATGAAAAACGTTCGGCTTCTTCCGATACTACTCTTATTGTGCGTTTCCAGCCTTTTTGCCCAAACAAAAATTAAAATTCAAGGGGAAGTGAACGTCCCATTTTCTAGCATTCGTCTTTTTAAAGGTACTTCACTGGTGACTGGAACGATTGGAAATGAAAAGGGAAAATTTGTAGTCGAAGTAGCACCAGGAACGTATGACCTATTGATTGAAAGCATTGGTTATGAAGCTTTGAAGATGGCTAATCAGTCATTTACAAGCTCCATTAATTTAGGAACAATTAGCGTCAAGGAAAGTAATCAGACCTTGAATGAGGTAGTGGTGAAGGGCCAAAAAGCCTCCATGGAACTCAACCTCGATAAACGAATTTTCAATGTAGGAACAGATTTAGCGAATAAGGGGGCAACAGCGTCTGAAATTCTAGGAAATCTACCATCCATCCAAGTAGACCCAGAAGGAGCGATTAAACTGCGAGGAAGTGATAATGTCCGGATTTTGATTGATGGAAAACCCTCCACTTTAGCTGGAATCAATGGTTCCTCTGGCTTGCAATCCTTGCAAGGGAATCTCATTGATAAAGTAGAAATCATTACGAATCCTTCTGCACGTTATGAGGCTGAAGGAATGGCCGGGATTATCAATATCGTGCTGAAAAAGAACCAAAACCAAGGTTTCAATGGCGCCATAGAAACGACGACAGGGTATCCGGAGAATTTTGGCGGAACAGCCATCGTGAATTACCGAAAAAACAAATTCAACTTCTTCATCAATTATGGTGTTTTCTACCGTAGAACACCTGGAAGAGGCAGTATTTACCAAGAGGTGTATACCGGAAAACAAACAAATTATTTAGAACAAAGGTCTCAAAACAATGTTACGGGATTAGTGAATAACGTGCGTGGTGGAGCCGATTATTTCTTCAACGATAAAACAATTTTAACGGCGTCCTATATCTTCAGACGTACAGATGTGCAACGAATAACCGATTTTAATTACCTGGATTATAGAGGAAATCTATTCAATTTATATAGCGACACATATCGCCAACAAGATGAAAAAGAGGCAGAACCGAATGGAGAATATGCCCTCACTTTCAAAAAAAGCTTTGCCAAAAAAGGAAAAGAATTTAGCGCCGATTTACGCTACTTAGATTATTGGGAAAGATCAGATCAAACCTATACTCAAAATGGAAAGAAACCAGATGGTTCCGCCTTTCCTGAACTAACCAAGGTACAAAAAGCTTTAAACGACGAATTTGAACGCCAATGGATTCTACAAGCAGATTACGTAAACCCAATTGGTAAAGACGCTAAAATTGAGATGGGTCTTCGCACCAGTTTCAGGAATATGATCAATGATTATATTGTGACAGAACAACAGCCATCCGGCATCTTTACAATCATTCCGGGTTTAAGAAACGTGTTTAATTACAAAGAGAATATCTCCGCAGCTTATGTCATTTTTGGAAATAAAATGAAGCAATTCTCCTACCAATTCGGGTTAAGAGCGGAGACCACCGATATCCAAACTGAACTAGAGCAAACAGGGGAGAAGAACCCTAGAAATTATGCTAATTTGTTCCCTAGCGCACATTTTACCTACACGATAACACCGGATAACTCCTTTCAATTAAGTTATTCCAGACGCGTCAGAAGACCTACCTATAATGATTTAACTCCCTTTGTTACCTTTTCTGACAACCGAAACTTCTTCTCTGGAAACCCCAATTTAAATCCTGAATTTACCAATTCATTTGATTTAGGAAACGTACGTTACTTTGATAAGGGAAGCATTAGCTCGTCTCTTTATTACCGCCAAACCTTTGGCAAAATCGACCGATTCAGAACTGTCGATACCTTGGGATTTGCTAAAACCTTACCCGTTAATTTAAGTGACCAGCAATCGATGGGGGTAGAAATTGCTAGTTCATATACCTTTACCAAAGCCTACAAAGCAGATTTAAGTTTTAATGCCTTTAGAGCAATTACCGACGCTACCAATATCAATGCCGCCTTTAAGAGTGACACCTATTCTTGGTTTGTTCGACATAGTTCCCGCATTAAACTAGGCTCAGTGGATTTACAACTGAGAGCAAATTACGAGGCACCTCAACAAACACCGCAAGGAACGCGCGGGTATATTGCCTGGGCTGATTTATCTGCTTCAAAAGATATAATGAAAGGAAACGGAACACTTAGTTTAAGTATTTTAGATATATTTAGCTCTCGAATTAATCGCTACGAATCGCGTTTCTTAGAGCCCAAAGATGGTTCTGGCTTTTACACTCGTGGGGAATCCCAAGGGCGATTAACTTCACTTAATTTGACCTTTAATTACCGATTTAAAACGACTAAACAGGCTGCGAAGCAACGCCGCAGCTTAATGGACGAAGAAAATTAATAACACCAATGAAAAGAATCATTCTACTTTCTTGCACCGCTTTAGCGCTTTTTTCTTGTAGCAAACAAGGCAAAGACGACACCTACAAGATCATTTACGAAGATCAGACAAAGGTGGTCGAAAATGCGAAAGCCATCAAGGAAAAACAGCCTATAAAGCTTATTCCGGGTCTTAAAATCGATTTATGGGCATCTGATTCCCTTTTACAAGATCCGGTAGCCATCGCGGTAGATGATAAAGGAGCTATTTTTGTCAATAGTACGAATCGTAATAAAGGGTCCGAATTTGACATCCGAGGTCACCGGGATTGGATGACTGAATCGATCGGTTTTCAAACCGTGGAAGATCGCCGTGCTTTTTTACACCGTACGTTTGCCCCGGAAAATTCGGCTAAAAACACATGGTTAGCGGATATGAATGGCGATGGTTCGCATGATTGGTTGGATTTAAAAGTAGAGAAAGAAGAAATCTACAAAGTAGAAGACTTGAATGGAGATGGCTATGCAGATCAATCCACGCGCGTTTTCAACGGCTTTAACGAAGAAGTGACGGATGTGGCCGGCGGTTTATTAGTACGCAAAAAAGATGCTTTTGTGGCCATTGGACCTGATTTAATGCGTCTTAAACACAAGGGGGGACAATGGACTAAACCGGAATCGATTTCGACGGGTTATGCAGTTCACATTGGTTTTGGTGGTCACGGAATGTCAGGTTTGACGGAAGGCCCGGATGGAAAAATCTATTGGCAAATCGGAGATATTGGTGCGAATATCACGGCAAAAGATGGTAAACAATACAAAAACCCAAACTCAGGCGTGATCGTACGTTCGAACCCTGATGGTTCTGAATTCGAAGTATATGCGAGCGGTTTGCGTAACACACACGAATTCGTTTTTGATAACTATGGTAATTTAATTAGCTCTGATAATGATGGAGATCATCCAGGCGAAAGTGAGCGTTTAGTGCACGTGGTGGAAGGTTCTGATGCCGGATGGCGCTCGAACTGGCAATATGGAAAATATACTGATCCACGTAACAACCAGTATAAGGTTTGGATGGATGAGAAGTTATTTGTCCCGCGTTGGGAAGGCCAAGCAGCCTATATCATTCCACCAATTCGCAATTTCCACAATGGTCCTACGGGGATGCTTTGGAACCCAGGAACGGCTTTAGGGAAGCGCTGGACCAATAAATTCTTTTTAGTCGAGTTTGTGGGAAACGCGAATATGTCCCATATCTGGTCCTTTGACTTAAAGCAGAAAGGGGCTTCATTTGACTTCAAATCAGAAGAAGATGTGGTGAAAGGGATTTTGACTACCGGTATCCGTTTTGGTCCTGAGGGAGCATTATACGCGTCTGATTGGATTTTTGGATGGGATACCAAGAACTATGGTCGCGTCTGGAAAATCGATGTAGACGAGAAAGAGAATGATTTGAAAGCGGAACGAGAGCAAACCAAAAAATACATACAGCAGGATTATGCGAAACAAAGTTTGACGCAATTGTATGACTTGTTATTCTACGCAGATCAACGCGTTCGTTTGAAGGCACAATATGAAGTAGCGGAAAGAAAGGCAAGCGCTATTTTCGTGAAAGCCGTTCAGCAAAAAGAGAATCAATTAGCTCGGGTTCATGGTATTTGGGGATTAGGCCAAATCAAGGCAGCGACTGCTATTCAGCCACTTTTAGCGGATACAGATGAAGAAATCGTCGCACAAGCTGCCAAAGTCTTAGGGGATATTTTCGATGCGTCAGTAATTGATCAATTGATTCCATTAGTAGCATCAACTAACCCGCGTGTTTCTTTCTTTGCAGCACAGGCTTTAGGTCGCATTCGTTCTGAGAAAGCCATTCCTGCCTTATTGAAATTAATCGAAACGAACGCGGACAAAGATTTGTATTTGCGTCACGCAGCGGTTTTAGCCTTAAGCAGAATAGGGCAAGCGGAACCAATGTTAGCTTTGCAAAATTCACCAAATCGTTCTTTGCGAATTGCGGCAGTATTAGTTTTACGTCGTTTGGCTCATCCAGGAATTGCGGGATTCCTACAAGATTCAGATGAATATATCGTAGCGGAAGCTGCGAGAGCGATTAACGATGATGAATCCATTCCAGGAGCTTTGTCAGCTTTAGCGGCGACTTTAGCTGATTCGCGCTTGAAAGAAGAGGTGATCATTAGAAGAGCCATCAATGCATGCTTACGCGTGGGATCAGCGAAAGAGATTGATCTATTGATTGCTTATTCTGAAAGAACGGGAATTCCTGAATCTTTGCGTGCGGAAGCCATCGCGACCTTAGGTTCTTGGGCAAACCCATCGGTGATGGACCGAGTGGATGGTCGCCACAGAGGTGTTTTGGAAAGAAATCCAGCTGATGTAATTGCGCGTATTCAACCTAAAATCCCGGGATTCTTGGCTTCTGAAAATCCAGACGTCTTAATTGCAACGGCTAAATTAGTAGCTGAACTACAGTTAAAAGCGTTTACGGAGATTGAGATCAACCTTTTCAAAAATCATCCCAATGCGAAGGTAAGGGCAGCTTTATTGAGTTCTTTGGCAGAACTTCAAACACCTCAATTAGCCTCGATCTTAGAAAAAGGTATCAGCGATGAGGACAAAAATGTCCGAGGTATCGCCTTAAGCAATTTGAATAAAATTGAACTAAGTGCCGCTGAATTACCAGCGATTACAAAACCAATTTTCGAAAAGGGATCTCTATCAGAACAGCAATTTTTACTTCAAAGTATGGCCAAAATGAAGCCGGCAAACACTTCCGCCATTTTAGCTGATTTAATTCAAAAAATGGTCGACAATCAATTGCCATCAGGGATTAAATTAGACCTAATGGAGGCAGTAGAGGCAAGTAATGAAGAGAAATTAGTGGCTAAATTAGACGCCCTAAAAGTGAAAGGGACTTTAACAGATGAATTCAAAGAAGCGTTGTTTGGCGGATCTGTTACTGACGGACGAAATATCTTTAATTATAATTCAACCGTACAATGCGTACGCTGTCATATTGTAGGGGGTGAAGGCACGACAGTAGGACCTAATTTAAAAGGAGTGGCTTCTAGATTGACAAGAGAGCAATTGCTACAGGCCTTGATTGAGCCGAGTGCGCGCATTTCTCCAGGTTACGGTACAACGAATTTCGTATTGACGGATGGACAAGAAGTTTCAGGTTCCATTATTTCTGAAACAGAAGAACTCGTCCAAGTAAAAACAAACGATGCGGAACCTTTGCGCATTCCAGTAACCCGCATTAAATCAAGAGAAAATTTGCCTTCAGGTATGCCGCCTATGGGGTCATTAATGAGTAAAAGAGAAATTAGGGATGTCGTTGAATATTTGTCATCCCTAAAATAATCGTATATTTGTTTCTATGAAGCTTAACAAAATCTATTTGTTGTTCATCTCTCTCTTGTTTTTGACGTCTATGGCGTCGAAAGTACAGGTAGATGGTGTACAAGCTTCTATTCAGAAAGATCAAACCCAACATTTCCATAAAACTGAGTCGACTGACTACGGTTTTATGGATTTTTTATTCGAAGAGGATACTACGGAAAATGAGGAAGATAATCTATTCACTCCTTTTACCCTAAGTCATTTCCCTTCCATTTTATTTCCTGCTAAGAATACGTTCAAACGTACGTGTTTTAGTATCACAACAAAAGCATTCGCTTTTTTAAAAACACCTATTTTCTTGACTTTCAGAAACATTAGGTTGTAGAATTCCCCCTTTCTAACTATCGTTAAGCGTACTTTTATTCAATCTGCCTATTATTGGTTTTGATCTTATTATTCTATGCATATATCATTTGATGAGCATCATGTGATTCATGAACTGAAGCACTTTTTGCCAGCACAAGCTCCATTAATGGACTTTGTGCATCATAATACGTTGCATGCTTTCCAAAACCTTGGGTTCCACGAAGCATTAGCGACTGCGCATGTAAAACTAGGTTACCAAGTCTATTTCCCATTAGAGACCTTTCGATCGATGTATCAAAAAGGGCGAATCTCAGATGATGTTTTAGAAAGCGTTCTAATACAGAAAAAAGGAAATGCGGAAGCCTGGAAGGGTAAATTACTCTTTGGAGAATATCCTAGCATTGAACCTGGACGAGTGGGAGCCTTACGTGGAATTTGGAAAACAACATTTGGAATCGACTTGGATTCCTTAGTACATCCTACCTTATTTCGAATCATTGGTAGCTTTTTAGACCAAGGTATTTCCATCTGGAATTTCCCTTTAGAAGGCAAATCCTTTTTAGAAGCGATTCGCACACTTGAAAGCACCAGTTTCGCGAGTATTTTCTACAATAAGGAAACGAAAAAACTCTTATTGGATCCTGAATTGAGTATAACGGACTTGCTTAAGAAAGTTGTGGGGGATAAGGAAGAACTGTATGAGCAGTATTTATACGATCAACAGTTTTCTCATCAGGGATGGTCAGGAATGGTTTCTACCGTAGAGGATTTACCTCAGACCTTATTGGATACCCGTCTGATTAAGTTGGAAGACTTAATTCTATTTGAATTATTGTTAGAGTTTGATGCGCTGAACTATAAGTTAAAGCAATCCTGGTCTCCAATTGGCCATTTCGCGACAGAGAAAATTATTCCCTTGCATGATCCGATTGGTTATTCGGAGAAGTTGGATGTGTTGAGCCTTTGGCAAGAAGCTTTTGAATGGACCTATTATGACCAGGTTTTAAAAGGCTTGCAAATGGAAAAGGTGGACTCCATTAAACCGCATTCGAAAAGCTTCCAAGCGATGTTTTGCATTGATGACCGAGAATGTTCGTTTAGACGTCATTTGGAGGCATTAGATCCAGCCTGTGATACCTATGGAACACCGGGATTCTTTTCTGTGGAGTTTTTCTATCAGCCGGTAGGAGGTAAATTTTATACCAAACTTTGTCCCGCTCCAGTTACCCCTAACTACTTAATCAAAGAGGAGGGAAGCGAGAAAAAGCTAGGAACTGATCTCCATTTCTCGAAGCACAGCCATAATTTCTATACGGGATGGTTATTTAGCCAAACACTTGGATTTTGGTCTGCTGCCAAGCTTTTCGTTAACCTATTCAAACCGTCGATGAGTCCTGCGACTGCGTCTTCATTGAAACACGTAGATAAATTCTCGACCATTCGGGTGGATTACCAAGCGATGGAGAATGGACTTCAAGTAGGGTTCCAAATCGAAGAAATGGCGGTAAGAGTCGAAAGTTTGTTAAAAAGTATCGGCTTAGTGGACAATTTTGCCCCTATCGTTTATGTGATTGGACATGGAGCTAGCTCAGTGAACAATCCCCATTACGCAGCCTATGACTGTGGTGCATGTTCTGGACGTGCTGGATCAGTCAATGCCCGCGTGATCAGCCAGATGGCGAATAAACCAGAGGTGCGTGCGATTCTAAGTGAAAAAGGGATTCATATTCCGGAAACGACGGTATTCGTGGGAGGTTTACGTGACACGACTCGCGATGATGTCGTTTTCTACGATGAACAAATCACGTATGCAGATTATAAAATCAAGCACGCGGATCACGTAAAATTATTTGAAAAGGCTTTAGATTCGAATGCCAAAGAACGTTCGAGACGCTTTGAATCCATCAATACGTCAGCGAAAGCAAGTGACATCCATGAGAAAATCAGAACCCGTTCTGTATCCATCTTTGAGCCTCGTCCAGAACTAAATCACGCAACAAATGCCTTGTGCATCGTGGGTCGAAGAGAATTATCGAAAGGCGTTTTCTTAGATCGCCGATCGTTCTTGAACTCCTTTGATTACCGCGTAGATCCCGATGGAACGTATTTATTCAACATTTTGAAAGCAGCTGCACCTGTGTGTGGTGGAATCAATTTAGAATATTATTTCTCTAGAGTGGATGGCGAGAAATTAGGCGCAGGGACGAAGTTACCGCACAATGTGATGGGACTTTTTGGGGTGGCCAATGGAATCGATGGTGATTTAAGACCCGGTTTACCTGCTCAGATGACCGAAGTTCACGACCCGGTTCGTTTGTTGTTGATCGTGGAGCACTTCCCTGAAATTGTATTGAAAACCATCCAAAAGGCCGAAGAAACCTATGAATGGTTCATCAATGACTGGGTGAAACTCGTGTCGATTAATCCAGAGACGAAAGAGTTGTCTGTATTTGAAAAAGGGGAGTTTAAGCCTTACGAACCGCTAACAAAGGATATCCAAGAGATTGATAATTTGGATGAATTATTAGCGTCGTCGCAAGAAAATTTTCCTGTGTATCTACTCAATCAAAATTAATCCAACCATGAATTTAACCCTCCATTTATTTATCTGGGTGCCTATTTTCGGCTTTTTGGTGAGTTTAATTTTACCAAAAAAGAACGAGACACTCATTTCTGTTACAGCCTTTAGCACCTTAGCGATTCAATTAAGTCTCGCAACAGGATTCATCGCTTATTGGCTTTTTACTGGCGCTGAGACGATACAAATCAATGACATTATCCTCTTTAAAAACGAGGAATATGTCTTCCAAATTGATTTTCTATTCGACAAAATAACAGCGGTCTATTTGCTTGTGGGAGCCATATTAACCTTTATGGTGACCTTGTATTCTCGCTATTATTTACACCGCGAAACAGGGTATAAGCGCTTTTTTAACACCACACTCTTTTTCTATATGGGTTATTGTGTGACAACGCTTTCTGGCAACTTAGAGACCCTTTTCATCGGATGGGAAATCCTCGGCATTTCGTCTTTTTTACTGATATCATTCTACCGCGAACGTTATTTGCCGGTGAAGAATGCGGTGAAAGTATTCTCTATTTACCGTATCGGCGATGTGGGCATTATTTTAGCGATGTGGGCGAGCCATCATTTATGGGGCCAAAATATCACGTTTTTCCAATTGAATAATGCTGAACTTGTACATGAGCATTTGCAAACGCACAGTGTCATCGGAGTATTTATTTCTTTGATGTTTTTACTATCAGCCACGGCAAAATCAGCTCAATTGCCTTTTTCGTCCTGGTTACCACGTGCAATGGAAGGACCTACACCGTCTTCGGCTATTTTTTATGGTTCGCTTTCGGTGCATATCGGGGTCTTTTTGATGTTAAGAACGTTTCCTTTTTGGGAGAATCAGACGTCTGTACGTATTCTAATAGCAGGATTAGGCTTATTGACGGCTTTAGTGGCAACTGGAATTGCCCGAGTTCAATCATCGGTAAAAAGTCAGATTGCCTATGCCTCCATTGCGCAAATAGGTTTGATCTTCATCGAAGTTTCGCTTGGGTTTGAAAAATTAGCCTTGTTCCATTTCGCGGGTAATGCGTTCCTACGAACCTATCAATTATTGGTTTCGCCATCCGTGGTTTCCTATTTGATCAGAGAACAATTCTACCATTTCGAGCCACGGTCTAGTTCGATTGAGCGCTTATTGCCTACAAAATTGCGCAATACCTTATACGTACTTTGTTTGAAGGAGTGGAATTTAGATTCGATGTTGTACCAATACCTTTGGAACCCAATGAAGTGGGCTGGCAACAAATTGAATTTCTTAAATGGAAAACGGTTGATGGCCTATTTTGTACCGGCTTTTGGCATCAGTTATTACCTGATCAACGAAAACCAAATGAATGAAACTGCCTTGCACTGGCTACCCGTATTTTTTGCAGGAATAGGCTTAGTGCTCGTATTTAAATCCTTTACACAACGCAGGAGTATTCGTTTAAGCTGGATATTAGTGATCATGAACCATTTCTGGATTGCCTTAGCCATTTCATTAAATGAGAAATTTGATTCTTTCGAGTCAGTGCTCTATTTAAGTGGAATTATGGTAGCTGGGCTTATTGGATACCTTTGCTTGCAACGTTTATTCCAACAAGAAGGCAAAATGACCTTAAATCGTTTCCAAGGATTATCAGAAAACCATCCTAAAATTGCGCTAATCTTTTTGTTAGCGTGTTTAGGCCTGACCGGATTTCCGATAACACCCACGTTCATAGGAGAGGATTTAATCTTTTCACACATTCACGAAGATCAATTTTTACTCGCAGGCATCGTTTCACTTAGCTTTATCCTGGATGGATTAGCCGTGATCCGTATTTATGCCCGCATTTTTATGGGTCCTAATTATAGAACCCATGCCACCTTTTCAAACAGATATTTTTAAGATGAAGAATATACCTAAAGACGGCCTAGCCGGATTAAAAGAGAACTATGCGTCAGACGCAGCCTCTGGATTTATTGTTTTTTTATTAGCGCTTCCCTTAAGTTTAGGGATTGCTAAAGCATCGGATTTCCCTCCGATTATGGGTTTACTTACCGCCATCATTGGGGGTATCGTTGTCAGTTTATTTAGTGGATCACGTTTAACCATAAAAGGACCTGCAGCTGGATTAATTGTGATTGTGGCGGGAGCTGTAGCTGAATTTGGCGGAGGAGAACAAGGCTGGCACTTAGCCCTAGGAGCGATGGTGGTAGCGGGTTTAGTCCAAATCCTTTTCGGGGTATTCAAACTGGGCAAATTAATGGATTTCTTCCCCCTTTCTGCCGTACACGGTATGTTAGCAGCGATAGGGTTAATTATCATAGGCAAGCAGATTCCAGTATTTTTAGATGTGAATCCGATTCTTGCAAAAGGGAAGGAGCCATTAGAATTATTCGCGTCTATTCCCGAATTTATTGCGAATTGGGATCCCAAAGCGACTTTAATCGGTGCGATCAGCTTAGTCATTATGATGGGATGGCCGTATATCAAGAACCCGTTAATTAAAAAAGTACCTGCCCCTTTAGTCGTTTTAGCAATCGCTATCCCCGCAGAATTATTGATGGATTTCCAAATAACAGAGCCCAAATACGCCCTTGTTCACATCGGTAATTTAGTGGATAATATTAAATTCAACGCCTCGTTTGAGGGTTTCGCTCAAACGGGAACTTTTATCAAGTTTGTGATTATGTTTGCCCTAGTGGGTACTTTGGAATCCTTATTGACCGTCAAAGCCATGGATATGTTAGATCCCTACAAACGTAAATCAGATGCGAATAAAGATTTGATTGCCACCGGTATCGGGAATACATTGGTCGCGTTTTTAGGTGGTTTACCAATGATTTCAGAAGTAGCGCGTTCCTCAGCGAATATTGCTAATGGGGCCAAAACACGGTGGGCAAACTTCTTCCACGGATTCTTTATTTTAGTATTCGTCTTATTAGCCGCTCATTTAATTGAGTTAATCCCGAATACAGCATTAGCAGCCATGTTAATTACGGTGGGTATCAAATTAACACACCCGAAAGAATTCATACACACCCTGGAAAAAGGAAAAGAGCAACTGTTGATTTTCCTTGTGACAATCATTTTCACTTTAGGAGTGGATTTACTAGTGGGAATTGGAGCTGGTATTTTGACTGAAATACTAGTCAATCTATTCAACGGCAAACCTTTAAAAGCCATCTTCAGCGCACCTACAGAGGTTTCATTCACGGATGACGCTTACCTTGTCGAGATTTCTGATGCCGCGGTATTCACGAATTACTTGGGAATCAAACGTAAACTAGAAGCCATCCCATCCGGATTCAATGTAACAATTGACCTTTCCAAAACGCATCTTGTCGATCATTCGGTGATGGAAAATTTCGAGCACTTTAAACACGATTATGAACGTGGTGGTGGCACAGTGACTCTGGTTGGGCTAGATTCACACAAATCGCTTTCTGGTCACAAGGCCGCCGCGATGAAACGGAAAAAGTAGTCCGGAGGGAATGAGTCCGGAGGGAATGAGTCCGGAGGGAATGAGTCCGGAGGGAATGAGTCCGGAGGGAATGAGTCCGGAGGGAATGAGTCCGGGACCTTTTTTACTACGGACTTCGGACTATCGACTTCGGACTATCGACTTCGGACTACCTGACTTTTTGACTCCCTGACTCTTTACCTAACAATAAACCGCCCCTAAAAAAGGCGGTTTATTTTTTTGTAAATAATCGATATCTTTAATGAAATTTAAACCTATGAAAAAACTAGTGCTGCTGCTAAGCTTGCCTCTTTTCTGTTTTGCCCAAACAGAAACCTTTCTTAGCCTTCCTAAACAGAAATCCTTTTTTCAAAAGACCGATCAACTTTCGAGTGATTTCAGTGGGGCAAAGATTGTCCTTCATCCGGAACAACGTTTCCAAAGCATCGATGGATTCGGATTCACATTAACTGGCGGTAGCGCTCAATTAATTCAAGCATTAGAACCCGCGAAAAGAGCGGCTTTACTGCAGGAGCTATTTGGCAAAAACGGAATCTCCGTTTTGAGAATCGGCGTAGGGGCAACAGATTTAGACGCAACTGTTTTTTCCTATGAGGACAAGCCTAAAAAATTCAGTTTAGAACCCTCAAAAGCCGATTTGATTCCCGTTTTACAACAAATTATAGCCATTAACCCAGCGATAAAATTAATGGCCACACCTTGGTCTCCACCCACCTGGATGAAAGATAATGGGGAGAGTAAAGGCGGATCACTTTTGGAAAAGCACTATACAAATTATGCCAATTACCTTGCCACCTACATAGAAAAAATGGCGAATGAAGGAATTACTATCTGGGCATTAACTCCCCAAAACGAACCACTTCATCCAGGCAACAATCCAAGTATGTTGATGACATCTGAAATGCAGGCGAATTTTATCAAAACAGCTTTAGGCCCTGTATTCAAAAAACGAAAAATCACTACCAAAATCATCGTCTATGATCATAATTGCGATCATCCAGAATACGCCATTGACTTATTAAATGACCCAGAAACAAAGCAATACGTAAGTGGGTCAGCCTTTCACTTGTACAACGGGGATATATCAGCCTTAAGCAAAGTGAAGGCGGCGCATCCAGATAAGGACCTCTATTTTACCGAACAATGGACGGGGTACAAAGGTGATTTTACAGGCGATTTTATGTGGCATGTGAAGAATGTCATCTTGGGCGCGGTGAATAACCACGCAAAAACGGCCATAGAATGGAATTTAGCGAATGATCCTAGCTATGGGCCTCATACACCCGGAGGTTGCACCGAATGCTTAGGTGCGCTAACCATCTCAGGTCAGGATATTATTCGCAATCAATCTTATTACATTGTTATGCAAGCGGCCAGATTTGTGCCCGCTGGCTCTGTACGTTTAGGAATCGATGTACCGGAAGGAATTCAGGCCGCAGCTTTCAAGCGTCCAGATGGAAAAACAGTATTATTAGTCCAAAACGAGGGCCGCAAAAAGAATCTGAGTGTAGAAAAACTAAACCTAGAAATACCGGCTGAATCAGTCTTAACGATCATCCTATGAAAAACTTTAACATTAACCGCAGACATTTTATGAAGGGGGCATCGGCTGCATTGGCTATGTCAACTTTTGGCGCTTACGGATTAGATTTAGTTAATCCAGCAAGACCTTATCGTGTAGCCTTAATTGGTACCGGATGGTACGGTAAGAGTGACTTATTCCGATTAATGCAAGTGGCTCCTGTAGAGGTAGTTGCCTTGTGTGACCCAGATCGCAATCAATTAACAGAAGCGGGAAGGCTTGTAGCGGCACGTCAAAAATCACGCAAAACGCCCAAATTATACGGGGATTACCGCCAGTTATTAAAGGAAAACGAATTAGATATCGCCATTGTGGGCAGCCCAGATCACTGGCACGCCTTACAGATGATAGACGCAGTAAAGGCAGGAGCACACGTCTATGTTCAAAAGCCTATTTCGGTCGATGTGCTAGAAGGTGAGGCGATGGTCGCTGCCGGTAGAAAATACGGCAAAACAGTGCAGGTAGGAACTCAACGAAAAAGTACACCGCACTTGATTCAGGCTAAAAAGGAGATTATAGATAAAGGCTTGTTAGGCAAAGTAGCACATGTAGAAATGTATTGCTATTACCACATGCGCAATAATGGAAATCCGCAAGTCCAGGCCGTTCCAGACTATTTTGATTACGAAATGTGGACGGGACCTGCGCCATTACGTCCTTATGATGGTTTACCGCACACTCGCTGGTGGAGAACGTTTGAGGAATATGGAAATGGAATTATGGGTGATATGTGCATCCACATGTTCGATACGGCGCGCTGGATGCTGGATTTAGGCTGGCCTAACCGCGTGAGTTCAGAAGGAGGGATCTATGTCCAAAAAGAGGGCAAATCCAACATCCCTGACACACAAACGGCCGTTTTTGAGTACAATGGGTTGAATTGTGTTTGGCAACATAGAAGCTGGGGAACTCCTCCAGATCCAGAATATCCGTGGGGTTTAACTATTTACGGCGAAAAAGGAACGCTGAGAATGAGCACGATGAAATATGATTTCACGCCTACAGATCCTAAAGGAGAGAAACTGCACATGGATGTGGTCTATGAAAAAGAGAAATATCCAGAAGATTTAAAAGAGGATCGCATCGAATTAAATGCGGCACCAGCCACGCGTGGACACATGCTTGATTTCTTAGCTGCCATCGACAAAAGTTCGAAACCTATTGCAGATATCTCAGAAGGACATATATCTACCGCATCCTGCATTATGGCGAATCTTTCGATGAAACTTGGGCGACCTCTTTCCTACGATCCAGGAACGAAAACCGTGTTAAATGACCCAGAAGCGACCGCTTTACTAGGAAGAAATTACCGTGGACCATGGAACAGAAACATGTTAAGCTAATGAAAAAAATAATCCTTTTGGCTTTACTAGCCATTCCTGCCATAGCACAACAGCAGCGTACATCCGCTCAATTAGGTGAAGACTTACAAAAATTACGGGTCTTGGGATCCGTCTTGCATGTAGCCGCACATCCAGATGATGAAAGCACACATATGTTGACTTGGTTTGCCCAGCAACAACATTGGGAGACAAATTATTTTGCTTGCACCAGAGGAGATGGGGGCCAAAACCTCATCGGAGACGAGCAAGGCGTGCCCTTAGGATTAATAAGAACGCAGGAATTACTAGCGGCCAGGAGAATTGACGGGGCTAATCAATATTTCTCGCGTGCGTTTGACTTTGGTTTTTCGAAGTCGACAGACGAAGCTTTGGCGTTTTGGGATAAGCAATTGATTCTAGCAGACTTAGTTTGGGTCATTCGCAAAACACGTCCTGATATCATTTTCACACGTTTTCCACCGGATGCACGCGCGGGCCACGGTCATCACTCTGCCTCCGCGGCATTAGCCATTGAAGCTTATAAAGCGGCAGCAGACCCCAAGATGTTCCCGGAACAGTTGAAACAGGGTGTGGATGTTTGGCAGGCAAAGCGTTTGTTATGGAATACCTTTCGTTTTCCGGGATCTACCGGTAATTCAACCATCTCAGATTCTCAATTTAAAGTCAACATAGGCGATTATTTGCCTTTTTTAGGACAAAGCACCGGCGAACTAGCCGCTTTTAGTCGTAGCCAACACAAATCCCAAGGTTTTGGCTTTGCGGTAGACCGTGGAAGAAGCACCGAATACTTCGCCACTTTAGGCGGTGATGCTCCCAAAGAATACTTGTGGGATGGCGTAGACGCTTCATGGAATCGAGTGAATCCAACCATAGATGCACTTATCGTACCCATCATCAAAGGCTACAATCCAGCGAAACCTTACGAGAGCATTTCGGCTTTGATCAGCTTAAAAAAATCCATTCAAGCGCTTCCTTCAAGCCCGTGGACGCAGAAGAAAATTGCAGAAATCAATGCTTGGGTAGTCAATGCTGCAGGGATTTACCTCGGAGCTACGACTTCACAAGGCATGGTTGCCATAGGAGAGAAGCTTCCTATTAAGACGGAATTTATTGTTCGCGCACCTATAAACGTGGAAAATGTCAACCTTTCGTTTGCCGGAATTGATACTACTTGGAACGGTAAGTTGGAGCCCTATAAAAAATATCCATTCAATCGCAGTATTACGGCCTCCGCGCCCATTACGCAACCTTATTGGATACAAGAAGCGAAAACCACGGGACACTTTAATGTCAGTGATCAACAAAAAATTGGTCAGGCGAAAGTAGATCCTGCCTATACGGCAAAAGCGACTTTTATGATTCAAGGGGAAGAATTTTCCCTAGAGAAACCCGTACAAGAATTGATCATCGACCCAGTGAAAGGGGAGATCTTGCAGCCTATCGCCGTGACTCCGAAAACGGTCTTTAGTTTGAGTTCAAACGTGGTCTTACTCCCTAAGGGTAGCAAGGCAACGAAAACCACTAACCTCTCCATCACCGCTTTAGGGGGATTAAAGCCTGGAAAAATCGAGGTAAAGTTGGGACCATCGGTTTTGGCAAACATCCCATTAAAAGACGGAATGAAAGCTGGGGAGAAGCGCGAATGGCCTATTTCCTTCAATGAGGCATCTGTACCGCTAGGTAAACTATCGAGCAACATTCAACTGCATATCACTTCTGGAACCGACAATTGGGTGGATTCCTTGAATTTGCAAACCATCGAATACCCACATATTCCGACCCAACGCTATTTCACACCCGTGAACTTGAGCATATTGCACATCGACTTCGCAAAAAAAGGGAATCGATTAGGCTATATCAAAGGAGCCGGCGATAAAGTCCCAGAGGCATTAAAGCAAATGGGCTACGAGGTGGACTTCTTAGCGGAGAAAGACTTAACGGCAGCGAATCTGCAGAAATACGATGTGGTTTTAACAGGCGTGCGTGCTTACAATACGAATGACTATTGGGAAAACGCCTATCCCGAAATCATGAAATACATCGAAAACGGCGGCAATTATGTGGTACAATACAATACCGCTAGTTTCTTAGGCCCGATGAAGTCGAGTATGTCGCCCTATCCCTTATTAGTGTCGCGTAACCGAATTACGAAAGAAGAAGCGAAGCCGGAATTCCTGCTGCCTACTCATCCGCTATTGAATAGCCCTAATAAAATAAGCGAAAACGACTTTACGGATTGGATTCAAGAACGCAGTATTTATACCGCCGAAACAACTGACCCTCATTTTGAGTTTCCACTTGGATTTTCGGATCCGGGTGAATCCCAAAACAAGGGAAACATCGCTGTAACCAAATTCGGAAAAGGTCAATTCATTTATACCGGATTGGTCTTCTTCCGGGAATTACCGGCAGGCGTTCCAGGTGCCTACCGTTTACTAGCTAATTTACTCGCAAAACCTCACTAATGAAATTAAAACTACTAGCTCTTTGTCTGATTACTTTTTGGGCAAATGCCCAACAACCTCTTATCCGCAAGGATAAAATCACTATCGCGCGTGATACCTACGGGGTGCCTCACATTTTTGCCCCTACGGATCCGGAGGTCGCTTACGGTTTAGCCTGGGCGCATTCAGAAGATGACTTTAAGACGATACAGACACTTATCCTCACGGGTAAGGGCAAATTAGGCACTGCCTTAGGAAAGAAAGGCGCTCCGGTGGATTTTGTCTTTGGCTTATTGAATACGCGCAAGGTGGTCGATCAGCAGATTAAGTCGATGGATCCTAAATTCTTGCAACTCGTGCAAGGGTATTTGATGGGTCTTGAGGCCTACGGGAAAGCGCATCCATCAGAAGTGGTGAACAAACACGTGTTTCCCATTGCTATCGAAGATTATATCGCAACGACGATGTTCTCCGTGGCGATTTTCTGTGGAGTAGATAAGGCTTTACCCAAAATCCTCGATGGCTCCATTCCTTCACTTCCCGGCTTTACAGGGGAAGGAAGTAATGCCTTTGCCATTAAGAGCTCGAAATCGGCTACTGGCGAGCCGATGTTAGTCATTAACGCGCATCAGCCCATCGAGGGCGCTACGGCTTTCTACGAGGCGCATGTGCAGTCTGAGGAGGGTTGGAATATCTTGGGAGGTTTATTCCCAGGTGGCCCATTGATCTTCCACGGAGTGACGCCTAATCTAGCTTGGGCGCATACGGTGAATTTCCAAGACAAAATCGACGTCTATCAATTAAAGACAGACAAAGCGCATCCGGGTCAATACGAAGTGGATGGCGAATGGTTGCCTTTGGTAAAGAGAAAAATAAAGCTGAACATCAAAGGAATTCCTTTCCCCGTTTCTAAGATGGCCTACGAATCGATTTATGGCCCCACAGTGAAATCGCCCAAAGGAGGTTATTTCTCCTTACGTCTTCCGTCTCTAATGGATGCCGGCGCTCTTCAGCAGTGGTACGCGATGAACCGCTCTACGAACTTCACGGAATTCAAGGCGGCGTTAAACCAGAATCACCTGCCTATGTTCAACATCATGTACGCAGATAAGGAGGACAATATCTTTTATATCTCGAATGGAAAAATGCCGTATCGTAATGCCAAATACAACTGGGCCTCCACACTACCAGGAAATACGCGGGAGACACTTTGGGAAAAATTCAAACCGCTGAATGAATTGCCTCAGCACTTGAATCCAGCGGCTGGATATTTGTTTAACACGAATCACTCGCCCTTTATGGCTACGGCGGTAAACGAGAATCTGAATCCAGCGAATTATGACAAATATGACGGATACGAGACTTACCACAATAACCGTTCACAGCGGGCAAAGGACCTGATCGATACCTACGACAAAATAGGCTGGGAAGATTTGAAGCGCATCAAGTTCGATCGTCAATTGCCTGCGAAGATTTTATATCCCTATGGATACGATGCTTCAGTACTTTTCACGCTAGATGCGGCTAAATACCCGGCCTTAGCGACCATCATCAAAGGCTTGAAAGAATGGAACCACGTAACCAATATCGAGAGTGTGGGCGCCTTGTATTATAACATTGCCTATTATGGGGCATCTAAAATAAGACATACGGCTTCGAAAGATCCTTTGACAGAATCCGAAGCTGTGGAGCTAACTCAATACGTGCATGATTTCTTGATGAAGCACTACGGCCGTTTGGACGTGACGCTAGGGGAGTTCCAACGGTTGAAAAGAGGAGATCAAGATTGGCCACAAGCCGGAATGCCGGATGTGTTAGCGGCGGTGATGTCTGAGCCCATGGGCGAATCACAACGCAAAATGAATAGCGGTGATGCCTACATCGGTTTTGTGAAGTTTCCTACAGGCGGAGGTTTGCCACTGATTGAGACGGTGAATACCTTTGGCGCTAGTTCACATCCTGAGTCGAAGCACTTCGCGGATCAACGCGAACTGTATCAGGCTCAGAAGACAAAGGTGATGACTTTGGACAAAGCCGAAATATTAAAAAATGCAGAACGGATATATCAACCGGAATAAGTTATTTTAAAAATTCAGGATCTTTATACGCAGGGGCAGGGTATTTGTAAAATCCTTCCCCTGTTTTTTCTCCTAGCTTCCCAGCGTCGATATAGGTCTTCAACAACGCAGCAAAAGCTTGCGAACCTGCATCCTCCAGGTTATGCGTCACATGCCAGGCCGTATCTAATCCGATCGAGTCCAGTATTCCAAAAGGTCCCATGGGCATATGGAAGTTCACCATCCAAGATTTGTCGATATCTTCGATGCTCGCGATTTCTTTGGTTCTTAACTTACCCGCTGCGCCTATCACGGCCATCAGCATATAATTAAATACATAGCCCGGATTCTCTTTTCTCACGATCACGGGGACTTGTTTCAGCGCTCTGCCAAAATCTTCTAATAGACTCACCACCTCTTCAGACGTACCAGGATGCGGCATGATATCCACCACTTTCGAATAAAACACATCATGGAAATGAAACGCACAAAATAGGGAAGGGCGATCCACCGAGTCCACTAACATAGACGGCAATAAATAGGAGGTATTCGTCGTAAAAATCGTCTTAGCCGGCGCTAAGACGGAAAATTGTGCCCATACCTGACGTTTCAAAGGCAATTCCTCCGTCACGGATTCCGAGATAATATCCGCATCTACAACGGCCTCCGCCGCATCTGTTGTGAATTTAATCTTCGCGATAATTTCATCCGTCAGCGAAAGTGATCGAAGAATCTTAGTCATCACTTTCTTCGAAGCCACAAAAGCCTCCGCATTTATGTCATAAACAGCTACCTGAAAGCCTGACAAGGCTGCCTGTAAAGCAATTCTCGTTCCTAAAGTTCCGGCACCTAAGATGCACACGTTGTTGATTTTCATATGTTACCTGTTTGAATAGAGGCGATCGCTTTTCGGCCAGCGGCCTCCACGACTTGATTTAAAACACTAAAACGCGGGTCTTTCGAATACCCTAAACTAAAACGCTGGTAGATCTGCTGAGCGATGGTGGCCACTTTACATAAACCAAACACATAGTAGAAAACCATATTACTCATATCGCGCCCCGTTTTGGAGGCGTAATAGTCAATCACCTCGCGGCGGGTAAAATTCCCCGGCACATAAGACAGATTAAACATCTTCAAAATATCTTCATCTCCAGCCTCCGCCCAATAGGCCAAAGTCGTTCCCAAATCCATCAGCGGATCACCTACGGTCGCCATCTCCCAATCCAACACAGCTTGAACTTCTCCTGATGCAGAAATCACTAGGTTATCGTATTTGAAGTCATTGTGAATGAAGGCGACGTCAGAGCTGGAAGGAAGCGCAGAATAGAGCCAATCAAAGGCTTCTTCAATGGTAGTTACCTCCGAAGTCTTCGCCTTTTGGAAACGTTCAGCCCAGCCTTGCACCTGTCTTAACGCATATCCCTCCGGTTTCCCTAAAGCTCCTAGGCCTGAGTCGGCTAATTCCAGCGAATGCAAATCGATTAAGAAATCGAGTGCAGACGTCGAGAGTTGCCGAAAAAATGCCCCAGTAGCTTCCGCTGGCGGACGATTTCTAATGATCATGCCATCCACTTTCTCCATGAGGAAAAAAGGAGCCCCTATAATCGACTCATCTTCGCAGGCTGAAATAGGATGCGGCATCTTCGTATAACCCGCCTTTTCCAAAGCCTGCAATACCCGAAACTCGCGAATCATATCATGGGCTTTGGCGATTTTTAAACCGTGAGGTGGTCTGCGCAATACATACGTAGAATCTCCTGCAACTACCTGATAAGTCAGATTCGAGAATCCGCCCGGAAAAGCTGTAACCTCCACCGAAGGAACGCATAAATAAGCGGGTAATTTTTCAAAGCCTTCCATTAGCCCTTCCGTGATTTTAAAATGCTCTTAGCTAAAACCGATTTATGCACCTCATCGGGCCCATCATAAATTCTAGCCCCCCGTTCATGGCGGTACCAAAACGATAACAACGTATCATCCGTGATTCCTAAAGCTCCGTGCACCTGGATCGCCCGATCGATCACTTTCATCAATACATCTGAAACATAGAACTTGATGGTGGATATGTCTTCTTTGGCCACCTTAGCACCGTATTTCTCGATGATGTGTGCGGTATTTAACACCAATAAGCGGGAAGCTTTAATTTCTGCCGCGCTTTCTGCAATCCAGTTTTGAATCGTTTGTTGCATCGCAAGTGAATGTCCTGGATTTAACTCGCGCTCTAGAGCTCTGTCGCACATCATACCCAAAGCCCGCTCACAGATCCCAATCCACCGCATACAGTGGTGAATACGACCAGGCCCTAATCGAACCTGCGCTAGCGTAAAACCTGATCCCTCCGTTCCAATCAAATGAGACACCGGCACCCGGCAATTCACAAACTCCACCTCACTGTGTGACAGGTAGTCTTCGCCCTCATCTCCCATAATGGGAATGTTTCGAATCATTCGATAGCCTGGATTATCCAAAGGCACCACAATCATACTCGCCCGTTCATACTTATTTTCAGCCGAAGGATTCGTCACCGCCATCACAATCGTAAAGGAAGCCCCATCTGCAGAGGACGTAAACCATTTGTGTCCATTGATCACATATTCATCCCCTTCAAGTACAGCAGTGGTTGACATATGCACGGGATTACTTCCCGCATGTTCCGGCTCCGTCATCGCGAAACAAGAACGAATTTCACCGCGCTCTAATGGTCGTAAATATTTCTCTTGTAAGAAAGGAGACGCAAATTGATGCATCAACTCCATATTCCCGATATCCGGTGCATTGCAATTAAATACGTAATGTCCCAAAGGACTCGTCCCTAACACTTCAGAAATCGAAGCGAAGTCCACTAAGGATAAACCTAGCCCTCCATGCGAAACGGGCAGGTGAGGGGCGAACAAGCCCTCTTCTTTTGCTTTAGTGCGCAGTGCTTGCAGTGCAGGCAAATGAGCCCTGAAAGAACCATAGATGGCCCCTTGCTCTAAAGGAATGATGTATTTCTCGAGGAATGCTCGGTAACGAGGTACTAATTCTAACGCTTTATCTGAAACAAACATAGTTAAATGGTTAAACCGCCATCAGCGGTAATGACTGCGCCTGTCGTGTAAGAAGCTCCTGGCGACGCGAGGTATAAGGCAGTAGCACCGATTTCTTCTGGCGTGCCTATGCGTTTAATAGGTAATTGACGAAGCGTATGTTGAAGTATTTTATCATTGGACCAAAGCGCCTCCGAAAACTTCGTCTTGATCAAGCCTGGACAAATGGCGTTCACGCGGATATTAAAATCGCCCCATTCTTTGGCAAAAGCCTTTGTCATTGAAATAAGCGCCGCCTTACTCACACTGTAAATCCCTAAACCTGGCTCCGGTGATATACCACCCACCGAGCTAATGTTAATCACCGACGCATTAGTCGATTTTTGCAAATGAGGCATACATAGACGCATTAACTCAAATGGAGCCTTCAGGTTCACATTCATAATCTTATCGAAAGCATCCAGCGTCGTATCGTGAATAGGGCCAAAAGTGGGATTAGTCGCCGCATTATTCACAAGAATATCGATTTGACCATATTGTGCAATCGTCTCTGAAACTAAATGAGCCAATTGATCCATCTTTCCCACGTGGCACGCAATGCCTGTCGCCTCATATCCTTTGTCCCGCAATTCCTGGGCTAACTGATCTAAGGTAGGTTGGTCCCGACTACTGATGACCACCTTCGCTCCAGCCTCCGCAAAAAACTCCGCAATACTGAATCCGATTCCCTTGCTAGCGCCCGTAATGAGGGCTACTTGATTCTTCAATGAAAATGCCTGCATATTCTAGTCTATTTTTAAACAATTTAAAGAAATAATATGGTAATTTACGCTACCAACCCTGGAAAAAACACACTATGAAACAAGTCGTATTTCACGAAACCGGATTACCCGAAAATGTCCTTCAATTAGAAGAAATCGCAAAGCCTACACCGGCGGCAAAGGAAGCGCTCATTCGCATCACGGCTCGTAATATCAATCCATCGGATATGATGTTTGTACAAGGTTTGTATGGCATTACACCTAAACTTCCCAGTAGTGCAGGGTTTGAAGCTTCTGGGGTGGTAGAGGAATCGGCTACTTTCCCTAAGGGAACCCGCGTACTATTTACCTCTGTAGGTACCTGGAAGGAATATACCTGTGTGCCGGATGCGGGATTGATTCCCATTCCAGACGGTATGACAGATGAGGTGGCTTGCCAGGCATTCGTGAATCCGGTGACGGCTTATGGGATGTTAGAGACATCTGGTTTGCAAAAAGGGGGTTCTTTATTGATTACGGCCGGGGCATCTGCCTGGGGTAAAGTCGTGATTCAATTAGCGGCGATGCGTGGTATTCATGTCATTGCTACGGTGAGGCAAGCAGATCAGAAGCAAACTTTGTTAGATTTAGGCGCTACGGCGGTCATTGATGTCGCTACCGATAGTTTGACTAAAAAGGTAAGAGACATTTTCCCGGAAGGAGTGGATTATGTATTTGATGCGGTAGGAGGGGATCAGGGGGCCAAAGCCTTGAATTGCCTTAAAACTGGTGGAAAGATGCTTGTTTTTGGCCTATTAAGTCAAGAACCGATTCCCTTAAATTCTGGTGTATTAATCTTCAAAAAACTAAGTGTGGAAGGCTGGTGGTTGAGCTCGTGGTGGGAAGAATTAGGATCAGCAGGCATTCAAAAAGCGATAAAAGCCGTTTTCTCTTTGTTGCTGAGCCAAGAAATCAAATTGGATATACAGGCAACTTATCCTTTGGAACAATTCAAAGAAGCTATCATTGCTTATCAGACGCCGGGAAGAACGGGGAAAATACTATTGATGTAAAGAATCAGACTCTACAGGCTGATCATCGGGTTCGTGGGTATTTCGGCCATCCGTCTGAATACCATCCCCGATCACCTCGTAGGAAAGTTGGTCGCCCGCGCGTGTTACCTCCAGATTGTACAAGAAAGTGCCCTCTGGCTCTTTGGTTTTCAATACGCCCGTATAAAGCGAATCACTCTTTTGAACTAAGGAAACGTCCAATACATTCACACCCGTAACATGCTCTTTTTGAAGATTTTGCAACCACAAATCGCGTACCTCTGATTCGATTTCAGCAGACGATTTTTCACAAGAATTTAAGACGAACACGGAGGCCAAAGCCACTAATAATACTCTAATCATGGTGCAAAAATGGGCATTTTTCGCGAAAAAAGGAAAAAGAAATTGCTACATTTGATGCATGATTGATTTACTGGATTTCATGGATGCTGGTATACTCTGTGGTCTTCTCACTGTGTATATTTTGCTATTCAAGAAAAATGCCCTTCGATCATACTCCGATTATTTGTTATCTGTTTCCATCTTATGCCAAATCTGGGCCGTATCACTTTTCTTATTTGTTTTCTCCGGCTCCATTCAGCAGTTTCCTTATTTGTATAGAACTGCCGCTCCATTGACCTTTTTAGTGCCTCCTTTAGGATATCTGTATGTGAGAAGTGTGTTATACAATGAAAAGAAGTGGCAATCACTTGATTTTCTTCACTTATTACCCTTCCTGTTTTTTATCATTAATTATTTGCCCTTTTTCTTGAGTCCACTAGAGTACAAAGTAGAAATTGTGACGAAGACGATTCAGGACAAAAACTTTGGTATAGAGAAACAACTAGGTTTTTTACCTGAGAGTGTTTTCTACTTGTTCAGGCCGATTCAAGCTTCTCTGTATTTAATCTTCCAATGGCGCCTCATTGTCACCTTTACTAGAGATAACCCTGATCAAACGATAAAAGATCAAATCAACCGCGTAACGCGATGGCTAAGTATATTCACTTGGGCAACCTCAGGATTCCTAATCGCCTTTTTCATCGTTCTTGTCCTCTATTTTACACAGGAAAATTTATTTACAAGCACAGAACTTACGCTTATCCCTAATATCATTTTAGCTATTTCGCACTTTGTCGTATTTACGTATTTACTCATTAACCCTCAGGTATTGACGGGTTTACCTTTCATTCGTTACAAAGAAACGCCTTCCAGTCTCGTAGATAATGAAACCGTTAAGGTTCCGTTTATCCTTGAAAATTATTCGAAAGAGATCAAAAAATTAGAGAAGTATTTCCAAACCCAAAAAACCTATCTACAGCCTAACTTGGCTATTAGTCAAGTCGCAGTGGAAACACAAATTCCTAATCGAGACCTGTCTTATATTATCAACAATTATTACCAAAAGCGCTTCAATGATTATTTAAACGAAATGCGCTTAACTCATTTCCTGTCGCAAATTGATGCGAACACATTGGACAACTTAACCATTGAAGCCATCGCATTTGACTCTGGTTTTTCTTCCAAATCCTCTTTCTACCGTGCGTTCAATCGCTTTTACGGATGCACCCCATCTGAGTACCTAGAAACGCTAAAAACGCCTAATTAAACTGTTTTTTGTTTCATCTTCCGAACTTGGGACTCCTGTTTTTAAAATGGAACAAATTTCTCTCTGGCTAAATCGTAGATTTAATTTCTGTTCTACGATACATGTTTCGACTCCTTATCTTTTTTTTAGTACTTGGTTGTTTTAGTACCTCTGCTCAAAGCATCAGTCCTACGACGATCAATGTGGGTGGAGCGGCCAGTAAATCCCTTGACTACAGCATAGGCGAATCTGCTTCCATTGCCTATTTCCAAACCACCAATCAACTCAGTTTAAGTTCCGGTTTCATCCAATCCTATACGCCGTTAGTAACAGGCATCGTAAATCGGGTTTTCGAAGCAGGAGAGGAGTTCGTTCTTTCACCCAATCCAGCCACCGAATATGTTCGACTTAAGGGTGCTTTATCTAAACCTGGATTTGTCGAATTTCACTTAATAGACCAGCAAGGTCGCATTCTTGATACCTATCCAGCCACTTATTATATTAATTACCTCGAAAAGGAAATAAACATCTCCCATTTACAAGGAGGCACTTATTTCATTCGATTGATCTATTCGTCCTCAGACGATCTTAAACAAGCTATATCATTCAAATTCAGTAGAATAAACTAATGAAAAAATTCCTTACGTTCCTTTTATTATTCGTTTCTGTCCTAGCCTTTTCCCAAAACAATGGCATCAACTTCCAAGGCGTTGGCAGAAACTCCTCAGGTGCTGTTTTAGCCTCTCAAAAAATCAGCCTCCGCTTCACAGTCATTCAAGGCTCAGAAACAGGATCAGTGGAATATGTGGAATCAAAAGAAGTCACCACAAACGCCCAAGGCATATTTTCTGTAGTCATAGGTGATGGAACCCAAATCTCAAAAACCGGAAACTTCACAGACATCAACTGGAAAATCAACCCCAAATTCTTAAAAGTAGAAATGGATCCCGCTGGAGGAACCAGCTTTGCAGCCATGGGAACCACCCGTTTACAATCTGTACCATTCGCCCATTACGCAAATGGAGTTAACGCAGATAATGTAGATGGCGTGTTATCTGCTTCCAAAGGAGGAACAGGCGTGGCTTCTATCTCGGCTTTGAAAACAGCTTTAGGTGTAGATCAAATCTATACCACAGCGGAAAAAAATAAACTTGCGGCCGTGAGTGGTACGAATACGGGAGATCAAGATTTAAGTGGATTAGCGACCATTAGTCAACTATCTGGTAAAGCTAATACGGTAGACTTGGCGCTTAAAGCGCCTTTAGAGTCTCCTACTTTTACGGGCTCAGTTTCTGGTATTACCAAAGCAATGGTAGGGCTTTCTAACGTAGAAAACACAGCTGATTTAGCTAAACCGATTAGCTCAGCGACCCAAACTGCATTGGATTTAAAAGCATCAACTACAACTTTGGCAACAAAGGAAAATGCTGCTAACAAATCAACAGCCACGAATTTAGGGGCAGGGGCAACAAGTGATATTTTATTCCCGACACAAAAAGCAGTGAAGACCTATGTGGATGGACTTGTAAATTCTGGTGGAGTACAAGATGGAGGAATATTAACCAGACATCTAGCAGATTTAGCAGTAACAAACGCTAAAGTGGCTACTGGAATAGACAAGTCAAAAGTAGGATTGGGTAACGTGGATAATACAGCGGATGTAGATAAACCGGTTAGTACGGCAACTCAAATAGCATTAGACACAAAAGTTTCATCAAATAATTTTTCAACAACAATTGCATTAAAAGAGAACTCACTCAATAAATCAATAGCTATTGATTTAGGAGGACAATCAACAAGTGATATTTTATTCCCATCCCAAAAAGCTGTAAAAAGCTATGTTGACAATAATAGTATTTCCTCTTTAAATGGATTAACGAGTGCTATACAAACATTTTCAATTGCAACAACTGGTAATAGTCCTGCGTTTCAGTCTGCTTCAGCTATTCATACTTTAACTCTGCCGTTAGCTTCATTTCCATCTGTTACTGCGGGTTTAATTGCCAAATCTGATTTTGATAAATTTTTTAATAAGTCTGACTTTAGTGGTGACTATAATGATTTAGATAATAAACCTACCATACCAGCTGCACCTGTACAATCAAATTGGCTTCAAACTGATAACTCGAAGCTTGATTTTATAAAATTTAAACCGATATTATCCACAGTTGCTCACACTGGAAACTTTGATGATTTATCAAATAAACCCGACTTAGCTTCTTTGGGAGGAGTACCTCAAAATAGAAAAATCACAATTAATGGTACCTCATTTGATTTGACATCAGATAGAACATATGAAATTGCCACTGGAATTAGCACTATATCTCTCCAATCAAATGTAACAGGTATTTTGCCACTGGCGAATGGGGGAACTGGTTCCAGCACCAAGAATTATGTTGATTTAACAAATTCACAAACTATTCAGGGTGTTAAAAAATTCAATGACCCGATTTCAATCGGAACTAGCACCCCTGAACAAACCGCAATTGTGGATATTAATTCCACTAATAAAGGTTTTTTGCCTCCTAGAATGACCTCTTCTCAAAGAGATGCAATAATAAACCCTGCTATCGGTTTGACGATTTTCAATTCTGACACCAATTGTCTCGAATGGTGGATTGGAACAATTTGGTATAATGCATGCGGAAATGCACCAGTTTCAATAACTACAAACGGAAATGGTGCGGTTGTTATCAATAATTGTTCAAGTGGCGATGGTAATAATATTTCTCCCAATAATGTCGTTAATCCTCAAATTACTTATCAACAACTTAATGTGACAGTTACTCAATCTGGTTCTTACACATTTATTGCTAAAAACAATGGAATTACCTTTTCTGCTATTGATAAATTCGACCCTTATATGGTTGGAACGACTAGAGATGTGTATTTAAGAGCGACTGGAACACCGACTAATCCAGGAACATATACTTATTCTTTATCTACAAGCCCTTCTTGTTCTTTTACTAGAACAGTAAATACTACCTCTTCTAATGGAACGGCCGTAATATCAGGTTGGACATCAAGCGTATCATCATCTGGAAGTTTAATGCAAAATTCACAAGTTTCAGGAGTTACTCAAACCTTAACGGCAACAGTTACAACACCTGGTACTTATAATGTGCATGCTGAAGCAAATGGTATCAATTTTGATAAATCAGGAACTTTCGCAAATACAGGAACATATAACGTAGTATTAACCGCCTCTGGAACACCTTTAAATTCAGGAACTTACACGTTTACTACAAATACAGATCCAGGTAAATCTTTTACTAGATCAATTTTATCACCTACTTCAAATGGTACATCAGTAATTAATTCTTGGACTGATGGAAGTAATAGTATAGGCAGTTTATATGTGAACGAAAATGTGAGCGGTGTTTCACATACGCTAATTGCAGATGTTGCTTCAGTGGGTACTTATACAATTACCACAAACTTAAATGGTATTACTTTTGCTGGATCCGGCACATTTACTTCTACTGGAAATCAAAATGTCATCTTAACAGCAACAGGCTTACCAAGTACAGATGGAAATAATATTTTTACCATAAATACAATACCATCAGTTAATTTTGGAAGAATGGTACAAGTAAACCCTACCTCTTTTGGAACTGCAGTAGTTTCCCAATGGGTGTGTTCAACTGGTTCAACAGGAAACATGATTGTTAATAGTACGATCTATAATACAACACAAACGCTTACAGCTAATGTTACAAGAATAGGGACTTACTATGTTAATGCGGTTAGAAATGGTATCACTTTTGCAGGAACTGGTACATTTGCTGGAACTGGTTCACAAACAGTTATATTAACCGCAACAGGGATTCCCACAACAACAGGTTCTAATACATTTGACATCAACGTCTCTCCAAGTTGTTCATTTAATAGGGAAGTTTTTGTTCACCCATCAAGTAATGGAACCGCGGTTATTTCTGAATATTCCGCAAACACATCCATAGGAACACTAACAGCAAATTCAATCGTATTTGGAGTAGGTCAATATATTACAGCAAATGTGATAACTTCTGGTACTTATTCTATATCTACAACAGTGAATGGTATTACTTTCTCAGCATCTGGAGTTCTAACAAATACTGGTTCGCAATCCATTACTCTGTCTGCGTCAGGTACTCCAAACTCAGTAGGAACAAACAACTTTACTTTAAATACGTCTCCCAATTGCTCATTTAATCGAATTATAAATGCCCAACCATCTTCAAACGGCACTGCAATTGTTAATTCATGGACAACGGGCACCACAACAGGAGAAATGTATTTATCAACACCCATTACTGACTTAACCCAAACAGTCATAGCTAATGTAACTTCTACAGGAACCTATGCTATTTGGAGAACTATAAATGGTGTAACTTTTTCTAGTTCAGGTACATTTGCAGGAACTGGTTCTCAGACCGTTGTGTTAATAGCATCTGGTACACCAAACACCTTAGCAAATAACAATTTTAGTTTAAATACAACACCTAATTGTACATTTACAATTACATCAATGTCCTATTCAAGTAATGGCACAGCAGTAATCTCCGGTTGGACAAATGGTCAAGGATTTGGCAATATGTTTGTGGGCGAACAAGTGAGTGGAGTATCTCAAACTCTTATTGCAAATGTAACATCTGCAGGATCATATGCAGTTAATGCTAATTTAAATGGAGTAATATTTAGTGCCTCCGGTACATTTACAAATACTGGATTTAAAACAATAACTTTAACAACTTCCGGTACTCCTGAAGACTCAGGTATCATACCATATACGATAAATACAAGCCCAAATATCAGTTTCAATTTTACGTCAATTTCAAAAACTAGTAATGGCACAGCAATTCTTAGTAATTTAAGGCTTGGTAATTCAAATGGAGATTTATTACTCAATACCTTAACAAGTGGCGCATCTCAGGTAATATTAGTAAATGTTGATAAGATTGGGACTTACAACATCTCTTCTACAACCAATGGAATTACTTATTCGGCTTCTGGAAATCTTAATAGCACAGGAGACAAAGCAATTACCTTGAGTGCAAGTGGTACCCCAACCATTACAGGTGCCTACACTTTTGAATTGAATATAACACCTACTTTAAGATTCTCAAAAGACATCTTAGTCAAAATAGGAACCCAGTTATGGACTTCAAAAAACTTAGATGTCTCCACTTATGCTAATGGAGATCCAATTCGTTTTGAAACCGATGATTACACTTGGTCTCAATTACAATGGAGTAATACAGGGGCATATACCTATTATTTCAATGATCCGAATTACGCTGGATTTGGCAAACTATATAACTGGGCTGCAGTTAATGATCCTAGAGGTCTTGCACCTGAAGGATATCACATACCTACTATAGATGAATGGATAACACTCATGAATTACTTGGGAGGAGCTCGCGTAGCAGGGGCAAAATTAAAGGAAACAGGATATATTAATTGGGCATCTCCTGTTGATTCAAATCAAGCTACTAATAGTATATCTACAAATAATAGTAGTGGATTTACAGCACTTCCCGGAGGAATGAGAAATTTTAATGGAGGGTTTTCTTCCATTAATTATTTTGGATATTGGTGGTCATCATCTTTTTATAATGAAGGTATGGACGCTCATAGTATATTTTTAGATTACAATCGCTCCTCTTTTGGAACAACTCAATCATTACAATCCATCGGTGCATCGGTAAGGCTAATAAAAAATAACTAAACAAAAAGCCCCAATACTTTCGAATTGGGGCTTTTTGTATGAATAATAATAATCCTAAAACCTCAACACATCATCTTTCCCCGTCGCGAAAGCCTTCGAGTAATCGATTTTGCGAACCTGCCCAGCGATGTAATTAATCCCTTGCAACAAATGATTCAAGTAGGTCGGTTCTTGATAGTTTTCTTTCGCGTGGCCTAGGGTGGTGACCCAGATGTGGCCGCCTTGGAAGTGTTGGGTCCAGACCGCTGGGAAATAGTCCCCATAGACGCCTTTGTGTTTTGTGATGAGTTCTTTTTGAGACGGGTCTAAGGTAGTCACGTCATGCATCATTAGTGTTTGGATGCCGGGGTAAAGTTCAAAGCCAAAATAGCACTCGTCTTCTTTCGTCCATTTTGAGGGGACACCTTGTAGGGATGGGTGGGATGGGGCGATGTTGATGACCGAAAAGGGTTGGAACTTGGCATGCCAAGAGAAAGTTTCACCTACCATCGATTTGAACCAGCTCCATTTGCGTTCTGTGCCCGTTACCGAGTGCACACCTACGAATCCGCCACCAGCTTCGATATAGCGGCGGAAAGCGACGCGCTGAGCGTCTGTGTCGAAGACGTCGTTGTTAGTGGAGGTGAAGATGATGACTTTGTATTTGGCCAAATTCTGTTCTTCAAACACCCCTGGATCAGCCGAAACATCAACTTGAAAGCGATTTTCAGCGCCTAACTTCTGAACTGCAGCCACGGCTGAGGGAATGTTATCGTGCACATAGCCAGGGCCATTTTTCGTGTACACAAGAACCGAAAAAGAAGTCTTTTGCGCGAATGTAGCAAAAGCAAAAAGCAGAAATAATGTCGTCAATCTCATTTTACGCCGTATTTATCAATTAAATAGATGATGGCTGCCATATTCACGGCGCCTAAATGCAATTCTCTTTTGTTCACGTTTTCGAACACATCCGTTTTTGCGTGGTGCAGATCGAAATAGCGTTGGCTGTCTGGGATAAGTCCAGCCAAGATGGATTCTTTATTGATGCCGGCCATCGGGGCAATGTCCGTACCGCCACCGCCAAAAGTAATCTCAGAACCATAAGGTTTTAATAGGGGAGTCCAGGTTTGAAATCTGGCGAATTGAGCAGGAGGGGCCGTAATTCCAATGGAACGAGGAGTGAAGCCACCCTCATCACTTTCGATGACAAAAATGTGGTTTTCTTTGTTGATTTTAGCTTGGTTCGCATATTCCTTGCCACCGCGCGCGGCATTTTCTTCGTTAGCGAATAGGACAAAACGGATGCTACGCTTTGGTTTATAGTTTAACGCTTTCATAACGCGCAATACTTCCATCGTTTGGACGATACCGGCGCCGTCGTCGTGTGCGCCCTCATTTACATCCCAGCTGTCTAAGTGACCGCCTAACGTGATGTATTGTTCTGGAAATTCAGATCCGCGGATTTCTGCAATTACGTTGTTGTCATCCGCATCTGGTAGGAAGAAACCGTAAGTTTGAACTTGGGCTTTGATGGTTCCTTTTTTGGCCAAAGCATACAGCATCTTCGCATCATTCGGACCTAAAGCAACCGCTGGAATCTTCGGATATGCTTCATCATAACTCATACTACCCGTGTGTGGCTCATTATCCGGCGCTGTACTCAAGGAGTGAATTAACACCGCCACTGCACCATATTTTGCAGCTTTACTCGCACCAGAACGGCGAAAAGCGCCACTCTCGCCATACGCTTTAAACGTCTGAATCTTCGTCGGATCAAAAACACTGTGGAAATAAACAATCTTGCCTTTCACCTCTTCCTTACGCTTTTCAAGTTCATCAAAACTAGCTAAAGCAATCACATCTGCTTCAATTAATCCATTCGATCCCAGTGAATTTCCTAAGGCCAAAGCCGCCAACGGCTGCATTCTCGCCTCACCATTCACCCCCGTAATCGCCACAAAATCATTCCCACCTCGCTTCCAATTAGGCGTCTTGCACGGCTGCAGGAACACTTTATCTGGACCCATCGCCTCTAAACTTTTCTTCCCCCAAATCACCGCATTCTGTGCCTGCGGAGAACCGGCTAAACGCCCACCAATCTTTTTGGTTAACTCATACAATAAGTCATAAGCCTTTCCGTTCGTCATAATCTCATCAGACATCTTCTTGATGAACAGACTATCGACATTGGATTGTGCGTTAGAAAAGAGGGGAAGGAGTAATAAGGGTAGGAAACGTAATTTCATAGTCGGTTAATAAATAGTGATTTTAAAGATAGTAATTATTCGGTAAATTTAGTTGCTAGTAAGTAGTCCGGAGGGAATGAGTCCAAAGTCCGAAGGAAAAGAGTCCGAAGTCCGGAGGGAATGAGTCCGAAGGAAATATTTCATACGATCATCCCCGCAGGGGATACCAACTTTATTCTTTGTGCTTTGTGCTTTATTCTTTAAATTGATATCATGAAAAAATTCCTAGTTCTCTTCGTGTTGTTTTCGACTCAGACAAAAGCTCAATCCTTCCAAGGCCTCCTCAAAAAAGCCACTGAAATCGCTTCAGGCGCCACTAAAACAGGCTTAAGTTCAGATGATATCGCCAACGGCCTAAAAGAAGCTTTACGTGTAGGTGCCGAAAAAGGCTGCGCAAACCTGGCTAAACCAGATGGATTCTTCAAAAATGCTGCCCTTAAAATCCTCATGCCACCAGAAGCCGCTAAAGTCGAAAGCACTCTCAGAAGTGTGGGCTTAAACCAAATCGCGGACGATTTCATCCTTAGTATGAACCGCGCGGCAGAAGATGCTTCAGCGACCGCTGCACCCATCTTTGTGAACGCTATCAAACAAATAACCATTACGGATGGGCTGACTATTTTACGAGGCGACGAAACAGCAGCTACATCTTTTTTGCGCTCAAAAACCGCTTCGGAATTGAAATCCAGTTTTAATCCCATCATAAAAACATCCTTAGACAAAGTAAACGCCACCAAATACTGGGAAAGAGCCATCACAGCCTACAATGCCATTCCATTCAGTAATAAGAAAATCAACCCTGATCTAGGTGCCTACGTTACAGAGAAGGCGATGGAGGGAATCTACAGCGAAATAGCAAAACAAGAGAAGGATATCCGTGCGAATCCGATGGCACGGACGACTGAGTTGCTGAAGAGAGTGTTTGAAAAGTAAGGGTAAGTGGTGAATGGTAAATGGTGAATGAGGTGTTTTCATAACATTACCCTAACTATATAGTTAATTTAATGGTATGGAAAATAATAGAATCAATTACATCGATTACAGTTTAAACGATCTGGAACAGGATTGCTGGAATAGATTAGTCACGGGTGCCAAGAAAAGCAGAACACCCTTTCATACGCCTAGTATAGCGACTTTAGCTAATGGCGAAGTGAGTTTACGAACCGTTGTTTTACGTAAGACTTTACCCACCGAGAGAGAATTGCGTTTCCATACGGACATCAGAAGCCCTAAATGGAAAGAGTTAATACATAATCCTTCTATAAGCGCGCTATTTTATGATTCCGAAGAGCGCATTCAATTACGCGTGAAGGGGAAGGCGGTTTTACATCATACGAATGATTTGACGGCCAAAGCCTGGCAAACCACCTCTCTTTCCAGCAGAAAATGTTATTTAACGCTCCACAGCCCTTCTAATTTTGCCGATTCATCGACAAGCGGACTTTCAGAAGACATCGAACAAGAGAACTTTACACTAGCAGAAAGTGAAGTGGGTTACGAAAACTTTGGCATTGTATCCATACATGTTCAATCGATCGATTGGTTGTGGCTGAACCATGCGGGACATAGAAGAGCTTTCTTTGATTATAGCAAAAATACATTTAAATGGATGATACCATAATTAATTCACTTCTGATTAATCATTTTCCGGATACTTTTTCTTTCGGCCTAGTGAATCTAATTTTCTTTCCGGTCCAATTTGTCAAGTTTCCAGAGCTGTCCATAAAGGAAAATTCGATTTCATAATTGTAGCCTAATTCCAAATTGAATTCACCTGAGCACATATCGTGTCCAACCATTATCTCATTTCCCACAGGATTAATATAAAATGTTGTTTTTTTCTTTGAAATCAGATCTTTTAAAGTTGTTTTCACAATTAAGTCGGGAGTGTCAGTCGCAGGTTTGCTAAAAATGGCAAACACTTCAGGGCCGCATCCATAATGAACAAAAGTCTTTCTAATTAATTTGGGTTGGGTCAAAATTTGAGGTTTTTCAATATCTTTCAAAGCTAAGACATGATAAGAATAGGGTTCAGTTTTGCGGGTAGACCTATTAAAATTCCCCAATTGTTCATATTCAGGTAAGTTGTCAATGAGTATTTGATAATCTTGGCCTGGGACTAATTCAGTTTCAGGTTTTAATAATGCTTGGGTTAAGTAGAATTGTCCAACATTGGTTTCATTAACCAATAATTTAATTTTGGTATCTCCAGATTTAAGATACACATCGTATTTTTTATTGAGTCCTAGAATTACTTCTTGACTTGCTCCATAACCAGTAATGATAAATATAGAATTTTGCTTAATTGTTTTACTTCCAGGATAAACATAAATACCATTGAAGGTACAGTCAGCAAATGCTGAAAATGTCACCAAAATAACTAGAAAAAGTGCAAGTACTTTTTTCATAAGTAGAAACTAATCTAAGAAAATTATTCCTTAATACATCTTACTGAAGCTCCTGTTGCTTTAACTGCTAAACCAATTTCAGCTCCAGTGCCTATTGATGTAAATCCGATTCCATAGGCATTAGTTAAATTAGTATAAGGAGTACTTGACCAATAGAATCCAATGTTTCCTTCACCTTGAACAATGCCTTTAACACTATCTCTTATACCTGCCAAAGGTAGTTTTAATGGTGATTCATACCCACTTTTTGAACCCCAACTTTCTATTTCTTCTTTCCATTCACGAGTTGTGGGTACTCTAAATCCTAAAGGACAAACGTTATTATCTCCACCATTCATAAGACCATTCCAAAGGCTATTTCTTGGAACAATAAGCCAATCCCCCCAAGAACTATTGCTTGATATAAAAGAATTATTTAAACCATACTCAGCATAAACTAATGATTGGGATATGGGTGAATCTCTGATTTGATGTCCATCTGAAGATCGTCCCCATTGGTATAGGTAGCCAAATGATTTAGTATCTGAGATGGATGTTGAAACATTAATTGCTCCCAAGTTTTTATCTAACCAAATTCTGCCTGTAGCAGAAACCACAGTTTTATAGTCTGGCTCAGGTAATGTGGTAAACGTTACTTCTTTTCCATAAGTGATACCTTTAGCATTTTTGGCATAGGCTTTGTGTGAATATTTAGTATATGATCTTAAATTTGGAATAGATTTTAAAAAGTCACCAATTCCTGAACCGACTTGAATTGAAATTACTGATCTGACCATTGAACCATCATAACCACCATCATACTCCGTAAGCAAAAAACCCCTCTCCAAAATACTTGCACCCCCATCGTTTATAATACTGCCATTTAAAGTGACTGAATAGAACAATAAGTTTTGAACTTCACCAGTTGATACTGTCGGAGGGATAAAGTCTAAAGTCAAAAAATAAAGTGTATTACCGTATGCTATTCCCTGATCATTTATTGAATAGGATCTGAAATAGTATTTTGTATTTACAAGTAGATTTGAAATTGATGCATTAAAAATTCCTTTACCCATTCCTGAGGTAACCTTTGAATCATTAATGGTAGGTAATGAATTAGAGTTACTAAAAACAAAACCTCGTTCTTTCACTGCAGAGGAACCTTCGTTAACAACTTCTCCATTCAATGTTGCTTTATCTATTTGAATGTCAGTGGCATCAGAAGTGATACTTTGTGGCTGTTTCAGTTCCTCTTGCTTGCAACCTATCATCAATAGACTAGCATAAAGAATGAATAAGTGCCAGCGTTTCATAATCGACAATTTGACGTTTATAACCTTTTAAATAGAAAATTAGACAATTAAAAGTACAGAATTAATAATAAAATACAATTTGAGTAGACCTAAACTACAACGAAATGAAGTAATAATGTGTTATAAGTATAAACCGAGCCAAAAGAATCAATACAAAAGGGGACAAAAGAGTGCCTAAAAGGCATAAAAAAACTCCGAAATCGTTAGAAATCGGAGTATTTAGTGCTATTAACTAGCTAGGAAGTGATCCCGCTGGGATTCGAACCCAGGACCCATACATTAAAAGTGTATTGCTCTACCAACTGAGCTACGGAATCATTCAAGCCGAAGCTTGGTATATAAAAATGGTTCACTCTGGAACCGAAAGGAAGTTCAACCACTGGTTGACCTTCGTTTGCAAAAGAGTAACTTTTTCCCCTTATTGCGGTGCAAAACTAGCACCCTTTTTTAAATAATGCAAGCCCTTTCTCTAAATAAAATTATATTTCTTGTGATTTTTTCTTTTGGTTTTGGCCAAAGAGCTTATTCCCAAATAGATAGAAATCAACTCGCATTAGCAGATTCTTTGTTTAAGGCGAATAGACTTTTGCGTGCGGAGAAAATTTACGTGTCCCATTTAAAGACCAAACCGCGCGATTCCGAAAATATTAAATTAAAACTGGCCTATATCGCGAAAGCAAAAAACGATTGGTTGAAAGAACTTTACTATTTATCTAGCATACAAGCGACGAATGCGCGGCCAGAAATATCGAAGCGTTTGGAGGAAATAGGAGAGAAGCAGGGGCTAAATGGCTTCAAGATGAGCCTTTGGGATCAGATTTATTGGCTTTACTTTAAATTCTTCCCATTCCTGCTAGGTTTCCTCTTATTGATAGCCTTATATGGGGCTGGAATTTTGACCTATTCCGTCTTTCAAAAGAAAGTGATACGCAGCAGTCAATTCACCTATTTAATCCTTTACATCGCATTTATTGGGCTATTTGCGAACTTTCCGGGCTTTTTAAATTATGGGATTATTACCAAAGACAAGTCTTACATGCGCGACTTTCCGTCATCTGCCGCACCGGTGGAGCGTCTTTTAAAGAAGGGAAATCGGATTAATTATTGGTTTACCCGTGATATTTGGGTGTATAGCCTGATTGAAAGTCAGCAAGGATACGTGAAGGAAGATGACTTCTTGCCTATTAACTAGAATCTAGAGGTGCAAAATTTGGAAACTTAAGTCCAAAATGATTTCGCGGTCCGTCTCCGCACTGCCGATAACCCCTTTTACTTTTAAATCTGCGTTCTTCACTGCTTCAATAATACGAACGACCTTCGCCAAAGGGTAATTTCTCGCCGCTGTCGTATAATCACGGACGAAATAAGGGTTCACTCCAATCAGCTTCGCAATCTCCCCGTCAGAGACATTTCCCACATCGTGGACCTGCAATACTTTAGAAAAGAAGTTAAATAACAAGACCAGCATAGGTGCGGCAGGATTCTGCTTGGCGTTTTCTGCAAAGTGGAAAGCTATTTTCTGCGCTTTTTCGGTGTTGCGCTGGATGATCGCTTTTTGGAACTCAAAATAATTGTATTCCCGGCTAATACCGATGTATTTCTCCACCTCTGCAGAGCCTACCTCAGCACCCGCTGGCACATTCACAGCTAATTTATCCGCCTCGTGCGCCATCCTAGACAAATCCGCACCCACATAAGAAACCATCAATTCGACCGTAGAAGGCTGAATTCTGATCCCTTTTTGGCCCAAATAATCTACTAACCAAGCACCCAATTTATCTTCCGACACTTTCTTCGATGTGACAATCACACCGTGCTTCACTAAGGCAGAAAACACTTTTGATTTATCAGAAAGCAAGGATTTAACAGTCAAAACCAGTAGGGTAGAAGGCGTCGGATTCGCACAATAATCTTCCCAAACCTTCAAATCATCATCTTTGGCCTTCGCATTTTCCTTCGCTTTCGCCATCGCCTCTATGAACGCCGCCTCCTTCACAATCACGACCTGACGTTCCGCCATCATCGGATACCGACGCGCCGTTGCAATAATAGATCCTAGACTATGATCTTTGCCAAAAAGGACAAATTGATTAAAACTTTGCTGATCCTCCGACAACACCTGCTTTTCAAAAGCATCCACCAGCTGATCAATCAAATAGGGCTCATCACCATGCAATAAATAAATAGGAGCCAGTTTTTTCTGCTTAATATCCTTTAAAACTTCTTGAGCGCTCTGTTGCATAGGTGAATTTAGTTAAACAAAAATAGGCAAAAGCAAAGGGATGGAAAAATATCTCAAGTATTTCCCGTAGGTTTGCAGGCAAAAAAACAGCTCAAACCATGTCAATTGCAAAAAATAACGTCGTATTCATCTCGTATCAACTAGCTTTTCCAGATGAAGACGGACAACCAGATGTCGTAGAAATCGTAGACGAAAAAGAACCAATGGTTTTTATTCACGGCCTTAGCGGCTTACCTGAAGCGTTTGAAAAGAACCTTTTGGGTCTTTCGATCGGAGATACATTTGATTTCAGCATCTCAGCGGAAGACGCTTACGGTAACATCGATCCTAACGCGATCATTCAATTACCTACCTCTATTTTCCAAGCTGAAGGCCAAACGGCAGACGATATCCTTCAAATCGGAAACTTCATCCCGATGACGGACGACCAAGGAAACCGCATGCAAGGTTTAGTCGTTTCCATCGAAGGAGAAACCGTTACCATGGACTTTAATCACCCATTAGCTGAGAAAACCTTGATGTTCCAAGGAAAAATCATCCATATCAGAGAAGCTACCCCAGATGAAATTGCCCACGGCCACGTGCATGGGGAGGGGGGAGTTCATCATTAAAACAAAAGGGGATCGAATTCGATCCCCTTTTGTTTTAAAAGAGTAGAGAGAATAGAGTAGAGATTATAGATAATAGAGTAGAGAGAAATAATCCGATTCTAATCGTTTGCGTATTATCTATGCTCTATACTCTCTAATTTATTCTCTAATAAACATCCATCAAAAAAGGGATCGAAATTCGATCCCTTTTTTGATTCCACCTTTATTCTTTGTGCTTTATTCTTTATGCTTTATATCTATACTCTATTATCTATTATCTCTACTCTCGTTTCATATTCAGAATTATAGCTCGGCTATAATTCTGAATATGAAACTACTTCCACCCCGAACTTCCTCAAAAAGTCAACTCCCTCATCAGACGCCAAGCCTTTATAGGCCGCATAGGAATTCAAGAAGATCACTTTCTTAACCTTCATGCTGTAAATAATACGCGCACAAGAGATGCAAGGGGATAGAGTCACGTAAATCGTAGAGCCCTCTACGGAAACACCATTTTTGGATGCATATAAAATCGCATTTTGCTCTGCATGCAAGGCTAACGAGCAACTTCCTTTGGAATCGCGGGGACATCCATCCTCACCAAATTCATCATCACAGTTGTGCGTTCCAGCGGGAGGCCCGTTGTAACCGATCGAAATAATGCGGGTATCTTTGGTTAATACACAACCCACTTGAGCGCGGGTGCAATGAGAACGAAGCGCCAGATTCTGAGCCAGTTCCATAAAGATTACATCAAACGAGGGCTTTTTCATAGGCATAAAAAAATCCCATAAAGGGATTTTATGTAGCGGGGAGCAGAATCGAACTGCCGACCTTTGGGTTATGAATCCAACGCTCTAACCATCTGAGCTACCCCGCCAAATTATGGTGCAAAGGTAAGCGTTCCGTCCGTAGAACACAAATATTTTCACAATACTTATTAATTTTGCACAGGATTTGGGATTTAGCCCAGAGTTAATACCTTTGTTTACAGGTAGTTTTACAAGTAGTTATACAGGTTAATTTATCCCCGTTCATATGTCACAAACTCCATATACTTTTGAATATGAGATCAAAGCATCGCCTAAAGTGCTTTATCCTTACCTAAGTGGTCCATCCGGATTACAACAATGGTTTGCTGACAAAGTAATCGTAAGAGGAAGCTCTGAATTGCATTTTTACTGGGATAATGAAAATCATCCAGCTTTGGTTTTACCTGGAAAAGCCAATAAATCAGTCAAATTTGATTTTAAAAGAGGAGATTCAGAACCAGGGAAGCACATTATTGAATTGAGTCTGGATGTAAGTGAAGTTTCGAATACGACCTATCTAACGGTAATTGATGGGGCATCGACCTTTAAAACGGATGCGGATGCAGAAGAATTGTGGGATTATTTAATAGACAAGCTGAAAGAAATAGTAGGGAGTTAGGATGCGTAAGATTGATAAATTAGTACTGCAGGCGTTTTTTGGACCATTTTTTTTGACACTTCTTGTTGTCATCTTTATTTTCCTGTTGCGTTTAGTGTTGTTTTACTTTGCTGATCTCTTTGGCAAAGATTTAGGGGCTTTTGTATATGTGGAGTTATTTTTCTACTTCTCATTGATTACGATTCCCTTAGCGATGCCGTTGTCGGTATTGCTTTCTTCTTTGATGACTTTTGGAAAATTAGGTGAGAACTTTGAGTTGACGGCACTGAAGAGTGCAGGGATCTCGATTTTCCGCATTATGCGTCCTATTTTAACAGTAGCGGTATTTTTAAGCCTCTTTATGTTTTGGTTTATGAACGTGGCTTTGCCTTGGGCAAATATCAAAGGTTGGAGTTTATTGTATGACATTAAGACAACGAAAACGACGTTGAACATCAAGGAAGGGATTTTTTACACGGATTTGACCGGCTATTCCATAAAAGTAGGGAAGAAGTACCCAGATAATAAGACCCTTAAGAACCTGATTATTTATGATCACACACACAATGACGGGAATCGCCATGTGACTTTGGCGGATTCTGCGCTGATGTATACGATCATGAACAAACGCTATTTAGTGTTTGAGCTGTTTAATGGGAAGGATTACTTAGAAGATGCAGATCAGGGTTCAGTGGTGAATCCAACGGAATTAGCGGTGCATGATTTCAAGAAAAGTAAGGTGGTGATGTCGCTAGCGGTGTTTGACCTCCAAAAAACGGACGAACAGCAATTCGCCCACCACGAGATTATGCGCAACAATAACCAGCTGGCAGACGATGCGGACTCGCTGACGAATACGATTACGATAGTGAGACGTGGATTTTTTAAGTCCTCTGCGGTGAATTTCCTATACCAGGTGACTCCAGTGAAGAAAACCTTGCAATTTTTCAAGAAGTCAGATTGGATTAAACCTCGCTTAGCAAAAGGATTGGCAGTTAAAAACCCCATTCCTTACGATTTAGCGGCGCAGCAAGCGAAAAATATGATCACCTCAGGCGAGACGAATAAGGCCATTTTAGAGGATTATGAATCAAAATTAAATAAGACGAATTTAGAGTGGCACCACAAGTTTACGAACGCGATTGCCATTTTGGTGATGTTCTTGATCGGGGCACCGCTAGGAGCCATTATTAAGAAAGGTGGATTCGGTGTGCCGGTCGTGGTCGCGGTTTCCTTCTTTATATTACTCTATATATTGACGCAACAAGGAGATAAGATGGCCAAAGAAGGCGCCTTAATCATCCAGATAGGGGCGTGGCTCGCGAACGGCATATTAGCTTTAATAGGAGCCTACTTCCTAAAGATTGCCTTAGCAGATTCTCGATTGTTCGAAACGGACTTCTATCGAGTGGTTTGGGACAGACTAAAAAGTAAATTCGTGCGAGTTAAAACAGAAGCCTAGAACATTTGTTTCTTAGCAAGAAAAAGAGTACTTTTGCAAATTCAATAAATATTTTAAACTTAAACTGGTAAAAGATGTATTTGTCACCTGAGAAAAAACAAGAAATTTTCGAAACAAAAGGGAAAGCAAAGTCTAAAATCGATACTGGTTCTTCTGAATCGCAAATTGCGTTATTCACTTACAGAATCAACTATCTGACTGAGCACTTGAAGAAAAACAAGAAAGACCACAGCACACGCTTAGGACTTTTGAAATTAGTAGGTAAGCGCCGTAGCTTACTTGATTATCTAACACGTACTGATATCACACGTTACCGTGCGATCATCTTAGAATTAGGTATTCGTAAATAAAAAAATCAGGGCTTCATTTCGGTGGAGCCCTATTTTATTCCCCCGCTGTAAACGTTTGAATCGTTCAAACAAAACTTAAATCACGCGAGGTTGCGTGAAATTTATTCAGAAACGTATGTCATTTAACATCATTACAAAGCATATTTCAATGCCCGACGGCAAAGAAGTCTCGATTGAAACAGGCAAATTAGCCAAGCAAGCGGACGGAGCAGTCGTAGTCAAATCAGGAAATATGATGTTGTTAGCTACTGTAGTGGCTAACAAGGAGGCCAAAGAAGGAGTTGATTTCCTTCCTTTATCAGTAGACTATCAAGAAAAATTTGCGTCTAATGGACGTATTCCAGGATCATTCTTAAAAAGAGAGGCTCGCCTTTCTGATTACGAAATCTTGATTTCTCGTTTAGTAGACCGCGCATTGCGCCCTACTTTCCCAGATGATTACCATGCAGATGTTCAAGTATTAATTAACTTGATCTCAGCAGATTCAGAAGTATTACCAGATGCATTTGTCGGTTTAGCGGCAGCTGCAGCTTTGGCCGTATCTGATATTCCATTCAATGGACCTATCTCAGAAGTTCGCGTAGCGAAAATCAACGGTGAATATAAAGTAAACCCAAGCGTTAGCGAATTAGCAGGTGCTTCCTTAGAATTATTAGTGGCGGCAAACGCAAACGATATTTTGATGGTAGAAGGAGAAGGAGACGAAGTTTCTGAAACCGAAATGCTAGAAGCTTTACGTATTGCACACGACGCGATCAAAATCCAATGCGCTGCATTGAATGAATTGACCGTAGCTTGTGGCAAGACAGAAAAACGTACGTATTCACACGAATCACACAATGAAGAATTGCGTGCTGAATTGTGGAAAAACTACTACGAGAAATACTTAGCAGTTGCAAAATTAGCGAATCCGAAGAAAGACGAGCGTAAAGCTGGTTTCAAAGCGATCGTTGATGAATACATTGCTTCTTTGCCTGAGGGTCACTTAGTGAGCCTTTCAATGGCAAAAACCTATTTACACGATATCGAAAAAGAAGCTGCTCGTCAATTAGTATTGCAAGAGCGCTACCGTTTAGATGGTCGTAAATTGAATGAAATCCGTCAAATCACCTGTGAAGTAGATTATTTACCTACTCCTCACGGTTCGTCTGTTTTCACTCGTGGTGAAACTCAATCCTTGACTACCGTTACATTAGGTACGAAAATGGATGAGCAAATCATCGACCAACCAATGACACAAGGGTACAACAAATTTATGTTGCACTACAACTTCCCAGGCTTCTCTACAGGTGAGGTTAAACCAAACCGTGGGGTAGGTCGTCGTGAAGTAGGTCACGGAAACTTAGCGATGCGTGCGATTAAGAAGGTTTTACCTAAAATGGAAGACTTCCCTTATACCTTACGTATCGTTTCTGATATCCTAGAATCAAACGGTTCGTCTTCGATGGCGACAGTTTGCGCAGGTACTTTGGCCTTAATGGACGCAGGTGTAAAAATTAAAGCTCCAGTGTCAGGTATCGCGATGGGATTAATTTCTGATTCAAAAACAGGTAAATACGCTGTATTATCTGATATCTTAGGTGATGAAGATCACTTAGGCGATATGGACTTTAAGGTAACAGGTACTGAAAACGGTATCACCGCTTGCCAAATGGACATCAAAGTACAAGGTTTATCTTACGAAGTATTAGCGGAAGCGTTAACACAAGCGAAAGAAGGTCGTTTACACATCTTAAACGAGATGAAGAAGGCGATGCCAGCTGTAAGAGAAGATTTCAAACCTCAAACTCCTCGTGCTACGGTTATCAAGATTATGAAAGACCAAATCGGATCCGTTATCGGACCAGGTGGTAAAGTCGTTCAAGATATCCAAAAACAATCAGGTGCAACCGTTACGATCGAAGAAAAAGAAGACGGCGGATACGTTAGTATCTTCTCTTCTAACGGAGATGCGATGGCGAAAGCGGTAAGTATGGTTCGCGGAATCGTTACTTTACCAGAAGTAGGAGAGGTATATGAAGGAAAAGTGAAGAATATTCAAGCCTTCGGAGCTTTTGTGGAATTTTTACCAGGTAAAGATGGTTTATTACATATCTCTGAGATTTCATGGGATCGCATCGACACGATGGACGGTGTTTTCAAAGAAGGAGATAAAATCAAGGTTAAATTAGTCGAAGTAGATAAGAAAACGGGCAAATTCCGTTTATCTGCTAAGGTTCTTTTACCTAAGCCAGAAAAACCAGAGGCTCCAGCTGCTTCAGCTGAATAATAAAAATGTTTATCCAAGCGTCGCGCATTCGTGCGCGACGCTTTCATTCTGTTGTAAGATCTTATGAGACAGCTAAAAATTAGCAAACAAATTACCAACAGGGAAAGTCAATCGCTGGACAAATACCTTCAAGAGATCGGTAAAGTCGATTTATTGACTCCGGATGAAGAGGTAATCCTCGCGCAGAAAATCCGTGATGGGGATCAATTGTCTTTAGAGCGTTTAACAAAAGCGAACCTTCGTTTCGTGGTATCGGTTGCAAAACAATACCAAAACCAAGGTCTTAGCTTAGGTGACTTAATTAACGAAGGAAACTTAGGTTTGATCAAAGCAGCACAACGTTTTGATGAAACTCGTGGATTTAAATTTATCTCATACGCTGTTTGGTGGATTCGTCAATCGATCCTTCAGGCTTTAGCAGAGCAGTCGCGTATCGTACGTTTGCCTTTGAACAGAGTAGGTTCTTTGAACAAGATTTCAAAAACATTCTCTGAATTAGAGCAAAAATTCGAGCGTGAGCCTTCACCAGAAGAATTAGCAGAGGTTTTAGAGATCTCAACCGGCGAAGTAGTAGATACCTTGAAAATTTCAGGTCGTCACGTTTCTATGGATGCACCTTTCGTTCAAGGAGAAGAAAACTCCCTTTTAGACGTATTAGAGAATGATTCTGAAGACAAGCCAGATTCTGGTTTGATCAACGATTCCCTTCGTCGTGAGGTACAACGCGCTTTATCTACCTTAACTCAACGTGAGGCGGATGTCGTTACTTTGTATTTCGGTTTAAATGGCGAACACGCAATGACTCTAGAAGAGATCGGCGAGAAATTTAATTTAACGCGTGAGCGTGTAAGACAAATTAAAGAGAAAGCGATCCGTCGTTTACGACACACTTCTCGAAGCAAAGCACTAAAAACATATCTTGGATAATTTTTGAAAGCCTCTTATGAGGCTTTTTTTTGCTATGGCATTTCCAAAAGGCATCATCGAACTAGTAGACTCTTTATACCAACAAGGTGTAAATGAGGCGGTTATATGCCCAGGATCCCGAAATGCCCCCTTAATGATTGCCTTAACCCGCCACGGCGGTTTCAAATGCTACTCCATAGCAGATGAACGTTCGGCTGGATTTTTTGGCCTAGGAATCGCCCTGAAAACAGGACGTCCTGTCGTTATTTGCTGTACCTCAGGCTCAGCCGGATTAAATTTTGCTCCTGCTGTAGTCGAAGCCTTCTTCCAAGAAGTTCCGCTGATTGTTTTAACAGCAGATCGTCCCAAGGAATGGATAGGCCAATGGGATGGACAGACAATTTACCAAGAGAACCTATTTGGAAAGCACGCAAAGGCCTTTTTTGATTTTGAAACGGATGATTGCTCTGCTGCTCCATTGACTGCTTTAGCGGAACCCAAAGGCCCCGTGCAGATTAATGTGCCGATTAGTGAGCCGTTTTATCCGGAGCCAGGTTTTGTCTTGGAAAAAAGTGAAACTTTTTCCCTGCGACAAAACCTGTCAAAGCACAAAGCACAAAGCACAAAGAATAAAGTTAACTTTGCCTATTTCAACCAAGAAATAGCCTCTGCTGATAAAATTCTAGTGACCGTAGGTCAAATGGAAGACAATTTGATCTTCGAAACGCTTTCTGCTTACGGGATTCCGGTGATAGGCGATGCGACTTCGAATTGTGGCAGTACGATTGCGCACGATTTGCTCTTAGCCGACGAATCAGTATGGCCAGCCTTACAACCTGATTTGCACATTCACTTCGGAAAATCATTTGTTTCGAAGCGAATTAAACAGTTTTTACGCACTCACAAGCCGAAACAATCGTGGCTCATTCATCCGAATCCGATAGGAAAACCGGATCCATTCTTGTGTTTAACTCACGTCATTAATACAGATGCTGAAAGCTTTATAGAAGGTGTTGAATGGACTACTAAATCTTGGAACACCTGGAATTCCACTAATATCACTTCATTGCAAGCTAAATTCTTCGCCCAACCCAATTGGACGGAGTTACATCTGTATAACCAAGTAACAGAGGCGATTGAGCTAGAATCAGCCGAAGTACATATCGCTAACTCGCTAGCTGTCAGATATATTAATTGGACTTTGGCGAAATTTACGAAAACGAAAGTATTCTCGAATCGAGGCACTTCTGGAATCGATGGATGCCTAAGTACAGCCGTTGGAGCCGCTCAAAAAACTGATAAATTAAGCATTTCCATCATTGGGGATGTGGCCTTTCAATACGATCGCAATGCCCTTTGGAATAAGTATATTCCTTCAAACTTGCGCATCATCGTCTTTAATAATGGGGGTGGGGGCATTTTCCGCAACCTCGAAGGAGCAAAAGACCTGCCAGAACTCGATGAATTTATGGAAACGCGTCAAGGGTTTACCGCTGAAAATACAGCCAAGGACGCTGGAATAAGCTATTATTCTGCATCGAACCCAAGTGAATTAGACCTCAACGCTTTCCTACATAACCAAGGTCCTGCGCTGTTGGAAATTCACACGAATTCTATCGAAAATGCGGCAGAATTGAAAAAGTATATGGCCTTATTTAAGGCTTGATTTAGCCTGAATTTTGGCCCAATTCTTTAAATACAACGCATTTTGGGGATCCTTTTCCAACGCTTTCTTCACATAAGAAGCAGCTAAATCCCATTGCATTCGCTGAATAGCCAGGTAACCGAGGTTATTATTCAAAAGATCTTGGTATTTACCTGACTTCAAGGCTTTCTTGAAAACCGCTTCCGCTAAATCGATTTCATTCATCTCTTGCAAAACCACGCCCTTATTAATCAAGGTTTCTACTGAAGTCGAATCAAGTGCTAAAGATCGGTCATAGGAAGATAAAGAACCTGATAAATCGGCCTTTTGAAGTAAAATATCACCTTTTAAGGTCCAGTTAGCGGCAGAATCAGGAAAAATTTTAACTAACGTTTCCACTGCATTTACGGCTTCGTCCGATTGCTGTAAGGTTTGCAGTATTTCAGCCTTTTTGAAGAGGGCAGGGGCGAATTTTACATCTAATTCCGTCGCCTTAGAAAAGTCCGCTAAGGCCTCGTCATTCTTTTCCAAAATTTGGTACACTAAACCCCGGTTATAATAGGCATCCGAGAAATCAGGGCGTTTGGCAATCGCCTCCGTATACCATTTAATGGCCTCGTGGTACTCTTTTTCTTTCCATTTCGCATTTCCACGCAAAAAGAAGGCGCTCGATTCACGTTTTTCTTCCTCGGAAGAGCTTGAGCAAGCAAAAAACAGGAATGTAGTCAGAAAAAGGAAAACGTATTTCATAGGGCTAAAAGAAAGTTCAATATAAATAATTCAAATTTCATTCGCATCTTTGTAGCTTAATTAAATGTAAAATTATGGCATACGCAGAAATGTTAACCGATAAAGGGTTAATGAAAATCGAATTCTACACAGAGGATGCACCTATCCACGTTAAAAACTTCATCGACTTAGCTGAAAAAGGCTTTTATGATGGAATTACTTTTCACCGCGTCATCAATGATTTCGTGATCCAAGGAGGTTGCCCAGACGGAACTGGAGCAGGTGGCCCAGGCTACACGATTCCTTGCGAATTAACAGGAAACAACCAATTCCACGATCGTGGCGTTTTATCGATGGCTCACCGTGGACCTAACACCGGTGGTTCCCAATTCTTTATCTGCCATTCACGTAACAATACGGCACACTTAGACCGTAAGCACACGTGTTTTGGAAAAGTAGTAGAAGGATTAGAGGTAATCGATTTAGTACGTGAAGGAGATAAAATCCAAAGCGTTAAAATCATTCAAGACTAATGCATTTTATCAAGGAAATAAGCCATCCACAGATGCGAATCTCCCTTTTTGAATGGAATTCGAAATACATCGTGAAGTTTGAGACTCCGCACCTAGAGCAGAGCTATAAGTATTCCGTGATGGACTTTTCTTCCCAAAATGAAATAGAGGAGCTGGTATCCAGCTCCTCCTTTCAAGATTTCGTCTTACAGACCTTTAAAAACATGTATGCTGAAATGGCCAAACAGGCTGATTAATTCCCGCCTAACCATTTATGGCGTAATTTCAATTGCGCTTCCGTAGGTGTTGCCTCTGATTCAATTACAAAAGACTTTAATGGTGTTTGTTGTACGGCCACTAAGAACGTACGCTCCATTCCATCTCTTTTAACAGAGAATACTAAAGAATCACCCGGTTTCTTATCAGCTAACAATTTATCGATTCCTGGGAAATCAGCCCCATTCACTTTCAATACTTCATCACCTACGTTAAGGCCTGCCACATAAGCTGCTCCACCTTTGTATACCGAATTAACGCGACCAGCTGCAATACCAACTCCTATGTAAGGAACCGTTTTAGCTACATTTGCATCTGAAAATTGATAGCCAAAAGCCTTGAACATAGCCGAATAAGCCGGGGTCTTCACTCCATAAATATGCGTTTTAAAGAACTCAGAAGCAGATACACCCGCCACTTTAGTGAACGCGTCTTCTAATTCCTGATCCGTAAAACCACGACCTGCTTTTAGGTAATAGGTTTGGTACAAGAACTTAAATACATCGTCCAGGCATTTAACACCCTTTGTTTGCTGAATGATCCACATATTCAATACACCACCTAGTAAAGAACCTTTGTCATAGTAAGAGACAGACGCATTACGTGAGTTTTCATTAGGGCGGTAATACTTAATCCACGCATCCCAGCTCGATTCCGCCGCAGATTCCACTTGATTACCCGGTGTATTCTCCACACCCGCTATTTCATCGCCTAACGCCTTTATATACTCGGCAGTCGAAACCATACCAGTACGTTGATTAATCACATCTGCATAATAGCTCGTAATACCCTCTGAGAACCATAAATTGTGCGTGTAGTTCTCGTTTTCATAGTCAAATGGCCCTAGCGCTTTGGGACGAATACGTTTTACATTCCAAAGGTGGAAATATTCGTGCGCTAACAAATTCATAATTCCTTGGTAGCCTTTCGTCGTTTCATAATTAGAACGAGTCACTTGGCAAGTCGTGGAGTATAAGTGCTCTAGACCGCCACCACCGCGATTTAAGTTGTGAATGATAAACAAATAATGATCGCAAGGATGTTCGCCCACTACTTTCTGCGCTTCTTCCGCCATCTTCTGCACATCTGCTAAGAATTTAACTGAATCCACTTTAGCAGGGCCGTAAAAGGCAATTTGATGCGGAATATTGTTCACTTTGAAGTCCCAAACCTTGTGATTCCCAATCTCGATAGGGGAGTCGATCAATTCATCTAGGTTCTTCGCCACGAAATTAAATCCACCCACATTTTTCAGGGCAGTAGAAACTTTTTTGAAGTCTTTGTGCGGGACAATCGTCAATTCCTGAGGCTGAGCTGCAAATTTAGGGGCATACATCAATACACTTGCCGGGTTAATATAGCCATGTGCATCATCTAAGAAAGAAGTACGAACAGACATTTCATACGCATAGACGCGATAATGCACAGAAACTTGCTTTAATCCTGGGCTTAGAGCGATGCGCCAGGTATTTTTGCTAATCTTCGAAATAGCGACTTTAGATCCATTTGATTCAGCGCTAACCGATTCTACGTTTTTCGCAAATTCTCGAATTAAATAGGAGCCAGGCGTCCAGGCTGCCATTTTAAGATCGAAGTAGGAGGTCTCTTTGCTGACGTCTACCGTCGTTTTCACCTCAAAATAATGAGAGAAAGGTTCAGGCATACTGATTTCGTGTTTAATCGGTCCGGCAAAACAGCCAAAAGACAAGAGAACACTAAGGAATAGTAGTTTTAAATTCATTTTGTTTTTTGTTGAGAAATAGATTTTGGTAAAATTATAAAAATCAGCCGTATAGTCTAGCATATGCTATTTTTTTCCAAATAATTCTAAATGACGGGACAATTAATTCACATAAAAATCGTATTATTGTTTAGTCGTGACTATTGACAATAAACCTATGGTATTTAAATCTTCCTTTTACTGCCTCGTCCTATTTTTATCCCTTCATTTCTCGTCTTTTGCGCAGCAATCTCTGGCTTTTGAGAGCAATCAGATACATTATAGTTTAGGCAAAGAGTATTTTGAGGCACAAAACTATGTCGCAGCTCGCGAAGAATTCGCGAACTTTTTAGGCAGACAAACGGATGTACATAAGAGTGAAGTGATTTTAGCAGAATACTACCAAGTATTGTGTGCACTTTATTTAAATCAACCCGAAATCGATGTCTTAGGCTATCATTTCAGCTTAAATCACCCGAATTCACCACAGAGCAATGTATTATTCAGAAAAATAGGCTTGTATTTCTATGATGTAGCTAATTATACAAAAGCGATACGCTACCTCGAAAATTCATCTTTAGGAAATGTAGAAGCCCGCTATAAACTAGGCGTTGCCTATTTTGAGACTAAAGATTTCGATAATGCCCTTGCCTTATTTAATGAAGTAAAAACGGACCCAGACGAAGAATATGCCTTCTCAGCGGCTTATTACGCAGGTGTGATTCATTACCAACAAAAGAATTACCTAGAAGCCATTGCCGACTTCAAAAAATCCAATGGACATTCGAAATACCGCAAAGATCTGCCTTATTGGTTGATCTCATCATATCAACAAACGGCACAATGGGACGAATTATTGAAATATGCGGAGCCCATCCTTTCCACTCACCCCGATTTAGCCCTATTAGTTGCAGAGGTTCAATTTAAGAAAGGATTGTATGCTAAGGCAGCAAAGAGCTTCAGCGATTATTTAAAAGAGCATAAAAACGAAGCGGCCACTTATAAAAAAGGTTTTGCCTTATATTCCATCGATAAATACGAAGACGCAATTCAATCAATCAGCGGATTATTAAAATCAGATTCACTAGGTCAGAAAGCCTACTATTTACAAGGATTAGCGCAGTTAAAGTTGGGTAAAAAAACGGAGGCAGCAGAATCTTTCAATCAATCAGGCGCTTTAGCTTTTGATCCTAATCAACAAGAAGAAGCCCAATTCAAGTCCATCAGCATCGCTATAGACTTAGGAAATTGGTTGAAAGGGTTGAAGTCGATTGCGCAATTTGGCAAAACCTATCCATCAAGCTCCTTTACAGCAGCTTACCAAAGTTTCGCCGCAGATGCTATCCTAAAACTGCCTGAATTAGCACCAGCCACCGATTTTATGAAATCTGGAGTACCCGTTTCAGAAGAATTGAAAGTGGCTTACCAGACGTTAACGTATAATCTGGGTATCAAGGCATACAATAAAGAACAATACAAAGAGGCCATTTCCTACTTTGACAAAGCAATTTCACAAGGCGCTAATCAAAGTGTAACGGATGAGGCTTCGTTTGGAAAGGCAGAATGTCTATCTCAATTGAAAGACTTTGAGGCTGCCATTTTAGTCTATAAACCCTTGCTTTCTGGCAAACATTCGGCTGATTTCTTACAAAGAAACCGCATTGGGATTGCGTATGCCTATTTCTCCGTGAAGGATTTCACGAATGCGAATACGTATTTCAAGACTTATGTGGATCAATTAAAGGCGAATCCGAATGGAAAAGCGAATGCAAACGCCGTTCTACGTTTAGCTGACACTTATTTAGTAGCTAAAAATTACACAGAGGCCTTGACTTATTATAATCAAGCCATTGAAAATGCGAAGACGGAGAAGGATTATGCGATGTACCAAAAAGGAATCACGCTAGTCTACCTTGAACGCGATGCAGAAGCAAAGGCGACGTTCCAGGCTTTGAAAAAGTCATTCCCTAATACGAAGTTTGGTGATGATGCGAGTTTCCAAGAGAACTTGATTTCCTTCCGCACAGGCAAATATGCGGAAGCCATTGCAGGCTTCACTGATTTGATCAACAATCAACCGAATAGTCCTTATTACGCTGAATCCATCTTAAAAAGAGCGCAATCGTATTCTAACTCGAAGCAACCAGAGAAGGCCATTACAGATTACAAGGTAGTGATCGAGAAATACTCGAAAGAGGCTTTCGCGAAAGATGCGGTGGCGGGTTTACAAGAGGAATTGAATGAAGTAGGTCGCCCAGAAGAGATGAGCGCTTATTTGAGCATCTATCAAAGCGGTAGCCTAAACGAAGAGGAGAAGACTGATTTAGAGTACCAAGCGGCGAAAGGAATCTATTTAGGCGAGAAATACGATAAGGCCATTGAGCCTTTGAAGAAATTCGTGGAGCATTTCCCAGCAGATGAACGTGTTTCAGAAGTAACCTACTTAATCGCGGATGCAGCAAATCGCTCAAATAATAAGTCAATGGCTTTCCAATTCTACAAAAAGGTCATCGAACAAAATGTACACCCATCCTTGAATTCGGTGATTACAAAGGTGGCTGATATCGAATTTGATTCTGCAGCTTACAGAGAAGCTATCGGCCATTACCGACTATTGAAGGAGAAAGGAGTCGATTCGACTGTTATTCAACGTTCAAACAAGCGGATTTTAGAGTCCTTCATTCAATTAAAAGAGCTTGATTCAGCAATGATTGCTTATGCAGAATACCACACGCTTGCTGTAAAAGAAGCTGAAGGTTTAGAAGAAGCGGCAGTTAAATTCTTAGATATCATTCAATTGAATAATGCGAAAGGTAATTATGCTACATCGAATGAGATGATTTTAGATAAATTCAGAAATGAATTTGCAGAGGTTTCAGATGCGACGCTAGGGAAGGTCTATTTGATTTTGGCCAAAAACCTATTCGAATTAAAGAACCTAGCTCAGGCGAAAGCTACCTTAAAATCCATTATTGACAATTCAGAGGACAAAGAAAGCGTAGAAGCTGCTAAAGCCCTTTTGAAAATCTATTTCCCTAAATAATGCATATGAGATTCCCATCCAAAATCGTTTTAGCGTCCTCTTTCAGCCTGATTTCCATCTTAACCTATGGTCAACAGAAAAAGGAAGGTACTATCCAAAATGAAGAATTTGTCACGGAAAAAGTGCGTAAAATTGAGGTACAGCCCACAATGAGTCGTTCATTTGAGGCCTTGAATGAAATTCCGGACTACAGCAAAGACCATCAAGTTGATTTTAATTTTGACCTTTCTAAGCCGCAAGCACTTGTTTTGCCCAGCATTCAAACGAATGTGTTAGGCCCAAGAACAGGAGAGGAGCTAAAGTCACCTTATGCCTCGATAGCGAAAAATTCGATTAAAATCGGAGCTGGTAATTACGGACACACTTTATTGAATGGACATTTTGGCTATAATCCTACGGCCAAAGAATTGCGTGGGTTGTACATCAATCACGACGCAAACTCGATTGGACCAACAGATAATGCCTTTTCGAGTCGCTCAGAGAATGAAGTGAAAATTTACAGCCAATCACTTTGGTCTAAAGCCTTATTGAAAGGTTCATTGGATTACCGCCGTATCGCAACGAATTTTTACGGCAAAGAAAGCATACTTGCGAATACGCCTGAGGATGCTTTTGGAGTTCATTACGATCAGATTAAGTTCAATGGAGATATTTATAGCCAAACAGAAGGCAAGAAATTCTCCTACCAGGCTGGCACCGAATTCTCCTCTTTAGCCGGAAATTTAGCCCCTAAAGAGTGGATGTCAGCTTCTTACGTAAAGGCAAATTATGCGATTTCGGAAGGATTATCACTTCGTATCAATGGAGATGCCATCTTATCCAACTTTACGAGCAATACGTCAACTAATCGCAATTTCTTCCGCTTGAAACCAAGTTTATCCTATGATGTTTTACCACGTTTAAACCTGCAAGCGGGCATTAATGCAGTACAAGAGGAGGAATTGAGCATTTACCCAAGTGTTCAGGTTCGCTTCCGTGCGAATGACTTCATTCGTTTATTCGCTGGATTTGAAGGAGATACACAGTTTAATTCCTACCACAGTAGCTTGTTAACCAACCCTTGGCTTTCTCAATCCATCACCTTACAAAATACCCAACAAAAATGGGCCGTATCGGGTGGTTTAACGGGAACAAACGAGCGCAATGTATCTTATGAATTGAAAGCTACGTATGGAGAATATGCTAAAATGGCCTTCTTCACAGCTTCAGCAGCGGACCTATCGCAATTTGATATCCAATATTCTACTGCAGATGCAGTCGTATCGGTACTTTCCCTACAAGCGAATGTGAAGATGACAGTAACGGATAAAATCCAGTCAGACTTACAAGTGGATTATACGAATTACGGAAACCTGGGTAATTTCTTATACGCCTATCACCGTCCTAATATCCAGATCGCATGGAGAAATACCATCGCAGTGCTTCCTAAATTCAAAGTTTCGCCAGAAATCTATTATGTAGGAGGACTATATGGCTTTAATCCAAGAACCCAAAAGGCGACTACATTGGATAACATCTTGGATCTCAATGTAAAAGGGGAGTATGCGATTACAGAGAAATTGACGGCTACTTTATCCGCAAATAATATATTGGGAAAAAATTACCAGCGATATTTATTTTATCCAACACAAGGTTTTAACTTTACAGCAACTCTCGCATATTCATTTTAAGAATGACTGAATTTTATACCTTTCTTGAGCAATTACTTTACGAACACGAATGTGTGATTATGCCACAATTTGGTGGATTCGTAGTGAATGCACAAGATTTTCAGTTTAATGCCAAAGAGGGTAAGATCTATCCCAAAAGAAAGTGCGTCGCTTTCAACGAGAAGCTAAAAACGGATGATCGTTTCTTAACGACGGAATGGGCTAAAAAACAGTCTATCTCGCAAAAAGAGGCTTCAATTGAAATAATAGCCATTTCGAAGGAATTAAAATCCCAAATATCCACTCAAGGTTATTTGACTATAGGAGAATTAGGAGCGTTTACCTTGAATTCGGAAAACCGCTTATCATTCTCCCCAAATCCTGATTTCAATGCGGATTTGTCCGTTTTCGGACTATTTCCAGTGGGCTTGGGACACGCATTACCTAAAGAGAAAAAACCTGTGCTCGAAGTGGTGCCGGTGGCAGAAGATCTTCCAAGTTATACTCCAGAACCTTCACCTATCAAGGTAAGCAGGTCTACTTACGTTTATGCGCTAATTGCCTTTATCATAGGAGGTTTGGGTGCATTCTTCCTAACGGAACCCGCTAGCAATCAATCGCAGAGTTCTTTAAATCCGATTAAAATCGAGAAAAAAGTAGCTGCTCCTGTAGCTGTTGCAGCACCTGCAGTTCCATCTCCAATTCAGATTGATACTATTCAGAAAGAAGCCATCGCTGCACCCGTTCTTGAAGAGACACCAGCAGATCAAGATGTCATCTATTTAGTAGCCGCCAGTTTTCAATCCTTAACACAAGCGGAGAAAGGCCTAAAAGAGTTTAAATCGCGTGGTTTTGATCAAGCGGAGATTATCTTAAAGAACGAGCAGACGAAATTTTACCGCATTAGTCTAGGTACAGAGCATTCGATGGATGCGGGTTATGCCAAAGCTAGTGAATTAAAAGCGTCCAAGAAAGTAGACATTTGGGTGTATAAGGCGCTATAAGATATGAACCAACGCATCGAACAACAAGCAATAGAACGCAAAAACCAACGCAAAGCCTTGGCGATCACAATCGTGATTCAAGGTTTGCTGTTCTTGTTGTTTTGGTATGCAAAAATCTGGTCAGCAGAAGAAATGAAGCTGGAATTGCCAGAACCTGGATTCGAAGTGAATTACGGAACAGATGACGAGGGTGGCGGAAATGTTCAGTCCTATAATCACGCGAGTGATTTGCCCAATAACGACGAATCACAACCAGCGGAAAAAGAAACCGAAGTAGCTTCAGTTACCAAAGCCAAACCGACTCCTAGCTCGAAGGAAACGGTCATTTCATCCGTGGTTAAAAGCCCTGTCAGCATTTCTGAGAATACCAAAAAGACTACTACCGTTTCGACGAAGCCTACTCCTGAACCAGTCGAAAAAATCGATGAGGGTGCTTTATTCAAGAAGAAAACAACCAGTAACGGTACTCGAGGCACCAATCCAAATCCAGGAGGAAATTCCAATGGACCAGACGCCGGAAAAATTGGAGATAAAGGAAGCCCGAACGGCAAAATCAATAATTCGACGAATTACTCAGGTAATGGCGGAAGCGGAGAGGGTTCAGGTTCCTCATCTGTGAATATTTCAGGCTGGAGAATTGCTAATCGTCCTAATGTTAAAGATGATACGGGTGAAACAGGTATGATTCGATTCACGATCAAAATTGATGAAGACGGAAATATTATCAAATTAGTGATTGCGGAGAATTCATTCTCTAACTCTTTGGCACAGAAATACAAAAGAGCCATCGAAAAATCTAAATTCATCAAAACGTCTTCAGGCCTAAGCCCGAAAGAAGCGACCGGGTCTATCACCTTCCGCGTAGGAGAAAGATAGGCATCTGATGAATTATTCCGAGTCCATTTCCTTTTTGTATGCACAATTGCCGGTATTTCACCGGGAAGGCGCTAAAGCCTATAAACCTGGTTTAGGCAATATTGAAGCACTTTGTAATCTCATGGGGCAACCGCAGGATTCATTTAAGTCCTTGCATATTGCAGGTACGAATGGAAAGGGGAGTTCCTCCCATTTTATGGCCTCTATTCTTCAGGAACATGGTTACAAGGTGGGATTATATACTTCACCACACCTGCATTCCTTTACAGAGCGGATTAAAATAAATGGTATTCAGGTCGCAGAAGAATGGGTGGCTGATTTTGTCACGAACCATCAAAATCTGATTGAAACTGTGCGCCCGTCTTTTTTTGAATGGACCGTCATTATGGCCTTCACCTATTTCAAGGAACAGCAGGTCGATTATGCAATCATTGAAACGGGCTTAGGCGGTCGATTGGATTCAACGAACATCATTTCACCTTTGGCTTGCCTGATCACGAACATCAGTTTTGACCACCAAGATTTATTGGGGGATACGTTGGAAAAAATTGCATCAGAAAAGGCTGGAATCATTAAATCTCTGATTCCGGTTACGATCAGTGAAAAACAGCCGGAAACGTCTGAGGTTTTCCTTACCAAAGCTTCCTCCGTAAATGCCCCATTACAATTTGCTTCAGATGTTATTAGCGCTGTAGATTTCACTTTCACAAGCCCCACTTCGGGTGAAATGAAAGTAAATAGCCCTTATAAAGGTCATTACCAGCAAAAAAACATACGTGGTGTTTTGGCTTGGTGCGAGCAGATTCAATCCATCATTCCTCTAGAAGCGGCCAAAATCAAATCCGGAATTGAGAAAACCCGAGTGAATACCGGTTTACAAGGCCGCTGGGAAATTTTAGGGGAAAGTCCTAAAATCATTGCGGATACCGGACATAACAAAAGTGGCATAACGGAGATTATGCAGCAAATAAAACAGGAAGCTTTCGATCATTTGACCATTATTCTAGGGATGGTGGCAGATAAGGACATCGCTTCGGTTTTAACCTTATTTCCGACAGAGGCCAGCTACTATTTTTCCCAAGCAAACAACCCGAGAGCGATCTCCGCTTTAGAACTTCAAAAATTAGCAGCAACTAAAGGACTGAATGGCAAAGTCGTTCCTTCCGTAAACGACGCCATTGCCCTGGCAAAATTAAATTCTAAACCTTCAGATGGGATTCTCATCTGTGGATCTACCTATCTCGTAGGAGAAATTACCTTTTAATTCGCGTACCCTTGAGCAGAAGAAAAACAGCCAAATACAATCTCGCCATCGCTTTAGACAATGTCATCCAAAGCCCGAAACCTATTTTCGGAACCTTGGCTGGTAAATGGAAATCGGATTACTTTAAAAACGACAGCTCATTAGTTTTAGAACTGGGCTGTGGCCGAGGAGAATACACCAATGGCCTAGGTAAACTATTCCCCGATATGAATTTCATCGGAGTTGATGTCAAAGGGGATCGTTTAGCGCAAGGAGGGAGAGCAGCAAAAGAACTTGCATTAACAAACACCGCGTTTCTTCGCATCCATATGCAAGAGATTGATGAACAGTTTGCAGAAAATGAGGTCGACGAAATTTGGATTACTTTTCCTGACCCACGTCTTCGCGATCGTGATGAGAAACGCCGCCTCACTTTTCAAACCTTTCTTAATCGCTACAAGAAAATCTTGAAGCCTGGCGGCATTCTTCACCTAAAAACAGATTCCTTGCCTTTCTTCGAATTTTCTGAGGGCTCGCTAGCAGAAAATGGATGGGACATCATCGTCAAGACGAATGATCTATACACATCCGAATGGATGGACGATCACTTCGGGATCAAAACACGCTTCGAGGAGATGTTCTACGAAAAAGGATTTAACATCAATTACCTCAGAGCGATAAATAAGCAATAAAAAAAGCCTCTCAGATGGAGAGGCTTTTTCATTTATATCAAATTGGTTGATTAACCTACGCGAGCGATCAAATCTGCTGCACGAGATGAATAACCAAATTCGTTATCATACCAACCTACGACTTTCACTAAGTTACCCATCGCTGTTGTTAACTTAGAATCTAAGATACAAGAGTGTTGGTTTCCGATGATATCGATAGAAACGATTTCATCTGTCGTGAATTCTAAGATACCTTTCATTGGGCCATCAGCAGCAGCTTTCAAAGCAGCGTTGATTTCCGCAACCGTTGCGTCTTTCTTCAATACTACCGTGAAATCAGTAACTGATCCATCTGGAGTAGGAACACGCATCGCGTTACCATCTAATTTACCTTTCAAATGAGGTAATACTAAACCTACCGCTTTAGCAGCACCTGTAGATGTAGGGATGATAGAATAAGCTGCAGCACGAGAACGACGTAAATCGGAGTGAGGTGCATCTTGTAAGTTTTGATCCGCTGTATAAGCGTGAACGGTAGTCATGAATCCTTTTTCGATTCCAAAAGCATCGTCTAACACCTTAGCCATTGGAGCTAAACAGTTAGTTGTACAAGATGCGTTAGAGATAATTGTCATATCATCTGTCAATGTATAATCATTAACACCTAAAACGACTGTAGGAATATCACCTTTAGCAGGAGCGGAGATAATTACTTTACGAGCACCAGCCACTAAGTGTTGACCAGCACCTTCTTGATCGATGAAACGACCAGTAGATTCTAAAACAACATCGATTCCTAAAGCACCCCAAGGTAATTGCTTAGGATCACGTTCTGCAAAAGCCTTAATCACGTTACCATTAACAGTAATGCTGTCTGCATCAGAAGTAACAGTACCATTAAAACGACCATGAACTGAATCATACTTTAGTAAGTGTACCAAAGTAGCGTTGTCAGTTAAATCGTTAATAGCAACGATTTCCACATTTTCTTTTTCCAACAAACGACGGAAAGTAAGTCGACCGATACGACCAAAACCATTAATAGCAACTTTAATTTTTTTCATTGAATAAATTAATTTGATTTCATACAAAGACCAAATATAGCATTTAAAATGTATTATTCCAAGAGCAATAGGATAAAATAAACCCAATTAAACGTTTACAAGGCCTATTTTACAAAAGTAAATCAGGATATTTTAATTTAGCAATAGTGCTAATTAAATGATTTTTAAAGAAAAATCGCATGGATACGTTTTTTATTCAAACTTTTTTCGCATATTTGTATAAGAAATAAATGCTCCAGATCGATGGGGTAGGAGAGTGACAGAATGTCACTTGTCTTTTTAGCTAATTTTCTAGCAAGTTTTACCAAAATATAATTTTGCGTCAATATACAACTGATTGATAATCAGCTAAATGACTTATTAAAGTTCAAGTTAAATTTACCGGACATTTCCAGCCTTTTTTCGCACTCATCGTCAGTAAGCGTCGATTTTATTTCCACTGATCTGGGGAAGCCAAGCCTTTTTTGATTAATTTGCATCTTCATTTATTGCATATCATTTTTATGAATTCATTAGAAAAAAGTATTGTAGCTGCCTGGGACAACCCAGAGCTTCGTTCGAAGGCTGAAACCATTGAGGCGATTGAAAAAGTCGTAGACTTAGTGGATAAAGGAGAATTGCGTACCGCAGAACCTAAGGCTGATGGTAGCTGGCAAGTAAACGAATGGGTAAAGAAAGCGATCGTGATGTATTTCCCTATTCGCCAAATGGCCGTTTCAGAAGTGGGCATCTTCGAATTCCACGATAAAATGAAGTTAAAATCAAATTACAAAGAGTTAGGTGTTCGTGTTGTACCTCCTGCAGTGGCCCGTTATGGTGCATTTTTAGCTAAAGGAACCATCCTAATGCCTTCTTACGTGAATATTGGTGCTTACGTAGATGAAGGAACTATGGTAGACACGTGGGCTACGGTTGGATCTTGCGCTCAAATCGGTAAACATGTACACTTAAGTGGTGGAGTAGGTATCGGTGGCGTATTAGAACCACCTCAAGCTTCTCCTGTCATCATTGAAGACGGAGCCTTTATTGGTTCACGTTGTATCGTGGTGGAAGGTGCACATATTGGTAAAAAAGCCGTTTTAGGCGCTGGAGTTACGATAACAGGCTCTTCTAAGATTATCGATGTTTCAGGTCCTGAGCCGGTGGAATACATCGGTTATGTACCAGAAAACTCGGTTGTCATTCCAGGTAGTATCCAAAAGACCTTTGCAGCCGGAACGTATGGCGTACCTTGTGCCTTAATCATTGGTAAAAGAAAAGAAAGTACAGACTTAAAAACATCGCTTAATCAAGCATTAAGAGAGAACAACGTAGTCGTTTAGTTAATAACAAGAATAAATGCCCGGTTCACAGCCGGGCTTTTTTTATGGAAAATGAATTGAAAATTGGTGAATACAATCACCTTCGTATTATCAAAGAAGTACCTTTTGGCCTCTATTTAGATGGTTACGAAGATGAAATCCTATTACCCTTGCAATACGTTCCAGAAACGTATGAAATCGATTCATCGATTGATGTATTTATCTACCGTGACTCGGAAGACCGTATCATCGCCACTACCTTAAAACCCTATGCCACCATTAAGCAATTCGCTTATTTGGAGGTTAAATCAGTTACACCGCTGGGTGTATTCTTAGAATGGGGATTAGCAAAGGACTTATTTGTTCCCTTCAGTCAACAATACCAAAAAATGGTGGTAGGCAAATTCTACCTCGTTTACATTTACCTAGATGCACAAACAGATCGCATCGTCGCATCAGCCAGAATCGAAAACTTCTTACCCGCCTTCATAGAAGATGAGGAGAATCGTTTTGCACCTGGTACAAAAATAGAAGCTGTTCCATTTGAATACACTGACTTAGGCATTAAATGCTTAGTTGACAATTGTAAAATAGGGATGTTATTCAAAAATGAAATATTTACAAATGTAACATTAGGTCAAAGTACATTTGTCTACATCGAAAACCTACGCGAAGACGGACGCCTGGATTTACGTTTGGAACCAGTGGGACGTGTACGTTTGGATGCACAAGTGGAGAAAGTATTGCAGGCAATTAAAGATAACAAAGGCGTCCTATATTTACATGATAAAAGTCCTGCTGAAGATATATATGATCAGTTAGGTATGTCTAAAAAGGATTTCAAGAAAGCGATTGGGGGATTATACAAAAGTAAACTGATTGCATTGCATTCTGATTGCGTGTCACTTTTGTAAACTCTCTTATTGTTGCCAAGATTTCTATTTGTAAACTTGATTAGATTGTTTAAATTTGTAACCTATTAATCAAGTTTACAAAAATGAATCTAAGCGCTAAAATAGAATTGTTAATTCAAACTAAGAAGTTAAGTGCCTCTCAGTTTGCAGATACCTTAGGAATTCCTCGCAGTAGTATCTCTCACATTCTCTCAGGAAGAAATAAGCCTAGCTTAGATGTCGTACAAAAGATTCTCATCGCCTTCCCTGAAATTCCCGCGGAAGAGTTATTAGATGATAAACGCGATTTATCTATTTCGGCACCCACTCCTAAAGCAGCTCCTTCTCCGATCGCATCAACTCCATCACTTTTTGATGCCATTATACCTAGCGCGCCAGAATCGCCTAAAAATAATTTACCTGAACAAACGATCGTACAATCGAATCTCAGACGCCCTAGAGAAAGTAGCCCAAAAGCAAGTCAACCAGTAGTGACAGCACCTACCACTACCGCTCATCTCGCTAAAAAGATTGAACGAGTACTGATTTTTTATACAGATGGCACTTTCTCTGAAAGTAAACCTCAATAAGTGAGATAAGAATTGTAAACAAAAACAGGACTTATCCACAGAAACCTTTTGAGTTATCCACAAGTTATCCACACTTGTGCACAATTGTATTTTCAGTTTTCCACATTTTCCACAAAGAACGCTTATTGCTAGAGACCCATTAATTGTTTAATTTTAATAAATTGAATACATAAAATGGAAAAACTAGACTCATTGAACCAGGTGGCTCAATTCCACACGACCTTTGGAGCCCCTATACTTACTCAACCCACCATACCTGCTGCAGAACGTTGCAATCTACGTGTTAGCCTCTTGGCAGAAGAATTAGATGAATTGAAAGAAGCGATTGCTGCAAATGATTTAGTAGAAGTAGCTGATGCACTTTGTGACCTTCAATATGTATTATCTGGGGCGGTTTTAGAGTTTGGACTAGGTGAAAAATTCGTCGAATTATTCAATGAAGTACAGCGTTCAAATATGTCCAAAGCCTGTGCATCCTTAGAAGAAGCAGAATATACCGTGAAATTCTACCAAGATAAAGATGGTACAGAAGCGGAGATAAAGGAAGAAAACGGTGTTTGGAAAGTGTATCGGAAGGCTGACAATAAAGTATTAAAATCCATTAATTACTCTCCAGCGGACTTGAAATCCATTCTAAAATGATCAAAATACTCCTCATAGAAGACGAACCTAAAACTGTTCAATCCCTGAAACAAGGATTAGAAGAGAACAGCTATGAGGTGGAAGTGGCCTATGACGGAACCATCGCGAAGCAATTAGCCTTGCGAAATAATTACTCCTTAATTGTATCTGACATCATCATTCCAGGTATCAATGGCCTTGAATTATGCAAACAATTAAGAGCAGAGGGAATTCAGACGCCTATCTTGATGCTGACGGCATTGAGTACCACAGATGACAAACTGCTTGGTTTTGATGCTGGTGCAGATGATTATTTGGGCAAACCATTTGATTTTAAGGAGTTTTTGGCCCGAATCAAGGCTTTATTAAAACGTTCATCACAAACTCAATTAGATGCACAAGTGTTGAAATTCGCTGATTTAGAGATGGATCTCATCAGTAAATTAGTCACGCGCTCTGGGCAATCCATTAATTTGACTTCTAAAGAGTTTCAATTATTGGAATACTTCCTTAGAAATCAGGAAATGGTCATTTCTAAGGCTCAAATAGCCGAGAATATTTGGGAAGTAGAGGATGAAAATAGCTCTAATTTGATCGAAGTATATGTCAATTACTTACGTAAAAAGGTCGATAAAGGCTTTGCAAGTAAATTGATTCACACCCAATTTGGTAGAGGATATATCCTTAAAAACGAATAATTATGCAGATTAGATCCAGGCTGACCTACCAGTTTACCTACCTCGTTTCTGCGATTTTATTCGTATCCTATTTTGTCATCTATATATTTACGCAAGAGAATTACAAGGACAAATTTTATAGCCGTTTACGCCAAAAAGCGAACACTACGGCCCAGCTATTGGTCAATGTAAACCAAGTAGACTCCAAATTAATGGGGATCATCGGGCAAACTAACCGCGATTTACTATTCCGGGAGAGTATTTTGGTCTACGATTTATGCAACGAGCGGATCTATGCCTCGAATGACAGCATCAACCTTCATATAGATGTAGACCTCATTAAACAAGTTCGCCAAAAGCAAGAAATACGCTTTCAACGGGAAGATATCGAGGTTCTTGGTACCGTTTTTGCCACTCCACAGGGTCGTTTAGTCGTCTTTGCGGGGGCAGTGGATCAATATTCGGCGGAGAATGCGAAAGATTTAAAGAACATCCTCATCGCCTTATTTCTCTTATTTATCCTCATCGTAGTACTCTCAGGCTGGTTTTTTGCCGGTCAAGCAGTCAATCCGATCTCTGAAGTTATCCAACAAGTTGATAAATTATCACCCAAACGCCTGGAAGAACGCCTCAAATCGCCTGATTTTGAGGACGAAATAGGGAAGATGGTGTCTACTGTCAACCGCTTATTAGAACGCATTGAGAACGCCTTTAAATTGCAAAAGACCTTTATTGCGAACGTTTCGCATGAATTGAAAAATCCTTTGACAAAAATATCCTCTCAATTAGAGGTAAGCCTTTTAAAGGAAAGAGAGACAGGGGATTATAAAAATACGATCAGCTCCGTATTAGAAGACACACAAGAATTAGCCGCGATTACGGAATCCTTATTAGAATTGAATAAACTTAGCTTATCTGACAGCCAGGCAGGATTTAATGAATGGAGAATCGATGAAATCCTTTGGGAAGCAAGAAGTTTAACCCAAAAACTAAACTCCGCCTACAAAGTCAACATCGATACCTCACATATGCCGGAAGACGAGGAAATGCTGTTAATCAAGGCGGATGACAAACTTATCTTAACGGCTCTTAAGAATTTGATGGAGAACGCTTGCAAATTCAGCCCGTCAAAATCGGCACAAGTTAGCTTCAAGAACTCTGGAAATTCCATCCAAATTTTCGTAAGAAACGAAGGAAAAGGCATCCCAGCGAATGATTTACCGTATATCTTCCAACCGTTCTTTAGAGGCGAAAATACGGCGTCCTCCAAGGGCTACGGCATTGGCTTATCACTAGTCGAACGTATCGTACAATTACACAATGGCCAGATATCAGTGGTTTCGGTACCGGATTCCTATACGGAGTTTACGGTGAGCTTCGCAGTCGCTAGTCGATAGTCCGGAGGAACTGAGTCCGGAGGAACTGAGTCCGAAGGAAATGAGTCCGGAGGAACTGAGTCCGAAGGAAATGAGTCCGGAGGAACTGAGTCCGAAGGAAATGAGTCCGGAGGAACTGAGTCCGAAGGTTTAGATTAAAGAGTTAAGAGTATAGATTAATGACTTACGACTCCGGACTATTTCCCTTCGGACAAATTGTTATATAATTTATATTATGTTAAATAGGTTATAAGCCATAAGAAAAGGGCCACCTATTTCTAAGTAGCCCTTTTTGATTCTTATTTCTCTAACTCAGCTAATTTAGCCTCGTTTTTCAATTCACGATAGACTTGCTTTAAAATTTCTTTCAAGTCTTCGTCTTTCTTTACTTTAAAACCACGCTCGAAATACGGTAAAGCCTCGTTGTATTTAACCGCTAATTTAGCTTCTAAATCCTTCCCAGTCTTCTTGTATTCGTTCATATCCATACTGTTAACTTGACGCTTGATTTCAACCGCATCGTTGTAGTAGTATGCACCCATTTGGTATAATGCGTCATAATTCGTTGGATCAACATCTAACGCTTTTGTGTAGTAATTAGGCAAATTCGCACGAATTTCCTTCACTTTAGCTGTTAATTCATCAATTTTAGCTTTGTTTGCAGCAGCATCCCCTGCTGCAGCTTCTGCTGCTGACTTTTCTGTTTGGATTCCTTTTTGAACTTCAACTAAATCCTTTACTTTGGTTTCTAAACTAGCCACTTGGCTATTAACTGAAGCTTTTGCTTTCGGTGTTGTAGCTGACTTTAATTTCGCTTTTGTACGCTTTACTTCGTCTTGGAAAGCAGAAATTTGATCATTTTGAGCCGCTAAACGGCGATCTGCCTCTTGTACCTTGTATGATTTGTCTTGAATCTTTCTGATCTCCTCATTCAAGCCAGAAACCTTGTTTTCGTATAATAAACCTAGGTTTAACCAAGAAATACCGTCTTTAGGATCGTTAGCCGTAGTTTGAGTCAATTGAACAATCGCTTGATCGATGCGGTTGAATGCAATTAACATATTGAACCTCTCCCCTTTCAGGTCTTTGTTTGAAGGATAAATAGCGATGGCTTTTTCGATCAAACCGATCGCCTTGTCCTCTTCTTTATTGTTCTTGTAGATTTGAGACAAACCGTACAAGATAGCTAAGTCTTTTCCTCCGATAGTCAAATACTTCTCATAAGCCGCTTGCGCAATTTTGTCTTCTTGGCAAAGTTGAGCTGTAACACCTGTATACATCGCCGTAATCGTGTCATTAGGCGCTACTTCAGATGCTTTAGCCATATAACGTAGAGAAGCTTTGTAATCTTTCCCTTGGTATTTCACCACACCCATATTTAAAAAGGCATTAGAGAATTTCTTGTCGACCATCATTTGGTCAGCTTCTTTTGCTACAGAACCTTTTTTACCTTCTTTCGTATCTAATTTGATCGCCTCATTAGCATATTCCAACGCTTGGAAAGCTGCTTCTGGGTTAGTTAACGCGAAAGTAGAATCTGGGAAAGAAGCTAAATCCAAATAAGCTTGTGAACGAGTCAACCATAAACGAGCCTTTGTAGGAGCCTTTTTAACGTCTTCGTCAGATTTTTTGATCGCTTCGCTAATGTTTTTCTTTTGCGCATCAACTAGTGCTTTTTCTGCTTGGCCAAATGAAGCATTCATCGCCAAAGCCACCGTAAACAGGGATAAAAGTAGTTTTTTCATTGTTTTATTTAATTAAAAAATAGCCCAGACTTTCGTCTGGGCTCAAGTATTATTCTTCAGTTAATTCTTCTGAGGCTGCTTCAGATGCGGTCTCCTCCCCTCCCTCTGGAGCTTCAGTAACGGCATTTGTAGTATCCACTACTCCTTCTGTTAACTCAGCACCTTCTAAAACCTCTACCTCTTCTGGCTCCGGCTCTTTTTCGATCTTCGTTACAGATGAAATCTCATCAGATTCATTTTTCAAGCGAATTAATTTAACCCCTTGTGTATTACGTCCCATCACGCGAAGTTCTGCAACGCTTGTACGGATTAAGATACCCGCTTTGGTAATAATCATCAAGTCATTGTTATCATTCACCTCTTTGATAGCGACTAGATTACCCGTTTTCTCCGTGATATTCAAGGCTTTAACTCCTTTACCACCGCGGTTTGTTAAACGGTAATCTTCTACTTCTGAACGCTTACCAAATCCTTTCTCTGATACCACTAACAATTGTTGTACTTCCGGATCAGAAACGCAAACCATACCTACTACTTTCTCCGTAGGAATGTCCTCATCGATCCAAATACCCTTCACACCGGCTGCTGAACGACCCATTGGGCGAACGCGTGTCTCTTCGAAACGAACAGAACGGCCTGTGTTAGTCGCAATAACGATTTGGTTGTTACCATTCGTTAAGGCAACGTCTAATAGACGGTCTCCTTCGCGGATGGTAATGGCGATGATACCATTTTGACGTGGACGAGAATACGCCTCTAACGACGTTTTCTTGATCGTACCGTCTTCTGTACACATCACAATGAAGTTATTATCTATGTAATCTGGATCAGAAATTGATTTCACATTAATCACGGCTCTAATCGTGTCTCCATTCTCGATATTCATCAAGTTTTGGATAGGACGACCTTTAGAAACCTTAGACCCCTCTGGAACCGCGTAAACACGTAACCAGAAACATTTACCGCGCTCTGTGAAGAACAATAACCAATTGTGCATCGTTGCAGAGAACAAATGCTCCGTGTAATCATCGTCTTTCGTCGCAACAGCACGGGAACCTACGCCACCACGTGATTGTGAACGGTATTCTGTGATCGGTGTACGTTTGATATAACCTTGTGCAGAAACGGTGATTAACATCTCGTCATCCGCAATCATATCCTCTACAGAGAATTCTTCATCCGTCATGTTGATTTGCGTTCTACGCTCATCGCCGTAACGTTGTTTGATATCCGTTAATTCGTCTTTGATGATCTGTAATTGACGTTCAGGTTTGGCCAAAATATCTTCCAAATCTTCGATCAATTTCATAATCTCCGCGAACTCATTCATGATCTTATCGCGCTCCATTCCAGTTAAACGCTGTAAACGCATCTCCAGGATAGCCTTCGATTGAAGTTCAGATAAGTTGAATTTAGACATTAAGCCTTCTTGAGCCGCACTCGGATCTTTCGACTCACGGATTAACTTGATTACGGCGTCTAGGTTATCTAGGGCAATAATGAAGCCTTCCAAAATATGTGCACGCTTACGTGCCTCACGCAAATCGTATTGTGTACGACGTACGATAATCTCATTTCTATGCTCTACAAAGTGGTGAATCAAATCTTTTAGATTCAACATCATAGGGCGACCTTTTACTAAGGCTACGTTATTCACCGAGAACGATGATTGTAAAGCCGTATGCTTGTACAGGTTGTTCAATACGACATTCGCTACCGCATCACGCTTTAAATCGAATACGATACGCATCCCTTGACGGTCAGACTCATCGCGAATCTCTGAAATACCTTCGATCTTTTTGTCATTCACTAAATCAGCACATTGCTTGATTAAGGAAGCCTTATTAACCATGTAGGGAATTTCCGAAACAACGATCTGCTCTTTACCTGTTTTAGACGTATCAAAAGTCGCGTTTCCACGCACCACGATACGACCTCTACCTGTCTCGAATGCATTGCGAATACCCTGAACACCATAAATAGTACCTCCCGTAGGGAAATCCGGTGCTTTGATGTACTGCATCAACTCAAGAATCGTGATATCACGGTTGTCGATATAAGCAGAAATACCATCTACTACCTCGTTCAGGTTGTGTGGCGCCATATTCGTCGCCATACCTACCGCGATACCCGAAGTACCGTTCAATAGTAGATTAGGGATCTTAGCGGGTAAAACCGTAGGCTCCTCTAGGGAATCATCGAAGTTAGGCTGAAAATCAACCGTTTCTTTGTTCAAATCAGAAAGCAACTCATCCGCAATACGCTTCAAACGAGCCTCCGTATAACGCATCGCTGCCGGAGAATCACCATCCACGGATCCAAAGTTACCCTGGCCATCCACTAAAGGATAACGCAATGACCAATCTTGGGCCATACGCACCATCGTGTCATACACGGAAGAATCACCGTGTGGGTGATACTTACCGAGCACCTCTCCGACAATACGGGCTGATTTCTTATACGACTTGTTGTAGCTGACACCCAACTCCTCCATTCCGAACAAGACCCTTCTGTGAACTGGCTTCAATCCATCACGTACGTCTGGAAGCGCACGAGATACAATAACTGACATCGAATAATCGATGTACGCTCCCTTCATTTCATCTTCGATGTTGATAGGGATAACATTGCTTTGTAATGACATAAATACTGTTTTGATTCAAGAGAAAAACACAGCAGAAAGCGGTATTTTTCAATAGAACAAATATCTTAAATTATGCCTATTTTTCCAAGAAAAAAAAGGACTAAAATGAGGGGATTATTTTTTGCGAACGGAAGATTCCCGTACAATCAATTTTGTCTTCAAAACTTCCACTCGAGGGACTGGATTATCTGTTTTGTGCTCGATTTGTTCTAACAATAATTCAACCGATAAACGGCCTATTTCTTCCAAAGGCTGTGCAATAGAGGAAATCGTAGGAGAAACTAAGGAGCAAATAGGTTCATTATTAAAACTCACCATCTTAACTTCGTTAGGAACCGAAATATTCAACTCTCTTAAGGCAATTAAAACCCCAATGGCTAATCGATCTGAAACCACTAAGATACCGTCAGGACGATTTGGCTCTTTCATCAGTTGATGCGTCTTCGCAATGGCAGAATCTTGGAAGTAATCACTATGAATTATCAACGAAGGATCAGATTCAATTCCAGCCTCTTGAAGAGCGCGCGAATAGCCCATTCTTCGCTGGTTACTCACTGAAACGTTCTTGGGCCCGGCTAAAAAAGCAATGCGCTTACATCCATTCTCAATTAAGTGTTTAACGGCTTCATAGGCTGATTGCTCATTATCCACCATCACCTTAGAGGCATCAATTTCTTCACTATCTCGGTCAAAAAAGACAAGTGGAATTCCCCTGCGTTGCAAACGGGTCAAATGATCAAAATTCACCGTTTCACGGGATAAAGAAATAATTATTCCCTCGACTTGTGAACGAGAAAGGTTTTGAATGTTCGTTAACTCACGCTCAAAGGATTCTTGCGTTTGAGTGATCAAAAGGGAATATCCGGCAGCGATGGCGGCATCCTCCACCGCTTTCACTACCGTCGAAAAGAAATAATATCCTAGATCTGGAACAATAAGACCGAGTGTTTTGGTCTTGGATTTAACTAAACTGGTGGCGAGGACATTAGGCTGGTAATCAAGCTCTTTGGCAAGATCCAAGACTAATTTCTTCGTATCTGGATGAATATCCGGCAAATCACGTAAAGCCCTGGATACGGTCGCAACGGAGACTCCCAGCTGCTTGGCAATATCTTTGATGGTAACTTGGTGACGCATTCGTTTAGGTTAGCTTCTCCAAAAATACACAATAAATGTTTACAAAATTCAATCGAGGCGATAAACGACAGTACTTCGTCCTGCTGAGACACCCATAGGAGGATTTTCCTTCGAAATTTGCACTAAAACGGCAACTTCTTGGCTTAATTCAGCTCTGATTTTTTGAGCAATCGTTTCAGCTACTGTTTCTAATAAATCCACCGGATTAGCCATCACCTGCTTGCAAATGGTGTAAATCCGCGAATAATCGATGGTATTCGCGATATCATCTGAAAAATTAGGCTGCGATTCCGATTCGACTAGCACATCCAAGGTATACCAATTCCCTAAAATTCGCTCCTCCGGATACAATCCGTGAAAAGCAAAAATACGTATGTCATCGATAGAAACTTGGTAATTCGCCATCTTAGTTAATCTCCCCTACTTTACCACGTGGACCGGATGATTTTGCATAAGCTTCTAACACCTTATTTAAGGTTGGTAAACCTTCGTCAGATACGGTTTCCAAAGTGATTTTAGGCTTAGGACCGCGTTTAGCAGCTGGCTTTGCGGCCTGCACTTTCGGCTTAGGACCACGTTTTGCTGGAACAGCTTTGGGCTTAGTAGGAACTGCCGTTTTAACTGCCTTAGGTTTCGCAACGGCCTTTGGTTTCGCGACTTTAGCTTTCTCAGCTACTTTTGGCTTCTTCACCGACGGCTTCGGCTTATTTTTCACGCCTGGCTTGCGACCTCTTTTAGCCGCTGGAGCAGCAATTGTATCGATGGAAGCCACTGGCTTCACTAATTCGGTAGCGTTCCATTGGGAAATAGACCCTAATGTTTGCTCCGCTATTTGCTTTAATTGCGCCGCTATTTCCTTCTGTGCCTCTTGCAAATTACGCAATTGGCGCTCTTGTTCCTTTAATTCCTGACCAGCTTGCGCTAGGGTTTGTTTACGCTCATTTTCGGATAATAACGCCTGCTTTTGAGCCTCTGTTTCTGCTTTCTTTTTGATAGCATCGGCCTCCTTTGACGCTTTATCTAGGATTCCTTTTGCTTCTTTCTCCATCTTAGCCGTGAAGTTTTGCTGACTTTCTTCGGCTAATTTCAACGCTCTAAATAAACTGGATTCAATTTCTCTTAAACGAGCCACTTCAGCTTCTAAATCAGCTACTTTCTGATTTGATTTAGCCAAAGAGTTTTGTGATTCGGTCTCAAAGTCCTGTACACTTTGAACATAAGCGTCTACTTCTGAGACATCATAACCGCGAAAAGATTTCGAAAAAGAAGCTTCCAATATTGTTTGATTTAGATATATAAACGCTAAAATAGGAAATTATTTAGTGAATTTTCCAAATAGAAAGATTTTTATCGTCTGATGCTGATACCAGCAAATCGTCGAATGAAGACCAGATTAGTTTATTAACCGAATTCTTATGTCCTCCGTGTCTGGAAGCATCTAGTACTTTGCGCAAGGTTAAGGTCTCACTCTCCCAAACTTTCACCGTCTTATCCATACTGGCCGTCGCAAACCATTTCCCATCCGGAGAAAACTGTATATCGTGAATAGCATATATATGCCCAATCACTTCGTTTAGAAGCTGAAAATCCTCACTCCAACGCTTGATTCGCGCATCTTTGCCTACGCTGTAGAGTTCCCCTCCCCTGCTTTGGAGCGAAAAAACAGACGATTCATGCGCCTTGAATGAGTGCACTAATTGAAAAGTAGTGTCAAAAACACGAATAAATCCATCCGAATAGCCTACAGCCACGCGATTATCCGCTAAAACGCAGAAACAACGAACGCTTGTTGAGCTGGCTTTGATATGTTTTACAACCGATTTTGTTGCGATATCTACCACGGTAATCAATCCCCCATTATGCCCAATCCAAGCATTAGAGCCTACAAAAGCAATAGAAAAAATGGATAAACCTTTCGTCGGAATAGCAAATACTTGAGACTGATCATCAACCTGAATTCCTTGGATTCCCTCGTAATTATGGCCTATCCATAAGATTCCGGTTGCATCCAGCTTCATCGCATAAACGGAACCCTCGATTTGGGCAATTACTTTACCCAGATCTGGTTTTGCCAGATTCCATTGCACTACCCATCCATCAGATCCCGCCGAATAAAACAGGGAATCAACACCCTTTTCCAGCGAATAAACTGGTCCACGGTGCCCTGAGAAGGTATCAATACGTTCAATTTGTAGCGTACTCAAATTATTTCCATCGATTTAGCTACAAAAATGATAATTTTACGTTCAATTATTCCCTTTTATGCCCCAAATATTTTCAAAAATTAGCGCTGACAATTTTCAAATTTTGGTTTGGAAAATCGAAGAGCCCTTCGCTTTTTTTGAAACATTCCCAGCATCCTGGTCCACTCCTACTATTGAAAATCCGATCAAAAAACTGGAATCCATTGCGGCAAGGTATTGTTTGCATCAGCTTTCACCTGAATTTGAAAGCCTAGTTCTCGTCCAAAACGACCGTAATAGACCTTATTTCCAAAATTCAGAATGGCACATCAGCCTTACCCATTCCTATCCTTATGTGGCAGCGGCCTGTTCACCTGAGAAACGCATCGGAATTGATCTGGAGAAACCGGGTAGAAATATCGAGAAAATTGCCCCACGTTTCCTATGCCCCGCGGAATTAGCCAAGTGGAAAGATGCCTCAAATCTGCTGACTTTGGCATGGTCTGCAAAGGAATCCATCTATAAAGCGGTGGGTAAACCTGGACTTTCGTTTCAAAAAGAAATGGAGATATTCGATTTTAATCAAAATCCGTGCAAAGCGCAGATTTCTACCAAGGAAGAGATCGCTATCTATTGGGAAGAATTCCCGGAATTTAGCCTGACTGTTGCCTTAATCTAATAGATCAATCAGATCCGTTAGTTCATCCTTGTATTCCAGCTCTCCTGCTTTTTCATAAGCCATCAGTAAATTGCGAATGACACGGCGGATGATTTCTAAATTAGTGCAAGGATTATAATAGATCTCGTTAGGGGTCAAGTTCAATTGAGCAATATAGTTATCAATATCTATCTTATTGAAAATCAATCCTTTGTTAAATACATTGATGTAAAACTGCAAGCCATTTTGCTTGTAGGTCAACACGAAAAGATTAGGCAGATTCACGCCATAAACAGGTAAACCTAATTTTTGGGCGACCCACATATAAATAACACAAAGGCTGATGGGATTCCCTTTTTTAGAGGACAACACATTGTTAATGAACGAGTTATTGGCTGCATGAAAATTCTTCGAATTCGGACCGAACTTCAATTGATCAAACAACACCGTGTTCAAGACCTTCACTTGGTCCATTGGGTGTAATTCCTCCCGCATTTGTGGCCAAACCTCATAATATAACTGATCCATTTCCACTTTTAACTGCTCAAAAGTATAGTCAGGATAGCGGTAAGTCGCTAAAATCCACATTCCCTCTAATAAATCCATTCCTCCTGATTCCTTCCAAAGCTGTAAACGAGTCTTCACCGATTGCCATTGGAAATCGTGAATCAAGTTTTCAATTTTGGTTTGGAGAATTGGATTTAAGCTCTCAGTCTCCCATTCCGATTCTAAAACCGGAATAATCGAGGGTCCTAAGGTCCGAATTTGCTGCTCTACCATAGTCACGACTTCCTGATCAGAATCGTCTAATAAATGAATCATGGCTTTAATGGCAGCTTCCGTCATAGAGAACGTATATTTTTGACAAAATTAAAGACATTTGGCCTATTTTCCCCTAAATTTGTCTTTAATTCTTATCATTTACGTATGCAAATTTTAATTACGGGAGGAGCTGGATTCATTGGATCACATACCTATGTGGTTTTGAAAGAACACGGTTACACCCCTATTATCGTAGATAACTTCTCCAATTCTTCGAAAAAGGTCATTAAAAACCTAGAAATCATCACAAAAGAACCGGTGATTTTCGAAGAAGGCGATGTCAACCATCCGGAGACCTACGATCAACTATTCAAGAAATACGATATTAGAGGAATTATCCACTTTGCCGCTTCTAAGGCAGTAGGTGAATCAGTGGAGAACCCCTTAAAATACTACCGAAATAACGTAGCGTCAACGGTTCTCCTTTTAGAAAAAATGGCCGAATACGGTCTTTCAAACCTAGTATTCTCGTCATCTTGTACGGTATACGGTCAACCAGAAACACTCCCAGCCACGGAAGAATCGCCAGTTCAACCGGCGACCTCCCCTTATGGCAACTCGAAGCAAATTTGTGAGGAGATTATTCGCGATACGGTAGCAGCGTCTTCAGCGTTAAAAGCCATTGCTTTACGTTACTTTAACCCCATTGGGGCGCACGAATCGGCCTTAATTGGGGAATTACCCATCGGACCTCCGGCAAATTTGATTCCGTTTTTAACACAATCGGTAGCAGGTTTACGTGGGCCATTACAGGTATGGGGAACGGATTATCCTACTCCGGATGGAACAGCGATTCGCGATTATATTCACGTAGTGGATTTAGCGGGGGCGCATGTGAAAGCTTTGGCCCACTTAATCGACGGAAAATCAACCAAAAACTACGATTTCTTTAACATCGGAACAGGCCAAGGGAGCTCTGTCATGGAAGTTATCACCGCTTTCGAAAAGGCGACTGGTAAGAAAGTTCCGTATGAAATCAGAGACCGCAGAGCGGGAGATATTACGGCGGTTTATGCCTCAACAGATAAATCGAACCAGGTTTTGGGTTGGAAAACACAATTTAGTTTAGAAAAAGCCTTGCAAGACGCCTGGAAATGGCAAGAAGCAATCAATCAATAAGATGAAAAAATTAGTTATCACCGGCGGTGCCGGATTTATTGGATCGCACGTGGTTCGTTTGTTTGTGAACAAATACCCGGATTACCAGATCTACAATTTGGATGCCTTGACGTATGCAGGTAACCTAGCAAATAATGAAGATGTGGCGTCTGCCCCTAATTACCACTTCATTAAAGCGGATATCACGGATGCGGAACATATCGACGCCCTTTTTGCAGAACATCAATTTGATGGCGTGTTACACCTAGCTGCGGAATCACACGTGGATCGCTCCATTACGGATCCTTTGGCGTTCGTCAGAACGAATGTCATCGGAACGGTGAATTTATTACAAGCCGCGAAGAAACACTGGGCAGGAAAAATGGAGGGCAAGCGCTTTTACCACATCTCTACTGATGAGGTATATGGTGAGTTGCACGATCCGAAGGAATTTTTCTTAGAAACAACGTCTTACGATCCACGTTCGCCCTATTCAGCATCAAAAGCGAGTTCAGACCACTTCGTTCGGGCTTACCATGAAACCTATGGTCTACCTACGGTGATTACGAATTGTTCGAATAATTATGGGCCAAATCACTTCCCAGAGAAGTTAATCCCCTTGATGATTCATAACATCATGAACAACAAACCTCTTCCTGTGTACGGAAAAGGCGAAAATGTACGCGATTGGTTATTCGTGATTGACCACGCACGTGCGATTGACTCGGTATTTCATGATGGAAAAATAGGCGAAACCTATAACATAGGTGGCTTTAATGAGTGGAAGAACATTGATTTAGTCCATTTATTGTGCAAAATTATGGATGAGAAATTAGGTCGTACAGCAGGAACATCGGTTCAATTAATCACCTATGTGACGGATCGTGCGGGTCACGATTTGCGCTATGCGATCGATGCGAACAAGATAATGAAAGAATTAGGTTGGGAACCTAGTTTGCAATTCGCTGAGGGTTTAGAGAAGACCGTGAATTGGTATTTAGAGAATGAAAAATGGTTAAATGATGTCACTTCAGGTGATTATCAGAAATATTACGAAAAAAACTACGCAGGCAGATAAGATGAAAGGAATTATTTTAGCGGGTGGATCCGGAACGAGATTACACCCATTGACTTTAGCGGTTAGCAAGCAATTAATGCCGGTTTATGACAAGCCGATGATCTATTACCCCTTGTCTATCTTGATGTTATCGGGCATAAAAGAGATTTTGATCATCTCTACACCGCACGATTTACCTCATTTCGAAAAGTTATTAGGCGATGGATCCCAAATCGGCTGTCGTTTCGAATATGCCGTTCAACCAGAGCCGAACGGTTTAGCGCAAGCGTTTGTCATCGGAGAAAAATTCATTGGAAAAGACAAGGTTGCCTTGGTTTTAGGCGATAACATCTTCTATGGTTCTGGCTTGAGTAAGTTATTACAAGCGAACAATGATCCGTCTGGTGGCGTGGTTTACGCTTATTCAGTGAACGATCCAGAGCGTTACGGCGTGGTGGAGTTCGATGCAGACAATAAAGTGATCTCGATCGAAGAGAAACCGGAGAAACCGAAATCGAATTACGCTGTTCCAGGCTTGTATTTCTACGATAATGATGTGGTGGAGATTGCCAAAAACATCGCCCCATCCCCTCGCGGAGAATACGAAATCACGGACGTGAACAAAGAATACTTGAAGCAAGGACGTCTTTCGGTGGGTATTTTGAACCGCGGAACAGCTTGGTTAGATACAGGTACTTTTGCGTCCCTAATGCAAGCAGGTCAATTCGTTCAAGTGATCGAAGAACGCCAAGGCATGAAAGTAGGCTGTATTGAAGAGGTTGCCTACAGAATGGGGTACATCGATAAAGCGCAATTAAAGAAAATCGCTGAGCCACTGGTGAAAAGTGGTTATGGACAATACCTATTGAATTTAATCGCCTAATCGGCTTATATACCTAGAATTCCCGCTATCAACGCTAATCCAAACAGCAAGATGGCGGGAATTTTTGTTTTCTCTGCTAGCACAAAAGCTGCCGCTACGATTCCAAGAGAGACAAATTGCGCATCTACCACCATAGGCTTTGTAAAGGTAAATACCGCCACCAAAGTTAATCCCACAGAAGCGGCCTGAATACCCGCTAGAGAGGCCCGAATGAAGCGATATTGCTTCAATTGCCCCCAAATTCGAAACACAAAGAAGATCAAAAAAGTCCCCGGCAAAAAGATTCCCAACGCACCGATGAGAGAACCCGCCAATTCACCTAGCAGACCATAGTCCTTCATCAACAAGACCCCCAAATAAGACGTAAAGGCAAATACTGGACCGGGAAGCGTTTGCGAAAGAGCCATTCCCGTCAAAAAGGCGTCTGAACTAATTAACTGTTTAAACTCGACAAATTCGGTGTAAAGAACAGGAGCCAGAATATGCCCTCCCCCAAAAACAAGGGATCCATTCCGGTAAAAATTTTCAAAAAGTCGAATAGGGAAATATTCCGTGAAATGGCCTAAAAGTGCCAAAAAAAGCAAAAAAACCCAATATAAATGAAAATTAGCCCAAGGAATGACGAATTTATGTTTGGTTTGGCGAGGGAAATCTTTATAGTTCAGCGACGAAACAATTCCTCCTAAAACAAGTACTAAAGGGAAAATATAGGGACTGTGAAAAGCGATCCCTAAAAACAAGGTCACGAGTAGAATGATGACATACATAGGACCAGTGATGACCTTTTTGGCCATATACCATCCCGCCTGCAAAATCAAACCAATACCTACTGGAAGAACGTAATGAAGAATCGAATTATTCCGTAAAAAAGTCATTCCGTAGGCTGCCAGGGTCATGATAAGTACCGCCGGAGTGACCCAAATAAACAAAGTGAGGTAAGCCAAAGAAGCCCCACCCCGCTTCAAACCGATCGCTGTGATCATTTGAGTCGAGGTAGGGCCTGGTAATACGGAACAAAGCGCTTGAATTTCAAACAACTCTTCCTCCGTTAAATAGGCTCTTTTCTTGACTAATCGATCTAAAAAGAGCGCAAAATGCACTTGAGGACCCCCAAAAGAGGTGCAGGCTAAAAGCAAGACATCCCACAGGAAATCCAGGTGTTTTAGCCGCATGATTTATGCCTTTTTAAGTCCTAATTCAATCAATCGCTCATTCAAAAACGCCCCCGCTGTCATGTCCGTATAGATTTTTGGGTATTCCGTCGAAACGCAAGATGGTAAACAAGTCAAATCCATTTCAGAACGCGGATGCATAAAGAAAGGGATCGAATAACGAGATGTACCCATTTTTTCACGCGGCGGATTCACAACGCGGTGAATCGTCGATTTCAATTTATGATTCGTCAAACGATCTAACATATCTCCTACATTCACCACTACCTGATCCGGTAAAGCTGTAATGGGAATCCATTTCCCATCCATACGCAATACTTCTAAGCCTTCCGCAGAAGCACCCATCAATAAGGTAATCAAGTTAATATCACCGTGTGCCGCCGCTCTCACCGCTCCTTCTGGCAAGGAATCAGGATCTAGAATTGGGAAATAGTGAATCGCACGTAAAATGGAATTACCGTTTTTCACACGGGATTCAAAATAGTCTTGTGGCAATTCTAAATAGAGCGCAATCGCCTGCAAAAGTGCTTTCCCAGCTTTCTCTAAAGTTTGGTAGGCTTCCACTGTGTTCTTTTCGAAATCAGGGTATTCCGCTGGAAAAACGTTCGCTGGATATTCAGACCAAACGGAATCTCCATCTTCCTTGTGCGGTTGACCCACGTGGTAAAATTCCTTTAAATCAGGCACCTTAAAGCCTTTAGCCGTTTCTTTTCGTTTCCCGATATAGCCACGCTGGCCTGCAATTCCTTCTATTTCATAGGTTTGCTTCAGCGAATCAGGCGATTGAAAAAACTGCTCTACATCCGAATACAGCTTTTTCGTAAAGTCATTCGACAATCCGTGACCCTTAATCGCCACAAAACCAATCGTGTTGAAGGCAGCCCCTAAATCTTGTACAAATTTCGCCTTGCGACCAGCTTCTCCCGAAAGGAAATCCGCTAAATCCAACGAAGGAATTTCATCTAATAACATCTTATTTAGTAAAGTTTGTTGATACAAAGTCCCAGTTAACTAGGTTCCAAAACGCCGCGATATAATCCGCACGCTTGTTCATGTATTTTAAATAATAAGCGTGTTCCCACACGTCTAAGGCTAAAATAGGTTGACCTTTTACTTCCGCCACATCCATCAATGGATTATCTTGATTAGGCGTCGAAGAAATCACTAGTTTTCCTTCTTTCTTGATTAACCAAGCCCAGCCTGATCCAAAACGAGACGTTGCAGCTTTCGTGAATTCAGCCTTGAATGCATCAAAGGAGCCAAAATCAGCCTCTATTTGCTTCGCTAAAGCTGCAGAAGGTTTAGAACCTTTGGCAGGTCCTAACACATTCCAGAAAAAACTGTGATTCCAGTGTCCTCCCCCATTGTTGCGCACGGCAACTGGTTGAGTAGAAACGGTGGCTAAAATCTCTTCAAGCGATTTAGTCGCAGCCGGTAAAGCCTTGTTTAAATTATCTACATAGGCCTTGTGGTGACGGTCGTGGTGGATTTCCATCGTTAAACGATCGATATGAGGCTCTAACGCATCAAAAGCATAAGGCAAGGCTGGTAAACTAAAAGAATCGGCTACAGGAGCTGAAAAAGAGGGCAACACCACGCTAGCACCTGCAAGGACTAGGGATTGTTTCAGAAATTCGGAACGTTTCATCGTTTTTCGGTTTATACTATTCGTAAACAACTCGACCTACTATACTTCGGCCTAGTGTAATCTCGTCGGTATACTCTAAATCGCCGCCAATGGGAATACCACGCGCAATCGTGGATAATTTGACGGGAAACTCTTTTAGCTTTTTAGTCAAATAAAAAGCCGTCGTATCCCCTTCCATCGTGGGACTCAAACCTAAAATCACTTCACTCACTTTCCCAGAGGCAACACGCGCCACTAAGGATTCGATCGTCAAATCACCTGGGGAAATACCCGATAAAGGGGAAATAATCCCGCCCAAAACGTGGTATAGGCCCATAAACTGGCCTGTATTCTCAATCGCTAACACATCGCGTAGATCTTCCACCACACAAATGATACTTTCATCTCGTTTATGACTGGCACAAATGCCGCATAAATCGCCATCTGAAATCATGTGGCATTGTGGGCAGTATTTCGTCTCCGTTCTGAGTTGAACTACCGCGTGGGCTAATTGCAAAGATTGGGCTTCTGGGCGCTTTAATAAGTGCAAAGCGAGGCGCAGTGCTGATTTTTTACCGATGCCGGGCAGTTTGGAAATCTCTTCCACGGCTTGCTCAATCATCTTCGAGGGGTAATTATTCATTAGGCGCTGGCTTCTATTTCTGCGGAAATTCCTCTACGGCAAATCTCATTGCGCATAGCTACTAATTCGTCAAATCCACCGGTTTTCACGCCGCATTTCCCTCTGAAATGAATCTGTAAGGTACATTGCTCCGCTTGTTGTGGCGTGTGTTCACACACTTCAATTAGCGTTAAAATGACATATTCAAAGGAATTGACTTCATCATTGTAGACAATCAGCTGATGAGCTTCGATCACCTCTTCCTCTACGAGGGTCGATGTGTCTTCTTGCCATTTTTCCTGATTTTGAAAAGAAAAAGGTAGACGATAAATACTATCTACACAGAATTCCATATTTTTGATGAATTTGAAATCAAATTTAAAAAAAAATCCGTTCCAAACCTTATGTCTGTACAATTAGCTGGAGGAATTCTTGCCCTCTATTTTGGCCTGCTGTTAGCGATCTCCTATTTTACCTCGAGAGGCGCTGATACCCATGCATTTTTTACAGCTAATCGCGAGTCGCCTTGGTGGCTAGTAGCCTTTGGGATGATTGGAACGTCGATTTCTGGTTTAACCTTTATTTCGGTGCCAGGTGCTGTGGGAAAAACCTATTTCACTTACTATCAGGTTATTTTAGGCCACTCTTTTGGTTATTTGACTATTGCACTGGTTTTAATGCCCTTGTATTACCGATTGAATCTGATTTCCATTTACGGATATTTAGAAAAACGCTTTGGTTTTTGGTCCTATAAGACCGGTTCTGCCTTCTTTTTATTGTCTAGAACAATCGGTTCTGCCGCTCGTTTGTACCTAGCAGTTAACGTATTGCAAATTGCGATCTTCGCCCCTATCGGCGTACCCTTTATCGTGACTGTATTCGTTTCGATCTTCTTGATTTGGCTGTATACGCACCGCGGAGGGGTTAAAACGATTATTTGGACGGACACTTTACAGACCCTATTCTTATTGATTGCGTTGTTCATTACGATTGTTTTAGTGGGCCAAAAAATGGACATGAGCATCCCTGACATGATCCAACAAGTCAGTGCAAGCAAGTATTCGCATTTGTTTGAGTGGGATTGGAAGAACCCCCATTTCTTTGGGAAAGACTTCCTAGCAGGCGTGTTCATTGCCATCGTTATGACGGGATTAGATCAGGATTTGATGCAGAAAAACCTGACCTGCAAATCGATCGGAGAAGCACAGAAAAACATGTTCTGGTTCTACTGGGTACTTCTTTTCATTAACATCTTGTTCCTTTCTTTAGGTGCTTTATTATACATTTATACGGCATCTAAAGGAATCGAAGTACCCACAAAAACAGATGAATTATATCCGATGTTAGCCTTAGGTGGTGAATTTGGGACCTTAGCTGCTGTCACCTTCTTATTAGGGATTATCGCTGCTTCCTATGCTAGTTCTGATTCAGCCTTGACGGCATTAACAACCTCTTTCTGCATCGATTTCTTGAGTATCGAGAAGTTCAAGGAGGAAAAACAAAAGAAGATGAAGCATTTCGTGCACATCGGGTTTTCTGCTTTGTTTTTCGTCGTGATTGGCTTATTCCACATCTTCAACACCTCTGAATTGATTGCCGCGGTATTCAATTTAGCGGGTTATACTTATGGGCCCTTGTTAGGCTTATTCTCGTTCGGTTTGTTTACGAACTATTCCATCCGGGATAAATGGGTGCCATTGATCTGTGTGCTTTCGCCTATTATTACGTTTGTATTAGAATCGCAGGCGCAGAGTTTATTTGGTGGATTTGGATTCGCAAAATTGATCTTGAACGGGGCGATTTGCTTCGTGATGTTGTGGATGATTCGAGACAAAAACCTAGAAACGGTACACGTTGCGTAAGGCGTAATAGTGGACGTTTTGGCCTGTGCCTGTCTCTTTTAAATAGTCTCCTGCTGTGCAATAACCTAGTTCTAGCTGAAAGCTAAAGTGTTTCGTGGGAAAAAACTGAGCATCTAAGGCATAAATGTTACAGATATCTGTAGCAACACTTCCTACGTTTTTACCTAAAATAGGCCTTGCGGGGGTCATATTAGGCGTAAAAATACCATCAGCAGTACTCTCTCTAGTCACAAAGGAAGCCCTACCCGTCACTAACCATTTCTTGAAGTCTTGATACCGAATGTAAGGGCTAAAATTCCACGTATTAGTGATATTTAAGGCGACGGTTTGGCCAAAAGGCGGTCTCGCAAACAAAGTATTAAACGTATTCAATTTTGTATCTGTTCCCGAACGATCTCCGGGCACATAATTCCCAGAAAATCCGACATAAAATGCCTTTTTAAGGGCCACATTAAAGTCCCAAACACCCATAAAGGCTGAGATAGACAGGTCATTAAATTGACCCGTTTGGCCCGCTAATTCAATATCGTAATTCCAATTTCCTGGACTAGAAAATGATCGTAAACCAAACGTATGACGCTTTTCCAAGCCACGCTTGAACTGATATTCCCGCAAATCACTCTCGAAATAAAAATAATAGGGTTCAAACTGCATTCTTTTTTGAGTCCGGTAATTCGCATAAAGTCCACCCAGAATCTCATCTGTGGGTTCATCGTCAAAAACACCTGGTTTAATGCGTATTGGATGCGAAACGAAAGCATCCCACTGTAGATTCTTCAGTTGGTATTTTAGATTAATACCATAAAAAGGCGTTCTCGTATTAGGTCCCTCTCTCGTAGCCACAAATCGCTCTAAACCATACGAGTATTCCTGCTTTCCAACCCGCAATTTGAATGGCTTTGCCAAGGGAATATCGACAAATAATTGATGTAGCGATAACACATTCTGATCCAATTGTCCCGTAATAGGATTGGGATTAAAGAAACGTGCCGTACTGTTTAGTTGTGTAAATACCCGAAATCCATAGGGCAATTCAAGATTCGCATGCAACATCGTACGATGCATTAGCTGATAGGGGCTCTGCGTGACAAAATCCGAAGGCACCTCCCCAAAATTAAAATGCGTATAGGACTGGTATTGTTCTCGCCACTCACCTCCGAAGCTCAATCGAGCATGATTCCCTAGGCGAATTTCTTTCAAATAATCCACCGCTTCCTTTTTCAGACTATCATTTTTCAAGGCAGAAAAATTATCATCAAAACGCAAACGAGCAATTTGCTGAGCAGAAAGGGAGAACGAAAGGAAGAGGAAAAAGAAAAGTCTCAAGGGCGAATAACAGATTCAAAAGACAAATGAAGGCATTAAAAACAAAAAAACCACACGTGCTGTGTGGTTTTTTGCCTACCGAAGTAGTCCGTACGGGAATCGAACCCGTGTTTCATCCGTGAAAGGGACGTGTCCTAACCCCTAGACGAACGGACCATTATTTATTTTGGTGGCACAAAGGTAGGCTTTTCCCTTTTATATTCAAAACTACCAGGCAAAAAAAGACTAATTATTTTCTAATTTATTTTCGCTATTTTAGCCTAAACATTGAAGCAGAACCCCTTATGGCGAACGTACACCCCTATTCTCGATTAACTGATTTCGACATTGCCCTTTTCTTAAACGGCAAACATACAAGACTTTATGAGAAATTAGGGGCTTTTGAAATAGAGCACGATGGGACAGTAGGAACCTTTTTTGCAGTTTGGGCTCCGAACGCGAAAAATGTGTTTGTAACAGGTAATTTTAATTTTTGGGACCGCTATTCGCATCCTTTATTTCCTCGTTGGGACTCATCTGGCATCTGGGAAGGCTTCATTCCGGGGGTAAAAACAGGAGAAACCTATAAATATGGTATTGAAACGGCAGGTGGGGAATATGTAGAGAAATTAGATCCCATGGGCTTGTATTGCGAGGCTCCACCTAAGACGGCGAGTATCGTTTGGAATACCTATAAAGAGTGGAAAGATACCAAATGGCAAGAAGTTCGGGCTTCTAAAAATGCCCTGAATGCTCCAATGTCTATCTATGAGGTGCACTTAGCCTCTTGGATGAAAACGCTAGAAAATGATTACCTGACTTATGACGATTTAGCCATAAAACTGGTGAATTACGTCAAAGAAATGGGCTTTACACACGTGGAATTTATGCCAGTGATGGAATATCCCTATGATCCATCGTGGGGCTATCAAATCACGGGTTATTTTGCTCCTACGGCACGTTTTGGCGATCCTCAAGGGTTTATGCGATTAGTGGAAGCCTTTCATCAGGCAGAAATTGGGGTGATTTTAGACTGGGTTCCCTCCCATTTCCCAGGCGATGCGCATGGGTTATTTAACTTTGATGGCAGCAGTGCTTACGAGCATCCAGATCCGAAACGCGGTTATCACCCGGATTGGAAATCCTATATCTTCGATTACGGAAAAAACGAGGTTCGTTCGTTTTTAATGTCAAATGCCTTTTTCTGGTGCGATCGTTACCACGTGGATGGATTACGCGTGGATGCGGTGGCGTCTATGTTGTATTTAGATTATTCTAGAAATGATGGAGAATGGGAACCTAACCAGTTTGGTGGCAACCATAACCTAGAGGTTATTTCTTTCTTACAAGACTTAAACAGTCATATATACGGTGAATTCCCCTATATCCAGATGATTGCCGAGGAGTCCACGAGCTTCAATGGGGTGACGAAGCCCGTTCATATGGGCGGATTGGGTTTTGGCCAAAAATGGATGATGGGTTGGATGAATGACACCCTACGTTTCTTCCATAAAGATCCGATTTACCGTCAACATCACCTGAATGAGCTGACATTCTCCCTCATTTATGCGTTTACAGAGAATTTCTGTCTACCACTTTCGCACGACGAAGTAGTCTATGGTAAAGGCTCCCTTTTGACTAAAATGCCCGGCGATGATTGGCAGAAGTTTGCGAATCTACGTTTGCTTTTAGCGGAGCAATTCACCCATCCTGGTTCTCATTTATTGTTTATGGGTGGGGAATTTGGCCAAAGAGAGGAATGGAATCATACCCAAAGCCTCGATTGGCACCTGACAGAACAACATTCCCACAGAGGAATTCAAGAGACCGTAAAAGCTTTAAATCAACTTTACCGTTCAGAACCTGCTTTTTACAGCAAGCAATTTGATTACGAAGGCTTTGAATGGATTGAATCAAATGACCAAGGTAATTCCGTCATTTCCTATATCCGAAAAGGAGAAACAGCGAAGCAACAAGTGATTGTGATATTGAATCTTACACCAGCACCTCGCGATGGATACCGGATAGGTGTTCCACTACCTGGGGTTTGGAAGACCCTATTCAATTCTGATAAGGAAGAATTCGGCGGAAGCAATTACCCTGTTTCAGGTGCTACAATGACGGAAGAAATCAACTGGCAAGGGAAAGCATTCTCAATCGCGATCAACCTCCCTCCTCTTTCTGCGCTTATTTTAAAGGCATAAGATGCGAAAAGGCTAGAAACAATAAAGACTCAGAAAAATTCCGAGCCTTTATTCAATCCGCCTAAGTAGTATTTTTAATGACCTAAGTCATTCAAAATCTTCGTTTGTATGAAATGTAATTATTGTATACAAAAGTAGTAAATATTTTATAGGCGGAAAATATTTCGATAGTTATTTTTTACTATTCAGATAAAAAATAGCATTATTTCCTCTTATTTATAATTTCTTCCATATCTGAGAGTTCCACTTCGAGTGCTTTAGTGGAAATCGTTATCTCCCAAGCACTTAGCGCTAGGGAAATACTCATACCTAAAAGGCCGATTCCAAAAAACCAACGAGCTATTAACTGTTGGTTCATAAACAACAGAAACATACACACCACGCTTAAAATCAAACTCACGATGGCTATAATCTGCATCCGCTGAATTAGTTTCATCCGCAATCGCAGGTTATCAATTTGCATGCGAATCGCATCGTCCGGATTTTGTTGAAATTTTTCGTGTAAACCACGAATCAACGAAGCCATCGACATAAAGCGATTTGTAAAAGCGATCATCAACAAGGAAACTGTTGAGAATAATAAGGCGGGGGTACCGATGCTTAATTCCATGTTATTTATAATATTGATCTAGTAGTTGATTCATTTCTTCTTGCACTTTTTTCGCCTCTCTGGCGGCAGAAACCCAGGTATCATCCCCTGCATAAATGATGCCACGAGAGGAATTCACGAGTAATCCTACTTTATCATTCATACCAAATTTGGCCACATCAGACAGACTTCCACCTTGCGCTCCTACACCAGGAACCAGGAAGAAATTATCAGGAGCAATTTCACGGACTTTGGCAATATAATCCGTCCTCGTGGCTCCTATCACAAACATTAATTGATCTGCATTTCCCCATTCCATCGATTTACGCATGACATGTTCGTAAAAAGGAACACCCGTTTCGTCTTTTAATTGCTGAAAGTCGTTACTACCCGGATTAGAAGTCAAAGCCAAAAGAATCACCCATTTATCTTCAAATTGCAAGAAAGGACTCACCGAATCCTCGCCCATGTAGGGTGCAACTGTCACAGAATCGAAATCAAAACCGGCACGAGCAGGCTCAAAAAAAGTTTGAGCATATTTCGTAGCCGTATTTCCAATGTCTCCACGCTTCGCATCTGCGATAGAAAATACGTCTTTAGGCATATATTCCATCGTTTTCTGCAAACTTTCCCAACCAGCAGGCCCTAAAGCCTCGTAAAAAGCGATATTAGGTTTATAGGCCACCGTATAAGGCAAAGTGGCATCGATAACAGCTTTATTAAAGGCAAAAATGGGATCTTTTTCCGTCTTAAAACGACTTGGAATTAATGAGATATCGGTGTCCAAACCGACGCATAAAAAGGATCTCTTTTGTTCAATCTGCTTAATTAATTCCGCTGAATTCATGTGAAAGAAGGAAAATAGGATTAATTTTGCCACAAATCTATCCCTTTCCCTGCCAAAAAACAATTTATGGAATTCATTAAGCATCGTTTATCAGGAGTCATCGAGTGCATACCAACAAAGTTTTATGACGAACGTGGATTTTTCTACGAATCCTACAACCAAAAGCGTTTTGCTGCGAATGGAATCCCCGAAGATTTTGTGCAAGACAATTATTCCTTTTCTACCAAAGGCGTATTGCGCGGCTTGCATTTCCAACATAATCCGAACGGTCAAGGGAAATTAGTGCGTGTAATGACGGGGAAAGCTTTAGATGTGGTGGTGGATTTACGCAAGGACTCCCCTACCTTTGGACAGCACGAAAAATTCGTTTTGGACGCAGATAAAGGTAATATGTTGTATGTACCCATCGGTTTCGCTCATGGTTTTATCGCCCTAGAGGAGACGATTTTTGTATACAAATGCACCAATTTTTGGAACAAAGAAGCAGAATCAGGGATTCGCTGGAATGATCCGAAATTAGGGATTGAATGGGGCGTTGAAAACCCAATTGTATCGGATAAGGACCAAATTCTACCTGATTTTGACCCCAATCATCCGATTTTTTAATTAAAATTTTGATATCTTTGCATCAATGACTCGCAAGCTGATTTTATCAAGCCCATTACTCGAAATAACCATCTCTCGGTTGTGTCAAGAGCTCATTGAAAATCAAATCAACGGTGTTGAAACGGTAATTCTAGGCTTACAGCCGCGCGGAATCTTCTTTGCAGAACGTATCGCGAAAGAATTAAGTAAACACCTTGAAAAAGCCCCTAGTGTAGGAAAAATAGACGCTACGTTCTTTCGCGACGATTACCGCCGTAGAGAAACCGTATCGCCTAATTCAACTGATGTCCCCTTTTTAATCGAAAACAAGCGTGTTATCCTAGTAGATGACGTGTTAGCCACAGGCCGAATGGTGCGGGCGGCGCTGGATGCGATGAATAGTTTTGGGAGACCGGCTAAAGTGGAATTATGTGTCTTAATCGACCGTATTTATAATCGAGATTTGCCGATTAACGCAGATTACGTGGGTAAAAGCGTCAATACCTTACCCACCGAAAAAGTACTCGTAGAGTGGACGGAACAAGGCCACGAAGCGGACAGAATTTGGTTAATTCCTCAACCTGAATAATTATGTTAAAGTCGCCACACTTATTAGGAATCAAAGATCTGGATGAAGAATCCATTCAATTGATTGTTAAAACGGCCAGAGAATTTAAAGAGGTTCTGAACAGACCCATTAAAAAAGTTCCTTCTCTACGCGATGTGACGATTGCCAACATCTTCTTTGAAAATTCCACCCGTACCCGATTATCCTTCGAATTAGCCGAAAAAAGACTTTCTGCAGATACCATTAACTTCTCGGCCTCAGGCAGTTCGGTAAAAAAAGGTGAAACATTGCTTGATACGGTCAATAATATCCTAGCGATGAAAGTGGATATGATCGTGATGCGCCATGCAAGCCCAGGTGCGCCTCATTATCTAGCCAAACATATCAAAGCAAATATTGTCAATGCAGGCGACGGAACGCACGAGCATCCGACCCAAGCCTTATTAGATACGTTCTCTCTACAAGAAAAACTGGGTGATTTAGCTGGCAAAAAAATCGCCATTATCGGTGATATTTTGCACTCACGCGTAGCCCTTTCCAATATTTACGCCTTGAAAAAGCAAGGAGCAGAAGTTCGCCTTTGTGGACCTAGCACTTTGATTCCGAAGCACATACAAAGTTTAGGTGTAGAAGTTTCTCACGACGTGAAGAGTACCTTAGCTTGGTGTGACGCAGCAAACGTGCTTCGTATCCAGTTAGAAAGACAACAAATCAAATACTTCCCAAGTCTTCGCGAATACTCACAGTTCTTCGGGATCAACCGGGCAATGCTGGAGGAATTACCGAAAGAAATCGTTTTGATGCACCCTGGACCGATTAATCGCGGGGTGGAATTAAGCTCTGATGCGGCGGATTCTCCGCATTCCATCATTTTAGATCAGGTAGAAAATGGTGTGGCAGTCAGAATGGCCGTCCTTTATTTACTTGCTTCGAGAGCTTCGTAAGCCAATAACATTTTTTGGGTAGAGATGTGATTTCCGCAGGCATAATGGCCTAGCGGGCAATTTTTCTTACCGTGATCTCCACAAGGACGACAATCCAATTTTTCTGATACCTCAATGATTTGACTTTGATCCGCTAAAGGGCCAAAGCCAAAATCCGGAATCGTTGAACAGAAAAGAGCAACTGTAGGAACATTCACAGCCGAAGACAAATGCATCGGACCTGAATCATTGACGAAATTACCTTTACTTTGGGCAAAAATAGACGTAGACGCTAAGAGCGCATGTTTTCCTGTTTCATTAAAGATAGGCCAACCCGGGCAGGCTTGCTCAATCTCATCAGACAAATACTTTTCGTTAGGTGAACCCATTAATACAACTGCCTGATCACGAGGTAGTAAATGGATAAAATCGATCCACTTCTGAATGGGTAAACGCTTCGTCTCCCATACACTTCCGGGGGAAATACAGATGTAATTTTTAGCGGGAGCTGGTACCTGCGAAGGATTCAAAAAAGGTTTATACACCTTCTCCCCTAACCAATCGCACAATAAAGCCGTATTTCGTTCCACTTCATGGATGCCATTACCGAAAGGATGCGGATAAGCTTTCGTAAAAAACCAGGAAAGTGGATTTTTTGCAAATCCCATCACCTGCTTTGCTCCTATCATCAGACTTAACAAACCCATCCCGAAGAATCGCTGCACTACGAAGACTTTATCGAAGGATTCTTGCTTCAAATTAGTGCGTAAATCAAGCCAAGAAGCCCGTTTATTGGACTTATCATAGCTCCAAACGCGCTCCAAGCAAGGGTGTGTATAAGCTTGAAAAATAGACTCATTCCCTTTTCGAACTAACAAATGAATGGCCGTTTCAGGGGATTCTATCCGGATTTTCTCCAATAATGACGTTACTAATACCGCATCCCCGAGGAAAGCGGTCTGAATAATTAACACCTTGGACACTGGATTCATAGAAGAAAAGGAAGCGATTAGCCATAAAATTACTTATTTTTGGGACATTTTTCACCAAAACCCCATTTATGAATTCCATTCACCTGCATACCCTCTCAAACGGAATCACGGTGGTGCACAGACAAGTGCTTCACACAGAGATCTCGCATTTAGGGATTATGTTAGACATTGGAAGTCGAGATGAATTAGCGGGAGAAGAGGGTTTAGCGCACTTTTGGGAGCATATGGCCTTCAAAGGGACGAAGAAAAAGAACAATATGCAGATCATTAACCGCCTCGAAGTTTATGGCGGGGAATTGAATGCCTACACCACCAAAGAAAAAATCTGTTTCCACGCCTCCATTTTAAGCCCCTATTTCGAACGGGCCTTAGAACTATTAACTGACATTACATTTGAATCCGTGTTTCCTGAAAAGGAATTAGAGAAAGAGCGTTCGGTCATTTTAGAGGAGATGTCGATGTATTATGACGCTCCTGAGGAAGCGATACAGGATGATTTTGATGAATTATTATTTCCCAATCACCCCTTAGGCGTCAATATTTTAGGAACGACAGAGACGGTTCAGGCTTTCCAAAAAAAGGACCTCGAATCCTTCATTGAACGTAATTTAGACACTTCCCGAATCGTTTTTTCATCGATTGGGAAATTAGACCCAACCAAAGTATTTGCTTGGGCAGAAAAGCATTTAGGTTGTATTAAAGCGAAGAAGCAAATCGTGAAACGCCTTGCTCCCTCACCGATGATCCCTCAAACTAAAGTCATCAAAAGAGGCATCACACAGTCCCACGTGGCTTTAGGGCGTCAATCCTTTGCCATTGAAAACCCGAATCGACTTGCTTTCTTCCTGCTAGTCAATCTATTAGGTGGTCCGGGGATGAATTCCTTGCTAAATGTTTCGGTACGCGAACGGCATGGCCTCGTTTATTCCATTGAAGCTAATTTGACTTCCTTTTTAGATTCAGGTTATTGGGCCATTTATTTTGGAACAGAGCCTAATCAGGTGAATAAATCCTTGAAATTGATTCATAAAGAGTTTGCCAAACTGCAAGAAAAGGAGTTAACCGCACCTCAATTGAATAAGATTAAAAGTCAATTAAAGGGTCAATTAGCGATGGCGGAAGAGGGAAACCTCAATTTCATGTTGATGATGGCCAAGAATCTCTTAGATCGAGAGAAAATTGAAAGTTTAGACGAAATTTTCGAACAAATTGACCTCATCGACAGCGCGCATATTCAATCGCTGGCAAAAGAAATGCTCGATCCAGCTACCTTGAGTTGTTTGATTTTCGAACCTTAATTCAGTGCACCTCTACCTCCATATCCCCTTTTGTAGGCAAGCCTGTCATTATTGCGACTTCCATTTTTCGACCAATACGAGCCGAAAAGAGGAAATGGTCAACGCCTTATGTCGAGAAATAGCTGCGCAGAAAGACTATTTAAAAGGTGCCGAACTACAAACGATTTATTTTGGTGGAGGTACTCCATCTCTTTTAAATGCGGGTAATTTAGATTTGTTATTCAATACCATTCGCGGTTACCACACCATAGCTAACGACGCGGAGATTACCTTAGAGGCGAATCCAGAAGATTTAACATCTGACTATTGCGAAATGATAGCTTCTAAAGGAATCAATCGCCTGAGTATCGGAATTCAATCCTTTCAGGAGAAAAACCTAATCTTGATGAATCGAAACCACCAGGCATCCGATTCGATTCAAGCGATTCAGAATGCCCAAGAAGCAGGGATCAGCAACATCAGCATCGATTTGATCTACGGCATTCCTGCTAACTCCGAAGCAGAATTAGCCGAAGATCTAGAAAAAGCCACCTCGCTGGGAGTACAACACATTTCAGCCTATAGCTTAACGGTGGAGCCTAAAACGGTTTTTGGCGTTCAAAAAAAGAAAGGGGCTTTTCTGGAAATACCGGATTCCGCGATGGCAAACGCCTTCAACCAGGTCCGCGAATATTTAGAATCCAAAGGTTATGAGGGCTACGAAACCTCTAATTTTGCCAAAGAGGGCCATTATTCTATCCACAACACGAGTTATTGGCAGCAAGAGCCGTATGTAGGTATTGGACCTTCCGCCCATAGTTTCAATGGCCATTCTAGGCAATGGAACGTGGCGAATAATGCCAAATACATGGCCTCAGGTCTCGCATTAGCAGAGAAAGAAGAACTCAGCCCAGCCGATCAACTCAATGAATACCTGATGGTCCGCTTAAGAACAAAATGGGGTATCGACCTGAACTATGTGCGGGAGAGCTTCGAAAAAATGGGACATCCCTATCCTGAAAAAGAATTTCAAATCTGGGTTTCTCAAGGTTTCGCTCGAATTGAAAATGACAGTTTAATACTAGTAGGCGAAGGAAAATTAATTGCCGATCTATTAAGCAGTGATATTTTTGTGGTCTAAGCCCTTTTTGTAATTTTACCATCCTATGGCAAAGCGAATCGAATACGATAAGAAATCTCCTATTCCATCCAATGGAAGTAAAAAGTTTGAACGCTTAGCGAAGAAAAGCCCCAAGAAACGCACTTGGCTCAAGAAAATCGGCTTTTTCTTCCTTTACTTATGGATTTTCAGCCTGTTTTCGGTCGTATTTCTCAAATTCTTCCCAGTCTATTTTACGCCTACCATGGCTTCTCGAAAAATCGATGCGTTGTTAGAGGGAAAACCGTCCAAGATTCATAGCCAATGGAGCTCGTATAAGGAACTAGATAAAAATGTAGCTATTGCAGTTATTGCTTCAGAAGATCAGGCTTTCCCTGATCACCACGGATTCGATTTTGATGCGATGTGGGGTGCGGTAAAGCACAATATGAAGGGCAAAAAAATCCGTGGTGCGAGCACCATTTCTCAACAAGTAGCCAAGAACGTCTTTTTATGGCAAGGTAGAAGCTATATCCGAAAAGGCCTGGAAGTCTACTTTACATTCTTGATTGAATTGATCTGGGGCAAAGAACGCATTTTAGAGGTTTATTTGAATGTGGCTGAGACGGGACCGATGACTTTTGGGGTTGAAGCGGCCTGTAGACAATATTATGGACATAGCGGATCTGAGATTTCAGCCTCAGAAGCGGCTAGGATTGCAGCGGTTTTACCGAGCCCAAACCGTTTTTCCATCGAGCATCCATCGGCTTATGTACGCAAACGTACCTCAGCGATTCAACGCCAAATGAGAGGTTTAGGGGGTAAAAACTACCTGAAAAATCTATAACAACTCGACGGAAGGATCCCAGAAATGGTTGGAGAATTGTTGAATTTGATCGTTTTTGATCGTGAGGCCTTCTGCTTCTAATAATTCTTGCATTCTATTCCCACCAAAAAAATTCTTCCCAGTCAAAACACCATTGCGATTTACAACACGATGCGCAGGAATGCTCGATTGACCGTGCGATGCATTCATCGCCCAGCCCACTAATCTAGCACCTCCTTTGGAACCTAAATAACCAGCAATAGCACCGTACGTCGATACTTTGCCGGGAGGGATCAACGCTACTACCTGATAAATTGCCTCAAAATCAGCCATTATTCTTCTTTACGCTCTTCAATTTCTTGGCATAACTCGGCATACCATTTCTCCCCAAATTTGCGAATCAAAGGCTCTTTCAAAAACACATAGATGGGAACACCTAAGGACGCACCATTCGAACATGCATCTGAACAGATAGACCAACGATCGTAATTTAAGGCCGTATAATCGGCTAATTTAGCTAAACGAATCGGGTACAAATGACACGAAATAGGCTTTCTGAAATCCGTTTTACCGGCAAAATAAGCTTGCTCGATACCGCACTTTAAATAGCCTTTATCGTCATATAAAGCATAGGCACATTCTCTTCCTTTGATCACTGGTGTAGAAAAATCACCGTCGTCATCCTTTACCCAAGCACCCGATTTTTCAATTTCTTTTAACCCTATTTCGGATAAAAAGGACTTGATATCGTCTTGAATTCGCTCTAAAATCTCTAATTCGTCTTCCTCTAATGGAGCACCTAAATCGCCCTCTACGCAGCAAGCGCCTTTGCATTTGGCTAAATCACACACGAAAAATTCGTCTGCTACATCGGAAGAGATTACCGTATCGTCAATTAAAATCATCTGCTTATTTTTGAACCACAAAGGTACATATTATAGTTTATATAGGTAATTTTACACTATGAAATCCCTTTGGATACTTTTATTAATACTTTTATTTTGTTTACCAGTTTTTGCCAAAACCGAGTTTCCCGACTCCCTTTTGATCGGAAACGTAAAGGTATTCATTCATCCTTCTGCTAAATCCATCCTCGAAACAGAGCAAAAGCGCTTAGGCAGCAACAAGAAATTTGTGGAGAGTATGAAGGAAAAAATGCGCTTTTATTTTCCTGTCATGGAGCCTTTATTACAATCAGCAGGCATTCCCAATGAATTCAAATACTTATCAGTTCAAGAGAGTGGATTAAATCCGATCGCAGTTTCGAGCTCGCAAGCCGTGGGATATTGGCAATTCAAATCAGGTACTGCGACAGATGTGGGAATGAAGGTGAACGCGAATGTGGATGAACGCAAGCACATTATCGAGGCCACAAAAGGCGCTGCGAACTATTTCACCCGCAATAATCGGGTATTAAATAACTGGGTGGGGACACTTCTCTCCTACCGGGTGGGTTTAGGAACGGCGAAGAAAACGTCCTATGTGATGGATTGGGTGGGAAAATCAGATATTCAGGTGGATTCAAGCACGGATTGGTATGTGCTGCGTTTTTTAGCTTACCAAAAATTCTGGGCAGATGAATTCAAAAAAGATGATTCTTTAGGTATTCAGCCTGTTAACCAATCTAAACTGATCTGTTACGATAATTCCTGCGGCAAAAACTTGTATGAAATCGCGGATGAACTAAATGTTAGCTACGATGATTTGAAGAAATACAATCCGTGGATCTTGAACGATTACGTGCCTAGCGATAAGAATTACATCATCTACCACCCGTCTACTGTTACCTTCTTTGATAACTCCATTCAGATCCCTGAGATTTTACAGCCAGCCGATTTTCTTTTACCGCCTAAAAAGAAGTTAGATTACCCGCAGAAGGAATAATCCATCCCGGATAGGAAGTAGTAAAGGCTCTACACGCGGATCATTCGCCACTTTGGTATTGAAATCACGCAAGGCTTGTGTCGATTTGTCTTTAGCCGCTTCCTCAATAATTTTACCGCTCCACAGCACGTTATCCACTAAAATAAGTCCTCCTGGACGCATTTTGCCGATCACTAAATCAAAATACAGCGCATAATTACGCTTATCCGCATCGATAAATACCAGATCAATGGGACCTTCAATGCCGGGAATTTCAATAGCTGCATCCGCGATTCGGTAGTCAATTTGCTCTTTATAAGCAGATCGATCAAAGAATGAACGAGTGAATGTTTCCAATTCTTCGTTCACATCAATCGTAATCAAACTACCACCTACTTTTAAACCTTCCGCCATACAAAGGGCAGAATAACCCGTATAAGTACCTATTTCTAGGATGAGAGAGGGTTGATAGACTTTGGCAATAAAGGACAAAAAACGCCCCTGTAAATGACCCGAAAGCATCCGAGGCTGCAACACCATTGCGTGCGTCTCCCGAACTAACTCCTTTAACAAGTCATTTTCTGGCTCCGTGTGCAGGCGTGCATATTCCTCTATTCCTTCGTCAATGAATTCCATTATTTAATCCCTGTGTAGAAGAAGTCCAATGAATTGTCAGGATCCTGGCTAAGGAAATAATCATCCACCTGAATCGATGAAACAAGTGAATTATTCGACTTAGACATCGATAAGCGACTCATGCGATTCGCGATATCATAAGGTACCTGTAACCAGGTTCTTGGTAATTTATATTGTAGATTAAAAATATCAAATCGAGTGATTTTCTTCACAGCAACCTTATTTTCTTCGTAATAATCCATTACTTTTTGATTTCCGTGCACCCCTTCCGTAACAACCTCAGAGAAGTGTTTCTTCATCAAGTCACGTAATTCTGGCGCCAAATATTCGCGTACGTGCCACGGATTGCGTGTTAAGGAGAATTTCTTGTTCACAGTCGTCAAATACAATTTTCCGCCTGGCTTTAACACGCGAGCCGCTTCCGCTAAGAAGAAATCATCGTTTTCGATGTGCTCGATCACTTGAAAAGTCACCACATAATCGAAATGATTCGATGGCAAATCCTTTAATGGAGGTAAGAACATATCGATAAACTTGAACTTAGGATAAGTCTTCGATAAACTCTCCATCAATTCAGTATTCTTATCCACTCCCGTATAGTCACTTACCGCGTCGGCTAATACACCCACACCACGTCCTGTGCCGCATCCTATCTCTAATACATTGCCAGAAAGTAATTGGCTAACGTGGATATAAGGATACAATAAACGTTGGTGAACGGGATTATCTGAAGGAATATCAGAGGATGCGATTTCGGTAGTTTTATACATTCTAATAAAGTTAAGAGACAAAGGTAAGGAATTATCTAGCTGAAATGTTAAAAAAAATGTCGACCTTCGTGCAAAATTTCAAGCAACATCGTGTCAGAAGAAAACGCATCAAGACCCCCATTTAAGAGACCATTTAGACATTTTACAGCTCCTGTAACAGACAATAAAGAGTTTGTGTTTGGGGTGCAATCTGTTTTAGAAACCCTTCGTTCTGGGAAAGAAATTGATCGTTTATTAGTCCAAAGAGAGCTTGGAAACACCGAAATCCTTGATTTAGCTAAAGAAAAAGGCATTCAAGTACAAAAGGTACCTTTGGAAAAATTGAACCGCATTACGCGTAAAAATCACCAAGGAGCCATCGCTTTCGTCTCTGCCATTCACTATGCAAAACTAGAGAATGTTATTGCAGATACCTTTGAGAATGGCGAAATACCGTTTATTTTGATTTTGGACCGCGTTACAGATGTCAGAAACTTTGGTGCGATTGCACGTACAGCAGAATGTGCGGGTGTTCACGCGATTGTTTTACCTTCTCGTGGAGCCGCTCAAATCAACGCAGATGCGATGAAAACTTCGTCTGGCGCCTTGAACTTTATTCCCGTATGTAAGGAAGACAGCTTAATCCAAACGATTGACTTCTTACAAAACTCAGGATTGCGCGTGGTAGCTTGTACAGAAAAGGCGAAAAGCACGATCTACGAAATAGACTACAAAGATCCGATCGCCATCATCATGGGATCAGAGGAAGACGGAATCACAGACGAAATCATCCGCAAATCAGATGAGATCGCTAAAATCCCTCAAGCAGGTCAAGTAGGATCCTTAAACGTATCGGTTGCAGCGGGTGTCATCATTTTTGAGACCGTTCGCCAACGTTCTATTTAATTTTTTCGAAGAATCTGGAAAGCTGACGCTTGCGCTGTCGGCAAAATAGTCACGTCCGCAATGTTGACGTGCGCAGGAGCTAAGACGATATAGCGAATCAATTCCGCCACATCTTCTGCCACTAAAGGTTCGTATCCGGCGTAAACCGCTTCTGCTTTCGATTGATCTCCTTTGAAACGCACTTCAGAAAATTCGGTAGCCACCGCTCCCGGAGCTACATTGGAAACTTTAATGCCAAATGGATTTAAATCCTGGCGCATTCCCGCCGATAATGCTTCAACCGCCGCTTTAGACGCACAATACACATTGCCATTCGGATAAGTTTGCTTTCCTGCAATCGAAGATAGGTTAACGATATGACCTGATTTTCTATCGACCATTCCTTTTATTACTTCTTTCGAGACATATAATAGGCCAGTCACATTCGAGGCCATCATCGCGTCCCAATCTGCTACGTCGCCATCTTGAATAGCGGACATCCCGTGTGCATTACCCGCATTATTAATTAAGACATCGATATTTTTCCACTCTGCCGGAAGTGATTCAAACGCCTGGATAACAGAAGGTTGATTACTCACATCAAACGTTAAAAGGATGGAATTAACAGCCAAATTTGCCTGTAATTCTTCCAAACGTTCTTTTCTTCTACCACACAGGATTAATTGAAAACCTTCTTTAGCTAGGGATTGAGCAGTGGCGCGACCGATTCCGGAACTCGCACCTGTAATGCAGGCGATTTTTTTCATAGGAATAAATTTACACGAAGGTAAGCGCAAAGAGGTGTTCTAAAAAATTTGAGCGTAATTTGTATCTAAATTCAATACCCTATGAACTTTTTAATCGTTGGATTGGGCAACATAGGCCCGCAATATTTATTTACACGCCATAATATAGGATTTATGGCGGTGGATTTTTTGGCCAAACAAAAGGACCTCAACTTCAAAACCGATCGACTAGCCTCTATCGCTTCCTATAAATTAAAAGGACACACGATCTACCTGATCAAACCCACTACGTTCATGAACCTGAGTGGCAAGGCAGTGAATTACTGGCTATCCTACTATAAGATCGAAAAGGAGAACATGCTTGTTTTAGTGGATGACTTGGCTATTCCATTCGACACCTTGCGCCTAAAGCCCAAAGGATCATCCGGAGGACACAATGGACTTAAAAGTATCGAAGGCGTTTTAGGAGGTACAGAATACCCTCGTTTACGTATGGGAATCGGGAGTGATTTTGCCAAAGGAAGGCAGGCCGATTATGTCTTAAGTAACTTTTCTGAGGCCGAATTAGAGACAATCCCCTTTATTTTGGACAAAACCGCGGAGATAATAGAAACATTCTGCGTTGAAGGACTCACTAAAACAATGAACAAATACAACCAATGATTGTACTTTTTAAAGAATCTTTGAATTTTTCCGTAATTTTCAATTAAGAATTATTCAGATGATTTGAAATACTAAGCCAAATATTATTCTGAAATAATCAAATAATTATACATATAATTCTGATTTTAAATTAAAAATCAGAATTTACTGAAAAATTAAACCTAAAATAGACTAAAATAAAGTTTTGCCATATTGAAAAAATGCAATAATTTTGCATCGTTGATTTAGATAATAAATATAACAAAAATATGAAGAAGACATTATTATTAGCTAGCTGTTTAATTGGATTAAACCTAGTTGCGGTTGCCGGAGAAGAAGCACGTTCATTTAATCGTTCAAACGATTTATCAGTAAAAACAGAAACATTATCAGAAGTGATCACCTCGTTGATTCGCAAAGACGCTCAACTGAAGAGTGCAAGTACTGCGAGTTTGACTATATCGATTTTAGAAGATTTCCAAAATAACAAGACTGAGTTCTTAAAAGCTTCTGAGTCAGAAAAAGTGGTTTTCAATCAAACCATCAAAACTATTTCTGAACAAGGTCAAAATTTTTCAGACACCAAGACGTTAAACTGGATCAAAGAAATTAATCAAACAGCTAAAAAGATCAACCTAGTGTGGTCAATTGTAGGCACTGAACCCGTTATCGATACTAATTTTGATAACAGCTCAGAACAGCAAGAGCACTTGATTGTTATGTTATAAGTAGATTGTTAGTAGTTTTCATAGTTAAATAGGTTTAGAGGTAATCAAAAAAGGTGAAGTTTTTAACTTCACCTTTTTTTTATTTTTTTTGCACTAAACTTATAAAATATCCACTAAAGCATTATATTTGTATAAATTTTCATAGTTAAATAGGTTTAGAGGTTAAACAAATAAGGCCAGAAGTTTCTTCTGACCTTATTTTTATTTTATACCACCCTGAAAATGAGGACCTAATTAACAGTCCCTCCATTCCAAATTTGTTTGTTAGGTTGTACTAATGCCAGACTTCCGTCTGCATCTTCTGCCATCAAAATCATCCCCTCACTCTCAATTCCCATCATTTTACGCGGCGCTAGATTTGCTAAAAAAGTCACCTGCTTACCTATAAGATCTTCAGTCGCAAAATGTTCTGCAATACCAGATAGGATAGTTCTTGTCACAAAACCATCATTCACCTGAAGCTTTAACAGCTTCTTACTCTTCTCCATCTTCTCTGCCGCAACAATTTCACCGATGCGTATATCCATTTTGGCAAAATCATCAAAGGCCACCGTCTCTTTTAATGCTGGCACCGTTTTAGTGGCTAATTCCATCTGCGCTTTTGTTTGAACTAATTTATCTACCTGCTTTTGAACCGCTTCATCTTCTATTTTCTCGAATAACAAGCCCGGATTTTTTAAGGTTGTCCCTGCAGCAATCACCTCAAAATCACCAATACTTGACCACTCAAAGCTCTCCATACCTAGCGCAGTACGCAATTTCTGAGCACTAAAAGGTATAAATGGCTCTAATGCAATACTCGCCTGAGCGACTAATTGCACCGCATAATTCAAAACCGTTCCAGCCTTCGCCGGATCTTCTTTCATGATTTTCCAAGGCTCCGCTTCCGCTAAGTATTTATTACCTAATCGAGCAATCTCCATCGCTAACACAAGTGCATCGCGGAATTTATAATTTTCTAATGCTACCGCTAGTTTAGCTGGAATTTCAGCCACCGCCGCCATTAAATCGGCTTCTAATCCTGTTCCTTCACCTTTAGGAGGCACTACAGAACCGAAGTTTTTATCAATTAATACAAAAGCACGGTTCACGAAATTGCCTAAAATGGCGACTAATTCGGAATTATTTTTGGTCTGAAAATCAGCCCACGTAAAATCAGCATCCTTCGTTTCTGGACTAGAAGCCGTCAACGCATACCGCAACACATCCTGCTTGCCCGGGAAATCCACTAAATATTCATGTAACCAAACCGCCCAATTACGCGAAGTAGAAATCTTATCCCCTTCTAGGTTCATAAATTCATTCGCCGGTACCTGATCGGCTAATTGGTAGCCTCCGTGCGCCATACACATCGCCGGGAAGATCAAACAATGGAACACAATATTGTCTTTCCCAATAAAATGCACGATGCGGCTATCCTTCGCCTTCCAATACGTCTCCCATTCTGGCGTTAATTGCTTTGTCATCGATATATATCCGATGGGAGCATCAAACCACACATAAAGCACTTTGCCTTCCGTATCTGGCAAAGGAATAGGCACACCCCAGTTTAAATCACGCGTCATCGCACGTGGCTTCAAGCCTTCTTGCAACCAGGATTTAACCTGACCCGTCACATTCGACTTCCATTCTGGGTGTGAGTTAATGTATTTTTCTAATTCTGGCTGCCATTGATCCAAGGGCAAGAACCAGTTTTTAGTCGGCTTCAATACTGGCTTAGAACCACTTAAAGCCGATTTAGGATTTAATAATTCCGTAGGAGAAAGCGTCGTCCCACACTTTTCACATTGATCGCCATAGGCGCCAGGCTGCTTACAGGAAGGACAATCGCCCGTGATGTAGCGATCCGCTAAGAATTGTTTCGCTTCTTCATCGTAGAATTGCTCCGTCACTTCCTCGATAAATTTCCCTTCGTTGTATAATTTCAAAAAGAACTCTTGGGAAACCTCGTGGTGAACTGGATCCGAAGTACGGCCATAGATATCAAAGGAAATGCCAAATTGCTCGAACGAATCCTTGATTTCATTGTAATAATAATCAACTACTTGTTGGGGTGTTTTTCCTTCCTTCGCAGCCTTAATCGTAATAGGCACACCGTGTTCGTCGGTTCCAGACACGAAAATCACATCCTTTTTCTGCAAGCGTAAATAGCGCACATAGATATCTGCAGGCAAATAACATCCAGCCAAGTGACCGATGTGAATAGGTCCATTCGCATAAATTAACGCTGCAGTAACGGTTGTCCGGGAAAAGTCTGACATAAAAATCTTTAAGATGAAAGCACAAAAATAGGCAAAAACATTCATTGAAATAATCGATTCACCTATTGCGCATCAAAAAAATATGATTATCTTTGCACACAATTTAAAAAAACAGACAAAAGAAAATGTTAATTATTTCGATAAAAGAGAACGAATCAATTGATAAGGCTTTAAAGCGCTTCAAGAAGAAATTTGAAAAAACAGGTGTAGTGAAAGAACTACGTAGAAGATCTGCTTTCGAAAAACCTTCTGTAGGTCGTCGTAAAGAAATGATTCGTGCTGCTTACAAGCAAATCACTTACGGAAATATTAATAACTAATTTCCTATACAATCTTTAAAGGAATTGACTAATTTCGATGATGAATCGTGAATTAGTCAATTTTTTTTTGGACCACCTGTCCATCGAAAGGCGCCTCAGTTCGCACACAATTACCTCCTACTCCACTGACTTAGAACAGTTTACCGCTTTCATCGCTCCTACGGAGCTATCTCATGTTCAAGCGTTAACCATTAGAAAATGGCTCATCAGCTTATCCGATGATTCCATCCAAAACCGCAGCATTAACCGCAAATTGGCCACACTTCGTACCTTTTATAAGTACCTTTTGCGTTCGGGAAAAATAGCAGAAAACCCGATGACCTCTATTCGGATGGTCAAAACCACGAAGAAAATACCTCAATTCGTACGTGAATCGGAGATGGAAAACCTGGTGAATAATCAAAAAATCGCCACTAATTTCAGCGAAGCCAGAGACGAACTCATTCTTTTTCTGCTCTATGGTACAGGAATACGATTGGCAGAATTGATTTCCTTGCAAAACAACCAAGTCAATCTAGCGGCTAAAACGATCAGAGTAATCGGAAAACGAAATAAGGAACGGGTGATTCCTATACCAGGACTACTCATCGACTTAATTGCAACGTATCGCAGCTTCTGCACGGTAGAACACACCCATTTATTACTCACAGATAAAGGAGAACCCTTATATCCGATGTTTGTACAACGCTTGGTGAAGAAAAATTTAGGGGAATATAGTCAGCTAGAGAAACTTTCACCACACGTATTGCGCCATACCTATGCGACACATCTTTTGAACAAAGGGGCTGACTTGAATGCTATTAAGGAATTGCTTGGGCACGCTAATTTAGCTGCTACGCAGGTATATACCCATAATTCGATGGAGAAAATGAAGGCCATCTATTTACAAGCGCATCCGAAGGCCTAATCGGCTAAAACAACTGGTCCTTTTTGGTTGATTTGAGAAACATATTGCTCTGATCCAATACCCAAGGCGGCAAATTCTGCGGCCATCGCTTTCGCTACTTTTTGGGCGGTTTCTTCTCCTTTAGATAAGGCAAATAACGAAGGTCCAGAACCTGAAATGGAACAACCTAGCGCACCGCTAGCAATCGCAGCAGCTTTTACTTCCGCAAAACCAGGGATCAAGATTGCACGAGAGGGCTCGATGATCACATCGACTAAGGAACGACCAATGAGCTCATAATCGGGCAATAGTAACCCTGCTACTAGTCCGGCAACATTCCCCATTTGGGTGATGGTAGTGGCCAAAGAGATTTCTTTATCTAAAATTCCGCGCGCATCTTTTGTATTCACCTCGATTTGCGGGTGGACAATACTTGCGTAAAGGTCTGCAGGCACGGGCACTTGAATGATATCTAAGGGATCGTATGAACGAATGACGACAAAGCCTCCTAAGAGCGAAGGACCTACGTTGTCTGCGTGCGCGGAGCCGCAGGCGACGCGCTCACCTTCCATTGCGAAGGGCAAGAGGTCTTTTTGGGATAAAGGGCGGCCCATTAATTCATTTGCTGCAAAAACGCCCGCAACTGCTGAAGCTGCTGAAGACCCTAAACCGGAGCCTAAAGGCATATCTTTATGCAGCGACAATTCAAAGCCTTGGTCTTCACGACCGATGTGTGCTAAGTATTTTTGGATGGCAATACCGGCGGTATTTTTTTCAACTGCTTTAGGTAAACGGCCATCGTCGCCTGTAATTTCTTTAATGAGAATACCCGGAGTTGATTTCTTTTCTAAAACAACCTCATCCCCCGGGTGATTCACGGCAAAGCCGAAGATATCAAATCCACAAGCCACATTAGCTACCGTCGCTGGAGCATATACACGTATCTTTTCCATATTAAGCGAGATGACTACCGATGGATACAATATCTGCAAAAACACCTGATGCAGTCACTTCAGCACCCGCTCCAGGCCCTTTGATGACCAAAGGACGATCATGGTAACGTTTGGTTGTGAAGGCGATTACGTTATCTGCTCCATCCATTTGGTAGAATGGATGTGCGGGTCCAACTGAACGCAAACCAATAGTGATTTTTTGATCTTCTAAACAAGCGATATAGCGTAGGACTTCGCCTTTTTCTGCAGCCTCGTTGACTAATTTCTCAAAGAAATCGTTTGCCTTATCGATCTCCTCAAAGAAAGCATCTACCGTAGGAGCTGCCTCACAAGCTGGTGGAATGATCTTTTCAATCGTTATATCCGAGAATTCTAATTTCAATCCAATCTCGCGGCTCAAAATTAAAATTTTACGTGCCACATCCATCCCACTCAAATCTTCTCGTGGATCCGGTTCGGTATATCCTTTTTGCTTCGCGGCTCTTAATACCTCTCCAAATGACTTGCCGGGCTTAAATTGATTAAATAAGAACGATAAAGTTCCCGAAAGTATCCCTTCAATTTTCTCAAAACGATCTCCAGAAGCGATCAACCCTTGCAAGGTATTAATCACCGGCAAACCTGCCCCTACATTGGTCTCATACAAGAACTTAACTCCTTTAGCCAGAGCAGTTTGATGCAATTGCGCATACAAATCATAAGGCCCTGAATTCGCGACCTTATTCGGTGTTACCACTGAAATATTGGATTGAAACAAACCTAAGTAATTCGTATAAATCTCTTTATTCGCTGTACAATCTGCAAATATGGAATTAGGTAAGTTTAAAGCCTTAATTTGAGCAATAAATCCAGCTAAATCGGTCGGTTCTCCTACGCTATCTAATAAACTCAAGGCTTGACCTAACTCGATTCCCTCCTCTTTAATTAGTTGCTTGCGGCTGTTCGCGATTCCGGTTAAACGAATCTTAATGCCTTTGTATTTGGCCAAATAATGTTCCTGACCAATAATTTGCTCGACTAAGGTCTTCCCAATTAAACCTGCCCCTACGAGATAGAGGTGTAATGTTTTAATCTGAGAAAAGAAGAACGTCTCGTGAATGACATTCAAGGCCTTAGATAGGTCTTTGTTTTCAATCACCACCGAGATATTTAACTCAGAGGAACCCTGCGCCGTAGCGACAATATTGATCCCATTTTTTCCCAAAGATGAGAACAACTTTCCACTCACACCGGTATGCTTGCGCATTCCCTCACCCACTACAGCTATAACTGATAAGTCTTTTTGGATATCAATTCCCTCAATGTCACCCGCCGTCATTTCAGTCGCGAATTCTTTTTCTAGTATTTTTCTCACTTTATCTGCCACAGAAGGATCGATGGCAAAACAGATGCTGTGCTCAGAAGAGGCTTGAGAAATCAAGACAACTGAAATTTTTTCGCGCGCTAAAACCGTAAATAATTTGGCAGAAACCCCAGCTACTCCGATCATCCCTGAACCTTGTAAATTAACTAACGCAAGCTGGTCAATCGACGAAATTCCTGTGATAATGTAAGGACTTCCTGTAGGCTCTTTACTAACCACTGTTCCTTCAAAAGAGGGGTTAAAGGTATTTAGTACCCGAATCGGGATATTCTTTGCGAAAGCAGGCTGTAAAGAAGGAGGATAAATTACTTTAGCGCCAAAATGTGTCAACTCCATCGCTTCCGCATAAGAAATCGAAGGAATGGTAAAGGCTGATTTCACTTTACGGGGATCGGCCGTCATCATTCCATCCACATCCGTCCAAATCTCGATCTCTTTTACTCCTAAAGCTGCTCCAATCACCGAAGCAGTATAATCAGATCCACCGCGACCTAAGGTAGTAGTCTCGCCCTTAGCATTAGAGGCAATAAAACCAGTTACTAAACCAATTTTACCCTTATTCGCTTCGAAATAACTAGAAATCAACGGATTAGTCAGGCCAAAATCTACTTCGGAATGACTAAAAATACTATTTGTTTTGATAATCTCCCGTGCATCTACATAGAAAACCGGTAGACCTTTTTGTTGTAAAATCGCAAAGATTAAGTACGTCGATAAACGCTCACCAAAACTAACCAACGCATCAGACGTCTTGGGCGAAATCTCCTTAACCAAGTTAATCCCTTTCAACACATCGCGCAATTCATTCACTAAAGTACGCACATGAGCAATCACTTGACTTTGTCCAGTTACCGGAATAAAGTGCTTAATTACCTCAAAATGACGTGTTTCAATCGTCTCAATCAGTGTATTTACCGTGCTTTTCGGCTGAGCCGCTAGGGTGCCCGCTTCCAACAAATGATTGGTCACACCGCTCATCGCAGAAAAGACAACAGCAAAATCAGAGGAGGATTTTCCGTTTGACTCGATAATCGCCAAAACGGATTGAATGCTTTCGATGCTTCCACAACTGGTCCCACCGAATTTTAGGATTTTTTCCATTAATTAAGAAAACAAAATGATTCTCAACTCTACAAACAGCTGAGATATAGGACAAATATACGATTTTAGGCCGTATTTTGCCCAAGAATTCGGTGTCCTTTTCGTTTTCTTTTGGTCAAATTCCGATAATTGTCACTTAAAACCGAAATATTTCCATCTACCTCGAAGATAGCTAAGTTCACTTCGGCAATTTCTTCCACGCCATGCTCCCGAACTACCGCCTTTAATTGTTCAATCGTAATGGAAGCATCTTTTAAGCCATTTTCCTTTACGACGCCATCGTAAATTAACAAAATGGGTTCTCCATCAATCGCCTTACTGATTTTAGTACTATTATTCGTCACCCATTTGAAGGCATAATTCATGATGAATAATGCCAAAGCAGCCACTAAGCCACCCTCTAAACTCGTATCATTCCCTACCATCGCCGTCTGCACGGAATTCGAGATTAATAAGATAAAAACCACATCCACCACCGATAATTGCGCAAATTCTTTCTTCCCAAAAACACGAATAGCCGTTACGATGAACACGTAAACGGCTATTGATTTGAGGGCAATGATTACATAGCCTTCCATCATTCTATTTTTTCTTTTCCGCAGCCATCACCATCGACAACTTTAATTTAGCTGCCAGGTCATAGATATTGGTTAATTCTTGTACTGTTTGATTACGATCCATTCGTACGACTAAAGTCACCGCTTTTTTTGTGGTTACTTCATTCGTTAGCTCTGTTTCTAAATTCGCAACATCTACTAAACGATCATCGATGTAATAGTTCAATTTTTCGTCCACTGTTAATCGAATCACTTCATTTGCAGGCGTTGGCATTGGTTTTGCTGTTTCTGGCAAAAGCAATTTGATCGCATCCGGAGAAGCGAGTGTCGATATCATTAAAAAGAACATCAATAAAAAGAAAAGGATATCTGCTAAGGCTCCTGTTTCTACTTCCGATGCTTCTCTGGCTCTTTTTCTGAAGTTCATCGAATTAGGCTTTAGTCGCTGGTTTGTGAAGAATATCTAAAAAATCGATCGCCGTAATTTCCATTTTATTAATCGTACGATCAATCATCGTCGTTAATAACGTATACAATACATAGGCAATAATACCTACAATTAAACCAGAAGCTGATGTCACCATTTTCTCATAAATACCACCTGCAATCGTTGAAATATCGATTTTATTAGAGATCGAGATATTGTGGAACGTACGAATCATACCTGTTACCGTTCCTAAGAATCCAAACATCGGAGCAATACGTGCAATCGCACTTAGAATCCCTAAATTCTTCTCCATATTGTAGATTTCTACTTTGGCCTTATTCTCAATCGCCGCTTCTATATCACGGATTGGAGAACCTAAACGAGATAAACCTTTTTCCAAAAGCTTCGCAATCGGATAAGAAGTCGCTTTGCAAAAATTAATCGCCCCCTGTACATTCCCTGCCTGCAACATATCGTTGATTGTGTGCAAGAAGTTCTCATCTAATTTTGCCGTCTTACGGATATATAAATAGCGCTCTATGAACAAGAAAACGGCCGCAGCAAACAAGAAACCGATCGGATACATCACATATCCCCCTTTTCCTAATAAGTCTAACACCGAAAATTCTTCTACGACTACTTTAGTAACCTCTTGAACCGGACCAGAAGCATTAACAATAGAATCTGCCACAGCAGAAGATAGGGAATCGACGGTAACACCCGCCTGGAGTAAAATAGTTGCTAGCGATAAAGCCATAGGATGAATTGATTAATCTTATTTACTACAAGTTTACACTTTTTTTTTGAAATTCTAAGGCTGACTTACGGAAGATTGGAGTTCGGTAAACCAAAATCCTTCCTTCAAACTATAGGACGAAAACCAAAGCTCCTTTATCTCCAATTCCCGAAGCACTTTCTCCACTAAAAAAGTCGCATAGGGAAATATACTCGCCCTAAATGCCTTCATTCCTGGATAGCCCACCCGATCTTCATAGGGCAAAGCATCTAAATTAGTTTTGTGCTGCAAAAATGTGTGAACATCTAATTTACAAGAAGCAGGGGCTGCTCCTACTCTATTTTCTATATCTAATATTGTTTCAAAAGCCCCAGCCGCTCCAATTAAAACCGTCGGTTTAGCCTCACGACAAGCCTCCAAAAGCGGGATCATTTCCTTAGATACATATGCATCTAATTCAGTTACAACCGAAAGATTAAACTCATTGTCCACTGAAAATAGCGATTTCAAACGCAATCCTCCTATTTCCAAACTCACCCGATACAACACCTGATGTCCTCTGAATAGTATAAACTCCACACTTCCTCCGCCTATGTCCATCACCAAGCTCGTTTTCTCCCAACGTTCAGGCAAAGAATTTCGTATGCCGGCATAAATATATTCTGCTTCTTGAATGCCATCAATGATGCGAATGTGGATCCCTAATTCGTTAAAGACTCGGTCCAGAAAAGCACTTGCATTAGAGGCTCGGCGCAGAATGCTCGTCCCGATGGCATAAAAATGGGTTAAATCACCTCCTTTGGCCTGAAAAACCTCCTTAAATTCTGTCAAACAAACCAATGCACGATCCATTGCATCTACCTGCAATGTTACCTCTTCCATCGCCCCCATACCTAAACCGACGGGGCGCTGCAAGTGCTCCTCTACATGAAAGGCAGCTAAGGGAGAAATCAATAATTGAAAGGTGTTCGTACCGAGGTCCGCAATGGCGCAGATTTTTGACATTATCAGATGTTTGGAACAAAATTAAGCCGAAAAGGCGTTCAAGAATAAATAATATTCATTATTTTAGTAGAAATGTATCCTAATAAATGCTAGATCCCGAATTCGACGAGAATAAAGAAGACATCCAATCTTCCGTTCAACGGTACGAGAACATGTTGAATCAGCAAGAAAACGCGTTTTTCGATGCAGAAACCTTGGAGCAAATCGCAGAACACTATTTTGTGCAATCGCGTTTTGACCAAGCATTAGAGGCCGTGGATTTGGGCCTAAGTCATTACAGCTACTCGCTGGAATTAATTACCCTGAAAGCACAAATATTAGGCGAAATGCAAAAGCCGGAAGAGGCAATGGAGTTAATTGAAAATGCCATTTTGCTCTTCCCGAATGATATCGAATTAACGCTCGTTAAAGGTTATTTATTAAGCCAATTAGGCCAACACGAAGAATCGATCCAACTTTTTTTAGCCTCCCTTGACCGCACGGAAGAAAAAGACGAAGTCTATTTCCGTATCGGATTAAGCTACCAAGCCTGGGGGAAACCTCGCGAGGCGGTAGATATGTTGAAGAAGTGTTTGGAGATGAATTCTGAAAATGAAAATGCGCTAGTGGAACTCGCAAATTGCTTAGATGAAATAGGCAAAATCGAGGAAAGCATCCCCTATTACAAACAATTCATCGACGCCGATCCCTTTTCTTTTACAGCATGGTACAATTTAGGTATAGCCTATTCGAAGCTAAAGCAATTTGAAAAGGCCATCGATGCCTATGAATATTCTTTGGCGATTGAACCTACGTTTGGCTCCTCTTTATTCAATTTAGGGAATACCTACATGAATATTCAGGAGTATGCGAAGGCGGAAGAATCTTATCAGCTTTGTTTAAAATACGATGATCCGAATCCGGAACTTTATTGTTGTTTAGGCGCTAGTATTGAGCGTCAACGTCGTTTTGACGAGGCTTTAACTCACTACAAAGAGGCGATTAAGGTCGACCCTCTTTGGGATGAAGGCTATTATGGTCTAGCCGTTTGCTTGACTGAACTGGACAAATGGTTTGAGGCCTTGCATTTTCTGAAGAAAGCACTGAAATTAAATGATACGAATCCTCTGTATTGGACAGGTTTAGCGGACGTAGAGGCCTACCTAGGCAATCCTGTGTCTTCTGATGAGGCTTATGCCAAATCCGTAGATCTAGACTCCTTCTTCGCTCCCACTTGGGTGAAATGGGCGCAATTGCACTATGATTTGAATGACTTCGAGAAGTGTGCCGAAATAATGCTTTCTGCCATCGATGAACTTCCGGAAGAAGCGGACCTCTATTACCGCGCGGCCATCTTTTTAATTAAAGAGGGGCAATTCAAGGAGGCCTTTCATTTCTTAGAATCTGGACTTCTTTTAGATTATGATAAGCACGAAATTATTTTCGAATATTTCCCTAATATGGAAACACAAAAGGCTATTTACAAGTTAATTCAGCAATACAAGAAATAATTTTTGCCGTTCATCATTTTATCAATACCTCTGATTTAATTAATTTTTAATTTTCGATTCTCAAAACAAAATACCCTATGAAGAAAATTATTCTATCGGGTTTACTGCTTTGTCTTTTGCAACCTGCAATAGCTCAGCCTAAACCTACTCCAACCACTCAAAAGGCATCCGCTAGCCTTCCCATACCCGAAAAGGTAACGGAAGCGGAAGGAATTACGGAATACAAATTAGCCAATGGCTTAAAAGTATTATTATTTCCAGACCCATCGAAGCAAACCATTACCGTTAACATCACCTATTTAGTAGGTTCTCGTCATGAGGGCTATGGTGAAACAGGTATGTCCCACTTGTTAGAACACATGGTGTTCAAGGGAACAAAAGAAAAACACAAAGAAGTAGCAAAAGAGATCTCTGATCATGGTGCTCAATTCAACGGAACTACTTGGTTAGATCGCACAAACTACTTCGAAACATTCGCTTCAACAGATGAAAATCTAGATTGGGCTTTAGATATGGAGGCTGATCGTATGATCAACTCACGTATTGCGAAGAGCGAATTAGAAACCGAAATGACGGTTGTTCGTAACGAATTCGAACGTGGCGAGAATGATCCAGGTAGTGTCTTAATGGAGCGTATCGTTTCTTCGGCTTTCTTATGGCATAACTATGGTAACTCCACTATCGGTGCTCGTTCTGACATCGAAAAAGTGCCTATTGAAAACTTACAAGCTTATTATCGTAAATACTACCAGCCAGATAACGCGGTTTTGTTAGTGGCAGGTAAGTTTGACCCAATTAAAACATTAAAGTTAGTCAACGAGAAATTTGGCATTATTCCACGTCCTGAGCGTGTTTTAACACCTACTTTCACGGCTGAACCTACCCAAGATGGAGAAAGAGAAGTGTCTCTTCGCCGCGTGGGTGATGTGCAAGTAGTAGGTATGGCCTACCATATTCCTTCTGGCTTACATCCTGATTATGTGGCGGTAGATGTGATGGCTGATTTATTAACAGATGCACCATCTGGACGTTTATACAAGGCGTTAATTGACACGAAGAAGGCAAGTAGCCAATTTGGATTTTCCTTCCAATTAAAGGAGCCGGGGTTGATTTATTTCGGCGCGGAAATTTTAAAAGAGAAATCTGTGGACTCTGTTCGTCAGATTATGTTTAATACCATTGAGAATTTTGCCAAAACTCCTCCAACTAAGGAAGAAGTCGATCGCATCAAGACCAAAGGCATTAAAAATATTGAGTTATTATTAAACAATGCACAACGTGTGGGCGTAGGTCTATCAGAATACATCGCACAAGGTGATTGGCGTTTATTATTCCACACACGTAATCAATTAGAGAAAATAACTCCTGAGGATATTCAGCGTGTGGCAGCAGCTTACTTCAAATCTTCTAACAGAACATCTGGAACTTTCTATCCTACCGAAAAACCAGAGCGTGCAGAGATTCCAGAGGCGAAAGACGTAGCTACGATTTTAAAAGACTTCAAGCCAAAGGCAGCAGTAAGCCAAGGTGAGGCTTTTGATCCATCTCCAGCAAACATTGATTCACGCACGAAGACGGAGAAAATCGGTGGAGTTCAATTAGCGCTATTAGCGAAGAAAACACGTGGTAATTCAGTTTATGCGCGTATGACTTTACGTTTTGGTGATGAAAAATCATTAATGGGAACAGTGACAGCGGCTGACTTAGCAGCTGACATGTTAACAAAAGGTACAGCCAAACACACGCGTCAACAATTCCAAGACGAATTAGACAAGTTAAAAGCGCGTGTAAGTATTTCTGGAGGTGCTACTCAAGCAAACGTTTCTATCGAGACAACACGCGAGAATTTAATCCCAGCGATGAAATTAGTGGCTGAAGCATTGAAGCAACCCGTTTTCCCAGCAGCAGAATTTGACAAATTAAAGCAAGAGAATTTAACCGCTATCGAAGGCCAAAAAAGTGAGCCACAAGCGAAAGGTTCAGAAGCCTTAGGTCAATTAAGAGCTGGTCACTATGATAAGAAGGACGTTCGTTACCAACCGACTATGGCGGAACAAATCACTAATTATGGGGCAGTCAAATTAGAAGAGTCGGTTAATTTCTACAAGAACTTCTACGGTGCATCGAATGCTACCTTCTCTGCAGTGGGTGATTTTGATGAGAAAGAATTGAAAGATTTAATTACAGCTGAATTTGCTAACTGGAAGTCTCCGAAGCCTTACAAACGTGTAGCAGAGGTATTTAAAGAAACAGGTGGCAAGGCGATTTCGATCGAAACACCTGATAAAGCGAATGCTTTCTTCTTAGCTTACCAACCATTGAAAATCTCTGATAGCGATCCAAATTACGCTGCCTTAGAATTATCAAACTATATGTTAGGTGGTGGTAGTGGCTTAAGCTCTCGTTTAATGAACCGTATTCGTCAAAAAGACGGTTTATCTTACGGTGTAGGCTCACAATTCGTGGCTAGTCCTTTAGACCAAAGCGGCGCGTTTATCGGCTATGCAATCTACGCACCAGAGAACTTAGCGAAGCTTGAGTCTGCTTTCAAAGAAGAAATTGAAAAAGTATTGAAAGAGGGTTTCACTCAGAAAGAGATCGACGAAGCGAAAAAATCTTGGTTACAATCTCGTCAAGTGACTCGTTCTCAAGACAATGCTTTAGTAGGAAGCTTGAACAGCAACTTGTTCTTAGGCCGTAATATGAAATGGTCTGAAGAATTAGAAAACAAAGTGAAGAGCTTAACTCCAGCACAGATTCAAGAGGCTACTCAGAAATCAATCGACTTATTGAAGATGTCCTTCATTAAAGCGGGTGACTATGAAGGTGCAGCTAAGAAAATGGCTGACAAAGCTAAAAATAGTACGTCAGAATCAGGAGCGATGGGCGGTGCGCCTAAGCAATAATCCTTTCTGAAAGGTCATAAAAAAAGGGAGCTCCTGATGGAAGCTCCCTTTTTTATGGTATTGATATTAACAAAACTCGTCAAATACACCTTCTAAGTGACCAGCAATCATATCTGCCGAACGACCTTCAATATGGTGACGTTCTACGAAATGAACTAACTCACCATCTTTGAATAACGCAATAGAAGGAGAAGATGGAGGGTAAGGTAAAGTATACTCACGTGCTTTTTGTACCGCTTCTGGATCTACACCCGCGAAAACCGTCACTAATTGATTAGGCTTCTTCGCTGATGAAGCTACCGCGTGTTTCACACCTGGACGAGCTGTAGAAGCCGAACATCCGCAAACTGAGTTGAAAAATACCAAGGTAGTTCCTGGTTTTGCCATTACGTCTTCCACTTCTGAAGCTAACTTCAATTCTTGGAAACCTCCGGCAACGATATCCATCCGCATAGGATGTACTAAATGTTCTGGATACATATATTTTTATATTAGATTTTAAATTAAACGCAATTACATAAAACCAAGTTCCAATTTGGCCACTTCAGACATCATATCCTGTTCATAAGGAGGATCAAATGTTAATTCTACAGAGACTTCCGCAATACCTTCAATCTCTCTTACCGCTTTCTCAATATCCACCGGAATACTTTCCGCAGATGGGCAAGAGGGCGAAGTTAGAGTCATTAAGATATATACGTTATTTACTGGAAAAATCTTGATTTCATAGATTAATCCGAGCTCGTACACATCTACTGGAATTTCTGGGTCATAGACAGTTTTAATCGCCTTCACCACTTTTTCCTTTAATTCTACCTCATTCATTTGACTTGAATTTTCCATACTAAATAATCGCTTAAGAGAAGGCCAACGCATAATGTTGCATTTGTTTTACCATGGAAACTAATCCGTTTGATCTGGTTTGGGCCAAATGCTGGCTCATTCCAATTTGCTCGATAAAGTACAAGTCCGCAGCCAAAATCTCTGCTGGTGTATGATTCGATAACACCCGAATCAGCATCGAAATCATTCCTTTAACGATAATGGCCTCTGAATCTGCTTGAAAAACGACTAAATCACCTTGCTTTTCGGCATGTAACCAAACACGGCTTTGGCAGCCTTTAATCACATTTTCCTCCGTTTTAAAGGCATCTGACATAGGCGCTAACTTCTTACCTAGGTCAATTAAATATTCGTATTTATCTGCCCAGTCTTCAAAAAGACCGAACTCTTCAATTAATTCTTCTTGTATCTCGTTAATTGGCTGTCCCATTATCCTAACATCTGTAAGGTTTTCTCTAAACAAAGTACAAAACGATCGATCTCCTCGAACGTATTGTAAAAAGCGAAGGAGGCACGGCACGTTCCCACTAGCTCGTAGCGCTGCATCAACGGCTGCGCACAGTGATGTCCGGTACGAATCGCAATGCCAAATTTATCTAATAACACCCCAATATCTTGTGGGTGAACTCCGTCAATCACGAATGAAATAACGGCTATCTTATCAGGAGCCGTACCCACGATACGTAATCCTGGAATCGCTTGCAATTTCTGTGTAGCATAGGCTAAAAGTGCCTCTTCTTGCGCGGCTAAGGCTTCCGAAGGAATAGCCTGAACATAATCTAGAGCAGCGCCAAAAGCAATCACATCCGCAATATTAGGCGTTCCTGCCTCAAATTTATAGGGTAATTCGTTATAAGTCGTACCCGAAAAACTCACCTCTTTAATCATCTCCCCTCCTCCTTGGTAAGGCGGCATCGACTCTAATAAATCACGCTTCCCGTACAACACTCCCACGCCCGTAGGCCCAAAAAGTTTGTGCGCAGAAAACACAAAGAAATCCATATCCAACGCTTGCACATCTACGGCTAAATGCGCGACAGATTGTGCCCCATCAATTAACACCTTAGCCCCTACTTCATGTGCCAAAGAAATAATCTCGACAATGGGATTAATCGTTCCAATTGCATTAGATACGTGATTGACTGCGACTAATTTGACTTTAGGATTCAATAAAGCTTTATAAGCTTCGATATCTAAAACACCGGCATCACTCACAGGGATCACTTTGATCTCTGCCCCTTTTTCCTCCGCAATCATCTGCCAAGGCACAATGTTCGAGTGGTGTTCTAGGTTAGAAACAATGATTTGATCTCCTTTTCCAACGTTAGCACGTCCAAAAGTTTGGGCAACTAAATTAATCCCTGCTGTCGTCCCCGAAGTGAAAATAATCTGATCTGTGGAAGGAGCATTCAAAAAGGCCGCTAGCTTTTTTCTAGTCAACTCATAAGCGGTTGTCGCACGTTCCGCCAAGGTGTGAATACCTCGGTGAATATTCGCATTATCCTGCTCATAATAGGCTGAAAGCGCATCGATAACGGCTTTTGGCTTTTGAGTGGTCGCTGCATTATCAAAATAAATCAAAGGAGCCTTGTTCACCTGTTGATGTAAAACAGGGAAATCCGCTCTAATTTGATCTATATTTAATGTTTCCGCCATGATTAAATCGCTAAGGAAGTCTGGATTTTTGTAATAATTTTATCTGTCAAACGCAACTTCGTTTCCTCGTGTGTTACGCGATCGATTACCTCTTGAACAAATGCGAGTAACAATAAAGTTCGCGCGTTCGCTAAAGAAATACCTCTTGAACGTAAATAGAATAAAGCTTCTTCGTTCAATTGACCTGTCGTCGTTCCATGGGAACATTTCACATCATCCGCCCAAATCTCTAATTGAGGCTTCGTATTCATCGTAGCACGAGTGGAAGCAAGAACGTTTTTGCAACTTTGGAAAGCATTGGTCTTCTGAGCATCTGGACGCACAAAAATCTTACCATTAAACACACCCGTTGCGTTTCCTAATAATACGCCTTTGTATAATTCGTGTGATTCTGAGTTCGGTTTGCGGTGATCTACAACCGTGTGAGAATCCATTAATTGATCTTCTCCTGGTACGTAAAGTCCATTCAAATTCGAAACTACCTTTTCACCATCGCTGTAGAAATGCAGGTTATTACGTAAATAAGCCGCATTCAGGGAGAATGTAAACAAATCAACCTGACTATTGGAAAGCTGCGTGATAAACGTATGATCGATGTGAGTCGTGTTTTGGGCCAAATCTTGCTCTTTCACATAGGTCAAATTTGCCTTCTCACTCACATATATTTCTTGTACAAAATTGGACAAAACTTCCGCTGAACCCGCTTTAGTAAAGGCGCGCTCGATCAAAGTCAAGGATGCGTCTGCTTCTAAATAAACGATTAAACGACTTTGAACCGCTGAGGCTTTTGCCACAGATAAAATATAATCGTGTGTAATCGCCTGATCAACTGAAACACCTGCTTTTACCCACAAAACCTGTGTATTTACCACAAGCGCTGTGTTTAAATCGTATAAGGAGTTCTGATCTAAAATAGGCAAACGCTGCTCCCATGTAGCTGCAATCGTTGGATTAGCAGCTAAAAAAGCATCAAATGATATGAATTCTACCCCTGCAGGCAATGCACCATGAAAACTAGTATTCCCATTTTGCGTTTGTAAACTCGCCGAGGAGGTTTCATTTAAAGGAGCAGGAGTCCAATCTAGGTCTTTTTCATTCCATGATTTCAAGGACGCATACTTCCATTCTTCCCATTTGTTGGTAGGAAATCCTTTGGCCTTAAAACGCTCTAAAGCCTCTTTCTGAACCGATGACGTTAATTCTGTATACAACATCTTATTCTCCTAAAGCTGAAATAATCCAATCATATCCACGCTCTTCTAATTCAAGCGCTAATTCTTTTCCACCTGATTTCACGATCTTTCCTTTGTACAATACGTGTACAAAATCAGGAATGATGTAGTCCAAAAGACGTTGGTAGTGTGTCACCACAATCGTCGCATTGTCTGGGGATTTCAATTTATTCACTCCTTCTGCCACGATACGCAAAGCATCAATATCCAAACCAGAGTCCGTTTCATCTAAAATGGCCAACTTAGGTTCTAAGACTGCCATTTGGAAGATTTCATTTCTTTTCTTCTCTCCACCGGAGAAACCTTCGTTTAGGGCACGAGACAATAAACTTTGGTCTATATTCACATAGCTCATCTTCTCTTTGAACATTTTCAAAAATTGAACAGCGTCCAAAGGATCCTCGCCACGGTATTTGCGAATTTCATTTACCGCTGACTTCATAAAGTTCGTTGTAGACACCCCTGGAATTTCCACTGGGTATTGAAAAGCAAGGAATAAACCCTCTGCTGCACGTTCTTCAGGAGCTAAATCCAGTAAATCTTTTCCGAAAAATTCAACGGATCCTCCAGTAACTTCGTAGTCTTCACGTCCTGCTAAAACGGACGCTAAGGTCGATTTACCTGATCCGTTGGGTCCCATAATGGCGTGAACCTCACCGGCTTTGATTTCTAAATTAATCCCCTTCAAGATTTCCTTCTCCCCTATTCTCGCTTGTAAATTCTTTATTGAAAGCATGGTATATGTTTTTAATCTGCAATTGAAACACAAAATTAAGACCAATGGTTTTGAAAAACTAGACTTTATTTAGATTCACTCTAAATAAAGGTTTTTTTTATCAAAAAAAGGGCTACTTTTGTATCAGATTTTCATCAAAATACGACCACCATGCTTACGATAACGGATTTAGCTGCCAATAGAATCAAGGAATTACGTTCTAAAGAAGGTTTAACGGAGGAATTCAACATCCGTGTAGCCGTTGAAGGTGGTGGCTGTTCAGGCCTTATGTATAATTTGGATTTTGCGGCAGAAGCTCAACCAAACGATATGATTTTCGAAGACAAAGGCGTGAAAGTGATGGTAGATAAGAAATCGATCCTCTACCTTGCTGGAACTGAATTAGACTTCTCTGATGGATTAAATGGTAAAGGTTTTCAATTCAAAAACCCGAACGCGAGCCGTACGTGTGGATGCGGAGAGAGCTTCTCCATCTAAGGCTTATTTATCTAATAAATAACTGTTTGCCGTCTAAAATATAGGGTTTCATTAATTGATACACGTCAAAAATAGGCAATCCCATTACCGTGTAAAAAGAGCCCTGAATGGATTCAATTCCCACCATCCCTAAGAAATCTTGCACTCCGTAAGATCCTGCTTTATCTAAGCATGATCCTTCTCGTACGTAGAAATCAATTTCCCAATCCTCGAAAGTCCTGAATTTAACTAAGGCCGAATCTGCTTTGGTAAACAAACCCTGAGGAGTGTGTAATGCAACCCCTGTGACCACTTCATGCGTTTTTCCAGACAATTGCTGTAACATGTAGATCGCCTCCGATTTATCTTGAGGTTTATTCAATATATCCTTTCCTAAAATCACCACCGTATCAGCGGCTAATACTAAGGCATTCGGGGAAATTCGTGCTAATTCATTTGCTTTTCTTTCTGCCAAATGTACCGGCACCTCTTGAGGCTTCATCTCAGCTGAAAAGGATTCATCAACATCACTAGGTAAAACGGAGAATTCGAATCCGGCGGAACGCAAGATCTCTTTTCGACGGGGAGAATTAGAAGCAAGAATAAAGGGATATTGAAGGGATAAAGATGTCTGCATGTCCAAAAATAGCCCAAAAATTAAAAATATCAGGGTTTTGATAGAAATAAATTTATTTTCCCTTGTATTTAATGTAATTACATTTAATTTTACGACATCAAATTTTCAACATGGGCATTTCCGAAGATTTAAAACAATCAAAATTTCCATCAGAAGCTTCTAAAGCCGTTGTAAACGCCATCTATACAGGCAACTGGATCGTTCAGCAACAACAGGAATTATTGAAACCTTTCGGACTTACGGTACAACAATATAATGTACTTCGTATTCTTCGTGGACAACAAGGAAACCCAATGACCGTTTTAGCCATCACAGAGCGTATGCTGGACAAAATGTCCAACGCCTCTCGCCTGGTGGATAAATTAGTAGAAAAAAAACTAGTGCTTCGTCGTGAATGTCCTCAAGATCGAAGAGCAGTAGATGTATTGATTTTACCAGCTGGACTGGATTTATTAACCCAAGTAGACCAAGTCCAAAATGACTGGGGAAAACATTTCGACGCTTTAGGAGTTAAAAGGCTCGAAGAAATGAACCAAATTTTGGACGAATTTAGAACCGTATTTTCTCACAATTAAACAATAAATTATATGAAATCTGTAAAAGTAGTTATTGCAACTTTGGCATTAGGCCTAATCACTTTCGCTGGTGTAGCTGCACCGAAAGTAGTTAATGTAAACAAGACAGCTAGCTCTATCGCTTGGTTAGCTAAGAAAGTAACTGGAGAGCACAATGGTACAGTAGGTATCTCTGCTGGTGCTTTGAGCATTAACGGAAACAAATTAGTAGGTGGAAACTTCACAATTGATTTAAAAACAATCAAGGATTTAGATATCACAGATGCTGGTTATAATCAAAAATTCATCGGACACATCACTTCAGGTGATTTCTTCGAAATCGAAAAATTCCCAACTGCCTCTTTCGTAATCACTAAAGTAGCTGGAAACCAAATTACTGGTAACTTGACAGTAAAAGGAATCACAAAATCAATCACTTTCCCAGCTGAAATCGCTGTAAAAGGTGGTAAAGTTACTGCAAAAGCAAACATCACAATCGATCGTACTGACTTCAACATCAAATACGGTTCTAAGAAATTCTTTGAGTCGATTGGGGATAAGGCGATTTTTGATGATTTCGCTCTAACTGTATCTTTAGTATCTGAGTAAATTTCAAAGGGTAATCTTTAAAACTGCCTTACGACAATGTTTTATACGATTACCCTTTAAAATTTTCTCTCTACTACCCTAACTCTCTCGCTCTCTCAACTGTGAGAAGGTGTTAAAGAATTTGAATTATTTAATTCGATAAAATTTAAGGCTTATTCGCAGAAAATAGATCAAAAGCTATTTTCTCTATAATCTCCACTCTATAATCTATAATATGTCTTTAATCGACTCATTATCATGGCGCTACGCCACCAAAAGAATGACTGGAAACAAAGTTTCCGCAGAAAAAATTGATTCTCTATTAGAAGCAATCCGCCTTTCAGCATCAGGTTTTGGTTTACAACCTTACAAAATTTTGGTTATTGAAAATCCAGAATTAAAAGCAAAAATCCAACCGATCGCCTATGGTCAACCTCAGGCGGTTGAATCGTCACACTTATTAGTTTTTGCAGCATGGAATGATATCACTGAAGCACAAATCGACTCTTTCATCCAATTAGTGGCTGATACACGTGGTCTTTCGGTGGATATGCTAGGAGATTACCGCGGAGCAATTGCTGGTTCACTTTTAGGTCGTCCTGTAGAAGCAAAAAGAAACTGGGCGGCACGCCAAGCGTATTTAGCGATGGGAACTGCTTTAGCAGCGGCTGGCGAATTACAAATTGATTCCACTCCAATGGAAGGTTTTATTCCTGCTCAATTAGATGAATTATTGGGTCTAGAAGCGATGGGCTTACATTCTGTATTGATGCTTGCCGTGGGTGAGCGCGATGCAGCGAATGACTTTATGGCAACTGCGACTAAAGTTCGTTATGCAAAAGAAGATCTAGTGATCAACTTATAATAAACATCTGCTTAAGAATGTGAAAAGGCTCCGAATTCGGAGCCTTTTTTATTGAATTTCGGCGAGAGAAACGACTGGTTTTAAGTCCAGCTTCCTACCCTCTTCTATGAGTAGATCCCAGCCTGAGGCCAATTCATTTCGAATGATTCCTTCCAGAACGGCTTCGCGCATCGCAATTTTAATCAAGCCAATTTCGCGACCAGGACCAATATCGAAGACTTGCATGATGATTTCGCCAGAGAAAACAGGCTGAAAATTACGAAGCGAATCGCTTTCCTCTACCTCTTTTAGTTTTTGCTCAACAATATCGAAATTACGTAGGTAACGTTTCACTTTATCGCCGTTTTTCGAGGTAATATCTGCCCGGCACAAAGTCATCAAAGCTTCCAATTCCTCTCCTGCCTCGAATAAGAGGCGACGTAAGGCAGAAGCGGTAATTTCCTCTTTCGATAAAGCAATGGGACGTAGATGAAGACGCACTAGCTTTTGGACTAGCTTCATCTTCTCGTTTAGCGGCAATTTCAAGCGTTTGAAGATGTTCGGTACTTGGCGTGCACCCATTTCTTCATGGCCGTGAAAAGTCCAGCCTTTGCCTTGGGCGAAACGTTTAGTTTGCGGTTTGGCAATATCGTGTAAAATCGCTGCCCAGCGCCACCAAAGGTCGTCGGTATTTTCGGCAATATTATCTAAGACCTGTAAAGTGTGGTAAAAATTATCTTTGTGCCCCTTGCCATCTTCTGTATCCACGCCTTTCAGCTTCATAAACTCAGGGAAAATGATCGGGAGAATTTCACAGGCATCAAGCAAAAGAAAACCGTAAGACGGTTTTTTACAGAGAATCATCTTGTTCAATTCATCTGAAATGCGCTCCATCGAAATAATCGATAAGCGATCTTTTTCTGTTTTTAGGGCTTCAAATGTTTCAGGTAATATATCAAATCCGAGTTGAGCTGCGAAACGAACCGCACGCATCATCCGAAGTGGATCATCTGAAAAAGTAATGCCGGGGGCTAATGGGGTGCGAATGATTTTGGCTTTTAAATCATCGAGTCCATTAAAAGGATCCAATAATTTGCCCCAATTCACCTTGTTCAATTGAACGGCCATTGCGTTGATGGTGAAATCGCGGCGGTTTTGGTCGTCTTCTAAAGTTCCCTCTTCCACTACAGGCTTACGAGAATCTCGATTGTACGACTCTTTGCGTGCGCCTACGAACTCTAGATCCCAATCATCGACTTTGATCATCGCCGTGCCAAAATTCTTAAAAACAGACACAGCGTGCTCAGGCAAATCAAATTCTTTGGCTACTTCTAGGGCTAAATCAATGCCAGAACCGATGCAAACCACATCAATATCCTTGCAATCCCGGCCCAAAATCGCATCCCGCACATACCCTCCAATGACGTAACTATCCACCCCTAAACGATCCGCTGCTAGGCCAATCTTAGAGAATATCGGATCTGCTACAATCTCCTTCCCTTCTTTCATCTATCCTCTGATTAACTTATAGTCGCCATGAAGGCCTAATTGCACAATTTTACTCGCCTTTTTAGCGGGTCCCTCTCCTGCTGGATTTTTTAAAACCCCATCAACGCCAGTAACAATAGAAGGCGCAATTCCGGCAAAATTAAGTGGTGAAGGCTCTCCTGAAAGATTCGCCGAAGTGGAAACTATCGCACGTTGGTAGCGGTAAATCAATCCTTTACAAAACTCATCTTTGACCAAACGAATAGCAATACTGCCGTCTGGTGCTAATAAAGAGGGGGAAACATTTTTTCCTTTGGGATAAATAATCGTCAAAGGATCCTCCGCAAATTCCACTAAATCCCAAGCGAGATCTGGCACCTGTTCCACGTATTCGCTCAGTTGCTCGATTTTAGAGATCAAGACTATCAAACCTTTAGATGCAGGCCTATTTTTTAGTTCCAAAATCTTCTCAATGGCTTGCTCATTTCGAACATCACAGCCTAAACCCCAGATTGTGTCGCTAGGATACAACAGCACGCCTCCTGATTTTAAAGTTTGAATTGCCTCGTGGTACATATTTTGCATAATAAGGGCAAAGGTAAGATTAATTTATTCATTTCTGAGCATGAGAAGCAAGGTTTAGAGTGAATTTAGCTACCTTTGCAGATTGATAAATCAGAGCCATTTAGATGTCAAACATTCAACAAACATTACAGCTAGAACTAGCGAAAGGATTAAAAGCCCTCTTTCAAATCGAGGTGACCGAAATCGCGTTACAAGAGACCAAAAAAGAGTTTGAAGGCGCTTACACCTTAGTTGTTTTCCCTTTCACTAAGCAAGCCGGAAAAGCTCCTGCATCCATTGCGACGGATTTAGGGGAATATATGTTAGCGAATTGTTCCATCGTGAAGGCTTATCAAGTTGTTCAAGGATTTTTAAATTTATCCATTCACGATTCCGCTTGGTTAGGTTTATTAGCCAGCGTAGCTTCTGATAAAAATCCATTCCAAATTGAATCAAAAGGCGAAAAAGTACTCATCGAATACTCCTCTCCTAACACGAATAAACCCTTACATTTAGGCCATTTACGCAATAACTTTTTAGGTTTTTCTGTGGCACAAATCTTAGCCGCAGGTGGCTTTGAAGTTGTTAAAACCAACTTAGTGAACGACCGCGGCATACATATTTGTAAGTCGATGTTAGCTTACCAGCTTTTTGGCAATCAAGAAACGCCCGAAACGTCTGGACTAAAAGGCGATCATTTAGTGGGTAAATACTACGTGGCTTTCGATGTAGCTTACAAGGAGGAAATCGCAGCATTAAAGGCTGGCGGTTTGGACGAAGAACAAGCTAAAAAACAAGCTCCTATCCTACTGAAGGCACAAGAAATGCTTTTGAAATGGGAACAAGGTGATGAAGAGGTGATGAACTTGTGGAATACCATGAATGCGTGGGTTTTCGCTGGTTTTGAGAAATCCTACCAAACGATGGGTGTTTCATTCGATAAAATCTACCGCGAATCCAATACCTATTTATTAGGAAAGCAATTAGTAGACGAAGGATTAGCTGCGGGTGTATTTTTCCAAAAGCCTGACGGATCGGTTTGGATCAATTTAGAGGCTGAGGGACTAGATGAAAAACTGGTGTTACGTAAGGACGGAACTTCTGTATACATCACCCAAGATATGGGAACAGCCCAATTGAAATACGAAGATTTCAAAGCAAATCAATCGGTTTATGTAGTGGGTAACGAGCAAGATTACCACTTCGAGGTGCTATTCCATATTTTAAAGAAATTAAACAAGCCTTTCTCAAAAGGCAACTTCCACCTTTCTTATGGCATGGTGGATTTACCAAGCGGAAAGATGAAGTCGCGCGAAGGAACGGTGGTAGATGCGGATGATTTGATGGCTGAAATGATTCAAACGGCTAAGGACCGGACCTTAGAATTAGGCAAAATCGATGGCTTCACGGAGGTAGAATCGAACGAATTGTTTCATAACCTGGGTTTAGGTGCCTTGAAGTATTTCTTATTAAAAGTGGAACCGAAGAAACGCATGTTATTTAACCCGGAAGAATCTATCGACTTCCAAGGCAATACAGGCCCTTTCATTCAATATACACACGCTAGGATTTGCTCGATTTTACGTAAAGGAGGAAAGATTACAGCTGTTTTGACCGATTCCGAATTAGCCGAATCGGAACAAGAATTAATCTATTTATTAGGCGAATACAAGGCAAGTATTTCACAAGCGGCGGCGAACTTTGCTCCTTCGGTCATCGCTAATTATGCCTACGATTTAGCGAAGACTTTTAATAAGTTCTATAATGAATTAAGTATTCTATCAGAGGAAAATGAGGTGAAGCGAAACATTCGACTTACCTTAGCTGAGCTGACAGGAAAAACAATTCAGCATGCTACGTCGTTATTAGGTATAGTTTCACCTAATAGAATGTAATTTGAAACGTAAATACCTTTACCTCACCTTATTAATCATCATTATCATGATCGCAAGTTTTATGAAAATCGGATCGTTATTAACGGCTTTGGCCCTCCCATTCACTCAAAAAACCGTCCTAAACAGACCAGAAAAAATGGAAACTCCCGCTGCAACTACCAACTTCCATTCCTTCAAAATGAAAGGAATCGATGGAAAAGAGATTGATTTCTCTCAATTCAAGGGAAAGAAAATCATCGTATTAAATACCGCGTCTAAATGCGGATACACACCACAATACGCTGATTGGGAGAAATTCCACAAAGAAAACAAAGACATCGTTATTTTAGGCTTTCCCGCCAATGAATTTGGCGGACAAGAGCCTGGATCTAATGCTGAAATTTCGTCATTCTGCTCATTAAACTATGGCGTTTCCTTCCAAATGATGGAAAAAGTCGTGGTAAAAGGATCCGAAAAATGTGACTTATATCAATGGCTTTCAGACAAATCGAAGAATGGTTGGAATGAAAAAGAGCCAAGCTGGAACTTCTGCAAATACGTGATCAACGAGAAAGGCGAATTGCAAAACTTCTTTGCTTCAGGTATCAAGCCAAACAGTCCAGAATTTTTAGCTGCTATCGGAAAATAAGATGAATAGATGGGTAGACGCGGCAAGACCTAGAACCTTACCGCTTGCTGTTGGAAGTATTTTATTGGGCAATTTTCTAGCGTTTGCTAGCGGAAAATTTGATTTCTTGATTGCCTTACTAGCGACACTTACTACCCTATTATTACAAATCCTATCCAATTTTGCGAATGACTTAGGCGACTTCTCGAATGGAGTCGATAACGCAGACCGCAAAGTAGCGTTAAGAGCCGTTCAAACTGGAAAAATCAGTCAACAAGAGATGAGAACTGCTGTGATTTGGACAGCGGTTCTTTCTTTTATATCAGGCATCTCCTTATTATTTTTCGGACTAAAGAATGCCACACTAGAAGTATGGGGCACTTTTCTAGGCCTAGGCCTAGCTGCCATTGCCGCTGCCATTGCCTACACGGTAGGTAAAAGACCTTACGGTTATATGGGACTAGGGGATATTTCGGTGTTTTTGTTTTTTGGACTAATCGGAACGGTGGGGACCTATTATTTACAGACCTATAGCCTGGATGTAGCCATTTTCTTGCCTGCATCCGGATGTGGCTTTTTATCTGTGGCGGTATTGAATTTAAATAATTTACGGGATATCGATAATGATATCAAAACGGGTAAAAACTCGATTCCCGTTCGAATTGGTAAAACTTTCGGGTTTTATTACCAAAAAGCACTCTATATAATCGCCATCGCTTGCTTCTATGCCTACCCTTTCGCAGCTGGAATAAAAATAGGTGTCAACCAACAATTACTAATAGTGGGAGTTTATCCCATTATTCAATTATTCCGAGAACTTCACTCCGGAATGACTTCTGCACAAATTGATCCCTATTTAAAAAAGACAGCTTTGAGAACGCTGTTTTTGATCCTTGTTTTTGGGGTGATTCAAATTTTAACAAGCCAGTAATTTCGCTTATTTTTACAAAAAATAAGTTCCTATGAAATTCAAAGTGGGCATTCTAGCCTTCGCCTTATTGGCTTGCCATTTCTCCTTATCAGCACAAACGGCTGAGATCAATCATTTAGAAATTGGATTAAACCAGAATAAAACGGGAAATTACGCGGACGCCCTACGTAACTTTAGCCTTGAAATAGAGAAAACGGCAGCTAATCCGAATCCCATTGCCTTTTATAACCGAGGTTTTGCCAAATACAATTTGAAGGATTTCCAAGGGGCTATTTTGGACTTCAACAAAGCGCTGGAACTAAAATCGAATTACTTCGAAGCCTTTATCGCACGTGGTCAAAGCTTTAGCAAACAAGATAACCACCCCTTAGCGATTCAAGATTACAATGAAGCGATACGCTTGAATCCGTTGGAAGGAACAGCCTATTTGAGTCGTGGTATTTCCAAAAACAAACTTGAAAACTACCGCGGTGCCATTACCGATTTCAATAAATCACTCGAATTATTACCTGATTACGCCCCTACCTTAGCCGTAAGAGCCGATAGCAAATCAAAATTAGGCGATTATGCCGGAAGCATTGAAGATTACAATAAAGCCATCGAAATCACGCCAAAGCGTACCAATTACTTGTCTGGACGTGCTTTCGCCAAAATGAAAATAGCCGACTTCAAGGGTGCTTTGGCGGATTTCACAGAAGTAGTAAAATTGAGTCCAGAAAAATCAGAGGAATGGTATTATTCCGGCTTATGCAAAGCGCAGTTGGAAAATTACCGAGGCGAAAATGGGGAAAAAGGAGCGCTAGAGGACTTCAACAAGGCCTTAGAATTAGATCCAGAAAATATTGAAGCGATGTATGGCCGTGGATTCGTGAAAGCCAAATTAGGCGACCAACGCGCAGCGATGGAAGATTTTACGAAGGCGATCGAATTTGGGAATAATGAAAATGCGAAGATTCTTTACACCGCTAAACTAGGCAAAATTCAGCTAGACGAAATCCGGAACGGATTAGTAGATCGTACGAAAATGAGTGATATGAGTGCTGGAAGAGCAGAGGTATTTTTCCACCGCGGTTTAGCCAAAGCAAAAACGGGCGATCCGAAAAGTGCCATCGATGACTACAACCGCGCTATCTCCTTCCATCCCACTTACGCAGACGCTTATTTTCAACGCGGTATTGCTAAATCGAGTCTAGGGGACCAACGAAACGCCATTCAAGATTGCAATAATGCCATCGAATTAAATGGAAAATTCGCGGAAGCCTATTTCATTCGCGGCATCATCAAACTGGCATTGAACGATACGACAGGCTGCTTGGATTTAAGCAAAGCGGGTGAACTGGGTTATGCTGCTGCTTATAACGTGATACGAGATTATTGTAACTAACAAAAAAGGCCTTCCATTCAGAAGGCCTTTTTTGTTAATCAAATCGTAAGTGTTTGACGGACTCACCGGAATTCGCAAGTTCCTCAAGTGCATCGATACCGATTTGAAGGTGCTTGTCGACAAAATTAGCCGTCACCTTCTTATCACTGGCATCTGTTTTCACCCCATCCGGTGTCATCGGGTTATCTGATACTAGTAAAAGAGCTCCATGGGGTATTTTGTTCTTGAAACCCACGGTGAAAATGGTGGCTGTTTCCATATCAATACCCATTGCCCGAATATCCGATAAATAGGTCTTGAACACTTCATCGTGCTCCCAAACCCGGCGGTTTGTGGTATAAATTAAACCGGTCCAATAATCTAATTCGTGTTTTTTAATCATGGAAGAAACCGCGCGTTGCAACCGGAAGGAAGGTAGGGCGGGCACTTCTTTGGGCATATATTCATCCGATGTCCCTTCTCCTCTCACAGCAGCAATCGGAAGGATTAAATCTCCCAAGGCTAAATTCTTCTTCAATCCACCACATTTCCCTAAAAAAAGGACTGCTTTAGGGCTGATGGCGGATAAAATATCCATCACCGTGGCGGCCATGGGAGAACCCATTCCAAAATTGATAATCGTAATATTATGTGCCGTAGCCGTCTGCATGGGGCGATCGTGACCCTTTATTTCCACTCCAAATTTCTCCGCGAACATATCCACGTAATTCTTGAAATTGGTTAATAATATATACTGTCCAAAATCCTCCGAATTCGTGCCCGTATAGCGGGGTAACCAATTCTGTACAATTTCCTCTTTCGTTTTCATATTTATACACTCTGTTGTGATGAATTAATTAAGCAAAAAGATTAATTTAGAGCTTATATTGATAAAGATGATCACATCTCCAGAATTAAACTTAGTCTTTCCTGCCTATTCACACAAAGTAAAGAAAAAGGAAGGAAAATTGTATATTTTTGAAGAGATCACGAAAAAATATAGATTACTAACCCCAGAAGAATGGGTTCGGCAACATTGCTTACATTATTTAGTCAATGAATTAAACTACCCTGCCTCTTTATTCCAAATAGAAGGAAGTATGAAGGTGGATCAATTCAATAGACGAACCGATATTCGGCTTTTTAAGAACAGCGGAGAGGTTTTTATGCTGATTGAATGCAAAGCACCTCATGTTGAATTAAACTTAAGCACCTTACAACAAATAAGTCAATACCAAAAAATACAAAAAGCAGAATACCTTGTCATTACAAATGGCCTAACGAACATTATACTACATCATTCAACAGAAATCTTAACCGAATTCCCCTCTTATCTATGAAAAAGGTTCTTCTTGTTTTCCTAGGAATACTTTCGTTCTCTGCTTTGGCACAGAAAAAACCAGCCTTAGTGGTAGGTATCGTCGTGGACCAAATGCGCTACGAATATTTGAATAAATTTTATGATCGCTATTCGGACAAAGGTTTCAAGCGCTTGATAAAAGAAGGCATCAATTGCACTGATAACCATTATAATTATGCCCCAACAGTCACTGCAGCGGGACACGCGAGTGTCTATACGGGCACCGTTCCTGCGGTTCACGGCATTTTGGGAAATGATTGGATCGAAGTGGCGAATGGCAAAAAAATGTACTGTGTAGATGATTCTACCGTACAAACGGTGGGTAGCAAAAGCAAAGCGGGACTAATGTCACCGAAGAATATGTTCACCTCCACGATCACCGATCAATTAAAGATGGCGCAAAATTACAAGTCAAAAACCATCGCCATCGCCTTGAAAGACCGAGGTTCCATTTTACCCGGTGGGCATACGGCGGATGCTGCTTATTGGTACGATTCGGCAGATGGCTATTGGATAACGTCTTCTTTTTATACCAAAGAATTACCGACTTGGGTACAGAAATTCAATCTAGAAGGTCGTCCACAAAAATACATCAACCAAGGCTGGAATACGTTATATCCAATCGCTACCTACACGCGTTCTGCGGAGGACGATAGCCCATACGAAAGTAAATTGAGTGGGGAGAAAGCACCAGTATTTCCACACGATTTAAAAGGAGGAAATGCACTGGAGGTCCTTCGTTCGACACCATATGGCAATAATCTAACGAAAGATTTCGCGATAAAGGCGATTGAAGAAGAGCATTTGGGTAAAAATGGAACCACCGATTTCTTAGCGATTAGTTTCTCCTCAACGGATTACGTGGGTCACTCTTTTGGACCGCAATCCATCGAATTAGAAGATACGTATTTGCGATTGGATCAAGATATTGCGGACATATTAACGCATTTAGATGCCAAATTAGGCAAGAATCAATACCTCGTTTTCTTAACGGCAGACCATGCTGTAGCTGAAATCCCTTCTTACATCAAAAGCAAACGCTTACCGGGTGGATCATTTGATAATGGAAAGGCCCTAAACGAGGCAAAAGCGGCTTTAAAACAGGAATTTGGAGACGTTGAACTGATGGCAGGAGCGGATAATTACCAAATTTACTTGAATCACGCGAACCTAGAGCGATTACATATTTCGAAGGAGGCTGTGGCAAAGGTTTTGGAGAAATCATTTAAAAACCAAGCGGGATTCGCCGAATTAGTCGATATGAGAGCGGCTGGATCAAGTCCCATCCCCGCACTTTACCGCGAAATGATCATCAACGGTTACAACCAATCACGGAGCGGCGACTTTATGTATTTATTGAAACCACAATGGTTCTCCGGCTACAAAACAGGCACATCGCATAGCACCGTTTACGCGTATGACACCCACGTTCCCTTGTTATTTTTTGGCTGGAACGTAGCACATAAAGAGATCAACCAAAGAACACACATCAGTGATATTGCCAGCACCTTAGCCAATTGGTTAAAAATCAACGAACCGTCTGGAAGTATCGGAAAAGTTATACAGTAATTATATGAAAATAGCCGTTGTAGGAACTGGATACGTAGGTTTAGTCACTGGAACTTGTTTCGCAGAAACAGGAAACCAAGTGACTTGCGTAGACATCAATCAAGAAAAAGTACAGCAAATGCAGGCTGGGAAAATTCCCATTTACGAGCCTGGATTAGATGATTTATTCCAAAGAAATACCCAAGAAGGACGCCTTCATTTCACCACTTCTTTAAAAGAGGGTATTGAGGGAGCAAAAGTCATTTTCCTTGCTTTACCTACCCCGCCAGGTGCCGATGGTTCCGCAGACTTAAAATACATTCTACAGGTAGCTAATGACTTAGGCCCCATCTTATCTGATTATACCGTTATCATCGATAAGAGTACAGTTCCGGTGGGAACGTCAGATAAAGTACGGGCTGCGATTGCGAAAAATGCTACAGTCGAATTCGACGTGGTTTCTAATCCTGAATTTCTACGCGAAGGCGTGGCAGTAGAGGATTTCATGAAGCCTGATCGAGTGGTGATAGGCACCCAATCTGATCGTGCAAAAGACTTAATGTCCCGCTTGTATGCGCCTTTAGTTCGCCAAGGAAATCCGATCATCTTTATGGATGAAAGATCTGCGGAGTTAACTAAATACGCAGCCAATGCCTTTTTAGCGACCAAAATCACTTTCATGAACGAGATCGCGAACTTGTGCGAGCTTGTAGGCGCGAATGTGGACGAGGTACGCAAGGGAATCGGAACCGATTCACGAATCGGGAAACGCTTCTTATTTGCAGGTATCGGTTATGGTGGAAGTTGTTTTCCTAAGGATGTACAAGCGCTGGCTAAAACTTCCGCAGAGAACGATTATGAGTTTAAGATTTTGGACTCGGTGATGAAAGTGAATGAAAACCAAAAAACTAAACTCATTCCTCACCTGGCGAAACATTTCAAAGGTGACTTAGCGGGAAAGAAGATTGCGATGTGGGGTTTGGCATTCAAACCTTATACCGATGATATCCGGGAGGCACCTGCGCTATACAACATCGATGCTTTACTTGAATTAGGAGCATCCGTGAGTGCCTATGACCCAGAGGCGATGGGCCACGTGAAGCAATTAATGGGCGATAAAATTACCTTTACCAAAAATCCATACGAAGCTTTAGAGGGCGCAGATGCTCTTTTAATCGTCACAGAATGGCCGCAATTCAGAACGCCAGACTTCGATCGAATGGATAGTTTATTGAAGAATAAAGTCATTTTTGACGGCAGAAATTTATACGAATTAAACCAAATGCAGGAACTAGGCTACACCTATTATTCCATTGGCCGCCAAACCATACACTAATATGAAACGAATTTTAATCACCGGCGGAGCTGGATTTCTAGGATCTCATTTATGTGATCGATTTATCAAAGAGGGTTACCACGTAATCGCCATGGATAACCTAATTACAGGTGACCTCAAGAACATCGAACACTTGTTCAAATTAGAACACTTTGAATTTTACCACCACGATGTTTCCAAGTTCATCCACGTTCCGGGTAATTTGGATTATATCCTACACTTCGCCTCGCCTGCCTCTCCTATCGACTATTTGAAGATTCCGATACAAACCTTGAAAGTGGGATCACTCGGAATCCACAATTGCCTAGGTTTAGCCCGCGTTAAAAAAGCCCGCGTTTTGATCGCCTCTACTTCCGAAGTATACGGAGATCCAAATGTACATCCGCAACCTGAGGAGTATTGGGGAAATGTGAATCCCGTGGGACCCCGCGGCGTTTATGATGAGGCCAAACGCTTCCAAGAAGCAATGACCATGGCGTATCATACTTACCATGGTTTAGAAACACGTATTATTCGCATTTTTAATACCTACGGTCCTCGCATGCGACTAAACGATGGTCGTGTATTGCCTGCATTCATCGGACAAGCATTACGTGGTGAGGATTTAACGATGTTTGGCGATGGTTCTCAGACACGTTCATTCTGTTACGTAGATGATTTAGTTGAAGGCATTTATCGTCTCTTATTGAGCGATTATGCGCAGCCTGTTAATATTGGAAATCCGGATGAGATAACGATCAAGGAATTTGGTGAGGAAATCATCAAATTAACGGGAACCTCACAGAAGCTGATCTCCCTACCATTACCAACTGACGATCCCAAACAACGTAAACCAGACATCACAAAGGCCCGCAGCATTCTAGGCTGGGAACCCAAAGTGAGTCGTGCTGAAGGATTGAAGATTACCTACGATTATTTCAAGTCATTGAGCAAGGACGATTTGTTTCGAATGGCGCATCATAAAGAGTTTTAAAAAAGCGAGGGCTAAAATTGTGCTTTGCAATAATTTTGTGCCCTCGCTTTTTTTAAAACTTCTGGGAACTATACAAACAAAAAAGGCGCAATCTGCGCCTTTTTTGTTAACCAAATCTATACTCTCTACTCTAATTAGACTAGCGACTGTCGACTAAAAAACAAAAGGGAGCAAATGCTCCCTTTTGTTTTGACTTAAAACTTAATTGGCAGAGCCAATTAGTTTTAATTGAAGATATAACGTACACCAAACTGTGCTTGCCATCTTGAAGTCAAACCAAAGCTACGTTGGAATGAATCTGTCAATGGCACAGATGATGTTGGGTTACCTGTATAACGGTAAGGGAATTGGAATACTGGCTTACCAGTAGTCGCATCATTACCTGTATAAGATAATAAACCAGCACGCAATGGAGTTTGTGCTAAGCCCCATTGAGCTGAAGCATAGTTACCAGCGTTAAATACGTCTAATGTAAATTGTAAGGTATTTTTCTTGCCACCTACTTTGATGTAAAAATCTTGAATGATTTTGAAGTCAAAGTTAGCTTGCCAAGGTAATTCAGCACCATTACGTTCTGCATATTGTCCACGACGAGAGTTCAAATAAGCATCTTGAGAGATGTACTTATCTAAATCAGCCCATTGTTGAGCAGCTGTGTAAGTGAATGTTTTAGACACATCGTAAGATACCGCTAAATCTTTCAATTGAATTTCTCCTTCACCACGTGGAATGTACATTAAGTCGTTAGCTGTTTGACCATCACCATTCATGTCACCAGAATACGTGTAAGAGAAACGACCTGCTGGAGCAACTGAATAAGTAAATCCAAAAGTTGTTGCTGCTTTCTCGCTTAAGTAATTCAATTTATATGAACCATACGCGTTGAAACGGTGTGCTTGCATGTAAGAAGAATAAGACGCTACGTTTTCGTTAGGATCACCTGACACTACGCGATCTCTCCATTGTGATTGAGCGATAGAACCACCATCATTCACTGAACGAGAATCAGAGTTAGTATAAGATAATGACGCAAATAAACCATTGTCAAATGCTTTCGATACTGTTGCTGTTAAAGCATAAGAATAACCTAATTGTGTATTCTTGATAACGATTGCATCAGAGATATTTGGATTTAATCCATTATTACCTGCTGCTGGAGCATTGATACCTTTTTGAGCACCGTAGATTTGGTTGTTCTTAACAGAACCCGGTACGCCAGTAGTTCCTAACATGTAATAAATAACACGGTTATCAGCACCTACTGCCTTCACTTTTGAATCTGGTAAGTTTACGTTTTCTAAGTAAACTGCATTGATATCTTTTGTGTAGATTCCTTCTACTGAAACTAACCAACCATCCCCTAAGCTCTTATCCACCGCTAAGTTAGCACGGAATACTTGAGAGAATTTGAAGTTAGGATCTGTTACCGCTAAGTTATAAGACGTAGGGATAATAGAAGTAGAAACAGCCGGACGGTAAGCATCTACGTTAACTGTGAATGGACGGTTAGTTGGGTTAGAGATAGCCTCTGAACCGAATAACACACCATTGTTAGATAATTGGTTAGATAACCAAACGTAAGGAACACGACCAGAGAAGATACCTAAACCACCACGAACTTGAGTCGTTTTGTCATCTTTCACATCCCAGTTAAATCCAAAACGTGGAGACCATAACGTCGTAAAATCAGGGAATTGATTTGTTTTCAATACCGTGTTATTACGGAACGTTAAGCTTGGAACATACGCATTGTTGTATTTCGCATCATCAGCAATAGGGAATGAAGTACCGTCAGCACGTAAACCGAACGTTAATTTCAAGCCTTTAGCCGCAGTAATTTCATCTTGTGCATACAATGAAGTTGTATTACCCTTCATTTCCGCAAATGGGAAAGATGAGTAGTTTGACCATTGTTGAGAATATTTCAAGGCGTTAGAAACACCTGTCGTAGCCGACTTAATAAAATCATCTACTGATTTAAACTGGTAAGCACCGTAATAGTTAGGAGCGAAACCGTTGCTGAATGAGTTCATTTCAAAGGCAGCACCTAAAGTGAATACGTGATTTCCTGCATAATACGTTAAGTTATCTGATGCCTGGAAGATATCAGAGTTCAAAATATTGTTAGCAGAGAATGGTTCGAAACCAAAGGCTGTTAACTCATTTGAGTTATTGTTACCGATATCAACTGTAGGGAACGGAGTGTTGTTTACAGGAGATTGACGGAAGTCACGCATTTGGGTATAACCTACAGTTAAGTTATTCGCTAATTTGCTTGAGAACGTAGAGTTCAATTCAGCAATGTACGAATCCAAGTTGTTGTTGATACGGTACAAAGAACCTTGGAAAGGTAAAACCGTAGGTGACGGAGCACGACCACCAGTTAATGAACCAGAAGAAGAAGGACTTACATCTGAATAAGAACGTAAGTAATTGTACTTCAAATTAAACTTGTGCTTGTCAGAAATATTCCAGTCTAAACGAACATTCGCTTTTTGAGAATAATTTTCTTTATCCCAGTTTTCGTAAGCACCTGGATTGTAGTTGTACTTAGTCATCAACAAATCTTTGATTTGATCTAACTGAGCTGCGGTTGCAATAGACTGGTTACCTGCAGTAGATCCCGGACGAGAAGCTACATAGTTAGAACCTGGCTGCGTTTGCAATTCTTGCTCAAAAGAAGCGAAAACAAATAATTTGTTTTTGATGATAGAACCACCGATACGACCACCGAATTGACCTCTTTGGAATTTACCATATTGGTTAGTTACATCTCCGATTTTGTTACCTACTTGGTTTTGGTCTGTACCAAAATAGTAAGCAGAACCAGTCCACTCATTTGTACCTGATTTAGTTACAACGTTGATGTTAGCACCTGTTGCCATACCTTGACGAACGTCATAAGGAGCAATTAATACTTGGAATTGATCAATCGCGTCTACAGAGATTGGAGAAGCACCAGCTTGACCACCAATCGTAGGAGATAAAGCGAACGCATTGTTAAAGAACGCACCGTCTACCGTTACGTTATTGTATAATGCATTACGACCAGCGAAGTTCAATCCGTTTGCACGTGGATCTAAACGAGCAAAATCACCTAACGAACGGTTTAACGTAGGTAAAGTAGTGATAGAGCTGTTAGAAACCGTAGTAGCAGCACCCGTACGACCTGAGTTAATCACAGAGGAACGAGACGCAACCACCTTAACTTCTTCTAGTTGAGCTTGGTTTAATTCTAATTTGAAGTTTTGACGAAGTTCTGAAGCTAACGTCAAAGAAATACCTGATTGAACAGACTCTTTGTAACCTACGAAAGAGACAGTCACTTTGTAAGGACCACCTACACGCATGTTAACGATGTTGTAACGACCATCTCCACGAGTGGATGCACCGTAACGAGAACCCGTAGGTTCGTGAATTGCGATTACCGTAGCACCTGGTAATCCTTCACCTTTTTCATCCACAACAGTACCCGACAAAGCGGATGTTGTAGACCCCTGAGCAAAGGCTTGCCCAACAGGTAGTGCCATCACAAGCGCAAAAAACGCTCCTAATAACACTGATTTAGTAATAAACCTTCTCTGCATAAATTTGGAATTTAGTTATATAATAATTTGAGAAATGATAGCACAAAATAAACGAGAAAAATCAAATACTCCAAAATATCTCCAAAAAGTATTTTAGCCGAAATAGCGGTAATTCGTTGATATTTAGGACTAATCTTTAAAAAACCTGTAATATCCTAACAGCTGTAGCCTCTTATAGTCCTATAAATCGCATTTATTTAACAGAAACTTAATTTTTAATTATTTAAAGAATAATTTTGTAGCCTAATATTATAAAATGTCAGAAAATATCAAATTAACTTCTTTTAGCCACGGCGCAGGTTGCGGATGTAAAATATCCCCTCAGATTTTGGACCAAATCCTTAAATCAGACAAACCGAAGGCCTCCCATCCCCTCTTATTAGTCGGAAACGAGAGTCGTGATGATGCGGCGGTATTTGATTGGCAGAATGGAGAGGCTGTTATTTCGACGACGGATTTCTTTATGCCGATTGTGGATGATCCATTTGATTTTGGAAAAATTGCAGCGACCAATGCGATCTCTGATATTTATGCCATGGGCGGAAGTCCTTTGATGGCCATTGCTATCCTAGGCTGGCCGATTGATAAATTAGCTCCTGAAATCGCCGCTCAAGTATTAGAAGGTGGACGCGCGGCTTGTGCCGAAGCAGGAATCCCATTGGCTGGTGGTCATTCGATTGATTCCCCTGAGCCTATTTTTGGGCTTGCGGTTACTGGAAAGGTGCGCAAAGAACATTTAAAACAGAATGATACGGCCACAAAAGGCTGTATGTTATACTTAACGAAGCCATTGGGCGTGGGTATTTTATCGACAGGCCAAAAACGAGGCATTGTTAGTCCTGCCGATTTAGCTCGTGCGGTAAAGCAAATGAGCACGTTAAATTCATTTGGAGAAAAGCTTGGACCCCTACCTTATGTTACCTCTTTAACGGATGTGACTGGTTTTGGTTTGTTCGGACATTTAGTGGAAATGGCAGATGGATCTGGTTTAAGTGGGAAAATTGCGTTCGAAAATCTACCTCTATTACCAAATATAGATCATTATTTAGACCAAAAGTGCTTCCCAGGTGGAACAGCTCGTAACTTGGCGAGCTATGGTGACCGTTTGAGCGAGGAAATTTCTGAACGCCAACGCTATATAGGGGCGGATCCACAAACTTCTGGAGGACTATTAATCGCCGTGGAAGCGGAACATACGGCTGAATTCGAAGCATTCGCACTGGAGAATGGATTTGAACTAAGTCCAATTGGGGAATTAACGGAACGCAAAGAAAAAGCCATTTACTTAGCCTAATGAAATTATTCTATCGCGCACTTGGTGAATCGGGCACGCCGGTTATTATTCTACACGGCATTTTTGGGACCTCCGATAATTGGTTGGGTTTTGGAAAAGCCATCTCAGAAAATCACCGCGTATTTTTAGTGGACCAAAGAAACCACGGACAATCGCCCTGGGGAGACGAATTCAATTACGAGGTAATGGCGGCGGATCTGTTGGAATTTATAGAGGAGCATCAATTAGAAAACCCTATTTTAATCGGCCACAGCATGGGGGGCAAGGTAGTGATGCAGTTTGATTTATTACACCCAGGCATCGCTTCTCGCATCGTGATTGTTGATATCGCACCTAAATTCTATCCGGTGCACCATACGCACATTTTGGAAGGATTAAACAGCCTAGATTTAACGACACTGGAGAGTCGCCAAGCTGCAAATGATCATTTGAAACGCTTTGAAGAAAAAGAAGGCGTTCGTCAATTCCTTTTAAAGAATCTATATAGAAACGCAGAACAGCAATTTGCGTGGCGAATTAATCTAAAAGTAATCACCAAAAACATTGATGTCGTGGGGCACGAATTATTCGTTCCTGCTGCCTCGAATACGGAAACGTTATTCATCAAAGGAGCTGATTCGCATTATATTCAACCCGAGGACGAGCGATACATTGCGGAAATTTTCCCTAATTTTGAACTTGTAGAGATTCCAGGGGCGGGCCATTGGGTGCAAGCGGATCAACCAGAGCTATTTCTACAGGCGCTTCAATCGTATTTATGAAAATTTTTCTCATCCCCTGCCCGATTGCAGAAAACACGTCTTCCGAAGTCCTAAGCCCTCAAATCTTAGCGGCTCTTCAGCAGACGACACATTTTTTAGTTGAAAATGTGCGAACGGCCAGGAGATTCATCAGTGAATTGAAACTAGGAATCCAGATAGATAACTTGGTTTTTGAGGTATTAGACAAAGATACTCAGTCTAAAACGGTCACTGATTTTTATAAAAAACATAGTTCAGTCGAATATATCGGCGTTATTTCTGAAGCAGGTTGCCCTGGCGTGGCGGATCCAGGAGCTTTAGCCGTTTCCATTGCACAGCAACAAAACATCGAAGTCATTCCGTTAGTAGGCCCCTCTTCTATCCTATTAGGATTAATGGGGTCTGGTTTTTCAGGCCAAAGCTTCGCCTTCATCGGCTACCTACCCATCGATAAAGCTGCCCGAATTCGCAAAATCGAACAATTAGATCGAGATGTGACTAAATGGGGACAAACACAAATCTTTATTGAAACACCCTATCGAAACAATGCACTTCTTGAAGATCTAATTGCACAATGTGCACCAGATTCCCTAATTTGCATTGCCTGTGACATAACCGCGCCCACTGGTTTTGTCCAAACAAAAAAGGCTAGCGACTGGGCAAAAGCGCAACCTGATTTGCACAAAAAACCTTGTATATTCCTTTTAGGTAAATAAATATGATCTTTCACCAAGCTTTCACTTTAAATCCATTTCAAGAAAACACCTATATCATTTGGGATTCCCAGGGAATAGGCATTATCGTAGATCCAGGCTGTTATACCTACGAAGAGCGCCAAACATTGAAAGCATTTATCGAAGAGAAAGGCATTAGACTAACTCATATCTTAAATACGCACGCACATATCGATCACGTGCTAGGTGTGGAATATTTTAGACAAGAATTCAAAATTCCTTTTTACCTACATCCGAAAGATGAACCACTATTGAAAGATGCGGCGAATCGGGCGCAAGTGTATGGATTCCCGCACTACCAACCCTCTGAAGTCGATGTTTGGTACGAGGACAACCAAGTATTAAACATTGGTGAAATGGAAATCAAGATCTTGTTTGTACCGGGGCACGCTCCAGGTCATGTGGCTTTGTTTTTTGAAAAAGAGGGCCTTTTGTTTGATGGAGATGTGTTGTTTAGACGAAGTGTGGGCAGAACAGACTTCCCACTTTGCAATCACGCTGATTTAGTACATAGTATTCAAACGCAATTATATACTTTACCTGATTCGACGATTGTGTATCCTGGACATGGAGGAAGCACCACCATCGGAGAGGAGAAAGTATCAAATCCTTACGTAAAAGCATGAAAAAAGAAATCCCTAACCTATTAACGCTAGGTAATTTATTAGCGGGTTGCATCGGACTTTGGTTCGTGATGCAAGGCGATTTAGTGAGCGCCTCCTATTGTATGTTCATCTCCCTTGTCTGCGATTTTTTCGATGGATTTTTAGCGCGCGCCTTGCAAGCTTATTCTGATCTAGGTAAAGAGTTGGATTCTTTGGCGGACATGGTCTCTTTTGGGGTTTTACCTGCCTTTATTCTATTTTCTTTAGTAGAGCAAAGCTGCGGAACGCAATGCACGGTAGGTCTATTTGGATTTTATAAGCCCTTTATGGTGTTTGCTTTGGCTTTAATGTCTGCTTATCGTTTAGCCAAATTCAATATTGATACCCGCCAAAGTGATCAATTCATCGGTGTCCCTACACCAGCCAATGGTCTATTAATTGCGTCTTTACCCTTAATTCTACATTTCCAGCCAGAATACAGTGCCTATATTTTATCCTTTAAAGGCCTGTTGATTTATGCGGTGGTGATGAGTTACCTGTTAGTCTGCGAATTGCCCTTGCTAGCATTTAAGTTCAAGACCTGGGATTGGAAAAGCAATCAAGTAAAATTCATTTTCCTTATTTTTTGCATTGCTGCCCTTGTTATGCTTAAATTTGCAGCAATTCCGGTTTTAGTGATCGCATACATCCTCCTTTCCGGCCTTATTTTCCTTTTAAATCCAAACAAATAATGAAATTCTTAGCTGAAATCAACGTAATGCCTCAAAAAGAAATCCTTGATCCTCAGGGAAAAGCGGTACTTATTGGCTTACAAAACTTAGGTATTAACCAAGTGGCAGGCGTTCGTATTGGCAAGCACATCACATTAACGGTGGATGCAGCTTCTGAAGCTGAGGCGAATGAGGTAGTAACTAACGCTTGCAAGAAATTGCTAGCGAACTTGATTATGGAGGAATTTGAGTTTACGTTGACAGCTCAATAAGAGCCTAAAACTGGCCTGTATGCAATAAAACCAGCGTGCAGGCCTCTTCTACTTCTATTCCCCTTTTCAGTAAGGCTTCCTCCAGCACCGGATTTTCAGTGCCTGGATTGAATATTACCCTTCTAGGGTTTATTGATTGTAAATAATCAATTAGTCCGTCCTGATTCGCAGGACCTACGTACAAAGTAACAGTGTCGATATCTTGCAATAAAGGTTGATCCTGCTGAATGGTTAAGCCCAAAACCTCCCCTTTTTTAATTCCTACTAAAAAGACCTCGTGTCCATGCTGCAAAAGTAATTCCGTAGCGATATAGGCATATCGACTGGGATTTGTACTCGCACCATAGACTAAGACCTTCATTAGAATAATTTTTCAGCGATAGCGCGCACGCTATCAGATTTACTCATCGTATAGAAATGCAAGGCAGGCACACCAGCTTGGATCAACTCTTTCCCTTGTTGTACTGCCCATTCAATTCCTAATTGCTTAATAGCCGCATTATTAGCACATTTACGTGCTTCAGAAACAAATTCAGCAGGAATCTCTAAATGGAAAATCTCCGGCAAGATATCTAATTGACGTTCCGTCGCTAAAGGCTTCAAACCTGGAATGATGGGAACATGAATCCCCATCTCGCGGCATTGCTGAACGAATGCAAAATACTTCGCGTTATCAAAGAACATCTGGGTAACGATATAATCTGCCCCGGCATCCACCTTTTGCTTCAAATAACGAAGGTCCTGATCAAAGGAAACAGCATCAATGTGCTTCTCCGGATAACCAGCTACGCCGATACAAAAATTCGTCGGCAAAGACTCTGTTTCTTCGTGCAATAAAATACCTTGATTCATCGCCGCTACTTGCTCCACTAATTCGTTAGCATAGGCATGACCCCCAGGTTTAGGCACGAAATGGGCTTCGCCTTTTTCTTGATCACCTCGTAATAAAAGGGCATTCTCGATACCTAAATAGTGTAAATCGATTAAGAAATCCTCTGTTTCTTCTTTCGTAAATCCACCACAAATCACGTGCGGAACAGCTTCGATTTGAAAACGCTGCATGATAGACGCACAGATCCCTAAGGTTCCGGGACGCTTGCGAATAGGAATGCGTTTAGAAACGCCATCCACGACTTTATCAACATATTCCTCTCGGTGATACGTCACCTCGATAAACGGTGGCTTAAACTCCATCAAAGGCTCAATGTGCGACATTAATTCGCCCAAATGTTGGCCTTTCATCGGTGGAATGATCTCAATCGAGAAAAGTGATTTTCCCGCCGCTTCCTCAAAGTATTTGGTAATCTTAGTCATAATTTAATACGGGGCTTAACCATCTTTCTACGTCGTCTAGGGACATTCCTTTGCGCTTCGCATAATCTGTTACCTGGTCTTTGGCAATCTTACCTAAACCAAAATACGTACTCTCCGGATGAGAGAAATAGAATCCAGACACCGCTGAGGCCGGATACATCGCATAACTTTCCGTTAATTGAATCCCGATCTGCTTCTCCGCATCCAATAATTCAAATAAACGCTTCTTCTCCGTGTGATCTGGACAAGCCGGATAACCCGGTGCCGGACGAATACCGTCGTATTTCTCAGAAATCAAGTCTTCGTTGCTTAATGTTTCATCAGCCGCATAACCCCAATATTCCTTACGCACGCGTTCGTGCAATAATTCGGCGAAAGCTTCCGCTAAACGATCCGCTAAAGCTTTGACCATAATTGAGTTATAGTCATCATGCTCTTTTTCGTATTTATCTAACAGCGCTTCAATTCCCAAGCCAGTCGTCACCGCAAAGGCACCGATATAATCCGTCTCACCCGAGTTTAAAGGAGCGATAAAGTCGCTTAAACAACGGTTAGGAAGCGTACTTGCTTTTTGGCCTTGCTGACGCAAATGGTGCAACCACTGGCTCTTGTCAGAAGATTCGTCTTTGGGTTGAATCTCGTAGGAAACCTGTTTATGAGAACCGTGTTTCTCGCAAGCAACCTCTAACGCCTTCTCCACGTAATCGTGTAAGATAATATCATCTCCAAGCGAGTTGGCCGGGAAAAATCCTAAAGCCGCCTTCGCCTGAAGCGATTTATTCGCAATAATCTCTTTCAATAAAGCCTGCGCATCATCGAATAATTTCTTCGCCTCTTTCCCTACCACTTCGTTATCGAAAATACGCGGGTATTTTCCGGACAATTGCCAAGTCGAGAAGAAGGGCGTCCAGTCGATGTATTTTGCAATTTCCTCTAGTGAATAGTCTTCAAAATACTTCACGCCCAAGAATGACGGTTGTTTCGATTTAAATCCAGTCCATTCAATGCCACTCGATTTTGCACGGGCCTGATCGATGGACAAGTAATTTTTCTCTTGCTGACGAGCGGCGTGAGCCGTTCTTAATTCAGCATATTCCGTTTTAATCTCATTAAAGATTTCTTGAGAGGTCAATTCACTTTGCAATAAACGACCTGCTACGGGCACGGAACGGGACGCATCTAACACGTGAATCACGGGTCCTGAGTAGTGAGGATCAATTTTCACCGCGGTGTGGATACGGGACGTAGTGGCTCCACCGATTAATAAAGGCACTTTGAAACCGAGGCGCTCCATTTCTTTGGCCACATACACCATCTCATCAAGAGACGGCGTAATCAAACCGGATAATCCGATGATATCCACATTATGCTCCTTCGCCGCAGCTAGGATCTTATCGCATGGGACCATCACACCGATATCGATCACTTCATAATTATTACATGCCAAAACCACACCCACAATATTCTTTCCAATATCATGCACATCGCCTTTCACCGTCGCCATCAAGATCTTTCCAGCCGATGAACTCTCCCCGCCTTCTTTCTCTGCTTCGATATAAGGCAATAAATAGGCCACCGCCTTCTTCATCACACGCGCTGACTTCACGACCTGTGGCAAGAACATTTTTCCTTCACCGAACAAATCTCCCACCACATTCATTCCATCCATCAGCGGACCTTCGATCACCTGAATCGGGCGCTCCACTAATTGACGCGCTTCTTCTACATCTTCATCAATGAATTCGGTCAAACCTTTAATCAAAGCGTGCTCTAAACGCTTGTTTACCGGATTCTTTCTCCAAGCATCATCAACAACTTGCTCTTTCCCTGCGGACTTAACCGTTTCGGCATATGCCACTAATTTCTCTGTCGATTCTGGATTGCGATTCAATAAAACATCCTCGCACAAATCGCGTAATATCGTATCGATATCATCATAAACGCCTAATTGACTAGCATTTACGATACCCATATCCATACCCGCCTTAATCGCGTGGTACAAAAACACGGTATGCATTGCCTCCCGCACTAATTCGTTTCCGCGGAATGAGAAGGAAATATTCGAAACCCCACCCGAAACTTTCGCGTGCGGCAAGTTTTCTTTAATCCATTTTGTTGCCTTAATGAAATCAACCGCATAATTATTATGCTCCTCGATTCCCGTCGCAACCGTTAAAATATTCGGGTCAAAAATGATATCCTGAGCCGGAAAACCTACTTTATCGACTAAAATATCGTAAGCACGTTGACAAATCTCAATCCGACGTTCGTATGAATCTGCTTGTCCTGTTTCATCAAAAGCCATCACAACCACTGAGGCGCCGTACATTTTCACTTTGTTCGCGGATTCAATGAATTTCCCCTCCCCTTCTTTCAACGAGATCGAGTTAACCACCGATTTACCTTGTACGCATTTCAAACCCGCTTCAATTACTTCCCATTTCGAGGAGTCAATCATAATCGGTAAACGAGCGATATCTGGCTCAGCCATCAATAAATTCAGGAATTGAGGCATCATTTTCACGCCATCAATCATCCCCTCATCCATGTTGATGTCCAAAATCTGCGCACCACCATCTACCTGCTCACGAGCCACTGCAATCGCTTCTTCAAATTTCTCCTCGCGAATTAAACGCGCGAATTTCTTCGAACCCGTCACGTTACAACGCTCACCTACGTTCACGAAATTCGTTAATTCCGTAATCTCTAAAGGCTCGAGACCCGATAGCTTTTGATTCACATTTTCTTCCGGAATCACGTGCGGCTTGTGCTTTGCTGCCACTTCCGCAATCGCTTGGATGTGCGCTGGCGTAGTTCCGCAACAGCCTCCGATGATGTTCAAAAAGCCGTTTGCTAAGAAATCATCGATGATAACCGCCATTTCAGCTGGGGATTGATCGTATTCACCCATTTCGTTCGGCAAGCCCGCATTCGGGTGAGCAGAAACTAAGAAAGGGGATTTATCGTTCAAAGTCTTCACGTAGGGACGCATTAAATCCGCACCTAAAGCGCAGTTTAAGCCCACTGAAAGCAAAGGCATATGAGAAACTGAAGTCAAGAAGGCTTCCGTTGTTTGGCCGGATAAGGTACGCCCTGAGGCATCCGTAATCGTTCCAGAAACCATCACTGGCAAATAAGGCTTGGATGGATTTTGCTTGAAATATTGATCAATGGCAAACAAGGCTGCCTTCGCATTCAAGGTATCAAAAATGGTTTCCACTAAGAGTAAATCAGCTCCACCGTCGACTAAACCACGTATTTGTTCCGTGTAGGCTTCCACTAATTCATCAAAAGTGACCGCTCTATAACCTGGATCATTTACATCTGGAGAAAGAGAAAGCGTGCGGTTCGTTGGTCCGATGGAACCAGCTACATAACGGGGCTTGGAGGGATCTTTGGCCGTAAATTCATCCGCTACTTCACGGGCAATTTTCGCTGACTCGAAGTTTAATTCATAGACCAGATCCTCCATGTGGTAATCTGCCATCGCGATGGAAGTCCCGGAGAAGGTATTCGTCTCTGCGATATCTGCACCAGCTGTAAAGTATTTCGCGTGAATTTCCTTGATCACATCCGGACGCGTGATGGACAACAAATCATTGTTTCCTTTCACTTCGTGCGGGAAATTCTTGAAGCGTTCGCCGCGGTAATCCGCGTCCGTTAAATTGTATTGTTGAATTAAAGAACCCATCGCGCCGTCAAGAATTAAAATCTTTTCGCGCAATACGTCTTTTATCTGTGGTCTTTGCATAAGTATAATCGAATCTTTGACAGATGTTTATGCCAAAAATCTAGCAAATATACCGCTTTTCAGCCTAAATGAGGCCCATTTTTTGAATTTTTTCGAGATCTTCCGGGGAATCAATACCTATCGTTTCAAATTGCGTTTCGATGGCCTTAATTCGAATACCATTTTGAATCCAGCGCAACTGTTCTAGGGATTCTGCCAGCTCTAAAGAAGTAGGCTTAAGTGCACTTAAACCAGGCAAAATATCGGCCCGATAAGCGTATAAACCGATATGCTTAAAAAAAGTATGTTTATTTAACCAATCCGATGGCTCCACCCCTCTTAAAAAGGGAATCGTTTGGCGCGAAAAATAAAGTGCATGGCCCTCTTCGTCGCGAATCACTTTAGGCGTATTGGTATTAAATAGGGTTTCAACGTCTGTTATCTTTTTTATAAGGGTCAAAATGGGAGCATCAGATGCAAATCCAGCAGCGACTTCCTTTAATTGCTCTGGCTCAATAAATGGCTCATCTCCTTGAATATTCACCACATAATCGACCGTTTCACCCAAACGACTCAGCACTTCGGCACAACGATCTGTGCCCGTTAAATGCGTTTCAGCTGTCATCATCACTTCTGCACCAAAAGCTACACTCGCATCAAAAATACGTTGATCATCCGTCGCAATGACAATTCGATCAAAGCCTTCTACCGCCTTTACTCGTTCGTAAGTTCGCTGAATCATCGGTTTTCCACCTAGATCAACAAGGGGTTTTCCAGGAAAGCGAGTGGATGCGAATCGAGCCGGAATAATCGCGACCACCTTTTTGCCGTGCATCATATTATTTACGTATTTTCGGTAGATTTTTGCCAAATTTGCACATAATTTCCAAACATTCGACCCTTTGCCTGCATTTTTCGAACATTCCTTTACCGAACCAATCTGGAGTATCCGCTTCTGGGGAAAACCAGAAAAGCCACAATTATGGGTGGAAACAAGAGGATTGCAAGAGGCATTTTGGCATTCGATCGATTTAGCGACTAAAAAGGTTTACCTTTTAGGAAAAGCTCCCTCTGATTATGCCCAATTAAACTTTGTACAAGGTTCAGAAAACGAGGCGATCTTTATCAAATTACAGCTATCAAAAAACCCGGGTATAGAGTCGATACAAACCTATTCGCTCGATCCTCTGAAGTTATTGAAAGAAGAAAAATCACGCCCAATTAACCCAGAAAACGCCTTTTCTTTTCAAGTACCGCAGCACTACGAAGAAAGCCAAGACTATTTTAAAGACTTCCAAACCTTTTTCCAGCAGCAATTCAACGAAACGATTGCAAAAGGAATAGATTATTTTGAAGGTGAGGATAAGCTACTTTTTTCTTATTATCTTTACGATAATGGCTGGAAAAACTACCTTCGGGTGTGTGATTTAGCCTTTAACACGATCCTATTAGAACAGATCGCTGAAGGAGATACCATCGGATACCAAACCTTTACGTTACTCAATGAACAATTGATTTTTGTGAAGGATAAACTGAAATTGAAGATTTATGAAAAATTATAAACTAACCTTACTAATCGCCTTTTTATTTGCATTGCAGTTTTCTACTGAGGCGAACACCCTTGATTCATTGGGCTTAAAAAAGGAGAACAACAAGACTTTTTTATTGTTCAAAGTAGGTCCCAAGCAATCCCTATTTTCGATCCTAAAACGGTATAATTTATCGTTAAGCGAATTCAAATCGGCTAACACCGATGTTCAAATCCCTGTCAAAACGGGCGAAATCGTTTATATCCCTTTGCATTACTTAGAAGAAAGCAATCCAGCCCCTAAAGTAGTGGAAGAAAAAGCAGCAGAATCCCCGAAAGAGGCAGAAATTCACATCGTGGCACCTAAGCAAGGTTTGCTTTCTGTAGCGAACATGCACAAGGTAACGATGGCGGAATTGCGTAAATGGAACAATTTGACTTCCGATCGCTTGCAAGAAGGTCAACGTTTAATCGTTTCAGATCCTGCTGGATCGACTTCCTCTATAGCAGTAGATAAAAGCAACTTATTACCTGCGAAAGCGGCAGCACCCACAGCACCAACCCCTACTGAAACCGTTGTCGCTCCCGCTAAAGAAAAAGGCCCTGAAGACATCAAAAAGAAGATTGAAACAGGGATTGCGGAACTAATCGACGTACCTGACAATTCCGGAAAATTCTTAGCCTTGCACCGCACCGCTCCTATCGGAACCTTAGTATTGGTTAAGAATCTAACAAACAACCAAAGTATTTGGGTGAAGGTCATTGGTCGTTTACCAAACGGAGATAACAAAGTGATCATCAAACTTTCCCCGAAAGCTTTTGAGAAATTGAATGCCGTTGATAAGCGCGTTAGAGCTGAAATCTCTTATTTATTGCAGTAATATGAACAAGAGAAAAAGGCCTATCACCGCAGGTCACGTTATTTTTGAGATATTCTTTATTCTTTCTTACCCCTTTATTGCGGCGTTTTCTGTTGCGGTAACGGTATTAGTTTGGATATTCTCCCTTCCCTCTCGTTTAGTTGCCCTATTTAGCCGAAAATGATTTCAGAAAAAATAGCGTCCATCTTAGACGAGAAATTCGCTTTTTTCAATCATCCGCGCTTCATCGAACACGATCCCATTCAAATTCCGCATCGCTTTAGTCGCTTGCAAGACAAAGAGATTATGGGTTTTTGGGTAGCTATTTTAGCCTGGGGGCAGCGCAAAACGATCCTTCAAAATGCGCAAACGCTCATCGATTTGATGGATGGATCTCCTTATGAATTCATTTTAGGACATCAAGCCAGTGATTTAAAGCGCTTTGAGCATTTCAAGCACCGGACTTTTCAATACCCAGATACGCTGTATTTTATTGATTTCTTCCAAAGGCATTACCAAAACAATAATTCCTTAGAAACGGCGTTCAACCTAGGTTTGAAAGCGGAAGACGTAAGCGTGGAGAATGGACTAAATGGATTCTACGATTATTTCTTTCAATCCGAATGGGCTCCAGAACGTACGAAGAAGCACATTGCTTCTCCTCGGAAAAATTCGGCCTGTAAACGCATTTCAATGTTTTTGCGCTGGATGGTGAGAAAAGATCAGGCAGGAGTTGATTTTGGACTGTGGAACACGATTAAACCTTCCCAATTAGTTTGCCCACTCGATGTGCACGCGATGCGAACAGCCGCTCAACTGGGTCTAATGAAGGAGGAGAAGGCGAATTGGAAAACGGCTTTGGCCCTCACAGAAACGCTACGGGAACTGGATCCAAGCGATCCTGTCAAATATGATTTTGCCCTCTATGGAATGGGCATCGAAGATAAAACACTATGGAAATAAAAAATGCAAAAACGGGCGATTACCTGGTTATTGATACCCAGACGGGAGCGAGTTTAATCGAATTACACTTATCAGGAATTTCACTCATTGATTTGCCGGGAAGCTCCGACCATCCTTTAGCCAGCAACCCATACCACCCCAGCGCCTTATTAACCCCCTGGGTAAATCGAGTTCGTAACGGAAACTATTCCTTCAAAGGCAAAAATTACCAATTACCCATCAACGAACCCGCTTTAGGGAACGCCATTCACGGTTTATTAGCAAGAGCACCGTTTACCCTAGTGCAACAATCAGAATCGTCTGTCACATTAGAACAGGCATATAAAGGTGAGGAGCCGAATTACCCCTTCCCATTCACATTCCGATACAACTACACATTAACGGATGTAGGGGCATTAGAAATAACTTTCGAAGCCCAAAACACAGGAACCACTTCCATGCCCTTCGCCTGTGGCTGGCACCCCTATTTCAGCTTCCCTAATACGACGGTAGCTGATTTATCCATTAAATTCCATCCTATCAGCCGTTTTTTATCGGACTCACAAATGATTCCCTTGAAAGAGGAAAATTTACAAGGTCAGACCAAGTTTATTTTTAGTCAGGAAAAAGTGGACCACGTCTTTCGACTAGAACCTAAAGAGAAACACATCACCGAATTTATCGACCATAAACACCAACGTTCACTCTTTTTAGAGCAATCTTCCGTTCAATTCCCATTCCTAGTTGTCTTTCAACCGGAAGGCTATACATCGGTGGCCATTGAACCGATGACCGCCAATACAGACGCTTTTAATACAGGTGATGGGCTCATTGAATTAGCACCACAAGAGGTCTTCTCAGGACAGATCCGTTTATCCATAGGAAAATAGGCCATTCATTCAGGTTTTTTGTACCTTTGTCAAATGAAGTTTAATTTGCTGTTCATATTGTTGTTTTCAACTGCTTTTGGGCCCGCATTTGCGGAATCTAAGGCAGATTCGACGGCAAACAAATGGAAGCAAGTCATGACTTCAGGCATCAACCTAAATCAGTCAAGTTTCAGCGATAATTGGAAAGGTGGTGGGACAAATACCTTAGCGATTGGCTGGTATTTGAATCACAGTGCAAACGTTTCGAATGAATCATGGCGTCTGAATTCTGACCTGAATTTGCAAGTCGGATTTCTCCAAAACAGAACCCAAAGTCTCCGTAAAAATATCGACCGCATTGCATACGAATTCAAGGCTGGTTACCGTATAAGCCCTAAATGGGACTTTTATGGATCAACTAACTTCCAGACGCAATTCTTCAATGGTTATGACTATGGCAAGAAAAATAAGGCTGGCGTTCCGGTGGACTCCTTGATTTCGAGTCTTTTTGCTCCGGCCTATTTGACATCCTCCATGGGTTTAGAATACCACCCTGATAAATCATTTTATACGCGAATCGGTATTGGTTCATTACGCCAAACCTTTGTCTTCGATCAAGCCATCTCCAGAGCCGGATTATATGGTCTTGAGAAACCTGGTGACAACATCAGAAATCAGTTTGTTTTTCAATATTTAGTCAATGTAGACAAAGATGTATGGGAAAACATCAATGTAAAAGCACGTTACTCCGCTCTAATAGACTATTTTAGACTTACCTTATCGAATAGCATTGTGCATCGCTTTGATGCAAATGTGACGATGAAGGTAAATAAATATGTCAGTACTAATTTACAAATTGTATTATTCCGCGACTATGACCAAGATCCTGACTGGCAATTCTCTCAAATCTTGTCGATGGGTCTCGTATACCGCATCGAAAAATAATTACTTCTTTCGGTTTAAATAACGGTCATATAACATTTGAAGTATACCATCTTTTAAGCCTAAATCAGGCACTAAAATCGTTTTACAGCCTCCTAATTCCATAGCCGTCAAATAGATCGAAGCCGCAGGAACAATTACATCCGCCCGGTCCGTATTTAAACGCAATTTATTCACCCGATCTTCAAAAGAGAACGAACCCACATAGGCTGCCATTTCAAATAAGGCATCAAATGTCATCGACTTTTCCTCTGGGGCTGGCTTCGACAAATTGAACAATTTGGCAATATTACCTCCCGTTCCAATTGCCTCAATATCACCTGAAATCAATTCTTTTTGCTGCGAAATCCAATTCTTCATCTTCTCCCAATCTCCCTCTTTTTCCGTTCCCTCTAGTAGACGCACCGAACCAATTTTAAAAGACTTCGAGGCCAATTTTTCGCGGTGACGGTATATATTCAATTCTGTACTACCTCCACCCACATCGATATGTAAGTAGTTTTTCTTCGGATGTAAAGATTGAACCACCACATCATTGATTAATTCCGCCTCCCGACTTCCATCAATTAATTGGATTTTCATGTCCAAAATCTTGTGAATTCGCGTAATTATCTCGGATGAATTAGACGCCTCGCGCATCGCTGAAGTCGCACAAATCGCGTAATCCTTCACTTCATGCAAGTCCATCAATAATTTATAGGCGTGCATTAATTTGAAAATACGCACTTCTGACTCAGGCGAAATCATCCCATCACTAAATACATCATGACCTAAACGAAGAGCAAAACGCACATATTCAATTCGCTTAAAACTGATAACCCCCTCATTTTCCAATACACTGGAGATTTGAAGACGTGCGGCGTTTGAACCGATATCTATGGCTGCAAATTTCATATTTTAGGGGGTTTATGAAGGTAAAAACCATTGCCTTGTACTTCGTAAGAAATTTCTGTACCTAGGACAAATAATAATTCTCTTCGATCAATAACGACAGGGATATTTTCAATCAAATACTCCTCATCATTTTCTGTTTTAGTGTCAAAACCAAGGACAAAAGTTCCTCCACAGGTTCCTCCACGCATTCCAACCCGAAGAAAAGGCTCTGGGAACGTAATCAAACGCAGGTTTTCGACGGCAGATTCCGTCAACTGAACTGGAGGATCTATTAACATGTATTAACGAGGATGTCGATGTAAAATTAGCTAATTTTAGGCTTGAAAGGTAAACAAAAAAGCGATGACGTATAAAATACTTTGGGCAGACGATGAAATCGATTTATTGAAACCCTATATTTTGTTTTTAGAGAGCAAAGGATACGAAGTTTATACGGTTAATTCTGGCGCTGATGCACTCGAGTTAGTGGAAACTCAGAAATTTGATATGTTATTCTTGGATGAAAATATGCCAGGAATGTCCGGATTAGAGGTTTTGTTGCATATCAAAAAAATCAGACCTAACCTTCCAGTCATCATGATTACAAAATCGGAGGAAGAAGAATTAATGGAGGACGCCATCGGCTCCAAGATCGCCGATTACCTGATCAAACCACTGAATCCGAATCAATTATTGCTATCTGTCAAACGAATTTTCGATAAGAAAAGACTCGAGGAGGGAAAAACGAATATTACCTACCAGCAAGAGTTTTTGGCTTTATCCATGCAATACCAGGATCATTTGAATGCCAAAGAGTGGTCCGACATCTACGAAAAGCTTGTCTATTGGGAACTCGAAATCGACACGACAGAGAACAAATCGATGGCCGAGGTTTTGAACAACCAAAAAAATGAGGCTAATGCCCATTTCAGTAAATTCATTGAGAATAATTACGAGGATTGGTTACAAAAACCCGATGCAGAAACACCGATATTATCTCATTTAATGCTGCGCAAGCACGTTTTTCCCAAGATTAACGACAAGAGTCCGCTCTATTTTATATTGATCGATAATTTGCGGTTTGACCAGTGGAAAACCTTGGACAAATACATACAAGAATACTTTCAATTAGAGTCCGAAAGCAAGTATTATTCCATCCTACCTACGACAACCGCCTACGCCCGAAATTCCATTTTTGCGGGGATGATGCCATCCGAAATCGCCAAGAATTATCCAGATAAATGGGTATATGATGTAGGGGATTCTGAAGATGAGGAGGGTTTCAATAAACACGAAGAATTTTACTTGCAGGAGCAATTGAAGCGTTTGAAAATCAACGCTAAAAGCTCCTATCACAAGATTATTCACCAATACCAAGGAAAGCAATTAGTCGATAATTTCAACAAATTAGCCACCAATGACTTGAATGTCATCGTCTACAATTTCGTAGATATGCTTTCGCATGCACGAACAGATATGGCGATGATCAAGGAATTAGCTCCAGATGAGTCAGCTTACCGGAGTTTGACGGCGAGCTGGTTCCAGCATTCTCCTCTTTTTGATTTATTAAAGAAGATTGCAGAGAAGAAGGGGCGCGTCATAATCACCACTGATCACGGGATGATTCGAGTTCAGAATCCAATTAAAATCGTGGGGGATCGGAATACAAACACCAATTTGCGCTACAAACAAGGGAAGAATCTGAATTGGGATAATGCGAACAAGATGATGGTTTGTCGTAAGCCGGAGAACATTTTCTTGCCAAAACCGAACGTCTCGACTACCTATGTTTTCGCTAAAGAAGACAATCTATTTGCTTACCCTAATAATTACAACCAATACGTAAACCACTACAGAAACACCTTCCAACACGGCGGCATCTCTTTAGAGGAATGTATCATTCCGGTGATTTACTATACGGGAAAATAGGATTATAGACTTGCAACTGGGAAGATTTTACCCCCTTCGCATTTTAGGATTTGGCCTGGAACCTTGGCCATCGTATTGTAGTCGTGACTCGCCATAATGATGGCCATTCCACTCTGGTTCAACTCCTTGAATAATTGCATAATTTCCAAAGAGACCTCCGGATCCAAATGACCTGTAGGCTCATCAGCAAGCAATAAAAGGGGATTATTCAAAATCGCACGCGCGATACAAATACGTTGTTGTTCTCCACCTGAAAGACGGTGAATACGTTTAGAAATCGCGGAACTCATTCCCACACGCGCTAAAACCTCCTCGATTTTAAATCGAATTTCGTCTTTGTTCGTGTGACCTGTCGCCTCTAAAACGAAGGACAAATTCTTCTCCACATTGCGATCTGTCAACAATTGAAAATCTTGGAAAACGAAACCTAATTTACGTCTTAAGAAAGGCACTTCTGAACGCTTGATGGTATTCAATGAATAACCCGCCACCGAGGCTGTTCCAGACTCAAGTCCAATTTCCGCAATAATACTCCGAAAGAAGGTACTCTTTCCGCTACCCGTTTTACCAATTAAATAATAAAAATCCCCCTCATTAATCGTTAAATTAATGTCTTCTAGTGTGTTAACACCTTCTTGTGAAATACTTACTTGTTCAAAAGATAAAACAGACATAAAAATCGCCTAGGTTAATTAAGAATTTGCTTTTGCGTGATCCGCTAAGAATTGCGCTAAACCATTATCCGTTAATGGGTGCTTTAACAACGCAAGCATGGCAGACAAAGGACCTGTCATCACATCAGCCGCAGCTTCAGCACACTTAATGATGTGCATTGGGTGACGAACAGAGGCCGCTAAGATTTGCGTATCAAATTCGTAGTTATCGTAGATCAAACGAATTTGTTCTATCAATTCGATACCATCAAATGAGATATCATCTAAACGTCCAATGAAGGGAGAAACGTAGGTTGCACCTGCTTTAGCAGCTAACAAAGCTTGACCAGCAGAGAATACAAGCGTACAATTCGTTTTAATCCCTCTTTCAGAAAAATATTTCAAGGCCTTGATACCGTCCTTGATTATGGGAATCTTTACTACGATTTTATCGTCCAGCTCCGCTAATTCTTCGCCTTCACGAATCATTCCTTCATAATCTGTGGCGATTACTTCGGCAGAAACATCTCCGTCTACGATATCACAAATCGCTTTGTAATGACGTAACACGTTGTCTTTTCCGGTGATTCCTTCTTTAGCCATTAAGGAAGGGTTAGTCGTAACACCGTCCAAAACACCTAAATCTTGTGCTTCTTTAATTTGCGCTAAATTCGCTGTATCGATAAAAAATTTCATAGGTCAGATTTTTATAACAAAAAAATGGCAAATTCACCGCTACGACCGACCTACCCTTGCTTCGATCAAGACCTGGGGGATTCAGCGGGAGCTGGTAATTTGCCATGACAAAGATGACAAAAAAGCAGCTTTTTTCAAAATAAATATCGTTTTTTTGGAATAGCCCCTTAACTTTAAAATATGAAAAAATGGATTCTATTGGTAAGCCTTGGGTTTGCTTGGGCATGTTCCACTTCTGGAGAGGCTTGGTTAGACGAAGCGAAAGCTCGTCTTAAGAAAGGAGAAACGGTTTCTGCCAAAGAAGCCCTTCAAAAAGCGATTGAGAAAAACCCCGGTTTAGCAGAAGCCTATAACCTACAAGGGGTTATTCTATTCCAAGAGAAAAATTACCCAGAGGCAGAAGCGGCCTATCGCAAGGCCATTGAATTAAAACCTTCACTATATACAGCTCAATTGAATTTAGGGGCCGTTTTAATGGAACAAGGCGTTTGGGATAAAGCCTTAGCTCCTACTGATAAAGCCATCGCTTCCCAACCAGATTCGAGTGCAGGATATCTCCAAAGAGGGATCATTCAGGCAGCCTTAGCGCAACCAGCGAAGGCCACAATTGATTTCACACAAGCCATAAAATTGGCTCCTAAAGACATAAATGCCTATTATAATCGAGGAAATATACTGTTCCAAGAGGAAGATTATGCCGGTGCCATAGCTGATTTTGCGAAGGCAGCGGAAATTAACCCTGAATTTGGTAAAGCTTATTATGCGCTAGGACTTAGCTATATCAAATCGAAGCAAAACGACAAAGCCTGCCTCGCTTTTCAACAAGCACAAAAATTAAACTACCCGGGTGCCTCTGAAGCTGTTAAAAACCTATGTAACTAATATGAGAAACGTACAATTCATTCTTGGAGGTTTTTTCAGCCTCGTTTTTTTACTATTTACCTATTGGCAATTCAATGATCCGGACCCCATTTTATGGGTTCCTGTTTATGCAACTGCAGTTTATACTGCATTGCAGGCGATGCGTGGCAAAACGAATCCTGAACTCTTAATCGTGTTATTTGGCTTATCTTTCTTTGCTGGAGTGCAATTATGGGTCGAGATGACGGCTTGGGAAGGATTTTTGACGGACGGCTTAAGTATGAAGACGCACAATCAAGAATTAGCACGAGAAGCGGTAGGCCTTTGGATTGCGTCAGGTTCTTTTGCTCTTTTTTATGGATTAGCTAAACTGAAGTAACATGTTAGATCTAGGTTTTGTCTCCGCTATACTCCCGAATAAAAGTCTTTTTGAGGTCTTAGACTATGCACAACAGCAAAAATTTTCGTGTGTAGAAGTGATGTGTTGGCCATCCTCCTCTGCAGATGCGCGCAGGTATGCGGGTGTTTCGCATATTTCGGTAGATCAATTATCCACGGAGGATCTTTTAGCGTTAAAATCGAAATTAGCGCAGCATCCGGTCAAAATATCTGCACTTGGTTATTATCCAAATCCATTGGACCCAGATGAAACACAAGCTGCTTTTTACCGCGAACATATCAAGAAAATTATTAAAGCGGCTGCCGTTTTAGGCATTTCGCGTGTGAATACCTTTGTAGGCCGCGATTATACGAAAAATATACACTATAATATCGGTCGCTTTGCGGAGGTTTGGCCGGAGATTATTGCTTTGGCTGATTCTTTACAGATCAAAATAGGGATCGAAAACTGTCCCATGTTCTTTACGGATGATGAGTGGCCAGGTGGGAAGAATTTGATGACGACGCCTAAAATTTGGGATGAATTATTTACGATTATTCCGTCGTCGAATTTTGGCCTAAATTATGATCCCTCTCATATGGTCTTCCAAATGATGGACTACACCTACCCTATCTATCACTATGCGGAACGGATTCACCACGTACATTTAAAGGATGTCAAAGTGTATCCGGAAAAATTGAACCGCGTAGGAATTTTAGCAAATCCACTCGAATACCATTCCCCTAAAATTCCAGGACTAGGCGATATACAGTGGGGTAAGTTCATTTCTGCTTTAAACGACGTCCGTTACCGAGGTCCCATCGTGATTGAAGTAGAGGATAAGGCATACGAAGGTTCAGAAGAGGATATCGACAAAGCGATCCGAAGCGCGAGGAATCACATTCAACAATTTTTACCCTAAAAAAAAGGGCTTCATTTCTGAAGCCCTTTTTTAATGCAGCGAAAATCGCTCGATTATTTGCTCGGTTTTGCGAAGATGGCCGCATCGATTGTTGGATTAATTTCCACCGAAACCGTTTCTACTGTCATCATTCCTCCCATTGGATTAGCTGTTTCAACAGTATACGGAAATGCTAAACCGTTCACCATTTTATAGTTTGAAAAGCTAACTTCTGAATCTATTTCTTGACCGTTCGCTTGTACTTTTGTCTGAGTTTTTACCACAAAATTAGTAGCTGTGGAAACATAGACCTTGCTGTCTTCACCTGATGGTTTAGTTACCGTCAATAGATATACATCAGCTCCATCCAATTTCTCTTTAGAAACTAACTCAATCTTATAGCCGTCTTTTTTAGCATTCGTTAAAATCGATCCCAAAGTCTTTTGAGAACCTGCCATTTTCACTTGATCAGCTGGCATATCTTCTGGCTCGCCTGTTCCGCCCATCATCGCAGGACGATTCATCCAACCTTTGTCTCCATCAATAACCGTAATGATTTTATTACCCATTACTTCTACCTCTTGACGAAAAGACTTACCAATAATTAAGGAAGTTTTACTATCAATATCCATCCCTTGTACGCTGAACTTATTTTTCACTACTGCCGTCTTAACAGTAGCCCATTTATCAGCACCACCCATAGCAGCTTCGTGCTTGGCTAAAATTTCTTCTGTCGATTGAGCAGAAGCAACAGAGGCTACTAACATTCCTGCCACTAGGCAGATTGATTTAATCATTGTTTTCATGATATAGGGGTTTATTTTTCGAAAGATAGTAAAATTATTGAGCTTTCTTTGGAATGGAACGCATAACGATAAACCATCCAACCAGCACTAAAATAGCGGCCATAAAAAAGGCGGCTCCAGGGAATAAAATAGGAGCTCTTTCAGAGGCAAAATAGGCAAATAAATTGGAGGCCAAAAGAGGGCCAAAAATGGTCGTAATAGATTGTAAACTAGTCAATCCACCTTGTAATTCACCCTGTTCATTGGGACCTACTTGTTGCGTAATCAAACTTTGAAGGGCAGGCCCAGCAATTCCCCCTAAGCCGAAAGGAATCATAAAGGCATACATCATCCAAGACTTCGTCGCATAGGCAAACATAAAGAAACCAATTCCGTATAGGAGTAGCCCGTAGGAGATGGCGCGTATTTCACCCAGTTTTGGCATAATGATACGAGCTAAACCTCCTTGCACTATGGCTACAATTAATCCCACAAAAGCTAATGAATATCCTACTTGATCAGGCGTCCAACCAAATACCTTCATCGTAAAATAAGACCAAGTGCTGGGATGTACTTGACCAGCTAATTGAAGGCAGAAAAATCCTCCGACTAGACCGGCAATGACTGGATATTTTGTTAAGTTTTTTAGAGATCCTAAGGGATTCGCACGACTAATATCAAAAGGACGGCGATTCGATTTGGCAAGCGATTCAGGCAAGATAAAATAGCCATAAATACCGTTTATCAAGGTTAAACCAGCGGCTGCAAAGAATGGAATACGATCTCCATAAGAGGCCAGCATCCCCCCTATCGCAGGCCCGATAATAAATCCAACCCCAAAGGCGGCTCCCACCACCCCAAAGTTCTTCGCCCGATCTTCTGGCTTAGAAACATCTGCGATATAGGCTTGCGCTGTGGTAAAACTCGCACCTGTAATTCCAGACATAATACGTCCGATGAATAACCAAAGGATATTAGGCGCAAATGCTAAAACTAAATAATCAATCGTGAAGCCGAATAAAGAGGCTAAAATCACTGGACGGCGACCTATTTGATCTGATAATCCCCCTAAAACGGGTGAAAACAAAAACTGCATAATAGCATAAGAAGCCATTAACCAACCTGCGTATTGAGAGGCAACGGAGATATCTCCACCCACAAAACCTTTGATAAGGTTAGGTAAAACGGGGATAATTAAGCCGATTCCGAGAACGTCAATTAATAAAGTGATGAAGATAAATCCAATTGCAGGATCCTTTTTGCTCGCCATTTGATTCTAGATTAGGCTGCAATTTAAGAAAAAGGATATTGAATTTTACCTTTTAAAAATTCCTTACTCGTTTCGGCACAAGATAAGGGTGTTTTACCGGCATCTGGAACGGCATCTAATTCGACTATGGCGAAGCCTTTGAAGTTGATTTTGTCCAAATTAGCAAATACCTCCTCTAGGTTCACTTTACCTTGCCCTAATTCGACGAAACGGTAGCGAGGCTCGGTTTGGCGCACATCTTTTACGTGTAATGAATGTAAAACTTTACGGTATTTCAAAACGGCATCCGCCGGATTACCACCTCCTTGGAAATAATGAGCTACGTCTAACAATAATTTGATTTTAGACGAATCCATGTGATTCACGAGTAATTCTACTTCCTCTGGCGTTTCTCCAAACTGGTCCATGTGGTTATGGTACGTAGATTGAATACCTATTTCTTTGGTTTTTGCACCGATTTCGTTCATGACTTCTGCTAAACGAATAAGGTCTTTCTCCTCCGGCTTCACCCCTTTCTTGCGTAAGGAATTGGTTAATTGAATTGACGTTCCTCCTAGGGCTTTTACGAAAGCAGCGTGCCTAACGTGCTGGGCGATGGATGCCTCTACTTTGGCTGGATCAATCTCCACATTGCCGCTCGAAAACATACATAATTGCAAGCCTGATGAATCTAATAAAGCTTTTAAAACGGAAGGATTATCCTTGTATTTTGAGAAAGAATTCGCGCGCAACTGTATCCCCTTGAAACCCAATGCTGAAATTTCTTGAATCGCCTGCTCATCTTGTCCGCCCCAAGTGATGGCAGAATAACCTAAAGAATAGGATTTTTTCGCCGTAAAAAGAGAGGAAACTGGAAGTGTTGTAGCCAAGGTAATGGCCAAAAATTCGCGTCTAGTTGTCATAGGAGGAGGTTTTGATATAAAAGCCTCACCTACAGCTTATTTACTCTCGCTGAATTTCAAATAATCCGCTAAAAGGCTCAACTTATCGGTACCGATGTAATCCACGCCGATATCTAACAAGGCTTGATACCCTAAAAGAGAATCTGGCGTTGCCCAAAGACGCACTTTTCTGCCATTTGCGTGAACCTGTTCGACGTAATTCTTGAGCTTTTCTTTCAAAGAAGTAGGTATAGGTCCCTGCCCAGCCCAAAAGCCAAACTTCAACATTGATTCACTCTCTAATACCACTTTATTCGTAGGAAAACGTTCATCAGAGCGTCCATCAAAGGTGATCCAAGCGGGTGATTCGATGTATTGCGAGGGTTTAGGACGGTTTCCAGAGATGACAATCCGAAAGCCTTTTTGCTGAATGATTTCTGCGTGTGGCTTCAAGGCGGCAATAATCAAGGGCAAAGTGGAATCTGCAGAGGTCTTCGAATCAATTAATAATTGGTGAAAATTTCCTTCTTTATTAGCTTTCAGAACGCGAATAATGGGATCGATGTACAAATCTTTCAAATTGCGATTCAAACTCAGTTGATTCCGTTCGTGCCCCACTAATAATTGGCCATTCACCGCATACACATCCGCCTCAATGGAGCCAAAACCTAGCTGAAAAGCGTTAAAAAATGGCCTTTCGTGTTCGTAATCATTGTGTGCGTGCGCTTTTAACAACGGACTCTGCGCCTGTAAAGCGAATGATAACAAACAGAAAAGGGCGATTTTTTTCATTAGCCTTTCACATAATCCCCAGACGCGATGCGCGTTTTTGGATCGATTTTCTTGTTGTATAGATACGCATAGGTTTCGATTTCCTTGCCTTTCAAGTTTACTTTCACCTGCTCGCGAACGAATAGACTTTCGGCTGGTTTGTCCGTATTGAATTCTTCGTATTCGTCTAAAACGTTCAACAATTTGATGGTATTAGACAATAAATACAATTCACCTATTACTTGATCTTTCGCGTCTTCTGACGGAATAATACCCGGATAATCAGCTACTTGGTACATCTGACCTTGGTAAGTTGCCATGCCGATATAATCCGAATTACGTGCGATTAAGCGGTGTAAATCGTTTCCACAGTCGCGGCGCAAGGTTCCATAGACGAATAAATATTCCTCTACGTCTGGTTCTGGTAGTTTCGCTTCTTCCAAAGTCAATACTAAATCCTCTTGCTCTACCACCGTTCCTTCAGTCAATAACACATTACCGATAATTCCTTCAAATGGTGCCGAAACAATTGATTCCATCTTCATCGCCTCGATCACGTATAGTGGAGCATTTAATTTCACTTCGTCGCCTGGTTTCACCAAAATACGAGATAAACGCCCCTGCAATGGGGCACCGATGTCGCCTTTTACTTTCGCTTTTGCGTGTTGCGCACGTTCGACTTTGACGTTTTTGTCCAAAATCTTAATGCGGCGCGCTTGGCCATTTAATTCAAAAGTAACGTTACGTAAACCCGACTCGTCTGGCTCAGACATATACAAGAACTTAACGATAATCGTCTTGCCCGGCTCGATGGTAATCATTATCTCTTCATCCTGCTTCAAACCATAAAAGAAGGCTGGCGTGGGAAGGGCTGACAATTCGCCGAATAAGGCCGAATTCTTATAATAGTCTTCGTAGACTTTCGGGTACATTTTGTACGATAAGTAATCGAAGAATCCGTCTTCAGCCTCTGGGAATTTCTTCGTGAAGGACTTGAAGTCAGCGTCGAAGTCGATGGGTGCTAAATGGTCGTTTGGACGACCTTCGATAGCGTGTTCTCCTTTTAAGATAATTTCCTGTAACTGTTTAGGGAAACCTTGGTAAGGCTGGCCTAAACCGCCTTTGAAGAAGTCTTTGACGGATTCAGGGAAGGATAAAGTAGCGCCTTTGGCATACACATCTTCCGCCGTTAACGAATTCGCGGTCATAAAGATCGCCATATCCCCCACCACTTTCGAGGATGGAGTTACCTTCACGATATCACCGAAAAGCGTATTCGCCTCCGTGTAATTGCGCTTCAATTGCTCGAACTTGTCGCCCACGCCCAACGCAATCGCCTGACCACGCAAGTTTGTGTATTGTCCACCCGGAATCTCATTATTGTACACCTCAGCCGTTCCGGCTTTCAATTCGGATTCGAATGGCGTATACATTGTACGCACCGCTTCCCAATAATTCGAATATTCGTTTAACAGGTCTAAATCCAGGTCAGATGCTTTCGCGTGACCTTGCATCATCGCAACTAAAGAGTTCAAATTAGGCTGTGACGTCAAACCGGACATCGCCCCTAAAGCACCATCCACGATATCCACACCGGCTTCAATGGCCTTTAAATAGGTCGCTGATTGAACAGAGGCCGTGTCGTGCGTGTGCAAGTGAATGGGTAAGTCGACCGCTTTCTTCAATTCGGTGACTAATTTTTCTGCTTGGAATGGACGCAAAAGACCAGCCATATCCTTAATCGCTAACATATGAGCGCCGGCATCTTCGAGCTGACGCGCCATATCGATGTAGTATTGCAGATTGTATTTTTCGTTTGTAAAGACGTCACCCGTATAGCAAATGGCAGCTTCAGCGATGCCCGGCGTGCGTTCCCGAACGGCTTTGATCGAGACTTTCATCGCATCAATCCAGTTCAAGGAATCGAAAATACGGAAGACATCGACTCCGGCTTCCGAGGATTTTTCCACGAATTTTTCAATCAAATTATCTGGGTAAGCAGAATAACCTACCGCGTTTGAACCGCGGAAAAGCATTTGCAATAACATATTGGGCATTGCTTCGCGGAATTCTTGCAAACGTTTCCAAGGAGATTCTTGCAAGAAACGCATCGCCACGTCGAAAGTCGCACCACCCCAAACCTCCATCGAGAACAATTGAGGGAAGGATTTCGCAAAACCGTCAGCTACAGCTAACATATCTTGGGTACGAACACGGGTGGCTAAAAGCGATTGGTGTCCATCGCGGAATGTCGTGTCCGTGAAATAGATTTGCTTCGCGTCGCGGATGTGTTTCGCAAATTTCTCCGGACCCATTTCAGTCAATAATTGTTTGTTTCCTTTCGGGTATTCCGCCATCGGATCCACATACGGGATAATTGGAGTGCGGAAAGGAGCCGTTGGCTTCACTTTCACATCCGGATTTCCGTTAACGATTACTTCTCCCAGGTAGCGAATCGCCTTTGTAGAGCGGTCGCGCGTGGGTTTGAAATTGAATAACTCCGGGTGGTTCGCAATGAAAGGCACCGTGCAGTGGCCTTCTTGGAAGACTGGGTGCGTGATTACGTTACGTAAGAACGGGATATTGGTTTTTACGCCACGGATTCGGAATTCGGTCAGCGCGCGGTTTAATCGTTCGGACGCACCGCGAAGCGTACGTCCTTTGGCAGACACCTTCACTAACATCGAATCAAAATAAGGGGAAATTTTTACCCCTGGATACGAAGATCCTTCGTCTAGACGAATCCCGAAACCAGCTGCATTTCTGTAGGCGATGATCGTTCCAAAATCCGGTTTAAATCCATTTGCTGGATCTTCTGTCGTGATACGGCATTGAATTGCAAAACCTTTTAGCGGAATGTCCGCTTGGTTTTGGATGAAAATACCTGGATCGGATAACTTGTAATTTTGGGCGATTAGGATCTGTGTGCGGACAATATCGATGCCTGTCACCTCTTCCGTAATCGTATGTTCTACTTGAATACGCGGATTTACCTCGATGAAATAGATATTTTCGTCTTTATCGACCAAAAACTCCACCGTTCCCGCGTTATAATAGTTTACGGCTTTACCGATGGAAAGCGCGTAAGCGTATAATTTCTGTTTTGTTTCTTCTTTTAGACCAAAAGAGGGGGCAATTTCGACCACTTTTTGGAAACGTCTTTGTACCGAACAATCCCGTTCGTACAAATGCACCAAATTTCCGTGCTGATCTCCTAATAATTGTACCTCGATGTGCTTCGGATCATCGATGAATTTCTCGATGAACAAAGTATCATCTCCAAACGCATTTTTCGCCTCATTCTTCGCCTCTTGATACGCTTTTTCTAGCTCTTCTTCCGTTCTAACTACGCGCATTCCTCGTCCACCACCACCGGCAGCCGCTTTTACCATCACAGGGAATTTAATGCGTTTCGCTTCGGATAGAGCCAAAGAATAATCAGCTAAATCCCCTTTCGAATCCTCAATCATAGGAACATTGGCCTTCAATGCAGCCACTTTAGCAGCTACTTTATCACCCAACGCGTTCATTGCTTCCGGTGAAGGACCCACGAAAACGATTCCTTCTTCTCTACAACGTGTCGCCAACACCACGTTCTCCGACAAAAAACCATACCCTGGATGGATAGCGTCGATTTTCTTCGATTTACACAAAGAAATCAAGCCCTCGATGTCCAAGTAAGGTTTTAAAGGCTCGTCGTCTTTACCGATTTGATACGCTTCATCCGCTTTATAGCGGTGTAAAGAGTAGCGATCTTCGAACGTATATACAGCAACAGTCCGAATACCTAATTCGGAAGCAGCACGCATAATTCGGATAGCAATCTCACCGCGGTTAGCGATCAATAAACTAGAGATTTTCTTAACGTATGATTTTGGCATAATCAATAAAATAAGGGATTCTAACAAAAATGCTAAATATATTGTGAAAATCGCATCGAATACCGCATTTTATTTGGGAAAACTTAAAAAAATACCATATTTATTGGGTTCGTTACCAAGAAAAATAATTCTACCGCCTTCGAACGATTTTTCTTAACTTGCAGGTCGAACAAAAAATTGCTTTTTATGAAACCTATCATCGGCATTACGTTAGGAGATTACAACGGAATCGGACCCGAAGTAATCTTGAAATCCTTAGCCAGTCCTCGCTTGCTAAAGTGGTGTACGCCTGTGATTTATGGTTCAGCGAAAGTATTGGATTTTTACCGCCAAAAATTCGAATTAAAAGAATGGTCCATCGCCGTGATCCAAGAAGCTTCCGAGGCCAAATCGGGTGAAAGCTTTGTCATCAACTGCTGGGACGATGCCTCTACCGAGGTAGAACCCGGAAAAGAGACCAAAGAAGCAGGGAAAGCAGCTTTTGATTGCTTAGAAAGAGCCGCAAACGACTTAGATCGTGGACTAATTTCCGCGTTGGTTACCGCTCCTATCAATAAACACAACATCCAATCTGAGGACTTCAAATTCCCTGGACATACCGAATATTTAACCGATCGTTTCGAAGCAAAATCGTCATTAATGATGATGGTATCTGATGGATTTAGAATGGGCGTCGCTACTGGCCACATTCCTCTATTAGAGGTTTCCAAGGCATTAAGTGCCGATTTGTTGCGCACAAAAATCACCTTATTCTTGAAGAGTTTAAAGGAGGATTTCTCCATTGACAAACCGCGTTTAGCTGTGTTGGGCTTAAATCCGCATGCAGGTGAATCAGGACTTTTAGGACAAGAAGAATTAGAGATTATTCAACCAGTAGTGGATGAATTTAGAACGAAAGGCAACTTGGTTTTTGGACCTTATCCGGCGGATGGTTTCTTCGGAAAAGCGCAATTCAAGGAGTTTGACGGCGTTCTGGGTATGTACCACGATCAAGGTTTGATTCCGTTCAAATACATCGCTTTTGACTCTGGTGTGAATTTTACAGCCGGTTTGCCAGTTATTCGTACCTCGCCAGATCATGGTACGGCTTATGATATTGCGGGCCAAAACGTAGCCGACCCAGGTTCTTTCCTTCAGGCCTTATTTTTAGCATTAGATCTCGTAAAAAACCGAATGAATGCGTAAAGTGTTGATTGTCGACGAGGTTCATCCTTCGATGGCAGAAGGGCTGACGAATTTGGGATTCGAGGTGGAAACACGCACCGATCTTACTTTGTCAGAGTTTGTGTCGATTTTGCCGGCTTATGACGGATTAGTCGTTCGCAGCAAGTTCAAAATCACGGCAGAAATTCTGACTGATACCACATTAACTTTTATCGCTCGAGCAGGCGCTGGGCTAGACTTATTAGATGTCGATGCCTGCCTATCTAGAGGAATCGCAGTTTTCTCTGCCAATGAAGGAAATTCAGACGCGGTGGCGGAACACGTTATTGGACAGTTATTATCGCTAGCACACAAACTCCATACGTCAGATACCGAGGTGCGGCACGGATTATGGGAAAGAGAAGGAAATCGGGGTTTTGAACTCAAAGGAAAGACCATCGGTATCATCGGATATGGAAATATGGGTAAAGCCGTCGCTTCGCGCCTTGCATGTTTCGGGATGAGCATTTTAGCCTATGACAAATACGCCCCATCGGCTGATTATCCAGCGACGATGGAACAGCTTTTTGAACAGGCTGACATCTTGAGTTTACATATTCCCTTGACTTCTGAGACGCGTGGATTGATTTCCGATGAGTTTATAGACTCATTCAAGAAGCCCATTTTACTGATCAATAGTTCCCGAGGACCTATTGCACCACTCGAACCATTATTGCACGGATTACGCTCTGGTAGAATCAAGGGATTGGCCTTAGATGTGCTGCCAAACGAAAAGTTATCCTCTTGGTCTCCTGTAGAAAAAGAATTATTCGCTGAAATCGCCGCCTATCCAGCGACCATTTTCAGCCCACACGTAGCGGGTTGGACGACGGAAAGTTATTATAAAATCAACGAGGTATTACTCGAAAAAATAAAGTTGCATTTTTCTCTATGAATTACCCCGTAAATCTTGCCGAAAAACTGGGTTTCAACCAGGTAAAAGAGGAAATTAAGCAACTTTGTTTAAGTCCGATGGGGCTAGAATATGCCGATAAAATGCGCTTTTCAGATCGTTTCCCTTTAGTCAAGCAATGGGTAGAACAAGTCGATGAGATGGGCCGCATTTTGGGCGAGCACGGTGGCGAATTCCCGCAGACGGATTACTACGACTTACGGTCTTATCTAAGTCCATTGCAGCTGGAAGGTCATTATTTATCGGCGGATGAATGGAGGGATTGGCAACGGGCCTTAACGGTTTTGTATGAAACCATCCGTTTCTTTGCAGCTATTGATTCTGCTGAATACCCAGAAATACACAAAATCACCCAGCATTTTCTCGCCAAAGGCGCAGAAAGCGATGGAGATTTCAGACAAATCATTCCGATTATTCAGGATTTAGACCGCGTATTTGATGTAAACGGTCAAATCAAGGAAACGGCCTCCCCTGCTTTAGGCGATTTACGTCGCAAGCGAATTGCCGAAGAGCAAGGACTTCGTAAGAAACTCGACTCCTATTTAAGCCAAGCCTATAAAGAGGGCTGGGTGAGCAAGGATTTCTCGTTAACCTTACGTAATGGCCGAATGGTGATTCCACTAGCGGCGGAGCACAAGCGGAAGATCAAAGGTTTCGTTCAGGATGAATCGGACACCGGGAAAACGGTCTTTTTAGAGCCCGCTGATGCGCTGGCGATGAACAATGAGATCAAATCCTTGGAATCAGCTGAGCGTCGCGAGATCATCCAGATTTTATCGAAACTATCAGATCGAATTCGTCCCTTGACACCCTTTTTAGCCCACGCCTTTTCGTGGCTAGGGTTAATTGATTTTATTCGGGCCAAAGCCCTATGGGGAAGTGCTCACAAAGCCATCAAACCTACGTTTATTCAAGATAAACCGATCGTTAATTGGACTGATGCGCGTCATCCCTTATTGGAAAAATCGCTCGAAAAAATTGGTAAGAAGATTAAACCACTGACCATTCGATTAGAAGATGACCGCCGCATTATGGTCGTTTCAGGTCCCAATGCGGGAGGTAAATCCGTAACATTGAGCACAGTAGGTTTATTGCAATACTTATTCCAATCCGGATGTTTAGTGCCATTAGCCGAAGGTAGCACGATGGGCTTCTTCTCCCAACTCTTTTTAGATATGGGGGATGAGCAAAATCTAGAAAACGAATTAAGTACCTATTCGTCTCACTTAAGTAATATGCGGCACTTCTTGCAGCACGTGAACGAGAACACGTTGATTTTGGTCGATGAGTTTGGTACGGGAACGGAGCCCTCTTTAGGAGGTGCGATTGCGGAATCCATCTTAGAGAAACTAGCGGATAAAGGGTGCTATGGAGCGATAAATACCCACTTTGGCAACCTAAAAAGCCTAGCAGATCGCCAAAAAGGACTTTTCAACGCCGCGATGCGTTATGATACCGAGCACTTGGAACCTCAATTCATCTTGGATATGGGAAAACCGGGTAGTTCGTTTGCCTTTGAAATCGCTCAGAAGATAGGTTTACCGAAAGCCATCATCGAAAATGCGCGAAAGAAATTGGGCAAGAAGCAGGTGGATTTTGACAAATTATTGCTGGAAACGGAGACGGAGAAGCAGATTTGGGAGAGTAAAAATGCTAGTTTAGCACTCGCTAATGAGCAGGCACTTTCCATCAAGGAAAACTACGAGCGCCTGAAAAATCACGTTCAGGAAGAGCAAAAGGCGATGCTGAATGCGGCGAAAGCCGAAGCGAAAAAGATCATCCAAGAGGCGAATCAACGCATTGAACAAACGATTAGACAAATTCGCGAGAAAGAGGCTGATAAAGAGAAGACGAAGGAATTACGCGCGGATTTAGAGCAATTTGTACAGAAAGAACTAAAAACGGTGGCCCCTTTGAAGGTCGTTTCAGAAACACCCGGAATCGTTTATGCTAACTCCCCTATCGCTGTGGGTGATTGGGTAGTAATTAAAGGGAGTGGTGACGAACCTACTTTGGGACAAATCATGGAACTCAAAGGGAAAGACGCTGTTATTTCTTTAGGAGCCATTCGCAGTACGATCAAACTGAATCGCCTCCAAAAAATCGTCGCACCTAAACAGCAAAAGAAAAGTACAGCGCCTCTTCGTGGCATCGATATCAACGATCGGATGGCGCAATTCCAGCTCAAACTGGATATCCGTGGGAAACGCGGTGAAGAAGTTTATGTCATTTTAGACCAATATATCAACGATTGCCTCCTACTAGGCGTTCCAGAAGTTCAAATATTGCACGGAAAAGGAGATGGAATTTTACGAACTTTAATTCGCGAACAACTACGTCGATACCGAGAAATTAAAAACATCACTGACGAACACGCAGACCGTGGCGGTGCGGGAATCACCATCGTTACTTTTAAATGATCCGATTATTTGCCTCTCTTTTTGCCCTCTTTTTATTGAGTAGCTGCATGTTACAATATGCCGCTGGTCTCACGCAAATACAACAAGAAAAATACAAAGAAGCGACGTATAACTTTTCAGTGGCTTTAACAAAAGACCCTAAAAACCCCGAAATCTACTTCGCAAGAGCCTTTTCACGTGGATCGATGGAAGAATACTCGGGTGCCATTTCTGACTTAACCAAAGCCATCCGCCTCGATTCCACGAATGCGGATTATTATTTCTACCGAGGCTATTTCAAATCCAAACTAGGGAACGATAAAGGAGCCATCAAAGACTTCTCTAAATCAATCATTCGCTACCCTTATTATGGAGAAACGTATTATAATCGGGGTATTAATCTGATGCACCTTGGCCTGATTGATGATGCTTGCCTAGATTTTAAGACGGCGATTGAGTTAGGGGATACGCTTTCGTTGAAGTACCAAGCTTCGCTTTGTAGATAAGAGAGTAGAGATACTTGACTTATCTCATTCTAGCGTATGATTTCCATCAGTTATCCCCCTCCATCGCTAGGGTAATTTTGCAAGGCTTTTATATAGCCTCCAAAATTTTCCAGATGAACTCAAAATCAAATCATACCTTCCATATCCCCGTTATGGGATTAGCATTTACGGTGGACTCCCCTATTAAAGTGGCCCGTTTTGGCATTTCCTCCGTCCTCTCCTTAGCAGAAGATCGCCTGATCGAAATGATGCGAAAAAAGTATAGCGAATTAGCCGGAGATGACTACCAACCCATAGGACCTAATGTGGAGGATTACCGGGCGAAAAGGATTACGAGTTACCTAAATCTAATCCATCGTATCGTGCAGAAGCAGTTCAAAACCTTACAGCAAGAAGCTTTTGGAGAAGGAAATGAAATCGACCAGTACTTTGAGATGTTGCCCACCGATTCAGTTCTACGGGCCTCTTACACGCAACTATTGAAAACGGATTGCCCCACTAAAAAGGGGATGTTAGCGAATGAATTAAGGTCAAAAATGCAGCCAGGAAGCATCGATGTAAATATTATGACCAAATTGGATAAAAGTAATCCAAGCCCGAATGGGGATATAAAAGAAGAAAATTCCGATGCGGTGGCGGCATTAAGAGGCTATGCACTCAGTGAGTTACGTAATTCATCTCTTGTTTTTTCAGCGGGCATGAATCCCCGTTTATTTAATTATTTAGAACAATTTGAGGATTTCCAAACCGGTAAAAAGAAGGTTATCGTCAAGGTGACCGATTTTAGATCGGCCTTGATTCAAGGGAAATATTTGGCCAAAAAAGGCATTTGGGTAAGTGAATTTCGCATCGAATCAGGATTGAATTGTGGTGGACATGCATTTGCGACAGATGGGTATTTGCTTGGCCCCATTTTAGAAGAATTCAAAACAAAAAAACAAGAATTAATCGACACGATGTTCTCCCTTTTTCAAAAAGGAGAGAAAGCTCCCGCCATTAAAATTTCTGTACAAGGGGGCATCGGAACGCACGAGGAGGACCAATTATTACACGATTATTATGCGGTAGACAGCACCGGATGGGGCTCACCATTCTTATTAGTTCCTGAAGCGACCACGGTGGATGAGGAAACGATGCAATTGCTTGCTTCATCGAAAAAAGAGGATATTGTTTTAAGCAAAAGTTCTCCCCTCGGCGTTCGATTTAATTATCTAAAAGGCACTTCTGGCCACAAAGAGCGCTTAAATCGGATAAAACAAAACAAGGCAGGAAGCCCTTGTACGGAAAAACATTTAGCTTTTAATACCGAATTTACGACGGAACCCATTTGTACCGCATCGAAAAAATACATTCAACTAAAATTAGCGACACCGGAAGGACAAGCAAAAAAAGAAGAGATTTTAGCCAAAGAATGCCTCTGCGTAGGGTTAAGCAATTCTGCAGCTATCGTCAATAAAGAATCATTTGTCAAAAAACTAACCGCCGTGACCATGTGTCCAGGTCCGAACATCGCCAATTTCTCCCAAATTGTTTCCCTTAAAACCATGCTTGATCATATCTATGGTCGCATCCAAGATTTGACGAAAGAGAGTCGTCCACACCTATTTTTGGCAGAACTAGAACTCTATGTGAACTTCCTGGTAGAATCAATCGAAGAAGAAATCAATACGGAGACTTGGGCTAAACGGACGAAATATTTCCAAACTTTCACCGCAAATCTGCAATCAGGAATCGAATACTATAAAACCGTACCAGCCTTAGCGAAAAAGTCATTCCTGAATACCTTAGAAAGCATGGAAAACGAATTGCATTTTATTCAACAAAAATACACGCTTCAGACCATTGAATCGTAGGCCAAAGGCTTGGAAAGGCTACAAATTTTCGTGTTATTTGTAGCTTATTTTCCAATTTATAACGATTCATTATGTCTATTGCAAAAACCGGCGACAAGGTTGCCGTACACTACACTGGTAAACACACCGACGGTGCTATTTTTGACTCTTCTGTAGGAAGAACACCCCTTGAATTTCAATTAGGTTCAGGCATGGTCATCAAAGGTTTTGATGATGGCGTGACTGGTATGACCATTGGTGAGAAAAAAACCGTTGTTATTCCGGCAGCTGAGGCTTATGGCGAGCATTCTCCAGAAAACACCGTTACCTTAGAGCGCGCTCAAATTCCTCCTCACATTGAATTAGAATTAGGTGCTTCTTTATCTATGCACCAAGATGGTGGTCATGTGGTAGAAGTGGTAATCACTGATTTAACAGATTCTCACGTTACCTTAGATGCGAATCACCCATTAGCTGGTCGTGATTTAACATTTGAACTTGAATTAGTATCGATTTCATAAACTATGAAAATTAATTTGCGCTCCTTTGCCCCCCATGGGATTGTCCTTTTGGGTTTCCTATTGATTGCTTTCATCTATTGTGGACCGGTTCTGCAAGGGAAAGTTTTGATTCAACATGATATTCAGCAAGCCCAAGCGGCGGCACAGGAGAGCATTCAATACAAAGAAAAAACCGGTGAGGATGCCTGGTGGTCGAACTCGATGTTTGGCGGGATGCCCACCTACCAGATTTCAGGATCGTATCCGTATTCGATTTCTGCCAAAATAGGTTCTTTCATTACCAATCTACTTCCCAGCCCCGTGAATTTGCTTGTCCTTCAAATGTTAGGGATGTATATTTTACTTTGGGCGATGGGATCCTCCCCTATTTTAGGCTTTGCCGGAGCTGTATTCTACGCCTTTGCGACCTATAATATGGTCATTATTCCTGCAGGTCACACCTCTAAAGTAATTGCTTTAGCCTACGCTCCTATCGTTTTAGCAGGGGTAAAATTAGGCTGGGGTAATCGAAAATGGCTAGGCGTTGCCCTATTCACATTGGGAATGGCTTTAGAATTATACGCTAACCACGTCCAAATTACGTATTACCTTTTCTTCATCATTGGTTTTTACCTCCTTTATACCCTTTCGCAAGCCATCAGCCAAAAGACCGTTGCCGACTGGTTCAAACGTGGATTATTGCTGGGTTTGGGTTTAGTTTTAGCCTTAGGAACGCACTCGATGCGTCTTTGGAATAACTATGAATATTCGAAAGAAACAACGCGTGGTGCCTCCGAACTAAGTGCGAATAAATCGCGTGGAGATGGTTTAGACCAAACCTACGCCTTCGATTGGTCCTACGGAATTGCGGAAACGGGCACCTTATTGATCCCCAATTTTATGGGAGGAGCTTCTGCGGGAGATTTGGGTGGAACGGCTTCGAATACCTACCAAACGATGTCTAACGCGGGTATTCCAGACGAACAAGCTTTAGGATTTGTCGAAAAAGGCCCTGCTTATTGGGGAGAACAAAGCTATACCGCAGGCCCAGCGTATGCGGGAGCCTTAGTGATCTTCTTGTTTTTGTTTGGGGCATTCTACATCAAATCAGCCGAAAAGTGGTGGATTATTGGATTCACAGCCTTATTTATCACCTTCGCTTGGGGTAAATATTTCTTCTTTAATGGAATTCTATTCCAATACTTCCCGCTGTTTAACAAGTTCAGAGCCATCACGATGGTGCTTTCCTTTGTGCAATTAGGCTTTGTAAGCTTAGGTATTTTAGGCTTGATTCGATTCATTCAGCAAAAATCAAGCTGGTCTGAAATTAAAAAGCCGTTGTTATATGCCGCCGGATTAAGTGGCGGTCTTGCCTTGTTTTTCGGGATGGCGCCGGATTTATTTTTTGATTTTAAAGGACCTAATTTTGGCGGAGCTTTGATTCAAGATACCGCTTTGAATAACCAGATCTGGCGCTCCATTCAACTTGACCGAATCGAATTATTCCAATCGGATGCCTTCCGCAGTTTCTTTATCGTATTGATCGGAGCAGGCATTTTATGGGTGGCAAGTACGGGGAAAGTTAAAAAATCGATTTGGTTAATCGCCTTAGTGCTATTGGGTATTTTTGATTTAACTCCGGTGGCGAAACGCTATTTTGGCAAAGATTTCTTTGTTTCCAAAGCCACACTAGATGAGCAAATCTTACCTACACCAGCTGATCAAAAGATCTTACAAGATACCACCCATTACCGTGTGGTAAATGTGGCAACGAACTTTATGAGCGATGCGACCACCTCTTATTACCACCAATCGTTAGGCGGATACCACGCCGCTAAATTGCGTCGTTACCAAGAATTGATCGAGAAACAGTTCACAGGCAATCCGGGACAAATGAACATCCTGAATATGCTGAATACGAAATACATTTTGAGCCCTGATTCAACTGGTCAATTAGCCCCTCAAACGAATCCAGGTGCTTTGGGCAACGCTTGGTTGGTATCAACCGTAAACGTCGTTCCTACAGCGGATGACGCCTTGAATGGAATCGGCAAAATCGATCCGAGCTCTGTAGCTTTAGTAGAACAAAAAGATGCCGCTTACGTACCTACCGCCACATTCAAGACGGATGGCAACATTCAATTGACGGAATACAAACCGAATCACTTGTCCTATACATCTGACTCGAAGCAAGCAGCGTTTGCTGTGTTCTCGGAAATCTATTACCGCGGAAACAAAGATTGGAAGGCTTATATCGATGGCAAAGAAACGAATCACGTGCAGGCAGATTATGTATTACGTGGCTTAGCGATTCCTGCAGGGAAACATACCATTGAATTTAAGTTTGCCCCCGTTTCAGTTATTACGGGAAATAAAATTGACTTAGGGGCTTCCATTGCGATGCTATTATTTATTGCATTCGCTTTTTACCAAGCGGCTAAGGCCAAAAAAGAAACGATATGATCTACTCCATGACGGGCTTTGGAAAATCCCAAAAAGAACTCCAAGACCTGCAAATCCGTGTTGAAGTTAAAAGTCTGAACTCGAAGTTTACGGATATATTTTGCCGTGTTCCTAAATCGCTTTCAGCCAAAGAAATCGATATCCGCAATTACCTCACGCAGCAATTAGAGCGCGGTAAAATGGAGCTGAATCTGCATCTTCAAAAGAACAACGAGAACGTTGAACAAAGCATCCTTCCACAAGGTCAAATAGCCACCTATTTCACAGAATTAAAGCGCTTTGCCACTGAACTAGGCATCTCGAACATTGACGAAAATGCCTTGTATTTACAGGCTATGTCGATGCCAAGTTTGAACTCTTCGGATCATTCACAAGACAACGAAGAGGAAATCGAAGCACTTTGGAAAGTAGTTTTTGAAGCCGTTCAAGAAGCGGTAAAAGAATGTAAAGAGTTCCGTGCCCGGGAGGGAAAAGTCGTGGAAGACAAATTCCGGGAATATATCGCTGCCATCAAATCTGGATTAGCGCAAGTTTTAGAGCAAGACAAAATCAGAATGCCGGGTATCCGTGAACGGATGCGCAATGCCCTTTTGGAACTTGGTTTGAAAGAAGATTTCGATAAAAACCGCTTCGAGCAAGAGGTGGTATATTACATCGAGAAGTTCGACATCTCCGAAGAAAAAGTACGCCTAGCGACTCACCTAGATTACTTCATTGAAATTCTAGAAGAAGGAAACGGAAAAAAACTAAACTTTATGGCCCAAGAAATTGGCCGTGAGATCAACACCATCGGCTCGAAAGCAAACGATTCAACTATCCAGCGTTTAGTCGTAAATATGAAGGATGAGCTGGAGAAGATTAAGGAGCAAACTGCAAATGTGTTGTAGTTGCTTCGCAACTACAACACATTTGCTTAGTCATTGCTTCGCAATTTAGTCAATGAGTCGCCTACGGCTTAGTCCGAAGGAAAGGCACAAAGAATAAAGGTGAATGTTGCTTCGCAACGATGTGTGAACCATTTCATAAACTAAAAGCTTCAGGAAGAAATTAGAGTTGATTATGTTGTAATACATAAGAGAATTATTGCGCAGCACAATTCTCGTGTATTACAATATAATCAACGCAATTCCAGCACATCCTAACCCTATCCCCACCCACTGCTTGTTCGTCAACTTTTCTTTGAAGAAAACCAAAGCGGTAACTGCACTTAAGAGAATTACCCCTAGATTATAGATAGTCAATACCACCGCGCCATTTTGTTGGTAAGCATCTAAAGCTTTTAACAGGAAATAGAACGAAAAGAAATTAGGAAGACCCAAAGGAATAGCTGCTAAAACAGATCTTAGAGACCAGGTAACCCCACCAGTGATCGTCCAATACACCAAAACAATCGCAGAAGTAGCCATTGAACCGAGTAAAAGCATCAAGGTAAAGGAAATACTTCCACCCACTTGCTGAACGATGGCCGCATTGAGATAATTAAAAGCTGTATTTGTGATTCCATAGGCCACAAAAACGGCGACCAAAGCCCAAATAACTGGCTTTTGGATAGAACCTGCACCTGATGGACTGCAGAAATAGATGGCTGCAAATGATAAAAGAAGGCCCGCAATTACAGATAAAGTCAAATCTCCACCTGTCTTCCAAATGAAAAGATTCACCATCACCGGAATCACTAAGGAGATATTATTCGCTAGAGACGTGGGCGCCATTCCATTTTTAACGGTCGAATAGCCTGATAATAAGAATGTAATCACAAAGCCAATTCCAATGCCCAAAATCCCCAAAGAATAACCTGCAGAAGGCCAATGAAAGGGGATCGCATCCATTTGATGAAAATAGCCGGTTAGAAAACAAACGGGATAGTTTAATAAAATGGCAATGCGTGTATCGATATTGAATTTTGCGTGGGCACGAAAATTCACCAGTAGCAAAACCGAAAATACGATGGTTAGAATTAAATACAGCATCTTATGAGTTCTTTACTAAGTCTTCTAACAGAGCCACATACTCCGGCGAATTATTTAAACTTTCGACTAATTGCCAATGCTCTCCACCCGCCTCTTCGAATAATTCTTTGTACTCCTCGCCTACCTCAATCGTTGTTTCTAAACAATCTGCCACAAAGGCAGGGGAAAAGGCTAAAATCTTCTTCTTACCTTCCTTAACGAGCTTCTTGATGGTTTCATCTGTATAAGGTTGTAACCAAGGGTCACGTCCTAAACGGCTTTGAAAAGCTGTCCCAAAAGTTCCTGGTTTCAATCCCATTTCCTTCGCAATTAAACGCGTTGTCTCGTGGCATTGTGCCCGGTAACATGTATGGTTCTTCTCGGTGATGCTTTCACAACAAGTCCCAAAAACACAGGTATTCTTTGTGATATCTCCTTTGCGAATGTGGCGCTCAGGAACTCCGTGATAGGAGAATAAGTAGTAGTCGAAGTCAACTTCTTTTTGGTAGTTCGCGGCTTTGTCTGCGAAGTATTTGGCAAAAATCGGATGCTGGTAAAAATAGCTCACCATCGAAAGTGATGGCATAATTTGCCAATCAGACATGATTTCCATCACACGCTCATAAACCGAACCCGTGGTAGCTGAAGCGTATTGTGGGAAGAAAGGAATGACGATTAATTTCTTCAGACTAGCCTTTTGCATTTCTGACATGACCGACTTTAAATCCGGACTTTGATAACGCATGGCTAAACGAACCATATAGCCATCACCTAAAGTTTCCGCTAGGGACGCACAAACATCTTCTCCATAAAATTTCAAGGGAGAACCGCGTTCTTCCCATAATTCTTTATAGATTTTCGCAGATTGAGGGGCTCTAAATGGAGCAATGATCCCATTCACTAACAAGTAGCGGAATGGATAAGGTATGTCGATAACACGACCATCCATCAAAAACTCCCGTAAATACTTACGTACACTGGGGGTACCTGGATCATCTGGAGTTCCCAGATTCACTAATAAAACACCGATCATAGTTCTAATTAAAGCACAAATTTGTGCCTAAAAAACTAGAATACCCAACCTTCTGGAGTAATTTTTGTTCTGGTAGGCGATTCGACACAAGGTGCCTTATCCTGACATCCCACAGATCCTGGAGGGCAAGCATAAGTATCACCCGGAATCACCGAAACAATGGGCAGTTCTCCCACAGGAATATCCTTTCTACGGTCAATTATAAATATTTTCTTACGCACAGAAAACACGTTAAAAATACCTAATACCCGTTCAGACGGAGTCGTCAAAGATTTGATATTTAAACTAAAACGCGTTTCAGCAGGCACATCAAACAAAGAACCCGAAGACTGTACTTGTGAAATTAAGGATTGATAAAAGGCAAACGCATTTTTAGTGATTGAACGTTGTTCTAAACGGAAATAATAGGGGGTCCAATTATCGAAAGGAATACGTGCTACTTGACGCCCTACCACACGCTGACCATTCGTTAACACGTCCGAGAATACATTCAAATCATTATTAGTGGATATATCCCAGCAATTTCCGTCGCACATATAATTCAAAATGGCATCATTCGGGAATTTAGGTTGAACGCAATCTAATTTCTTAAAGTCAAATTTTCCTCCATCCGTACATGTCGCACAGAAACCAATTTTCTCAAAATGCTTCCAGTTCCAAAGGTAAAAATCACCTTCGGTAGGCAAGTCTTTAAAATCCAAATAAACAGTAAATCCCGCACGGCGAACGTCTACTTTGGAATATTGATCGAAGGTCTCAAAACGCGTAATCGCATTTTCAATCTCCGGTACTGCCTTCATAGTTTCAGCCGTACTTTCATAGGTCTGACCAGTTAACATCTTCACATTTAACTTATAGGTAGAACCTACCGCTCCTTTAAATCCTGTAGGAGGATAATAGGTTCCCAAAGGAATCCCCTCGGTAAAGGGTGTTTTGTTACCATTTTGGTCTGTCACAAAAACAACCGCTTTTGAAATAGGTAAGGCTAATTGAGATTGCAAACGGTTAGATGAACTCGTTAAACGCACCTTGCTTAACTCGGGATCGTCCGAAATATCCGCTTCAATGGTAGTAAATGAAGTTGCATCGATTTGGACAAAATCCTTAATAGGATTCACGCAGGCCCATGTCACTACGCCAAGCAGAAACAGGTAAAAAAGTATATTTTTAGGAGATAAAGACATATTACAAGAATTTGAAATTGTAGGTTAACGAGATAAATGGAGAGGCGAAAACGCTTAATTCATAAGCTCTCAACCCATTCTTAGTTGATTTGAAGAAGACGGAGTAAGGGTTTTGACGACCATATAAATTATAGATCGTAAATACCCAGCTACCTTCCCAGCGTTGCTTTTTCATGGAAGGATTATTTATCGTCCAGGAGAAATCTAAGCGGTGGTAATCTCGAACTCGGTCATTATTGCGTTCCGCAAATACCGGAAATTTCTTACCCCCAATCTCATACGATCCAGAGGGAGAAGAGAATGGACGACCCGTATTATAGGCAAATGTAAAGGAGAAACTGTGGTGCGTCGTCGGTTGAATATTCAACATCATATTAAACGTATGCGGCTTGTCATAATTCGTGGCAAACCAATCTCCTCCGTTGATTGCTTGTACCTCAGGATAATCCCCTATCATTTGGTTGAAGGCACGCGCATAGGTATACGATACCCAACCAGAGACTTCCCCTTTCTTCTTTTGGACCATCAATTCCATCCCATAAGCCTTACTTTTCCCCGAAATCAATTGCGTTTCAATGTTCGGATTCAATTGAAGATTAGCACCTGAGACGAAATCCAACGTATTTCTTACGTCTCGATAATAGGTCTCAATAGAAGCCTCATAGACATTTTCATTGAAGGTTTTAAATAAACCTAAAGACAGAAAATCACTCTGTTGTGGCTTAATAAATGTATCTGCTGTCTTCCAACGTGACGTAGGCAAAGGCGTAGTGTTATTCGATAATAATTGGAAAAATTGCTGCTGGCGATTATAGCCAAACTTCATGGTCGTATTTTCCGCCAACGAATATTTCATGGTCAAACGGGGCTCAAAACCACCATACGAAGCCATCACTTCACCATCAGCATACGTCGTTTTCTTAACAATCGAATTCAACGAGGGAACTTGACCCGGCACATATTCATTAATTGACCCTGCTCCCATTCGGTAATATTGCGAATAGCGAAGACCGGCTTGCACCGTGAATTTGGGACTAATCGTCCACTCGTCATCCGCGAATAGTCCTAATTCATAGGACTGCTCTAAGGGCAATTTAACGGTCGCAACTCTCGAAACAACTCCCTCATTCAAATTACCCGGGTCGATATCATAGCGTGTTCCTGTTATACCAAAGTTCATTTTATGGTTTTCACGGGGCTGGTAATCGAAACTAGCCGTCAAATTGCGGTACAAGATCGAAGATTTCAAATCAATCGTATTTACCGTATCCGGTGCAAATGTCTTAGTGGAATAATCCGTCAAGGACCCACTCACCATCATGTTTAACTTAGGAGAGAAATAGTGATTCCAATGCACTGCCACATTCGAGTGTCCATAATTAAAGGACGTTTGCTTTGCGACCACGTTTTCAATACTAAACAAAGAATCTACTCGGTAGTAATCGTGGCTTAAATAGGTAGAAAGCGAAATGGTGTTTTTCGTATTCGGACGGTAGAAAACCTTCGTCGCTACATCGGAGAAGTTAGCGCGCAGGTTTTTCAAATAATCCGGTGCAAACCATTTAAACATAAAGTCGTTCACAGAAAGACGTCCTGCCACTAAAACAGATAATTTTTCCTTAATGATGGGAATTTCAGCCATCACCCGATTTGAAACTAAACCAATACCGCCTTGCATTTTGAACTTATCCGTATTCGGTTCGATCATTTTAATGTCCAAAACCGAAGCGGTACGACCACCAAAACGAGAAGGAACTCCCCCTTTGTATAATTCTAAATCCCGAATCGCATCAGATGCAAAGACCGAGAACAAACCAAACATGTGCGTCGGGTTAAAGATGGGGGTATCATCGATGTAAATTAGGTTTTGGTCCACATTAGAACCCCGAATATTCAAGCCATTCGCACCTTCACCTACGGAAGAAACGCCAGGAAGCGATTGTAAACTGCGAATCACGTCGACTTCTCCCATCATCGTAGGCAATTTCTTGATCCCTTTTAAACTAAGTACGGTTACACCTAAAGAGGGTGTTTGAATATCCCGCTTTGTGGCTGCAGAAGAGACGATTACCTCTTCTAATTGCTTCGTTACGTTATTTAATTCGACATTTAATTCAGTATTTGCTTTGATGTATATTTTCGTACGGTAGGGATTATAACCTACATAACTGACTTTGATCACCCATTCACCATAGGGTACGTGCACTTTATAGTTTCCTGAGGTATCCGTAGTTACGCCTGACTTTTTAAAATCAACAGAAATATCAGCACCTTTTAATGGCTCGCCTGTAGAGGCATCGATTACTTTACCGAAAATGGCCGGAAGAGAGGTCGTTTGTGCAATGCTTTGATGCGAAAGGACAAATAAAAGTCCAAGGCAAAAGACTCTGGGTAAGAGTTTGATCATATAAAATAGGTTAACAGACGCAATTCTGTAAATAAACAAAAAATAAAGGGGATTCCTTACATGAGTAGCGACCAAAGCGCAGAAATAGCGACGAAAATCAGGGCAAAGGGGGTCAGCACTTTCCAACACAAATACATTAACTGATCTACCCGAAGACGAGGTAGCGTCCAGCGAACCCACATTTGAATAGCAATCAAAATATAGGCTTTTAACATCAGCCAAACAAAACCAATCACGGTAGCATAAATCGTACTAGGCTCACCATTCGTCCAATCCGCTAAACGAACAGATCCGATATTAGGCAAAGGAGAATACCATGATCCCCAGAATAAAATAACGCCCAAGACACTCACCAAAAGCATCATTCCATACTCAGACAAGAACAAAAGTGCCCAGCGCATCCCGGCATATTCGGTATGAAAACCACCTACTAATTCTGATTCAGCCTCTGGAATATCAAATGGCGCCCGATTCGCTTCTGCTAAGGATGCAATGAAATAAATGATGAATAAGAAGAAAAACAAAGGCATCCGCACCACATTCCAGCTTAAGAAACCGCCAGCTTGTGTCACATCAATACCCAATCCTTTTAATCCGAACAGGTATTGAGGTTCAGCAGAGAATATTCCTTGCTGCACTGAAATCTCCTGCAAATTCAAGGAGCCAGAAATTAATACGATACATAAAAGTGATAATCCCAAAGGGATCTCATAGGAGACTAATTGAGCCGCAGAGCGAATTGCGCCTAATAAGGAATACTTATTATTGGAAGTCCATCCCGCTAATAAAATTCCCAAACTATCTAAGGAAACAATCCCCATCAAAAGCATTAAGCCCATCTCTGTTTGGCTGCCTTGCAAGAAAGTGCCAGAACTCAACGGAATAACCGCAAATGCGCCAAAAACGGACAAGAAAATAATCCATGGCGCAAAGAGAAACAAACGTTTTTGGGCGTTTTCAGGGACGATATCTTCCTTTTGGAATAACTTCAATAGATCCGCGAAAACCTGGAGCAACCCCCATTTCCCCACCTCCATGGGCCCTAATCGATCCTGCATAAACGCAGACAGCTTCCGCTCCACGTAAACGCCTATCACGACATTTACAGTTAACAAAAGCAAACAAACGATCAGAGCGATCCACATTAGCTAATCTGATTTAGGGCTTGTAAGAAATCTGCTTTTAAATCTTCAATAGACTCTAAACCTACCGCCACGCGAACTAATCCATCCGTAATGCCTAAAGCTGCTTTCTCTTCCGCTGGTAATTTAGAATGCGTTGTAGAAGCGGGGTGCGTGATAATCGTACGTGTATCTCCTAAATTAGGTGAGATGGAAGCGATTTTTAATAGCTTACTTAAAGCCACCACCTTTTCAAATCCACCTTTTACATCAATTGTAAGAATTCCTCCGCCGTACTTCATTTGGCGTTTCGCTAATTCATATTGTGGATGCGATTTTAAATAAGGGTATTTGACGTTATTTAAGGCTTTATGTCCTTCCAATGCTTCCGCTAGAGCCATCGCATTCTCCGAATGCTTCTGCATTCTTAAATCCAATAATTCCAAACTCTTAGACAATACCCACGCATTGAATGGGGACATCGATGGGCCCGTATGACGCGCAAAGAAGCGAATCTCGTCGATATATACTTTCTTGCCACAGATGACACCACCTAATACTCGGCCTTGGCCATCTATGTATTTGGTCGCTGAGTGAATCACTAAATCAGCTCCTAGATCCAATGGTGTTTGTAAAATAGGGGTCGCAAAGCAGTTATCTACCGCTAAAATCAAGTCTTTCCCCTCTTTCAAAGCCGCTAATTCTTTTAAATCAATCAGCTCTAAACCCGGATTAGACGGGGATTCACAGAATAAAAATTTCGTATTAGGTTGAATAGCCGCTTTCCACGCATTGATATCGGCACCAGGAACGAAGGTGCATTCGATACCCCATTTCGCCGTAATCTTCGTTAAAATCTGAATGCAAGAACCGAACAAGGCATTCGACGCGACCACGTGATCGCCTGCTTTTAAAAGACCAGCCATCGAAGCAAAAATCGCCGCCATCCCAGTAGAAAAGGCAATGCCATCCTCCGCATTCTCTAGCATATTCATCTTTTCTACGAACTCATCCACATTCGGATTCATGTAGCGAGAATAGATATTACCCGCCATTTCATCCGCGAATATCGCTCTCCCCTGCTCCGCATCCTCAAATGTGAAGCTAGAAGTCAAGTATAATGGCACCGAATGCTCTCTGTTTTGAGATCTTTCGGCTTGAATACGAATGGCTTTAGTCTGTTTTTGCATAGTCATCAATTATTAATCTACAAAAATAATAGAATACTTAGTAAAAATGCTTTCCCTTCCTGACTATTTTCCTGACCTGATTTCACCCCCTACAGAAACTAAATTATTTTAAGATAATTGAGTAAATTTCGTAGAACTAAGCCTTGTAAAGAAAACAAAAAACAACTATGAAAAAATTGATTATACCCTTTTTAAGCTTGTTTTTAGCGATCGGATCGTTTCAGGTGCAAGCTCAAAAATGGACCAACCTATTCGACGGTAAAACCTTCAAAGGTTTCAAGCAACTCAATGGACAAGCTAAATATGAAGTAAAGGATGGCGTGATGGTGGGAACTACCGTGGCGAATACACCAAACTCCTTCATGGCCACGGAGCAGGAATACGGTGATTTTATCTTGGAGTTCGATGTCAAAGTAGACAACAAAATGAACTCAGGGGTTCAATTCAGAAGTTTATCCATCCCAGAATACCAAAATGGCCGCGTTCACGGATACCAAGCTGAAATCGACCCTTCGACAAGAGGTTGGTCAGGCGGAATCTATGATGAATCACGCCGCGGATGGTTAGCCCAAAACGAACTGAAACCAGAGGCAAAGAAGGCCTTTAAATTAGGGGATGTTTGGAACCATTACCGCATCGAAGCCATCGGAAGTACGATCCGCACCTGGATTAATGACATTCCCGTTACCTATTTAGTGGATGATATGACGGCCAAAGGTTTTATCGCCTTCCAAGTACATGCCATTTATGCAGAAATGAAACCGGGGATGCAAGTGATGTGGAAAAACATCCGTATTCAAACGGGAAAAGAGATGCAACCGCGTCCTTTGGACAATAGAGTAGTTGTTGAGAATTATACCTTAAACAATGTATCTCCTTTAGAGCAAGCACAAGGTTTCCGTCTATTATTCAACGGAAAAGACTTAACAGGATTCCGTTCAGCGTTCAAGACGACGGCTCCTCCATCGGTTTGGACGGTAGAAGACGGTACGCTTCACGTGAATAGCTCTGGTGGCAAGGAATCAGGAAATGGCGGTGATATCTTAACGAATGACAAGTTCTCTGCTTTCGAATTAACGTTTGATTTCAAACTAACGGAAGGCGCTAATTCAGGTGTGAAATATTTCGTGAACGAGTCATACAATTCAGGCATGTCAGCGATCGGCTTGGAATACCAAGTGTTAGACGACGCAAAACACCCAGATGCGAAACTTGGAACCGTAGGAAACCGCACATTAGCGAGTCTATATGACATCATCCCATCGAACAAAATTGATGGTCGCTTCCAAAAGAAAATAGGCGAATGGAATCAAGGACGTATCATTGTGTACCCAAATAATATCGTTCAACACTGGTTGAATGGATTTAAAGTGATCGAATATGAGCGCAAGAGTAATATCTTCAAAGTGTTAGTGGCACATAGCAAGCATAAAGTGTGGGATGGTTTTGGAGCGCAAGATTCAGGCCCAATCCTTTTCCAAGAGCACGGGGATTCCGTATTCTATAAAAACATCAAAATCAGAGAAATTAAATAAACCATCCTATGGAAAGAAGAGAATTTTTACACAAAGGTGCCCTAGCTTCTCTAGGTACTTTAGCCTTTAGCCCAAAATCGTACAGCAAGATTCTTGGCGCAAACGACCGCGTTCGCGTGGCTTGCGTGGGTTTCTCTGATCGTCACCGGGCGTCGCATGTGCCTCCTTTTAAGGCTTTGGCCAAAGGAATGAACTTCGAAATGGTCGCTCTATCTGATCTATGGAACCGCCGTAGAGATGAAGGAAAAGCCTTTTTAGAGAAAGAATTAGGTGGAACTATCCAAACCTACAGAAATAATGAGGAATTGTATTCTGCTAAAGGAATCGATGCCGTTTTCATCTCAACTGCTGACTTCCAGCACGCTTTACATACCATCGAGGCTGTAAAAGCAGGTTGCGATACCTATACGGAAAAACCCTTAGCTGAAACGATGGAAGATAACCGCGCTGTTTTAAAGGCAGTAAAAGATTCTAATAAAATCGTCCAAATCGGTTCACAACGTCGTTCAGGCGAAAACTACTGGGCTGCAGATGAATTCATCAAGTCAGGTAAATTTGGCGATATCAAAATGGTAGAATTGATGTGGAACGTCAATCAACCGGGTCGCTGGAGACGCCCAGAATTAACGAGCATATTAAAAGAGTCAGATATCGACTGGAAACGTTTCTTAATGAATCGTCCAGCAGACAAATTCGACCCACGTAAATACCTAGAATACCGTCTATTCTGGCCGTATTCATCTGGAATCCCAGGACAATGGATGTCCCACCAAATCGACACCGTACACTGGTTCTCAGGTTTAAAACACCCGAACTCAGTTGTCGCGAACGGTGGAATTTACCAATGGAATGATGGCCGTGTCAATGCGGATACGATGACAGTTGTATTTGATTATGGCCAAGGAAGTAAAGGCTTCCAAGTTCAATTTACGTCACGCTTCTCTAATGCAGCTGGTGGAACGAAAGAAATTTACTACTCAAACGGTGGCGAATTAAACCTAGACACGAATACGATCTCTCCTAACGGAGGTCTTCGTGAGCGCGAGGCCAAAGCGATGGGCCTACAAGCGAACTTACTACCTACCATGAAAATCGAAGGGGCTAAAGTAGCAACAGACGCAGATACAGGTGGAGATATCCTAACATTCAACCACGTGAAAAACTGGATGGAATGTGTTCGTTCTCGCAAAACACCTAATGCTCCTATCGAAGCAGGTTACCAACATTCAATCGCAACCATCATGTCGAATGCGGCTTATCGCACAGGACAACGCGTTACTTTCGATGAGAAAACGCAAGAGGTAATGGCGGGAGATAAAGTGTTTAAGTACTAGTCGCAAGTCCGAAGGGAATGAGTCCGGAGGATATTTAGAGTAGAGATTATAGAGTAAAGAGTATAGATTTTTTCAAAATGGGGGCGCAAGCCCCTTTTTTGTTACGTAAAATTTTGATTAGAGAGAATAGATAATAGAGTAGAGAGAGGAAGAAAATGAATAATGGAAGTGGGTTAAAATGCAAGAAATTATTGCGCAGCACAATTTCTGCATTTTGAATCCAATTCTATAATGATTTTATTATCTTGCACCATATTAGATTTCTCCCTCTATGGCAATCATTTCAACTAAATCAAAAAAGGACTTCTACCTGCACGTCGCCATCTTAGTGACGTTGTTTTTAGTACTGTTTTTTGCCTTCTTTTTTGTGTATTTACCCTGGAGCACTCATCATGGGGAGACCATTAAAGTTCCTAATTTAAAAGGAATGTCGATGGAAAAAATGGAGGAATCAGTTGATGCGAATAATCTAGAATACGAAATTTCGGACTGTACATTTGTGGCAGATAAGCCACCTTTGACGATTTTGTCGCAATATCCATTGCCGAATGCCTTAGTAAAATCGGGACGCAAAATCTACATTACGATTAATTCAGAAACGCCTCCTACCATCAGAATGCCTAATTTAATTGGCTTGTCGGTACGAAGTGCGGAACAACAATTAATTATCGCGGGATTGAAAAAAGGGATTGTGCATCAGGTGAATGATCCACGCTTGAAAGAGGTGATTGATATGCAGGCTTTGGGTCGTAAAATAGCGGCAGGCAATAGTATTCCCAAAGGAACTGAAGTGGATTTGTATATCGGAAATGGAACGGCAGATGCGGAGATTGAATTACCCGATTTGATTGGGAAGCCTTTAGATGAGGTGTCGATTATTTTAGCAGGAATGAATTTAAAATTAGGCCACGTGACTTACGAGGCAAATAGTGATTTAACAGCAGGAACCGTATTCAAACAAACCTGTGCGACTTGCGATGGAACGAGTATTCATCCGGGTGATACGATTGATGTTTGGGTAGTAGGTGACGGAAATAACGAATAAGATGGATATTACAATTGAAGAATTAAAAGAGCGAATGGACAAGGGTGAAAAACTGAACTTGTTCGATGTGCGCGAAGAGTATGAATTTGATGAGTTCAACATTGGGGCGACTTTGATCCCATTAGGTGAATTGCCTGATCGTTTAGAGGAAATTGCTCATCTGAAAAACGAAGAAATTTTAATCCATTGCCGTTCAGGCGCTCGTTCTGGACGTGCTGCAGCTTATTTGACAGCGGAAGGCTACGCGAATGTACGCAACGTGTTAGGCGGAATGATGGCCTGGCAAGCAGCTGGCTACTAATATGACTGCCGCTGAATTCAAAGCTGAATTAAATTATGTAAACCTCCTAGATATACGGACTCCCAGAGAATGGGATGACTTTAATCTGGGAGGTTTTCACGTTTCATTGGATACGCTTTTGGAGCGCATCGATGAAATTTCAAAAGAGAAAAACTGGGTGATTATTTGCTATAATGGGACGCAGAGTTTGATTGCGGTGCGTTTACTCAAGGCCAAAGGCTTCACGCACATCGACCACCTCGAAGGAGGTCTCGAAGCCTATTTAACCCTCTAATTGTTTCAAAACTTCTACGAAGGCATTCGAAGGATGCAAATAGGTAAACTCATCCTGATTTCTGAACCAAGTCATCTGTTTCTTGGCATAATGACGGTTATTACGCTTTAGTAAGCGAACCATTTCCTCTTCATCGTATTCACCCCGAAGAAAAGCATATACTTCTTTGTAGCCTAAGGTTTTCAAGGCATATAAATGTTGCTTATCCTCGAAAGTACGTGCTTCATCCACTAAACCAGCCGTGAGCATTTGATCCATTCGTTGATCGATTCGCGTATACAACTCTTCTCGCGGCCGTTCTAGACAGATCTTAATGACTTGGAAAGGTCTGGCTGGTTTTTGAGCTAATCGAAATTCAGAATAGGGTTTCCCAGTGGAAAGGCAGACTTCGAGGGCCCGAACGACACGCTGTGGATTTTTGGCATCCACCTGAGCGGCATAAATGGGATCTAATTGCTTCAATTCGGTATACAAGGCCCAAAGTCCTTCTTTTTCCAAACGACTATTAAGCGTTTCGCGCAAGGCTAAATCAGCTTCTGGCATTACATCCAAACCCTCCATCAAAGCTTTCAAGTATAATCCGGAGCCGCCAGTAGCGACTACAACATCGTGCTTTTTGAAGAGTTTCGTCAATAACTTCATCGATTCCCGCTCGAAATCACCCGGAGAAAAATAATCCTCCACCGAATGGGAATCCACAAAATGGTGGGTTATCCCACCCTGCTCCTCTGCAGATGGCTTTGCTGTTCCGATGGAAAGTTCGCGGTAAAATTGACGGGAGTCCGCCGAAATAATGTCCGTCTGTAGGTGCTTCGCTAAATCCACACAAAGTGCGGTTTTACCCACAGCTGTGGGACCTACGATGACGAGCAGTATTTTATTCGATTTTTTCAAAATCAATAGGTATTTTTCTTTCCGTACCATTTACGGCCAGAACTTGCCTTATCGAAAGAACGAGCGGGCTTGGCATCTTTAGCTGCAACTGCTGGAGCACCCGGACGAGAACCACCGGCATTACGTGATTGGCCTTGCGGTTTTTTGGCCGCTTTCTCTACGTGCAATACTTTCATCGGGTATTTATGCGCTTCCACTACTGGAATCTTCTTCCCAATTAATTTCTCGATGTCCTTCAAATACGCTTTCTCTTCGATATCACAGAACGAAATGGCCGCGCCTTTTGCTCCGGCACGACCAGTACGACCGATACGGTGAACGTAGGTTTCAGCGATGTTCGACAATTCGTAATTAATGACAAATTCTAATTCGTCAATATCAATTCCACGAGCGGCGATGTCGGTAGCGACAAGAACGCGCGTCGTTTGAGCTTTGAAGTTTTTAAGCGCCGTTTGGCGAGCGTTTTGGGACTTATTTCCGTGAATCGCTTCCGCCTTAATGCTAGCCTTCAAAAGCATTTTAACCACTTTGTCCGCACCGTGTTTTGTACGGGTGAAGACTAAGGCTGTTTTAATCGAAGTATCTTGTAAGATGTCAAGCAATAGATCGTTCTTATTGCCTTTATCTACGAAATAGACTGACTGATTAATGATCTCAACGGTAGACGAAACCGGTGTTACGGAAACGGAAGCAGGGTTTTTCAAAATACTTCCCGCTAGTTTCACGATTTCTGGTGGCATCGTAGCCGAGAAGAAAAGCGACTGGCGTTTGTGAGGCAAGGCCGCTAATAATTTCTTCACGTCGTGAATGAAACCCATATCGAGCATACGATCAGCCTCATCTAAGACGAAATATTCTACGTCTGCGATCGATAAAAGGCGTTGGTTCATTAAGTCCAAAAGACGACCAGGCGTCGCAATCACCACATCAGCGCCGCTGCGGATGGCTGAGACTTGGGGACTTTGGCCCACTCCTCCAAAAATAACCGCATATTTCAAGTCCGTATGACGCGCATAGGCTCTGAAACTTTCACCGATTTGAATCGCTAACTCCCTTGTAGGAGTCACGATCAAGGCGCGGATTTTCTTATTTTTTTGGAACGATTTGTTCTCTTCTAAAAGTTGAATGATGGGCAACGTAAACGCTGCTGTTTTACCCGTACCCGTTTGGGCGCAACCTAATAAATCCGTGCCACGAAGGACAATGGGGATTGATTGGGCTTGAATAGGTGTGGGATTTGTATAACCCTCTTCTTTGAGCGCCTTTAAAATAGGCTCAATGAGGTGCAATGATTCGAATGACATATAACTGTATAAAGATGTGTTATGAGCAATGAAATAATAACAAACATCCTCATAATGTGGCGCAAAGGTACGCCTTTTATTTCACAGATTCGTTTAAATGACCTAATGCCACTAAAACCTGCTTGATCTCCTCCCCTTTTTGGGTACCAATTAAAACCGCTTCACCTTCTTTAAAATTCAATTGAAGACCCACATTTCCAGCAGTGTTGTACACTAGGCCGTTACCCTTAAAACTGTATTTTATACCCCAGCCGCCATATTCCATCAAAGGGCTGTACGTTCTTACATAGGAAGCAGAAATAGTATCCCAAGCAAAGAATTTCTCTTTAAAGTGGAATGGAAAAAAGCGCACGTAGATGCCCTCAGCAGTAATGCGGGTTGTTAATTTCATTTGCCAAAACAGCAAAGGCAATAGAATACCTATCCCAAATGAAACAAAAACGGCAGCGTCTGTTTGTGGTGGTGCGGTTATGATGGAATAAACCATCGAAGACCAAACGCCCACTAGAATAAGCCATAACCACCATTGGGTGAAGCGTTGTGTTTCGGTATACATAAGCAAGAATTTTAACTCAAATTTAGCAGAATTAGGGAGAAAATGATAGATTTGCTACAACCTATTTAATACTAATGACAACCAAAAAACAAAGCCTCGCCTATATCATTAGTGCGTCGTCTGTCGGTACCTTAATTGAGTGGTATGATTTCTATATTTTTGGCAGCCTAGCTACGGTTTTATCGACCAAATTCTTTCCAACTGATAATCCCACCGCCGCCTTTTTAAACACCTTAGCAACTTTTGCCGCCGGTTTTGTAGTGAGACCATTTGGAGCCTTAGTATTCGGACGATTGGGCGATTTGATAGGTCGTAAATATACCTTTATGGTCACCCTGATGTTAATGGGAGGCGCCACTTTTGCGATTGGCTTAATCCCCTCTTATGCCACTATCGGAGCTTGGGCCCCTATTTTAGTGTTAACGCTACGTCTTTTACAAGGACTTGCTTTAGGAGGAGAATATGGTGGAGCCGCAACTTATGTGGCGGAACACGCGCCCGCAGAAAGACGTGGATTTTTCACCTCTTGGATTCAAACAACTGCCACACTAGGTCTAGTTATTTCCTTGGCCGTTATTATGGCCACTAGATCATCTATGAGCAAAGAAGCATTCGATGACTTTGGCTGGAGAATTCCCTTTCTTGTTTCTATTCTAATGGTGCTCGTCTCGCTGTTAATCCGTAAAAACATGGAGGAGTCTCCTATGTTTGCTAAGGCCAAAGCAGAGGGAAATATTAGCAAAAACCCCTTGAAAGAATCTTTTGGCAATAAACTAAACCTGAAATATGTTCTCTTAGCCCTTTTCGGGGCTACCATGGGACAAGGTTTGGTTTGGTACACGGGCCAGTTTTATGCTCAAACTTTCCTCTTAAAAATCTGTAATCTGGATGATATTCAAACGAATACCATTTTAGTCATTGGGCTTTTGTTAGGAACACCTTTATTCGTGATTTTTGGTGCATTATCCGACAAAATAGGTCGCAAAGGCATTATGATGGCGGGGATGATTATAGCCGTTTTGTCCTATCGCCCCATTTTTGATCAAATGTACAAAACAGTGGATGTGACGAATAAAACGGTAGTTCCGGGTTCAGAAAAGATGACATTAAAAGGTAAAACGACGACTATTACAAAAGAATACACGGATGGAAGTTCGTATAAAAATGTCATTACGGAAGTTTCACCGGATAAAACGGAATCTAAGATTAGCATTAAAATAAACGAGAAAGACCAGTGGACTTTAGTCGGCTATGTATTTTTCTTGATTTCTTTCGTGACGATGGCCTATGGTCCCATCGCCGCCTTTTTAGTAGAAATGTTCCCTACCAAAATTCGATATACCTCGATGTCTTTGCCTTATCACATTGGAAATGGTGTTTTTGGTGGATTAATGCCAGCCATTGCGACCTTTTTAGTTTCGAATGCACAAACGGCGGGAGTCGTGCAAAAACCTTATTTGGAGGGATTAAACTACCCTATCGCTTTAATCAGCGTCTGCGTAGTCATAGGAATTATATATATCAAATCAGCTAAAAAAGCAGCCTAATGAACCTTATTAAACGCATTTTAGGGATAGTTTGGATCGGTCTAGGAATCGGTGCAGGCATTTATTTGATCTATTTTCAAGCGGTTCCATTGTGGGCCAAAGGTGGGAACGACCTCGTCCCTGCCATTATTTACACCTTTGTTTTAGCACCCCTTATTTCAATTGGAATGAGCCTTTTTGGCTTTTATGCCCTTCAGGGAGAATTTGATACTATATAATGATGAGAATTACGAGCCTAGCAGATTACCAAAAAACGTATGAATTAAGCGTGCGAGAGCCTGAAAAATTTTGGGCAGGCATCGCAAATCAATTTGATTGGATCAAACCATTCACGAAAGTGTTAGACTGGAATTTTGATGATTATTCGGTCAAATGGTTTGAAGATGGCCAAATGAACATCACCGCCAATGCACTAGATCGCCATTTAAAAACGATTCCAGATCAAGCAGCCATCATCTACGAACCAAACGAACCCGGCGATGAGGCCATCACCTTAACCTACCGCGAATTACACGCGAGAGTGTGTAAGTTCAGTAATGTATTGAAAAACCAAGGCGTCGTAAAAGGAGATCGTGTTTGTATTTACATGCCCATGATTCCAGAACTAGCTATCGCTGTTTTAGCTTGTGCTCGAATTGGAGCCATTCACTCGGTAGTTTTTGGCGGATTTTCAGCTCAATCCATTGCAGATCGCATCAATGATTCAGAATGTAAAGTGGTAGTCACTACGGACGGAGCTGTTCGGGGTAACAAGACCATTCCGATGAAAGAAACGGTGGACGATGCTTTAGTATCTTGTCCATCCGTAGAAAAGGTAATCGTAAAAACACGTACAAAAACACCTGTTTCCATGATAGGTGGTCGTGACCTTTGGTGGGAGCAAGAAGAAAATGAAGCGACAACAGATTGCCCGGCTGAAGCTATGAATGCAGAAGATCCTTTGTTTATTTTATATACTTCTGGATCTACTGGAAAGCCTAAAGGCGTTGTCCATACTTGTGGTGGCTATATGGTCTACACCGCCTATACCTTTGCTAACGTGTTCCAATACAACCCTGGAGAAGTCTTCTTCTGTACGGCTGACATTGGCTGGATTACGGGTCACTCCTATTTAGTGTATGGACCTTTATTAAATGGAGCGAAATCCATTCTTTTTGAGGGAATTCCTACCTATCCGGACGCTGGACGCTTCTGGGATATCATTAAAAGACATTCCGTTAACATCTTCTATACAGCCCCTACAGCGATTCGTTCGTTAATGGGTTTTGGAGATGAACACATCGAAGGCAAAGACCTTAGTTCGCTGCGTGTTTTAGGATCTGTGGGTGAACCATTGAATGAAGAAGCGTGGCACTGGTATAATGACAAAGTAGGTCATGGCAACTGCCCTATCGTCGATACTTGGTGGCAAACGGAAACAGGTGGACTAATGATCTCGCCAATCGCTGGCATTACTCCATTAAAACCGGCTTTCGCGACGTTACCTTTACCTGGCGTTCAACCCATACTGGTGGACGAGAATGGCAAAGAAATCACTGGAAATGGCGTAAATGGTAATTTGTGTATCAAATACCCCTGGCCATCGATTATTCGCACCACGTATGGTGATCACGAGCGTTGCAAATCCACTTACTTCTCCACCTACCCAGGTTTATACTTCACTGGAGATGGATGTATGCGCGACGAAGATGGATACTACCGCATTACAGGACGTGTAGATGATGTCATGAACATCTCTGGCCACCGAATCGGAACAGCCGAAGTGGAAAATGCCATCAATATGCACACGGGTGTCATTGAATCCGCTGTCGTAGGCTATCCGCACGATATTAAAGGCCAAGGCATTTATGCCTATGTTATTTGCGAACACCCGACCATCAATGATGATTTGACCCGCAAAGATATCTTAGCGACCGTTACACGTGTGATTGGGCCTATTGCCAAACCTGACAAGATTCAATTCGTGACAGGCCTACCTAAAACGCGTTCCGGCAAAATCATGCGCCGTATCTTACGCAAAGTGGCTGAGGGCGATACGACAAATTTGGGAGATACGTCTACGTTGTTAGATCCGGGAGTGGTGGATTCGATTATCAGCGGAGCATTGTAAAAGAGCTCCGCTCTTTTACAATGCTCCGCTGTAGAGTAGAGATAATAGATTAGAGAGTAGAGATTTAAAGCACAAAGAATAGAGCACAAAGCATAAAGGGGGAATCGCCTGCGGCGATGAATTCAGCAGTGTTTTGACTGGCTACTGTCCACTGACGACTGACGACTAAAAAAAAGGGATCGAAATTCGATCCCTTTTTTTACGTGCTATTTAGTTTAGAAAGCATTTTGGGTAAGCATTCACAAAATTATTGCAAAGCACAATTTTAGAATGCTTACACGAAATGACTTACCAAAAATACGTATACAATGCCACAATCCCCATCACCACAATAACGGCACCAAGGATAAAGGTAGGCTCGAGTTTGAACATTTTGGCATCAATATCTAAACCTTTCGGATTGTTCTTACTTTCTGGATCAGCTAAAGAAATTAACACCATAGAAACCACACAGAAGATAAATACCCAGCCCATACGGTCCATAAATGGAATCATGTACACATCTCCATCTAAGAATGCCGTGTAGAAAATACAGTCATTTACGCCAGTCCAAGTAGGAATATATTTCGATAAAACAGAGAACGTTACCCCTCCAATAAGCGCAAATAAAGCGGCATTTGAAGTCGTTCTTTTCCAAAAGAAACCTAAGATAAACAAGGCGAAAATACCTGGAGAAACATATCCTGTGTATTCTTGAATGAACTCAAAACCTCCTTTTTTGTCGATACCCATAAATGGCGCAATCGCAATCGCTAATACCATGGCACCTACTACCGCTAGACGACCTACTGATACTAATTGTTTCTCTGTCGAATTCGTATTGATGTATTTCTTGTAGATATCTAAAGTGAAGATTGTTGAAATAGAATTCAACTTACCTGCCATAGAAGCCACAACTGCAGCAGTTAAGGCAGCAAATGAAAGGCCTTTTAAACCAGCAGGCAATAAGTTCAATAACACCGGATAAGCGCTGTCTTGGTTGATTACACCATCCTTTAACATCTCTTGCTGGAACATGCCGTCTTTGTGTAATAGATAAGCCGCGATACCTGGTAAAACCACAATGATCGGCATTAACATTTTTAAGAAAGCCGCGAACAAGATACCGTTACGTGCTGTAGGAAGATCAGCACCTAAGGCACGTTGAGTGATGTATTGGTTACATCCCCAGTAGTTTAAGTTGATAATCCACATACCACCGATTAATACCGTAAGGCCTGGAAGAGATGGATAATTCGCATTATCCTTGTTTAAAATCATGTGGAAATGTTCTGGGGCTTTGGTCATCAAATGATTCAAACCACTCATCACACCTTCGCCACCGAAGTGATCTGACACCATTTGAAGGGCCAAATACGTCGTTGCTAATCCCCCTAAAATCAAGAAGAACACCTGAATAACGTCTGTAAATCCGATTACTTTCATACCACCTAAGGTGATAATTACGGCAAACACAGACATTGCAATCATACACATCGTGAAGTCTAATCCTGAAATTGTCGTCACCGCAAGGGCTCCTAAGTATAAAATAGCCGTCAAATTAACCGCGATGTACAACATCAACCAGAAAACGGCCATGATTAAACTAACCGTAGGAGAATAACGTTGCGATAAGAATTGAGGCATTGTGAAGATTTTATTCTTCAAATAGATCGGCATAAAGAAGATCGCCACAATTAAGAGTGTGGCTGCTGCCATCCATTCGTAGGTAGCGATGGCTAGACCCAGTCTGAAACCATTACCTGACATTCCGATAAATTGCTCTGCGGAGATATTGGAAGCAATTAATGATGATCCAATAGCCCACCAGGTTAATGAACCTTCGGCTAAGAAGAAGTCATTCGAGTCAGATAATTCGGATTTTTTCTTGTTGTAAATCCAATAGCCGTAACCAGCTACTACCACGAAATAAAAGAGAAATACGAGGTAGTCGAGTGTTTGTAAACCGTTTGATTGCATAGAGTTTTAATGTTAATTAAGGTCTTGAATTGACTAAATTAACCTTTTTATCGGAATTGTACTAATTCCAAAGCTCCGGTTTTACTAAAACAACCTCTTCCTCGCGGTCTACGATGACCATACCGGGCAGTAAATCCTTGGTCTTTCGAACGTATTTTTTTGACGTAACGATAACGGGACAAAGGGATTCCGTTTGTCTTTTGGAGAAATAAGCCGCTAAACTTGCTGCCTTTTCGATGACGAAGGCAGGAACCGTTTTATTTTGTGGATTGCGTACGATGACGTGAGAACCCGAAACATCTCTAGCGTGCAACCAAATATCCTGCTTCTTCGCATATTTCAGCGTTAAGAGATCATTATTCTTCGCATTCTTCCCTACCCAAATCACCCAACCTTCTATCTCAAACTGCTTAAATGGTAATTCTTCGGCGGATTTCTTGTCTGTGGCTAAGGCTAAAAAAGGTTTCAAGCCTTTTCGTGTTTCGACTAATGCTAAGGCAATTAATTTATCTGAAATTTCAGCGATTTCCTGCTGCTTACGCGCAATATTTTCTTCCCAATGCGCGAGTTCTTTGGAAAAATTCTTTCCCTTTCGGTAATAATTCTCCGCATTCGCGGCCGGACTCAGTGTTGAATTTAACTTAATCGTGATGGGTTGATTTCGGTAAAAATCTTCTAAGACTACCTTGCTTTCGCCCTCTGGAACTAGGTGTAAAAAAGCCATCAAAATATTACCTATTTCTTCGAATGGCACATTGGTCTCTCGAATCACCTTTTGTTTCTCTAGCTCTTGCAGATAGAGTTGAGATTTCGCCAAATTACGTTCCAAGCCCTCCTGTATTTGTCTTTTCTCCCGCGTGAACTCCCCTACCGAATAATGCAACACATAGAATTGATTCAAGGCAGCAATGGGATCCGTCGTTTGGAAAAGCGGATCTGAAGAGGGCGGAAATAAGGTAAAAACAATGCCTTTAGCTGTGGAAACCACATAAAAATTCCCTTCATCTAGGATTTGAAGCATTCGTTGCAATAGAGCCCAACGGTCTTTCAGGTATAGGTTTTCATATCCTTGCGCTGCAAGCCAGGCTTGCCCTTCTTTACCCAGCGTGGGAAAGAGAGGGAAATATTCCCCATCAGCCGTCTGCAAGGCCTCAAAACTTTGATCGATGGAACGTGAGATGGAATTTAAAGCCAGCTCATCGTCTTTTTTGAGGCGTTTTTGGAATTGAGAATCATATTCTCCGTCTCGATATAAAATCAAGTTTGCTCGATTCCCAAAAAGCTTAAATACAAGTACATAGTTGCCTAGAAAATGAATCCCGAAGGCGCGTTCATTTTCGTACATCTCCACTTCTTGGACTTCGGCTAAAAGTAAATCAGAGAACAGGTCGATAGAATTTCGGCCAGCACGGTGGAAAGAATCGGGGAATTGAAGACTGGAAAACTGGGGACCGAGGGAGCATTTGATGTAGAAATCGTCACCATTTTGGCGTTCAAAACCTAATACTAATTCATCCTTCTCCTGAGAGAAACACTGTTTTAAGCGCGCATACATCAATATCTGACGCAAATGCGTGGATAAAATCCGCAAAAAATAATAGTTATTGTGCATCGCTTAGCCTAAATTTATCCTTATGTCATTGATACCCGACTCCTATCTCACGATCGCAAAACCAGCTGAAGGACTTTACAAAGATAAAGGAAGTAAATTCATCAGTTGGGCATATCCGGTGAAAGATTTGGAAGAAATCAAAAGCCATTTAGCTTCTTTGAAAGAAGCACATCCGAAAGCACGCCACATTTGCTATGCCTATCGTCTCGGATTTACCCCAGAAGAAGCTAGATCAAACGATGACGGAGAACCGTCCGGAAGTGCAGGAAAGCCCATTTTGAATACCATTCTTTCTCAAAATCTGCATTATGTGTTGGTGGCAGTCGTTCGGTATTTTGGTGGTACTCTTCTAGGCGTACCTGGACTCATTCAGGCCTATAAAGAAGGGGCAGTCGATGCGCTAGAACAGGCGGAGATTTATGAGAAAGAACCCATGAAAATCCGCAGCATTCAGTTCAGCTATGCACAGATGAATGAAGTGATGAAAATTTGCAAAAAACACCCGATTACGATAGTAAATCAGGAAATTGATAACCTTTGTACCTATGAATTGACGTATGCATCTCGCCATGCGGCCGAGATTGATGCCTCGCTTGATAACCTATGAAATCGTATAAAATTTATTTAACCTCGGCTGGAATTCAGGTGCAGGATCAGCAAGGGCTGGTTTGCTCGGTTCCGGGAAATTGGGATGAATTTATTAATCAGTCCCAGCTATTTCAACATTGCGCTTCCCTGAATTTCCAGGAGGCCAAAATCGAAACTCCACTATGCCCTATCGATTCACAAGAGATTTGGGCGGCTGGCGTGACTTATTTGCGCAGCAAAGTCGCACGAATGGAAGAGTCTAAAGAATCCGGTGGAGATACCTTTTACGACAAGGTGTATGACGCCGAAAGGCCTGAAATATTCTACAAAGGTAATCGCTTGCGGTCCGTAGGGCCAGGTGGAAAGGTGCGGATTCGGAAGGATTCTTTTTGGAATGTGCCAGAACCGGAATTGACACTTTTTGTCAATAAACTCGGAGAATTAACGGGCTACAGCATTGGAAACGATATGAGTTCTAGAGACATCGAGGGCGAAAACCCTTTGTATTTACCGCAGGCCAAAGTCTATGACGCCGCCGCCGGCCTCGGACCTTGCTTATTAGTGACCGAAAAACCATTGGCGCCTAACACCATCATCTCAATGGAAATCATCCGAAACGGCGAAAGCGTTTTCCAAGGCGACACCGAAATCTCCCAAATGAAGCGTTCACACGCCGAATTAGTAGAATATTTAACCCGCGAAATGTCCTTCCCATCAGGCGTCTATTTGATGACGGGCACTTGCATCGTCCCGGATCCGCCTTTTACCTTGCAATCCGGAGATAGCATCCACATCACGATTGAACCTATTGGAACCCTTATACAAACTGTTGCCTAATGAATTATTCAGACGCTTCGATTGCAGAAATCGACTCAGCCATAGCAGCCGCAAAAGCCGCATTTCCTATTTATCGCCGGATTTCAGATGTTAATCGTGCTGCCTTCTTAGAAGCCATATCCCGCGAAATCATGGCCTTAGGTGATGAATTAATCCAAAGCGCCTGCGCAGAATCTAACCTCCCAGAAGCAAGAATTACAGGAGAAAGAGGTCGCACCACAGGCCAAATTCAAGCCTTCGCAGACTTCATCTCTAATCCTGCTTGGAAAAAAGAAATCCACGATCCTGCTCAGCCGGACCGTGCACCTTTACCTAAACCGGATTTATTTCAAACCCAAATCCCACTAGGTCCTGTGGCCGTTTTCGGGGCAAGTAACTTCCCTTTAGCCTTTTCAGTGGCAGGTGGAGATACGATTTCTGCGCTGGCTGCCGGTTGCCCTGTCGTTTTCAAAGCACACCCTGCTCATCCCAAAACAGGGGAATTAGTAGGCTCAGCGATTTCTAAAGCAGTCGCATCTTGTGGTTTACCTGCTGGCGTTTTCGCCTTGGTTCACGGTTCATCGAATGAAGTGGGTTCTCATTTAGTGCAGCACCCAGCTATTCAAGCAGTAGGTTTCACAGGATCATACCGAGGTGGAAAAGCCTTGTATGATTTAGCCGTTCGCAGACCTCATCCCATTCCTGTCTATGCGGAAATGGGTAGCGTGAATCCAGTTATTTTATTATCGAACAAAATCGCCGAAAATCCAGCAGCTCTAGCAGCTGGATTAGCTGGTTCGGTTTGCCTAGGCGTGGGACAGTTTTGCACGAATCCTGGTTTACTCATCTTGCAGAAGAAAGATGCTGCTTTCCTTGATTTGCTGGCAGCGGAATTAGTCAAATTACCATTGGGCACATTTTTAACGCCCGGAATCGCAGCGGCTTACACTTCCGGCGTTGCTAACCTTGCAAAACACGCAAAGAAATTGACCTCGCGCGAGCTACCTTCCCCTGCCCTATTTGTGGCTGAGGCTGCTACTGCCAATCACGCTATTTTAGAAGAAGTTTTCGGGCCTTGCACCGTGGCTATTTTAGTGGAGGATGAATCGGAATTGTTGACGTTTATTGAATCAATGGACGGACAATTAACGGGAACTATTCACGGAACCAAAGCTGAAATTTCAGAAGAACTAATAGATACTCTATTACAAAAAGTAGGCCGCCTCTTATTCAACGGTTTCCCTACAGGCGTGGAAGTTTCAGGTGCAATGGTGCATGGAGGACCTTTTCCTGCGACTACGGATTCTCGCAGTACGAGTGTGGGAACGCAGGCGATTTATCGGTTTACGAGGATGGTTTGCTTGCAAAATAGAGTATAGATTAGAGAGTATAGAGCACAAAGAATAAAGCACAAAGAATAAAGGTGGAATCAAAAAAGCGGCAATTGCCGCTTTTTTGACGTTCGCTATTCAACCTATTCATTTAATTGAAAAATAGATGAAGACATCCTAGGAAAGCACAAAAACACATTTGTTAATTTTGCTCGCCAAAAACCTCGAACTAGGAAGAATACAAATTACATCATGGATTAATTAACAATAATTTCTGGTGGTGGAACTAATCCTTTTCTAATGGCTTCTTCATAACTACTTCCTTAAATAAAAGTTAATTCTTGATTAATGCCCTTCACATTATAAAGTGCAGCATCAATCATAGTGCTGTAGTTAACTAATTGAGCCTCTAACCTGACTAGTTCAGCACCACACTTATGATCATAGCATCCATATTTATATCCCTTTGAGAGGTATTTAAAGAAATACCAATGCTCCTTTTGGCGTGCATTTTTTGCAGGTTTCAGAAACTTTCCAGAAGTCTTTATGATATTATTTAATATACTCTCATGTGTTGAATCCACCAAAGTGCCGAAATAGACAATATCTTTTTCGTGAATTTTGCCTTTAGAATCTACTTTAAACAGGTAAAGTCCAATATCTGAACGACATGATGCATTTTGAGAAGAAAGATAGGCTCCTATAGTTAAATCACTAATTAGCAATTGTCTTGAACTATCTTCAGTTAGTTTAATGGCTGAATTACCTTTATAGGTAAAGGGTCCACTTAATTTGGTTTTACTGTATTGCCCATTTACCAAAAGAGGAGAACAGAAAAAAACAATTAATAAAATCATTAATAATACCTTAAACAACCTGTGATATATTTCTTGCATATGAATCTAAACGCGTTTATGTAACTCCAAAAAGGTTATATATTTGGGGGAAACTGATAAGTTATCATAGATTGTATTGATGGCCGACCAATAGAATTGTTCGTTATTTTCTATTTGTTTTAGAATCTCAATTGCAGCTTTGTCATTGCATTTTGAAGAATCAGCATAAATAGAAAATTTGAAAATATACCATTGATTTAATTTTAATAAGGATTTACTTTGGGGCTTTAAAACCCAAGAGATTGATTTTATATTGGCAATAATTTCATCTTTAGTCGAATCTAATAAAGTGCCCATATATTTAATCTCTTTAGCACTTACTTTTCCTTTGTTGTTTAATTTAAAAATGAATATACCAATCTCATTATGGCAAGATGTATTCAAATTAGTTAAATGGATTTTATGTATTAAGTGTTGAATTAAATTATTGTTTGATTTGTCAAATGATATTTTAGATAAAGGGGTATTATTCTCAAGGGATAGTTGCATTAAATTTGTGCTTTTCTGACCGAATAATACTTTAGGAGAAAACCCTATTAAAAAAATGAGAGCTAAAGCCTTCAAGGGGAATGATTTCATGGGAAAAATAGCTGTCGATTTCATAAAAAATATTTTGGGACGTGACGTTTTCTAAGTTTTCTTTTAACACTTTCCTCATAATTACCACAAACAAGTCGAGTGAAATTACTATCGGATTTAAGTATATCTTTTACTATAATGCTGATTGTAGAACTTAATGTGTTTCTCTGATTGGATAATTCCCATGTTGTATTAATAACTTCTTTTCCACCACAGTTTGAGTCATACCCAACAGAGAAATATTCAATTAAATACCAGTGGTATTTTTTTAAAGATTTGTCTTGATATATTTTATATTTCCCTGAAGTCAATTTAATATTAGAAATTATATCATTCCGCGTAGAATCCAACAAGTCCCCAAACCATTTTATGCCATTGGGGTCTATATTACCTGTTGAATTTACTTTGAACAAAAAAAGCCCTACTTCTGAAAAACAAGATGGTTTACGTGTTGAAAAATAAATGTTTTTGGTTACGTCATTAATTAAAAGCTTGTGCGAGCTATCTAAGGATATTTCTCGCGTTGAATTTCCTTTGTAGCTATAATTTGCGGCTTTATTTTTTTTATAAGTTTGGCCACAAATTAAGTTAGAAACTAAAAGCATTATAGCCGTAAAATACTTTACCGAATTAATTTTACTTACAATATGTTCCATCTATCTTATTTTTAAAATTTTCAAATATTTCATCAACCGTATCTTGTACTCTGCTATCTAAATTTATGTAATAGGGTGTGAATTCCAAACCGGTTAGTCTTAATGCTTCAGCATCTAGTTTTGACACTGTTGGAAATCTTTTCATTAAAATTTCACTTAGTAAATTTAAATAATGGGCTGATGTCATCGTATTATGTTGTATATCGTTATCCCAAACCTCTTTCTTAGTTGTTCCTAAGTAGGCATGAATTATTTCATGATATAATACAAGTGCCATTAATTCATTTGAACATGATGGTAATATATTTAAATTTAATGTTATCAAAGTCTCATTTTCATTTATGGCTTTTGTTTGAGCAAATCTAGACGATGGTAGGTTTCTAGATTCTGTAAAGTAAATTGTTTTGGGCGGTTTTTTGAAATATTTAACTATGCCACCTAAGTCATATTTAGAATTAATTACACCATTTATAGCTTGAATTAAACATTTATTTGTTACATTATTACCAATCGAAAAAAGTAACGCTTCAGAGGGATCAAAATTTATATCATATGAATCACTTGATGGAGCACCACCTCCTCCACCAAAAAACGAAGGAATTGAAGGATTATAGCTCCCTCCACCTTCACTGTAAATGATGGGGATATCTGCCAACGTCCCTTCCATGGGCAGTCTCTGCCCAATACAATATACATCTGGAAGTTGCACATTCATCTCTTTTACAGTTGATCCATCAAGTTCATTTTTTTTCCTCGGTTTTGCAACCCTTTTAGTTTTGGTCAAAACACCATCACGAATTACCTCATCAAACAGGTTAAGCACCTGGATGTTAATACGAGTTTCATCTTTTGGAGTATAAAGTTTGTAAAATCCTTTTTGGATACCGTTTTCGGAATAAATAATTAAATCCTTCATTCCCGCTTTTGACATCACAGGTATTTGGTAAGCTTGTGAGCTGTCTGGCATTGCAAAGGGTATGGTATATTTCCATAAAACGGGCTCATCAATAGAAGTCATTTTATTGAAAGCATACCATTGTCTTAATTCTTGATATGGCTCTGATGGCTCCATCAAAGCCTCCTTACTACACGAATTCAACAACAAGAGAGATAATAATCCGATTAACAGTTTGAAAAAACTTTCAGGGGTTAAATGAATAACTCGAAATTCACTTGAGGTAAATGGTACTTTGTTTTCCATAATAAAAGATGTTTTTATCTCGATTTTAGCTAGGCCAAAATAGAGGATAGGTGAGAATCATCCATACGTTGGATGATTAAAACAAATTATTAAGGGGTAGAACAGTATTATTGGAACAGAAAAATTTCAATAATAAAAGGCGATAAATGCAGACCTAAAATTCAAAATTGATTAAGTCTCTAGGTCGAAATTAGATTTTTTTTGTAAAAAAACAATTTAGAAAGAAAAAATCTTAAAAAATAAAAGTTCAAAGATCAAAGTTGGAATCCCCTGCGGGGATGACTTCAGAAATGTTTATCAGTATCAGCTACGACGCAGCTAACATCCTAAACGTCAAAAAAGCGGCAATTGCCGCTTTTTTGATTCCAAATCTATACTCTCTACTCTCCTCTCTCTACTCTTAAATTTCCACCTCCACGTTTTCAAAACTCAACTCCCCCTTCGCATCCAACTCCATCATCACCGCTGAATCTTTCACGATTTTTCCTGACAAAATAGCCTTAGACAATTCATTCAGCACCGCTTTTTGAAGCACACGTTTCATCGGACGACCACCGTAATTCGGGTCATATCCATCTGTTGCGAGTTTGTTCAAGGCTTCCTCTGAAGCTTCCAACGTGATATTTTGTTCTGCTAAACGCTTTTGAACCTCCTTGAACTGAATCGCCAAAATTTTACGTGCGTGCTCTAAGGTCAATGGTTCGAACAGCACGACTTCATCGACGCGGTTCAAGAATTCAGGACGGACTACTTGTTTCAGTAATGTCATTACTTCTTCTTTGGTCTCCTCTAAAATCAAGGCATTATTCCAGCCTTCCATCTGAGCCATTTTCTCTTGAATCAAGTGGCTACCGATGTTAGACGTCATAATGATGATCGTGTTCTTAAAGTTCGCGGTGCGACCCTTGTTATCTGTTAATCGCCCCTCGTCTAATACTTGTAATAAGATGTTCCAAACGTCTGGATGCGCCTTTTCGATCTCATCCAATAACACGACCGAGTAAGGTTTGCGACGAACGGCCTCTGTTAATTGACCACCCTCATCGTAGCCCACGTATCCCGGAGGCGCTCCCACTAAGCGGCTTACCGCGTGGCGTTCCTGGTATTCTGACATGTCGATGCGGATCATCGCGTTCTCGTCGTTGAATAGGTAGGAGGCCAAAGTCTTGGCTAATTCCGTCTTCCCCACCCCAGTCGTACCTAAGAAGATGAACGAACCGATCGGACGCTTCGGATCTTGCAATCCCGCTCGAGAGCGGCGCACCGCATCCGAAACCATTTCGATCGCTTGGTCTTGACCTGCTACACGTTTGTGCAGCTCATCTTCCAAATGCAATAATTTCTCCACCTCCGTTTGCAACATACGGCTCACAGGAATTCCAGTCCATTTTGCTACGACTTCGGCAACATTTTCAGCTGTTACTTCCTCTTGCAGCATCGAATTCTCTCCTGCTGGCTGTGCTTGCATATCTTTTAACTTCTGTTCCGACTCAACTAAACGACCATAGCGAATTTCGGCTACCTTGCCGTAATCGCCTTGACGTTCCGCTTGTTCCGCTTCTAGTTTCAAGCGATCGATCGTCTCCTTCTCGGCGCGGACCGCATCGAGCACGGATTTCTCTGCTTGCCATTTGGCCTTCAAGGCATCCCTTTTCTCTGATAAATCCGCTAAATCACGGGATAATATCGTTTCTTTCTCCTTGTTATTCTCACGGCGAATCGCTTCGCGCTCGATTTCCAGTTGCATAATCTTGCGCTGGATGTCATCGATTTCCTCCGGAACGGAGTCGATTTCGAGGCGCATTTTGGCAGCCGCTTCATCCATCAAATCGATCGCCTTATCGGGCAAGAAACGATCTGAGATGTAGCGGTTAGATAATTCTACCGCCGCGATCACCGCGTCATCCTGAATACGCACCCCGTGGTGCAATTCGTACTTATCCTTGATCCCGCGAAGAATGGAGATCGCATCTGCCACATCCGGTTCTTCCACTAAAACGGATTGAAAACGACGCTCGAGGGCTTTGTCTTTCTCGATGTATTTTTGGTACTCTTTCAAAGTCGTGGCACCGATCGCATGCAGTTCCCCACGCGCTAAGGCTGGTTTTAATAAGTTCGCTGCGTCCATCGCTCCTTCGCCTCCGCCGCCTGCACCGATCAAGGTGTGGATTTCATCGATGAATAAGACAATTTCTCCGTCAGAGTCGGTTACTTCTTTGATGACCGCCTTTAAACGCTCCTCAAATTCCCCTTTGTACTTGGCCCCCGCGACTAAAAGTCCCATATCGAGCGACATCACGATTTTGGATTTCAAGTTTTCAGGCACGTCTCCAGAGACGATACGTTGGGCTAGACCTTCTACAATAGCGGTTTTACCTACGCCTGGCTCCCCTAAAAGGATGGGATTGTTTTTCGTTCTGCGGGATAATATCTGCAAGACACGGCGAATTTCTTCGTCACGTCCAATGACCGGATCGATTTTTCCGGCTTTCGCTAATTCATTTAAATTCTTACCGTATTTTTCCAAAGACTGGTAAGTACCTTCTGCATGTGGATCGTTCACTTTTCTATTTCCTCTTAATTCTGTGATGGATTTCTTGAAATTTGCACTATTGATGCCCAGGGACTTTAATAGGTCTGCAACGGCATCTTTGGATTCGATTAGAGCGAGAAATAAAATCTCTACGCTGACATACGAATCGCCAAATTCAGTTTTCAAAGCCTCCGCTTTCGTCAATACCTGCTGTAAAGCATTGCTCGCATAAGGCTGAGCGCCTGATACTTTCGGGTAAGAAGAAAGGATGGATTGTAATTTCTCTTGAATTTGTAGAACAGACACGCCATTCTTCTTTAAAAGAAAGGCGGATGTTTGGGTGTCGTCTTGCAAGATGGCTTGCAAAAGGTGACCCGTTTCAATGGCTTGCTGGCCATTCTGGCTAGCGATTTCCATCGCGTTTTGAATAATATGTCCAGCTTGTGATGTGTAATTATTGTGGTTCATATCGGCTAGGTTTTCCCCCTACCTAGCAAATGAATACCCAATCGATATATTCGGAAAAAATGGCATTACATTTCGCAAAACGAAAAGAGAAAACACGCCAAAATGGCGCATATTAGGCGAATTTGGCTTTAATCGCGTCTTCGAAATTCTTTAAAGCAATTTGCAGATCGACAATCTCGGTGGCGAATTGGGTGAAATCGCAGACTTTGGCCTTCAATTCGATCTTTTCACAAATCGAATGCACCTGCGCGGCACCTAAGGTACCTGAATTTCCCTTTAAGGTATGTAGTTCGGATTGAACGCCTTTGCAGCTTCCGCCAGCATGAGCTGAAATAGCAGCCGCAATCTGTTCTTTGGCCTCCGCGATAAACTCTTCTAACATACTTTGAACAAAGGCCGGATCTCCACCTACTGCATCCGAAAGCGAGGCTAATACCTCTTCATCCACCACAAAACCTGTAGACACCTCGGCCTCCTGAATGACGCCATGTCCCTCGGACACCCAGCGAGCCACCATCGCAATGATTTGCTGCGCTCGAATCGGTTTAGCTAAATAATCATCCATTCCGGCTGCCAAGAAGCGCTCGCGATCTTCTTTCATCGCATAGGCCGTCATCGCCACGATAGGTGGTAAAGCGGCTAAATTCAATGCTTTCAGGCGACGTGTAGTCTCCATCCCATCCATTTCTGGCATTTGAATATCCATCAAGACCAAATCAAAATTCGCGTCTTTTTGCAATAAACCAATGGCTTCCTGGCCACTGGAGGCCATCAAAACCTCACAACCCGCCTTCATCAAAATCTGACTCGCTACCTTGCGATTCGTGGCATTATCGTCCACTAACAAGACACGCGCATGTACAGAATGCAAAGTCCCTGAAATCGACAAATTCTCCTCTTTCTTCGTTTTCGCCGCTAAAGCCGAATCCCCGATCGCGAGTTTAATCCTAAACCAAAACGTACTTCCCTTTCCTTCCACAGATTCCACCCCGATATCACCTTCCATCATCTTACAGAATTCTCGAGAAATCGCTAATCCTAAACCAGTGCCGCCATAATTCTTCGAAGTGGAATTATCGACTTGTTGGAACGCATTGAAGAGCTTTTCTAAATTCGTAGGACTGATACCAATCCCCGTATCCGAAACCCGCACTTCTAATTCAGTCGCATCGGAAGAAACCGAAATAGGCTTCACTGTAATCGAAACGGAACCATTCTCTGTAAACTTCAGCGCATTTGATGTAAGATTCGAAAGAATCTGTAATAAGCGCGTCTCATCTGCTTTGACATAGGCGGGCACTTTATCGTCTAGTTTATACGAGACTTTATTCCCTTTCTGATGCGCTAATGGCGTAAATAAGGCCATCAAGCGATCGAAAACATCCTCTAGCAGAATATCCATAGGATGTAAGACCATTTTACCGGCTTCGATTTTGGCCAAATCCAGAATATCATTCAAAATATGCAATAGCGTCTCCGACGACTTGCGTATCGTTTGTAAATAATCCCGTTGTTCTTCCTCCAGCGGTGTATCGCAAAGCAAGTCCACCATCCCGATCACCCCATTCATAGGTGTCCGAATTTCGTGCGACATATTCGCCAAAAACTGTTCCTTCACCTTCAACGAGTGCTCCGCTTGTTCGCGGGCTTCCACCAATTCTATTTGGTACTTCTTAATATCCGTAATATCCCGAGCGATACCAGAAACTTCTGAGATTATTCCCTGGTCTAAAATGGGATTCAAATAAATCTCTAACCAGCGATCCGTCCCATCTTTCTTATTCAGAAAAAGCTCAAAGTGCTGTTTCGTACCTCTAAACGCTTGTTTATAATGCTCCTCCATCGCCTTGCGTTGCTCCGGCGCCATCATCTTGAATCCCATCGTCTCCGAGCTGAAATTCAATTGTGGCGTAAACCCCAGTTCTTGCTGCAATAAGTCCGCATAGTCGTGGTTAAAGCTCATCAATAGTAAGCGTTTATTCACAGACCACATGAGGTGAGACGAACTTTCGAAGATGGAATTTAATCGAGCCGTTTCTCTGGCCAAAGCCTCTTCCGCCTGCTTCCTCGATATCGCAATGGCCACTTGCCCCGAAATAAAGTCCAATAACTCTAAATCTCGGTTCTCGTACTTGTTCGCCCGCTCATAGGACTTTACTCCAATGATACCCGTCACCCGATCACCGATGCGGAGGGGAACACAGAGCATAACTTTGGGAACCACCCCATACAAGTAAATCTTCTTCTCTGCCGCTAACTGATGGATCTCATCATCGTGCAAGATCAAAGGCTTATTCGCCATCAAGGCATATTCCGTCAAGCCATTCCCTAGGCGGCGCTTAGTAAAGTGCACCCGGGAATTAAAGTACTCATCGATGTAGTAAGGGAAATAAATATAGCTCTTCCCCGGATCGTATTGCGCGATGAAGAAGTTCTTCACGTCGATCACCTCGCCTAATTGCTTGTGGATGTTCACAAACAGATCATCCAGATTCGAGGAATTGATCGCAACTTGGGAAATGGAGGAGAATAATTTATTCGCCCGCTCCGCCCGGACTTTAGCCGTAGAGTTGTGAAGAATACAACGATAAGCGGTAGGCACACCCCGTTCGAATCGGCAAGTCACTGAACCAGACACATACAGCCGGCGTCCGTCTTTACGCTTGAATACGGCTGTAAATTCTGGAATGTCTTCCCCTTTCGATAACGCATCGAATTGCGCTTGTGTCTGGTGTGCAAACTCGGGATGAAGTACATCCTGTATTTTTAGATCTTTGGCTTCCTCCTCCGTGTATCCCATGGTTTCTAACCAAGCACGGTTCACGAATAGGAAACGACCGGTCACCCCAGTGATTTGGATGAGGTCGGTGGTATTGTTAATTAAGTCTTGTAATTGGGCATTAGAGCGGGAAAGGGCTTCCGATACTTTCTTCTTCTCGCTGACATCCTCCCCTATGATACTCAGGAAATTATCGCTCACCACAGTAGAAGCGACTTCTACCCATTTGATGGCCCCTGATTTCGTTTTATAATTCCGTTCGCGTTCTTCGAATAGACCTCCGGTCTGGATGGCTTTGTCAAAAGAGGTTCTTCGTATTTCACTTTCGCCATCTGGAACAAGGGTAGAAAAGAAGTCCATTCCATTTAATTCCCCCGGCTTGTACCCTAGCAATTGGTGCGTGTAGGCATTCGCATGCGAGATAGTTCCATCCAGCGCCATTACGATGCCAAAAAGCTTCAGGGAATCCAATGTTTTAATCAGGGCCTGCCTATCCTCCATGCCTTTAATCGAAAATTTTGCTTAAATGTACAAAAAAGGGCTTAATTTTACTCCTTAAACCCCAGAGACCCGGTGCAAGTAAGAGCAAAAAAGAGTTTAGGACAACATTTTTTAAATGATTTAGACGCGGCAAAGCGCATCGTAGATGGCTTGCAGCCCGCTGGAGCCTATACGAAAGTATTGGAGATTGGGCCGGGGATGGGTGTGTTGACACAGTTTTTGGTCAAAAAAACGGAATACGAAACCTCCCTCATCGAAATCGACAAAGAGTCCGTGGACTACCTGCGTAAGAACTACTTAGAATTTACGGGTCCGCGTCTAATCGATGGCGATTTCTTGCGGTATCCATTGGAGAATATTTTTGGCGAAGAAAAATTCGCCATCGTGGGCAACTTCCCCTATTTCATTTCGACACAGATCTTTTTCCGCATTTTGGAATACAAAGACCAATGTATCGAAGTGGTGGGCATGCTGCAAAAAGAAGTAGCAGTGCGCCTCGCGGCAAAACCAGGCAATAAGGATTACGGCATTCTAAGTGTACTATTACAGGCCTTCTACGATATCGAATACTTATTCAGCCTAGGACCGGAGGTATTTACACCTCCTCCCAAAGTTAACTCCGGCGTCATTCGTTTAGTTCGAAACTGGGACAAAAAACTAGAATGCGATCCAGCGAAATTCAAGTCTTTAGTAAAGATGGCCTTTAACCAACGTCGAAAGACTTTGCGTAATGCCCTCAGAGCCTTGCAATTACCTGAACATCCATTGCTCAGCAAACGTGCCGAACAATTAGGTGTCGCTGAGTTCACCGAGTTAACGATTTTATGGAAAGATAATGGCTACCTAGGCGCTTAATCGATCTATTTTTACTAATTTGCGCTGTTTCATCTAAAATCCCTCACACCATGGAAGAAGTTAACCCAAATCACCTTCCGTTTGAACTAACTAAAGAGTTCATAGAGGACATTCGCCTGCTCATAGAAAATCAGGAGAATGAGGGTATTTTATTGAAGCTAGACGGCTTATTCCCTGCGGACATCACGCACATCTTAATCGAGTTAACGACGGAAGAAGCGAAATACATTGTGTTATTAATAGACACAAAAATCGCCGCCGAAATCATCTCTACCCTCGATACCGATGACCGCAAGAAATTCTTAAAGAACTTTACCTCCAAGGAAATCGCGCAATACATTAACGTGATCGATTCCGATGATGCGGTGGATATTCTCAATGAACAACCGGTCAAAGTACGAGAGGAAGTGATCGCACTACTGAAAGACCGCGAACAGGCCCGTTTCATTATCGATTTAATGCATTACGACGAAGACTGTGCTGGTGGTCTAATGCAGAAAGAGTTAATTAAGATTAACATCTCCCAAACCGTGACCGAATGTGTCGAGGAAATCCGCAAGCAAGCGGAGGACGTGGAGAAAGTGTATTCGGTATACGTGATCGACGACGATGGAAAGTTATTAGGGACGGTTTCCTTAAAGAAAATCATTTTAGCGAAGCGTGGTTCTAAGATCGCTGACGTCTACGAAGATGATGAAATTGTTTCGGTTCAAACCTATGCCTCCGGCGAGGAAGTAGCCGATTTAATGCAGAAATACGATTTAGAGGCCATTCCGGTGGTTAATATTCAAGGCCGTTTACTAGGCCGCATTACCATTGATGACGTGGTCGATTTCATCACAGAATCTGCGCAAGAAGATATTCAAGTCATGGCCGGTATCTCGGAAGACGTGGAAGAAGATGACTCCGTGTGGTTATTAGTGCGTTCGCGTCTGCCTTGGTTGATTGGTGGCATGGTGGGCAGTTTTTTAGCGGCCAAAATCATTGATCGGTTCGACGATACCATCTCCCTTTTACCTGCTATTTCTGCCTTTATTCCTTTGATCGGTTCGACTGGCGGTAACGTAGGCATACAGTCCTCTTCGTTAATTGTGCAATCCTTAGCAGATAAAAGTGGCTTAGATACCACGTTATGGAAACGTCTTCAGAAAGTGCTATTAGTGGCCCTCATTAACGCGTTAATTGCGGCGATATTCGCATTTGGATGTTCTTTATTAGTAGATTCAGGCCAAATCATGTTATCCATGACCGTTTCCATCTCACTTTTCGCGGTGGTAATGCTGGCTAGTTTAATGGGTACCATAACCCCCTTGGTATTAAATCAATTAAAGATTAATCCAGCGGTGGCGAGTGGTCCCTTTATCACGACGACGAACGACATTCTAGGCTATGGAGTCTATTTCATGATCGTCTACTTACTCCTGTAATCTCATGATTGCCGTTATTCAACGCGTAAGTCAAGCTACATTGCACATTGAGGGTGCATTGCAGGCTTCCATTCAACAGGGCTTTGTTGTTTTACTAGGCATTCACGTGGACGACACGCCGGAAGATGTGGCTTATTTAGCTGGTAAAATAGCTGGATTACGGATTTTCTCTGATGAAGAGGGAAAAATGAATTTGGATTTACAGGCCATTCAAGGCGAAATCTTATTAGTGAGTCAGTTTACCCTATATGCGGCGACTCGCAAGGGGAATCGCCCTAGCTTTTTAGAATCCGCCAGACCTGAACAAGCGATTCCGTTGTATGAATTGATGATTAAATCCTTGTCAGACAAAGTAGGTAAACAAATCCAAACCGGCGTCTTCGGAGCCGATATGCAAATCAACTTGACAAACGATGGACCAGTTACCATCATCATCGACTCTAAAAACCCTTAATTATGACGATTTCTAACGCGCAGCAACAAGTAGATGAGTGGATAAAGACCGTAGGGGTTCGCTATTTCAGCGAATTGACGAATATGGCCATGTTGACGGAGGAAGTAGGAGAAGTCGCGCGTATTATTGCGCGTCGTTATGGGGAACAATCCGAGAAAGAATCGGACAAGAACAAGGACTTAGGAGATGAAATGGCAGATGTGCTATTCGTATTAATTTGTCTAGCAAATCAAACCGGCATTAACCTAGAAGAGGCTCTGAAACAGAACCTCTTAAAGAAGACGGAACGCGATGCGGACCGCCACAAGAATAACCCTAAATTAGCTTAGCGAACCGGTATTTGGCTAGATTGAATCTTCTTCGCAATGCCTTTCCCCTCTTCTTTCGACGGGATGTAAGGCTTCAAAATCGTAATTTGCTCTAGTACCGGATTCATTTGCTGAATAGCAGGATGACGCACATCAAATTCTGCCTCACCAGACACTTTATTGAATTCTTCTACGGAGATATTTTGGCGCTTATTACGGAACGAAGCCAAATGAGTCAAGGTGCTATCACCCGCTAATTTACCTCCCTCCCAAGAAACAACAGAGCCACCGTGTGCCCAACCAAATCCCGAGATCGTAAAATTTTTCGTATTCAACTTCTCCACCTCTTGTAAAGGCAAGCCAAGATATAAACCAGAAGCTGTTTTCCAAGCAGAACTTTCGCCTTGAATACTTACATCTGAAATTTTGCCTTCGTGAAAGAATACATTGGCTTGCTTAGCCGTTCCGGGGAAAAGAATGGCTCCTTTCAGCGTATCATCCCCAGAAACAATGGAAGTGTCTAGAATAACTGATTTAGTCCCGTATTTGGCAATGAGGCCTTTAGCATCCACACAAGTTAATACTTCATTTAAGTTCTCAGTGGGAGTGCTTACTTCTGAGTTAGATCCACAAGAAGCCAATAAGGCCAATGACAATAGGAGAATGATTTTTTTCATGGTGACAGAATTATACCTAAAATTACCGAAGCTTCAGGACAGAAGCAAGTTAGAAATATTCCAAATTAGCATCGCAAAATAATTCCAAGCTCTTAACGTTTATCGAATAATGAGTATATTTGTTTTTGACGTCAATAAATGCTGCATCCTATGCTTCGAAAAAGTTCTCTACTCCTCCTTATCTTGTTAGCTTTTAGTTCAGCTACTCAAGCACAATTTTGGAAAATTGGTAAAAAAGGAGGAACCGGTTTCAAAAGAACGACATTTAATCCACATACTTCGATTGGTTTTGGGGCAGGTAGCTCGCATTATTACAGCTTGACGGACGAATTAACGATGTTTAATCGCCTAGTAAATGACCAAAGCCGTTTCAATGTAGGTGGTCATTTAACCCGACACGTCAGCAAGAACTTTTCGATTAAAGGAAATTTGAATTATATTCGCTTAGCGGGTAATGATTATACGTTTGACAATTCAGCACTACTTCCTAAGACACCTGATTTGCGTTTCCGATTTAGAAATGACATCGTGGAGTTTGGCCTTTCTGGGCTATTAGAATTAAACGGTAATCAGCAGAATTATCTAAAGCGTAACAGATTCTCACCCTATTTATCCGCTGGAATTGCCTTGGTTTCTACGAATCCAGAGCTTTATCAGTTGGATTCTTTAGGTGGTGCTGGTATCACCGGTGCCTCTTGGCGGAATTATTCTGACGTGATAGCCAGTGATTATCCGACAAATCAGATTCACAATTACAATGAAACAATTCCATCTATTGGATTTTCTATTCCAGTAGGAGTAGGTTTCCGTTATCGGTTGAATGACTTTATGGATTTTGGCTTTGAGGCTAGCTTACGTACGCAACTAGGTAATCTTTTTTCAGCGCCTAAAAACCAACCAGCACAAACGGAGCTGACCACGAAACTATTAATTCCATCGGAATATGCGACGAACTTAGTCGATCATTATTTTGTTACCCAATTTCAGTTAATCTTCCATTTAGATCGAAGCATTGATTGTCCACCTATCAGAAGGTAAAATAAACACACATACTTTGACATTTGAAGAACTCGGGCTCAGCCCACAAATTTTAGACGGTATCAGTTCCATGGGATACAAGACCGCTACGCCGGTTCAATCCCAAGTTATACAACCCATTTTAGCGGGCCGCGACATTTTAGCCTCAGCCCAAACCGGAACCGGCAAAACCGCCGCTTTCCTTTTGCCCATCATCCACAAATTAATTACCGAACCTCATCCCGAGGATCACATTAATGCCCTAATCATTGTTCCTACCCGCGAACTAGCGATTCAAATCGCCGGAAATATGGAAGGTTTAGGCTATTTCACGAATGTGAGCTCGATAGCCATTTATGGTGGAGGGGATGGAAATTCCTTTACGACAGAGAAAACGGCTTTAACGAGTGGCGTTGATATCGTGGTGTGTACCCCAGGTCGCATGATTGCCCACTTGAATATGGGCTATGTGAACCTAAAACACTGCAGTTATTTAGTGCTCGACGAGGCGGATCGCATGCTGGATATGGGATTCTCAGATGATTTAATGAAGATCATTTCGTTCTTGCCTGAAAAGCGCCAGAACCTCTTATTCTCCGCAACCTTTGCGCCTAAGATGCGGACTTTGGCCCAAAAACTATTGCAAAATCCGGTCGAAATCAATATCGCCGTTTCGAAACCCCCAGAGCAAATCGTTCAGGAGGCTTTCGTCGTATATGAGAAGCAAAAGAGTCCGCTCGTGAAGCACCTGTTGAAGTTACAAGATTATACCCGCGTGATCGTTTTCTGTTCCAAAAAGCAAAACGTTAAATCCCTGACGGCTGACCTAAAACGCGCGCGTTTCTCTGTAGAGGAAATTCACTCGGATTTAGAGCAAGACGTTCGCGAGCAAGTATTGCAAGATTTCAGAAATAAGAAGACGAAGATTTTAGTGGCGACGGATATCTTAAGCCGTGGTATCGACATCGATGAAATTGAATTAGTCATTAATTACGACGTGCCAAATGATGGCGAGGATTACATTCACCGCATCGGTCGTACCGCACGGGCACAGACGAAAGGAACGGCGTATACGTTCATTACGGAGTCTGAACAACGTAAGTTTAAGACGATCGAAGATCTGTTAGAGAAAGAAGTAACGAAAGCGGCGGTACCGGAGGAATTTGGGGAGACACCTGAATACAATCCAGCTGCTCAAAAAAGTTCTTTCGGTGGATATAAGGGCGGGGGCAAATCTGGTGGAGGAAAGTCCGGTGGAGGAAAATTTTGGAAAAAGAAGTAATGAGAATACTCGCTTTATTATTGTTTTTTAGTCTTTCAGGCTGGGCGCAAGATACGACCCAACACATCATTTCAGGCCGTTCGAACGCAAAGATTCAACAAGAAAAGCCTTATGTTATCCTCATATCTGCGGATGGATTTCGGTCCGACTTTTCGCACAAATACGAGGCGAAATTCCTGCAATCGAAAGAAACTTCCGGCGTAAAGGCAAGCTATATGCAGCCCTCTTATCCGTCTTTAACTTTCCCTAATCACTACAGTATCGCCACGGGTTTATACCCAGCGCACCACGGCTTAGTGGACAATACTTATCTAGATGTAAACTCTGGCCAAGAGTACCGTATGTCCAACAAGAAAATGGTGGGCGAGGGAAAATGGTATGGAGGAACGCCGCTTTGGGTACTTGCTGAAAAACAGCAAATGATGGCCGCTAGCTTTTACTGGGTGGCCTCAGACGCAAATATTCAAGACACCTACCCCTCGTATTATTATATATACAACGAGGTCATCGATATCAAAACACGCATTGCACAAGTCAAGCATTGGCTTTCCTTACCCGCAGATAAGCGTCCGCATTTAATCACGTTCTATTTCCCAGAGGTGGATCACGACGCACACGAATTTGGCCCAGAAGACCCACGCGTTAAGAATTCGGTGCAATTTGTCGATCAGGCCATCGCTGATTTAGAGGCTGCGCTTGCTCCCTTAGGCCTGCCCATCAACTTCGTTTTTGTCTCCGATCATGGGATGAAAGAAGTGGACAATGTGAATACGATAAGCAAACCGGCTCCATTAAATACCGCGGCGTTTCAGGTGCCTTGGGGCGATGCTTTGTTGCATGTGTATGCCAAAGATCCATCGAAAATCGATTCTACCTACCAGGAATTGAAAAAGGATACGCGTTTTACTACTTTTCGGCTAGATGAGACACCGGCATATTGGCATTACCGTAAATCAGATGATCGCTTTAACCGTTTAGGGGATTTATTATTAGTTCCCAAACTTCCGCAAGTATTCAACCTCTCTACGCGCAAAACCTCAAAGGGCAAACACGGTTTTGATACCGCGCTTCCCGAAATGCGCGCAAGTTTTCAGGCCTGGGGACCCGCCATCAAATCTGGAATTCAACTGGAAGGATTCGAGAATGTGAATGTTTACCCTTTTGTGGCCAAAATCTTAGGATTAAGTTATGATCCTAAATCGATCGATGGGAACATCAAGGCTTTACAAAAAGCGTTGAAATAAGCTCTATTACCCAAAAATCTCCTCCAATAAAAAACATGAGAGGCAATAGTTTTCGAAATGTATCGGACTGGTGAAATCTAAAAATAAGGTTATCCAGTCTTTTGTATTGTAGCGTACCATTTCGATGGTATACTTATTTATTTCAAAAAATCGTTTTCATTTCAAGGCACTAATTCGAAATCACCCTGTTCTACGCTGGTACAGGGGGTTTCCTTCTCACATCCCAGAAACAACAGTAGAGGAGAAATGAAAACAGCAATCTTCAGATATCTTTTAATTTTTTCCATACACTAACTTATTTTTCTTTCAGTTTAATCTCGATGACTTTGCGTTCGTTTCCAATAGAAGCGATATAAGTACCTACTCCTACCTCAGGAAAGAGCGCCATGCCGTTAGAAACAATTTTATTCGAGACTTCTTTCCCGTTCTCCCATAATTGGACTGCCATTCCTTCTTGTTTTGAAACCACTTTTATAGCTCCTGGTGCAGAGCAAACTGCATCTTTCTTATAAAACAAAGCGGCATTTGAAATCAAATTAACTTGAATTAGATAGTTTTTCATTTCAGACTCATCTTCCGAAAGGACAACATAAGAAACGACAGTAGAGAAATCCTTAGTCATTTCGCCCGATTTTTGCTCGATTCCTTTTTCGAAAATTTTAGCTCCTTTACTTAGCGTAAAAACGGGCTTTAAAGCTGATCTAGTGAAATTTTCAGATATAGCGATTTGTATTTTTTCACCTGAGTTCACAGTTGAAATGGAAGGCACTTGTGAGAAATGGAATGAAACTAGTTCGGCTACCTTATTTAAAGCAGGTTCAGCAATACTGTACGATTGCGTGAGATTACCTTTGTGTTCATTAATCGTAAATGGGATTGATTTTGAGACTACGGTAATTTTGTTTTTGGCTTTATCATACAGTTTGAACGTAATTTTTTCGCCTTGTGTATTTGAAAAAATCGTTAAATAGGCATAGTAGCTGTTTTTACTCTGAACATAGGTTAATCCGCTAACTCCACGGCACTCCTCCCCTACAAAAGCCCCTACTTTATCTTCTGGGCCTATTAATTGAGTTCCATCTAAATTCAATTTCGCTACTAAAGTCATTGTATGCTGAAACTCATTTTCGTTCACAACCCAATCAGGTGAACTAACAAATAGCGAGTTGATGCTCAGAAAGAAAATCAGAAAAGGCAATTTCTTTTTATACATCATTAACGTTTTATGACCTTTTGGTATTGAATTTCCGTGCCTACCTTAAATTCTACAATATAGACACCACTCGGAATAACAGGTTGTATTTCCATTTGATTAAAACCTTCATTAAGCTCTACAATCCTATCATATACCGTTAATCCCATGGAATCATAGATTGTAATTTTAGCTCGTTCGCTCTTGTTTCCTAGGTAAGTCAATTTCAGTTGAGCAGTAAACGGATTAGGGCTTAAACTAAAACGGGAAGCAGCTAATTCAATAAGAATAGGTCTCGACAAACTACCCAATATAGCATTAGGGACAAATTGAATTTCTTTTGAAGTGGCTTGTTGCTCTATTCCAGTTCCAATAAAAGCCGTCAATAATTCAGTGGTATCTCCATAAATGGAAATAAACGCTACATCTTCTCCATTGATGTTTTGGACAAGGCCGTTCCCCCTTAGTTCACCGTTTTTAGTCAGAAAGGATACCGTTTGGAATCCTGGGGGAAGTTTTGCGATCAAGCTCATAGAGTTTTCAAAGCGAGTAAAATCGACTTGCGGTAGAGAAAGCCCGCCCACCGTTTTACGTATTGACTGATTATCTTGAAAGGCGACACCCTTCGAATTTTTGGCATTATCTACATTCAAATAACTAGGATAGTTAACTGATTTTGCCTCAGCAGACTTAAACATATAACCCACTCCCGCTTTCATAAAGGTTAACGTTCCTTTCCAACCTATGGGATTCGTGTAGATGGCAAACTCAGATTGAGACTTTATCAAATCACCTTCTACAGGTGTAAAATTTGCTAAAGCTTCCCCTACAGGGACATTTTTTGAAACAACATACGGTAACCAATTCCAATTCGGGGTTAAATTAAAATTCCAAGTAGCTAAATCCACAGGAATACCTTTGATATTTAAATTTTGAGAGTTAGCTAATTTCACTTTATACATTTTGTCCAGCTTTATACCTCCACTAGCGCTTATTCCTCCTGTCCAGCCGTTGGCTGTAGAATCGAGGGTATTCAATTCATACGCATCAAATAAGGCTGGCGAATTCGACTGAACTAAATCGGAGGTCGCTAATTTCAATGTTTGGGTTAGCCTGTTTAAATTACTAAATCGTAAGTCGTTGACATTAAATGATGTCCAGGTCCAACCTTGATTAAAGGCTATTTGCTGTCCCGTAACGGCTGTATTTCTAAAAATAACAGGAGTTGAATAGGTCCCTACTATTCCGTCTTGGGTGAAAGCCAGTACGTTTTGATTATTGATAGTGGCCTCTTTTAACTTACCATCCGAGGCATCCCAAATATAAAACACTACAGATTCAGGAATTACCACATTACTATAGACTGTCAGGTAGACTACGTATTCATTAAAACTAGGATCAAATTGCACATTAGCCATCCCACGCACTTCCCCATTGACAATAGCGACTATTTTATCGTAAATATCGTCCGTAAATACACTATCCAGCTTTATTCGACCGATGACATTCATCGAATGGGTGTATTTGCTCGGGTCTAATTTAAGTATAGGCTCTTTCGCTAACACTCTTACATCCAGTTGGATCTTATTGTAATAACCTGAATTTGAAATCAATTCCAACACCGTATTGTAGTCTCCCACAGCTAAATTAGGATCCACCGTTGCTTTAAAAGTCTGTGATGTGTTAGGCGCTAAAGTTCCAGACCTTGGTAAAACAGTCAACCAGCTGGGAACATCTAGGCTGTAGGTTTGGGCTACTCCCCCTTGATTAATGACCGTAATATCAAAAGTCAACGGTTCATTCGTTCTTTTCATTAGGTTGACGACTTCACTTTGTCCTTCGATGAACCATTTAATGGGATTCTTCGCAATATAAGCTGTCCAAGTGATAGGGGAAGCTTGACTATTATCCGCTAAATCATTTACATTCGAAACGGTGATCGTAGCGACCTTGCCTTCCACGCTGGCCCAATCAGTGATACTGGGTTTAAGAATAATCTCATCCGCATTAATCACAGCGTCCACAAACACCGATTCGGTTAGCCTATATTGCTTTATACCAGGAGCCACATCCGTGTAACTCTGTGCGCTGTTCAATTTAGCATAGGTACTTGTTTGGCTAAATGCATTGAACGGATAAAAGTATTTAGGGCCTTTATCTAGATACGTGGCAGGTTTATTAAAGGTAGCGTATAGAAGTAAACCCGTACTAGAAACATTTACTTCATGGTAACGATCTGCTTTAATTTGTTCCGCAGTACGAGCTGATTTCCAAAAGGAAAGTTCATCTAACTGTCCACTAAAAAAACGCGTATAATCCGTAGATCCATCTATCCTTTTTATAGCTTGCGCACCTAGCTGTATCGTACTTCCATTAAAGCCACCGAGTTCGTTACTTGGATAGGTGGCGGTCTCTTTACCATCTATATACATCCTGAGTGTCCCATTTCTTGTTAAACTCAGCGCAATATGGTGCCAGGTGTCATTATTCACTGGGATAGAACCGAAGGAATACGTTTTAGATTCTGCTTTCAAGTCTAGTCCACCCGTTGAATTGAGGACTAATGACCATTTATTTCGATATCCATTACTCTCGATGGCATCAGAAGTATCCTCAAAACCATTCGATAACAAAGTACCCAAAGTCGTTTGATTTGTTTTCATCCATAAAGAAAGGGTTGCATCCATTTCTTTTGTGATCACAACTCTAGAGACAGAATCTAACTTTAAATAGGACAAACCATCAAAATTGTAAGCAGTGCCTTTAGGGAAAATATCCCAATTCACGTTTTCTAAGGTCAGATGCTTATACCTAGCTAAATCATTTGCAAGCGTTCCATTGCCTTCATTTAGAGGCCAATAACCAATTAAACCTGGCTCATTGCCACTAAAGGTTGAATTCATGTTTATTGCTGCTTGCTCTCTGGAGATGGCTTTTTTCCAAAACCGCAAATCGTGCAAATTCCCTTTGAATGAATTCCCCCCTAGGGAAATGGGGTTAGGGTTCGTAAAATTCAACGGGTTAACAAAAACATTCCATGTTTTAAGTGTGCTATTTTCAATGATACTTAGCTTTTTAGTAGCTGCCTCATAAGAAAGTGCATAGAAATTAAAGGTGCTATCCTTTGCGATGGGCGTTCTCAAAGATTGACCACCAATCGTATACTGTAGATCATTATTAATCAATTCAATTTTGATCCCTCCTTCTTGACTTAATAAAGTAGAAGTACCCATCGGACTTCTATTATTTAACCAAAACTCGATACTAAAATCACCTGTTGTAAGGGCTGGTTTCTTGATAGTGGCCACATTACTCTCTCCGTTAAATGCTAGAGAAACTTCATGAGCGACAGGCAATTGGTTTGTTTGGACTAAAAATTCAAAATTAGTAACCGTCCCATTTTTCTTCACTGGCTCATTAAAACGAAGCGTAATATCATCCCCTATGTTCAATATGCCATTCTTAGGAGTAGGCGTACTGAATAAAACGGGAGAAGATAGATCTACTTTACCTTCTATTATCTCAGACTCAAAAGTGGTACGATTAGTGCAACTAGAGTGAGCCCTTATTTCATAAGTCCCATTGGCTAAACCTGAACTTACAATATCCCAACCAAAAGTCATCTCAGGGCCATTAAGCCATTCCACATCATCTTCCCCTCCAGCCATAGCGGCATTCGCTTCGGACTGATTTTTATAATAGGTCCTTAATCCTTTCCAATTAGAAGTACCTTTCAATCGATAATCTACATTAATTTGCTTGAAATTAGAGAAATCGCGATTATAATCCCCAATCTTAATGTAAACAGGCTTCGTTTGATTACTCACTAAATTGTCAACCGAATTATTTTTATTGAGTAACCAATTCATATCAGGACTTAAAATTCGAACAGGGGTACACGCTGGAACGAAATTGGCTGACAAGAGTACCGTATCGACTGCCTGCTCATCACAGGTGGATTCAAGTAAAACACGAATGTTATCATAACTAAATTGATCTTGCTTTACTTTTTTAAGGGTTAATGTGTAGGTAACGGTTCTTCCCGCAGGAATGTTAATTAAGGTACCATTCGGTTCGATATTGATGAGGGCGTTATCAGGATTTGAACTTTGATCCACCATCAGTTTAAAAACAGCGTCTTTTTTGACCGTACTTGCATTACTAAGTTGAAGTACAAATTCCGCATTACGACCTTCATACATTCCAGAAACGGAGCGATTTAGCACCGTAATATCCGGCCGTTCCAAGGGCATAGTCGCCACAGAAAGCGCGACACTTTCTGAGGCGCTAAGAGGAACTATATTAGTCGCCAAGTTAGTTACATTAGGGTGATTTGGCTTATAAAAATGAGACAATTCTGCCCCTTCAAATGGACAAGATGTTTCGCCTCCTTTTGTAATAAATAAAGGTCCATTCCCATCAAACGCATTGATTACATCCACACTTAACAAGTTTCCTCTATCGATATCTCGGAGTGTATAGTTAATCGTCGTTGATTCATTATTTACGTCTTCAGACGAACTACTATTTCCGGAGCCAGATGAATTAACCGTATTCATTTCAAATCCAGTTTCATTAAAAGCGGCACCAAAGGCTAAAGCAACAGATTCATCCAATTGCACTTGATACGAAAGCGTATTGGAGGTTAATTGTTCAATTTGAGTACCCTTCGTAATTCCTCCTACGCCAGCATCTAAAGAGATATTTTCATAAAAAGTACTATTTAATAAATCTTTCAATTTTTTGCCTGTGGCAGACAATTTTGAGGTAGCAGGATCTTTTAAGGTTTCAATGATCGCATCTAAAGACAACCGTAACGAATCCTTGGACTTAAATGCCTGGTATTTAGCTAATTCATTATTTAATATGATTTTTCGCCACAAGTTGATGGAGGAATTATAGGCATTTCTGGACAAAACTCCGCCGGCATTTTCAGTCAACGTCCCATTGTCTATTTGGGTGATAATACTTTCGTATTTAGGAATTAAATCCGTCAAAATAGTTCGTTGAGAATAGACAAACATCGTTTTTTCAGGCGCCTCATTAAAATACATCGCCTTATTTACGTTAGGGTACAAGACGGCCGAAACGCTGCCATTTTTCACGGGAATTGCTAGCGCTGCATTATAGGTGGTAGCTAAGGTTAATTGATCATAGGTGCCATAAAATTGATTGGCAGATGAGCCAATATACAAATCGGCATCGCTACCCACCCAATCGGGATCATCACTGGTAGAAATGGATTGGTTAAAGGAATACGTGTTCGTAACGCTATTTCCATCCGTCGAGGTTTGAGCCATGGAAACTCCTGAGGAAATATCGTTCGTTATTTGCGTTTCCATAACGGGACCCAATAAACCTCCTCCCACGCTTAATTTAAAACCTAGAGAGATGGTGGCATTTAATTCATTGGCATTATTCGAGCTAGACGAGTTATCTTTCGTAAAACTAAAAGTGGATCCTTTTTCAATGGTTGCCGAACTATTCGAACCTGGTGGATCACGTAACACAAAATCTGGCAATTCTGGACCAGCCGTTACAAATGTTTGGGAGCCATCTGCCACACCGCCTAACACAATTCCTTGCTGGTAATACGCATTGTCGATAGGTTTCTCTACCCCATTCAACGAATAATTTAACTGGAGCGTTCTTTTATACAACGTACTGGAATTGGTATTCGGATTCCCCCCTTTAAAACGATAAATGGTTATACTCGGATCAGAAGCCAAAACTTCAAATCGTTCACTGTTAGCTAATGCCAAATTATTCGTAGCGACTATACTTCCACCCTCCACAGGAACAGAACTTACCTGAGGATTTGCTACACTCTGATCATAGTTATAGTAATTTTCAAGCCCTTGAATCCGAATGGAATAATCAGCGAATTGTGTGTAAATGGGCACTATTGAAGCCGAATAAGGGACTAATGGCTGAAGTGTATAGGTAGTCGAACCTACTTTAATTTCAGAGTCGGCAGTCTGACTAATGACATTGTGTATAGGCGTGGCTATATGAGTAAATTTTAATACTTCATGGTAGGGCTCGCCTGTAATACTGGTGTCTTTAGCGGTATAAGTAGGGTATTGTAGTGGTTTAATGGTGGTATAATTCAATGTCCTATCCTGACTAAGCAGTAAGGCATTATTAGGACTTTTACCACTTAAAAATATTAGATCATTTTTTGAGAGCTGGTAACTCAAGGGTAACAATTTAACCCTAAATTCACCCGTTTCGCTATTGGTTGAAAAAGTAGTTTGATAGTCTCGCGTAACACTTGTGGCTCCAGCTGGGAGATGACCTAACTTAATACTCGCTCTACCAATATTATTAAAGGAAGTGTACACTTCAGATTGAGAAACTTGATTTTCATCCGTGTACTCATGTATTTTTCTTCCATTCTCCCCAAAACCAAGCGGCATTCCCGCTTGCTTTAATCCACCTACTACTCGACCCACAACGGTCACTTTAGTCGTATCGATAAAAGTGATAGGCTCATCCCTATCCTCGAAAAAATCCTGATAGGTATTGATATAGGTCGTATCTTGATTCACGACTGATCTTGTCCTGGCCGGATACCGGCCTTCTAGGTCAAAGGTATGACCACTTTTTACCACACTAATTGCATGCTTTCCGATGGGAACTTCAATCGTAAATTGTCCATTGATATCCGTTTGAATAGGAACATTATTCGCATCGATTGCCGGTGTATTGTCGATATTAACATAGGCTCCAGGCACAGGAATTTTTGCATACCTATGAAGTTCTTGGATAGTACCCCCTGAATTTTTCACTGCCCAATATTCTCCTTTTTGATAGGTCAAATTGCCTTTTACATAGGCATTATAGGCTTCATCGTCTTTAATATCTCCGGTAATTGCGGCATCTAAAGTGGACGGAAAAACCCCGCGACTATCATACACCACTTGTCCTTTAAAGGTAAAGGAAGATTGATCAATAAAATCGACATTATTCACTACGGTAGACCCTGAGCCTAAAAATGACAACTCTTGTTTAGGATTAAATTCATGCCTTCCTAAAGTAGGAACAATGGTATACGTGTCGCCCAGACCACTGTAGGGTACTGAAGAAATCACATAATTACCAAATTCGTCTGTCACCCCTAAAACTCCCAGTTGCGTACTGGATGGAATATTCGTGATTTGATCCTCACTATTCGCCCAAGAAGGAGCAACCGGGGAATGACTTAATTTAGCATTATTCCCATGAAAAATCAGTCCGGTTTGAGCTAAGTCATAGGCATAATCCCCTGATCTTTCATTTGCTCGGATGTAGGTATTAAAATGAGCCTCATTTCCTTTCAAATAGCGACGAAAATCTCGCTGAATTTGAGCGGGTGTTAAAGCCGTTTCCCAGATTCGCAATTCATCAAAATAAGCCTCTTTACCACCCCCTATTTTAACACTAGTCCAAGTAGGTCTACCCAGGACATACGTGAATTTGTCTGCATAATTATTATTCGAATAAGCTACATTAACTGAAGCCGTGGCCGAGTTCAAATCTAAAATTGCATTCATTTTAGCCACATAGGCTGCATTAATTAAACGTCCATTAATATAGACTTCCGGAATTTTATTATCCCGAATAACAAAACTGATATGCGTAAAAGAGGACAGTAGCGAACTGATGGGAATTAACCTATCATCCCCTTTATTGTCAATTTCACCACTTGGAATATAATGACTTATACTTAGGTTCGTATGAAAAGCATCTACATAGAGGACATCGTTAACAATTCTCAATTTAGTAGGATAGACATCTCCATTATCCATGTATAATTCAAACAGCTTTAACTCATCACCAGCAAAGGAAGCGGTGGGCTTTATCCAAGCTTGAAGTGTAACAGAATCTTGTAATCCTCGGTATAAATTGGGAATAGAGATATAACTGTTTGATGGCACTTTTAAGGAACTACCATACAAGGTATTACTACCTGTAGGCGTAGCAGAAACTAGCACATCTTTTACGGGGTTACCACCTGCATAAGCGATATTCCCGGTAATAACTCCAGTAGGATTACGGTAACCTATACCCGTTATGAAATTAGAATAGATAATTTCCAAACCCTCTACCTCAACCCCTTTGGCCAAAATCTTATACCGGTATAACTTGCCACCCTCCACATTAATATCAGAAAATGTCCCTACATCACCTGCTAAGGTTTTTAAGGGTCTACCCCAATCTGGGCTTTCATTCGTTACATCCTCTGTCCGGTAAACCGTAATATTGATAATTCTTTCTTGATTCTTCTTAATGTCCCAATTGATTTCAATACGATCACTAAAATATCCCTTAGACACACTAAATGCATCTTCAGAAAACGTATTATATCGATAACGCACGCCCCAGGGGAAACCTAAATCCTTCACATAATTTTGGGTGGATGGCAAAGCGGTATTAGCTCCTTTTGTTAAGCCTACATAAGGCATACCAGACAGTAAAGCGACACTCTTAATGAAATAAGTGGAATCTCGTCCATTCACTACTTTCAAAATAGGGACCGTTATATTATCCTTTCTAGACGCAGTCGCACCTATAAACGTTTTTATAGTCGATTTCTCTTGGGCAACCAGAAGAGGAATACTGACTAGCAAAAGAAGGAGCGAAAGATAAAACTTCATCAGGTTATTATTAGGTAGAACAAATGGGAACGGATCAAAAAGAAAAATTATATTTTGATAATATAGTTTACCCCAAAGTTGATAGGGCGAGTTTCCAATGCTGATCCATTCACTGCTGATTCCCCATTCACACTGTGCGCATGACTAGCAGCCGTATTTGTTGGTAAAGATCTATTATTCGGACCAGTAGTATCCCTAACCAATCCATTCGAATTACTACCACCATTACTATTAAAATCATCATTTCCAAATTCTAGGATATGATTGTGAGCGCCACCATTACCAGTAGTCAGGGCAATAGCATGAGAATGCGCTTTCACATCATCCTGTTGAACTGCTTTTAATGCTGGCCCCTCTTTACCAGGATAAGCAGTTTGACCACCTGCTCCACGTAAGAACATGCCTTTCAAATTAGGCGTATTGGCACCTGCTAAGGCCTTTAAATTATCATAATAAGATCCGCTCGGAATCGCTGATCCATCACACAACAACCAACCAGACGGGGCATTTGTGCCAATAAATGGCATGATTGAGCCCGTGGGAACGCCGTTTTGCGCGAAAACGGCATAGGGTACGCTTCTTAATTTTTCATCGGAGAAAACAACATTACTAGTACTCACTTTCAAATATGATGCGTTGTTGCTAATTAGGTTATATTGATTTTGATCGATATCTAAAACGTAGGAGAAAACGCCAAAATTATCCGTTTTGACCGTAGCTAAAGCCGTTATAAAAACGGTAGGTGTCGTAGAAGATCCCAGTAAATAGTATACTTCAAACTTTAAATTCAACTGATCAAAATTCGCTAAAGCCTCATTATTGACATCTCTAGCGATTCCTTGAATGGACATTCCAGAGGATGTGACACTCGTTTGAGCATTCAGAAAATGGGTGCTTAAAAAGCACAATAAGACCAAAAAGAGGGAAAGGGATTTTTTCATGAATTGTAGTTTAAATTGAGAATCACTACAAATTCAAAACTTTTAATAGAGGATGAAATACCCTACAAACCGGGCATCCATTATCGTGTCACATTGTGTATATTTGACACATGTTTTTACACATAACATCTTTACTTGTTGGGTTCTTGTGTCTTTTGCTAGTACTCCTCATGCTAGCGAATGTCCGATTTAATCAGCAGAAAAACATTTACCTCATCATTATCTTATTTATCGTAGGTGCACAACGTTTTATTCATGCTTTTGAAGCATTACAATTAACCCATTTAACCTACAGCCCTTTAAAAATCAGACCCATCATTGGACTATTTATTATTCCAGTTTATTACCTGTTTTTCAGAAGGCTAATTTTAAATAAAGTAGAAGTAAAAAAAGAAGTCATCCATTTTATTGCCCCTTCACTCTTCTTATTTTTTGATTTGTTTTTTAAACAGTATTCGGTAAGCTACATGGTGTTTTTATTTTTTTCAAGCGCCTATTTTCTAGGTATCATAGGGCTTATGAGGGGATTATTCAGAAAAAGAACCCGAAATATGCTGGAAATGAAAACGAATAAAGCTGTCAGAAATTGGGCTACTATCATGACGATTATCTCCTTCATGTTAGTTGTATCGTCGAATTATTTTTTGTTTAGTGCAACTACTGTAAAAATAACTTTAGTCGATTTTTATGGCTACTCTTCCTTTCTCTGGCTAGTTGCCCTTTTGTATCTGCTACAAAATCCGGTGATCGTTTTTGGAGAAAACAACTTGATTAAACAAATTTCGGTAAGTCAAACACAAGACTTTTTGATTTGGAGAGTTAAACCCACGGTCAAAATTCAGGAAAAAGACAAGGTACTTCATGTTCAATTGATACCTTCAATAGACGCGACATTGCTAAAAATTCAACAACTGCAGGATACGCCGGACGTTTTAAAAACTAAAAATTTAACAGTCGAAACGATAGCAAAAGAGTTAAAAATCCCTAAAAGTCATATCGCTATCTTGTTCAAATATTACTGCCTTTATTCCGTAAACGATTATATAAATCTGATAAAAGTTAAGTATGCTATCTCCTTAATTAATTCAGAATTTTTGAACAATTATACGATTGCACATTTAGGAGACCACTGTTTATTTAAGTCAAGATTTACCTTTTCAAAGAATTTCAAAAAGTTCATGGGAATGTCAGTAACGGAATACGTGGTATTACACACGAACAAAATTTAGCGCTACTTTTTAAAACGAAAAAGACCTACACATTTATGTAGGTCTTTTCATTTCTGTGGTCGCGTAGGGATTCGAACCCCAAACCTTCTCATCCGTAGTGAGATGCTCTATCCAATTGAGCTACGCAACCATTGTCCTTTCGGGATTGCAAAGGTAGAATTTCTTTGGCAAAATGAAAAACTATCCTCTAAAATTTTCTAAAAATTATTTCCCTTTGAAGTGAGGAGCCCTTTTCTGCATAAAGGCCGTCACCCCTTCCGCAAAATCTTCGCTTTGTCCTAGAATCGTTTGCTCTTCGGCTTCTGAGGCAAGTGTCGCTGCTAAATCCTGATTATAAGCGCGTTGTAAACTACGTTTCATCAACGAAATCGCTAAGGTCGCTTTTTTCGAAAAGGCCAAAGCCACCTCATGCACCTTCCCTTCCCAATCAGCCCCTGAAACGACCTCAGCCACTAAACCTATCTCCTTCGCCTCTTTTGCCCCCACCTTTCTACCGGTAGTCGCTAAATCAAACGCCCGGTGATAGCCCACAGACTGCATTAAAAAGGCGGTAGAACCCGCATCCATGGCTAAACCTATTTGGACAAATAACTCAGAAAAATACGCATCCTCATGAGCAATGAGGTAATCACAGGCTAATGCCAAACTACAACCGGCACCCGCAGCGACCCCATTAATCGCTCCGATAACGGGTTTATTTAAACTACGCAAGGCGGTAATCATCGGGTTGTAGGTGGAACGCAACACATTCCCCAGATTCGGATCACTCACACCAGACTTCAAATCTGCCCCAGAACAAAAGGCTTTTCCCTCTCCCGTGATCACTAAAACGCGCACCTCGTCATCGATTTGCGCGGCTTCGGCTACTTCCCTGATTTCGTGAATTAAACCTGCGTTTAAGGCATTATAAACCTCAGGACGGTGTAAAGTCAAGGTCCAGATGGGACCGTTGCGGTGGAGCTTTAAAAAGTTGAAAGTCATAGCCTATGCAAATTCATATTTACGAATTAAATCAAATTCATTTTTCTTTAATCTCAATTCCTCTTCAATATCAAAATCATCCTGCAAACCCATCCAGAATTTCACAGAATTACCAAAAAACAAAGACAAACGCAAGGCAGTGTCAGCTGTCACACGGCGGCGACCTTTTAATATTTCTGAAATACGTGTTTGAGGTATATTAATTTCTTTCGCTAAGCGATAAGCAGAAATACCAATAGGAACTAGAAATTCCTCTAATAAAACCTCTCCAGGGTGTATGTTTTTCAAGTTTTCCATATCAATGATAATCTACAATTTCTACTTCTTCTGCTGAGTTATTTATCCATTTGAAAATAATTCGCCACTGATCGTTTATGCGAATACTATAGAATTCAGATGCAGAACCAGAAAGCTTTTCTAATCGATTTGCAGGTGGAATTCGCAAGTCATTTATATTCACTGAGGCTTGAATCATACGTAATTTTCTACGCGCAATCTCTTGAATTTCAAATGGTAAGCGTTTTGACCTCTCTCCATTCCAAATTTTTAAAGTTTCTTTAGAACCGAAGGATTTGATCATACTGACGTATCACGTTACTAACTCCAAAGGTAAGTAAATTACGGTGAATTCCTAATCAAGAAACTGATTATAAATGTTTCCTTAACCTCGCCACCGGAATTCCCAGCTGATCGCGGTATTTAGCCACGGTTCTGCGTTTCACGACAAAGCCGCGTTCGAGTAATAATTGCTCCAAATCCTCATCTGAATGCGGTTCCGAGCTCGGTTCTTGTTCGATGATCTCGCGCAAGATGTTCTTCACTTCACGGGTAGAGAAATCCTCACCAGATTCATGGGTGATACCTTCGGAGAAGAAGTATTTTAGGGGATAGATACCAAAATCTGCTTGCACTGACTTCGCCGAAACCACCCGAGAGACGGTGGAAATATCCATTTCGATCATGGCGGCGATTTCCTTCATCTTCATTGGCTTTAAAACGGACTCATCTCCCGTCAAAAAGAAATCATATTGCCTCGCAACGATACTCTCCATGGTTTTCATCAAGGTACCTTGGCGTTGCTGAATGGCAGAAATAAACCAAGAAGCAGAATCTAATTTGTGTTTGATAAACGTAACAGCCTCTTTGATATCTTTTTGCTGCTTGTCGCCTTTGTCGTAAGTCTGCAACATCTCTTGGAAAGCGCGGGAAACACGAAGTTCAGGAGCGTTTTTACCGTTGATTTTGATTTCTAACTTCCCGTTTTGATTCGTGATGATGAAATCAGGCTGTAAGTAAGGGGCGATGGGCGCGTCATCGCCACCACCTGGTTTGGGATTCAAATGGGTGATGACTTGCATCGCCTTTTTGAGCTCCTCTTCTGTGATGGCTAGTTTGGTCAATAAAATGCTGAAGTGCTTTTTGGAGAACTCCTCAAAAAAATCATCCACTAAACGTATGGCCATTAGATGAGCTGGCGCGTCTGACTCTCTGCGGTGCAATTGCAAGGAAAGGCATTCCTGTAAGGTACGAGCGGCAATACCGGCTGGATCCAAAGACTGCACTTTGAACAAAACTTGTTCTACTTCGTCGTAATCGGTTTCAAAACCCTGTGTGAAGGCGAGATCGTTCACGATGCTTTCAATGTTTCGGCGCAAATAGCCGTCCTCTTCTAAGGAGCCGATGATTTGCTGGGCAAGAATTTCTTCACGCTCGGTCCGAACGACGTAACGGATCTGGTTCAATAAATACTCTTGGGTGCTGGATTCGGTGGCCAAAGGGCGTTCCCGCGTCTCCTCATTCGGATCATACGAATCCCCGGCCATCTTGTAACCGGCATAGTCATCTTGCAGGTAATCCCCCACTTCCATCTCCTCTCGCTCTAGATCATCTAAGGTTTCTCGGGGTTCTTGCTCCTCATTATGATCTAAACCTTCTTCTAAGGCCGGATTATCCTCTAATTCCTCCTCGATCCTAGCCGCTAATTCTGCGGTAGGAATCTGCAACAACTTGATATACTGTATCTGTTGTGGCGAGAGGTTCTGTTGTTGATTCTGTTTTAAGGATAATCCCTGCATTGTCTAAATAATCTACACCAAAGATAAGCCGATTTTTAATTACAAATAAATAAAATAAATCGGTTTTTTATCCGTATTTTTGAGGGTTATTGCCTCTATTGAGGCCTTTTTATTAATAATGCCCGAGTCATTTATGCAAATCAAAGAAATACTAGGTTTAACACCCACGCAGCAAAGCATCGTCGTGAAAGGATGGGTTCGTACGAAAAGAGTTTCCTCTTCTGTCGCGTTTATTGCGATCAATGATGGGTCGACCATCCACAATATTCAAGCAGTGGTATCCGAGGGAACAGTTTCAGAAGAAACGTTGAAATTAGTGACTACGGGATCTTGTATCGCCGTTACTGGTAAGTTAATTGCCTCACAAGGACAAGGCCAAAACGTAGAAGTGGAAGTCGTTTCCATCGAGGTGTATGGAACGGCAGATCCAGAAAAATACCCTTTACAGCCTAAAAAACACTCATTAGAGTTCTTACGCGAGATTGCACACTTGCGTCCTCGGACCAATACCTTCTCTGCGATATTGCGTGTTCGCCATGCATTGGCCTACGCGATTCATACCTATTTCAACAATAACGGTTTCTTCTATTTACATACGCCCATCATTACGGGATCGGATGCAGAGGGAGCTGGCGAGATGTTCCGCGTGACGACTTTGGACCCTATCAATCCTCCGTTAACGGAAGAGGGAAAAGTGGATTACAAAGAAGATTTCTTCGGGAAAGAGACGAATTTAACGGTTTCAGGACAATTAGAGGGAGAATTAGGAGCGATGGCTTTGTCCAAAGTCTATACATTCGGACCTACCTTCCGCGCGGAAAATTCAAACACTACCCGCCACTTAGCGGAGTTCTGGATGATCGAGCCAGAAGTAGCTTTTAATGAATTAGTAGACAACATGGATTTAGCGGAAGACTTCACTAAATTCTGTATCAAATACGCCCTAGATCACTGCGCAGACGATATTGCATTCTTAGAAAAGCGCTTAATCGAAGAGGAAAAGAACAAAAAGAAAGAAGAGCAATCGGAATTAAGTTTGTCAGAGAAATTACGTTTCGTGACAGAAAATGAATTCGAGCGTTTGACCTATACAGAAGCAATCGACATCTTGTTGAATTCAAAAGCGCACAAAAATGGTAAATTCGTTTATCCAGTGGAATGGGGAATCGACCTCCAGTCCGAGCACGAGCGTTATTTAGTAGAGAAACACTTCAAAAAACCGGTGATTTTAACGAACTACCCGAAAGACATCAAAGCCTTCTATATGAAGCTAGATGAGGACGGGAAAACGGTACGTGCGATGGACGTTTTATTCCCAGGCATTGGAGAAATCATCGGTGGATCGCAGCGTGAAGATGATTATGCGAAATTATTGCAACGCACGAAAGAGGTGGGTATCGAAGAAGAATCCATCTGGTGGTATTTAGAAACGCGTCAATTCGGTTCTGCACCACATGCTGGTTTTGGACTTGGATTCGAGCGTTTAGTGTTATTTGTGACGGGTATGAGCAATATCCGTGACGTGATTCCTTTCCCACGTACACCTAAAACGGCCGAATTCTAAGATGTTTGGTTTGAAGCACGCCATCAATGGACTAATCGAACTCATCAAAAATGAGCGCAATGCGCGTTTTCATTTGGTGAGCACGGCTGTCGTGATTTATGTGGGCTGGAAAGTGGGTTTCGAGGCGTCGGAATGGCTTTGGATTTCCTTAGCGGTAGCGGGCGTTTGGGTGGCAGAATTGTTGAATACCTCTTTAGAGCGTATCACCGATCTAGTTTCGCCGGAGCAGAGTGAATTAGCGAAGAAGGCCAAAGATTATGCCGCTGGAGCGGTTCTAGTGATGGCTATTTGGGCGGTTATCGTCTTTTTACTCGTCGCTGTCCCGCGCATTATACTGAATTTAATGCTTTAAGAGCACAGAAATATGAAAGAATACGGATCAAGTGTTCAAAAATTAGTGAATTATATTTTGACCATTGCGGATGAAGAGCAACGGACGAAATACTCATTTTTGATGGTAGAGGTGATGAAACAAATTCACCCGAATATGAAGGACAATACCCAAGACTACACAAAAAAATTGTGGGATGATTTATACATCATGTCGAATTTCGAATTGAATGTTCAGGGCCCCTTCCCATCTCCATCTCCAGAATCGCTAGGTAAAGCACCGCGTAAAGTGGCGTATAACCAGCACAACTTGCGTTTCAAGCATTATGGCCGCAACGTCGAATTATTAATTCTTCGTGCCATCGCTGAAGAAAAAGTAGAAGACAAGAAAATTTTAGTCGCGTACATCGCCCGCTTGATGAAAGGTTTTTACGTAACCTGGAACAAGGAATCGGTGGACGATGCGGTGATTTGGCAAAACATCAAAGAGATGTCGGAAAACCTATTAGGCACCATCGTAGACGAGCTTTCGCAAGAGGGATTAGGTCACGCTAAGGTGGCAAATAACGCTAGAAACGCCTATAACGCGCCGGAATACCCGAACAGCAACAACAATAACCGGAACAACAACTACCGGAAGAATAACTTCAGAAGCAACAATAACAACAACCGAAATAACAATTTCCGTAAAAATAAGTAATCAGTTATGGCATCATTTAAAGTAACCGGTGGCCGCCGTTTAAAAGGAGAAATTACTCCTCAAGGAGCAAAAAACGAAGCATTACAGATCTTGTGTGCCGTGGTTTTAACAGCAGAGCCTGTAACCATCCACAATATCCCGAACATTCGCGACGTCAATCAATTAATTGATTTATTAGGCGATATGGGCGTGAGCATGCGTCGTTTATCGGAATCCAGCATTGAATTTGATGCCTCTCAAGTCAACATTGATTACTTAGATTCAGATACGTATAAGAAGAAAGCGGCTGCGCTTCGTGGCTCGGTGATGCTTTTAGGACCTACTTTGGCCCGCTTCAAAAAAGGACGTATTCCTTCCCCCGGCGGAGACAAAATCGGCCGCAGAAGATTGGATACCCACTTCTTTGGCTTCATGAAATTAGGAGCTAAGTTCAATTATAGCCCAGAAGATGGCGGAATCTACGAGGTGGATGCGTCACAATTACAAGGTGCGTATATGTTATTAGACGAAGCGTCGGTAACGGGTACGGCGAATATTTTAATGGCTGCCGTTTTAGCCAAAGGAAAAACAACCATCTACAACGCCGCGTGCGAACCTTATTTGCAACAATTGAGCAAGATGTTGAACCGCATGGGAGCGAAAATCTCCGGTATCGGATCTAACATGTTGATCATCGAAGGTGTAGATGTATTACACGGAACAGAGCACACGATGCTTCCAGATATGATTGAGATCGGTTCATTCATCGGCTTAGCCGTGATGACACAATCAGAAATCACGATCAAAAACTGCCAAATTCCTGAATTAGGCATCATTCCTGAGGTTTTCAAAAAACTAGGTATCAAAATGGAATTCCGTGGCGATGATATTTTCATCCCCTCTCAAGAGCATTACGAATTAGAAAACTTCATCGATGGGTCGATGTTAACGATCTCAGACCACCCGTGGCCAGGATTCACACCCGACTTATTATCGATCATTTTAGTGACGGCGATTCAGGCCAAAGGAACGGTCTTAATCCACCAAAAAATGTTCGAATCCCGTCTATTCTTCGTCGACCGTTTGATCGAAATGGGTGCCCAAATCATCCTTTGTGATCCACACCGCGCTACGGTTGTTGGATTCGATCGTAAGCAAACGTTAAAAGGAATCCGCATGTCATCTCCTGATATCCGTGCGGGTGTTTCCCTGTTAATCGCGGCAATGTCAGCGAACGGAACCTCTATTATCGATAACATCGAACAAATCGATCGCGGTTACCAAAACATTGATACACGCCTAAATGCCATCGGCGCTGAAATCGTACGTATCTAATGTCTCTTTTCCCTAAAATCAAACAGACCGTCCAATTGGCCTTACCTATCGTGGTAGGCGAATTGGGCGTGATGCTTATGGGCCTTGCGGATACGATTCAAGTAGGCCAAATGTCCACCGGTGCCGCCGAAAGCCTCGGTGCATCTGGCATGGCGCAGTCTATATTTTTCACTATTGCGGTTATAGGAATCATTTGCATACAAATTGTATCCCCCATGGTTTCTAAAGCTGTGGCTGAGGGTGACAAAACGGAATGTGGAAATCTATTGCGCGCAAACCTGCGAGTAGCCACCTTTTTAGGCTTAATCACCATCCTGATCACCTACATCGTTAGTTTAAACTACGACTTATTTGGTCAGACAGCGGCTAACAAAGCCTTGACCCTTCCCTTCTTAAGTTTAATATCCATATCCGTTTTACCCATATTCTGGTTCATCGCCTTAAAAAGCTTTATGGATGGATTACAACGGACTACCGTAGGGATGACAATTACCATCATCGCATTGGCTTTAAATGTATTCGGAAACCATTTGTTGATCAATGGTTTGTGGGGACTACCAGCCTTAGGTTTATTCGGATCTGGCATTTCTACCTTGCTGTCCCGTTTATTCATGGCGGGAACATTAGCTATTTATGTATTTACTAAAGAAGAGTTCAAGCCTTATCTGCGTAAAGGACATGTACATGTGGTCAAGAATGTCTTAGAGAAAAATATACTTCGCATCGGAATTCCTTCTGGAATGCAAGGTTTCTTTGAGATTGCGACTTTTGGCATGGCTGTAGTGATGATGGGCTGGATTTCAGTTACGGCTCAAGCAGCTCATATTGTGGCTATTAATATGGCTTCCATTACGTATATGATGGCTACAGGGATCGCTGTGGCAGGTGGAATTAATGTAGGAACTGCCATAGGCGAACGAAACCGCGCAGGAATCATCGAGTCTGGGAAAGCAGCGTTAATCCTTTCCTTATTATTCATGGGTGCTTGTGCCTTGTTGTTTTTCTTCGGCCGCGAATACCTGGTCCGGGGTTATACACAAGAATTACCCGTGATTGCAATTGCAGTGACCTTAGTCGTTTGGGGTGCCATATTTCAACTATTTGATGGCATTCAGGCCGTTTCACTTGGCTTATTACGTGGATTACAAGATTATAAAATCCCTACGGCCATTACCGTTATATCCTATTGGGGAGTCGGAATTCCACTTTGTTATTATATCGGTATTTATGAAAAAGTAGGTGCGGTAGGCATCTGGGTGGGCTTAACAGCTAGTTTAGTTTGTTCGTCTGCCCTGCTTTCATGGCGCTTTTATGTGAGGGCGAAGAAGGTGAGGTTTGAGGAGTTGGAGGTAGAATAAATTTCAAAGTTCAAAGAGCAAAGTTCAAAGATGGTATCGCCTCCGGCGATGGATTTAGTATTTAAAATAAATACGCAGAATTATTTCTTCAAACCATACTAATATTCTGAAAATACTTTAACATATAATTAAGGCTTTTTAGTCAATAAAAAATACTCTTTCTGTTTTAAAATCTAAAAGTTTACCATCTTTCATAAATTCGAATCGAATAATTTTAACACCTCGCTTTAGTCCTTTAACGTCTATAAATAACTTATTACCATTTATAAATTGTTTATTTTTAAAACTTGTTTTAACATCAATAGACTTTTCAATATCAAAATCTTTTTCATCAACAATTGAAATGGTTTGGGGCAAAACATCCACATTTATTGTATTGTCAAATTCAATAATCATTTGATTTTGAATACTTGCAGTTGAATATATCATATAACCAGATTGCGTTGCAAAAGTAATATTCCTGGTAGAAGAACCACAAATATTTGACGCCGAAACTGTAAACATCATATTTTGTCCAGAGCTTGGTTGAATCCATGCATTAATATTTTTGACACCACTAATTCCCCACCAAACACTTGATGTATTTGGCACCCAGCTCACGTTAGTTGTCAACAGATTTGGAAATAAATTTGTATTAATGGTATGATATCCCGAAGGAATACTATTGAAAGTATTAACAACTACACTTCCATCCCTTGTCATACTTTGCAAATTAGGAGTTGTTTGCGTTTGGTAAACTACATCAATTTGACTAGTATTTAAATTATATCTCATTAAATCAACTTGCATTGGAGAAAAAATAGACATACAATTCGGAGTAGTATAAGACATAAAATTTGTCATTTGTGATGTGGGATTAGAACTAATTCCGCATGAAGAACAAGAAGTAAAAATACAGGAAATAGGATTTATACATGATTGATTCTGTACATTATCAATTGAAGTATCAGAAAGGCCATCATCTCCATTATTCTGAAATGTATGAATTAACCCAAAACAATGACCCATTTCATGAGCAACAACTTTACCAGACGCTAATTCATAATTTATTGTCGAGTTAGGATCACAATGAGTAATCGCCCGAATTCCTCCTATTATTAACATTTTTTTATTTTCAGAAGGCACAAATCCTGCAGTCATTTGGCTATTAGATGGCAATACTTAAATATTAATACAATTGTTTTGAAATGAGTTTAATGAATTTGTAATTATATTAGAAGCGATTGCCTCTTTAGGCGTGCTTGAATTACTTAAATAATCATCTGCCCATCTTCTTGAACCAGAAAGACTAAAAAATATACCATACGAATTAAATGAACTATTGAGATTTGAAATTATGGTATTATCGATTGAATTAGAATACCCATTTCCTGAATTTCCATCTATCCTGTGTATATAAACATTCACAAAATAGATTTTACAAGGTTGAGGTGTGGGAGACAATATTAATGATTTTAAATTAATTGCCTTTAAAGGTGAAGGGGTGTAACAAAAACTTTGGCCAAAAATAAAAACTGAATTCCCTAATAAGGTAGAAAAAAGTAATAGAATCTTAACTATTTTCATTTTGAACATTTATTTAAAATTGAAAACCTGACATTATAAAGCTTCTGATTGTAAAAGTTTAATACCTCCTGTCTAGAAGTTGGATAAGGTGTAATCTCTCGTATTACAAAAATTAAATTGTTAAATGAATAATACCAATGGCCATAGCCTTCGACCAAACAATTCACTGAGGGGAATTGAAATTTTTTATATCCATAGCCTAAACCTAAATCAAATAAAGGTAATGTATACTTTATATCATTTCTACTTAATCTAAGTAAAACATCAGAGGACATATCACATGAAGTTTCACCCAAATAGCAACCACGACTAATTCTGACTACTTCAATTTCAAGAAAATCATCATTTAAAGGTATATTTATTTTTTCCCCTACTTTAAGTTCAAGATTTAAGGAATCTCCTACAATTTTTAAATTTTGAAAGACACTTAACGAATCATTTAAACTTTCATCAAAAGAGGATATCCCTTTTCTACATCCAAGGCAAGTAAATAAAATCAAAAGAAGAAAATTTACTATTTTCATACAACCTTAAATCGCTTAAAATATGATTACATTCCTTCAATTTAAAAAAATAAACACAAATAATTATATTATTTTAGCGAATAATTACAAAATTTATTATTCGCTAAAATTCAAATTACTCTATTAATTTATAAAAATTTAAAATTAGAAAAATAGCAACAATAAGGATTTTAAGTAATCAATTAAATCTAAAAAATCAAAAAAGGCGCAATTTGCGCCTTTTTTGATACCAACTTTATTCTTTGTGCTTTATGCTCTATGCTTTAAATTAAGAGTGAATCGAACGCTTCGCCGTAGCCGCTAAACAAGCCTCTTTCATCGCCTCCGTATACGTCGGGTGCGCATGAGACATGCGAGCTACATCTTCAGCTGAAGCACGGTATTCCATCGCAACGACTGCTTCCGCAATCATATCGGCTGCACGAGCTCCGATGATGTGAACACCTAAAATCTCATCTGTTGTCGCATCTGCTAACACTTTACACACGCCATCCACATCTCCTGATGCAATCGCACGACCTAAAGCTTTGAAGGGGAATGAACCTTCTTTGTATGCGACACCAGCTGCTTTTAATTCTTGTTCTGTTTTTCCCACAGAAGCCACTTCAGGCCATGTGTAGACAACACCTGGAATTAAATTGTAGTTGATGTGTGGTTTTTGACCGGCAATCACTTCCGCAACAAAGGTTCCTTCTTCCTCCGCTTTGTGGGCTAACATCGCACCACGTACTACGTCACCAATCGCATAAATGCCTGGAACCGAAGTTTGAAGCGTGTGCTCATCTACTGCCACACGGCCACGCTCATCTGCTGTTAAACCAGCCGCAGCTAAGTTTAAACCATCAGTATAGGGACGACGACCGATACAAACTAGACAATAGTCACCTTTGATTTCGACTTCTTTTCCAGCGGAATCTTGTGCTTTCACCGTTACTTCTTTGCCTTTAACGGCTGCGGAAGTCACTTTGTGTGAAAGGTAGAAATCGGCGCCCATTTTGGCAATTGACTTCTGTAATTCTTTTCCCATCGTCTTGTCCATCGTCGGAATCATGCTATCCGCAAATTCAACGAAAGAAACCTTAGAACCTAGACGCGCATAAACCGACCCTAATTCAGCACCAATTACTCCCGCACCGATCACAATTAAGTGTTTCGGAACTTCTTTCATTTTTAAGGCCTCCGTCGATGTAATGATGCGCTCTTTATCCACCGGAATAAAAGGTAAGATCGTCGGCTTAGAACCGGTTGCGATGATAATATTTTTAGCGGAGATCACTTCGGAAGAACCATCTTCTTTGGTCACTTTCACCGTTTTAGCGGAATCAAACGAACCCAAACCGTGGAAAGTCATGATCTTATTTTTCTTCATCAAATACGAGATACCTGCATTCAAATTCGAAACCACACCTGCTTTACGCTTGATCATTTGGCCCATGTTCACCTTCGGTTTCGTGATATCGATCCCATGTTCCTCGAAGCTATGAACGGCATTGTAATAATGCTCAGACGAGTCCAAAAGCGCTTTGGAAGGAATACATCCCACATTTAAACAAGTTCCACCCATCACGGCATATTTCTCAATGATGGCTACTTTGAAACCTAATTGAGCCGAACGGATTGCCGAAACATATCCACCAGGGCCAGAACCAATAACTACTACATCAAAATCTTGCATATAGGCGATTGAAAGCGAATAGGCCCCTAAAGGCCTATTCAATTGATTAAATATCTAATAATAAACGAGCTGGATCCTCTAAAAGTTGCTTTAAGCGAACTAAGAAGCTAACCGACTCACGACCATCGATAATACGGTGATCATATGAAAGTGCTAAATACATAATAGGACGGATGACGATTTGGCCATCTACCACTACTGGACGCTCTACGATATTGTGCATACCTAGGATCGCCACTTGCGGTGCGTTAATAATCGGAGTCGATAACATCGAACCAAATACACCCCCATTCGTAATGGTGAATGTACCGCCACTCATTTCCTCTAAGCTCAATTTGTTTTCACGTGCCTTACCTGCTAAACGAACCACTTCTGATTCGATTCCAGCTAGAGACAAGTTTTCTGCCGAGCGAATGACAGGAACTACTAAGCCTTTTGGCGCAGATACCGCAATCGAAATATCACAATAGTCGTGGAATACGATTTCGTCTCCATCAATTTTTGCATTTACAGATGGGTACTCTTTTAAAGCCACACAAACTGCTTTGGTGAAGAATGACATAAAGCCTAAGCCTACACCGTGTTTCTCCTTGAATTTATCTTTGTATTTACCGCGAAGATCCATCACAGGCTTCATGTCCACTTCGTTAAACGTCGTCAACATCGCTGTTTCATTCTTCACTGCCACTAAACGACGAGCCACTGTCTTACGCAATGAGCTCATTTTTTCGCGACGTGTACGTTCTGAAGACGCTGCAACTGCCGGAGCAGAAGCTGCTGGAGCCGGTGCAGAAGCTGGCTTAACCGCAGAAACCGCATCCTCTTTCGTGATGCGACCACCTACGCCTGAACCTGCTACCGAAGCAGCGGAGATTCCTTTTTCATCTAATATTTTCGCTGCTGCTGGAGATGGGTGACCAGCTGCATAAGTCGCATCCCCAGAAGAAGCTGGAGCAGATGGCGCTGCTGCTGGAGCCGGAGCGGCCGCAGCTACTGAACCTCCTACGGTGATTCTTGCCAAAATACCTCCAATAGGAACTACCGTTCCTGATTCAGCCACGATTTCTAATACACCCGCTGATTCAGCTGGCAATTCGAACGTCGCTTTATCTGATTCTAATTCGCAAAGTACTTCGTCTAAAGAAACGCTATCCCCTGTTTTCTTATTCCAAACAGAAACCGTCACTTCCGTGATCGACTCCCCTACTGCAGGAACTTTTACTTCTAAAACAGACGTAGGACCCGCCGCTGGTGCAGGAGCTGCTGCAGGTGCTGGTGCTGCTACTGGGGCAGGAACTGCTGCTACAACAGGAGCGTCTGCGACCTTAACCGAAGCCGTTGCTCCACCTGCTTCAATCGTACAGATGATTGCGCCGATCGGAAGAACATCGCCTTCTTTCGCCACAATATGCAACACACCTTCCGCCTCTGCAGGCAATTCAAAGGTCGCTTTGTCCGATTCTAATTCGCACAAAACCTCGTCTAATTTCACGTGATCGCCTTCCTTCTTATTCCAAGTAGCAACGGTCACTTCTGTAATCGACTCGCCCACAGCGGGCACTTTCATTTCTATAGCCATAATAATTCTATTATTCGAATGCTTTGTTAATTAGGTTTGCTTGCTCTACGCCGTGAACTTTCAAGAATCCAGTCGCAGGAGAAGCGGATTTTTTACGTGCTACTAAACCTTTGAATTTAGACCAGCCAAATTCACGGATCACATACGACCAGTAGCCCATGTTTTCCGGTTCTTCTTGCACGAAGAATACATCTGCGCCTTTGTATTTCGCTAATTCTGCGTCTACTTGCTTCGTAGGGAATGGGTGTAATTGTTCCAAACGTACAATTGCTACATCCTTGCGCTTATCTTTTTCTTGGCGATCCAAAAGATCAAAGTATACTTTACCTGAGCAAAGTAATACCTTCTTCACTTTGGCCTTATCTGCATAACTATCACCGATCACCTCTTGGAATTTACCTTTGGTAAACTCTTCCATAGGCGAAACCACTTTCGGGTGACGGAAGATGGACTTAGGCGACATCACGACTAATGGCTTGCGGAAATCCCAAGTCAATTGACGACGTAAAGCGTGGAAAATATTCGCTGGCGTCGTTAAGTTCGCTACGATCATATTGTTTTCCGCAGCTAACTGCAAGAAACGCTCTGGACGTGCATTCGAGTGCTCTGGACCTTGTCCCTCATACCCGTGAGGCAATAACATCACTAAACCATTCTGTGTACCCCACTTCGATTCATGTGACGAAACGAATTGGTCAATCATGGTTTGAGCGCCATTGGCGAAGTCACCAAACTGTGCTTCCCAAATAACTAAGGCGTCTGGATTCGCTAAGGCATAACCAAACTCAAAACCTAATACGCCGTACTCAGAAAGTAAGGAGTTATAAATCTGCGCTTGCTCTTGACCCTCTTTGATGTGGTTTAACGAATTGTAGTTCTCATTTGTGTTCGCGTCGTGTAATACGACGTGACGGTGAGAGAACGTACCACGTTGCACATCTTGACCAGATAAACGTACTGGTTTGCCTTCTAAAAGAAGTGAGCCATAGGCTAATAATTCAGCCGTAGCCCAGTTTAATTGGCCTTTCTCGAAATAGCCTTTGCGATCTGCAATTACTTTTTCGATTTGCTTTAAGGCAGTAAAACCTTTTGGCAAAGAAGTCAAGGCTTTCGCTACTGAATCAATCACCTCTTTCGAGATCGCCGTTTTAGGAGACGAATCGAAATCCGTTTCGTTCGAGAAACGAAGCGCTGACCAGCGGTTATCTAATTTCAAGGGAACATACGGTGGGCTCACTTTTTGCTTCACCATATCTAAACGAGCCTGTAATTCTGCTTTGAAAGCAGAATCCATTTCTTCGGCTAATTTAGCCTCAATCTCGCCGTTCTTGATTAATTGTTGTGTGTAAACCTCGCGTGGGTTTGGATGATTCGTGATGTTCGCATACAACGTAGGCTGCGTAAAACGAGGCTCATCTGATTCGTTGTGGCCATTACGACGGTAACAAACCATATCCACAAATACATCGCGGTTAAATTCTTGACGGTATTCTGCCGCCATACGAGACACAAATACTACCGCTTCTGGATCATCTCCATTCACGTGGAATACCGGTGCATCGATGATTTTAGCTACATCCGTGCAATAAATCGCCGAACGAGCATCTTCAAAGTCTGTCGTAAAACCTACCTGGTTATTGATCACAAAGTGGATCGTTCCACCTGTCCCGTAACCCTTTAATTTCGCCATCTGAGTTACCTCATATACGATACCTTGACCGGCTACCGCCGCATCTCCGTGAATTAAAATAGGTAATACTTTATCGTAATCTCCCTTATAATGCGCATCTGCACTCGCACGGCAGAAACCTTCTACTAAGGGATTCACCGCTTCTAAGTGTGATGGATTAGGAGCTAATTTCAACGAAATCTCGCTTCCTTTAGGAGAAATATGCTTGCTTGAATAACCTAAGTGGTATTTTACATCACCATCCCCGTGAATTTCATTAGGAACATTTCCTTCGAAACCATCAAAGATTGCTTCGTATGATTTGTGCATGATGTTTGCTAACACGTTCAAACGCCCTCTGTGCGCCATCCCGATCATCGCCTCCTTCACACCTGCATCAGCTGCCACATTGATAATCGCATCTAAACCGGCAATAGTGGATTCACCACCTTCTAAGCCGAAACGCTTTTGGCCTAAATATTTAGTTCCTAAGAAGTTCTCAAAAACAACGGCCTCATTCATCTTCTGAAGAATGTGCTTTTTCTCCTCAAACGTAGGCTTGAAAGAAAGGGCTTCCTTCTCGATTTTATTACGTAACCACTCTTTTTGCTGTACGTCGCGGATATACGAATATTCGAAACCCACCGACCCAGCATAGATTTTATGTAAAGCTGCCTGAATCGTGCGTAAAGTTGCCGCACCTAAACCCATAAAGGATCCCGCTTGAAAAACGGTATCTAAATCCGCATCAGACAACGAATAATCCGCCAAATCTAAACGTGGCTTGCGATCCTTGCGCTCACGCACCGGGTTAGTTTTAGATAATAAGTGGCCTCTTGATCGGAAAGCCTTGATTAAGGAAATAACCGCCATTTCCTTCTGAACGTGGCTTGAATCAGCAGAAACAGCGCCCGCAGGTGCTCCCTCGCCTAACCAGGTTTGAGAAAAGTCGAAACCTTTGAAGAAATCTCTCCAAGAGCTATCTACCGAATTGGGATCTTGTTTGTACGCCTCATACAAGTCAGCTATGACTTGCGTGTCGGCATTGGCTACGTAGGAAAATGGATCCATAAGTTAATTTTCTAGGCTTTAGGCCAAAGAAATGTTTCAATGTTTTGGTTTAGTACAATCTTAACAATCTATAAATGCTAAAATCTACGCAATTTACTATTTGCTCCGCAAAATACCCCTAATTATTCGTGGGTTTTTTAGCTATAAGTGCACAAATTTCTGAGGAATTTTATCCATTGTAAAAGCACCCTAAAATTTCTTTAATAATTTCAATTTTTTCCTCTAAAATCACCAATAATTAGCCTATTCTTTTAAGGTCTAAATTGACCTAATTTCCCCAAGCCAAAATCGAGGTCATAACGGAGGAAAATTTGATGAAAACCAGACGCTTCACTCGAAGTAGTCGAACCAAGTGTCGATACATTTTTGCCTAGAAAATCATACGAATAACCAACTCTGAAATTCAAACCTAGCGGTACCTCCAGCGAACCTAAAAATGCTGGATCACCAAACTCCGAGCCCGTCTGCTGGTACCACAATCCTATCCCCAGCTTTTCTTGGTACCAAAATACCGCATTGAAATCCACTTTCGTCTGCAGATCCTTTCGCAAAACGGTTCCCACTTTCAGTGTATGCAAATCACCCACCGGGAAATAATAAGAGGCCTGCACATATAGAGGGGCATCTCCGAGGCCATCAAAACGATTAGTTGGCTTCGAAATTCCCACCAGCAAGGCTTCTTTTCGATAGGTCGCCCCTATCCCGATACTCCCTAAAAGCTCACTCGAACCCGATTTGCCTAAAATGGGATATTGATTCACCCCTAGATTGACACCATAACTCAACTGATTCCCTCTCCCCCAATGTTCATGCTTCGAGACGACCACCGCTAATCCTAGATTAGAGGAAATCATACCTGAGGGAGTCGCATACGATTGATCTGTATTGTATCCCAAAAATCCCAAGCCCCAGCTCCCCTTTAGCAAAGGCATATCAATGCTCATCAATTGTTGTGAGGACGAGGCTCCTCCGATGGTTTGAAAGAGAGGTTTTTTGCGAAAAATCCCTTTGGCAGAAAAAACCTTCTGCGCTCCTGCATCCGCCGGATTAATGGCTAATGGGAGAAATGGATAGGCCATTCGTAAGGATTCCTGCTGAGCGTTTACAGCGAATGAAAGAAATATAAGTAAGGCAAGTTTCCTCATAAAAGCTGACAATGTGACACCTCCCGCTTTCTTGGAATTAAAATTGCAAAAGGATGCCCAAATGTAGGATTATTAATTTTAAAAAATATGAAAGAAACAGGTAACATCTCCATTCACACCGAGAACATTTTCCCCATCATTAAGAAATTTCTCTATTCGGATCACGAGATTTTCCTTCGTGAGCTAGTTTCAAACGCCGTAGATGCGTCCCAAAAAATCAAGCGCCTAAGTTCCATTGGTGAATTTAACGGCGAATTGGGAGAACTGAAGGTGAAAGTTAGTTTTGACAAAGACAAAAAGACTATCACGATTTCTGACAACGGTATCGGTATGACCGCAGAAGAAATCAAGAAATACATCAACCAAATCGCCTTCTCTGGGGCCACTGAATTCGTAGAGAAATACAAGGACCAAGGAGATGACAAAGGTATTATCGGACATTTTGGTCTAGGTTTCTATTCTGCCTTTATGGTGGCGAAAGAGGTCGAGATCATCTCAAAATCGTACCAAGAGGGTTCTGAAGCCGCTACTTGGAAGTGCGACGGTTCTACCGAATACACGATCGGATCAGCCAAAAAGAAAACGCGCGGAACAGATATCATCTTGCACATCGCTGAAGACTCAGAGGAGTTTTTAGAGGAGTTCAAATTAAAGTCGATCTTGGAGAAATACGGCAAGTTCTTGCCGATTGAGATTGAGTTTGGCGATAAGGTAATTAATAACCCGAACCCGATTTGGACTAAATCTCCTTCTGATTTAACAGACGAGGATTACTTGAAATTCTACGAGGAATTATACCCTTTCCAAGAGAAACCTTTGTTCTGGATTCACTTAAATGTGGACTATCCGTTTAATTTAACGGGTATTTTATATTTCCCTAAAGTAAAGAACGAGATGCAATTGCAACGCGAAAAAATCTCCCTTTACAGCCGTCAGGTATTCATCACCGATGAGGTCAAAGACATCGTTCCTGAATTCTTGATGTTATTGCACGGGGTCATCGACTCACCCGATATTCCATTGAATGTATCTCGCTCGTTCTTACAAGCAGATTCGAACGTGAAGAAAATCAACTCGTACATTACGAAAAAAGTAGCAGATAAATTAGCGGAGTTATTCAAATCCGATCGTCCAGCGTTCGAAGAGAAATTCGCAAACATCGGCTTATTCATCAAGTACGGAATGATCTCGGATGAGAAATTCTTAGAGAAAGCCAAAGATTTTTGTCTAGTTCAAGATACGAATAACAAGTATTTCACGTTAGACGAATACAGTGAAGAGGTGCAAGCTGCCCAAACAGACAAGGACGGAAACAAGGTTTATTTGTATACCACCGACGTCGAGCAACAAGATGCCTTTATTCAATCCGCCCAAAACAAAGGTTATTCAATCATTAAATTGGATACCCTGATCGACAGCCACTTCATTAACACGATGGAGTCTAAATTAGAAAAGACGCAATGGAAGCGTGTAGATGCTGATGCGGTCGACAAATTAATTGATACAGGGATTACCCTAGAAGCGATTTTATCTGATGCTCAAAAAGAGAGTGTGAAGAAAGTCTTCGAAGAAACCATGAATGACAAACAAAAAGTGGTAGCCGTAGAGGCAATGTCACCCGATGAATTACCTGCCATCGTCACTCAAAACGAGTTTATGCGCAGAATGAGTGATATGTCGAAGACCGGCGGTGGCGGTATGGGCATGTTTGGAGCGATGCCAAACACCTATAACATCACCATCAACGCAAACCACCCATTGATTAGTAAACTAGCTGATTTGAAAGACGAGAGCGAACAAAAAGCGCTAGCGAAACAAATCTCTGACCTAGCTTTATTATCGCAAAATCTATTAACGGGGGCTGATTTGACAGCCTTCATTAAGAGAACAGTGGGAGGTTTTTAAGAGTTATTAAAATGCCCCAAATCAAAAGAGCCGCTAATTATGCGGCTCTTTTTTTTATTGCTTACGCACCATCAACTTCTTTGTGGCGACAGGTTTACCATCTACGAGCAGCTGGTACATATACAGTCCACTATTCAATTCACGCAAGGATATTTTAGCGCTGCGATCCTCTTTATCCAGTTCGACTTCCTTTACCACTAATCCTAACACATTATAAATGGCAATTTTGACCTCTTGGTTATTGCCCGAAAACTGGTAATCTACCAAGGCATATTCAGCAGCAGGATTGGGATACAAATGAGAAACAAAAATGCGATCGCCTTGAAATAAATAAGGATCATTCTTAAATCCTACCAAAGTGGCCAGGACTAAAATTAAAGTGATATGTCGCAATACTATTTTCATTCTCAAATCGTTGAGACGAAATTAGTATAATTTCAGACCGCTCAGTACTTTTTAAGGTTTTTTAACAAGGACTTGGTATTCCACCCGTTTCAGAATGGTTTGGAGGGATGGCTTTTCGGAGATTCTCCAGCGGAATCCATCTAATTCTTGCAGGTCACCTTTCCATTCTTTGGGAGGCACGAACTTAGCCTCTGGCTTCGTGATAAAGGCAATCTTCTTCACCTTATTATCTTCAAAAAACAAGTTCATTCGACTACATTCCACACGATTCAATCCAGTGGTTACTTTCTTATCATCGATGACATAATAGATACTTTCTCCATTCCCCTCCACATTCACCCGGTTTAATTTAGAATCTTCTTTGAAATGCACCCAGACTTTCCTTCCCTTAATCTGATTGTAGTGGTTCGCTGAATCGATAGAGATTACAAAAGACTTGCCACGCAAACGCATTTCCTTTAGCTTTTGATTCCCCATAAACAAGGATATGGAGTCGGCTTGGGATTGAGAATCCTGGGTCCAGAGAATCGGTTTTTGGTAGAAATGAATGATCGAATCCTGCACATTATACCCTAACGAATCACATCTGCCAGAGAGGTCTGATTTGTATATGAGGACATTTTTGTAGGCAAATAACTTTCGAATCGAATCCTTTTTAATGTTAACAGAAACTAAAGTATCCGCTGTCAAATACAGCGTATCTTTCTCCATAATGTTTTGCATCCACGCGTGGCCATAAACCCGAGTGATACCTGTCTTACCAGCATAACGGCCATTATCCCCTTTCAGGATTACTTTTTCTTTTTGGCTAACGAATTCCACCTTTCCTTTTGCCACACCTATTTGGGTAGGAGAATCGTAAAATAAGGTATCCGCCGTCAGAATATATTCGTCGGTTTTTGCCGTCGAACGACCCGTAAAATTCGACACTTTTGTGATCGTATTGTAGAAGCCGCGGCTGGTAATGACGGTATCCTTTTTCGTCACAATTTCCGTGGGTGCGATAAAAAAGGCTTCCTTAGAGAGCGTGTTGTATTTCAGTGAATCTGCTTTTACGGAGCCTCCTTCTTTATCGATGACGCGAACCTTCTCTTTAAATAAAAAATTCTTAGTCGTGGTATTGTAAAAGCCTTCGCGACTCGTCAGGGTAGATTTTTTATCGATGATCTTAGCTCCTGAATGATAGATGGCCATTTTAGAGTTTAAATCATAGTCTAATTTGGGCGTATTTAAGATAATCGTATGATCATCTAATTTCACCCGGCCGCTGATATAGGCCTGGCGCATATTGCCATTGTATAAAGCCGTATCACCCGTAATGGTTACCGTATCGGCTTGAATGATGCGCACGTGGCCGTAAGCTTCCACGTTATTCGTGGTAGAGTTCAAAACGGCTTGATCACAGGAAAGCGTGGTCGTACCTTGTTGCAATAAAACGCGACCTACCAGGGTTTTTCGCATGATTAAATCCTGTTGCATTCCATTCAAACTATCCGCTCGAATGACTTGCAAAAGCTGCCCCTGCGCTTGTGTTAAAAACGACAAACTCAGAAGAAATACCAGGAAAATCCAACCTTTGTAACGCATCTTGAAATTGAATCGCTAATTTCGTAGCTCCATTGAACACGCAATTTACCATTTTTATGCTGGAAGATTTTATCCATTTTGTCCAAAAAGAGAATTTATTCCAACCCGACCAGAAAATTTTGATCGCCGTTAGCGGAGGAATTGACTCGATTGTATTGAGTAAGCTTTTTTCTTTGGCCAAATTCAAATTTGGAATTGCCCACGTCAACTTCAGCCTTCGGGGTGAAGAATCGTTAGCGGACGAGGTTTTCGTGAAGAAATTCGCCAAAACCCTTAAAGTCCCTTACCACACCATCTGCTTCGACACGAACGCTTTCGCCGCTCAGGAAAAAATCTCCACCCAAATGGCCGCGCGCATTTTGCGCTACCAATGGTTCGAAGAAATCCGCGTTAAAGAGGGTTACGATTTTATTGCAACAGGTCACCACCAATTAGACAGCGCGGAAACGATGCTCATTAATCTAGTTCGAGGAACTGGAATCGCCGGTTTTCATGGTATTCCCGTTAAATCAGGGAATTTAATCCGTCCCTTATCATTCGCCAGCCAAGACGCTATTTTTGACTTTGTAGTCGCTCATAAACTGGCATGGCGGGAAGATTCATCCAATGAATCGAACAAATACCAACGCAATTTCATTCGCCACGAAATAATGCCCAAGTTCCAAGAACTGAACGCTAATTTCGAGCAAACCCTCGCAGCCACTAGCTCAAAAATCAAAGGAATCGAGGCCTGGATGCAAGAAGAATTGCAAGCTTTTATCAGCGAAAACAGCTCGATTGATGCAGCTGGGAATATAACGGTCAAAATACCTTCATTAACGCCAAAAAGCACCGTTTTACTCACTGAACTATTACTCAGCTACCACTTCAATTCGACCTCCATCGAAGCCATCTTACAGTCGGATAAAGTGGGTGCCATTTTTGAATCTCCTAGCCATAGTTTGAATATCGATCGTGGTCAATGGATTTTAACACAGAAAAGTCAAGCGGATTATAAACCCATTGTCATCTCTGAAGAAGATGAAGTCATTCAACTGGGAAACCAAGAATTGCACATATTCATTGAAGAACGAACCGCAGACTGGAAAGCGATCACAGATCCGAATGTCGCCTGCCTGGATGCAGACACATTAGACTTCCCTTTAGAAATCAGAAAAGTACAAGATGGGGATTGGTTTTGCCCTTTAGGGATGAATCAAAAGAAGTTAATCTCTGACTTTCTTACGGACAAGAAAGTGCCATTAGCCATTAAGAAAAACACCCAAATCCTTTTAAGTAAAGGTTCTGTTGCCTGGATCCTAGGGCAGCGAATTGATAATCGAAATAAGGTGACGGATAAGACGGAGTTGGTGGCTGTTTTTGAATTGAAATCCTCACTCGAAAAGAATTAAGCTGAGGCATTTTAAATAACAATTTGAAAATTGTGCTGCGCAATAATTTTCTGAATTGCTTTTTAAAATACTCTCAGCCAAACAAAATTTCAGGTTCTAGAATTTCAATCAAAAAACCTCTTTTATTTCTTCGGACTAATTTGTTGCGAAATTTATTCTTTATGCTCTGTGCTCTGTGCTTTATCGCAGATTATTAAAATAGCCGGAGGCTATTTTAATAATCTGCGATATGCCTCCGTCCTAATCGGATCCAACGTACTTAAATAAGTAAAAGCTTGCTGGCGTTCTGCCGGCAGGGCTTCGTCGAGAAGGGAAATAATTTCTTCTGATTTGGCATCAAAAAAGACGCGAATACTTGCGGCACCAGGACGTAAAGAATTAATTTGACGAATCGATTTTAAAATTTCAAGAATACCTTTTCTGGCTGCATCCGGGTTGTCCCCCATCTTATCCAAATAGAGTCGATGGTAATCATAGTTTACCTCCCGCATAGTCTGCAAATTCTGATTAATCAAGTTCTCCGAGACCCCCATTCTGCTACGCACGTCAGAGATGACACCCCAACCAGAACCCGAGTTTTGAGCTAGATTAGTCAGATTATTTAACTTTTGAACGAAAGGATCTCCTCCTTTTGGGGCAAAAGAATCATACGAATACGCTAATCCCAAATAGGCATAATAAGCCATCATTGAGCTTAAATTATCTGAAAAGCTATTATCGTTATACGTGATGGGCGAGCCTAATTGGTATTTGAAATTGAAATTCTTGTCCACTAAATTCAATAAGACCGTTTCATACGAAGTACCAAAAACTGGCCGCAAAACTTGTACTCGGGCAGTGGCCTCAATGTCTCCTTGGGCGGAGGACTTCGTTAATAGTAAATTGATATTTAATTTGATTTTTTCTTCGGGCGCAAAATTATCAGATGACCATCTACGGCCATTCATAAATTCCTGCATCGTTCGTTGTAATTCAGCGTAGACTTGAGAACCGCCTCGCTGCTGGTCGAGCTGTAATTGCTCTGTACTGATACTAATAGAAGTTAAAAGTTCTTGAGCTTGAACAGCCCAAGAACTTAAAAGGAATATCAACAGAAATCGAATTGATTTCATGATCGATCTATTAAAATCAAAGATGACTAGTTTTCAGTTGTACCTTCTTCGCGGTTTCTGAAATCTACTTTATCAGCTAAAAAATCATCGATAGCTAAAGCAGAAGGCTTAGGCATACGCTCATAGTACTTTGAGATTTCGATTTGCTCGCGGTTCTCAAAAATCTCTTCTAAATTATCTACAGAAGAAGCGAACTCAGATAATTTACCTGATAATTCTTCTTTCATCTTGCTTGAAATCTGACGTGCACGTTGTCCTACGATCGAAATTGATTCGTATACGTTACCAGTTTTAGCAGCGATCTTATCTACATCACGTGTAATGATGGATGGATTTGTTGGAGTCTTAGACATCTCTATATAATTTAAGATTGCAAATTTAACGTTAATTTTTAAGAAATACTATTGAGGGCTCGTAGCAATTTTCGAAGTATTCGACTTCTCTTTTTCCTGCAGGGCCTTGTATTCTGCTTCTAATTTGGCGATTCGGGTTACCTCATTTTGGCTTTCCGTATACCATTTTTCAGCTGTTTTCAAGAACGAACTTTGTGGGTATTTATCAATGAATTCTAAATAGAACTTCAATACTTCTTCGTAACGCTCCTTTTGTTTGAATTCGACAGTACTTTTTGCCAAATCAAACTGGGAAACTACCTTGAAATAAGCCATCTCCTCATTGTAATCAGAATCTGGGAAGTCACGCTGGAAATTCGTAATCTCAATAACCGCTGACTTTAATGAAGCTATGTTGAATGGTGAAGTCTTATAATACAACTTCGCCTTTTCATACGCTTTCTTCTCTAATTTCTTACGCAGATCCTTGATCATCAAACTGCAATCCTCGCGGTATTTTGAATCTGGATAATTGTTCAAATAGCTTTGCAATTCGTTGATAGCAGATAAAGTACCTGTTTGATCTAAATTAAAGTTAGGAGAATCTTTATAGAGTGAAAAAGCAGCCATATAGATAGATTCTTCGGCAAATTCAGAACGAGAAAAGACCTCTGAGAAACGCTTAAAGTGGGTATTCGCAACGGTGTAATTCGCCAATTCGAAATCACATTTGGCCTGGTAAAAAGTAGCCATCTCCTGCGTAGAATCACCCGTTAATAGTGGCAATACCTCATCAAACAGGATTCCTGCTTTATCAAACTCTTTCTTTTTGTAATAATCGACTGCCGCTTTGTATTTCGTAGGTACGTTTGCGCTCTTTCTGAACTTCTCAAACTTTCCACACGCACTTAAACCGATTAAGGCGACTAAACAAACAAGTATTTTATTTTTCAAATTCATAAGCCCGCAAAGATACGTTTATTTTCTGAATTGTAGGTGATAGAGTTGCGCATATAAACCATCTAAAGCCAATAATTCATCTTGCGTCCCGCGCTCCTTAATTTCCCCTTTGTCCATCACTAAAATTTGGTCTGAATTCCGAATGGTAGACAGTCGATGGGCAATCACCACGGCCGTACGTCCTTTCATGAGGGTTGAAATCGCTTGCTGAATCAACACTTCCGTCTCAGAATCCACGGAGGACGTAGCTTCATCTAAGACAATAATCTTCGGGTTATGGACCAAAGCACGTACAAAAGAAATCAACTGCCTTTGTCCCACACTTAACGTAGCGCCACGTTCCTTCACCTCATAATCATAGCCACCTGGAAGTGAAAGAATAAAATCATGGACACCCACCGCTTTCGCGGCTTCTACCATTTTATCCTGAGTGATCGACTCATCACCTAGATGAATATTGTAGGCAATCGAAGAACTAAATAAGAACACATCTTGTAATACCACCGCGATGTTTTTGCGCAAAGAGCCTATTTCGTAAGAGGTCAAAGGAACGCCATCGATATTAATCTCGCCGCTTTGGCAATCATATAAACGACCTAATAATCCTATGATAGACGACTTACCCGCTCCTGTCGCTCCCACAATAGCGCAGGTTTTCCCCGCTTCCACTGTAAAACTCACGTTTTTGACTACCCATTCTGGCTCCTGATATGCGAAAGTGACGTCCGAAAATTCAATTTTTCCTTCGATGTGATCCGCCTGAATGGTTCCGTTATTTTGAATATAATCCGTCGAATCTAAGAGCGTTAAAATGCGCTCCGTCGACACTATCCCCATTTGCAAGGTATTGAAACGATCCGCTAGCATGCGAATGGGACGGTAAAACAAGTTGATAAACATGATGAACGCGGTCAAGGTCCCCACTCCCATCTCCTCCTTCACAATATAGGTCGACGCCGCCCATACTACTAAACCTGTACCGATCGCCGCAATGACATCCGCCACCGGAAAGAAAACCGAATAGGCCAAAATACCCCGAATATTGGCATCGCGGTGCTCTTCGTTAATGCGGTTGAATTTCGCTAATTCTTGCTTTTCGGCGTGGAACATTTGGACGATTAACATCCCAGAAATATGTTCCTGAACAAAGGAATTTAAATTTGCTACAGCCGTTCGAACCTCGTTGAACGACTTCTTGATATATTCCTTGAATACATAGGTCGAAAAGACCATAAAAGGAACTGTCGCGATGATGATTAAAGTCAAGCGCCAATCCGCATAAAACATCACGCCTAAAATCAAGAATAATTGTAGTAAATCACCCGCAATGGAGGCTAATCCCTCTGAAAACACATCATTCAGTGTTTCAATATCTGACACCGTTCTCGTCACTAAACGCCCAATAGGCGTCGCATCAAAAAAGGCTAATCGCAGATGAACGATCTTCTCATACAACTGAATGCGAATGTCGCGGATAACGGTTTGGCCTAAATAACCCGCTAAATACGAAGTAGAAAATTGCAAACCTGTTTGCAATAAGAGGGCTCCCAGCATCCAACCTAGCATACGTACTAAATCGGACGCGAAAGTCAAGCCTAGGTAATTATCTAGGGTATAGCGTATAAGCAATGGTACAACAGGAGAAATTCCTGCCATACAGAGAATCAAAAACACCAGAAACCAAAAGCGAAAACGGTAGGGCTGAATAAAGCCATACAAACGTTTAATGATCTGAAAATCGAATGTTTTACCGGAATTAGCTTCTTTCACTGTTCATTTTTTCGATGGAGGAAGAAGCCGCGCAAGTACCACAGCCTTTGGCACAGTTTCCTGCATTCTTACCCCAAAACTGATTGTATACCAGGCGAACTAAATAAACGAGCGCCGCAGCAAATACCAAAAAGATGATCCCGTTTTCCATATTAATCAAACCACTTAGACTGCAAAGTTCCTAAAAATTCCGAGAATATGGGACCTGCACCAATAATTTCACCCGTAAAAATAACGTCTTGGCCACCCGAAAAATTGGTCACCATCCCTCCAGCTTCTTCGATAATGATTTTACCTGCAGCGACATCCCAGGGCTTCAGATTTGCCTCAAAAAAGCCTTCAAAACGACCGCAGGCCGTATACGCTAAATCAATGGCTGCCGCACCCATGCGTCTTAAACCGTGCGAGGAACGCATTAGTTCCTTCAATAAATCTAAATAACGGTCTTGGTAGGAGAAATCATAATAGGGAAATCCGGTGGCTAATAAAGACTTAGACAAAGAATTTTCAGGAGAAACCTGAATGGGTTTGCCATTCAAATGCGCTCCATGTCCCTTCACCGCCGTAAATAATTCATCGCGATTCGGTTCATAGATTAAACCTAGAATAGGTTGTTTATTCAGGATCAAACCCACTGAAACCGCAAATACCGGCAGCTTATGCAAGAAATTCGTGGTGCCATCTAAAGGATCAATCACCCAATAATACCCATCCCCTACCTCGTCGTAATTCGACGAAGTTTCCTCCGCGATAAAGGCCGCTTCCGGAAAAATAGCAGAAAGCCCTTGTTTTAATTTCGCTTCAGCCTGCTGATCCACAAACGAAACTAAATCGTTCGTTCCTTTATAGATAATGTCCGAACTCGAAAACTGCGATGATTGCTGCAGAATCCATTGACCGGTTTCTCGAACCAGCTGCGAAGATTCTACCAATACATCGGTTAACGCTTTCATTATTTTTTAGCCACTGGTTTTACACTTGCCAAAGGTCCTTTCAACCAATCCGCGATAATCTGTTGCGTCTCTTTCAAATACGCATCTTTCGCGTGCTTATCTTTTTCTTTGGAAACCAACTTCGTGTCTTCCGTTTCAGCGCCCGCCATCACTTCCATCACAGCAGCTGCCTCATCTGGTTTTTTCTTTTGGTCGTCTAATTCCTTCTTGCGCTTATCATATTGCAAAGCAATCGAATTCGTTTCCTTCAATTTCTTCCAACGCTCTAAATCCTCTTTCAATTTCAATAGTTCAGGCTTCGTTTTCAAGCGATTTTGGAAAGCTACTTGTAATGATTTAACGGTCGCTGGATTTACTTTTCCCGTCTTCGTAAACGTCGTAGAACGAATCATATCCCAAGGCAACGCACTTGGCTGTGAGCTTTCGCCAAATTCCTCCGCAGAGAAAGCAGAGGGCAAAGCGAAATCAGGGCTCACGCCTTTGTGTTGCGTCGAACTTCCGGTAATACGGTAGAATTTTTCCAACGTGATTTTCAATACACCTGGATTTTCCTTCTCAGAACGAACGAAACGACTTAAATCTAACACGCTTTGAACGGTTCCTTTACCGTAAGATTGCTCCCCTACGATAATACCACGTTGATAGTCTTGAATAGCTCCTGCGAAAATCTCCGAAGCAGAAGCAGAGAATCGGTTGATCAAAACAGCCATAGGGCCGTCGTAAACTAACTCCGGGTTTTCATCATTTTCTTGGGTGATTTGGCCAGTTGATTCTTTTCTTTGAACCACCGGCCCAGAAGTAATGAATAAACCAGTTAAATCAACGGCTTCAATCAAGGATCCGCCACCGTTATTACGTAAATCAATTAATAAGGCATCAATACCTTCTTTTTTGAACTCTACTAAAAACTTGCGTACATCCGCCGAAGTCGATTTAAAGCCTGCCTCATTATTGCGAGCACCTTCGAAATCACGGTAGAACATTGGAATGGTGATTAAACCGATTTTGATGGTTTTGTCGCCTTGTTTTTGGAACAAAATCTCCTTCTTTGCCGTCTGTTCTTCTAATTTAATCTTCTCGCGGACGATGCGCACCTCTGTGGTAGGAGAACCCGTCACACCCGAGGCTGGTAAAATCTTTAAGCGAACAACGGTTCCTTTCGGACCACGGATTAATTTCACCGCATCATCCGTAAACCAACCGATGATATCGACAAATTTCCCATCCTCTCCTTGCGCTACACCTACAATACGGTCTTTCGGATTCACTTGCTTACTGCGATAGGCTGGTCCACCTGGAACTAAATCCACAATGCTCACGTAATCACCTTCTAGACGAAGCGTAGCCCCTATTCCTTCGAAACTTTGGGACATATCCTTGTTGAATTCTTCCGCCGCCTTCGGGATCATATAAGTTGTATGCGGATCAATACTTTCCGTGTAGGCATTCATAAAGACTTGGAAAACGTCTTCTGATTTCGTTTTGGCCATATACTTTTCCGTCCGCTTGTAACGCTCCTTTAATTCCCGTACTGACGTAGTGTCTGCCTTACCACCTATTTTCCAATCTAATAATTGACGTTTCAAATCTTTACGCCAAAAATCATCCAACTCAGACTCCGATTTTGCCCAAGTCGCTTTCTCGCGGTTTGGCTGGTAGGTTTCATCTAAGGTAAAATCTGTTGGCTTATCCAATTGTGCCGTGATGAACGCATAGCGCGCTTTCATCCGCTTTTGGTATAGATTATAAATCTGGAATGCTGGAGTTAAATCTCCTAAATTCAACGCCTCATCGATTGCAAAACGATACTTTTCTATTTCATTGATATCCTCCGCTAAAAAGAACACCTTATTCGGGTCTAATTGCTTGATGTAGGAATCAAATATCTTCGAAGACAAGGAGTCATTTACCGGCACCTTGCGGTAATGGTAATTGCTCAAAATCTCGAACACCTTGCTTTCCACTTTACGCTGCAAAGCGGAAGGCTGCAAATCACCCTCCTGGTAATTGATTTGATTCTGCAGATCAGAACCGTGCATAAACCAAACAACCAATAAGGAAAGCGGGATGAAAATAGGAAGTATCTTCTTCATAGATTTATTTTTCAATCTCTAATAATTCCACTTCAAAAACTAAAGCAGAATAGGGCTTGATCGTTTGACCACCGCCACGAACACCATATGCGAGGTTTTGGGGAATAAATAATTTGAATTTAGAGCCAACTGGCATTAATTGTAAAGCCTCAACCCAGCCTTGAATCACACCGGTCACCGGAAATGAGATAGGCTCACCTCGTTGTACCGAAGAATCAAACACCGTGCCATCGATTAATGTTCCATGGTAATGCGTTTTCACTTTATCAGTGGCTACTGGCTTAGGACCCGTGCCTAACTTCATGATTTTGTATTGTAAACCAGATTCGGTTACAATGATGGAATCTTTCTTTTTGTTTTCTGCCAAAAACTTCTCTCCCACCTCTTTATTAGGCAAAAATTGCTTCGATTGTTCCAAAGCTTGGGCCTCTTGATTCTTCATCATATAAGCTGAAACGACGTTTTGGCATTCTTGTTCTGTCATTTTCAAAGCACCACCTTGGGTAGCTGCCTCAAAACCTTTGGCCACCATCGCTGGATTCAAAGTCACTTTTTGAGACTTGAAATTCTGTGCCACTAACACACCCACAGCATAAGAAACCGAATCCACTTGATTCGCAAATTCTTTTACGGGCACTTTCGTTAGAGAGACTGTTAACTTCGGCTTTGTTTTAGGTTTCACTTGTGCAATGGAAGTAAATGCAGCCAAACTAGCTAAAAGGGTCAAAAATTTAATTTTCATAAAATAGAGAATTGATTTAAAAACAAAGGTTCGAAGATAAGCAAAAATGCCTCTTTTTCAAGAATTTTAACGGCATTTAACAGTTGGTTTATCAAGTAGAAAAAACTCATCTTTAAAAAGTCTTATGATTAACGTCTTTTTTTGTAATAATTATGGGAATATTGAAATTTCCTAGCTAATTTTGCACCCGAAATTTGATTCAAAATAAATAGTTTAAAAATCAGTTTAAAATTATTAAACCCCTCCATTTTATATGGCATCAGTAAGACCAGATGAAGTTTCAGCAATTTTAAGGGAACAATTATCCCAAGCTAAAACTGTCGCAGAACTAGAAGAAGTAGGTACCGTACTCCAAGTGGGTGATGGTGTGGCACGTATTTACGGCCTATCTAACGTACAAGCAGGTGAATTGATCGTTTTTGAAAACGGTCTAAAAGCATTAGCCTTGAACTTAGAGGAGGATAACGTAGGTGCTGTATTATTAGGCGACTCTAGCTCAGTTAAGGAGGGTGATACCGTAAAAAGAACAAACTTAATTGCCTCTGTTAAAGTAGGAGATGGCATTTTAGGTCGCGTAGTGAACACCTTAGGTGAGCCTATCGACGGAAATGGTCCTATCGCAGGTGAATTATACGAGATGCCTTTGGAGCGTAAAGCACCCGGAGTAATCTTCCGTCAACCCGTTACAGAACCATTACAATCAGGTATCAAAGCGATTGATGCAATGATCCCAGTAGGTCGCGGACAACGTGAGCTAGTAATCGGTGACCGTCAAACAGGTAAAACAGCGGTTTGTATCGATACAATCATTAATCAAAAAGAATTTTACGATAAAGGAGAACCCGTTTTCTGTATCTACGTAGCGATTGGTCAAAAAGCTTCTACTGTGAAGCAAATTGAGCAAACTTTGCGTAAAGCAGGTGCGATGGATTACACCGTTGTTGTTTCAGCTTCAGCAGGTGATCCAGCTCCGATGCAATTCTACGCTCCCTTTACAGGTGCAGCGATCGGTGAATTCTTCCGTGATACAGGTCGTCCAGCTTTAGTCGTTTATGATGACTTATCGAAGCAAGCGGTAGCTTACCGTGAAGTTTCCCTTTTATTACGTCGTCCACCAGGACGTGAGGCGTATCCAGGTGACGTTTTCTACCTACACTCTCGTTTATTAGAGCGTGCAGCGAAGATTAACAACTCGGATGAGATCGCTCGTAATATGAACGACTTACCAGAATCGATCAAACACTTAGTGAAAGGTGGCGGTAGCTTAACAGCTCTTCCGATCATCGAAACACAAGCGGGTGACGTTTCGGCTTACATTCCTACGAACGTAATTTCGATCACCGATGGTCAAATCTTCTTGGAAACAAACTTGTTCAACGCAGGTATTCGTCCAGCGATTAACGTAGGTATCTCGGTATCTCGTGTAGGTGGTAACGCGCAGATCAAGTCAATGAAGAAAGTAGCGGGTACGTTAAAATTAGATCAAGCTCAATTCCGTGAATTAGAGGCTTTCTCTAAATTCGGATCTGACTTAGATGCTTCGACTAAATTAACGATCGATCGTGGTCGCCGTAACTTAGAAATGTTAAAGCAACCTCAATTCGCACCACAACGTGTGGAGGAACAAGTTGCGATGATTTATTTAGCTACAACTGGTAACTTAGATAACGTGCCAGTAGAAAAAGTTCGTGAATTCGAACAAGATTTCATTCAAGTATTACGTGCGACAGAAAATGATACGTTAGTAGCATTAGGTCAAGGGAAATACGATGATGCCTTAACCGCTACCTTGAAGCGTGTAGGAAATGAAGTAGCAGCTAAGTACAAAGCATAAAATTAGAATACTATGGCTTCCTTAAAAGAAGTAAGAAATAGAATTGTATCCGTTAACTCGACGCAACAAATCACGAAAGCTATGAAAATGGTTTCCGCTGCGAAGTTGCGTCGTGCTCAGGATGCAATCCACCAAATGCGCCCTTACGCTCAGAAATTAGCGGAAATGATTGCAACGGTTTCTGCTCAAACAGAGGCGGGTGCAGAGAATCCTTTCACAGAAGTGCGTGAGATTAAACGTGCATTAATCATTGTAGTAACGTCTGATCGTGGACTTTGCGGCGCATTCAATGCGAACGTAGGAAAAGCGACGATGGCTTTAGTACAAGAGAAATATGCAGACTTGAACGCGGCTGGAAACGTAGAGGTTTTGGCCTTAGGAAAAAAAGGAGGAGAATACCTTTCTCGTCGTGGATTTAAAGTGAATGAAGCTCACGCTGACATTTTCACACGATTAAATTTTACGAATGTGCGCGAAATCGGTGAAGTGGTATTAAACGCGTTCACAGAGAAGCAATTCGATGTAGTAGAGGTTCTTTTCAACTATTCGAAAAACGTAGCGACTCAAATCATCCAAACAGAGCAATTACTTCCTTTAGTAGCCTCAGAATCAGGCGAAAAAGCAAGTTCTGTTGATTACATTTTTGAACCATCTGAGGAAGAAATCATTTCTGAATTAATTCCAAAGTCAATCAAATTATCTATCTTCCGTGCCCTATTAGAATCAAATTCTTCTGAACACGGTGCTCGTATGACAGCGATGGATAAGGCGACTGATAACGCAGGTGAATTAATTAAAGCATTGAAATTAGAGTACAACCGTTCACGTCAAGCAGCCATTACGAAGGAAATCTTAGAGATCGTAGGGGGTGCAGAGGCGCTAAACGCATAAGTATAACAGCTTACCTAACAAGAAAGCCTTTCTTTGCAGAAAGGCTTTTTTTAGCTAAAATGAAAAATAACGTAATTCACAGCACGGATGAGGAGCAAGAAACCGCTGTCTTAGTAGCCGTCACCTCTCAAAAGCAAACGGCCGAGCAAACGGCAGAATACCTCGCGGAATTAGCATTTCTAGCTTCTACATCAGGTGTTTTGACCTTAGCCACGTTTACACAGAACTTAGCCAAACCCGACAACCGCACCTACGTGGGAAAGGGAAAATTAGATGATATCATTGCCTATCTAGTTGCAAAAGATGTGGACATGCTTATTTTTGATGACGACCTAAGCCCGTCCCAGGTCCGTAATATCGAATATGAAATCTCGCTTTTAGGCAAAGAGATGAAAGTATTAGATCGGAGTTTACTCATACTCAATATTTTTGCCCAAAGAGCAAAAACACTTCAGGCCAAAACGCAAGTAGAACTCGCGCAATACCAATACATGTTACCCCGATTGACACGTATGTGGTCTCACCTTTCGAAACAACGGGGTGGCGTAGGTATGCGTGGCCCAGGTGAAAAAGAATTAGAAACGGATCGCCGTATTGCAAACGATCGCATTTCGTTTTTGAAAGATAAATTAGAACACATAGATAAGCAATCGTATACGCAACGTAAAAATAGGGACCGAATGGTTCGCATTTCACTTGTGGGCTATACAAACGTAGGCAAGTCTACATTGATGCAAAAATTAGCGAAAGTGGATGTTTTCGCCGAAAACAAACTATTCGCTACAGTCGACTCCACCGTCCGCAAAGTAGTTTGGGAAGGCATTCCTTTCTTATTAACGGATACCGTAGGTTTTATTCGTAAGCTCCCTACCCTCCTAATAGAATCCTTTAAATCGACTTTAGATGAGGTGCGCGAGGCTGATGTCTTATTACACGTGGTTGATATTTCTCATCCGAATTTTGAGGAGCAAATCGAAGTCGTTCAAGGAATCCTGAACGAAATGGGCGTAGGTGACAAACCAACCATCCTAGTCTTTAACAAAATCGACCTCTTCCCTGTCGAAGATATTTTCTTTGAGGGATCCGAAGTGGGCCTAGATGGCGAGCCAGAATTAAGTAAAATGGACCGGGTGACGGCCTTTTTGAAACGAACACACTGGCAAACCAATACACCTAAAACCGTTTTCATCTCCGCAGAACAACGCAGTAATTTAGCCGAACTTCGCGAGACGATTATGGACACCCTAAAAGACAAACACATGCAGATTTTCCCCAACTGGTTAGAAGGAAATCACTTGATGGGGCATAGTGATGGGTATAACCCAGAGCAATAGCTCTGGAAAGCATAAAGTATAAAGCATAAAGAATAAAAAAAGATTGGCGCTGTAGTTCAACGGATAGAATAGGCGTTTCCTAAACGCTAGATGCGGGTTCGATTCCCGCCGGGGCCACATGACGCGAAGCGTCAGTCCGGAGGGAATGAGTCCGGAGGCAATAGGCAGTCATCGCTTCGCGATTCAGTCACGACTGCGTCGTTTAGTCGCCTTCGGCTTAGTCCGGAGGACAAACATTTCACGAGGTCATCCCCGCAGGGGATTCCAACTTTGTGCTTTGTGCTTTGCTCTTTGTTCTTTGAAGACGCGCAGCGTCAAACATTTCACGAGGTCATCCCCGCAGGGGATTCCAACTTTGTGCTTTGTGCTTTGCTCTTTGTTGTTTTGTAAATAATAAATTACTTGATCCATCAACTTTACACACGCATTAGTGATTTACCTGAAACTTGGGATCAGGTATCGGATTCGTGTATTTTCTTGCAGCGCCGGTATTTAGGGGTTTTGGAAATATCAGCCCCTGCGAATATGCGCAATACGTTTGTGGGGATTTTTGAAGGAGAAAAATTAATCGCCACGTCTTTATTTCAAGAAATAGATTTAGCACAATTGAATAGCTTTGGCGAAAGGGATCACTTTTTTATAACCAAGATTCGGAATTTCTTATTCCGTCAGTTTGCCTCTAAATTATTGATTGTTGGAAACAATTTGTTAAGTGGCCAAAATGCCTACAGCTGTTTGCCCGATGCGAATGAAAAAAAGGTACTGGAAAAACTGAAGGAGATTTGCCTTCTTTGGCCCAATAAACCTCATTTGACTATTTTCAAAGACTTTACAGAAGCGCAATTAAAACCATTTGAAATACCTGCCTTTTCATCTGAATATCCGTTTAGCTCTCAACCCAATATGGTTTTCGAGATTAATTCTACGTGGAAAACAGAGGAAGATTATGTGTCGGATTTGACCAAAAAATACCGAGATCAATTTAAGCGATGTCGTAAGAAAGGAAGCTCTATACGGACTAAAGAATTGAGTCTAGAAGAAATCTCACAAAACGAAGAAACAATCTATTCTCTGTATTTGCATGTAGCACAAAACGCCCCATTTAATACGTTCATTCTGCCTGAAAGACATTTTTCAGTTTTCAAAAAACAACTGGGTGAAGACTTTATTCTTCGCGGCTATTATGAAAACGAGCAACTCGTGGGCTTTACCACTGTCATTCGCCACGGGAATGAATTAGAAACTTATTTTTTAGGCTATGATGATTCGATTCAGCGGGAGAAAATGCTCTACTTGAATATGCTGTATGACATTATCAACTGCGGCATTTCACAGGGTTTTGAACGAATCATTTTGGGAAGAACAGCACTTGAAATTAAAAGTTCAACAGGAGCTATTCCGGTACAATTGAACGGTTTTATGCGCCATTCGTATGCCTTAGTTCACCAAAATCTGAGCTGGATATTCCCTCTACTAGAACCTGAAGCCAACTGGACTCAACGCCATCCATTAAAAAATTAAATCGCCGAAGAATCGATTAAGCACTCCACATTAGGGTGCATCCATAAAAATGATGCGGGACAATCAGTACCAATTTTACGCTCCATAATCCGTTTAACCGCTTCTTGCTTTCCCTTTCCGGTAATCAAGAAAATGATTTTCTTGGATTGCATAATTCCCTCCATCCCCACACATAACCCATAAGCAGGTTCCTCTCCAGCAGATAAAGCAGGATCGTGAGCAATAGTGGATTCCGCTAAAATGGCTTTATGAAAATCAGGATTCAAAACCTCTGCAGGCTCATTAAATGCAATATGTCCGTTTTTTCCTAGGCCCAAAATACAGATATCTAATGGCCCGTTCGCTTGTATGAATTGACTTATTCGCTTACATTCAGATTCTACCACTTCAGGAGCAGTGTCAAAGGAAGTATATCGGTCGTTTGAAATTTCCAAAGGACCTAATAAATGCTTTTTCAAATAGGTTTCACAGGAATCTGGATGACTTAAGGGGATTATACCCCATTCATCCATTTTAATTACCTGCATTTTAGAATAAACCGCCTTTTCCTTGGCCATCTCTGCGTACATCCCTGTAGGACTTCCGCCGGTCGCTGCGCAAAACATCAATTCAGGATTTTGCTTCACTTCTGATGCAATCAAATGTGCCGCTTTTTTACTCAGCGCAGCATAATTTTCAAGGTAGGTAATTTTCATTGTCCAAAATTTAAGTAGCAAGTTACCAAATAAAAAACAGATCATTTTAGTCCTATAAAATTAATTAATTGGAATCCTAATTGAAAAATGAGATTATCAGTTTACTGATAATTTATCAACTTAATACAATAAAAAATGTATCCAAATTGACCCCAAATGCCTATTTTAAGGAATTATCAGTTTGTAAATAATTTATGTTATAACGCTTTTAAAACCTTTTATGTAGCTTGCTTTAGCCTTTGAAAGAATGCCTAACCACGAAAAAATGATTCCCATTAAATACCTAACCCCTCTCTATACCTTCCTACTTATCTGTATAATTCCAATTTCAAAGCTTTCAGCCCAAGATTGGAATTATCAGATAGGTTTGAATTCTGCTAATTTCAGATTTCAAAGTCCAGCAGGTATTGCTCAAAACTCCTTCCAACCAGACGCCGGCTTGCAGCTCTCGATTCTTCGAAATGATCGCCTTGTCGATTCGGCTAAAACAAAGAGTGCATTTGTGCGTAAACTAAACTACCAAGTGGGAATTGCTATCAATCAGTTTAATTCCTTTGGAGAGACACAAAACGTCCCATTTACTTATTCTTCTACCTATGTGGGACTTAAGCTAGGCTTAGGAATGAAATCACATGTAGGCAGAGGTGTGAGTCTTTCTTACAATGGAATAATGCAGATTAATCAATTGGTTTTAGGATCCCAAAAAATGGGAAATCAAGTATATAATCTACAAGGGAATAAGCAATTTGATCGAATTCAATGGCAAATAGGAGGTGAAATTAAGCTCGCAAAACAAATAAATGACCATACCGCCATTTTCGCCTACTTTTCAGAGGCTTGGCAATTGAATACGATTCAAAAAGACGGTAGTCAGTTCGCGATTAATCCAGTTTCATTCGGTTTTGGTATCCAATACTCTCCCCTACGATAGCTATGTATAAAATATTCTACACAATCCTATTTATAGGGATTTCACTAGTTTCTTTTGGCCAAAAAACGGGCATTAATTACCAAGCGGTGATTTTAGACCCTAACCCAATATCAATGCCTGGAAATAACTACAACGGGCAACCTCTTGCGAATACAGCTATTCAATTGAGATTTAGTCTTTTATCAGGAACGCGAGTAGATTACCAAGAAACGCAATCTTTTCAGACAGATGAGTATGGACTCATTAATGTCGTCATTGGAAAAGGAATTAAAATCTCAACAAGTTCATTTGATGATATTCTTTGGACAGACACGCTCAAAACACTTCAAGTAGAGGTGAAATTTCCATCCGCTTCTATTTATACTGAAATAAGTCGTAGTTCCCTACATTACAGCCCTTATGCGCTATATGCGAAGTCCGTGGACTACCTCAATGTGAAAGGAACACCTACGAAACTTTCTGCGTTCCAGAATGATGCAGGCTTATTAAATCAAACCGATTTAACCGCTTTAAGACTAGAGATTAAAAATCAAATTGATCAAATAATTTTAAATGATGTCCCATTAGCATCTGCCATTTTACCTGGTAAAATAAAACTTTCCGGTGATTTGAGTGGCCTTGCGACCGCACCGCTCATTAAGGAAAACGCGATTACACCAGAAAAAATTATCAATGGGGCTGTACATAGTTCGAAGCTACGCGACTCGAGTGTAGTGGATCAAAAGATTGCCTTTGGCATTAATCCAGCCAAAGTTGGACTTGAACTTGTCGATAATACATCCGATCTAGATAAACCCATTAGTCATGCAACGCAATTTGCGCTTGATACTAAAGCGACAAGTAGCGCTTTAGCTTTAAAAGCAAATACATCAGATTTAGATTTAAAAGCGCCTCTGGCATCTCCCACTTTTACGGGTAATGTATCTGGAATTACAGCCGCCATGATAGGACTTTCAGATGTAAATAATACCACAGATGCGGCTAAGCCAATTAGTACGGCCACTCAAGCTGCACTTAATTTAAAAGGAACAGTCAAAAAAGTAAATGGTATTTCTCCAGATGTCAATGGGAATGTAGTCATTTCCCTAGGAAGAAATTATACTGGATTGTATAATGGAGGAGTATTTGTTACGAGCGCTCCACCAGTAGATGGGGACGTGTTCATTGTCTCTACTGATCCAGTAGGCGCAAACAATGGACGAACATTCATTTATCTAAATCCAGATTGGAATGAAATTACAAATAACATCGGAACGACTGACGCTAGGTATGTGCAATTAGCGGGAAGTACGATGCAAGGTGATTTACTTTTCCCTTCAGGAAAAAAAATAACTCTGACTGATTTACCTACCATTTCGACAGATGCAGCCAATAAGGAGTATGTCGATGCATCAAAAACATTGGACGCTACAACCTTACTAAATGGAAAAATAAGACTAGCAGGAGATTTAACGGGTACAGCAGCTAGCCCAGAAATTGCAGTAGGAGTTATTACAAATGCGAAAATAGCCTCTGGAATTAGTGCATCTAAGGTAGGTTTAGGGAATGTAGACAATACATCCGATTTAGCAAAACCTATCAGCACGGCGACCCAAACAGCACTCGATTTAAAGGCGAGTATTACCTCTGTGAATTTAAAAGCAAATACAACTGACCTTGCCCTAAAAGCAGACATATCGGATGTAAACTTGAAAGCACCTATCGCCTCTCCTACCTTTACAGGCACTGTTTCAGGTATCACATCCTCGATGGTAGGTCTTTCGAATGTAAATAACACGTCTGACCTCGCTAAACCAATCAGTACCGCCACGCAATCCGCCTTAGATTTAAAAGCTACGAACACGGATTTGGCTTTAAAGGCTAATGAGACCGACTTAGCACTTAAGGCAGACATCGCTGACCTAAACCTAAAAGCCCCCATTGCTTCACCCACCTTTACGGGTAATGTTTCAGGGATAAGCTCGTCTATGGTAGGCCTCGGAAACGTAAATAATACGACTGATTTAACTAAACCCATTAGTACCGCCACCCAAACTGCCCTGAATTTAAAAGCTAATATTACTGACTTGGAAGCAGGTTTAGCCATTAAAGCAGGTACCGCTTCTCCAACATTCACCGGGATCGTTTCGGGAATTACAGCAAGCATGGTAGGCTTGGGGAATGTAAATAACACTTCCGATGCCAATAAACCAATTAGCACCGCCACACAAACGGCTTTAGATTTAAAAGGTACCGTTAAAAAAGTAAATGGGGTATCCCCTAACGCTGCTGGAGAAATCGCCATCTCCCTGGGTCGTAATTATACTGGTGTTTACAACAATGGAACATTTACAACAAGTGGTACGCCGGTGGAAGGTGATATCTTTATCGTCTCTGGCGATCCAACTGGATCGAATAATGGTCGAACCTTTATTTATGTGAGTACGGTATGGAATGAAATAACGAATAATATTGGAACAACAGATGCCCGCTATGTTCAATTAGCCGGTAGCACTATGCAAGGGAATTTAATCTTTCCAACTAGCAAAAAAATCACCTTAACAGACTTGCCAGCTCTCAGCACTGATGCTACGAATAAGGCCTATGTAGATGCTTCGATTACGATAGATGCGACCTCATTGGTGAATGGAAAAATTAGACTAGGGGGAGATTTATCAGGTACGGCCGATAGCCCATCCATAGCTTCAGGAGCCATCACTGATGCTAAAGTAGCCATCGGAATTAACCCCACTAAAGTAGGCTTAGGTAATGTGAATAATACGAGCGATTTACTAAAGCCCATTAGCACAGCCACCCAAACAGCCTTAGACACAAAAGCGAGTAGCGCTTCATTAGCTTTAAAAGCCCCTTTAGATGCTCCTACATTTACGGGAACTGTCTCTGGGATCACGAAAACAATGGTCGGCCTCGGTAATGTCGATAATACAACTGACGCCTTAAAACCAATTAGTTCGGCAACACAGGCAGCAATGGACTTAAAGGCTAGCATTACTGCACTTAATCTGAAAGCCAATGCGACTGATCTCGCACTAAAAGCGGATATTACAGATCTAAACTTAAAAGCGCCTATTGCGTCTCCTACGTTCACAGGACTCGTTTCAGGGATCTCAAAAGCGATGGTGGGTCTAACTAATGTAGACAACACGACAGATCTACTTAAGCCCATCAGCACAGCCACACAAACGGCGCTAAATCTGAAAGCTAGCTTAACCGGAATTGAGACTTTGACTAATAAAACATTAACTGCTCCTACCCTAACTTCACCGGTACTAGGAACACCAGCATCAGGTACTGCTACAAATTTAACTGGCTTACCATTGACAACGGGCGTAACTGGAACTTTGGCAGTGGGAAATGGAGGAACAGGTGCCTCAACGATAACCGGAATCGTAAAAGGAAATGGAACCTCGGCCATGACTGCTGCGGTTCAAGGCACTGATTTCAGTTTAGTTCGAGAGGTATCAGATGAATATACGGCGACTCTAGGTCAAACTGCTTTTACTTTGACCCAGACAAAATCCAGCAATGCACTTATAAAACTCTATATCAATGGGGTGCGCATTTCGAAAACAGCCTTCAGCATATCTGGAACGACTTTCACCTATATTCCGGCAAATAATGATGCATATACCTTACTGGCGGGTGATCGCATACAAATTGATTATTTCTATTAACACAATGAAAAGAACACTCTTCTTTCTTTTTATACCTTTTTTGAGTTTTGCTCAATTAACTAAAACGGGATTTCGGCATACCAATCCAAATCTTTACCTAGACTTTAGTGGTAGAATTGGGAGCGGGAAAGGTTTAGAACGATTTGGAAAAAAAACCCTTTCCTTTGTGTGCGGAAATACACTGACTATTGTTCACTCTATATCAAATGGAGTGGCGCCAGAAAACAAAACAGTCACCTATGGCACCGTTAGTTCAAGTCTAAGTGGTTCACAAAAATGCTGGATTACACAAAATCTAGGATCAACGAATCAAGCCATTTCAGAAACGGATGCCACAGAGACTGCCGCAGGTTGGTATTGGCAATTCAATAAGAAAAAAGGATATAAAAACAATGGAACAACGACTTCCCCTAGTTTTCCTACATCGAATACGAATACAGAGACAGTGAATTGGGAGGCTATCAAAGATCCATGCACACTTGAATTAGGTGCAGGATGGCGTGTTCCAACTGTTACTGAGTGGACTAACGTGAATAGCTCCAACTTGAGAGCTCAAGCCTACGCAGGCGCTTTAAAAATGCATGCTGCAGGCTACATAAGTACGGGAAGTTCGACTACATTAACAGACAGAGGATCGAAATTTTTTTACTGGAGTTCTACTTCCAATGATGTTAGCTATGGAAAAGGCTTGGTTATTTATACGACACAGACTTACAATCAAATATCCAATAATGACAAAGATGCAGGTCTTTCCGTTCGTTGTATTCGAGATTAATCGAACATGAAATACCTCTTGCTTTTCCTTTCTTTTTCTCTATTAGCACAAAATCACGTAAGGGTCATACCTGTATATGGCCAACCACAAGCAAAACGCATTTCCATCGAACAAGTCGTTCTCCATATTCGAGATCTAAAAGCAAAATCAGCTAGTAAATACGGAGAAGCTGTAGATTATTATTACAAAAAAATTGCTTCAGCAGGCAAACTTCAGTGGATTGAAAAGCTTGAAGAATTCAGTCTTGACCCTGATTGCCCCGCAAAACTAAAGTCTAAAATCAACGAACAAATTCATCGTATTCGCACGTTACAAATAGGTGAAAAAGTACCAGAGATTCAGGCAGAAGAATTCCTACTTTCACAATACATTTTGGACAAACCCGAGGTTCTTTTACTATTTTACAGCCCCTCTTGCTTTCATTGTACCGAGTTACTGGTCGATTTAATCCCCTATTCAGAAAAAAAGCAATTACCTGTAATTGCCATCCAGATTGATCAAGATATGAATCCATGGACCTTCCCTACACACTGGAAAACGATTAAAGCAGACGAAAAGGTGCGAAAAGAGTATGGCGTATTCTCCACTCCTAGCCTATTTCTAATCCAAGGAAATAGCATGCGAATTAGTGGCATTCCAGAGAACTTGACTGAATTAAAAGATTTCGAACATCTATTTTAGAATAAAATGATTAGCATCATTCTAATGTGTTCCTTTTTTGGGTAATTTACGACTATGAAACATGTAGTTATTTTTGCCATTGGGATTCTTCTTTTCTCCTGTGGAAAGAAACAAGAAACTAGCCTTCCCACTTTAGGGCCCATCACTGAATCTATCTATGCCTCTGGCGTCTTGAAGACGACAGATCAATACCAGGCTTTTGTAACGGTGAATGGTATTATTAATGAAATTTTGGTTCAAGAAGGAGATTCCGTACACATCGGCAGTCCATTGTTAACCATCACAAATGAAACGCAACGATTTAATGCTGAAAACGCAGCATTAGCCGCTAATTTCAACGAATTTTCTGCAAATCAAGGAAAATTAGATGACGCTCGATTACTCATAGAAACTGCCAAAAATAAATTCAGAGTTGATTCTTCCCTTTATTTTCGTCAAAAAAACCTTTGGAATCAGCAAATTGGAACTAAAGTGGATTTTGAATTGAAAGAATTAGCCTTCCAGACATCTAAGTCGAATTATTTATCGGCCATTCAGAAATACAAAGATTTAAAACGAGTGTTAGAATTTAGCTCATCACAGGCGAAGAAGAATCTACAAATTTCAACGAACCAAGCACAGGATTTCACCTTGCGATCTAAGACGAATGGCATTGTCTACAGTTTATTAAAGACAAAAGGTGAAATAGTGACTCCCCAAACGCCGATTGCTGTGATCGGAAATTTCAGGGATTTCGTATTGGAATTGCAAGTAGATGAAAACGATATATTACGAGTTTCTAAAGGGCAAAATGTTGTAGTAACTTTGGACAGCTACAAAAAACAAGTGTTCGAAGCGAAGGTGACTAAGATCTCGGAAATAATGAACGAGCGCAGCAAAACATTTTTAGTGGAAGCTAAATTCACGAAGGCTCCACCTAAATTATTCCCTAACATCACCTTTGAGGCAAATATCTTACTAAGTCGAAGAGAAAAGGTAGTACTAATACCACGAAATTTCTTAAAAAATGATTCAATTGTCACCTTGGCTTCTGGCGAAGAAAGAGTGGTAAAAATCGGATTAAAAGATTTCCAAAAAGCAGAGATTTTATCTGGATTGAAAGCCACAGATGAAATCGTAAAGCCGAACTAATGAAATTTAAACTCGTCTATCAAGTTGCCTTTTCCTTGTTAATTGCACGATGGAAGCAAACGCTAGTCGCTGCGATTGGGGTGACGATTAGTATTACGATGTTTATCACCGTGCTTAGCTTTATGTCCGGACTTAACGATATGCTAGATGGATTAATTACAAACCGGACTGCTCACGTAAGGATTTACAAAGAGATTCAAATTTCAGATAAGCAACCTGCCGATTTCTTGAATCCCTTAGGTCACAATTTCGTTTCTTCGATTAAACCGAAAAACGAATTATTAGGGATTAATAACAGCAAAACGATCATAGAGGCAATTAGAAAAGATGAGCGTGTATTAGGAGTTGCCCCTAAAATAAATGCACAGGTATTTTACAATGTGGGGGCAGTGGATTTAACTGGAGCGATTTTCGGCATTGATCCGGTAGAAGAAAATCGCCTATTTAAGTTTAGCGATTATGTGACTTCAGGTAATTACATTGATTTAAAAAACATACCGAATAGTATCGTTTTAGGCAAAGGCGTGGCTACGAAAATGATGACAAATGTGGGGGATGTCATCCAAGTGACTACTAGCAAAGGAGATCAGGTGGCACTGCGGGTTGTAGGCATATTCCAATCCGGTATACAAGATTTAGACAATGTCCAAAGTTATTGCTCCCTTAGCACCACGCAAAAACTACTGGGGCAACCTAGTAATTACATCACAGACATTCAGGTGAAATTAAAAGATATACTGTGGGCTCCTGAAGTGGCAAAGGAATACCGAAGAATTTATGAATTAAATGCTGTGGATATTCAGACAGCAAACTCCCAATTTGAAACGGGTAGCTCTGTCAGAACGCTCATTTCCTATGCCGTGGGAATTACCCTATTATTAGTGGCTGGATTCGGGATTTACAACATTTTGAATATGATGATCTATGAAAAAATGGATTCCATTGCCATCTTGAAAGCGGTGGGATTCTCCGGGAAAGACGTGAATAAGATCTTTATTTCGATTGCATTGAGTATTGGTATTTTTGGCGGACTGATGGGACTTTTAATGGGATTTGGATTATCATCACTCATAGACCAAATTCCCTTCAACACGGAATCACTTCCCACAGTCAAAACATACCCCATCAATTACAATCCAAAATTCTATTTCATCGGTGGAACGTTTGCCATTGTTACCACCTATTTTGCAGGCTTCTTCCCTTCTAGAAAAGCGAGTGGAATCGATCCTGTCATCATCATTAGAGGGAAATAATATGAACAAGGTTGTACTTGAGGCAAAAGAAATCACGAAATACTTCCACGATCCTGTGACCGTGAAGATATTAGATAAGGTTAGCTTCCAGCTGAAGCAAAGCGAGTTCGTATCCGTAATAGGGAGATCAGGATGCGGCAAATCCACCTTACTTTACATTTTATCCACTATGGATACGGACTATGAAGGTGATCTTCTAATAGATGGTATTTCGATGCGGGACAAAAAAGAGGGAGAACTTGCCATCGTTCGAAATGAAAAAATCGGATTCGTATTTCAATTCCATTACCTGTTGAACGAATTTTCTGTCCTTCGCAACGTGATGCTACCGGGCCTAAAGCTGGGGCAATTTTCAGAAAAGGAAATCGAGCATAGAGCTTACGAAAAACTAAAGATTTTAGGCATTGAGAAAGAAGCATTGAAAGACCCCAACCAATTATCAGGAGGTCAAAAACAACGGGTAGCCATTGCTCGTGCTCTAATCAATGACCCCCTACTAATAATGGGTGATGAACCGACAGGAAACCTCGATAAAAAGAATTCTGAAATCGTATTCAACATCTTTCAAGAATTAGCAGAAGAGTATAAGCAGACTTTATTAATTGTCACTCACGATAATGAATTTGCAGCTAGAACAACTCGGATCATCGAAATGGAAGACGGGCATATCAAATAAAAAAAAGGAGCAAAGGGTCATTAACCCTCGCTCCCTGCATTCATCTGTTCTATTATTATTTCTTAGTGGTTAGGCGCTATCAGATTCGCTTAAACAATATTAAGATTAAAGAGGGAAAGAAAAGAAGATTTGGACAGTTGTATGTTCCATTTTCGAAAATCCGAACAAACCACATCAAAAAACTACCAAAATAGCCTTAATTACTAGCTTTTCTTTCAGCATAAGCAGAGGGAGATTCCCCCACTAATTCTTTGAAGTTCACAAAAAAGGTAGTCCTAGATTGAAAACCGGACTCTAAACCAATCGCTTCCAAGGTAATTACCTTGTCTTTTCCTGCATCGATTAATTCCTTCGCATGTCGAATCCGCCAGCGCATTCTTTGCTCCAAGAAATTAGACTGCTGTGTCTTTCTAAAGTAATAATTGAAATGATGCACGGGAATATCTAAGGAGGCAGATAATTGAGCTAACGAAAACGTTGCTTTTAAAAAGGGCTTATACTCCTCTAAATACAAATCCAACTTCGTCTCGATTTCAATCAGTTTTTCTGGAGACAATTCGTAATTCGGAATTTTCAACTTAGCCTCTCGCTCTGCATGGATGTAAGGTGCGTATAAGAATTCAGGAAAATAAAAGACGCTTAAAGAGAGGACAAGATAGGACCCAAGTCCCAAGTAATTCCAAGGTGAATTTCCTTGATAGGTTAATTTAAATTGATTCGAACTTGGGAGAATTAAAAAGAAATAAGTTAAGAAGAGAATGAGAAGAATTTGAACGAGTAAAAAACCTGGAATCCAATAATGCAGAATGAAATTTTTCGTGTTTCGAGGGCGAAAGCGGAAATAGATTTGGCAGCTATAAAATACATAAAGGCTACTGAGAAGTAACTTGACATAAAAATGGAAACGAGTTGAAAAGAAAAAGCCCAATTGCTGTTTCACTAACTCGTGAATATCGAATTTAATTAATTCCGCAATGAGTATTTTATGCGCAAACGAAGTTAGTGAATAGGGCAACATGTCCAACACCTGAATGAAAAAGGGTATCAGGTGAAGTAAATCCTTAGGTCTTAACACTACATTTTCCCTCACCATCCCTCGCACATAGAAATAGGCTAAAGGGTAAAGCAAATAAAAGAACGCATCAAAATTCCCAAAAAGCACAGCTACAATTTCCACATGCCATTCAACGAAAAGGCAGTAGTGAAGTAGCGTGAATAAACCAAAAATAAGGAAATAGAAAAAAAGGAAACGCTTCGGACTTTTAAAGAAAGGTCCGGAGGATTTTAACAGTAAAAGCAGGATAATGAAAAAGCTCATGAACACAGCAAGACTGTGTCCAAACTTATAAATTTCGTGCATTAAAATGGTTAGGTATGAGTGGTTACAGGTATTCTAACGAATGTACAAAAATACCCCCACAATCAATCAACCCGCTACGTATTTAATCAGGGGTATTTTCCGTAATACCCAAACGATTCCGCCCGAAATCAACAGACAAGCCAATGCGGTCAATGGCACCGCGATACTTGGGTGAAGCATTTCTCCATAAACACCTGCTTTGGCCAAATAAAACAATACAATAATATGTACTAGATAGATACCATAGCTGTGAGAACTTACCCAATCGCGAAAAGGGGTCAGAATGCGAATATCAAGGTTTTGGTACCTGAAAAACAAGAATAAACCTGCTGTTGCTAAAACAACGCTTGGCGAAAAATTAGCATACAACAAGCCGTAAAACTTTCCACTTTCCGCCGTAAAATAATAGGACCCAACCATCGTCCAGAGCGTACCTATTAAGAAAATAACGAAAGCCTTCCCCTTTATTCCGGAAGAAAATTCCTTTGTACTCAGGTAATAACCTAGTACTAAATAGCCCACATAGCCGGTAAAATCCGTTAATGCGACTGGTAACTTCAGATAAGGAAAATGTGGGTTATTAAACAAGATTGTCAAGCCCCAAATGCCCAAAAAATACTGAATATGCGATTCTGGAGCTGATCTAATCCAACGACCAATGATGGGGATAAACAAATAGATCCCAATGATCATGTAGATGTACCAAAAATGGTAGGAAGCGCCATTAAAATATTGTTGCCCTAACCAGTTCAATCCTTCCTCTAGACCAAACGATTTTCCACGCAATCGGACCTGCCAATTAAAGATTGAAAAGATCAAATTATAGAAGAGAAAAGGCAAAACGATGCGCATAAAACTCTTCTTCAAAAAAGGTCCAATCGCTTCCTCGCGAGGCAATAATAAAGCGCCAGATAACATGACAAAAATAGGCACCACATAGCGATAACCCCCATTGTACAGATTTGCGAACCACCAATGATCAGCCGGAACCTTCGTGAATCGAAATAATATAGTTGCCGAGGCGTGAATTAAAATCACCCCTATGGTTGCATTTACACGAAGATTGTCCAGCCAGGTTATTTTCATCTAGTTGAACGGCTGTTTGTAATGGCGTTTCTTAGTCGCCGCATAAATGGCATTGGCAATCGAGCCACCGGTGGGAGGCAAAGCCGGTTCGCCTAATCCTGTAGGAGCAATTCCATTATTCACAAAATGCGCATCAATCACTGGAATTTCATTTCCGCGAATCATCCGGTAAGCATTGAAGTTAGAAGGACTGGCTACCCCTTTTTGGAAATTTAATTTAGCAAATAGGGCGTGTCCCATTCCATCAATGATGGCTCCTTTTACCTGATTTTCAGCGCCACTCAAGTTAACAACCTCACCACAATCAGTTACAGCCGTTACTTTCGTGACTTTTGGCTTGCCTTTTTCGACTTTGACTTCTGCGATTTGGGCCACATAGGATAAGTGAGAATAATAGACGCTAAATCCTTGGTGCACACCTGGTTTTTTCTTCCATTGCGCCTTTTCAGCTACTTGCTTGATCACTTCTTCAAAGCGAGCCGGCTCATAGGTGATTTTACCGACTGGTTTCGTTTTTACTTTTTCCAAAAGGGCTAAACGCATCTGAATCGGATCTTTTCCAGCGGCTTCTGCCACCTCATCCAAGAAGGCTTGTTCTGCATAGCCCAAGAAGTTCGTGATCGGCGCACGCCAAGGTCCGGTGGATACGGCAGATTTTTGGTCAATCGATTCAATCAACACATTCTCAATGGCTCCCACTGGGAAATTATCTTGTCTAGTCGAATTACCCGCATTTAGGCCTACTCCTCTCAAAGCAAAGGCGATAATTTCCCCATTTTTATCTAATCCTGCTTTAAAACGATAACGAGCCGCTGGACGGTAGGTTCCGCCTGACATGTCATCTTCTCTGGTCCACATTACTAAAACAGGTTTCTTGATCATGCTCGACAATTCAGCCGCTTCTAGCACAAAATCATTGCTTAGACGACGGCCAAAACCTCCCCCCATTTTGGACAATTCCACTTGAATTTTATCCACCGGAATTTTCAATAAATCCGAAACAGCTTTTTGTGCCGGTTGCGGAACCTGTGTAGGACCCGCTAGTAAAACAGAATCCGCCTTAACATCTGCAAAGAAATTCATCGGTTCCATGGGAGAATGGGAGATGAAAGGACATTCGTAAGTCGCTTCGATTACTTTAGCCGCTGAGGCGATGGCAGCAGCAAAATCGCCGTCTTTACGCATTACCTGTGCCTTATCGGATTTCATTCCTTCGTCGAACCAGTTTTGGTGGGTACCATTGCTTTCCAAAGGCACATCAGAACCATAATCACAAGTCAAGCTAGCGCGGGCTTGCAAGATGGCGTAGGTACTCTCACCTACAATGGCCACTTTGTTTTTAAACGAAACTACCTCTAAAATCCCTGGCATTTTCTTTACATCCTCCGCCGAAAACGATTTCAACGTTGCCCCAAAAGGTGGACGCACGATTTGGGCAAAAACCATCCCAGGTTTACGGATGTCGATCCCAAATAAAGGCTTACCAGTAACTACATTTTTATTATCAACGCCCTTGACGCGCGTTCCAATAATCTTATAATCTTTACGATCCTTAAATGTGACCTCAGACGGAACAGGCAATTTAGAAGCCGCTTCGGCAAGAGAACCGTAGGAGGCTTTTTGGCCTGCTGGACCTAATACAAATCCCTTCGAGGTTTTGCATTGCGTCACATCCACTTTCCATTGATCTGCTGCCGCTTGCAACATCATCTTCCGCACGGTGGCGCCAGCCTTTCTTAAGCGCTCCCAAGAGTGCTTCAATGCGCCACTACCTCCTGTCAATTGACGTTCGAATTGTTTTGTATCTAGATTCGCTTGTTCTACTTGAACCTGCGCCCAATCTACATCTAATTCTTCAGCCACTACGACGGGGAAAGCCGTTTTAATCCCTTGTCCAATTTCTGGATTGGGAGAAAATAAGGTGACTTTGCCCAAGCTATCGATCGACAAAAAGGCATTAAATCGACCCGCACCTGTGACCACTTCCATCGCGGAAGTCTCTGCGGAAGCTTCGGCTGAAAACCAATCAAAACCTAAGGTAAAAACACCTGTAAATAAGGCGGTTTTTTGAATAAAATCTCTTCTCGACGTTTTCATTTCTTGATTTTTTTAGAGGCTAATTTTACGGCTTCCTGAATACGGTGATAGGTTCCACAACGGCAAATATTGCCGGACATACCGTCCACAATTTCCTGTTCTGTGGGATGCGGATTCTTTTTCAAAAGACCCGCAGCGGTCATGATTTGACCTGCTTGACAATAACCACATTGGGGGACATCCAGCTCATCCCAAGCCACTTGAACCGGGTGTTTTCCGGCAGGATCCAGTCCTTCAATCGTGGTAATTTGTGCATTTGACACGGCAGAAATAGGTAATACACAAGAACGCGTCGGTTCTCCATTGACCCAAACGGTACATGCTCCACATTGAGCAATACCACAACCATACTTTGTTCCTAATAGAGACAAATGATCTCTAAGCGCCCATAATAAGGGGGTATTTGGATCAATGTCCAAAGAGACCTTTTTCTTGTTAACTGTGCAATTGATAGCCATATTTCTATTTTTTCTTACTCAATTCTTTGATTCTAATATTTCTAAATTTCAAAGGAGAACCATGTCCTAAAAACCCGATATGGCCTGATTTGTTTAACAAACCTGGATGTTCTTTGTGATCAGCCGTTCCTTCTTTCGTGGCCAACGCAATATCCCCGTCTAGAATAACTTCTCCATTTAAAATTACTTTGATTTTATTTCCTTGAGCGATTACCTCTTCTTCGTTCCACTCTCCCACCGGTTTTAAAAAACCTTGCTTCGCCGGAATGATTCCGTAAACGGAACCGTGGTATTGATAAGGTTGAAGTTTCGCATACATGGGCGCTGTATTGTCCAAAATCTGCAATTCCATACCCACATAAGCCGCGTCTCCCTCTAAAGGTGCACGAATGCCTAAGCCATTATTAGCCCCTGGCGTTAATTGAAAATCGAATTTGAGATGGAAATCACCGTATTCTTTTTTGGTATACAAATTACCCTTTCCTCCACGAGTCGGATCCACCACTAATTCGCTATTTGAAGGGAAATAATCCGTCGTATTTCCGGTCCAATTAAATAGAGAGGACCCATCAAATAAGGCAGTAAAGTCTGTTTCTGGAGCCACATAGGCAGTCGCTGGCTTCAATTCTTTCACATAAATGTTACGGTAAACGATGTGATTTCCGTGGGCTTGCAATTCTATCGCGTCTTTGACAAAAATAGGAAGCTTACGATCCCAATAATTTTCTAAAAGCACGTCATTCACCACTAATTCACCATTTAGGTATACCGTTACCCGCTCGCCTTTCATGATGATACGGAAGGTATTCCATTCATTGATCGGATTATCCGCCACTTTTAAAGGGTTACGCGGGTTTGTTTGGTTATTATACAAACCTCCAGAACCTACCTGAGCCCCCACATTTGTCCGTGAAATGTCCCAAATCTGCACTTGAGGAGATCCCCTCAAATAAATGCCGGCATCTCCCTCTTTTTCGATTTTCCAATCCACATACATTTCAAAATCTTGGTAGTCTTTCACCGAACACAAATTGTCACCGTGCCCTGTAAAATGAAGCTCCTCTCCTTTCGCCTCCCAGCCTGCATGCATGATCTTATCAGCTTTCACCTGCAACAAGGCTAGGGTATCTGCGGACAATTGTCTACGCTTCACTGGATTAGCTACAAGTCCCTTCCAACCACGTAAATCTTGTCCATTATACATCGTATAAAAACCACGATCAGCTATTTTAAAGGCGTCATTCAGTTTCTCGCGAACAGCAGGATCGGAAATTTGCCAAAACACTTCTTGCACCCACTCCCTTGTCATTTGACCTCTAAAATCAGGATTAGAAAGATAGAGAGCCGCTAAACCATCGGCTGCGATTTGGCGTACATTCGGATCCTGTAATCCGAGATACAGCGTACGCATCGCGGAAAGAGAATTGCATTTTGCCAAACCCTTAAAGATCTGCTCCCGCGTCTCTAAGTTCGATGTTAAATCCAATGCGTTACGGTAGTTCAGCACTTGCTGATCTACATTTTTAAACAACTTCGCATTGATCCGTGCAAAAGCGCGAATGGCTTCTTCGTTATTCGTTTTCTTGGCTTCAGCATACAACCAGCCTAGATTTTCCACTTCTTGTACAAAAGGAATCCAATTGACTTTTTGACTAGCCTTCAGAGCGAAGGCGGTAATTTTACTATTTAACGTACCATCTTGCCTTGTAATAGATGTCATCGCTTGTTGCAATGACTTCACCTCATTCGGCAATTCGGAAAACCCTAATTTCCCCGCTATAATATCAAAATCAGCTACACTAGCCCAATAAGGTAAGGCATAGAATCCAACTGCGCGAGTGGATAAATTTGATTGCACAGAACGCCAAACCAAAGGCTTTACTTCCGGCCATTGACGCGAAGATCCAAACACAAGTAATACTGATTTTTGAGCTAGACTGGCATTTTCATAGTTCGCTAAAGCCTTTTTGAAGAAGTCATTTGCCTTAAGAGATGTACAAAAATCGGCTATTTCAAGCGTCGATTCTGTAGATGAGGCTAATTGTGCCCACACCGTCGCTAAATTATTTACGCCGCCCACCTGCAACAAAGCCAAGGCTTTTTCCTTCACATAACCTGCAGGCATGGCTGGAATAGCCCATGCAGCTTTATAGATTCCTACCGCTTTTACAAATGCCTGGGCGTGCGTTGCATCCCAAGATTTACTCGCTACTTTTAAAGCATTTACATCGCGCGCTGTGCTCAAATAGTTCTTCAGAATAAAAGCCATCACTTGCGGTCTTGATGCTGCGTAACGCTGTAACCAAACCGCTGCATCCAAATGTGCCATGGTTTTCATCTCTGCGTTTTCCGTCAAACCAATCGCTAAATAGGCCAGCAATTCCGCTCTGTTTTTCGAGATGGCTTGGATATAGGATTCCGTCACTTGCGTGGGATCATAGGCACCCTTTAGGGCATAAGCCGCTGATTTCAAGCTCACAAAGTCGCCTTTCTCTGCTAGAGAACGGAGGCGATTTTGTTCTACCCGGCTCGCATCTTGCGCGAACACCGTGGTACCGATCAATAAAAATAGGAATAGATATCTCATCGTTTTATAAAATATAAGGTGCGCGCATCGGTTGATCTATTAGGCGATTTGCCTCGTCATCCCCCACAATGACTTGATTGATGGGGTCAAATTTCAAGTTGCGGTGCACGCGCATCGCGATTAAACCCAGGTTAATTAAGGTGCAAGAACGGTGTCCATTTTCCTCATTCAAGGCAAATTTCTTACGATTCTTAACCGAATCGACAAAATCCGTTTGCTGCATGACGGGATCCGGGAATTCAGCTAGTTTTTTCGCCAAATCCGGAATATCGGACTGCATATTGCGGTATAATTTCCCTTTAGGTCCTTCGATATAAGCGACTTTTTCGTCTTTGGCTTCGCCGTCTAACACGATTTGGCAGCCATCCGCGTACGTATAAGTAATGCGATTAAAGATACCCACGGCGTCTTTATCCTGCACGGGTGCATCCACTTCGATGTACACCGGTGACTCGTTATCTTTTCCCAGCATATATTGGATAGGGTCCAAATAATGTTGCCCCATATCTCCTAGCGCACCTCCATCGTAATCCCAGTAGCCGCGGAAGGTTTGGTGAGTGCGGTGAACGTTGTATGGTTTGTAAGGAGCGGGTCCTAACCAGCTCTCGTAATCTAATTCCAAAGGCACCGGTTGCGGCGTCAAATCCGTCTTCCCAACCCAGTAAAATTTCCAATCAAAACCGGTATGCTTACTCACCGTAAACTTCAATGGCCAGCCCAGAAGTCCAGAATCCACCACTTTTTTCATCGGCTTCACCGTGGTATTCATTCCATAAAAGTTTCCTTCAAAACGGAACCAAGTATTTAATCTAAAAATACGCCCATGCTGCTGAACGGCTTCTTTGAGGCGTTTACCCTCCCCGATGGTTCGGGTCATCGGCTTCTCGCACCAAATGTCTTTCCCCGCTCTCGCCGCATCCGCCGCCATAATTCCGTGCCAATGAGGCGGAGTGGCAACGTGAACAATATCTACTTCGGGCAATTGAATCATTTCCCGGTAATCGTGGAATGATTTAACCCCTTTTTCTACTTTATCTAATCCAAGCTGCAGGTTTTTCTTGTCCACATCGCAAAGCGCTACGACCCGCGTTCCCGCATAAGGTATGTGTCCACGACCCATTCCTCCGGTTCCAATAATTGCTTTTGTTAATTGATCAGATGGCGCTAAAAAGCCCTTTCCTAATACGTGGCGTGGCACGATGCTAAATGCAGCCAAACCTAGAACAGATTGTCCTATAAATTTCCTTCTTGAAAATGACATAGATTAAACAGGTTTTGCACTAAATATAGGAATTATTTAGGAATTCCGATGCTGACTGTGTGCTGATTGACCTGATTTTGCAAACTTTCGATTGCGGCTTGATCACCCCAGGATTTGAACAAGGACAAAACAAATAATTTTGCCTGCAACTGATACCCCTCTTTCGTTAAATGCAATTGATCCTTCAGGAAACAACCATTTTTTACCCATTCTGCACTTGAACCAAAACCACCCATCACCTGATTCAAATCATAGTACGCAGCGGGCAATTCAGACAAGGTTTGAACGACCTGCTGCTGAAATTTGGGGATGCGTTTCTGGCTGCGCGTATCGGGTGGACTGGTGAAAAGAAATACCGTTTCAGGGGATTTGGCCTTCACATCTTGCATAAATTCGGCTACCGCCTGGCTGTAGGTTGCTGGATTCCAGTTTGCATTATAGGCTTCATTAGTTCCAAAGGAGCAGATCAGTAGATCCGGCTTTAGGAGTTCAATTTGGTCCAAAGCTACATTCCCTCGAGACTTCAGATGCGTAAACTGCGCTCCAGCCACGCCTAAATCTTGGTAATCGATACTAGTTTCATTGGACAAAATCTCCACCCCGTGTAGCGTAAATTCATCTTGATTTGAAGCGCTTTTATGAAGACCTAGGGTAAATTGACTTACTTTAGTATAGCTTTTAAAATCCCAATAGGCCACGTTTCCTTGGTAACCACGTTTCTCTAAAATAAATTCCAGTCCTACATCTGGAATCATCGCGCAAGAATCTGAATGAGTCCAAACCCGAATCTGATTCAGCGTAGCCAGGGAATCCTTCAACGTAAAGGTGATTTGTGCGGTACTATCACGCGTAGAAACGGCATAACCTGATAAGCCAATATTCTGACCCGTTGATGACTTTAGAATAGATGTTCCTTCCCAGCGACCCATCGATTTGGATTTTAGGACACGGCCATCGACACTTTTCGCGAGACTGTAGGGGAATTGAATTCCTTCCGTTTTCACTCCCAATAGTCGTTTAATCTCACCAGAGAAATGACCAATTTGTATGTGTGAATCCCCCAGATGCAGGACTTTCAAGGTTCCAGACTTCCATTTAGTTGCTAATGCGGCTACGTCTACATCTCGCTGAATGACGTTGCAAGAATGACAGACTTGAGTGGAATCCACTTTGGCAAAAAGAGGAAGCGATAACACCCAAAAGAGCAGAAATACATACCTCAAAATTGAAAGTAGATAAAGGGTTGCACCAAGGTGTCGCGGAATTGAATGATTAATTGCAGGGCCGCTAATAAGAAGAAAAACCAAAAGAAGGAAGGCACGTAAAATGTTAATTCAAATGCTTTCCGCTTCCAATTTTCGGGAATTATTGTCCAAGATAAAAGGGCCACGAGTAAAATAGCTAGTTCATTTCGTGAAAACCAGAAACCAACAAAATCAGTCTCAGAAGTCGCACTGGCCATTTGATTCAGCACTAACAATGCCGTATCGAAATCACGCGCCCGGAAGAAAATCCAACAGAAAGTGACAAAGCTAAACGTAAAAATGCCGCCTATTAAGTCCATCCATTTGCCTTCCGGAAGGTATTTATGGACCGCCTTATGAAGTGCCAGCGCTAATCCGTGCGCAGCTCCCCAGCAAACAAATTGCCAACTAGCCCCGTGCCAAAAACCACCCACTAACATCGTGATCAACAAAAAAAGATAGGTATTCAATGTCCCTTTTCGATTTCCACCTAACGGGATATAGACGTAATCGCGCAGCCAGGTGGAGAGGGAAATATGCCACTTGCGCCAAAATTCCGTCACATTCGAGGATCCATACGGATTTTCAAAATTCTCCTTCAAGCGATAACCTAACAATAAGGCTAACCCTATGGCCATATCAGAGTAGCCGGAAAAGTCAAAATAGATCTGAAAACTATACGCTAGTGCACCCAACAGATTCTCTCCACCCGTATAAAAGGACGGGTTCTCAAATACCATATCCACGTATTTTCCCAGGTAATCTGCAATCAATAATTTCTTGATCAGTCCAGTCACAATCCGAAACAAACTTTCTTTGTAGCGGCGAGCATCCAGGTTTTCTGGGGAATTTATTTGGCCTAAAAAATCCTTCGCACGAACAATCGGACCCGCCACCAAGTGTGGAAAAAAGGTCATGTAAAAAGCATAATCGAGGAAGCTTTTGGAGGACCGAATCTCGCCTCGGTACACGTCCACGATATAGGAAATCGACTGAAAGGTATAAAAAGAGATCCCGATAGGCAGAAACAAATCCACCGGCTCGAAGTGCGTCAATAAGAGCCAATTCGTGTTCTCTAAAATGAAATTAGGGTACTTAAAATAGAGCAAGAAAGAAAGGCTAAACAGAACGGCGATGCTCATCCAAATTTGCTTTGAATTGCCTTCGGACCGTTCGATTCTGCGAGCAAAAAGGAAATCCACCACGATTTGGAAGACAAAAAGGGCTAAAAATGGGCCGCTCGATTTATAGTAAAAGAATAAACTAAAGGCGATTAAATAGATTTTACGCAGGGCATTTTGGGTAAAAAGGAGTGCATAAAAAAAGAGAAAAATCCCGAATGCAAACAGGAATGAAAACTCCGTAAAAAACCAAGGCTCTTTCGTGGAATACAGCATGAATTCACGAAGGAGCTGCTCAAAAGGGATCAACCCAAACGCCTGCTTAATAACCTCTATAATCTGCTGCATTTAAAACAATTGCTTTGTATTTTTTAGGATAGCCAAACCGCGTTGGAGGCATCATCCTAATCTTCCAACGACTCGATTCCTGCAACCAATTAGCTACATTCCCCATCCAAATGCGGTAACCTGGCAACGAAGGATGTCTGCCATCTGTCGCTTTCGGTAAAACAAGGTGTTTAGAAGAGAAAAAAGCAGCGGAATCAGCTACTGCTTGAAAGGCATCCGTCACCACGTAATCATAGCCCCAATTCGTTGGTCCAATCCAAGCATAGGGGATTCCGCTCAGGCGTTTATGAAAACCTTTAGCTAGGGTTTTTCGAGTCACATAATCCTTTGCTAAAACTTCATTTAGGCCAAATAAAACAAATACGAAACTGGGACGATAGCGTTTGATAATCTTGGAAATCGTATCGGATTTCGCAAAGTTCAAGGAAGTGGCAGACGCCCACTCGACGGTGGCGACGAGTTTGTGGCCGTTGCTTTGGCAATAATCATTCAATACATTCTTCATCCCACCGGCTTCTGAATCACCTATTAACAATACCCGGTGCTGCGTGGAATCATCCACACTCGAGTCCGGCAAAATGGGCTCAGGAATGGCAGAATACACCATTTCTGCGGTATCTGCAGGGACGACATAGGTGGGAATGGTATCAACTTTAGCTACCTCGATAATTTCCGAAACCTGTTCCGCGGGTTTTTCTATCTCAACTAACTTCTTGATTTCTTGATCCGCAAGCAAATAAGTGTTGGGGATATAACTGTACAAATACAGCGCAGAACACGCTATAATGAAACAAAGAGCCGCCCAAAACAGATAAAACCTTTTCATCTAATCAATCAACGTAAAAGATTTCTTCATTAACCGAATCCAGCGTTTCGCATTCGCCGCATAACGCGCCTTCGCCATTGCCCGCGTCCATTTCATCGGATCCGGATTCCCTTTCAAGTTTGTGTAGTATTTTTTGCTAGCCAAAACCTCGCAAAAATCCACCATACTATCCTCTGGGCGCGCATAATGTTTGAAACTAGACTTCTTTTTACGCGAATATTTACCGCGCAATCCAAAGTAATTATGCTGCTTTATGGATTGCTTAGACTGACCAAAACCGGATTCACAAATCCCCACCCCAACAATTAATTTCGAAGGAATCCCATACACTTGAGACAAGGAATCAATGAAGGGTTTGTAGCGTTGGATTTTCTCCTGCGTGCCTTGAAAGGCTTGCGCTGAAAGCTGGAAAAACAGGACAATAAAAAAGAAAACAATGGGCTTCATACGAAGCAAAAATACAAAATTAAGCGCGGATTACCACGGTCAAACTACGGGCACCGTGTGCCCCAATCACGAGCGATTGCTCAATATCTGCGGTCTTCGACGGACCGGCTAAAAACAAACCGAAGCTCGAGTTCGGCTTTTTTAGTTCCTCATAAGCGGCATGCATATTCGGAACTATTTTAGAAACGTTGATCACTAAATGTTGGCAAATGAATGGCGCCACCCGATGCGGTAAGGCTTCCTCCGTCAACCAAATCGCCCCATTTTCCGCGACTCCAAATTCGCCATCGATTTCCAATACTTCCACTTCGGCTAAACTCAAACCTTCTAAGGTTTTGTCATATCTACGCCTACTTGGAAATTCGATTTCCAATGCTTCGGCGGTCAAAACACGCGCTCCTACCACCTCCAAAGCAGCTTTGAAATCAAAATCTTCCGACGCCCCTTTAAAGTCGCCTGGATGACTTATTTCGCTTTGCACGTGAATTTTCCCTAATATTTCTTCTCTTGCGCTCATCGTTTCTTGTACCATTCTTGAAAACTCTCCTTGGGTGCTTCTGGCATCTCCCGCTGTTTGTACCAAGGGTTTAATCGGGAATTGAATAGGGGTGCAAATCTCCGCAGGAGCGACCCTCCTATTCGATAAATCGCCGGATGAGCTAATGTGAATGCCATCAGCTTCATGCCTATCGTTTTGCCTACTGGAGCTAATCCTGCCGCCATCAAGTCTTGACGCCAAAACCACAATTGCTCATGGATATTTATCTTCACCGGACAGACATTGGAACAAGAACCACATAAAGTGCTCGCAAAAGGTAAATCAGCATTGGCTTTCTTGTCAATATTAGGCGCTAAAATGGAGCCGATCGGCCCTGCCACCGGCTGATGGTAACTATGTCCACCACTTCTTCTGTACACCGGACAGGTGTTAAAACACGCCGCGCAGCGGATGCATTTCAACGAATTCTTGTATTTCGGATCCGCGAGTTGCCGTGTACGGCCATTATCTAACAAAACAATATGCATTTCCTGACCTTCGCGTGGTTGATGAAAATGCGAGGAATAAGTAGTAATCAATTGACCTGTGGCGCTGCGTGCAAGCAATCGTAAAAACACGGCCAGATCCGCTCGTTTAGGAATAATCTTTTCAATACCCATGCAGGCAATATGGACTTTAGCCAAATGTGCTCCCATATCCGCGTTACCCTCATTTGTGCAAACCACAAATTCGCCCGTTTCAGCAATGGCGAAATTCACACCGGTGATGGCTACATCAGAGGCTAAAAAATGGCCACGTAAATGTTGGCGGGCTGCCTCCGTTAGAAACTGTGGATCTTTATTACCCTTAGGCGTCCCTAAATGCTGATGGAACGTCTCGCCCACATCCTCTTTTTTCAGGTGAATAGCTGGTAATACAATGTGACTAGGTGCTTCCTTACGAAACTGCACAATGCGTTCTCCTAAATCGGTATCCACTACTTCGATGCCTTTGGAAGCCAAATAATCATTGAGGTGGCATTCCTCCGTCAGCATCGATTTACTCTTCACTAGGACTTTAGAACCCTGTTCCGCAATAATCTGGTGAACGATCGCATTATGTTCCGCTGCATCTGCCGCCCAATGCACATGTATTCCATTCGCTGTCGCTTTCGCTTCGAAGGCTTGCAAATAGCTGCCTAAATTCGCTAAGGTATGATCTTTGATTTGAGAGGCGTGTTCACGCAGGGCTTCCCATTCGCGCAATACCATCGCGGCCTTATCGCGCTTTTCACGCACAAACCACAAGGTTTCATCATGCCAGTCGGTCCGTTGAGCATCCGCAATAAATTTCTCCGAAGCTTCTGCGTGACTAATCATGATTCAATATTTCTACGATGTGTTTTACCTGAACTTTAGAACCTTGGCGACGCAAAATCCCCTCCATATGCATCAGGCACGAAGTATCCGCTCCCACAATATATTCCACTGCATTCGCATCGTGTTCCTTAATTCGGTCCTGCCCCATCTTCACCGAAACGGCTTCTTCAGTAACACAGAAGGTTCCACCGAAACCGCAGCATTCATCAGCCCGTTCAGGTTTTAAAATTTCAACACCTTCCACTAGTCCCAATAGATCTTCTAATTTCGAAAAAGGCTTTTCATTGCGCTCTGTCATGGAACTCAAACGTAAACCACGTTGTCCATGGCAGCTTTGGTGCAATCCGACACGATGTGGGAATTTTGCAGGCAAGGAAGTTACCTTCAAAACATCCGTCAAAAACTCACAAATCTCGTATACCGATTTCCGGATTTTCTCCGATGGATGATGCTCTTTTAGATGTAATACGCAAGAACCGGATGGCCCCACGATGTAATCAAAACCGACAAAATTGTTAGTAAAATTAGTATCGCAACCCTCCGTGGAGGATGCAAAACCGGAATTGGCCATCGGTTGGCCGCAACAAGTTTGGTCTTGCGGTACAATGACTTCGCATCCCAGTTTCTCCAACAATTCCAAACTCGCCACCGCTACTTGCGGATAGAATTGGTCAATGTAACATGGAACAAACAGGGCAACGCGCATCCTAATAACGTTTCAATTGAATTAAATTTTGGGGTAATTCCCCTTCGTAAACCAATAAAGCAGCCCCTAAAGCACTCGCTTGGGCAACTTCTGCGGCATACACTTCTACATCTGGAAAGGCACGTGCTAGTAAGCGCATGTACCATTCGTTTTTACTAAAACCGCCATCGACAAGCAATTGTTTGACCGGTGCCTCTTTCAGCAACAGGTTCAAACTACAGATTTGTTGACCTACCAAATCTACCATGAATTGGTCATATGCCGAAGCCAAATCCGGAAAATCATTCAAATCACGTGAGGCGAAGGCTGATTCAAAAACGGAAGATGCTTTCGGTTTTAATTCGAACACTTCGTTTGAAAATTTCAAATCGGTAAATGATCCGCCAAAATGCTGTTCCATCCGAGCCACCTGCTCCTCATGAAAATGCCCTCCAAATAAGCGAGAAGCCTTCACCGGTTTTCCATTGGGTTGCAAATAACACAAGACATCTTGTTCTAATTCCGCAGCGCTTAACGGAGATTCATTGAAAGGATGCATCGCAATGCACCAGGTACCGGTCGACAAGAGCACAAATTTCTCCGAAACCGTGCGCAAATAAGGTACTAAAGCTGCAGAGGAATCATGTAGACCGAACCCATAATTTATTCCATCCATTTCCATACTAGACTCGCTGGCTATTGGAGCTAATTTATCTTCAATAAGGGAAACCCAGGGATGGTATTGCCCCTTGTCAAAATCCCATAAAGCGGTGTGGCAACCGATGGATGTAATCTCTGATAAAAACTTACCCGTAAAAAGGGAAGCTAAGTAATTAGGAAAATGAAAGGCTTTGAATACCTCCGACCAAAAAGGCTTTGAACGTGCTGCGTATACTTGTAGACCTGAATTCAAATTCCCTAAAATGGGCGATGCCGTTTTGCGCGCAAATTCCGCTTCTCCTCCAAAATCTGCATAGGGAAAAGGCGCGGAAGCTGGTTTCAAATAATTATACATGGGCGCCACCGGCTCCCCCGTTCGATCCACATACACAAACGAAGCGCCATAGGCAGAAAAATTCAAGCCGATGAGTTCGAATTCAGGTATTTGGCAAAATTCTGTAAACGTGGAAACAATCCATTGTTGAAGTGCGGGCAAATCCTCGCAAGGAAATCCATCCTCATCCACCATCTCCGCAAAATGCTGTTGTTTCTCGAACACAATCTGAAACGAAGTATCCCACAGAAAGACCTTTTTATTCGTCTTTCCTATGTCAAATACCGCGATGACAGGTGTTTTAACACTCATATTACAATCCCGTCGCTACCGTTTTCGCACCACGTGCCTTGATTAATTGATCGCGCATTTTCTCCTGACGGAATAAGGCAATGGGATCCAAAGCTCCGCCTAATTCCAATCGTGCTTGTGCCACTAATGCGCGTACATCCGTACGGAAAACAGCCTGTAAAATCTCTTGGCAACGCACTACATCATTTGCTTCACGTGCTGCTTCTAAGGCTGCACGATCTATTAATAATGCTTGAGCATAGGCGATTTGAATCGCTTCCACCGATTGCAATAAATCTTCTAATGGATCTTTTACATTGTGTGAGGCGTCGATCATCCATCCTAGGTCTTTCGCATGATTCATTCCTTTCGCGTCCATCCCGTCCACTAATTCATTGAAGATTAAGAACAACTGATATGGTTTAATTGAGCCTGCCGTCAAATCATCATCGCCATATTTCGAATCGTTGAAGTGGAAGCCGCCTAATTTACCCTCCATCAACAAGATCGAAACGATTTGCTCGATGTTCGCATTCGGTAAATGATGACCTAAATCGACCAAGGTCTTTGCTTGCGGCCCTAATTTATTCACCATTGAATACGAAGCACCCCAGTCACCCACGGTCGTCGAATAGAAGTTCGGCTCGTAGGCTTTGTATTCCAAATACAAAGACCAGTCGGCAGGTAGCGCCGCATAAATCTCCCGTAAACTATCCACCGTGCGCTCATAGGCATGACGGAAGTTCAACTGACCTGGAAAACAAGAACCATCAGATAACCAAACGGTCAATGCCTTAGATCCAAGTTCCACCCCGTGCTTAATTACCTCTATGTTATGATCAATCGCCTGTTTCCGAGTCGCCGCAGAAACATGTTGCAAGGATCCGAATTTATAGGAATGCGCTTGAACCGCTTGATCTTGAAAGGTATTTGAGTTCACTGCATCGAAAGCCAAACCATGTTGGGCAGCTAGCGAACGAATCGCAGTAGGGTCCGTAGGGATATCCCAAGGAATGTGCAAAGAAATCGCGCCGGATGACTGATTCAAGGCATGCAATAAACCCACATCCGCGATTTTTTCCTCCAAATTACGAGGTTCGCCTCCGCCAGAGAACCGACCGAAACGCGTTCCTCCCGTGCCTAAGGCCCAAGAGGGAATCGCAATTTGAAAATCCTTTAATTTCTGCAAAATGCCAGCTGGCAAGTTCACCTCGGATTTCAAGAAATCCAATCGGCGGGTATGTTGGGCTAATAATGCCTCGTTATGATTCGAAATATTCATCTTTGTGCTCATACTATCTTATCTTAAAAATCCTGCAGCCACACCGCCATCCACGTTCAAGGCATTTCCCGTAGACTTATTCAATAAGCCTCCCACGAATGCGAAACACGCGTTTGCTATATCATCCGGCAAAATAGATTCGTTCAAAAGGGTCCGTTTCGCGTAATAGGCTGGCAATTCAGCCACGGTGATGCCATAGGCTTTGGCACGACCTTCGGCCCATCCACCTGCCCAAATATTGGAATCAGCGATCACCGCATCTGGATTCACCGTATTCACCCGGATATGATCCGGTCCTAATTCCGCGGCCAATAAACGTGTCATGTGTGCCTGCGCTGCTTTCGCACTGCCATAACCCACATTATTAGGTCCCGCAACAAAAGCATTTTTTGAGACGATGTTCACGATGTCGCCACCTAATCCCTGCTTGCGCATCACGGCAATCGCCGCTTGCGAAACCAAGTATTGACCCTTCACTAAAATGTCATACAATTTATCCCAGTCAGCCTGCGTATGCTCCAAAATCCCTTTCGAAATCGAAATTCCCGCATTATTCACGATCAAATCTACCCCACCAAAATCCAAACAAGCCTGCTTCATCGCCACCTCGATTGACTCTTGATTCGTTACATCGGCAATTACCGTGGAAACCACATCTTTCCCGAATAAGCCAACAAATTCTGCTTTCGCCTCCGCTAAACGATCAGCGTTCACATCATTCAATATCACGCAAGCCCCTTCTTGAGCCATCTTTTTGGCAATCGCCTTACCGATTCCCCCACCGGATCCAGTCACAAATGCGACACGGCCAGATAAGGCTTTTGGTTTTGGCATGCGCTGCAATTTAGCTTCCTCTAACAACCAATATTCAATATCAAAAGCTTCTTGACGTGGCAAGGATGTATACGACGAAATCGCCTCCGCTCCACGCATCACGTTGATAGCATTGGTGTAAAATTCAGCTGCAACGCGGGCGGTTTGTTTGTCTTTGGCAAAGGTAAACATCCCCACACCTGGGTATAAAATCACGACCGGATTCGGGTCACGCATCGCCGGTGAATTCGCGTGCTTGCAAGAATCATAATACGATCCGTACATGATGCGGTAATCCTCGAATAAAGGAGTCAAGGCTTCCACAGAAACATCCGATCCCAAAACCAATGGCGAAATTTTCGTCCGCAAGAAGTGATCCGGACAAGAGGTACCTAGGGGTGCCAAACGATCTAAATCATTCGAATTGATGAATTGCAACACGCGCTCATCGTCGGAGAAGTGTCCCACCATTTGAACGTGCGACGAACAGAACCCACGAAGAACAGGTGCTAAGGCAGCAGCCTTCGTTGCACGCTCTTCCGCAGAAAACGAAGACATCCGTGAACCGCCAAAAACAGTAGCCGTTTTCGACTCAATGTATTCCGCACATTTTTCAATGACCTCTAAGGTATTCACATAGCATTCGTACGAGGTATCGCCCCAGGTAAACAAACCGTGCGAACCCAACATGATGCCACGCAATTGTACACCACGTGATGCGGCCTCATCTAAACAGGCTTTTAATTGCAAGCCTAAATCGAAGCCTGGGCGTTGCCAACCTACCCAGCCGATTAATCCGCCGAAAAGATCTTTCGTGATTTGCTCCCCATCTTTCGACGCAGCAATCGCAATGGCGGCATCGGGATGCAAATGATCAATGTGTTTGAATGGCAAGAAGCCGTGCAAAGGCGTGTCGATGGAAGGGGCTTTGGACGACAAATCAAAGATGCAATGGTTGAACAATTCCACCATCTCATCTTCGTGTTCCAAACCGCGGTAGACATTCGTTAACGAACGTAAACGATCCACGTACAAGGCTGCGCAGCCTGACTTTTTCAAGGTGCCAATGTCGCCACCGGAACCTTTGATCCACATCACTTCGGTTTCTGAACCCGTTAACGGGTCTTTATCCTGCAATTTCACCGAGGTATTTCCCCCGCCATAATTCGTGATGCGTAAATCCGCCCCTAAAATATTCGAGCGGTAGATGAATAAGTCGACTTCATTCCCCGCGAGTGCCGCTGCTTTAGCGTCGTCCCAGAGATAAGATACGTGTTTGTACATGGTTCTATTTTTTTCTTAAAACTACAGAGGTTAAAGCGGCTAACCGTCCTATCCTACCTAGGGATAGTCAAATTATTTATCCCGGCTTTTAAGGGGTATTTCTTTCCTTGCCAAACAAAGTTTCCACTGACCGTCCCCGGCAATGTAATCGAAGCACTTCCTGGTTTGTATTGCACCTGAATTTCGCCTTGCGGATGCGGCACCACTCCTTCGACTTCCTTAAGCTCGCCTAGTTGTGGCTCAATCTTCACCTTCGCAAATGCCGGCGCATCGGAATCTACTCCTAAGACGATGCGGAAGAATTCGATGTTCGGACTAGAGCCCCAAGCATGGCAATCAGATCGCGAGGTAGAAATGTCAGAAGTTTCTGCCCAAGTCGTCAATCCCATATCGATATTTTCTTTCCAGATAGAAAGCCATTTCAAGTAGTCGTTGCCCTTTCCTGCTTTGGCCAAAGCTAAATGTAGATAATACTTAAAGTAGATCGTCGCCTGCGCCATATTTTTATCAGCTAGCAATTTATCTGCCACACCTGCAGCCGGCATTCCCGCTAAAATCGCTAACGAATTAGCATGCTGAGAAAATTTATCATGAACCTCCGTATCTGCATATAATCCGCGGCCTGCATCCCAATAAAGGGCGCTCAACACAGGTTTTAAGGCTTTCACTTTCGCCTCGTATTTAGCCGCCATTTCTGGATAGCCAAAATGCCGTTCTAATTCAGCCGCATTTTGCAATACCCACATATACTGAAAATCGATCACTGCCGAACGACCCGAAGGTCCTACCGGCGCAATTCCCCGTGGCCAAGCATTTACCCAGTCCGAAAACGTCCAATAGGGAATGTTCTGCAAGGTCCCATCTGCTCCTTCGAAACGGGCAAAATAATCCAAGATGCCGCGCATGCCGGCCAATTTATTTTTCAAGAAAGAAGGATCTTTTCCATAACGCAAATAATCATGCAACATCCCGATGTACCACAAGGAGAACGTCGGAATTTGTTGGTGCAAATCTGTCGGATAGCGACTTAAAGTTATGCCCTCCGCGATGCGCGAATGATCCATGTGATCCAACGCTTGACGCATTAAACGCTCGTCTCCCGCGTAATATAGGCTCACAAGCGCCTGTATCCGTGCATCACCGATGTACTGCAATTGTTCGTAATAGGGACAATCCATATAGGTTTCCATGGCACACAGACGTGCTGTGCGGAAACCCACATCGAGTAATTGGGGAATTAATGGATTATCCGTTTTCAGCGACGCTTTTGCCTGAAACGGGAATCCCGTAAACACACTCTTGAAATCCTGTAAAGTCAAAGCCTCCGCTTCTGTCTTCACCGTCAAACGAACATAACGAAACGTTCGGTAAGTCATCGATTCAAACGTATGGTCAGCCCCATCAGCAATAAGACTGTCTTTACGTCCTAACCAATATTTGTTATCGATCTCATTCCGATTGCCTTTGTGATTCCCATTCTTCGTCGTAGTGCTTAGCGCTTTCTTTTCATAGAGTCCCTCCGCGTAGGTGAGGCCAATTTTGGCATCTTTCCCTCCGCTAAACTTTAATTGGGGATAGGCATTCGTTAAGACCCCTTGATCAATCCAAAGGTCCACCGAAGAGTTTGCTGGCACCACAAGCGATTTCCCATGGATTAAGTCTCCCTCCCCTTTACGAATAGCCGCAAACCGTTGTTCCTTCATTTCCATACAAGGAATCGCAGATGGATATAGCATCCAGCCACGCGCGTCGATGGACGCCCCTTTCGTTAAACCAGGACCTAACGATTTCGCACCGATAAATGGCGACCAACCTTTGGCATAGTCTTGTAATTCCCCCGCACCTGCCACATAATAGCCTGGGACGCGAACGGCCAATGGACTTACCCCTATATTTTTAGCCACTTCCCAGCGAACGTTGGTATTGAATGCGTCAAAAGCCTCCTCATCAGACTGCAAAATAAATCCCGTCGCATAAGATATTTGAGCTTCGGACTTTCCTTTCCCCTCATTCCAAACCAAAGCCTCCACGGTATTCACCCCAGCCTTCAAGTAAGGAGCAATGTCAAGTGTCTCAAAGTTCCAGAAATACAAATCCCCTCTCGCCGGACCAGCAGACACCCAGGTCCCATTCACATATAGTTTATAGCGATTATCACCGGAAACGTGAATAATACATTTCTCTGGCTTAGCTAACAAAGGGACCTTGTGTTGAAAGCGGTAAACCCCGTAGTCTTTCAACCCAACTAAATTATAGGCGTTCGCCGAATTTTCTGCATACGTTATCCAGGAAGCCTTCCAAGGTTTATTCCAAAGTTCTGGTTTCAGGTTTTGGGTATAGACTGCAGGTCCTACAAGTAAAAGGAATAGGAGGATTTTTTTCATCGGTTTAGAAAGTATTCGTAAAAAAAGAGACGCGGCAAGCGCGTCTCTCAAAATCTATTTCTTTTTCTTTGGTAGCGCCATATCCATATAGTCTACGACCAAACTACTCAAGGCTTTCACCCCCACTTGGAAATGACCTTCATCTAAATGAAAGTCTGGCGTGTGGTGTCCAGCTACTTCATCCGCTTTCTTATTGTCTGGTCTCGCTCCTAAAAAGAAGAAGAAGCCAGGCACTTTTTGTTGGAAGAAAGAGAAATCTTCCGCACCTGTATGAGCAGGAACGGTTCTAACGCGATCTTTCCCGTTCACCCCTTGCAAAGTAGGTAACATTTTTTCTACTAGTTCCGGATTGTTATAAGTCACAGGATAACCTGTTCCGATGTTTACATCTGCTTTACCTCCTCCACTTTCTGCGATGTTTGTCGCAATGTCCTTAATGCGTTGGTGCACTAATTTGCGCTGTTCTACTCCAAAAGTCCGAATCGTTCCGATCATATGCGAAGATTCTGGAATGATATTTTGGCGAATTCCACTGTGAATGGCACCTACTGTCACAATGGCTGGATCTTCTGTAATATTTACAGAACGCGAAACGATGGTTTGCAATCCCATCACGATTTGAGAGGAAATGACAATTGGATCGACACCCGTCCAAGGACTCGCGCCATGCGCTTGCTTTCCTTTGACTTTAATGTCTAGTTGATCAACGGCTGCCATCGTGGCACCTGGCTTGTATTCAATTACCCCATTATCAGATCCAGAGGCAATGTGTAATCCAAAAATAACATCGACTTTCGGGTTTTCTAAAACACCCTCCTTCACCATTAATTCAGCACCCGCTAGAATCGTCTCTCCTTTATCGTTGTAAACTCCTTCTTCAGCTGGTTGGAAAATGAATTTTACCGTACCCGCTAAATTCGCTTTTTCAGAGGCCAAAATTTCCGCCACCGCCATCAAAATAGCCACATGAGAATCGTGTCCACAGGCGTGCATCACGCCCGTTTTTTGGCCATTAAATTCTGTTACTACTTTCGACTTAAAAGGCAAATCTCCACGCTCTGTTACCGGCAAACCATCCATATCAGCACGTAATGCTACGACAGGACCCGGCTTTCCGCCTTTCAAAATACCCACCACACCCGTGATACCCACTTTCTCCTGCACCTCGATGCCAAGAGAACGTAAATGTGCGGCCACAATACCTGCAGTACGCACTTCTTGGTTACCTAGTTCAGGATGTTCGTGGAAATCCCGTCGCCAAGCAATGACCTTATCTTTTAAGGCATCGGCTTTTTGAGCGATCGCTGGTTTTAAAGAAGATTGTGCATCCGCTAAAAAGGGTGCAGCTAATAGTAATCCTAAGGCTAGTTTTTTCATTTGTTTCTTATTTATATCCCCATCCGCGCATAATCGCGATGTTTTCTTTCATACAATCCAATGGCTGCAAACCTTGGTACGCTTCTTGTTCAATGATAAAGTGTTTTGTACCACCTTCCTTATCGCCTAATTTAACTAAGGCTTGTACATCAATTTGGCCAGAACCTTTCCCTAGAACAGTTGATTCGAATTTCTCATGTCCTGCCGACGAAGGCACCTCGTCCTTCACGTGCATCGACACGAAACGACCTGGGAATTTCTTCATCACTTCCGCTGGAATACCACCACCGTTGATCATATTACCTATATCTAACTGTTGCGCTACGAGCGTAGGATCCGTGTTATTCAACATGATGTCATATAATAATTCTCCCTCTAATTTCTCCGAGAACTCAAAATCGTGATTGTGGTAGCCGAATCGCATGCCGGATTTTTGGCATAATTCCCCTGACTTATTAAAGATGTCCATGTACTTCAACAATAAGTTTTTATCCTTGCGAATCCCCATGTCGATGGACGGACTAATCACTAATTCTTGACCCATAACCGCGGCATCTTCTACGGTATATTTCCAAAGATCAGTAAAGTCATTCTTCGCATCATCCCAGTGCAGTTTACCCATCACCGTATGACCTGAAGGCATTTTCATCCCTAAATCATCCAGACGCTTTTTGAATTCCTTCGCCTCCCAACCGTAAAATTTACGACCAATGTAGTTTGCATGCTCCACATATTTATAGCCCATTTCTGCCAAAGCATTCAAGGTAGCTTGTGGATCTTTGCGCATATCATCGCGCACGGAGTACAATTGTACCCCTACTAATTTCTTGTATTTAACCGCTGCTAAAGCTTGCAATGTAGGGGAAGCAAAGGCTAAAGCCCCCAGTCCCATCGCAGAATTGCGCAAAAAGGAACGTCTAGATTGATTCATATTTGATAGGTTTATTTAGAACTTCAAGCTACAAATTCTATTTCTATTTTACAAAATTCACGTAACTTCGAAAGATGATGCAGCCTCTCGCAGAACGAATGCGCCCCACTACCCTGGATGAATACATCGGCCAAGAAAAGGTCGTGGGTCCGAATGCGCCTTTGCGAAAAGCGATTGAGGCGGGGCATTTGCCGTCCTGCATCCTTTGGGGACCTCCTGGCGTAGGGAAAACGACGCTTGCGACTTTATTATCTGGCGCCTTGAAACGGACTATTTATTCGCTTTCTGCGGTACAATCTGGCGTAAAGGAAGTTCGGGAGACCTTGGAACTAGCGAAGAAGAACCGGATGTTCGAGGCGCAATCGCCCATACTATTCATCGATGAGATTCACCGTTTTTCCAAATCCCAGCAGGATTCCCTCTTGAATGCGGTGGAGAAAGGGATTGTTACCTTAGTAGGCGCGACCACAGAAAATCCCTCTTTTGAGGTTATATCGGCCTTATTATCGCGTTGCCAAGTCTATGTGTTGGAATCGCTTTCGAATAAGCACCTACATACGATGCTTGACAAAGCGATCGCCACCGATTCGCTTTTCAAGGATAAAAAAATTACCCTAACGGAGACTGATGCCTTATTCCATTTTTCGGGTGGTGACGGTCGTAAATTATTGAATCTTTTCGAGCTATTAATTACTACCGAGGGTGGAAACGAGCTAGAAGTAACGAATGCCTTAGTCACTGAACGATTGCAAAAGAACCTAGCGCAATACGACAAAGATGGCGAGCAACATTACGATATCATTTCTGCGTTTATCAAATCCATCAGGGGATCTGATCCAGATGCGGCGGTCTATTGGTTAGCGCGGATGTTAGCGGGAGGAGAATCCTTGGAATTTATTGGAAGACGTTTGTTGATTCTTGCCTCAGAAGATATCGGATTAGCTAATCCCAATGCGCTTTTATTAGCCCAATCTTGCTTTGATTCCATTCGAGTGATCGGTAATCCGGAGTCGAGAATCATTTTATCTCAGACGGTTATCTATCTAGCCACTTCGCCCAAAAGTAACTCCGCCTACAACGCCATCAACAAAGCCATGGCCTATGTAGAACAAACGGGGGATTTGCCCGTGCCATTGCATTTACGCAATGCGCCTACGCGGATGATGAAAGATTTGAATTATGGAGCTGATTATAAATACCCACACGATTTTCCGGGCAATTGGGTGGAGCAGAATTACTTTCCAGAGGTTCCTTCGAGACCGGTATTTTACAAACCGTCTGAACAGGACAAAATTAATCGTGGCACTCCATCAAAATAAGCGCCCCACTCTCGTACGAAATTTTTACTATTCCATCTACACGAGCTTCATTGCTTGAACTCGTCTGAGTTCCAAGGCGCAACACAGGGTGGTTTAAATCGTAGACTAAACCGGATGATTTTACTTGAAATGCTTCACCATAAGGCATGAGTGACAACGGAGTTCCTGCTGGATACCACTTTTCAAACGTAGGAGGTAATAAATAAGACGTTGAATAATCGTCAAAGAACAAAATCTTCAATTTTCGGCCATAGCGCACTAGCGAATGAAAATTATTCAGCGTGTGATCCATGCGCTTTCCAGACGCCCAAACGACATTGACAGCCGGATAACCCTCCTCCAGTAAATATTCAAAGGCCTTTTCTAAATCGGTCAAATTTTGGTCCGGCGTATGTACCTTTTTTAAGGGATAATCACTGTAATCAGCTGCCTGCACATGATCGAAGTCGCCTAACCAGACGTCTACTTTGATGCCTAGCGAAATGACTCTCTCCAACGCCCCATCCAGAACCACCACAGTCGGTGACCATTCCAATAATTGTTCCACCAAATCCAAGGAACAAGCCTCCCCATTCGCGATAATCAGCGCGGGTTCTTGTTTGTCTCGAATGATGTGGTGAGAAGACATATTAGGCTTTGAAATCGGACTTACCGCCGGATTTTGAGATCAGTTTAGTTTCTTTAATGACGATACCTTTGGAAACCGACTTACACATATCGTATACTGTCAGGGCTGCCACAGAGGCACCTACCAGGGCTTCCATTTCCACTCCTGTTTTGGCCTCCAAACGACAAATGCAGGTAATCACGATCTGATCCGCTAACACTTCCGTCTCAAACTTGCAGGAGTCTAATCCTAAGGGATGGCATAAAGGAATCAAATCAGACGTCTTTTTCGCAGCCATCGTACCGGCAATCACTGCGGTTTGAAGAATGCTACCTTTCTTGTTTTGCCAACCGGCTGCCTCGAAATGCTGCACAATTTCCGCCCCTAAATACACAATGGATTGGGCTTTCGCCTCACGAACCGTTTCGTTTTTCGAACTCACATCCACCATTCCTGGGGTGCCGTCCGATTGCAGGTGAGAAAAGTCAATAGACATAGCTGATTTGAAATTTAGAAGACAAAAATACGGGAGAATTAGCAAAAAATAGCGAAATTTAACAATTACGTAAAACAACAAACATGATCAGCCCATTAGAAGCCATTGAACTCCTTAAAAACATTACCATTCCTTTTCGTACCGAAAAACTGCCTTTAGCGAAAACTTTAGGGATGAATATTGCCGAAAAAATCGTGGCAGATCGTGACTTCCCTCCTTTTGACCGGGCTATGATGGACGGAATTGCTGTCAAAGATATCTCAGCTCCTACGTGGAAAATCGAGGGTATGTTATTTGCAGGAGAACCGGTGAAAGCGATCAAAAAGATGGATGGTTCTTTGGAAATCATGACGGGCGCTACAGCACCGCGTGGTACGGAAGCCATCATTAAAATCGAGGACTTAAAAATTGAGAAAAAAATAGCTACTTACATCGGTAAAACACCTTTAGAAAAAGGCCAATTTATTCACCTTCAAGGGGCTGATGCACCAGCTGGTTCCGTTTTAGTGAAGAAAAGAACGAAGATTGGGCCAGTGGAAATTGCGATCGCAGCGACCGTGGGTAAAGCCCATATTGAAGTAGAATCGAAGCCTCACGTACACATATTCTCCACAGGAGACGAGATCGTAGGTTTGCACGAGACACCGAAAGATCACCAGATTCGCAGTTCGAACGTAATGATGTTGAAGTCGGTTTTATTGTCCAAAGGTTTCAAGGCTAACTCAAGTCACCTACCTGATTCTGCGGAGAAAATCAAAGCCAATATCGATAAGGTGTTGGAATCAAATGACATTATTTTATTATCAGGCGGCGTTTCAGCAGGCAAGAAGGATTTAATTCCGAGCGTATTAGCGGAAGCTGGATTCGAAACGGTATTTCACAAAATCAGCCAAAAACCAGGCAAGCCAATGCTTGTCGCTACTCGCTCCGATGGAAAAGTCGTTTTTGCTTTCCCTGGCAATCCGATTTCTACGCTGACTTGCTTCTGGGTCTATTTCCTTCCTTGGGTATCTGGGGATTGGGCTGAATACAACGTAAAAGAAATCAAATTCTTACCTAAACCGTCTGCGGAGCTAGACCAATGGATCCCGGTAGAGAATGGAGAAGTGTTAGCGCATAATGGTTCAGGCGATTTGATTAGTTGGTCTCGTGCGGATGGATTAGTTTGGCAAAAAGCAGGCGATAAAGCGAAGAAATTGCCCTATATTCCACTCAAATAAGCCCGTATGGAACTGAAACTACATACTTTCGATTTGCCTTTAAAGCACACGTTCACGATTACGCATGAATCGCGTGACGTGCAACCTACGCTGATTGTGGAGTTGAGCTGGCATGGAAAAAGTGGTTTTGGGGAAGCGACGGAGACGCCCTATTATGGGGTGACGATGGCGAAAATGAAAGCGCAAATCGAGTCAATTCTCGATTTGTTGCCACACGATATTTTACCGCATCCGAGTGATTTTTGGGCGATGATGTCCAAAACTCTATTAGACGAACACCCTTTCGCTCTTTGTGCGTTGGATGTGGCCTATTGGGATCTGTGGGGAAAGACGCACAACAAACCGCTGTATGAGATTTGGGACCTAGACATCTCGAATAATCCGATTACGGACTACACGATCGGGATCGATACGGTAGAGAAGATGGTGGCCAAAATGCAGGAGACTCCCTTTCCCCTGTATAAAATCAAATTAGGTACGGATGACGATTTAGAAATCGTGGAAGCCCTACGAAGAGAAACAGACGCCATTTTTCGCGTCGATGCCAATACCGCCTGGACACCAGAACAAACGATATATTTTGCCCCTGAATTAGAAAAACTGGGAGTAGAATTCATCGAACAACCTTTGAAAGCTGATAATTGGGAGGGGATGAAGCGCGTATTCAAGGAATCTACCTTGCCCATTATTGCAGATGAAAGCTGTATTTTGGAGTCTGATGTAGAGAAATGTGCAGGTTATTTCCATGGCATCAATATCAAATTAATGAAATGCGGTGGCTTAACGCCTGCCTTGCGTATGATCAAAAAAGCCAGAACCTTAGGTTTAAAAGTCATGGTGGGCTGCATGACGGAATCGACCATCGGATGCTCTGCCATCGCGCAACTACTTCCCTTGCTGGATTACGTTGATATGGATGGCTGTTTGTTAGTAGATGATCAAATTTCGACAGGTATTACCATCGATTTTGGCGTGGTTTCTTATGCTAATTTACCCGGAACTGGAGCTTCTTTGCTATGAGTTATTCGTTAATAGAAAATCACATCCCGGGCCGAAAAATCACCTTTGAAGGAACTGAATACTTGTGGTTAGGAGGCACTAATTACCTAAATATAGGATCACATCCGACCTTTCAAAAAGCCTTAGCAGAAGGAATTGAACACTATTCCCAAAACTTCGGCAGCTCGCGTCGCAACAATTTACAATTCACGATTTGGGAGGATTTCGAACGCGCCCTAGCCGCTTATTTTCAAGTAGAGGCGGCTGCACTATGTTCTTCTGGCTTAGCTGCCGCCCAAATCGCAGTACAATACGTCCAACAAAAAGGCTTAACCCTAAACCTAGCACCTCAGGCACACCCTGCCTTGTGGCGCCACCCACATACACCCTTCGCTGGAAGCTATAAAGATTGGATATCCAGTCATCAAAAAGGCCAAATCTTAGCTTCTGATGGCATCGGATCTCCTTGGATAAACACCTTCGATTTCTCTTTCGCCACGACGATGGACCCGAGTAATTATTTGATCGTAGACGAGTCACATCGCGCGGGAATTCAGGATATTCACATTCCGTGTACTCGCCATCTTTTGCAAACCGTTTCGCTCTCCAAAGCTTTCGGATTACCCGCTGGTGTCATTTTAGGTTCGGCGGCAGACATAGAGGAGATCAAGAAAGATTCGTTCTGGGTGGGTTCATCACCCCCTAATCCTGCCTTTTGTTATGCTGGATTGCAATCGATGGAGGCTTATCAGGAGCAAAGTCTGAAAAGCAAGGCTTTAGCTGATCGATTCGCGAATAACCTTAAGGGATTTGATGCCCCAGTGACCTATGAACCGGGTTATCCCGCATTCTGTTCCAAAGCTCCAGCCTTATTCGAACACCTCAAAACCGCTGGAGTTTTAGTGAATCATTTTGCCTACCCAGACATCACGGCACCTCCTGTCTGTCGTGCCATTTTACCAGCCTGTCTCACTTTAGCAGATATTGACACCATCACAGATGCCATCAAAAGCTATGCGTAAAATCCTTATTATTCTATTAATAACCGAGTTGATCAGCATGAGTACATTCGCTCAAAAACCCGCCAACATCCTGGAGCAATTATTGCTATCTAACCCAGATAAATTCAAGAAATTGACGGACAACCCGGAAAAATACCGCCTCCAAATCCTTTACACGCAAATTGATCGCGATGCAAAGAACAAACCGACGCTGACCACCTATTCTTATCGCTCAGATTCGAATGAATATTTCTATCCTGCTAGCACCGTGAAATTAGCGGCGAGTGTTTTGGCCTTAGAAAAACTGAACGCATTAAAAATTGATAAATCTACCACCTTTCAAACCCTAAAAAACCGACCATCACAACTCGAAATTAAGACGGATACCACGGCAAAATCAGGTTTACCAAGTGTGGAACACTACATTAAAAAGATTTTATTAGTCTCCGATAATGAGGCTTATAATCGCCTGTACGAATTTTTAGGCCAGCGGCCATTCAACGAAACGATGCGCTCGAAAGGGTTTAACGGGGTTAGACTTACCCATCGTTTACAAACTCCTCTCCCTCGCTTAGAGAATCAATACACAAACCCAATAAACTTGTTGGACGCATCTGGCAAAGTCATCTACCAGCAAGCAGAAGCCTGTAACGACAAACCCTATAGCGCGGCAGCTCCTATTTTGATAGGAAAAGGAACCATGAATGAGGCGGGTATGGTGGAAGACAAACCCTTGGATTTTAGCCTAAAAAATGCCTATCCATTGCAGGCACAACATGATTTCCTTAAAAGACTCCTGCTTCCAGAGGCATTCCCAGCAAAAGATCAATTCAATCTCAAAAAAGAAGATTATGCCTTTCTTTACCGTTATATGTCGATGTATCCGACGGAATCGAAAGATCCAATTTACAAAGATGAGTTCGCGACTTATTGCAAATTCTTGTATTATGGATCAGAAAAAAATGCCTCTTTGAATCCTTCAATCCGCATTTTCAACAAGGTGGGCGATGCCTATGGATTCCTATTAGATAATGCCTATGTAGTAGATTTCGACAAAAAAGTCGAATTTATGGTAACCGCGGTTTTGCTTTGTAATGAAGACGAGATCTTCAATGATGAGAAATACGATTACGATACGATCGGATTTCCCTTCTACAAAAACCTAGGTCAAATTATCTACGATTACGAGGTAAAGCGCCCCAAAAAACACTTACCTAATCCAGATTACCTTCGTTTCAACTACGCTAATTAAGCTTTACGCTTAGCATACCAAAGTACTCCAATCCCAAAAAGGACAGCTGGAATGGACAAGATTTGGCCCATATTCAAGGTCAAACCATTCTCAAATGAACTCTGATTTTCCTTCAAGAATTCATAAAAGAAGCGAAGTGTGAAAACGAAAATCATAAAAATACCGGTCAATAAACCCGCTGGTGTCTTTCCTTTTTTCTGATTCCACAAATACAGAAGTATAAAAAACAAAAATAGACATGATAATGCCTCATACAATTGAGAGGGATGGCGAGGTACAACAAAGGCAGCTAAGCCACTCGGATTGAACTCATAATCCCGTAAAAACTTGAATCCCCAAGGCAAATCAGTCGGTTTCCCAATGATCTCTGAATTCATCAAATTCCCGAAACGGATAAAAAAACCAGCTAACGCCGCCGCAATAACAATCCGATCGGTCACATACAAATACGATTGCTCCTTATTTTTTCTAGTGTATAAATAGAAGGCAGTAAAAAGACCAATGGCAGCTCCGTGGGAAGCTAAACCAGAAAAAGGTGGCGTAATCATTTGAATAAAAAACCGAACAGGATCTGCTAAAAGCAAGGGAAATTCATAGAAGAAATAATGTCCCATTCTAGCTCCTGCTACCGTTCCTACCATCGTGTATAATAATAGTTGATCGGCTTGTTCGACAGGTCTACCCTCCTTTTTGAACATATAACTTACGACCTGAAATCCAGCCAAAAAGGCTAAAGCAAAACATAATCCGTACCAACGGATAGGGAATCCTAAAAGGGTGATAATAGTCGGATCAGCGTTCCACTCAATAAATAATAAGCTCATAGTATTCTAGTCTTTCGACCAAAATTAAACATTATTTCTTTGAGTTCTTTACAAAAACTTGGATAGTCTTTTTAATAAATTTCGCGGGATATAAGCGATGAGGAAAGCCTAAAGACATGGCTTGGAAACTACAAAAAACGAGTAATAAAAGAAGTAATTGACGTTTTTTCATTATTGCTTGCTGAATCTTTTACAAAGATATAAAACAAAAGGTACTTTGCAATACAAGGTACTATAAATTATCAATTAACTAATAATTGCTCTTATAGATGCCTTCGAAAATCAAAAGGTTGCATATCCCAGCCTTTTTTATGTTCTTAGAGTATGCAAAACATTGAACCTTCCTTCCAATGGGAATCGATTTATGTCGCGGCGCGCGATAAAAAATCCCCCTTCTTTGGCAGACATTATTCTGAAACGACTTACGAAAATGATATTTATGGCTACTATATCCATCCACTTTGGGATGATATAGGCTCAGAAACACTATTTTGTAAGATTCTTTACACGGATTACACGGCAAAATATACGATCATTGAATTGTTTGGGGAATGGAATGATACCCTCCATAATGATGTGATGCATTTGAAGCGTACGGTGGTCGATCATTTTGTTGATTCAGGTATTAAGCACTTCATTTTAGTGGGGGAAAATGTGTTGAATTTTCACGGCTCTTTTGAAGATGATTATTATGCAGAATGGTTTGAGGATGTGGAAGATGGCTGGATTGCGGCGATGCATTTTGCGCCTTTTGTGGAGGAAGAATGGGCCAAATATAAGATTGATTACTACCTGAATTTTGGCGGAAACCTCCAAATTCCGAACTGGAGAACGCTAAAACCGGAGATGATCTTTTTTATGATTGACAAACTATTGAAAAGACGATTAAATCCGTAAATTCGTACAAACCTATTATACCTTATGAAAAAATTATTCCTTTTGACCTTGCTGTGTGCAGGTCTATTCTCTTTTGCCGTTAACGCGAAAAAAGCAGACCCCCGTTATTTCGAAATGCGCATCTATTATTGTCATCCAGGCAGATTAGACGCATTAATTCAACGTTTTACGAATCATACGACTAAAATTTTCGAGAAACACGGCATGACAAATGTGGGCTATTGGATTCCTACTAATAACACAGAAAATGCTCTTTATTACATTTTAGCTTACCCTTCTAAGGCGGATCGCGATTCATCTTGGAAGCATTTCAGCAGTGATCCTGAGTGGAAAACAGTTTCAAAGAAATCAGAAGAAACCGGTAAAATTGTTGCAAAAGTGACTAGCATATTTATGAATGCGACAGATTTTAGTCCTAAAATCAAGCCTTCAGGCGGTCCAGTGGATCAAGTATTTGAATTACGTACGTATTCACAATTGCCAGGCAGAAATCCGGCGATTTTAGCGCGATTCAAAGATCACACGATGAAAATTTTTAAATCGCACGACATTAAAAACATCGCGTACTTTACGACTATCGAAAAGGATCCAGCTATTCAAAGTAAATTAGTTTATCTAGTGGCACATCCATCAGAAGAGGCTGCGAAAGCGAATTGGGGGGCATTTGTTAACGATCCAAAATGGAAGCAAGTGTCTGCTGATTCTGAAAAAGATGGCAAAATTATCGAGAAAATCGAGTCGATCTTTATGACCCCTACTACCTTCTCTACTATTCGTTAAGAAAATGAAAATCGTTAAAAAAGCACCGCTCCTATTCCTAGGTGGGATTATTAGCCTTGTTAGCTTAGGTATCCCTAAAATGGTTCAGCCGAAAAAAAATACTGCTGATTCCGTTCAAACAAAGGTATCTACGCTACAAGTACCAGAAGGACTAGAGGTAAAACCTTTTGCGGCAGAACCGATGCTGATCAATCCGACGAATATTGATGTAGATTCGAAAGGTCGGGTTTGGTTGTTAGAGGCTTATAACTATCGACCTGGAATCAATGGAAATCCGATAAATCCACAAGGAGATCGCATCGTGATTTTAGAGGATACGAATGGGGATGGACAGGCAGATAGTCGGAAAGTATTTTACCAATCGCCTGAGCTTAACGCGCCTTTAGGGATCGCGGTCTTGGATTCGATGGTCATCGTGTCACAGAGTCCTTACATTTGGAAAATGTTCGATGATAACCGAGATGGCAAGGCGGACCGCAAAGAAGTATTGTTCTCCGGTATTGGGGGTGATCAGCACGATCACGGGGCACACGCGTTTACGTTTGGGCCGGATGGAAAATTGTATTTTAACATCGGAAATGAAGGAAAGCAATTGTTGGATGCCAAAGGTAATCCTGTCTTGGATCAAGATGGAGACCCCATTGGACCCAAGAAATACCGCCAAGGAATGGTTTTCCGTTGCAATTTAGATGGAAGCCAAGTCGAGGTTTTAGGGCATAATTTTAGAAATAATTACGAAGTGGCGGTGGATTCCTATGGGGCACTTTGGCAATCAGATAATGATGACGATGGGAACAAAGGGGTGCGGATTAATGCCGTTTTCGAGCACGGAAACTACGGTTATGTAGATGAAATGACGGGTGAAGGCTGGTCTGTAAACCGGACGAACATCGAAAAAGAGATTCCTTTACGTCACTGGCATTTAAATGACCCGGGCGTGGTACCTAATTTATTGCAAACAGGTGCTGGATCTCCTACGGGGATGATCATTTATGAGGGTAATTTATTGCCTTCCATCTTCCAAAATCAAATGATTCACACAGATGCGGGCCCTAATGTGGTTCGCTCGTATTCTACTACTCCCTGGGGAGCTGGTTATGAAGCTAGAATCAACAATCTGATTACTTCGCGCGACCAATGGTTCAGACCAGCGGATGTGGCGGCAGCACCAGATGGCTCCCTTTTCATCGCAGACTGGTACGATCCAGGCGTGGGTGGTCATCAGGCGGGGGATCAGGCCAAAGGTCGTATCTACCGAATCGCCCCCAAAGGACACGCGTATAAAAAAACAAACTTTGATATAAGTACGCCCGAACTAGCATTTAAAGCGCTAGAGAATCCTAACTTAGAAATCCGCTTTCTAGCCTTTCAGGCTTTGAAAAAAATGGGGACTAAGGCTGAATCCGTATTGGAAAATGAATTCAACACGAATGAAAATCCGCGATTTAGAGCGCGTGCATTTTGGGTATTGAATCAAGGATCACGTTCGAATGAATTCATTCTAAAAGCGTTCGATCAAGCAAACCCTAACCTGAAGGCGATGGCTATTCGGGCAGCAAAGCAGAAACCTTTCACGGAATGGTCTACTCTAGCGGCTAAAGCGGCAAAAGATCAACACGCCTCTGTTAGACGTGAATTAGCCATCGCCTTGCGCCACCTTTCTGGAGAGGAAGTGAATAAATTATGGGCGAGTCTAGCGATGCGCCATAATGGTACTGACCGTTGGTATCTTGAAGCTTTAGGAATTGGAGCGGACGGAAACTGGGACGAGCGTTTTGCAGCTTATGCAGCCTTAAAGCCCGAGAATTCGAAGGGATATGCGGATGTCGTTTGGCGAGCAAGAACAGAGAAAGCGCTTCCTGCTTTAATCGAATTGATTGGAAACACGAAGTCCCTAGCCTATTTCCGTGCCTTGGATTTCATGCCAGGTGAACAAAAATCTGAGGCTCTATTTGGGCTTATCAAAGGTAAGTTTGCTACCGATGTCACCGCACAATTAGAGGCCGTTCGCCATATCAAACCCGCCTACATTGCTTCACATCCTGAAGTAAAGTCGATGCTTTCTTCTTTGCTGAAGCAAATCAATGGCAAACCTTATCTAGAATTAGTCGATTACTACCAATTAACAGAAGAAAGCCCACGGGTTTTAGGGATGATTTTAGCTGGGACGGAATCTTCTAAAGCGGGGCAAGTAGTGTATAATTTGCCTGGAGGTGCTGCATTAATCCGGTCAAAATTCTTCACGGGTAAAGAAGCGGAACAACTAGCATTAATTGAGATGTTGCGCTGGCAAGGGAAAACAGAATCTGCGCAATTATTGTATGAGGCCACAGCCAATCCTAAATTGAGTAAAGCAGTCCAAATGCAGGCCGCACGCGTGATTGGAAATGCCTATCCAACAGAAGAATTTGTCTTAGACTTATTAGAGAAAAAGAAATTCACGAACGCATATATTCCTTTGGTGGTAGAAAGTCTTCAAAAGGCATGGAGAAAGTCCATTCGAATGAAAGCAAATAGTTATTTAGACAAACATCAAACTGAGACCAAAAAAGCGCATCCAGCGATGGCTGAATTAATCAACATGTCAGGTGATGCGGTGAAAGGAAAAGTCGTTTTCACGAATTCATGTACGATGTGCCACCTGGTTAATAATGAAGGAATTGATTTTGGACCTAAACTTAGTGAAATAGGTACGAAATTATCAAAAGAAGGTATGTATATGTCCATTTTACATCCGAATGCGGGGATTGGATTTGGGTATGAAACCTTTGAGGTAAAGACTAAATCTGGAGATACGTATCAAGGGATCATAGTTTCTAAGAACGAAACAGATATTGTATTGCGCATTCCAGGTGGAATCGTTAAAAGTTTTAAAACATCTGCTCTAAAATCCTACAAACAATTACCGGAGTCCTTGATGCCGGAAGGTTTGGCAGATGGAATGAGCACGCCTGAATTAGTTGATCTAATCGAATATTTATCCACTTTAAAGAAGAAATAAGATGAATCGCCGAGATTTTGCCTCGATCTTAGGAGCTAGTTTGCTGATCCCCTCCTTTTCAAAAGGATCTACATTGGTTCGAGAAAAACCCTTTGAATTGAATTATGCGCCGCATTTTGGGATGTTTAAAAACCATGCTGGGCCTTCTGAACTAGATCAACTTCAGTTTATGTACGACCAAGGGTTCACGGCTTTAGAGGACAACGAACTAATGGAGAGGCCGGTGGCTTTACAAGAAAAAATCGGGGAGAAATTAGCCAAGCTCAACATGAAAATGGGCGTTTTCGTGATCAAATTCGAAGGCTTCTTTGATAAGCAAACCATGACGACAGGCAAAAAGGAATGGACCGATTTATTCCTGGCTTCTTGCAGAAAAGCGGTAGAAACTTCGAAACGAGTGAATGCGAAATGGGCAACGGTAGTTCCAGGAAATTTCACTCGTGATCTTCCGATGGGAATTCAAACAGGACACGTGATCGACAACCTGAAACGCGCGGTTGAAATCCTAGAACCTGCTGGATTAACGATGGTCTTAGAGCCTTTAAGCGATAATTCAGACTTATTTTTACGCTATTCAGACCAAACCTATAGCATTTGTCGTGCGGTGGCCTCCCCTTCTTGCAAAATCCTATTCGATATGTACCATATGCAGCGAAATGAAGGTAATCTGATTGCCAACATGGACAAATGCTGGGATGAAATTGCCTATTTACAAATAGGGGATAATCCTGGACGTAAAGAACCTACGACGGGTGAGGTGAATTACCAAACTATTTTCAGACATATAAAACAAAAAGGATATTCGGGCGTTTTGGGGATGGAACACGGAAATTCAAAGCCTGGAAAGGACGGAGAACTCGCTTTGATCGATGCCTATCGTAAATCCGACGTCTAAAATTTGCATTTCTGAATTTTAATTTAGACATTCGCTTAATTATCTAATTAAGATGGACGCAAAATTCAAAGCAATCAACGATCCTACCCGGAGAGAGATCTTGCAATTCTTAGTCAATGGCCCTCAGAACGCCGGACAAATTGCCAGTCAGTTTGATATGAGTAAACCGAGTATTTCGCATCATTTGGATCTATTAAAACAGGCCAAACTGATTCAAGCGGATAAAAAGGGGCAATTCATCGAATACAAACTAGACAAAACTGGATTTGAAGTTATTCATGCCTGGTTTAAAACGTTCTCTACCTACTTTGAATTCCCTAAGCCTAAAATTAGAATCGAAATATAATCTGTTTTACTATGTCTCTTCACCTGCCCAGCACATTCCAATTTATACAGTCACATCTACCCACTAACACCAAAGGACTTGGAATCACCACTCTTTCGAAGCGTAATTTCTTCCAATCCATCGGTGATTTTTTTGCGGAGAAATCAGGCAAACAACGTGTTTCCTATGTGGCTGTAGGAGATGATTTTATCACGCAATTGCATTTCCAAGGAGAAGATTTAATTGCGGAGAAAACGATCCAATTAGCTCAATTAGATCATTTTTATGTATCAGAAGGCCAAACACCGGACGGAATCATCCACCACTTGTCATGTGATGCAACCGTTATTATATCAGCGAAGAAATCAGAAGATCACCACATCAAAATTCTCCCTTGCTTATTAGGTGAAAACGCGAGTAATGTGCAAGCAATTCAAAGTATTCAATGGGCACAAGAATCGAAGAAGGCTTTGACTGAGATATTGAAAGGGTGGCCAGCACAAATTGCGAAACAAAAAGAGGAAGCTAAAGCTTAATTATTCAGAGACTTTTTCATCTACTTTTAAGTCAAACAACTCTTTCGAGGTGATAGCCACTAGGCTGACGAGCACCATCGTCACGCCCGCTCCTATCAAAACGGAAGGAACGGCCCCAAAAACCTTAGCGGCCACGCCTGATTCAAAGGCCCCCATTTCATTCGAAGTGCTGACGAAAACGCCATTTACGGAGGATACGCGCCCCCTCATTTCATCGGGAGTATAGAAACGTAATACTGTTTGACGAATCACTACAGAGATTGAATCGAAGGCGCCAGTAAAGAAAAGCGCTGTCACCGAAAGCCAAAAATTCGTCGATAAGCCAAATACAAAAGTGGCTAGGCCAAAACCAGCAATCGCTAAAATCAGATTCCTCCAGGCGTGTTTTAGTGGAGGAAAATAGACCAACGTAACCATCGTCACTACAGCACCCACCGAAGGAGCGGCACGTAAAATCCCCAAACCCTCCGCTCCTACTTTCAAAATGTCCTCTGCAAAAATGGGTAATATGGCAATTACGCCTCCAAATAGCACCGAAAACAAGTCCAAGGAAATCGAATAGAGAATGATTTTCGTTTTGAATACATAGGCGATTCCCTCGCGTAAACTATGCCAAATCGATTCATGATGAACCGTTTTCACAGGAACTGGCCGATTATCTATTTGGAAAATACAGAACATCACGCCCAGCAATAAAGCAATCACCGTGATCAAGGATCCTGATAATCCGGCGTAAGCATATAAAAAACCTGCCACACCTGGCCCTAAAATGGACCCTAATTGCCAGAAAGAACTATTCCAGGTGGCGGCGTTGGCAAAAACCTCTTTAGGCACCAGGAATGGGTTTAAGGATGAGGCGGCAGGGCTGAAAAAACCTTTGGAAAGACCAATGATGAAAATAACTGCATAGATGGAATAGATATGGAAATCTTGATCAGCAGATTGTAATTGCGTACTCGAATATAAGAGGAAGACTGAGGCTGCAATAATCAAGGAAAGCGTCACCTGCATAATCGTTTTCTTATCCCGATTATCCGCAAAATGACCGCCAAAAAGCACCAAGGAGATAAAAGGCACCGCTTCCGCCAATCCAATCAATCCTAAAGCCAGTGGATTATGCGTAATCTTATAAATCTCGTAGGCCAAAACTACTTCCTGAATCAACAAGGCAATCGTAAAAAGCGTATTCCCCGTCACATAAGCCCGAAATTCTGGAAATTGTAAGGCTTTGTACGCGTCTTTATGTTGAAAAAATCCCATGCAGCAGATAAATAAGTGGACTCCAAAACGCTAAATCACCCAGCAAACGCTTTTCATCTGAAAGAGACAAGCGAGATAATAGGAACGTTAAACCAAATGTAACCAAAAAAGGCAAGACGAGGAAGATTTCCTGAGTCGCAGCATAAATCCCGCTCAATAGACCCACCAGAATCCATTCCGTTTTCCGTAATCTTCGCGCATAGAAATCACTCGATGAGTCGATTAAGTTAAAAAAACAGAGGTTATGATAGGCTAAGGCGACAAGTGGTAAAACGAGAAGAACAGCTCTAGGTTCGCGAACCCACACCACTAATCCTACTCCTAAAGCATATAAAAGAGCGGTAAACAACTCCTTTTCAAGGCGCAACCAGCCTTTATGCCAAGCAAATCCATAAAACATAACGAGAAGCAGCAATACAAATCCAGCCAGCAAAACATCAAGCCGTTGAAAAGGCAAAAGACAGGCAATGGCAACACCCAAAAGGCCAATGATCAACCTATAGAACTTGCGGTGCCTTACATGCATTTGATGACGTTCATCCTGGGCGGGATGAAAAATATTGTCCACTTGGCGATCCAACAAATACAAGAACCAAACGACCAAGGCTAAAATAACACCTTCTTGAACCAGCGGAAAAGTGTGAAAATATACTCGATACAGGAAGCATTGGTATAAAATCGCACCAATCACCACTTCTAAAGATAGATTCTTAATAAACAGCATCTTTCGATTGAATAACTTGAATCTCCATTCCAACCTTAATTTTTCCTGTAGAAATAGGAACAAATTGCTGACCAAAATATACTTTATGATTTAGCGTCCGGAACGAAGCTAAAGTCTTCAACATCTTTTTATCTGATTCGCCTGTCAATGGATCCACGTTTACGAGGGGACAACGGGCACAGGGTTTGGCACCTGAAAGAGAGACCTCTCCTATTTTTAATTCAGCCCAGGTATCTTCCACAAAGGGCTCTGGAGATGACACAATGATATTCGGCCTAAAACGTAGCTGATCTATAGGTTCTCCTACATGCTCTTGCAAAGAAGTATAAGAACCTGCACTGACTAAAAGTACCGGCAAAGAATCCGCAAAAGAGGTGTTTTTCGCAATTTCCGTCTGGTATTTCGCCTTCATCACCCGTGGCTTTTCCGACGAAATCCGAACAAGCTTTACTTCTTCAGACAATGCAGTTGAAAACCAATCAGACCAACCCTCCAATACCTCACGAGCTGGCAACTGATCCTCCCAAATTTCGACAGGAATCCAAGAACCTAAGACAGGCTCCCAAGTCAATTCCTTCTCTAATCCGGAGGCTGAGTCTTTGACTATAAAGCCCTGAGCAGACTCACTTAAAACAAATCGCGTCAATTCAGGTCGAGTCCGTTGGGTGATAAATTTTCCACCAGCATCCACTAACATAAAACGACGATCGCCACGCAATCCTTCCTTCTCCATCACGGATTCGCTTAATGAAACAGCGCCTAAAGACTTAATGGGATAGATATAGAGATGCGTGACCATAAAACAAATGTAAACTTTTCTGTGCAAAAAGCCTTATGGGTGCTTATAGGCTTTGGGCTTCCTATTGTGACTTGATTTTGTTAAGTTTGTTTTATTGATTGTCTGTAACCTATACCTATGAAACCATTTCGCCTAGCCTTATTCGTTCTTTTGTCCCCTATTGCGGTACAAGCTCAACAAATGTTGACGTTGGAAGACGCGATTCAACAAGGGATAACGAAGCAGTATTCCATCCAAATTTCAAGACAAAAAGAGCGTATTGCAGCAAATGAAAACAGCCTAGGCAATGCTGGTTTTTTTCCGACTATTACAGGAACGGCTACTAAAAATTATACTATTTCCGGGATTGATCAATCGTTTTTTGGTGGAGTAAGAGCTCCTCTCGTGCAGTCTGGGGTTAATTCCAATTCTGGAAATGCGGGTGTGGCCATGGCTTGGACCTTGTACGATGGACAAGGGATGTTTATCCTACGTGACCGCTATAAAGAATTACAAAACTTAGGGGCGAAACAAACAGAATCGTCGATTGAGAACTTGATTGCCTTGATCTCCTCTACCTATTACGATATCATTCGCCAAAACTTACGCGTAAATAACTTTAAAAAAGGGCTAGAAATCTCCAACGACCGCCTCAAATTAGCAAAGGACCGTTATGAAGTAGGTCAAGGATCAAAAGTGGATTATTATTCCGCGCAGGTGGATTTCAATGAGGACAAAGCCCTTTTGATCGCGCAGGAACAATCTTATACGAACACGAAAATCGGATTTAACACACTTTTAGTGAAAGACTACAAAACGGATTTTCAAATTGTTAATACCATCGATTTGCTTCCGAAACTAAAATTGAGCGAACTAAAAATGAGCGCTTTATCGCAAAATCCCACCTTGATCGGGGCGATTTTAAGTAAGAAAATCAGTGACTTAGACACGAAAAATATTCAGAGTCAACAGAAGCCGCAAATCGACTTACTTGCGGGTTATGCATTGAGTAATGTGGCGAATGGCGCGGGTTTTGGGGTGGAGAAAGGAAGTAGTGATGTGTTCAATTACGGTTTAAGAGCAACCATCAATATCTTCGATGGCTACAACCAGAAACGCAAGATTCAGAATGCAAAAATCAATGCTGAGATTGCTGCGTTGCAAATTGAAGATTTGAAGAATGCCTTATTGTCTACTTTAGAGAAGACCTACGTGACCTATGAGAATTCAATGAATCTAATTCAATTAGAGACAGAAAATTACACCATTGCGAAGCAAAACATTGACATCGCCTTTGATCGGTTCAAAGTGGGTATCGCCACCTCTTATGAATTACGTGAGGTACAACGCAATGCGGTGGCTGCGGAGACGCGTTTAATTGAGGCAAAATACGCAGCAAAAGCAGCCGAAATTGAATTAATTCGTTTGAGCGGAAACCTGTTGTAATTCTTCGTTGAGTTGCTGTTGGTACAATTCGAAGTAAAGCGTTTTGTGCGCCATCAAGTCATCATGGCTACCACTTTCGACGATTTGGCCATCTGCTAAGACAAAGATGCGATTCGCTAAGCGCGCAGAGGAAACGCGGTGAGAAATAATCAACGACGACTTTCCTACCGTCACCTGCTTTAAATTTTCCAAAATCGTATGTTCCGTATGGGTATCTACTGCAGATAAACAGTCGTCTAGAATGAGCATCTTCGGGTTTTTAGCCAAAGCACGTGCAATCGACACCCGCTGTTTTTGACCACCTGAAAGCGTGATTCCCCTCTCTCCCAGAATCGTCTCGAATTGATCCGGGAACTCCATAATATTCGTATAGACATCCGCTTGCTTTGCCGCCACTTCGATCGCCTCTTGCGTCAAGGCATCATTACCGAAGCGAATATTTTCTGAAATACTCGTCGAAAATAAGAATACATCCTGCGGTACAAATCCCACAAAAGAACGCACCCAGGCCATATCCCAATCTTTCAAAGAGATGCCATCCAATAAAATCTCTCCAGAGCTCGGATCATAAAAACGCGCCATCAACAAGGCGACGGTCGATTTACCGGAACCCGTTTGGCCTAAAAGTGCCACCGACTCCCCTGCCGAAATCATCAAATTCACGTTGTTTAATACCAAGCGATCAGAACCTGGATAGGCAAAACTTACGCCTTTGAATTCCCAATTCCCAATTATTTCTTGGCGAATTTGCTTGCCAGTGGTCAATTCGGATTTGGCCTCTAAAAACTCATTAATCCGCTTCTGCGAAGCTGCAGCCCGTTGAATCTGCGAACTGGTCCAGCCCAAAGCAGTCACTGGCCACGTTAACATAAAGACATACATGATGAATTCTGTGATATTACCCACCGTCATTCGACCGGCAATCACTTCCTGCGAACCAATATACACCACTAAAATTGTGGAAAAGCCCACCAATAACGCGATCAAAGGCGTAAAAAGGGAATCCACCTTGACTAAACCGAGCGATTTAGTTCGGTAGGCTGAGGACGCCTCCGTAAAAGCATCCAGCGATTTCTTCTCCCTGACAAAGGACTTCAACACCCGAATCCCCGAAAATGCTTCCTGCGCAAAGGTTGAAATCTGTGACAATGCAGCCTGAATCTCTTCTGACTTACGAATGATCACCGAATTCACATAATAGATACTAATTGACAAAATGGGAAGCGGCATTAAGACGTACCACATTAATTTCTGGTTTACTTGCCACATTGAATAGATCACGAGGATGAACACCGTAATTAAATTCAATCCGTACATGATGCTAGGACCCACATACATCCGTACTTTTCCCACATCCTCCGAAATGCGGGCCATCAAATCGCCCGTATTTTGTTGGCGATAGAAGGACAATGGCAAGGTTTGATAATGCGTATAAATTTCGTTTTTCAATTCAAACTCGATGTGACGGGACATCACGATGAGGGTCTGGCGAACTAAAAAGAGGAAAACACCTTTTAATATGGCCATTAAAATAATCAAGCCACCGTAGAAAAACAGGGTAAAACCGAAGATTTCGTAAAAGGCTTTTTGGAGGCTAAATCCTTTAAAAAGGAAATAAATGTTGATGGTTTCCGTCACTAAATCAAGTGCATAACGCACTAATTGAGCGGGAAAAACCCCAAAGAAATTCGAAAATAAGGTAAAGATAATCCCCAGGAAAAGCAGCCATTTGTACTTCCAAAAATACTGATTGATGTGACCTAATGCGCCCATATAAAGATTAATTGACTACAAAGATAGGACCTTTATCAATTAAAATTCTTAATTTTAGGATTCAAAACAAGACGCTCTTTTATTTCGGATGGTTAACAGGAGATTACTACGTGTCAAAGCATTTCAACAATTGTATGCTTTCTATACACAAGAACGTGCCCAGTATCAATTAGCTTTTGATGGTTTAGCGACCATTTTTCAGCCTGATTTATCTTTAATGGTGGCAAAAGAGGACCAAATGCCTCGTTTAGAGGGCCTGCGACAACTTGCCGAAATTCAATTAAAAGAGTATTTCCAAGAAATTACTTCCGAAGAAACGATTCCTCCAGAAGCGCAAGATGCGGCTCAATCTGTCTATAAATTGTATCAAGCCAACGTGAAGCAAATCGCGAAAAAGTTGAAGCAAGATATGGTAACAGAGGTCGAATCGATCAATAAGCAATACCTGAAAATCTTGTATTATTTGCAGCAATTGCCCTTAATCGCGCTTTGGGATGAGAATAGACGTTTGTTAGAGAACAACACGAAGACTTCTCTTTTGGCAAAAAACAAGGTCTTGTATATTCTTTCCAAATGGGGTGATTTACAACGTGCCTTCGATAAGAACCACATCGGCTGGTCTGAAGATGAAGAAAATTTAATCAAGAAATTATTTATCGAAAACATCTTGACGGATGAAACCTTCTTAACTTACCTTCCTACTGCGGGTAAAAAGTTTGAAGATGATTTGGCCTTCGTCGTATATGTATTGAAAAATTTCCTTTTAAAACACGAGTCCATGACGGAGTATTTTGAGGAAAAAGATTTAAATTGGTCTTTGAATAAGGACGTGGTGAAGAGTATGGCGAACAAGACCTTTAAGATAGAGGCTTTGGAAGACCTAAGTTTACAACCACTCGCCATCCAATGGGAAGACGATAAATTATTCTTTGAGGAATTATTCGATTACAGTGTTTCGGAAGACAAGCAATTAAGTGCTTGGATCGGGGACCAAACGAAAAACTGGGAGTCAGATCGCCTAGCGGTGGCCGATTTTATCATTCTTAAAATGGCATTAGCTGAGATGGTAAAATTCTCCAGCATTCCAGTAAAAGTGAGTATTAACGAGTATATCGAACTAGCGAAAAACTATTCGACCCCTAAGTCTGGCCAGTTTATTAACGGTATTTTAGACGTAGTTTCGAATCGCCTAGTTCACGAAAAAGTGATTACTAAATCAGGTCGAGGATTAATCGACATAGCTAACAAATAACATGAGCAAATCATCTAGATCTTTTTGGGCTTTTGTAGTAGGCGCTGCTGCAGGAGCTGTTGTAGGTATCTTATACGCTCCAGATAAAGGAGAAAATACCCGCAGTAAATTATATTTCCAATTGAACAAATACCGTGATCAATTAAAGCAATTGATTAACGATATCGTGGATGGAAAAGAGGTTATCGAGACTTCTGCGAAATCAGAAGGCAAAAAAGTGGTTCAAGACGCGAAAATCAAAGCAGAGAAATTGCTAGAGGACGTAGAAAAAATGATGACTCAGATTAAGGCCAAATAAGATGCGTTCTATTCTCCTTTTTTTCTGTCTATTCGGGACCTTGTCCTGCACAAACCAGCAAAAGGAGGCAAACAATGCCACAGAGAATGCCATCCCAGCAGCCTTAAAACCGAGTGCAGAAAAACACCCCATCCTGAAAGTGGATAATTCCTATGTTTCTTTAGGACGTTTAGTAGAAGGAGATAGTGTTTTTCATACCTTTAACTTTAAGAATACGGGGAATTTGCCCTTGAAAATTATCTCAGTAAATGCCTCATGTGGTTGTACCACGCCTAAATGGAGCACAGAGGTGATTCAACCCGGTAAAAAGGGATTCATTCGCGTTAAGTTTGATTCGAAAGGAAAAGAAGGCAAATTGCAAAAAACCATTACCGCCTACTGTAATACGCTTCCCGCGGAAAACAGAATGGCATTTAAAGTAGAAGTATTACCTAAAAAATAAACACATGTTATTATTACAAGCACAGAGTCCAGCGTACATGCAAATCATCCTTTTCGGAGGTATTTTCGTTGTATTTTATTTCTTCATGATTCGTCCACAACAAACGAAGGCGAAAGAAGCGAAGAAATTTATTGAAGAATTGAAGACAGGTGACAAAGTGGTGACCATCGGTGGTGCTCACGGAACGGTTGTCACGATTCGCGAAAAGACGATCGTAGTCGAAGTAGATTCAAGCAAAGGTGTTCGTATGGTTTTCGAGAAAACGGCGATCTCTAAAGATGCTTCATCTCGCTTAGAAGAGTAATTGTGAATACAGGCCTGAAACCTTTCATCGGAATTACAGGCGGAATAGGATCCGGCAAATCAACCATTTGCCGGATTTTTTCGTGTCTAGGAATTCCGGTTTTCGAAGCAGACAAAGTGGCGCGCGAAATTTGCGAGAAGGATGCAGCGGTAAAGGAAGCCATTATCGCCGAATTTGGCCCTAAATCCTATCTTACAGATGGATCTTATAACCGGGCTTGGATTAAAGGCTTGTTACAAAAATACCCAGGTGATGTCGCACACCTCAATGCCATCATACATCCCGCCGTTCGTTCACAAGCTTCAGAATGGATTTTAAATGCCCCAGAAGCCCCATTTTGTTTATACGAATCCGCCCTCATCACACCGCGCACGAAGCCTGATCACATCACCCAGATGATCACCGTGGATTGTCCCTTACCGGAGCGCATTCAGAATGTCCAAAAAAGAAGTCGTATGAGTTATATGGAAACCATGCAAATAATCGATTTACAACCGCAACCTAAAAACTACCTTTGGGGAGCTGATTTTGTGATTCAAAACGGGAAGAACGACCGCGTATTTCCTCAAGTAATGAACATATTGAAAGCCTTTACTTGTTTTGTGCTTTTGTTAGCGGGCCCAGCGGCTTCAGCGCAATTTACTGCCTCCCCTGGGCAGCTAAAGGCCATGACTTTCAATGTGCGATTAGACACCGAATCGGATGGCGCAAACCAGTGGAAATACCGCGCGAAACATTGCGGAGAATTGATACGCTACCACCAAGCAGATATTATCGGATTACAGGAAGCATTCTTACATCAAATCACGGATTTAGAGAAGGAATTACCTGGTTTTGGGTGGTTTGGGAAAGGTCGTGATGATGGGAAAGCCGAGGGAGAATTTTCAGCGTTAATGTACCGGAAATCGAAATTCAAATTGCTTCAAGAGAAAACATTTTGGTTATCAGACTCTTGTGACAAGGTAGGTTTTGGCTGGGATGCGGCCTGCCGCCGCGTGGTCACTTGGGGCCAATTCCAGGAGATCAAAACAGGTAAAAAATTCTTTGTATTCAACACCCATTTTGATCACTTAGGCAAAGTGGCTCGCAGAGAAAGTGCGAAGCTGGTATTGCGTAAAATTGCTGAAATCGCGGGTAAATCTCCGGTGATATTAACAGGTGATTTCAATGCCACACCAGATGACGAGCCCATACAAGTGTTAGTAGACACAAAAAATCCTGCGCACGTTATCGATGCAGAGAAGATTAGCCAAAATGGCCATTATGGACCATACAGCTCTTTTAATGGCTTCTCAAAAGAACAAGAGGGCAAGCATATTGACTATATTTTTGTCAAAAATGGGCCTTCAGTCTTACAGCATACGACCCATAGCGAAACATGGGACAATAAATATCCTACGGATCATTTCCCGGTGAGCGCGGTGATTAGAATCCCCTAAAGCATTTGGGAATTATCCCTTAAAAAGGTAAATTTGATCATGGAAAATTTTATCGTTTCAGCGCGTAAATACCGCCCTACTCTATTCGATTCAGTAGTAGGCCAAAGTCACATTACCACCACCCTTAAAAATGCCATCAAGTCTAATCACTTAGCACAGGCATTCCTATTTTGTGGTCCGAGAGGAGTAGGTAAAACGACTTGTGCGCGTATTTTAGCAAAGACCATCAATTGCCAGGATTTAGGTACAGATGGGGAAGCGTGTGGTAAATGTACTTCTTGCCATTCTTTCCAAGAAAATACTTCATTAACGATTCACGAATTAGATGCCGCTTCGAATAACTCCGTAGAGGATATTCGGAACCTAATCGATCAAGTTCGCTATCCTCCGCAAAACGGCAAATACAAAATCTACATTATTGATGAGGTTCACATGCTTTCAGCTGCTGCCTTTAATGCTTTTTTAAAGACCTTAGAAGAGCCACCTTCCTATGCTATTTTTATTCTAGCGACGACGGAAAAGCACAAGATTTTGCCTACGATTCTATCGCGTTGCCAAATCTTTGACTTCAACCGCATTCAATGGAAAGATATGGCCTCACACCTTTCTTCCATCGCGGAAAAAGAAGGAATTTCGGCGGAACCAGCGGCTTTAGAATTGATTTCCATCAAAGCGGATGGCGGTCTTCGCGATGCCCTTTCCATGTTTGACTTAAATGTGACATTCTCCACAGACAATGCGCTGAGACACGCGGATGTGCTGGAAAACTTACACATACTAGATAGCGATTATTACTTCCAATTAACGGATTTCTTTGTGAATCAAAACCACACGGACGCTCTCGTTTTATTAGATGAGATTATGCGCAAGGGTTTTGATGGCCAGCAGTTTATCGCCGGTCTATCAGAGCATTTCCGTAATTTGTTATTTGCCAAAGATCCTAAGACGCTTGCCTTAATGGAATTAAGCGAAGAGAATCGGGAGAAATTTCAAGCGCAGTCGGCGAAAACGTCTGCGTCCTTCTTATTATCTGCGATGAACCTTTGTTCTCAATGCGAGATTCATTACAAAGCAGCGAAGAACGCCCGTTTACACGTGGAATTAACATTATTGAAAATCAACTATTTGCCGTCGGTTTACCAACCTTCCGCATTTCAACCTGCGGTGGAGGGTGGCGCCGGAAAAAAGTCTGAGTCTAAACCGATAGCTGTGGCTGCGGTTTCGGCTGCTCCAGTGGCTCCCGTACAAGCAGCACCCGTACAAGTGGTCTCTGCTGAAACATCCCCTAGACCCACCAGTCACGGATTACGCAGTGCCAAGAAAGTGGTTAGTACTGGTCAAGCCGAACATGCAGCCGAAGTCATTGCGCAGGGAAAAGTTCAAAATGAGCCCTTCACTTTTGAAGAACTTCATTTTGTCTGGACTCAAATCGCACAAGGTTTCAAACAGGGTAATTTCATCAATAAATATGTCATGATGAATCGCGAGATTAGTCTTGTCGATTCCATTATTCATATCAAGGTAGAAGGCGAGGTTCAAATGCAGCAGTTTAATGACTCGCTGAAACTGGAGTTGTTAGGCACTTTACGTGAGAAACTGAAGAATGATGCCATCGATATCAGTTTAGACCTGATAGCTGGGGAAGTTTCGGACAAAAAGATGATTTATACGCAATCAGATAAATACGATTTCTTATCTAAAAAACACCCTATTCTTGTCGAAATGAAGCAAAGAATGGGATTAGATCACGAGTTTTAGCGGATTTGGCCCTGACCAATTCCAATCCATTTCTCTGTCACTAGTTTCTCTAAGGCGAAGGGGCCTCGGGCATGAAGTTTTTGGGTAGAAATACCAATTTCAGCACCTAAACCAAACTCTCCACCGTCCGTAAATCGCGTTGAAGCATTCCAATAAACGGCTGCAGCATCCACGGTTGATAGGAAAAACTTCGCTTCTGCCTCATCGCTTGAGACAATCGCTTCTGAATGTCGAGAAGAGTAGTTCGAAATATGTTCGATGGCCTTAGGCATATCGTTAACTACTTTAATCGAACAAGCAAAATCTAAGAATTCGCGACCGAAATCTGATTCTACCGCTTTTTCTAAGTAGGGATATGAAACCTGCGCTAAGGTTTCGAAAGCCGCGTCATCAGCATATATTTTAACCGAATAGCTCTGCATAGGCGATGCCACTAAGCGAAGAAATTCCGCCGCTATCGACTGATGCACTACGATGGTGTCTAATGAATTACAAACAGAGGGACGTGAAACTTTGGCATTCACAACAATGTTAACTGCCATTGCTAGATCAGCTGAGGCAGCTACATAGGTATGGCAAACGCCGGCGCCTGTTTCAATCGTAGGCACTAAAGATTCCTTGCGAACCCGCTGAATCAAGGCCTCAGAGCCACGTGGAATAATGACATCAATATAGTTGACCGCTGTCAAAAGTGTCGTCACATGCGCACGATCAGTTGGCATCAAATAGACCAAATCTGTCGAAAATCCGTGTTTTTCAAGCGCGAGGTGGATCAAATGAACTAAAATGGTATTCGTGTGAAAGGCATCTGAACCACCTCGTAAAACGACGGCATTTCCAGAGCGAATACAAAGCGCGGCTACATCAATCGTTACATTAGGTCTAGACTCAAAGATCACCCCTACTACTCCCAATGGCACAGTAATTTTAGTCAATTCCAAGCCATTCGGAAGTGTTTTATTCGACAAGACCTGACCCGCTGGATCTGGCAATTGCATTACAGAGAGGACGCTTGAAGCTAAAGCATCTAAACGCTCTTGTGTCAACAGGAGTCGATCCCGCATCGGATGATCGAAGGCCAATGCATCTACATCCTCTTGATTTTCTTGCAAAATTTTAGCCGTATTCTCTCGAATCAACTCAGCTAAACTAGCCAACACCCTATTACGCAATTCTCCACTTGTCATCGCAAGAGATGAAGCTGCAAAACGGGTGCGTTGAAATTGGGCTATAATAGAAGACATTAGCGTAAAATTTTGATTTGCTGGACGGCGCCGCCCTCTGTTGTCCAAGAGAACAGGTAGGTTCCCGCAGGAAATGCAGACAGATCCAACGATTGAATCTGCTCTCCTGACCCAAAATTAGCGTTTTTAGGGGACATAATCATCCGCCCCATTGCATCCGTGATAAAGTAAGTCACAAGTGATGGTTTATCTAAACTGAATTTCCATTGAAATAGTCCAGAAGTGGAAGGATTGGGATACACGATGGCTGAGGTATCTTCTTCACGCATAGCTAAAATAGGGCTATCAAAGACGACCATTTGCGCATCTAACCAAACCAGACGTCCTTGAATCCAGTTTTTCAACCAATTCACTTCATCGCTCAAGGTAGCTCCTACATAATAATTAGGCCAGATCTTTTTACCCATTAAAGGGTATTTTTGAAAATTCCTCGTCAACGGATCCTTCAAAACGACCTGCGCTGAATCAATGGTAGCAAAAAGGGTGTTCGTATTCAAAAAGCTAGACCGAACCGTCTTCCAGCGCGTTGCCAAGGCTTTACGAAAACTCGCATCCTGCATTAATTTATTCCACCAAAAAGGTACTTGCCAATAATCGTTTTTGCCCCCATCATTCTCCATCGCCTTATACACAAATCCATCGGTCTTCCAACCATTCAAATAATCCGCATTACCTAAAGCGATATTAAAATCCCAGGCGGGCCCCATTTTGATCTTACCTCCTAAAGATTCTTTGTCTTTGTACAGATAGGTACTTAAACGATATCCATCAACGTTCCTAGTGGCTTCATTTAAAATAAAATAATTCACGAAGGAGGAAACGTCTATATAATCCCGGAAGCTCGCCTTCGGATCATTCATATCCTCCGTCATCAATTTATTTTCCCAATTATTGATATAATCACGGATGTAAATCAATTGCTGTTGAGTAATAATGCCGTATTGGGGATATTCGATTTGAAATTCACATTTTTGGGTAGCGGTAATACCGGAGGTATAATTGCTTTTCCAAGAGGAAGATGGAGAACCGCTGCTTTTATCAATTTTCAGCAAATAGCCACCCGTCACATCGTCTCCCGCGTTTTCAGTGGGATATAAATCAGAGATAGGCACGCGATTCTTCCCCTGTTTGACTTTCTCCATTAAGACGTACACCCCACGGTATTCATCGTTAATAATTAGCTCCACAAATTTCGCTTTACTATGCAATAAACCGATACGTCCCGCCAAACTTTGAGCAATAAAATCACGCATAAAGGAGCGGTCATTATAGGATGCGTTCAATACCCAATCCGTTTCTTCTGGCATTTGAAGAAGCGATAATTTCTTCGCTTTGACACCCGTAGAATCGGTCCACAGTTCAATACCATAAGGCTTTTTTACTAAGCCCGGCAGGAAGTAGAAATCTGCTTGCGAGGTAGATCCTCGGAATTCCACCCCTGCCACAGTAGAGATCGTGGGCGTAGAGGATACTTGATTTAATTGACCCGGACCATTATCAAAAATTTCCATTTGAACCGGGATTTTGGGCTCATCCTGAATGACACGTGTTTTGGTATTAAACCGAACGATGGGGAGATTAGAGACGCTGAGACTTTGGGAATACAGAAAAGAAGACCACAGCAACAGAAGACAAAGCAGGTTTCTTTTCATCTAAAAATCGTATCCAAGTGTTAAGTAGGTAACAGGAGATTTCACTTCCTTATTTTCTAGGCCAAAGGCATAGTCGAATTTTACAAAATAACCGAAAACAGTAGCTCGTGCACCAAACCCATACCCAACTAAGAACGGATTGCGGTAATCTGTCACCGTAGACTGGAAAGGATTCGTTTTTCCACCGTACACATTCGTATTAAATCCATTCGTTTTCGCGAAAGGACTCGAACCAGACCAGGCTGTCCCTACATCGGTAAAACCTACCAATTGAACTGAATTAAGTATGGATGATGATTCGATAGACATCAACGATTTTACCGGCACTCTTAGCTCTACATTCAATAACAAATGGCTGTTACCACTTAACTTATTTAATGCAAATCCACGAAGAGGAGCCACAAATTGACTCATAAAGACATCTCGATGCGCTAAATTGGCTAATCCCAATGGGGACTCTTGCGTCCGTGTTTCTTGCTTATTTAGCAACCAATTCTCCATCCCCCCTAACATTGTCGCTTGTGTTTTCGAACCCATTTGATGAGAAGCAGAAATGCGAGTGGCTAGATAAAACGAATTCGATAGCTTCTTGTAATAGCGCGCATCGACTCCTAATCGTACAAAATCGCCGGTATTCACGAGATCTTTATGTGCTTCCGCTGAAAAGTCTAGTCGCATTCCGGTCCGAAGGTTATCCCCTGACGCCACCGTATTATCAAATACATAGTTTATTTGTGTTCCAGCGTAACCCGAATAATCTTCGGGAACCGTCAAGGAATATTGAGAAAATAGGCGATTCGTCGAATACATTCCCGTGACAGACAATCGACTTAACAAATTGAATGGATAGGTTGCCGTTAAAGCAAAACGATTGAATCGAATCTTTTGGGCATCGGTTTCTGTATCTTGACCTAGGACCTTTCTGTCATATCGAAACTTCCAATCTAACTTATTCGCTAGATAACTATATTCACCCCAAATATCCGTATTACGTAAATTCGCCGTCAAAAAGGCACCCGCTTTAAACAAATGGTTTTCTAATAAGTCATTCGCTTTTACTTCATAGGCATAACCTATACCACGAATTGGATCTGACCTAAACTGCCCCTCTGAACTATTCATTACGAAAGAATTTTCGTAATCTAGAGGTCCTATCAGCTTGCCCGGTTCGCGTTTCAAACGAATACTTTGCTGCCTCTCTAAACGTGCACGTCTCGTTTTTTTAGCTAGATCAGTTGACTCTGAAACAACCGGGTCAACCGAGTTAACTACTATCGGATCAACGATGCTCGGAATCCAAGCAGAATTAGTTAATTCATCCACACTTGACCAGGTATATCGGCCAATTTTGTCCGCCAAAATCATGCGCTCTCTACTCGAAATTCCGGTAGGGGATAATTCAAAATTTTCCCATGCAACGGAACGCAAGGCCATTTGTTGAAAAGTAGTATCAGGCAAATGGAAGCGAATAAGACGGTTCCCATTGCTTTGAGCTTGTAAAAAATAAGCCACCGAATCTGAACGAAATTGAAAATTAAATACCTTTCCAGAAGTAGAAAACAAACGCGTAGGATTCTCAGGCTCATCAGGACTCCAGACAAAAGCTGACGTAAAAGGAGCAGCAGGAGCCGGTAAAGAGTCAATATAACGATCTGTCAAATACAGAATTCTATTATCCGGCAACCAATGAGCTTCCGTTTCATCAAAGGCATCCTTTGTCACCGGATTCAAACGATTTCGTTTTAAATCATAAATCCCTACATCCACCTGGCCCTTTTCCATTACTCGAACGAGCATTTTAGTCCCATTCGCCGACATGTCCATCTCTAAATAGGACAGGTTCGCAATCTTCTTTTTATCCTCCCCTTTCGCTTTTCCTGCCTTATCTACCGTAAAATTCTTCATCCATGAATAGCCCTGGTCAGCATACAAAACAGCTAAGGAATTCTTGCCATACCAAGAGAGCAAAGGACCCTTACCCTCTGAAATGCGGTTCACATCTTTTAAGCCGGATTGTAAAATAACCGTTGATTTCGCTTGACCAATCGTGTGTAAATGAACACTATAACGCCCAGCATCGTCACTCACCCAAACCTCGTGAGATCCATCTGGACTCAAGCGATACGAATGCATGACCGTGGGAGTCTGCGTAAACTCATCACTAGAAAATACCTTTTGAGAATTCACTTCCAGTTGCTTGGCATCATTCAAATAATAATCAAACCAGTCCTTTAAGAACTTCGAAAAAGGCTTGCGAATGGTACTCGCAATACTAGATTGTTCACTGCGAATGATTCGTGTCAAATTCAAGATATTGCCAATCGCTTGCTTCCCATAAATAGAGGCGATATAGGCCCAGATCGATTGTCCGAGCAATTCTGCCTCTTTACCTTTTGCCAAAGGGAGTTTGCGTATCTTATTTTCAGAGATGATTTGATAGGTAAAACGGCGCATTTCAGGAGAATCCCCAGAAGCGATATATGCGGCAATACCCTGCATATACCATTCGGATACATTTAACAGAAAAGAGCTTTGTAACACATCCTTTACACTACCACCATACAATAAATCGTGTAAATAAATAGCCGCCACTTGTTTTGTTAATGCTTGCTTAAAAGCCCCCAAATTATCCTTGAACGCGATTTCTATCCGAAACTTAGCTACGTTTTCTTGTTCAACTTCTTTCGCGTTAGCCAGCGAAATACCCCCATTGCTTTGCAACCAGGTTTCGTGATTCGGGTAAATAAATAACTTGATTTTTTGAACAGGCGAATAGGAGATTAGTTCTGTAACGCGAACAAAATCGGATTCTAAATAGGCCAAAGTAGATTTAGCCAACGCCTCATTTTTATCTAAATAATAGACCTCGAAATTAGAGCTGCCTACATATTTCCAAGCAAATTTCTGGTATTGTATCCGGTGATTTTCTGAAATCCATTGCGACCCTTGTGCTTTGAGCTGTATACTGCCAAAGATCAAGACAAACACTACCGCGATAAAAGAGGTAAAATTGCGCATTAGGTCAAAAGACTTTAAAACCAAATTTACTGATTTAAACGGAAAATAAATGATAAAATCGACGAATTGATACCTCCGGGTGAACAGTTGATTTTTCGAGGATTTCATCGGTCCATTGTTTGGCAAAATAAGGCATCAAAGAAACCCCTTTCGAACCAAATCCATTGAAAATACCGGCATCCACCTGTGAATGAAATCCCACAAAAGGCCTTCGATCCTGAGTGGCGGGCCTAATACCCGTTTTTTGCTGAACCAATTCAAAATCCTCTACACCCATCAAAGCTAATTTCTTCGTCAATTCCTCCAACGCCTCCGGTGTAGTCTCGTTTGTAAACTCCTTCCAACCATAGGTCGCACCCACCTTAAAATGCCGAGAACCTAGCGGCACAATAAATCCATTCTTGTTCAAAATATAGTCTTCAGGTGGCTCATCCGAAGTAATCTCCATCAACTCGCCTTTAGCCGGCAAGAAAGGTAAGCTAGCCCAAAGCGGATTTTGCTGCCCGTGAAATCCCTCGCAAAAAATCGCCTGATTTCCAGTGTATTCTGATTCGACGAGCAAACCCTTCGAAGCGAAATATTCACGAGAAACGCGTAACAGAGTAACCACATCTACCCAACCAGCCTTCTCCACCCAAACTCCAGTTGACTCCCAACGCAGATATCCATGGTGAATCTGGTCTTTTCTTTCTATTAGCCAGCTCCTCATCTCCTCATTGGCAAAGGGACGGAAAAGTGGCATCGGGTAAAAAAAACGCGTTTCTAAAATCGCCTCTAAGCGCGGGTAAAATTCAAATAGATAAGGAAATAATTCGTCCGCCAGCCAAGTCTGTTCTAATTTCCGACCCGTTACTGGGTTGAAAATTCCACCGGCTGCTTGAGAGGAATTAAAATGAGTGACAGGGGAATCCCAAATCTCAAAGGAAATTCCAGCCTCCAAAAAATGGTGTGCTAAAATAGTGCCAGCTAAACCCTGGCCTACAATGATGAAGGGTTTATCGTTTTTCACCTTGCACGCGACGAACGTGATCTAATACGAATTCAACTTGCTCATCCATCGTACGATAAGAGGTATCTAAATCGATGGCATCAGCCGCACGCTTCAATGGTCCTTCGCTGCGATTCGAATCAATCTCATCCCGTTTGCGCAAGTTTTCAATAATCTCTTCCAAAGGAAGATCTTCACCTTTTTGCAAAAGCTCTAATTTGCGGCGTTGAGCGCGAATATGTGGCTCAGCCGTCATAAATATCTTTAATTCAGCTTGAGGAAAAACGACCGTTCCGATGTCACGACCATCCATCACGATAGCTTTCTTCTCTCCCATCCGTTGCTGTTGAGCCACCATCGCATGACGAACCTCTGGAATAGCGGCCACTTGGCTCACTAAATCTGAAATGTACATTTTGCGAATCTCCCCTTCCACATTCTCCCCATTCAAAATCGTATCTGAAGCCTGCTTCGAAGGATTAAATTCAAATGTTATCTCGACATGAGCTAACGCTTCTTTCACAGCTTGCAAATCTGCTGTATTCACTTGTTGACGGTGAAAATACAGCGCCACCGCGCGGTACATCGCTCCGGTATCTAAGAAAGCATAATGTAAAGCCGCTGCCACGTGACGGGCTGTTGTACTTTTTCCACAAGAAGAGAAGCCATCTAAGGCAATGATAATATCAGACATGTACAAATTGATTAATGGCCTCGGCAACAGCCTTTGGCGCTTCGTAGGTTCCTTGATGGCCCACGTTTGGCAAAATTACAACCGATTTCTTTACAAAACGAGTAATGGACTCTGGAGAAATCAAGGCGTCTTGCTCTCCCATGATAAAAAGGAATGGAATATCTGTCGTTTGAACAAAAGTCGTAAAATCGCTGTGATCCCTCATCGCTTTGGTAGCTGCAATTAAGCCGGCTGCGGGCAAATTTCGGTACCTCTCTGCTAAAGTAGCTATCAGCTCCTGAGATACGGTAGCAAATAAATTAGGCAAGAAAGGCCCTATAAAAAACGCCGTACCCTTTTTTTCGAGTAAATCTGCTGTTCTATCTCGGTTGATTTTCTTTTCCTCCGTGTCTGCCACAAAAGTGGAATGTAGCATCACCACTTGCTTCACACGATCCGGAAATTGAGACGCTATCTCTAAGGCAATGTAGCCGCCCATCGAATGACCGACCAGGATAAAATTGGCCTCTGAAGGCAATTGAGCAACTATTTTTCGCGCATAATCTGCTAAAGTGGCGCAATCAGTCCATTCTGCATACGCAGGACAAATAGTGGGAAATGGCCAGGTGTGGAAAGGCAAAAAGTCTGCCCACACCCGTTCATCTTCTCCAAAACCATGCAAAAATACAAGCTGAGTAGCTAGCATATTAAGCGACCACTTTCATTTGATGGAATACCGTTCTTTCGAACTTCGATTTCGCATAATTCAAATCCACCTCAAATTTCTTCATTTCCGACTGAGACGGAATTTCATACATGGCATCTATCATCACCGCTTCCATAATGGAACGCAAACCACGTGCGCCTAATTTAAATTGCATCGCTTGTTCTACCATATACACCAGTGCGTCTTGCTGGAAAGTCAACACAACCCCTTCCATCTCGAAAAGCTTCTCGTATTGCTTCACAAGTGCATTTTTAGGCTCCGTTAAAATCGATAACATAGCTGTTATATCCAATGGATTCAAGTAAGTAACAACGGGAAGTCGACCTAATAATTCAGGAATTAGACCAAAGGATTTTAAATCTTGCGCCGTCACATACTTCATGATCTGGTCCTTCTCGAATGATTCGTGGAAGGTATCATCTCCCGAGAAACCAATCGGGCGAGAGTTCAAACGCTTCGCGATGTGGCGATCGATGCCATCAAAAGCCCCACCACAGATGAATAAGATATTCTCCGTGTTAACGGCGATCATTTTTTGGTCTGGATGCTTACGCCCCCCTTGTGGCGGTACGTTCACAATAGACCCTTCTAATAATTTCAAGAGCGCTTGTTGTACCCCTTCACCCGACACATCACGAGTGATGGACGGATTATCTGATTTACGCGCAATTTTATCAATTTCATCAATGAAAACGATGCCACATTCGGCCTTCTCCACGTCATAGTTTGCAGCTTGCAATAGACGTGTCAAAATCGTTTCCACGTCCTCTCCCACATAACCCGCTTCCGTAATCACGGTCGCATCGGCGATACAGAAAGGAACTTGTAATTTTTGGGCAAGTGTCCGAGCCAAATACGTTTTTCCCGTACCGGTCTCCCCTACCATCAAGATATTCGATTTTTCGATCTTCACATCATCATTCGAAGGAGCCTGCATCAAACGCTTGTAGTGGTTATAAACCGCTACCGATAAATGCTTTTTCGCCTCTTCTTGACCAATGATATATCCGTCTAGGAATTCTTTTAAATCCTTCGGTTTCACTAATTCAAACGAATGTTTCGTGCCTGCTTTCGCTGCAGCCGCCACACCCATCTCCTCTTTTACCACCTCATAACCTTGCGTTAAGCAATTATTACAAATGTGGCCATCGATTCCAGATAACAATAAACCCACCTCGTTTTTAGGACGACCGCAGAAAGAACAACTCGTTTTTTTACTAGCCACTAGACAGTTCTCGTTAAAATCTCATCAATTAAACCATATTCTTTCGCCTCTGCTGCTTTCATCCAATAATCGCGATCTGAATCACGTTCGATATCTTCGAAAGATTTACCTGAGTGTTTTGCTAAGATTTCGTATAATTCTTGGCGAATTTTCACGATTTCACGCGCTGTAATTTCGATATCACGTGATTGACCTTGCGCACCACCTGATGGTTGGTGAATCATCACACGTGCATGCTCTAAAGCAGAACGCTTTCCGGCTGCGCCACCAGCTAATAAAACGTCGCCCATCGAAGCTGCAAGTGAAGTACAAACCGTAGCCACTTCTGGACGGATGTAGTTCATCGTATCGTAGATACCTAAACCTGCGTAAACAGATCCGCCTGGGCTATTGATGTACATCACAATGTCTTTCTTCGCATCCGTAGATTCCATAAACAACAATTGTGCGACAATGATATTGGCCATATAATCATCCACCGGAACACCCATAAAGATGATGCGGTCCATGATTAGACGAGAGAATACATCGATTTGAGCAAAACGCATCGGGCGTTCTTCAATGATGTATTGTGTCATATCTTCGATTTGGTGCATCGGGCGACTGCCGATGTTATTCATATATTGATCAACCGCAAGACCGTTCAAACCTCTGTGGTGAACCGCGTACTTACGAAACTCTTCTGATGATAACTCCTTTGGATACATAGATTTCAATGTTTAAAAATCAAATTTAGACTTTTTTAGAATTTATACTACCTAGAACACAAATATAAGAACCTTTGTTCACAGAAAACCCCGCAATTTGCGGGGCTTCCAAAAAATAGCAGGACAATGTTAAAATTAAAGCGCTGCTGCGATTTCTTTAAACTTGTCTACATCGATTTTCGTCACTTTGTGAGGAACATTCGCTACAATCGCAGCAGATACTTTGTCTGCGAACGCTTGGTTGTATAAGTTCATGAAGTTATCTGACTTCGACTTATCGCTCAAGTAACCCATCGCGATTTTCTCAATCATTTCTTCGATACCTGGCTCGTTAGACGATAAATAACCGCCAAACTGTGCACGTACCATATCTTTCGCTTTCTCTACTACCTCTGGATATTCCACTTTCACGTCGAATTTCTCAGCGATTTCGTTCTTGATCAAGTTCCAACGCATATCTTTCTTCACATTATCAAAATCTTGATCGATTTGTTCTGCTGTGAATTTACCCTCGTTGATACGGATTAACCAAGTGCGTAAGAATTTCTCAGGTAAGTCAATCTTAACTGCGTCTAAAATTGCTTTCTCCGCGTCAATACGCAATAAGTATTCAGCCTCACGCTTGTAGTTCTCTGTAACGATTGTTTCTACTTGCTCGCGGAAAGATTTCTCATCTGTCGCTTTTCCAGCCCCTAATACTTTATCAAAAAACGCTACGTTTAATTCCGAAGGAACTTGACGCGTGATATCTTCCACTACGAACGAAACCTCTCCTTTCAAATCAGCTACTTCGTCTTCTTTCTTTCCAGTTGCTAAAGCTAAAGCTTTCGCATCTACGAAAACTTTATCAATCGCAAATTTCAAGGTATCGTCTTTTTTCGCACCGATGAACACTTTCTTCGACTTATCGTTGATGGCGTGCATGGGGATCGCAGATTTCTCTACCCAGTCACCTTGTGTAAAGGTTCCGAAAACTAAATCACGGTCTTCAACAGCATCTGGATGTGTTTGATCGCCAAATTGCTTCTTCAAGTTTTCAATCGTTTCTTCGATTTCTTTCTTGTCTGCTTTGATTTCGTACGAGTTGATAGCTTTGATTTTGGCCAAATCCACCGTAAAATCTCCGTGGAAACCTAAATCATAGTGGAACGTAAATTCCGTATCTTTTTCCCAGTCGATTGCATCTGCCTCTTCTACAGCTGGCAAAGGCTCACCTACTAGGTTCAATTTATTTTCTTTGATATAATCAGAAACTTCATGACCTAACATGTGGTTGATTTCGTCTACTAGAGCAGATTGACCATATAATTTCTTCACAAGAGCCGCTGGAACCATACCTGGACGGAATCCTTTGATGGATGCTTTCTTGCGATAATCTTTCAATTTTGCCTCTACTTTTTCCGCGTAATCTGCTGGAGATACGACTACAGTCAAACGACCTTCTAAATCTCCTGCCTTGTTAAGTGAAATGTTCATTTGTTCTTATTTATAATTAGCCTTTAAAATAAAACCCTCAAAACCTTTTTGGTGTTGAGGGCTTGCCATTGGTACGGGTGAAGGGACTCGAACCCCCATGCCTCGCGGCGCCAGATCCTAAGTCTGGTATGTCTACCAATTCCACCACACCCGCGAATTTGGAGTGCAAAGGTAGTCAGCAATTTTAAAAATTCAAAAGCTTTTAAATATAAATATTGGATTAACTTTGGGCAAAAATAAACCTCCTATGAAATTCAGTCGCTGGTATGTGGCATTAATTGTATTCCTATTAGGAATCATTGCGACATTCATCTACTTAACTGAAACCTTTAAGTAGCTATGCAAGCACTCGATTGGATCGTTTTATTGGCTACGATTGGTGGAATTGTTGCCTATGGCAGCTGGAAAGGAAAGCAAACGAAGCATTCCTTACAGGGTTTTCTGTTAGCAGATCGAGAACTTCCCTGGTACCATATTTTACTTTCCGTGATGGCCACGCAGGCTTCAGCGATTACTTTCTTATCCGTTCCAGGCCAGGCATACCACGATGGAATGCGTTTCGTGCAGTTCTATTTGGGTTTACCTATCGCCATGATTATCCTGTCGGTGACCTTTATTCCGCATTATTTTTCGCTTAAAGTATACACCGCCTACGAGTTTTTAGAGAATCGTTTTGATGCCAAAACCCGGGTGCTCACCTCCCTCCTCTTCTTAATTCCGCGTGCCTTGTCTACGGGTGTAACCATCGCCGCCCCTTCCATTATCCTCTCTACTTTATTAGGATGGGATTTAACCTGGACCAATGCCGTGACAGCGGCTATCGTAACCGCCTATTGTATGCTGGGAGGATCTAAAGCCATTTCCTACACTCAAATGTTGCAAATGGCCGTTGTTCTCGTCGGGATGGTTTTCGTGGGGGGGTATATTGTTGCGCAACTTCCGGACGAAATCGGCGTGAAAGAGTCTTTGCAGATTGCGGGTAAAATGGGCAAAGTGAATTTGATCGATTGGAAATTTGACTTGAATAACCGCTACAATATTTGGTCTGGGATCATAGGTGGCTTCTTTTTACAGTTGTCGTATTTTGGAACGGACCAAAGCCAAGTAGGCCGCTACCTTTCCGGCATTTCTGCAGGAGAGATCAAAAAAGGACTTTTGATGAACGGATTCCTTAAGATTCCGATGCAGTTCTTCATTTTATTAGTGGGCATTTTAGTATTTACCTATTACCAATTCAACGCCCCACCTACTTTCTTTAACAAGAACACCGAGGCGGTTTGGGCTACAGTTCCGGGACATCAGGCCATTGATCAGGAGAAAGGGGCGATTTTCGAGGCTAAGAAATCCGCCATTCTACAAAAGGATTATTCCCGGTTGAATGACTTGAACAAGCAAGCAGCTGCTACCCAAGAAAAAGCGGTAGCCCTTTTAAAAGCGGCAAAACCGAAGACAGAGGCTCAAGACACAAATTACATTTTCTTGCACTATATCATCAATCAACTTCCCATCGGGATTGTGGGTTTCCTCATCGCGATGATATTGCTGTCGTCGATGGGCTCGATGGCTTCGGCTTTTGGGTCCTTGACTTCCACTTCAATGGTGGATATTTATGAACGATTTATCGCGCCAGATCGCGGAAATCAGCATTATTGGTGGATTTCCAAAATCATCACCTTAGGATGGGGTATGCTTTGTTTAGTCGTCGCGACTTTTGCGGTGAATATGGGAAGCCTGATAGAAGTGGTGAATATTCTAGGTTCTTGGTTTTATGGAACCATTTTAGGCATTTTCCTATGTGCCTTCTATTTGCCTAAAACGACGGGGACGCAAGTTTTTATTGCCGCGCTTATCGCTGAGGCTTTCGTGATTTATGCTTGGAAAGTAGAGTGGATGGCCTTTCTTTGGCTAAATGTATTAGGCTGCCTATTAGTGATGGCGATTGCCCTTGTATTAAGTCTTATTTCGGGTCCAAAACAGACATCGAAAACTTCACCGGAATAACCGGTTTCTCGTCGAATGAACGCTCCTTTTTAATGGAGTCGACTACCGCCATTCCTTTGGTGACTTTGCCAAAAACCACGTATTTCCGATAAAAACGACGGGCTTGTTCGGAATCTGTCACAATGAAAAACTCGGTAGGTGACGAGGATTGAAGTGGATTCCCTTCATCATAGCGAGCCATCGCAATAGTTCCTCTTTCAGGTCGCAGCTCATCCAAATACTCCGCCGGAACCAAGTAGTTCAAGCGATCAAAATACTCTCCTCCGCCCTGTATCCCAATCTCATACACATTGCGGTAGAAGTAGCGGTCTTTGAAATAACCCATCTTCACCAGGCGGATAAAGTTCACGGAATGCAAAGGTGTTCGATCATCTAACTCAAGTTCGAAGTCCCCTAAACGTGTTTCTACCTTTATCTTGCGCTCTGTGTTTTGAGCTGCCTGGGCCTGCAATTCCTCCTTGACTTTGGCAGGATCAATCCGCCAATTAGGCTTGCACGCAAAAATCAAGAAAGAGAATAAGATCAGGTAACGCATAAAAAAAGGGGGCCTTTCGAGCCCCCTAAATTAAATAAAATTCTAGACTAAGCGTGAGATGCTTTCTTTCCGAAGAAATAAAGACCTGCAAAAGCCACAATCAAGATCGATGGAAATAACACCATTTGCGCCATTGTTGCTTGACCTGCAACTAATGCGACTGCATCACCTGTCATTGTCTTAGCAGCCTCAGCGGTATTGGCATCTAACCAAGAACCGATGATAGGTTGGAAGATTGATGTTGCAAACATACCCATACCACCCATAATCGAAAGACCAAAAGCGCCTGTCAATGGAATGTTTTCTGCTACATAACCGATCATAGTTGGCCAGAAATAGCATACACCTAAGGCGAAGATAATCGCTGAAACGTAGACCATATTACCTGTAGCTCCGCTCATTAAGTAAACACCAACTGCGGTTAAAATAGCCGAAACTAATAATACGCCACCAGCATCTAATTTGTGAACAATAGGACCTGCGAAGTAACGACCTACGGCCATTAAACCTGTTACGATCGCTAATATGATCATTGGACTAGCTCCTGCTTGACCCATAATTGGCCCGATCCATTGTTCCGGACCGAATTCCGAGATCGCTGTTAAAGCCATACAAGCTAGCATAAACAAGTAGATAGGAGATAACATCGCTTTGAAGTTTTCACCTGTCGAAGCACCACCTTCTACTTTCGCTACTGGGAATGCTTGACCATAGAATAAATACGCATAAATAACCGCTGGAACTAAGATAGCCGCGATTTGCAATTGCCAGCCCATGTTGTTGTCTGTCATAAATTGAGACAACAAAGTCGCGATAACGATACCGCCTGGGAACCACATATGGAAACGGTTTAACATTTTAGTCTTGTCCTTTCCTTCAAACATATCAGAAATCATCGGGTTACAAGCAGCTTCTACCGTACCATTACCGAACCCTACGAAGAAAGTAGATAATAATAAAGTCCAAAAACCACCTGAGAAAATCGTCATAATAAGACCAATCACGTGCGTAAAGAACGCCACCCAAATGATTTTTTTAGGCCCTAAGACATTGTATAAAGGTCCTCCGATAATCATCGCGATAGGGAAACCTAGGAAAGCCATTTGGTTTACGTAACCTAATTGCTCGTTATCCAATTGGAAACTAACTCCTAGCTGAGTTAAAACACCTGCACGAATCCCGAAGGCCATAGAAGTGGTGATGAGTGCAAAACATGACGCCAAAAATAATCGATTGGCATTAACCGTTTGATTCATAATTGTTTGGGGTTTAGATAAATAGTTTAGATTGGTTATTCTTAAAAAAATTAAATTCTTCATTGGAAAAATCGTAACAAAAAAACAAAAAGTTTTTCGGATAATGGCATCTGGAGGCAATTATTTTTACGATTATCTCAAAAAAAGAGCGATTTAGAGGCTATAAAACCAAATTTTGCTCTATTTTTGTAACATATCTAAATCTATAATAATTATGATTCAAGGAGGTTCTGCTACACAGGCAAAATCACGCCAAAGTAGGAAAATCAGAATGGGAATGATCGGCGGAAGTCAAGAGGCTTTCATCGGAGCAGTTCACCGTCGCGGTTCCCAATTAGACGGAGAAATCGAATTAGTTTGCGGCGCATTCAGTTCTAGCGCAGAAAAATCAAAAGCCACTGGCGAAGCTCTTTACCTCCCAGAAAACCGCGTTTACGGTTCGTATGAGGAGATGATTTTGAAGGAAAAAGAATTGCCAGAAGGCGAGCGCATGGATTTCGTTTCCATCGTAACTCCTAATCACGTACACTTCCCAGCCGCTAAAATGGCGCTCGAAAATGGATTCCATGTTGTTTGCGATAAGCCAGCGACCTTGAACTTAGCGGAAGCGAAAGAATTGAAGAAAATCATTGAAAAATCAGGCTTGATTTTTGCTTTGACCCATAATTATACGGCTTATCCGATGGTGAAAGAGGCGAAACATTTAGTGGACTCAGGTCAACTAGGCGAAATTCGCAAGATCATCGTAGAATATCCACAAGGTTGGTTAATCGACTTAGTAGAGGCTACAGGCCAAAAACAAGCAGCTTGGAGAACCGATCCAGCGCGTTGCGGTGCAGCAGGTGCCATTGGTGACATTGGAACGCATTGCGAGAATTTGATCGAATACATCACAGGATTACATATTAAAGAGCTTTGCGCGGATCTGACGATTTTCGTGGAGGGCCGCATGCTAGATGACGATGGCAATATCTTAATCCATTATGATAATGGGGCCAAAGGTATTTTACATTGCTCGCAAATCTGCAACGGTGAAGAGAACGACTTCAACTTCCGTATCTATGGAAGTAAGGCGGGGATTACATGGCACCAAATGGAGCCAAATACGATGGTGTTTAGGACGCGCGACGAAGGAGCGCGGATCATTCGTACGGCCGTAGGCCAGCTATCTCCTGCCGCTAATGCGCATACACGTCAGCCAGCTGGTCACCCAGAAGGCTATGTGGAGACTTTTGCGAACATCTACCGCAATTTTGCTTTTGCATTAAGAGCAAGATGGGAAGGAAAAGCGCAGGATCCTTTGTACGATTTCCCAGGAATCGACGAGGGAATCATGGGAATGGCTTTCATCGAGAATGTGGTGAGATCATCCCAAGACAATACAAATAAGTGGACAAAATTTGAACTATAATATAACCATGACTAAAATCAAAGTTGGAATCGTAGGAACCGGTTTTATCGGACCCGCACATATCGAGGCATTACGCCGTTTACCTAACATTGATGTCGCTGCGCTTTGCGAAGTGACTATCGAATTAGCCGAAGCGAAAGCAAAGCAATTAGGCATCGGCCGTTGGTATACATTTGAAGAACTATTGAAGCAAGAAGATATCCAATGTGTGCACATTTGTACGCCTAACTTCTTACACTATTCTCAATCGAAAGCAGCTTTATTAGCGGGTAAACACGTGGTATGTGAGAAACCTTTGGCAAAAGACCTACACGAAGCAGAAGAATTAGTCGAATTAGCGGCTAAAACAGGCTTAGTGAATGCGGTTCACTTCAACCTGCGCTACTATCCATTAGTGCGTCAAATGAAGACGATGCGCGAGAAAGGCGATTTAGGTGAAATCTATTCGATCATGGGTAGCTATCTACAAGATTGGTTATTCTACAACACGGATTATAACTGGCGTTTAGAGCCGGACAAATCTGGTGATTCACGCGCTATCGCCGATATCGGATCTCACTTATTAGACGTCATTGAATACATCACAGGTTTGAAAACAGTCGAAGTAATGGCTGATTTCAACACGGTTCACAAAGTGCGCAAGAAGCCTTTGAAGCCAGTAGAGACGTATTCAGGCAAAATGTTGCAGCCGGAAGACTATGCGGATGTACACATCAATACAGAGGACCATGCGAACGTTTTATTACGTTTTGACAATGGAAACCGCGGTTGTGTAACGGTATCTCAAGTTTCAGCAGGTCGCAAGAACCAATTGAAATTAGAGATTTCAGGTTCAAATAAGACATTCGCGTTTAACTCAGAGTCCCCTAACGAAATGTGGATTGGTAATAGAGATCAAGCGAATCAGGTGTTGATGCGTGATCCTTCTTTGGCCTACCCTGAAGCAAGTGCCTTAATGACATTCCCTGGTGGACACAACGAAGGTTTCTCTGATACATCGAAGCAATTATTCAAGGAAGTATACGCCGCAGTAGAAGCTGGCAAGCAACCAGAAAATCCGAAATACCCTACTTTTGCAGACGGATACCGCGAGTTATTAATTTGCGAGCGCATCTTAGATTCGACGCGTTCTCAAAAATGGGTAAAAATCTAAACCTTCAGAACATATGAAAACGATTCAAGGGCCAGCGATCTTTTTGGCACAATTTATGGGCGATGAAGCCCCATTTAATACCTTAGACAGCATCACAACTTGGGTAGCCTCTTTAGGTTACAAAGGAGTGCAAATTCCGTCATGGGATTCACGTTGTATTGATTTGCAAAAAGCAGCAGAATCGAAGACTTATTGCGACGAAATCGTAGGAATGTTAGCTGCCAAAGGCTTACAAATCACCGAATTATCCACTCACCTTCAAGGTCAATTAGTCGCGGTTAACCCAGCTTACGACCTTGGTTTCGATGCATTCGCTCCGGATTCTGTGAAAGGAAATCCCAAAGCACGTACCGAATGGGCAATCCAACAATTAAAATACGCAGCTAAAGCGTCCCAAAACTTAGGTTTAAACGCACACGCTACTTTCTCTGGTGCTTTGATGTGGCACACGGTATATCCTTGGCCTCAACGTCCAGCTGGTTTAGTAGAGCAAGGTTTCAAAGAATTAGGTCGCCGTTGGTTACCGATCTTAAATACCTTCGATGAATGTGGAGTAGATTTATGCTACGAGATTCACCCAGGGGAAGATTTACACGATGGCGTAACATTCGAAATGTTCTTAGACGAGGTTAAAGGTCACAAACGCGCAAATTTATTGTACGATCCGTCTCACTTTGTGTTACAGGCTTTGGACTACAAACAATACATCGACTTCTACCACGAGCGCATCAAGATGTTCCACGTAAAAGACGCTGAGTTTAACCCAACAGGAAAACAAGGGGTGTACGGTGGTTACCAATCTTGGATTAACCGCGCAGGCCGTTTCCGTTCTTTGGGCGACGGGCAAGTCGATTTCAAAAGCATCTTCTCTAAATTAACCCAATACGGATACGACGGATGGGCCGTTTTAGAATGGGAATGCTGTATCAAAGATCCTGTTCAGGGAGCTACAGAGGGTGCGCCGTTCATCGCGAGCCACATCATCAAAGCAACCGAAAAGGTCTTCGATGATTTCGCCGGAACCGGAGCAGACGAAGAGTTCAATAAAAAGATCTTAGGTCTTTAAGTAAAAAGCCCCTGACAAGTCAGGGGCTTTTTTTATCCACTTACGCTTCCTCTCGAAAGACATAAATAAACCATGCCGCGGATAACAACACCACGTTCTTGATAATGTATTGACCGGTCAGGGTTAGCGAGAAAAAAGATTGCCACGTATCTTCAACCAAAAATAATACCGGTAAAAAAGTCGTAAACAAATGTGCTATCATCACCCAGAAGGCGATTTTAGTCAAACGAGGAGACAACCACAACATTCCAATCGCACACTCCCCTATGCCTAAAATCAACAGGAACGTCTGAATGCCCATGAAGGGCTCTAACGTAAGATTGAAAAGCTTCGTTACTAATCCTTCTGCCGGAGAAGTACCTAAGACTTTTAAAAATCCAAACCAAATATACACCACCGCGATCATCGCGCGGTTTAACCAAGCTGCCGTAACAAGGGCTTGGAGGCGTGTTTTGCTAATAGTTACCATAGTGTAAAAGTATTTATTGAGAATAAATCAAAAAATGACCTTAGTCAATTAATTAGCCCCATCTGATTTCGCTCGTTGCACGGCGTAATCACCAATTGTCTTTCCGTGTTTTCCACCCATCGTACAATCCACTCGGAAGTGAATCAACCCATAGACGCGAGAATCAGAGGCCTGTTGTGCATTCGCCATAAAGGTATTCGCCCTATCCGGAAAAAAGTCTGCTAATACAGCTGCTGCAGCAAATGAGAAGGTCGAGTGACCTGACGTATAACTAGGAAAATTAGGCAACCCAACAGAGGTCTTCAAATCGAACTGTTGAGGACGAGGACTATAATAAAAATATTTTGTTTCCCAGCAAGCCACACCTGCATCCATCAAAGCCGTTCCTACATAAGCTAACATACGCGCCATCCGAACCTCTGAGTATTTTGCGTCTACACCCGCTTCACACGCATAGCGATGCCAGTGCCCTGGTGGCGTATAAGAACCTGGACCATCAGCCCAGTAATTTGCGATAGCCGCTTGCTCTCTTGTTTGAGTTTTGTTAATTGTCTGCAATTCCGCTAAATCTTTATTGAACGCCTCTGAACCTGGCAAATAAGGAATAGCGGGGCGAATCGACTCCAAGGTGGTTCTGTCAAAATTCCACGTTTTTACCGCACCATAGTTTGGCAACATCGGCGGTCTTGCGGGCAGTTCTTGACTCGCCCAAACCGTCGTAAATCCGAGTGATTTTGCATGTGCGATCATATCTGGTACAATCGATTGGTTATTTGAAGCGCTCATACCATCCGTTTTCGCTCTAGCCATTACCTTAGCTGCTACAGCAGCACCTAAATTAGCCCCTGCAATCACGTCCGAATTCACATTTGTTTTAGCCCAAAGCGGTACATTTTTAGCTTCCGCTAATTTAGCCGCTAAAAAGGGTCCCTCACCTGGGAACATCGCTAATAAAATCACATAACTCGCTTGAGCCACCACCGCATCTTCAGATGGATAAGCTGGTAAAGTCGAAACCGGCAACAAAGGTTTAATAGAGGCATCCAAAACAGATGGTGCAGGGCGATTGTATTGGTATTTATACTTCCAGGCGCTGACTAAGGCATCGTATTGCGCCACACTTAGATAAGCTAAAGCTCTAGCGGTGTAAGGTGGATTTGCAAAAGGAAATTTAGGGTCTGCCAAAGGGTCTGCCGCATTCGGCACCGGATAAACACCGGCCGCGTTCGCAGCTGGTGGAATGTTATATCGAGCTGCTAATTCTCTAGCAATTTCATTCCAACGCAATACCGCTCCAGCACCCCAATAGAGTACCGCTGCTTTTTGAGAAGCCGTCACTTCGATGGACTTTAACGAATCTACTTCTTTCTTATAAGCTGCATCCGAATTTAAGGCAGGCACAACCACTTCCGTGGGATTAGTTAATATAAACGTTTTCCAGTTACCGGCCGCTTCATCGACTTTAGCTGGAGAATAGGGTTCGATAATCGATTCAGAGACCGATTTATCACAGGATACTAAACCTAGTAGTATCCATAAACTTAACATATATCTCATCTTATTTGACTTTAAAAAGGTATAATAAACCAATGGAAACGGTCGTACTTTGACCCACATTTTGGCCATCGACTACATAGGCAACGCGCGCATTCACCCCAATGGACTTAGGTTGGTATTTTACATACATTCCCACAGTAGTCATCGTCATATCATTCGTCAAGAAAGGCATATCATTCCGGCGAATGTCATCCCCTTTTGTACAAGAAAAATGTTCAGCAAAAAGTTCGATCTGGTTATCTTTTTTCAGATAGCCCAAACGAAAAGCCGCATCAAAGGCATCCGGTACGGCTACCTGATTAGTTTGATACAACTTAGAACCCGCTAAATACGAATCACGATCAGCTTTCACCTGACTTCTAGCCTGATAAGCAATCGAAGAATTAACATATAAATGCTTGGGTAAAGCATAAGATAGCATTCCGCGGACAACGAGCGTTTTTGCCCCTAACCCAATCGACATGGGCATAAAATCCGGGACATAATTCGTAACCGGGACACTGAATCCCAACACACCATGAGCTGTAATACCATGATAAGCCTTCGATTTTGTTTTAACAAAAAAAGAGGCATCCTGAAAACCTTGCTGGCCCATTAAATTGCCTTGACTTGCCTCTGTCTTAACATAGGGCACCATGGCAATCACATTGATGTCCCTAGTAATTCCATAGGCAATCATTGCCGTAGCCGATTGAGTTGTTAATCGGCCAATATTTGGATTATCACGTTTTAATCCATTTTCCCAATATTGGGTCCATGAACTATTGCCATAAATTAAGGCACCGCAAGCTAATTTTTTGTTCATATAGATAGCGTCATGAGGCATTTGTGCTTTTAATTCGACGAAACCTAGTAAACAAAGTAGTAGTACAACGATCTTTTTCATACTACTGTAATTTAAAAACGGTGTGTTACCGTAGCTGAAATAAAATAGTCTGCAAAGGCTGCATCCCCATGTTTGTTATTCACCCAATCGTTTGCACTCTTAATACGGTTACGCTGAGTTGCGATAGGTAAGGACACGAACAACGTGTTTTTTGCTGTCGAATAACTAATCCCTGGTTCAATCGAGAAGATATAACCTGGACGACGGAAGCCATCTGAATCACCAATTAAATCATAGGCTGGAACACCTTCAATACGTGCACCTAGGGTTGCTCCGATACCTGCTTTGGGAGCCAAAGCATAATTCAAACCTAAACGACCTGCATACTGATCTGACACCGACATATAGTGGACCATTTCATCTGTTACGGCTTTGTCTGGCGCAACGTTAGAGGCACTATTTACATTTTTTGGATTTGACATATAGAATCCATTGTAATACAAAGAAGTGCGGTTAAATAATTGCTGGTATCCTTGAATCTCCAAGTTAATACCTACACCACCATCACCTAGTTGAATCGATTGATCTACCGCTTTTGTCACCGTATAATCAGATCCATCTGATTTACGGCGATGAAATTCGTCTTGCACATTCCAATCTCCAGTAGGCAATTTGACCCCTAATCCAACTGACAAATTACCCTTCATGTGCTTCAAAGGATCTAATACCCAATAAGACGCCGTAATACGTGCATCGCCTATTCCGTTAGCAACGGTTCCAAAGCGTTTCTGCGCTGGATTTCCTGAAACGGCATTACCATAATGCTCGTACATCGAACTTCTGTAATTGAAACTCAAAGGCAAGTTTAAAGCTACCGAAAGGCGATCCGTTACCGAATAGCTTACCCCTAAATCAAAACCTTGCTGATCATTGATTACGTTTGTACCTGCCGCTTCACGAGCTGGCTGGTAATCTGCTCCTACGTAATGTTTATAAGAATGTAGGGTTCTAAAACCTAAAGAAACTTGCCATTGGCCTGGGTGCATCATCGAATTCGAGTTTGCACCTGTACCCACTGAGCAGCTCATATGACGAACCGCTACACAACCTTGACCTAAAGAACTAGTCGTAATTACTCCTACACAAAGGAGTGCTAATAAAATATTTTTCATTTTGCTTAATTTTTTAAATAATACACGATATCCTGGGACAGATTTGTCCTAGGCTAAAAAGGGAATCAAAGAAAAATTAAGCTTGCCGAGGCGGCGAGAAAAAATCAGACGAGAAGTCTTTGGTAGATAATATAGAATAAATAGGTGCCTCTATCGAAACAGGCCATTCCATAATATAGAATACCCAGCCTGAAGACTGAGCACAATATTCTTTCACAAGGGTATTGATTAATTTCGTTTTAGAGGGAGTAGAACCAGGCTCATCGGTCAGGTGTTCATTTACCTGTTCTGCTAAATCAAAGAAGTTTTCACGTGCATTTCGGTCTTTCACCATCACCGTTACCAAGGTGTCATTTTCCACCTTACGCTCCTTCATTTCGTAGAATTCATCGCCTTGGCGAACAGAACCTTCTACTTCTTCTGAAGAAACCCAATCCGTTTGATAAGGTAAATTGATAGGGATTTTTACGACTACCGTCTCTTCCGTTTCTGGATCAACGGCAACCGTATTGCCTTCTGATAAATACTGCAACGCGAAACCACCTGCTTGGTAAAGCAGCACAGAGAATAGCATTATGGCAAGTATTTTTTTCATTCAAGAGCAAAAATAGGCTATTTTTCGATGACAGTGCCTAATTCTTGAGAAATATTTTTCTGAATCTCCTTCAACCGGATGAATTCAAGCAAAACCTCGTCCATTTCCGCCGCATCTGCTTTCAACGAATCCAATTTGCTTAAGATCTCCTGCAAATGTTGGTCATTGTACACTTTTCTAAGGCGCAATACATTCTTATAAGCTAAATCCTCTAACAATTCTTCATCCGTATTCACCCGAATCTCATGCTTGTCTTTCCATTCAGAAGACAATGCATGCTTTTCAGAGGAGATATTAATCGAGAAAGATTGAATCTCTTCGTCCGTATGGTGCAGGAAGAAATCAGGTTTAGGAGCACGTTGAGCTCCAAATTCTTGCTTACAAAGGTCGAGAATACGAATAAACAAAGGGGTTTGGAAAACAGTACCTTCTAATTCATCAATCAAATAATGTACGACTGTTAAACCCGGAGCCTTTTCGGGATTGATTTCTAAATGCCCATAATTAATCAATAACCGTACACATTCTAATTCTTGATAATAGGCTAAATTCTGAACTTGCGCCGGCTCGTCCTCATCAGCGAAAGTTGGCTCAATCAATTGACGCACCTCCGCATACTGTTGTGCGGATATTTGCTGCGGATCTTGGCTCGCGCCCTTCATCTTTTTCAGCTGAATCTTATTCAATTCTGCTAAAAGCACGTCCTCATCCATCCGCATCATCGTCGCCGTCTTTTGAAGAAAAAGACTACGTTGAATGGCATCCGGTATTTTTGAAATGGATTGAACCATTTCTTTGATCATTTCGGCTTTCTTGAAAGGATCGTCGCCTGCTTCTTCTTTGAACAGATTCGCTTGGAACGAAATCACATCCTTTGCTTCTTTCTTGATGTAGTCAATGAATGCCTCAGAACCGATCTTACGCACAAAGGAATCCGGGTCATTTCCTTCCGGGAATACGACTAAATTCACCTGCAAGCCCTCCTCTAAGATTAGATCCATTCCACGCAAGGCTGCTTTAATCCCAGCAGAATCACCATCATATAATACGGTAACGTGCTGAGTAAAGCGACCAATTAACTTAATCTGTTCAATGGTCAAAGACGTTCCTGATGACGCCACCACGTTTTTAATTCCCGCTTGGTGAAGAGAAATAACGTCAGTATAGCCTTCTACTAAATAGCAAACATCTTTTGCCCGAATCTCATTCTTTGCTTGTGAGATACCATATAAAGTGGCTGACTTATGGTAAACTTCCGTTTCTGGAGAATTCAGGTATTTCGCCTGATTCTTTGCGTCGTTGCGCAGAATACGAGCACCGAAAGCGATGATTTTCCCCGACACATTGTGAATCGGGAAGATAACACGGTTACGGAAGCGATCGTAGACCTTACCATCGTCATTCTTTTGGGTGACTAAACCCGCTTTTTCAATGATTTCCTGAGAAAAACCCTGTTTTAGGGCCGCCTTCAAGAAAGCATCCCAGGCTTCTGGGCTATAGCCTAAATCGAATGATTGAAGCGTGGCATCAGAGAAACCGCGTTCCTTGAAATAAGGCAAGGCGATGGATTTCCCTTCGTCTGTATCGTATAATTGTTTTTTGAAGTATTCTTTCGCGTATTCGAGGATGATTAAAAGACTTTCGCGCTCGTTTTGACGAACGAGCTGGTCGTCGGTCATTTCCTCTTCTTGGATGTCGATACCGTATTTTTTGGCCAAATGACGTAAGGCCTCTCCATAACCCAGGCCTTCCATATCCATAATGAAACGCACAGAATCACCGGCTTTACCACAACCAAAACATTTGTAAATTCCCTTCGCTGGGGAAATAGAAAAAGACGGCGTCTTTTCTCCGTGGAAAGGGCAGCAAGCCCAATAGTTCGCGCCTTTCTTCTTAATCGTTACATAATCCCCGATCACGTCTGCCACCGCAGCCGTTTGCTTTATTCGCTCGACGGTTTCGGGATCAATGCGCATATTACAATAATAAACCGGCTAACGTTGCTGATAAATAAGAGGCCAAAGTACCTGCAATCAAGGCTTTAAAGCCTAATTTCGCTAAATCGGAACGACGAGATGGAGCTAATTCTCCGATACCACCGATTTGGATAGCTACCGATGAAAAATTCGCAAAACCACATAAAGCAAAACTCGTAATGGCGATCGTCTTCGGATCCAAGGTTGCTTTCAAATGCACCATATCTAAATACGCGACGAATTCGTTCACCACCATTTTCTTACCCATCAAGGCTCCTGCCACTTCAATATCCTGCGCGGGAACGCCCATTGCAAAGGCAAAAACAGAGAATACCTTTCCTAAAATCGTGTTCATCGATAATTCGGGATAGTTGATCCAAGCACCGATGTGTCCTAATCCTAAATCCACTAAGGCGATCAACGCAATAAAACCGATCAACATCGCGATCACATTCATCCCCACTTTTAAACCCTCACTCGCACCTGCCGCGATCGCATCCACTAAATTCGCGTGCGTCTTAGACAATTCCAATTTCACTTCTCCTTCTGTCTCCGACTTCTCTGTTTCTGGGAACATAATTTTAGAGATCACTAAAGCACCCGGTGCAGCCATCAAACTTGCCGCTAATAAATAGGCTGCTGGAACTCCCAAGGAGATATAAACGGCCATTACACCACCCGCGATGCAGGCAAATGAACCTGTCATCGAAGCCATGAGCTCCGAATTCGTCATGTTTTTTAAATAAGGCTTGATCATGATTTGTGCCTCTACCTGGCCTACAAACGTAGATGCCACATTCGAAAGCGCCTCTGCCCCACTCACACCCATTAACCAATGAACGCCTTTGCCTATAAAGGAAACCACCCGCTGGAGTATGCCTAAATGGTAGAACATATTCACTAATACAGATACAAAGATGATCGTAGGAACTACTTTAAAGAAGAAAATATAATCGTTTCCCGGACCAAATGCTGATCATCAAATCGCGATTCACCAGGGATCCAAACACGAATTGTGCCCCTTTATCTGCTTGACCTAATAAGGTATTAATGGAATCACCTAACCACTGAAAGAGGTTTTGGCCTGTCTCGGTCTTTAAAATAAACACCGCTAACAACACTTGCATTAAAAGACCTACGCCTACCGTCCGGTAATTGATTGCTTTTCGGTTGTTCGACATCAAAAATGAAACGCCCAAAATCAAAACGATACCGAGCAATCCTGTAAATCTTTCCATGTGTTGTTTGTTGGTGTAATTCGCCTATTTTGTTTCTAGTTTCGTATCTAGGCTAATTGTAAATTTATCAAAAGCTAATTCGGCAACCAAATCCTCGTCTTTGATTTCGTAAAATTTCGTGTGGATATCAAATGGATCATCACTCTCGATTTTCCAATAAGTGCCATCCTCCTGCATCTCATAAGAGTTCTTGGTATCTCGAAGATTCCAATCTAAGATGGTAATAGCCAGATTCTTCGCGCGCGTATTCACTAATTCAAATAAGGATTCAATACGTCGGTCAAAGCTTCGAACCATCACATCCGCACTACCTCCATAAATTTTAGGATCGCCGGCATTGTGGAAATAATACAAACGTGTATGCTCTAAATACTCTCCTACAATCGATTTAATGAAGATATTCTCTGATAAACCTTTGCGTTGTGGACGAATACAGCAGATACCTCGCACAATCAAAAGCACCGGCAAACCTGCTTGAGAAGCTTTGTAAAGCGCCTCCATGGTCTTTAAATCCTGTAAAGAGTTAATCTTCCAACAAACTCCGGCCGGCAAACCTTGCTGATGATTTTTCACCTCATTTTCGATCATCTCGATCAAGCGATTCCGCATATCACGCGGCGCCGTAATTAAATGCTCGTAATGCGTAGGCATCGAGTGCCCCGTGATAACATTGAAGAACTCGGAGATATCTTGCGTAATCCTAGTATCCGTTGTTAAAAGGCCAATATCTGTGTATAATTTGGCCGTATCCTCATTGTAATTTCCAGAGGAAAGGTGAGCATAACTCACCACGTGATTGCCCTCGTTCCGAATCACTTGCAACAACTTTGTGTGCGTTTTCAATCCCGGAATACCATAAATCACGAAGCAACCCGCTTTCTGCAATTTCGTTGCTTCCTTGATATTGTTCTCCTCATCGAAACGCGCCTTCACCTCAAACAAGACCGAAACGTGTTTTCCTTGTTCAGCCGCACGTAATAAAGCACTCGAAATACGGGAGTTTTTAGAAATACGGTACAAGGTTATCTTAATCGCTAATACTTTGGGATCATCCGCTGCCTGTTCTAATAATTGAATGACAGGTTCGAAGTTGTTATACGGATGATGCAATAAAATATCACCGCGTTTAATGGTATCGAAAATATCATCAATCACCACCGATTTCAGGCCTAAAGCCGGAACCACAGCTGGATTTACAGCCATTTGCGTCTTAAATTCAGCGTGTTTTAAGATTTGCCAAAAAGACGTAAAATCCAAAATTGAATTTTTGACAAAAATATCCGAACGGTCTAAATTCCAACGCTTTAACATTTCTGTCAACAAGAAATCCGAATGGAATTTCTCCACCTCCACACGCGTCACTCGACCCAAACGACGGTCCTTGATCTTCTTCTTCACCTCATCCACAAAATCCGTATCTGAATCCTCGTGTTCCACTAAATCAAAATCTCCATTACGTGTGATGCGGAACAAAGTCGTCGATTCAATTTCCACATTGCGGTACAAAACTTGCAAATGGTGGCGTATAATCTCTTCAATCGGGATAAATAACACTTTATCTTCCCGTTCAATCACGTAGAAACGCTTTAAATTCAACGGAATCTGCACAAAAGAGATCTTTTGTTCCTTCTCGTTTCGCGTCTTTTTCTTGTCTGAAAGGCCTACCGTTACAACCCCAAAAATTAAGGTCTTCGCTAGCAAACTCGGGAACGTGTGCGTATGATCGAACACCATCGGGGTCAGCATTGGGTAGATCGTCCGCTGGAAATAGGTCGCAACCTCTTCCTTTTCGTCTTCGTCTAAATCATCTAAGCAAGCTAATAAAAGCCCATTTTCCGGAAATAAAGGCAAAATTTCCTCCATGAAAAGACGGTGCTTTTCCTGGGTAAACTCCTGCGCATCGTTAATGATGGCCTGCTTAAAAGGGACCTCACGCAATCCACAATAATCCGTTCTTTCTTTCCCTAAATCAATGTAATTATACAAGGAGCCCATTCGGATGGTAAAGAACTCATCCAAATTAGAGGCCGTAATCGCTAAGAATTTCAAGCGATCAAAAAGTGACTTAGACGTATCACGTGCCTGATCCAAAACGCGTTCGTCAAACTTCAACCAGGACAAATCCCGGGAGATGAACTTTGATTTCGCGATGGTATCGTTCGACTTTTGGGTCGACTTATCCACTTTCCGATTTTGCTCGCGTGGAGCCATCAGATTAATCTTCCAATTCGTAGGCGTAAGTAATGACAAAAGATTCCCGGCAAGGGAATCTTTTGACTCTTCGTGTTTCAGTATTTTATCTAATTCACTCATATTATTCTGTAGGAACTTGATTTTTGATGGCTTGATAATCAGAACCCAAACGCCCCATTTCAGTGGCCAAGAATTTCTGAAGTTCTAAATTAAACAAGCGTTTGTCCTGTTCTGTTAAGGAATTGTAAAAGTCTTTCAATTCTTGATTGATCTTTTGCTTTTCCTCCAGCGTCTCTGCGTGAATGCCACGCAAATGATACGACTTAAAATCAAAATTCATTCTAAACGTCTACTTTAGCGTATTTAGCATTCTTCTCAATGAAGTCACGACGTGGCGCTACTTCATCTCCCATTAACATCGAGAACAATAAATCAGCTTCGATCGCAGATTCAACCGTCACTTGCTTCAAGGTACGAGATTCCGGGTTCATTGTCGTTTCCCACAATTGCTCCGCGTTCATCTCTCCAAGACCCTTATAACGTTGTACGCCTACGTTGTCTTCTTTTCCACCACCGGCTAATTCTTGAATCGCTTGGGTACGTTGATCTTCTGTCCAAACGTAACGCACTTGTTGTCCCTTTTTCACTTGGTACAACGGAGGTTGTGCGATGTAAATACATCCGCGATCTACTAATTCACGCATATAACGGAAGAAGAACGTTAAAATCAAGGTACGAATGTGACTACCGTCAACGTCCGCATCGGTCATGATGATCACCTTGTGGTAACGCAATTTATCCATATTCAACGCACGCTCATCTCCATCTTTTCCGAAAGAAACGCCTAGCGCCGTAATCATATTCTTAATCTCTTCGTTTTCGTAGATACGGTATTCTTGTGCTTTCTCTACGTTCAAAATCTTACCACGTAAAGGCAAGATCGCTTGGAATGCACGGTTACGGCCTTGTTTCGCCGTACCACCCGCTGAGTCCCCTTCGACTAGGTAGATCTCACAAGTTTCTGGATCTGAATCCGAGCAATCGGCTAGTTTACCTGGCAACGAGTTCGAACCTAAAACCGTCTTACGTTGAACCATTTCACGCGCCTTACGAGCAGCGTGACGCGCTTGAGCAGCTAAGATTACTTTGGCTACGATTTGACGAGCCTCTTTCGGGTGCTCTTCTAACCAAGACTCTAACATATCAGACATCGCTGCAGAAACGGCACCAGATACCTCGCCGTTACCTAATTTTGTTTTTGTTTGGCCCTCAAACTGAGGCTCCGCCACTTTCACCGAAATAACCGCTGTCAATCCTTCGCGGAAGTCATCCCCTGCGATATCAATCTTTAATTTATCTAAGGCACCTGACTTATCTGCGTAATTTTTCAACGTACGAGTCAATGCACCACGGAAACCCGCTACGTGCGTACCACCTTCAATCGTGTTGATGTTATTGACATACGAAACTACATTCTCTGTGTAAGACGTATTGTAAACCATCGCCACTTGAACCGGAACGCCATTCTTATCACCTTCCATGTAGATAGGCTCAGAAAGCAATGGCTCACGCGTAGAATCCAAGAACATAACGAATTCGCGAAGACCTCCTTCAGAGAAGAATTCTTCCGTTTTCGCTACGCCATTCTCATCTAATTCACGCATATCCGTTAATTGAATACGAATACCCGCATTCAAGAAAGATAATTCACGTAAACGACCCGCAACTGTTTCGTATTTGTATTCTGTCACCGTGAAAATCGTCTCATCTGGCTTAAATAATACCGATGTACCTGTACGATCTGTTGTTCCTACCTCTTTTACTGGGTATTGCGGAACCCCGATTTTATATTCTTGTTGGTAAATTTTACCATCACGGCTATAAACCGTTACTTTTAAATCTGTCGATAAGGCATTCACACAAGAAACACCCACACCGTGTAAACCACCAGAAACCTTGTAGGTATCTTTATCGAATTTACCACCGGCGTGAAGCACCGTCATTACTACCTCTAGAGCAGAACGCTTCTCTTTTGTGTGCATTCCCGTAGGGATACCACGACCGTTGTCTTCTACTAAGATGGAATTGTCCGTATTGATCGTCACTTTGATCATATCGCAATGACCTGCTAACGCCTCATCAATCGAGTTATCAACAACCTCCCAAATCAAGTGGTGAAGACCTTTAAAGCCGGTATCACCAATGTACATGGATGGACGCTTACGAACCGCCTCTAAACCTTCTAATACTTGAATATTATCTGCACCATAATTTGCCCGATCCTGAGCTGATGTATCTTGTGCTTCTGACATAATGTAATTTAATGTGTGTTAAAACGAGCTTTTTAATCGCCCGGAAATACTGTTGATTAGTAACCTTAAAAATATAAATTTTAACTGAATAATCCTAATGTTTGAAGTGACGAATTCCCGTCATGACCATGGCTAAATCATTCGCATCGCAATAATCGATTGAATCTTGATCCTTTATCGATCCGCCAGGTTGCGTAACAGCCACAATACCCGCATTTCCTGCAATTTCAACGCAATCAGGGAATGGGAAGAACGCATCCGAAGCCATCACCGCACCGTTCAAGTCAAATTCAAATTCCTTTGCTTTATCGATTGCTTGCTTTAAGGCATCTACTCGAGAAGTTTGACCCACTCCAGAAGCTAATAACTGACCGTCATTCGCTAAAATAATCGTATTCGACTTCGTATGCTTACAAATCTTTAAAGCAAACGCTAGAGCGCGCTTCTGTTCATCTGTAGGAATGCGTTTCGTTACCGTTTTGAAATCTTCTACACCTTCCATCTCTAAGTCCTTGTCTTGCTCTAAAACACCGTTTAACAAGGTCTTGAACATTACTTTAGGGAAAGCAACTTGGTTGCGCTTCAATAAAATACGGTTTTTCTTTGTCTTTAAGATCTCCAAAGCCTCCTCCGTAAAGTCTGGCGCAATCAAAATCTCACAGAATAAAGGGTTGATCGATTCTGCCGCCGCTTTGTCCACGGTATTGTTGGTGGCTAAAACACCACCAAAAGCCGAAATAGGATCACAAGAAAGCGCCTTATCGTAGGCCTCTTTAACGGTTATTCCTGTCGCCACGCCACACGCATTCATGTGCTTGATGATCACGAAAGCCGTTTCAGCAAACTCATCTAATAGAGATAGACAAGCATCTACGTCTACTAAGTTATTGTAAGACAATTCCTTACCGTGTAATTTATCAAATAGCGCCGCTAAATCTCCGTAGAATTTACCTTGTTGGTGAGGATTCTCTCCATAACGTAAGCCGTGCGCTGGCAAGGTCGTGTAGTTAGCTAAATCAGCTGTTTGGCCTGCAAAATAACGTTGAATCGCTCCATCGTAATGAGAGGAAACCTGGAAAGCTTTTCCTGCAAAGCTTCTACGCTCCTCCAACGAAGTCGAAGTAGAACCGTGTGCTGCAAAAATCGCCGCCACCTCCGCATATTGATCACGAGAAGAAACGATTAATACATCGTTAAAGTTCTTCGCTCCACCACGGATTAAAGAAATACCACCAATGTCAATTTTCTCAATAATATCTTCATCAGAAGCTCCAGATGCTACTGTTTCCTCGAATGGATACAAATCCACCATGACTAAATCCAAAGCAGGAATGTCGTATTGTTTGGCCACCTCTACGTCAGACGCTAAGTCACGACGGTGTAAGATTCCACCAAAAACCTTCGGATGTAACGTCTTCACACGACCACCAAAGATCGACGGATATCCCGTTAAATCTTCTACTGCAATCACGGGAATACCTAATTCTTCGATGAAAGACTGCGTCCCTCCCGTAGAATAAAGTATCACTCCGTTTTTATGAAGTTCTTGAATGATGGGCGCTAAACCGTCCTTGTAATAAACCGAAATTAAGGCTGATTGAATTTTCTTAACTGACATGGGGCTTGATAAAAAATGAAGCCTCAAAGGTACGAAATTCAGCCCAAAAAGCCGTTTATTTTTTAGCCATTTTTTGGTAGCGCAACAAGCCTTCTAAATAATAGTAATCCGCATAGATTAACGGCACATCAATCTCTGAATTCAAAGATTTCGCTCCCACGCAATGCTTGATTAAGAAGTGATTATTTTCTCCCAAAGCCGCACGGTACGCTGGCGACGAAAGTGATTCCAACATCTTCACCGCATCTGCGTAATAGCGCTTGCCTTTTTCTCCTGAATAGGTACTCAATTCTAGCAAGGCAGACGCCGCAATCGCACCTGCTGAAGCATCACGCTCCTCACTGGGAATGTTAGGCGCATAGAAGTCCCAATACGGAATCTTGTCAGCCGGCATATTCGGGTGATTCAAGTAAAAATCAGAGATTTTTTGCGCGAAGTCGAGGTATTTTTTATCTTTCGTATTGCGGTACATTTCTACGTAGCCATACATTGCCCAGGCGTGTCCACGCGTCCAAGTAGACTCGTCTTGGTAGCCTTGGTGTTGTTTTTTGGCCAAAACCTTTCCGTCCACATCATAGCAAATCACGTGATAACTCGAATAATCCGGTCTAAAATGGTTCTTCATCGTGTTATCCGCGTGAATAATCGCAATCTCCTTAAAACGCGGATCCCCTGTCTCACGAGACGCCCAGAACAACAATTCCAAGTTCATCATATTATCGATGATCACCGGATATTGATAGCCTCCTTTGAAACCATTCCAAGACTTAATTAAGCCGATTTTGGGATCGAAACGCGTCGCTAAAGATTTGGCAGACTGAATCAATACCTTCTTGTATTCCGGATCTTTTGTTAAACGCAAACCGTTCCCGAAAGAATCGTACATCATAAACCCTAAATCGTGCGTCCCTGTATTGAACTGCTCTTTCTTCACTGCCGCCGTCCATAAACGCGCTGCTGATTCCCATTTTGGGTCTTTGGTCTTTTCATATAGGAACCAAAGTCCGCCCGGGAAAAACCCTGAACACCACCACTTAGAGGGTTTGTTACTATAGGTTCCATCGTGGTTTGCCGAATGAATCGTTGTGCTCGTATCCGGTCGTGCCGCTAGCATCAATTGGTATTGCTGTCCAGCTAGAGCAATTTGTTTATCCACATCGATTTTCTGAGCGAAAAGGGAGGTGGAGATTAATGCGAATAATAGAGTTAATTTTTTCATAGGTTTAGTTTAGAGATTATAGAGTAGAGAGTATAGAGTAGAGATTGTAGAGTGTAGATAAGAGATTATTTATCTCCTCTCTCTACTCTACAATCTCTACTCTATTATCTCTGCTCTCCTACCTTCCCATCCAGCCGCCATCAACGGTCAAAATGGTTCCGTGTACGTAATTAGATGCTTCGGAGGCTAAGAACACCACCGGACCCTTAAAGTCCTCTGGTTCTCCCCATCTTCCCGCCGGAATTCGTCCTAAAATAGATGCGCTACGTTCTTTATCTTCGCGCAATGCCGTCGTATTATCGGTGGAAATATAGCCAGGAGCAATCGCATTCACATTCACTCCTTTACCAGCCCACTCATTCGCTAAGGCCATCGTTAAACGGGCAATACCGCCTTTGCTAGCAGCATATCCGGGAACGTTGATGCCGCCTTGAAAGCTTAATAGAGAAGCCGTAAAAATAATTTTTCCACTGCCTTCAGCGATCATCCGAGAACCGATTTCGCGGCTCAAAATAAACTGAGATGACAGATTGACTTCTAAAACCTCATCCCAAAACTCATCCGAATGTTCCGCTGCCGGATTACGCAAAATGGTTCCTGCGTTGTTCACTAAAATATCGATACGAGGATAGTCAGCTTTCAACTGTTTGATGAAAGCATACAGTGAATCGCGATTTGAGAAGTCAGCCTGATAAGCTTTGAATTTGCGACCTAAAGCCTCCACAGCTTTGGAAACCTGAGAACCCGACAATTCTAAATTAGCCGAAACCCCAATAATATCTGCTCCTGCCTCCGCTAAACCAAGCGCCATCGCCATTCCGATTCCTCGCTTACAACCCGTGACTAGCGCTATTTTTCCTGTTAAATCAAAACTATTTTTCATAATTATTTCAAATGTACGGCAGAATCATTGATTTGGTAAGTGTGATGTTTCACTAAATCCATCATTGCCGCGCCGGCTAATAAAACGGGACCATAGCCGTGTGCCGCAAATGGTGAAATTGGGCGGTGATAGTAGAAAGCAGGATCCCAGGCTAAACCTGTTCCCACGCAAGTCCCTTCTACTTGTCCCTTTTCGTTTACTTTCGTATTGACTGCATTCCAACCTAAAATTGCTGCCGGACCGTAAGTTTTAGGGTCGAGCCAGCCTTTGTTTATGCCTTTGGCAAGAACATAAGTATAAATCGCCGTACAAGATGTCTCTAAATAGGAATCATTTTTATCCAATAATTGATGCCAAAATCCCGTCCCATCCTGCAAGGCCATCAGCCCTTTCAAGTGGTTTTTCAATTGGGCCAAAATCTCCAGACGTGCCGGATGATTCGCCGGTAAATATTCCAATAATTCGCAGTTGGTCAACAAGGCCCATCCATTCGCTCGTCCCCAATGAAATTCCGGGTGCTCAGTGGCATCCACTAAATAACCGTGCATATAAATATTTTGGTTCGGATTGAACATCCGTTTGCGGTAGGCATTGAACTGAAAAACTGCCTCCTCATATTCCCCTAACTGCAATAAGGCCGGAATGGCCATATAAACATCGTCTAGCCACATCGTGTGGTGTAATGGACGAATCCGCACCAAAGTGCGATCAGGCAAACGGTGCTCTTCTTTCAAGATAAAATCCGAAGCACGCTTCGTGATGTAAGACATATCGGTCGTAAATCCGGCTTTTTTCGCCTTAATCACCGCCATTCCCATCGCTCCGATGTCATCCAAAGCACGAGGGTGAACTAAACCTTTCAATACGTGTGATTGTTCCGCTGGAATCTTTATAGCTTCCGGAACACCCGAATTAATCAGATTCAAGCGATTAAAAACATAGTTTTTGTATTTCTCATCTCCGGTCACTTCCGTTAAAGCCAGCATTCCTGAATAAGTCACGCCCCATTCGTACGAAATCGGACGAAAATCTCCTTTGCTAAATAAGGTATTTGCGTTATATGTTTTCACTTCTGCGCCGGACGTCTTATCCACAAAACGATTAGGGGTCGCCGTTTCTAAATAAGTGTAGACGCGGTCGATGGTTTTTTGGATATTTTCAGCCGTAGGCGCACCGTATGGCGTTGGATAATCTGGTTGTAATGCGTGGAGAGGCGCCGTGGCATCGGAAGCGGTGGTGATGTTTTTTTGGCCCAATAAGGAGCCAGAAATCAACAACAAAATTAAGGTATAGCGCATAAAAAAGGGGTCCTCTCTATTAAAGCAGAGAGGACCCCAGAATTACTATAATTAAAAGACTATTTTTTCATTTCAATACCCGAGATCTGCACGACGATTTGTTGTTCGGTTGCTTTCGGGTTTACTGCCACAAAATACAGATCATGTGATCCAGATATGGCTTGGATGGCTACTTTTTGGGCAGATGGACCAGACATTCTTCGAGGCGCTTGACCTGCCGGTGCCGCTGATGCTGCAGGTGCAGCAGGCGCTGAAGCTGGCGCAGCTACTCCTGTTCCCAGTGGAGCACCCTTTCCTGGAGCTGAAGCTGGAGCAGGCCCACCAAATCCACCTTGTGACACTTCGATTGGTGCTGTTTGGCCAATGACCGTTCCCGTAGGAGAATCCAAGCGAATTTCGATTACACCACCCGCTGCGTTAGAACGCGCTTGTGCTGAAGCTGAAATTTCGATGGTCGAGATACCTGTTAAATCTAAATCTTTGTAGCCTAAGTGTGGATTTTGACCCACCATATTCGTCGAACGACCTGGCGTGATTAACTGCAAAATGCCTTTCGTCATATCTGCTTTCTCCACGTTCAAGGCTGGGTGACGCAAGAACAACCATTTCTCCGATTGAACCGGTGCCATCTTCTTATTTCCTTTATCTAAGTAAGTCGCGCGAACCACGAATACCCCTTTTGAAGACGATTGATCCGCTGGCTTTTTCAAACCTAAGGTTCCTGAGGTGGCGATGGCATTACTTGCTTTGGCATCTCCTAAACTCAAGATATAGTTCACCATCGCTTTCGCATCTGCTTTCGAGATATTCGGGTGAGCAGACATCGCGTGTTCGCCCCAAACGCCCATTCCACCAACAATTACCTTGTCAGAAAGTTTCTCCACCATATCTTGGCCTTTGTACTTCTCAGCCACTTCTTTGTAAGATGGCCCTACAGAACGTACAGACATTTGGTGACAAGATTTACAATCACTCGCATTGATCAAGCGAAGACCAGCCGAAGCGAATAAATCGCTGTCAGCTTTGCGGTGCGATTGCGCCATCTCGATCGGATCGTAACCCGACGCAACATAATCCACGGTAGCTGCCACAGCCTCAGCTGCAATGCCTTTACCTAATGATCCGTCTTCTTTATCTTCTACTTTCACTTCGTATTTCAAAGGCTGCCCCTCGAAATAGAATGATTTGTTTCCTTCCACCGCGATATCCACTACTGGCGCTTCGTTACCTACTAAGATTTCCAAAGAAGCCGTGTTCGATAATCCTTTCGGATCTGCCGCCTTCAAAGTCACTTCGTATTTACCCGCATCTCTCAATTGCAAAGTCGGATTAGCACCCGCTAAATTCTTCACGAATTTGCCGGCTTTCTTGACTGTCCACGTATACGTCAACTTATCTCCGTCGAAATCTTTCGTTCCATCTGCAGATAAAGTCGTTGTGAATGGCGCAGCACCCGCTTTCTTAGCTGAAGAGGCTTCCACATACGGCTTGCGGTTTCCGCCTTGGTATTCAATCTTCACCAAACGCGCATTTTCGTTTCCGCGGAACCAAGCTGAACCATATTCTAGAACATATAAATCTCCCTCAGGACTGAAGTCCATATCGATCGCAGAACCAAAAGTCGTAGAGGGCATAAAGCGCTCCATCGACTTATAATCTCCTTTTTCATCTAACGTAACCGACATAATCCAGCCACGCATAAACTCCACGATCAACCATTTTCCTTCATAATAAGCTGGGAACGCACGTTTCGCACCTGCAAAATCCGCCTTTCTAAAGACTGGACCACCCGTCGCTGAACGACCTGATGAACCTACTAATGGAAACTCATCCGAAGTTCCATACGGATACCAAATCATTGCCTTCGTTGCCGCTGGCAATTCACGTAAACCGGTGTTATTGGGAGATTCGTTCACTGGAGCCGCTGGATTGAATTTAGGTCCAATCGCCATCGTCTCAAAGTTTACATCCGCATAGGCTTGGTTATTTCCGATGAAATAAGGCCAACCATAATAGCCTGGACCTTTGGCCTGATTAAATTCATCATAACCACGCGGACCTTTTTCTGAATCTACCGATGCATCTGGACCTACTTCGCCCCAATACAAGAAACCTGTTTTAGAATCGATGCTAGGTCTCCAAGGATTGCGGTGACCCATCGTATAAATTTCTGGCTTCGTCTTAGGCGTACCTGGCGCAAATAAATTGCCTTTTGGAATCGTATACGTGCCATTCGCCTCTGGGTGAATGCGTAAAATCTTTCCGCGTAAATCATTCGTATTCGACGCACCGCGTTGATCATCCCAATACGCTTGACCTGGACGCTCATCGATAGGAGCATAACCATCTGAATTACTGTTACTTGTATTATTTCCTACGGTTAAGAACAGGTTTCCTGATTTGTCAAAAACCATTCCACCACCTGTATGGCAGCATTCCTCACGCTGTGTAGGAACCTCCAAAAGCACTTTTTGTTGCTCTACTAATAACTCATCCCCACGCAATTCCATACGCGCTAAAATGTGTTTCGTCTCCGTTGGATGTGCATAATAAAGGTATAACCAGTGGTTTTTGCTGAAGTTAGGGTCCAAAACAATACCCATCAATCCCTCCTCTGCCACACGCTCTTGACCCAAACGGTTCTTGTATTTCGTGTTGACATTTAAGTGAGCGATTGTCTTCGTCTCTTTGGTCTTCGTATCATAAGATTTCACATCTCCCTTGCGTTCCACAAACAGGATACGTCCATCTGGCAAAAAGGTAAACTCCATGGGTTCATCTAATTTGTCTACCAAAACAGACTTCACAAAACGATTTTCATCGGGGGCCTGCGCAAGCGAAGAAAGCACAGGGAAAGCCAGTAAAATGGCTAGCGTAATTTTCTTAATCATAGGTCTAATTTATTATTCTGCAAAAATGATACAATAATCGGATTTTAAAAATTGTTAGGTGGAAAATGAGACGAAATCCCGGAAAAGGGAGAGTATAGATTAGAGATTATAGAGTAGAGAGTATAGAGTATAGAGTAGAAATATATTTTCAGACTTCGGACTCATTTCCTTCGGACTTTTTATCTTTACTCTCTACTCTATAATCTCTACTCTAATATGAAAACACTCCTCTACCTCCTCCTATTAATCCCTTCCCTCCTTTTCGCTCAAACAAATAAAGACGAAAACGAAATCAAGTCTGTCCTGCAAACTCAGATTAAACGGTGGAACAAGGGCGATATCGAGGGTTTTATGGAATACTACGAAAAATCCCCTGACCTAAAGTTCATTGGAAAAGCTGGCGTCGTGTCTGGCTGGGAGGCTACTTTACAGCGCTATTTAAAATCGTATCCCAATCGCGAGACGATGGGCACGTTAGATTTTGACATTCAAGAAGTAGATATTACAGCAGGAAAAACGGCTTGGGTATTAGGCCGCTGGCATTTGACAAGACCGACCGTGGGTGATGTGGGTGGCTATTTTACGTTGTTGATGAAAAAAGTGAAGGGGAAGTGGCTGGTGGTGAGGGATCACACTTCGTAAGATTATAGATTATAGAGTAGAGAGTAGAGATGGATTAAACTTATCTCTACTCTATAATCTCTAATCTCAATTCCTCCGGACTAGTAACTAGTGACCACCGATGTCCGGCTCCACGTACTTCAGATTAAGAGAGATGAAGAAAGATTTACTGTTTGCAAGCTAATTTACAGGTATTTCGCGAAAATATTTCGAAGGACATTTTCAGAAATACCTGTAAATTAACTGCAAAGAAATCTAGATTGTCACCCGCGAAAACACATAAAACATTTCCCCCGCAATCTGCCTCGACCTTGCATCGTATTGCGCAGCCTCCTCAGAGGTGTCATCAAAGGCTTTGGGGTCCTCATAACGAACCGGAATGCGAGCTTCGGCACCTGGAATGAAAGGGCAATTTTCGTCTGCATGCGAGCAGGTCATCACCGTCGCAAAAATGCCGTGCGGGTTGATAACGTCATCATACAATTTCGAGAAAAGAATGATGGGACGTGCATCCTGCGTATGCAGAGCGAAATAGATCGGATTGGAATGTCCGTGTTTAGAGACAATGAAACCCATTCGTTCTAAAGACGCCACGGTGCGTTCATTGCAGGCGGTAACCTCTACCCCTCCAGAATAACATTGGGCGGGGATTTGGAAATAGTCTGCGGCGGTTTGGGCCCAGACTTGCGAGAATTGGGAGCGACGCGAGTTGTGCGTGCAGATAAAATTCAGGCGAATCGGCTGCTCTTTTTTGCGTTTGTCTTTGATGTAATCAATCAAGACTTGTAGTATTTCTCGGCGCTCGGTTGGGATTTCGAGGGAGAGAATTTGGTCCAAATTTTGGTTTAATAGTTCCTTCATCTTAGCAACATCCTGAGCCAGGAGTACAAGCGTTTGCGGCTTGCACTTCGGCGATTTTTAATTTTAGTTTTTCTTCAGCCACTGCAACTGGCGGCATGCAACAAGCTGAGGCATCCTGTTCAGCGTAGTGTGGATCATTGAATTCTGCGTCTTCGTGGAAATAATAGACTTCCCATTGAACGCCATCAGGATCTGTTGCCCAGAATTTGTCTTGAACGGCGAAGCAGCAGGATGTCCCTATTTCTTCTTTGGAAACAATCCCTAGTTTTCTAGCCACTTCTAAACGGGCATTCATCTCTTCCGAAGTTTCTACTTGAAAACCTAAGTGGCCAAAGTTTGCCTGAACGCGCTCTGGATTTTCGATAAACGAGATAATCAAGGAGGGACTATCTAACACATATTTCGCATAACCCGGCTTCACTTTTGTGGCTGGTTGGCCGAAAAAAGTGGAGTAAAAATTCACTGATGCCGCTAAATTGCTGACATACAGGGAGACGTGCATTCGTGGAAAAGTGGACATATTAACAACAGTTAGATTTTTGTGCGACAAAATAATGTTCGAAAAACTCCCCAAAAAGCTGGCTAAATTCTGCCCACTTTTCTGGGTTAATGCAATAACAAACCGAGACGCCTTCAATCGTTCCTTGGATAAAGCCCACCTCTTTCAATTCTCTCAAATGTTGAGAAACGGTGGCTTGGGCTAGACCTAGTTCTTGGACTAAATCTCCGTTGATACAGGTATTGGATTTCACCAAATACTGCAAAATAGCGACGCGTGCAGGATGTCCAAGCACTTTGGCCATCTGAGCAATCGCATTTTGTTCTTCTGTAAAGAGGTCTGTTTTGGTAATTCCCATTTGTTTAATTATTACATTGCAATATTACGATGAATGGAGTAAATAAAAAAGGCCGAAGCCTATTTTATTTTAATATGAACAGTCACACTATGACCCACCATTCCATTCGAACGTGAATAATAACCATAACGAACCTCCAATGCATTCCAGTTAGGTATCCCTAAAATCCCTCCAGGAGTAGCTAAGCGTAATCCAGCTCCTACAAATTGACTGGTAAAAGCAGACAAATCGTAATCGGAAGTGTAGAACGATTCAGAAATCAGGTGTTCCGCATAAGGTTTGAAATACTTCACGGCTGACTGGGCATTGAATCGGTAAAAAGGACTGATCGAGAAGAATGGAGTCACTTTAAATGGAACTTCTAAATTGGCTGTATGAGCGGTCATCCCCCAATCATCTACATAGGCGCGGTAGAAGGCGCGAATGACTGTTTGGTCTCCCATAAAATAACTCAAACGCAATCCAATAGGTAGTTTAAATCGAGTTCCAGGTAATTTTTCCAGTGTCTCATTCCCGTTTGTGAAGTACACCCGATGAAAAGGCGTGCTCAATAAACCTTCCTGGTAACTAGGCTCGATAATCGCCATCACTTGAAGGCGTTGATTGATTACTTGAGATAGGCCAAAAGAGGCGTTAAACGAATTTCTAGGCTTATAATCAATACCCCGCTTATCGCCTTCCGCCCCAGAAGGATAGGTCGCTGGACGTAATTCAGCAGGCAAAATGGCCATGTAGGTATCATAAAATGCACCTACTTTGAAGGTAAACTCCGTGTTTTTATCTTTCGTTAGAGCGGCATAATTAGCCGAGAATCCGTGTGATTTATAATCGTATTCAGTAGAATAGGAATAGGACAATCCATGCGTGGTGCGTGTTTGATCATCTTTTACAGACCAAGATAAACTGGGGTAAATGTGCGTATCTTTTCGTGAGGCAGAGGAAACCGTTAAAGGATCAATGTTGTCCGAGGAAGCTGACGTATATTGATCAATATTCATGTCCGCTGTAAAGCTATGCGTCCGATTTTTTCGATCTAACTTAGATAATCGGATCTCAAAAGAACTTGCTAAATCGGTTAATTTCTCCGTCCCAATTCCACCTGTAATGGCAGAATTATGACCATCTTGATCATAATATCCTGCCACTAAATTGATTTCTTCGATCTTTAGAGCCCGTTTTTTATAGGCTAAAGAATCTGCTTCCTGGGCTTTCGCTCCTTGTAGAAAGGAATAATATAAACCGATGGCTAAAATAATTTTCTTCATCCCTAGTTACAACCGCAGCCTCCTCCGCTTTTACCACCGTTTGCGCCCGAAGCACCTTCGCGGTACAAATAAAAACTTTGTTCGAATTTTTCGCTTTTGCGAGCGGATAATTCCATCTCAGAATCGTTGATACGGCTCTTTTGGAATTCTTTTACACGCACGCAACTGGTGAAAGCTACGAGTGTAAGTAAGAAAAATAACACTTTTTTCATCGGGTTAACAGTTTATTTAAGCTCGAATCGAATCCGAGGAGTAAATCACATTTTCATCACTTATCATCAAACAGGCTACGCCTGCCAGCTGGTTAATCAAATCCAAACCTACCTCCACTCCCATCACCGCAATCGGTGTAGTCAGGGCGTCAGCTAATTCAGCAAACGGTGCAAAAACAGTCACACTTTTGATGCCTCTGATGGGAAAACCCGTCTTGGGATGAATGGTGTGGGAATATTTGACCCCATCTATCCAAACAAATTTCTCATAATTCCCAGAGGTTGCCACTGCTGCATTTTTCAAATCGAATTCAGCAATGATCTCTTTAGGTGAATCTGGATTCGAAATTCCCACAGTCCAGCATTTACCATCTTCCTTAACTCCCCACGCATGCATGTCACCTGATGCGTTCACCACTCCATTTTCAAATCCTTCGGCTTGCAAAACTTGCTTCGCGCGATCTGCGGCATACCCTTTCCCAATCCCCCCAAAACCAATCCGCATTCCTTTTTCCCTCAAAAAAACAGTACCCTCTTCCAGGACAATATTCCGATAATCAATCAACCCCACCGCTTTAAATGCCAGTTCGGCGGAGGGTAGCTGGGTCATTTTTTGGTCAAAATTCCACAGACTTTTATCTAAGGAACCATAACTCAAATCAAAAGCTCCCTGTGTCAATTCAGAGATGCGCCCAGCTCTTTCAATCAAAGCATAAACTTCTTTGTCCACTTTCACCGGCTTTATTCCGGCATTTTGATTGATTTGATTCGTTTGCGAATCATCCGAAAAGGTGGTCAATAAAGCTTCGATTCGCTTAATCTCCGCAATCGACTTTTCGATTGCTTGTTCCGCCTGTTCTATTACAGAGGAGACCACTCCGATATCGAAGCGATTTCCCATTAATATTTCCGTGCGTTGAACTAGCGGCATCTTATCGAAAGGCTTTTATCTCCGCAATAAATTGCTCCTTATTACCTTGGTAACCTTTCCATTCACGCACTATTTTGCCTTCTTGATTTAACAAAACCGTCAATGGAAATTCCCCATTCGGATTGTATTTCTCTGCCAAAGCATCATTCTTATCCTGCTGCTCTTTAGGCAATTGATTCTTTTTTAATCGGGGAAAATCCGCACGTAATAGAATGAGATTTGCTTCCGCGAATGCCGTAAATTCCGATGACTCAAACACATCCTTCTTTAACTTAATGCAGGGCCCACACCAATCGGAACCCGAAAAATTTAAAACAATGAGCTTGTGCTGTTGAGCGGCTTCGGTTTTGGCCTGTGAAAAATCTCCAAGCCAGGTTAGTAAAGAAAATAGAATTGCTGTGATCATTAGGCGAATACAACTAAAGTTTTACCATCATTGGCGGTACGATAAACTGTTAAACCTCTACTGCCCAAGGTATTTAACCCTGTTCCTGTGAGCGAGAAACGAGCTCCATGGTCTGTACAATAAAATTCGTTTTGGTTAAAAATAATGCGTTGTCGAGGCTGGTGAGTGCATAAGTTTTGTGCGGCAACGTATTGTCCATTGGAAACATTAGCCACTACAATAGACCCATTCACAATGACATATCCACCATTTGTTTTTAAGGTAGTCGCCGCTGCTGCCGTTAAATCGACTTTCACTAGGAAACTTGTAATCGTATTTAATTGATCCGTAGTAATTAAACCCGACAAATTGGTAGTTGTAACCGTACTTGGACCTGTTGTAGTCGTGGGATGCTCCACAACGGGAGCCGCGTTCGTACTATCCAGTGATACAACAGGCTGACCTTTCGAATTCACAATCAGCGAATCCAAAATGGCATCTTTCTTCACCGTGCAAGCACTTACCACAGCCATTAATGCGGCTCCACTAAATCCCATTTTACGGAGAAATTCGTAACGGGAATATTTTTCGTTTTTCATACTAATCTCTATAATTCAAAGCCGGCTTGCGATCACCTAAAAGAGCCTTGTATTTGAATTCAGCTCCTTTACGCTTCGACCATTCTGCTTTTGCCGCATCGATCAAGGCGGGATTTTTAAATAAATCCATGGCCGTTCCTGCGATCGTTTTCGCAGCCACCATCATCCCTTTTTTACCGATGCTGGTACCACCGGCAGCTACTGCTTGCCAGCTATGCGCGGTCGTCCCTGGAACCCAAGTCGCAGTTCCTAAACCAATCGTAGGAACTACCCAACTCACATCCCCCACGTCAGTTGAGCCTCCGCCACTTGGATCTGGACGACCCGGAACCACGGAAGAAGTGGACGCTAAATCCGTCTGCAACATGCCTGGAGTTTGTTGAATTTGTTTAGCGAAAGCTAACTCGGTTGGGTTCAAGGTATATCCTCCCACCGTTTGCAAGTTCGAATTCATCAGTGCGGCTAACTTTTCGTTTGGCAAAATCTCATACACCCCACCGATTACTTCTAATTCATAACGAGTTCCTGTTCCTAAAGCCGCGCCTTCCGCCGCTTTTTCCAAGCGATTCCACACGTCCATCACGATATCGCGCTGCGGAGAACGCACGTAATAATAGACCTCTGCATAATCTGGAACGATATTAGGAGCCTTTCCGCCATTCGTAATGACATAATGAATACGTGTAGAAGACGGCACGTGTTCGCGCATCATATTGGCCATAAAGTCCATGGCCTCCACCGCATCTAAAGCTGAACGTCCTCTTTCTGGAGAGGCTGCGGCATGCGACGAAAGTCCATAGAAGCGGAATTTGCCTGTTTTGTTTGCCAAAGATGAACCCGTCGAAACCGAATTCGCATCGCTCGGGTGCCAGTGCAACATAACATCTGCATCATTAAATAAACCTTCCCGAACCATATATACTTTTCCGGACCCACCCTCTTCCGCCGGGCATCCGTATAATTTGATCGTTCCTTTCCCTCCGGTTTCCTTTAACCATTCTTTTACGGCAATAGCTGCTGCAGACGAACCTGTCCCAAATAAATGGTGACCACAAGCATGCCCAGAGGCCCCTCCTAAGGAGCGTTTAGTGGGAATGGAATCTTGTGATAAACCCGGCAAAGCATCGTATTCAGCCATGATACCGATCACGGGTTTTCCTTGACCATAGGTCGCCACGAATGCAGTAGGAATTCCTGCTACTCCTGTTTCAATCGTAAAACCAGCTTGTTTTAGGGTTTCCTGCAAAAGCGCAGAGGATTGTTTTTCTTTATATCCGACTTCGGCGAAGTTCCAGATTTTCTGTGCGATCGCACTGTAATGCGATTCTTGTTGTTGAATTCTCGCTAAGACTTTCTTTTTGTCCGCGTCTTGTGCAAACGCTTGTAGACTAACTAAAGCGAATAAGAGTATTTTTTTCATAATTGAGGTACAATGAACTTAAATTTAGCAGGAAGAACTTGGAAATCAAATTGGTCTGACGTTTGGACTTCTCCGTCTACCTGGGCGCTGAGGACGCGACTGGTTTTGATGCTGATCTTTTTAGTTTGCGAAAATTCCACAATAGGTAAATTTACATGCTTCCCTGATTGTATAATGGGCATGTAATAAAGCCGCTTCCAAACCGGTATCGGTTGACAATATAATACATCGAGCAGGCCATCTTGAACTGAGGCTTTGGGGAAGAAATGAAAACCTCCACCTGCCCTAGAAGAATTGAAAACCATGCAGAGGAATACCTCGCGGCCGCCTAGAATTTGATAGGTCTTAAACTTTAATAAATTAGGAATAGCGGCTAAATAATAACCCAGGCCACCTTTAAAGTAGCGAATGGAATCCATCGATTTCAGCACTTCTCCCTCGATTCCAATACCCACGCCATTCAAAAATAGTTGCCCATTGCAGTCACCGGCATCGAATGCTTCCACGTGACCAGCTAATACCGCATCTACATGTGCGCGTCTTGATCGATCTCCATATAATTTCCAATAAAAATCATTACCCGTACCACCTTTAAACAGCGCTATCGGAATAGCTAGAGAACGGTATTTATTCACAAAATAATTAAATGTTCCATCGCCGCCCATCACCCAAACTTGATCAAAATCACTTAGCTCAGATGGCCATTCTTTGGTAAAAAGCTGAATTTCCCAATCCGATTTCTCTACCTTTACGGTCTCGATAACCCAAGAAAAATAGTCCGCAATGGCAACAGTCTTTTTTAGGGGATTGACAAGAAATGCTATTTTTTGACTCATAATCATAGAATTGTTTAAATTTAACATAAAATAAATCAATATGTCAAATTCACTTCCCACTGCCATCATCACCGGAGCCTCTCGTGGAATAGGCCGCGCCCTCGCTTTATTGCTTGCAAAAAACAACTTCCAATTAAGTTTGGTGGCACGAAATAAAGGGGAATTGAAAGACCTGGCGGCAGAAATTACCGAGATTGGACACCGTCCCCTGTATTTCGACGGGGATGTTTCTGATGAGGCGTTTGTCTCAGATGCAGTAGAAAAAACGGTGCATACCTTTGGACATATTGATTTTGTAATCAATAACGCGGGGATTGGGGCTTTTGGCCCTACTGAATCCTATACTGCAACCCAATGGGATCAGGTATTTGATACGAATGTAAAAGGGACTTTTTTGTTTTGCCAAAAAGCCCTGCCGCACCTAAAAGCCGCTAAAAAAGGCCATCTCATCACGATTGCCTCTGATGTGGCGAAACGCGTTTTCGATGGCGGATCGCTTTATTGTGCCTCTAAATATGCACAACACGCTTTCACTGAAGCCTTGCGTAAAGAGGTTAGACGAGACGGCATCAAAGTAAGCACGATTTATTCTGGATTAGTCGATTCCCATTTTCACGCGGATCCTGCCGGAGATCCATCTCACGCAGGTTGGTTGAGCCCGGAAGATATGGCGAATAGCATCTATTATGTCATGAACCAGCCAGCACACGTAGTGATCGATGAATTGATGATTCACCCCCTAAATCAAGAATATTAGGGTCAACAGTGTAGGACAGTTTGCAGGTAAAGGGCAGAATAGTTAAATTTAATCTACTAATAAACCTATCAGACATGTCCTTACGGAAACCCACTTTAAGTTTTAGCCAGATTGTCAACATGAATGTTGGCTTTTTTGGTATTCAATATAGTTTTGGATTGCAGCAAAGTGCGGTGAATCCTATCTACGATTTCTTAGGAGCAAGTCCTGACGAAATCCCCTTATTAAACCTAGCTGGCCCGGTGACGGGTTTATTGATACAACCTTTTATCGGTGCGATGAGCGATAGCACCTGGCATCCTCATTGGGGTCGCCGCAAACCCTATTTCTTCATAGGCGCTCTATTGTGTAGCATTTGCCTTTTACTGTATCCATTCTCGTCTTCTTTATGGATGGCCGCGAGTTTATTGTGGATCTTGGATGCCGGAAATAATACCGCAATGGAACCTTACCGAGCTTTTGTCGCAGATAAATTAAATGACGATCAACAGCCGACAGGCTTTCAGATGCAGAGTTTTTTCACGGGTTTTGGCCAAACCTTAGCCAACCTATCCCTCTTCATTTTCCCGATGATCTTCATCGGAAAAACTGGTTCACTTCCTACTTGGGTCTATGCTTCGTTCTTTTTAGGGGCCGTTTGTTCCATAGGATCCATCTGGTGGAGTATGCACACCACTACGGAAATTGAACCGACAGCTGAGGAATTAGCCGAGATTCGTTCGCGCAAAACGAGCGTTTTAGAATCCATTTTTGAGATATTTCACGCGATCGGGGAAATGCCCAAAGTAATGTGGCAATTAGCTTTAGTGTACTTATTCCAGTGGTATGCCTTATTTTGTTATTGGCAAAATTCCTCGAAGAGTATCGCCTTGTCTGTTTGGAACGCAACACCGAAGGACAATCCGGAATTGTATGAAAAGGCCGTTTCTTGGACGGGTTTAGTGAATGGCTGGTATAATATTGTCACCTTCTTGTCGGCTTTAGCTTTGGCTGGTTTTGCAAAGAAATATGGTGCCAAATCCGTGCACATGATTTGCCTCATTTTGGCTGCAGCGGGTTTCCTCGCTTTCCCTCACATCGAGAATAAAAACCTTTTATTCTTCGCGATTTCCGGCTTCGGAATTGGTTGGGCAAGTATGATGGGAATCCCTTATCTACTAGTGGTTAGCGATATTCCTAAGGAGCGTTACGGAGTGTATATGGGTATCATCAATATGATGATTGTGATCCCGATGATTCTACAAAATCTATCATTTGGCTTTATTTTAAAGCATTTTTTAGACAACGATCCCAGAAATGCGATTACCTTTGCAGGAGCTTTATTAGCCATTGCAGCCCTAGCGACTGCCTTTATTCAACCATCCCCTTCTAAACAATCCGCATGAGTGTCATTTGTATAGGCGAAGCCTTGATTGATATGATTTGTACTGACAAAGGTTCTAGCCTATCAGACGGTCAAAATTTCTTAAAAAAACCAGGAGGAGCTCCTACGAATGTAGCTGCAGCCATCGGCGCCTTGGGTGGCGAGGTGAGCTTGAGTGCGAAAGTGGGGAATGATCCTTTTGGTCGCCAAATGATCTCAGTGATGCAAGATTTCAACGTGAATACAAAACACGTTCACTTGGACCCTCGGACCTTTACGACTTTTGCCTTCGTTTCCTTACTATTAGATGGAGAACGTGATTTCGTTTTTAACCGGGGCGCAGATGCCGAATTAACGGAGGCTGAAGTAGCGGCTATTGATTTAGCAGGTGTGAACATTGTTCACTTCGGATCGGCGACAGCCTTCTTAGCTGGCCCTTTGAATGCGGCGTATTATGCCTTGAAAGACCGGGCGAAAAAAGACGGCAAAATCATCAGTTTTGACCCGAATTACCGCCATTTGTTGTTTGGCGACAAAATACCGTCCTTCATTAAGCAAAGTCTACTCTTCTTGAAGGAAGCCGATTTTACGAAGCTTTCGGATGAAGAAGCGATGTTAATCACAGAAACGGAGACCTTAGAAGAGGCGACAGATACATTATTAAGCCTATGTCCAGGCGTATTCGCCATTACCTTAGGAAAAGAGGGCACGCTATTGGGTTTGGCAGGTAAAACCTATATCATTCCTAGTATTCCGGTGAAACCAGTCGATACGACGGGGGCTGGAGATGCCTTTGTGGGAGCTGTGCTTTATCAATTAGATGGTTTAAATATCCAAGACCTTGATTTTGCTGCTTGGAAAAAGATGGTCGAAAACGCGAATAAGGCCGGTGCCAGAACTTGTGAATACCTAGGCGCTATGGAAGCGTTCAAGAACTTAAACAATAGTATTTTTAATTAATAGACTGTGTACAATTCCGCTCTTCAAAAACAGGCGAATGCGCTTGTGAAATCATATAAAATTAAGGACGCTGGCTTTCAAGAACGTTTGACAGCTAATTTGGATGATATTCAACATCATTTCAGAGCGATCTACGGGGATAGTCCTTTGTTTAGCGATTTAATCCAAACTATTTTTCAAGCCTATACGGATCGCAGTCCGGAGCTAAAAAAGCGAGATGAAGCCAAGGCGAAGAAAGAAGAGAATTGGTTTTTGAGCCAAGATCTGGTGGGAATGAGTTTATATGTGGATCGTTTTGCTGGAAAAATCACCGATTTACCCGCTAAGCTTCCCTATTTAGAGAAGTTAGGCGTGAATTTTCTTCACCTGATGCCCTTGTTCAAAAGCCCAGAGGGTGAAAGTGATGGCGGGTACGCAGTAGAAGATTTCCGTGTGGTGGAAGAGAAATTAGGGACGATCGAAGATTTACGCGAGTTCCAAAAGGCCCTGCAACAAAAAGACATGTACTTGATGATCGACATCGTGTTAAACCACACGTCGCATCACCACGAATGGGCTAAGCTCGCGAAAGCAGGAATTAAAGAATACCAAGACTATTTCTACATGTACGACGACCGTCGCATCCCTGATGCGATGGAAGAAACGATGCCGGAGATTTTCCCAGAAAGTTCTCCAGGAAGTTTCACGTACGACGAGAAAATGGACAAATGGGTGATGAGCGTTTTCCACCACTATCAATGGGATTTGAATTATACGAATCCCAAAGTCTTCGTAGAAATGCTAGCGAACGTATTTTATTACGCGAACCTAGGCGTAGACGTGGTGCGCATCGATGCGCCGGCTTTCATTTGGAAACAAATGGGAACTGCCTGCCAAAACCTTCCAGAAGCCCACCAATTATTGCAATTAATTAAGATGTGCGTTGAAGTGGCAACACCAGGTATGGCCATTTTAGGCGAAGCCATTGTGGCTCCAGCCCAGATTATGGAATATTTTGGAACAGGTCGTTTCGCCACACACGAGTGCGATTTTGCCTATAATGCTACTCAAATGGCCGTTCAATGGGATGCATTGGCGACCGGCGATATCCGCGTGATGCGTACCGCGCAAAACGAGTTAGTACGCAAACCGAAAGGCGCGACCTGGTTAACCTACACCCGTTGCCACGATGATATCGGCTTAGGTTATGACGATTGGATGATCGAGCAATCTGGATTTAATCCCTACGATCACCGTTCCTACATTAAAAACTATTACAGCGGTGGCATCGAATCCCCAGCCACTGGAGCCTTATTTGCGGTAAATCCGAAAACACAAGATGCTCGACTTTCTGGTTCTTTAGCCTCCTTATGTGGTTTAGAGAAAGCCATCGCCTCTAAAAATGCTGCAGCTATCCAGACTTCCATCGACAAAATAACGATGATGCAAGCGCAAAGCCTATTTGTAGGAGGTGTACCTATGTTGTTCTATGGCGATGAAGCCGCTTACACAAACGATTATACGTATTTACAAGATCCAGGTAAATCATACGATAACCGCTGGATGCACCGCCCAATTATTGATTGGGAAAAAAATGAGGCAGTCGACCAGAAAAATACCGTTGAAAATCAAGTATTCTCAAACCTCCAGAAACTAATCAAGCTGCGTAAATCACTGAAAGTGGTGGCTGACTTGAAAAATATTCACTGGTTAGAGGTGCACAACAATTCGATCATCGGTTTTGAGCGCTACCTGAATGGAGAGAAAGTCTATTTCTTATTCAACTTTAGTGCTGAGCCACAAGAGGTGACCTATTATATGTTAGGTGCATTCGGAGAACGGGCGACAGTTATGAAAGACTTATGGTCAGGCAAAACGGTTCAGATCGGGATGGATCACGATCATTTGGCTTTTGCGCCCTATCAGTTTTACGTCTTAAAATAAAAAAACATCCCCTAAAAGGGGATGTTTTTCCAGAATCAAAATTCAATCATTAAACACTAAAAAACCGTTAGGCGGATTATAAAATGGCGTCCAAAGCCTTCTTGCTGATTCGAAGGCTTTCGAAAGCGTCTTTCGGGAAATCGTGTTCTACAAAGAAGTGCTCTAGGCCTCCTGATTTAGCCGCATCAAAAATGCGCTTGTAGTTCACCACACCCTCTCCCACTGGGAGAATATTTTTAAATTCTGAGTCGAAGTCTTTTATATGACATAGAGGGAAACGGCCTGGATGTTGTTTGAACAATTCCACGACATCCACTCCAGCCTTTGAAGCCCAACCCAAATCCAATTCAAATTTCAATAAGTCGGCAGGAACTTGAGAGGCGAATACGTCGAAAGGTTTTGCGCCTTCTACCGCTTTAAATTCTGCATCGTGGTTATGGTAACAGAACGTAAGTCCTGCTTTCTTTGCTAATTCTCCTGCTTTGTTTAAGAATTCCACCGCCTGAGCAACTTCTTCTTTTGTATCAATCGGAATATTGGCGCACACGAGGTATTTTACACCTGCCTCCGCTGCATTATCCACCGCTTGCTGCGCATCATCGCGCAAATTAATCATCTTAGGGAAACGCGACATATCCATTCCTGGACGAGGTTTCAAGGGTGCTCCCACCACGTGGTGTGAAACCCAATTCAAGCCTAAATCCTTGTTCAAGGCCATAAACTCTTTGCCTTTCATCCCATAAAAACCGGGTAACATCGAGAAAGCTGATTCAATCTCCGAATACCCTAGTTCCGCAATCTTCTGCAAATTCCCTTTTACATCTTGGTCAAATTTCCCAAAAAAGGTAAACAACTGAATACCCACCGGACGATTGGTAAACGATTGTGCAGACAAGAAACGAGGTGCTAAAACGCTAGCGGCTAGAAAAGCGCTAGACTGCTGAAGAAATCTTCTTCTCGAATTCATAGTTGATAAGTTTAGAGGTAACAGATCAAAGTTAATGTATTTTAATGATACAATAAATTATTTTTTCCATTTTTCTCCAAAAATCGTCTTGAAGGTCAACTCACTAGCCTTTACAGGACTATTATTTTTATGCCAAGCAAAGTCGCCTCCATCCTTATGGCAATCCACATAATACACGCGATGACCCCAGTTGAGCACTCGATCGCCCGATTGGTAGATAGGTGCGTCCGCCATATTCTTATCAAAAGAACAGTTCATAAGATAAAATTGTGCTTCGCGGTGGTATCGGCCTAATTTATACCCCGGATCCCCAATAAAACGACAATTTTTCAAAACGGTCTTCGCCCCTACTTCTCCTGAACCATCGTGCCAAATCGCCGCACTCGTATTATGGCACACAAAGGTGCAATTCTCAGCCAAGGCGTAGCCTCGCGGACAATACAAATCTACTCCCCCTTCGATCAAACAGTCATTCAAGTAATACATCCCCGCATTCACGTCCCATGGACTTACGGTATCACCGCCACCTGATCGAATCGTGCAATGTTCGAAAGACAATCGGGTGGCACCGGGCATCGTACGAACTGCAAATTGATGCCCATCTACACGGACGATCTTCTCCCCTTCTTTCTCTCCCTTTTCCCTTGGTAAAGCATATTTTTGGACCGTGGTGGTCGTCTCCTTTCCCGCCTCGTTCAAACAGGGAATCGTCACATCCTTCGTCGCCGTGAATCCATATTCATTCATAATGGTCATATTCCGAAATGACAAATCCTGCCCTTTGATATTCAACACTCCAGCACCATAATCATCGGGATTTGAACAACGCCAAATATCCCGCGCAATCGTCTCCCGCAACACCACGCCATCCCTGCTTTCCCCTATAAATGACAAATGGTGTTTCAAAGAATCGATGAATACCTTTTCTTGGTAATTGCCATTTTTAATGAAAATCTCCTGACCAGGACGAGCCACATCTACTGCGGATTGTATCGTCTTGAAATCGGTTCCCACCACTAAACGTTTGCGCATAAAACGATCCATTCGGTCCACCACCTGATTGAACCAGTGATTCATTAATACGAACGTATGATGCGAATTTTCGAACGCATAATACTCCGTATGAATGCCAAAATCGGCCATTTTCTGCCTAAAATCGTCACGCCCTGCATGCATCCGCTCATCGCTCGAATTTAAGAATAATACCGGCGGATCGCCTTTCGTAACATGGCTCAAAGCGGAACCCTCCTTCCAAATAGCTTCGCCCTCTACCTTATTATACCCAAAATAATGGGTCGCTGCTGAGATACGTTTGCTATCATCTCCCTCTCCTGATTCCGGGTGAATAAAAGCCAATATCCCGTCGATATCAATGGTCCCGGCTAATTTGACTCCTTTGCCGTAGGTATTTTCATCTTGAACGGAACCTAGTAGCGCAGCCATTTGGCCCCCTGCTGAATAACCTCCCACATAGATTTCTCCCACATTCTGGCGTTTCGAAACCCAATGCAAGGCAGCTTGTGCATCAAGCATCGCAGCAGGGTATAAAGCTTCCGTAGATAAACGGTATTCGACTAAAAAGACCCGATATCCGCGATCTGCTAAAGCTTTTGCTAAAGGAATATGTTGTGAACGATGCCCCGTTCTCCAGCCGCCGCCATGGAAAAATACGAGCGTAGGTAGCTTGCGAGTGGCTGAGACCGCATATTCATCTACCACTAGTTTCCTTGATCCTATCACTTTGTACACTGAACTTTGCTCTTTGCTCTTTGTACTTTGATAATCCGCTAGGCGAATGCTAGGATCCTGTTTTGAAGCCATTCTCAAAGCTGAATAATTCGTAAAGGACGTATCAGGCTTGCCTGTAATGCCTGATTTGTTTTGGGCCTGAAGACCCATAGAACCTAGTAGCAAGAAAATAAGGAGAATGCGCATAATTTGTAAAGGCGAAGATTCGATTATTCTAATCATTCTTCCTAATTTACGATTCTAAATCGATTAACATGAAAAATATACGCGTGCTCGTGGTGGGTTGCGGAAACATGGGAGCCTCTCATGCGAAAGCCTATCAGAATGTAGCCGGATTCGAAATCTGTGGACTCGTTTCCCCGGGAAATAGCAAAGAAGCATTAAATGAAGCATTAGGTGGGGGCCCAAAACTCTACAGCGACTATTTTACCGCCCTTGCGGATTCCAAACCAGATGCAGTTTGCATCTCCACTTACCCAGATACCCACGAAGCCTATGCCATCGCCGCATTAGAAGCAGGTTGCCACGTTTTCTTAGAGAAACCGATAGCGGATTCGTTAGCGGGTGCTATTCGGGTAGCGGAAGCTGTAAAGAAAAGTGGCAAAAAACTCGTAGTGGGCTATATTTTACGCCATCATCCGTCTTGGATTAAGTTTATCGAGATTGCGAAGACAATGGGAAAACCGTTGGTCATGCGCATGAACTTAAATCAACAATCCCACGGCTACATGTGGGATGTGCACCGTAATTTGATGAAATCGCTAAGCCCTATCGTCGATTGTGGGGTGCACTATATCGATGTCATGTGCCAAATGACAAGATCCAAACCTCTTCGCGTTTCGGCCATCGGCGCGCGAATGACAGAAGACATTCCGGCAGGCAATTATAATTACGGTCAACTTCAAATTCACTTCGAAGATGGATCCGTGGGTTGGTACGAGGCAGGCTGGGGTCCCATGATCTCGCAGAATGCCTATTTTGTGAAAGATGTGTTTGGGCCCAAAGGCTCGGTTTCCATCGTCGCAAAAAATGCTGGTGGCGAGGGCAAATCCGATGATGTAGAATCACACACAAAAACAGAATCCCTACGTGTACACCACGCAGACATCGATGCTAAAAACGAATTCACGAAAGAAGACGAATGGGTTAACCTTACGGATGAACCGGATCACCAAGGTCTTTGCGATCGCGAGCAGGCCTATTTCCTACAGGCCATCAACGATAACATTGACCTGACGGATCACGTAGAGGATGCCGTAAATAGTTTACGCATCGCTTTTGCCTGTGATGAATCGGTGAGGACGGGGGAGATGGTGAGGTTGTAGTCCGAAGTCCGAAGGAAGGGAGTCCGGAGTCAATAGGAAGGGAGTCCGGAGGGAGGTAGTCCGAAGTCCGAAGGAAGGGAGTCAAGAGTAAGAGAGCGATACTAATTTTTACTCATTTCCTCCGGACTATTTCCCTTTAGACTCATTCCCTTCGGACTATTTAAAATAAAAAAAAGGTCTCGAATTTCATTTCGAGACCTTTTTTTTATTTTAAATACGTCGCTAACCAACCCTGAATTTCCGAATAGTGGAACTTCGAATTGTCAGGATTTAGGATCCAGTGGTTTTCGCCTGGGAAGACAATTAACTTGCTTGGGATTTGAAGACGTTGGTGAATGCTCCAGTTTTCCAAGGTATTGTTGATAGGAACACGGAAATCGTTTTCTCCTACCGTTAATAACATGGGGGTTTTAAAGTTTGCCGCGAAGCGCATCGGATTTTGTTCTTTCCAGGTTTTTGTCGGTACCCAAGGTGCTCCTCCATTCATCAATTCTCTACCCCAAATCACATCCGATGTCCCCCATTGCGCCTCCGAGTTCACTAAACCGGCGTGTGAGATTAAGCATTTGTAATGAGACGTAGTCGCTTGCATCCAATTGGCTAAGTGTCCGCCATAGGATGCTCCGCCAGCGGCTTGTTTGGAGCCATCGATATAAGAAAAGCGTTTGATGGCATCTGCCGCCGCTTCTTGGATTTCTTGGCCAGGACCTTTGAATGGGTCAAACTGAATATCCTGAGCGAATTTCTCGCCATATCCTACTGATCCCGTATAATCTGTCATCACAATTACATAGCCTGCAGATCCTAAAATGTAGGGATTCCAACGGTACCCAAATACATCTTTGAACGAACTGGCTGGACCACCATGCATTAAAACGAAAAGTGGATATTTCTTCGATGCATCGAAACCAGTCGGCTTTAACACCACCGAACGAATCATTTTACCTCTGGACGATTTAGTCCAAATCACATCCGGCTTTTGTAAATCCAATCCTGCTAAAACAGCCTCATTCGCTTTGGAAATGGCTTTCAATGAACCATTTGCTGAGACCCAAACCTCTGGAGGGGTCGCAACGTTTTGGTATTGATATGCAAAAACACGCGTATTAGAAGACAAACTTAGACCTGCATAAGATCCTGTTTCAGCCCCTAATACAGGTTTAACTGAACCATCGGTCACTGAAATCTCAACGATTCGATCCACTCCTTGATCTTCGATGCTAGCGAAGATGGAGGAACCAGCTATTTCCATATCATTGATGGGACGATCGAGGGTGGCGGCTAGCTCTTTTTTGGCAGACAAAGAAGACGCATCAAAGCGGTAAATGCGGTTCAAATAATACAATTTATTACCGATGGCTGACCCCGTAGCAAGGAGGTATTTCCCATCTTCGGTGAATTCAACAGAACCATAATCTGTCTCATCATTGACTAAAACCGTTTCTTTACCACCAGCTAAACTCACCGAATAGATATTCGATTTTGCCGATTGATACGCAGTAGTGTTGTATTCCGTAGTTGCCGTAAACACCACTGTTTTACTGTCAGCACTGAAGTTATAAGAACCTAAACGGAAACCTGGAAAATTCACGAGTGATATGTTAGCCATTAAATTCACCGGCTTTGAACTTGACTTTAGGTCCATCGTGAAGATATGACCTTGTTTTTCATCTAACCAAGAGTCCCAATACCGAACCGGGAACGATTGATAGACACGTGCTTTGGTTTTAATTTTCTTCTTTTCCTCTGCTAATTTCTTACTAGCAGAGTCCGTGAAAGCAGTAGGGAAAACGCGGCTCGAGAATATAATGCGTGAGCCATCTGATGAGAATTTAACATCACTTACTCCGGTGGAAAGTGTGGTCAAACGTTGGGCCTCACCGCCAGCTAACGGTAAAACATAAAGTTGCGGGGCTTCATCTCCATCGCGTTTGGCGATGAAATAAATCTTATCTGAAGTGGCAGACCATTGGTAATTATCTTCGCCGCCTTTTGAATTAGTTAATTTTCTGGGCTCCGAAGAACCATCCGTAGCAGCAATCCAGAGGTCAGAAGTTTGCTCTTCCAGATTATAAGAGGTTTCGATGCGGGAATAGATGACGTAGCGACCATCGGGTGAAATTTTAGGAGCACCTACTTTCTTCAGCTTGATCATGATCTCATGTGACATGGGTTGAGTCATGGGCTTTTGGGCGTCCACAGAGAGGCTAAATGCTAAAAAGCAGGACAGTAGTAGTAACAATTTCTTCATATAGGTAGTTTAGATTCAGTAAATTAATTAATTTAATGTCACATCAACCTTTTTCAAATGAAAAATAATTACTTACAACTCGTCCTTGCAGGCTCATTGCTATTCAGCGGCAGCCTTCATGCACAAGAAAAACCGGGAAAATTTATTGACCGCGACAACATGAACCTGAGCGTAAAAGCGGGCGATGACTTCGTAGAATATTCCAATGGACCTTGGGTAAAAAGAAATCCTATTCCGGCCAAAGAAACACGCTGGGGCGCTTTCAACCAATTGCGCGATTTCAACATCAATGCGATTAAAACGATTTTAGATGAGACCAAAGGCACGAAAGCGGCCGCAGGTTCAGTCGAAAGAAGAGTCGCTGATTTCTATGCAGCAGCGATGGATAGCTTAGCTATTGAAAAATTAGGCTACACTCCTATCCAAGCAGACCTACAACACATAGCTGGGTTACAATTCAAGTCACAAGTAGTGACTGAAATCGCGCGCTTACGCTCTTCAGGCATTGCTTCTCCTTTATTTGGCTTCTACATCGGTCAAGACCGCAAGAACGTAGAAAAAATGGTACCGCAATTAGGACAAGGAGGAACTTCACTTCCAGACCGCGATTACTATTTGAAAAACGATGCACGCAGTGTAAAAATTCAAGAAGCATTCAAGAAATACGTAGCGACGTTGTTCACTTTAACTGGAACACCGGAGGCGCAAGCAAAAGCAAATGCTGAAACGGTATTCCAATTAGAGAAGAAATTAGCGGAAGCGCAGATGGCTCGTGTCGAAATGCGCGATCCTTACAAGACTTACAACAAGTTTGCGTTCGCTGATTTCAATCAAAAGACACCTGCCTTCAACTGGGCATTGACTTTCCAAGACTTTGGCACATCTGCTCCTGATTCTATTCTTGTAGGTGCACCTAAATTCTTCGAGGCAGCGAACAAATTATTGATCGAAACACCTGTAGACACTTGGAAGACCTATTTAACATGGAATGTTTTGCGTAGTAGCGCAGGCTATTTAAGCTCTCCATTCGTGAAAGCGAGCTTTGCGTATTCACAAGTATTATCTGGCCAAAAAGTACAAGCCCCAAGATGGCAACGTATGTCAGCGATGACGGACGGAACTTTAGGTGAATTATTAGGTCAATTGTATGTAGCTAAATATTTCAAGCCAGAAGCAAAAGCAAGAATGATCGAATTAGTGGCTAACCTACGTAAGGCATTCGCTGTGCGCATCAACAAATTAGATTGGATGAGCGCGGAGACGAAAGAAAAGGCTTTGGCCAAATTAAACGCATTCACGCCTAAAATCGGGTATCCTGATAAATGGAAAAACTACGATGGTTTAGAGATTGCTGCTAACGAATACTATGGTAACATCCGTCGTGCAGGTGCTTGGGGCTTCCAAGAGAACTTAGCGCAATTAGGCAAACCAGTGGACAGAAGCAAATGGGGCATGACGCCACCAACAGTGAACGCCTACTATAGCCCAGTGATGAACGAAATCGTTTTCCCTGCAGGTATCTTACAATTCCCATTCTTCGCTGCTGACGCAGATGATGCAATCAACTATGGTGGAATCGGTGCCGTAATCGGTCACGAAATGTCACACGGATTCGATGATTCGGGTAGCCAATACGACAAAGACGGTACCTTACGCAACTGGTGGACTAAAGACGACTTAGCGAAGTTCAAAGCGAGAACAGAACTATTAGGCAAGCAATTTGATGCATACACTGTTCAAGACACGATCCACGTCAATGGTAAATTAACGATGGGCGAGAACATCGGTGACTTAGGCGGCTTGAATATGGCCTATGAAGCGTTCAAAATGACGAAGCAAGGAAAGTCAACGAAGAAAATCGATGGCTTCTCTCCTGATCAACGTTTCTTCTTAGCATGGGCACAAGTTTGGAGAGGTTCCTCACTTCCAGAAACGGAAGCACAACAGGTGTTAACAGATCCTCATTCGCCTAACCAATACCGTACCATCGGTGCTCCAGTCAATATGGATGCTTGGTACAAGGCTTTCGATGTGAGACCGAGCGATAAACTGTATAAGAAGCCGGAAGATCGGATTAAGATTTGGTAAGCTTATTAGATAAGAGATTATAGAGTAAAGAGTAGAGATGGCGGCCCTGCGGGCCGCCATTCTTTTTAAAGCACAAAGCATAAAGCATAAAAATGCTGCGTATATATAAAAAAAGAGGGCGCCCCTACGGGGCGCCCTCTTTTGCTTCATTTTTTCCGCCTTACTTAACGTATTTTTCTAACCATTGGAATTGCTCCCAAAGCAAGTGTAAAACGTTTTCTTTCCCTCTGTAGCTATGCGCTTCGTAAGGTAAGTAGACAAAACGAGTCGTTCCTCCGTTTCCTTTCAAAGCTGCGTATAAACGCTCGGAGTTGATCGGGAATGTACCGGTGTTATCATCTTGCTCGCCGTGCACTAATAAAATCGGTTCTTTGATTTTATCTGCGTAGCTGAATGGACTCATTTCATAGTATAATTGCGGAGCTTGCCAGTAGGTACGGTCTTCGTTTTGGAACCCAAAAGGAGTCAACGTACGATTATAAGCCCCACTGCGTGCGATACCTGCTTTAAATAAATCCGTATGCGCTAATAAATTTGCGGTCATAAAAGCACCGTAACTGTGACCACCCACGGCCATACGCTTGCGATCACCCACGCCTAATTGAACTAAATGATCAATCGCAGCCGAAGCATTTAAACGTAACTGATCTACGAAATTATCATTCGGCTTTTTAGAAGCATCCGTCGACACAATTGGCATCTCCGCATTGTCTAAAATCGCGTATCCCTGAGTTGCGTAATAGATCGGTGATGCCCAGCTAAGTGTTGTAAAGCGATCCTTACTACCGCGAATCTGCGCCGCATCTGCCGCTGAATTAAATTCACGTGGATAAGCCCAAATCAATACCGGCAATGGACCATCTTTCTCTTTGTTATAGCCTTTAGGCAAATACAAATCGCCCGTTAAGTCTACGCCATCCGCCCGCTTATATTTGATTTTCTCCTTGGTGATACCTACTAAATTAGGATAAGGATTTTCAAATTGGGTCAAAGCCTTATCCTGTGCTGGATTTAACAAGTGCTTGATAAAATAGTTTGGCACCTCCGTCTGGGATTCCTTTCTGCTTAAAACGATCAGTTTGTCTGCATCGATCACTTCCTCTACTTGTTCAAAGTAGCCTGGTTTTGCGCGCCAAATAATCTCATTCTTCTTCGTCGCTAAATCAAACTTGGAGATAAATGGTAGATCTCCTTGATCCGAAGAACCCACCGGGTTATTCATCAAAATTTTAGTACCGTTATCCGTCAATTGAATCACATCGCGACCTAGAGCATTTTTTGTCAACACCGGACTGCCTGGATTTTTGTAGGCATCCGTTAAATTACGCTCGTACAAAACTTCCATCGTTCCATCCGCTGGAGAATATCGACTTACTTTCGATGTCTGCTTTCCACGTAATACTTCCGTGACTAAAGCCACTTTCGTATTTCCCCAAATCACCCCAGCATAACGGGTCTTCGTCTTGAATAATTCTTTGGCCTCCTTTGTAAAGGGAGCAGACAAGGAATAAACCGCATCGTGAAACTCTACTTGCTTCTTAATAAAACCACTATCTAATGGCATCGCATAAACTAAGGAAGCGGGTTCATCATCACGCCAATCAAATCCACGCGGCACATTTTGCACGTTATCATTTCCGGCTGGAGCACTCTCAGCAGAGGGAAGCTTGGCAATTTCTTTAATGGTTTTTCCGTCCAAATCTAGTACTTTCACCGTCGTAGGGAAACCATAAGCCGGTACCGCATACGAGAAAGGTTTGGCTACAGAACGCGTTAAGATGTACTTTCTGTCCGGTGACAATTGAAAGGAATTGAATAAAGCAGGCTCCCCTATTTTCTTATTCACACCATTCTTATACACGACTAATTGTGCCTCTGCGTAATAGGAGAATAAACTCTCATCGTAAGGCGATTTAATTAAATCCTGGAAAGTTGGTCTTGGTGCCGCTTTTCCTACGTTCTGCTGAATAGTAGGTCCTTTAGGCGTAATAGGGCGTTTAGGCGCTCCGTCTGCGTTATGCGTAGTCACCTTGTAAAGAATTGTTTGGTCGTCCACCCAAGTGAAGGCATTTCCCAACACTTGATTTAAAGGAGCGCTATTGATACGCGTCACTTTTTTCGATGACAAATCAATGACATACAAATCCACTCCATTCACCTCAGTTTGGGCAAACGCTATTTTGGTTTCCGACGGATTCCAAGCGATTGATCCGGCAGCTAGGTTTTTAGGTAAACCAGTGATTTCTACTTTCGCTCCAGTGCGAATCGTTTGCAAGGTAATGCTACTGATGGGACTTTGGCGAGACGGAGAAAAATTCAAGGGATTCAAGCGAAGACCTGCAATTTTCATCTCTGGTTGACCTAATTCCTCTACCGTAGGATAGGAATTACGACCTAATAATAACAAGTATTCTGCTTTCGAATCAATCCGAACTAAGGGAGTAGGTTTCGCTAGCAATAAGTCCGCTATCGCTTTAGGAGGTAACTGATAGGAATCGTCCTGCGCGAACGAAGTAGATAAAGATAGGACGCTAAGCGCCACAATAAGCCATGTTTTTTTCATAGGATAGATTTAAACAAAAAAAGGTGGCTAATAAATTAGCCACCTTTAAATTACAAAATAAATTATAATGGATTTTGTACGATCGCTGGATTTGCATTAATCTCACGACGAGGAATTAAGAATTCCCAACGCACATCACCCGGAGCCACATCAAATAACAAGGCAACTGATGCAATCGCATTCGTTCCATTTCTATTTAATGCTGCATTTGTACGCTTCAAGTCAAAGAAACGGTGCCCTTCCCCCCAAAGCTCAATACGACGTTGCAACAAAATTTCATTAATCAATGCTACACCTGTCTTCGTCGACTTTACATAACTTGCATCACGTGTTTTAACTAAATCAAATAACACTTGAGTAGCACCTGCCGCATCATTTAAACGAGCTTTAGCTTCTGCTTCGATCAAATACATTTCCGCGGCCCGCATGTACGGAACATCGCCCTGTGCAGAGGTTGATGGAGTACCAGGTAATCTAAATTTCTGATTCAAAAATTTAGGACGAACACCCCCTGGAGGAACGATTGAGTTCGCAGCCGTTGGCGTTTCAACCCACATTTTTGACCTGATATCCGTTGTTGGAATCTGAGCATATAACAGGTTATTAATCACTTTAGGGTACGTTCTAATAACAGTTGAGTTATAGTTACAAGAAATGTACGAGTGATATGCACCGAAATATTCCGTTTGATCTTCTAAGTGATCAAAGCCCCACATCCACTCTGAATTAGTCAAATCTTGGAATCCATCAGTATACATAGTAGCCGTCATCGGAGTATAACCTGCACGTGCCTCAGCCGCGAATTTAGCCGCATTCGTCCAATCTTGCTGAACGAGCGCAACTCGCGCCTGTAAGCCTTTGACCACACTTAAATTAATGTGTGATTTGTTCAAACGTGAGGTGGTTAATAAGGCTGCTGCGTCTGCTAAATCTTTGTTGATCTGAGCGTATACCTCTTCTACTGTATTACGTGGCTTTCCTTCTGTAGTAGGTTCTAAAACCAAGGGCACGCCTAATTGAGCATTAGGCTTAGCCGACGCATCATAACGCTTTCCGTATAATTGTACTAAGTTGAAATAACCAAAAGCTCGCAAAGCTAATGCTTCACCTTTCAAGGCATTGCGATCAGCCGCAGGGCCTACTGCTTTGTCAATATTAGCAATTCCGATATTTGCGTTACCGATGATTCGGTAATACAATTCGTATGGAAATTGCGCCATCGTATTCACGTCAGAACGGTGTGCTGTCCAACGCGTCTCCCCTACGTGCCATGAAGCAGCTGTAGTACCGATAATCATATCCTCTCCCATGTGATCTAAAATAATCATCATCGCAGGATGACCCGAGTGACCTTGAGAACTCAAATAACGAACGATAAACGAACGGTAAATACCATTAATGGCTGCAGCCGCATTCTTAGTAGTAGAGTAAGCTGAACCTGCATCAATACTAGCCGTAGGGGTAGTATCTAAATACGTTTCCTCGCATGATGAAAGTAATAATGCGAAGACGAGCGAAAAGTAACCTAAATATTTCTTTTTCATGATTCTATATTATAAAGAGAATGATAGACCTAATACTAATGACTTCGCAGGACTGTAAACATTACTTGTTGTTCCTCCAAAGTTCTGCTGAACGTTCATTCCACTTCTACGTGATAACATTAAGAAGTTTTCTCCACTTACATACACCTGTGCGTTGTCGATTTTTAAACGATTCATTAACGACTTAGGTAAACGGTAAGATAAAGTTACGGTACGAATATTCATAAAACTTCCATCAATTAACCATCGGTCAGAGGCCGCATCGAAGTCAGCCGTACGGCCATTATCCATACGAGGCACGTCTGTGATATCACCCGGATTTACCCAACGCTTCAAGATATCCACATGCTTCGCATTGTGATATCCTGCTCCCATTAATCCTGCATAAGCAGCATCATACACCTTTCCACCTAATTGATACACCATCAAAGCAGTTAATGAGAAGCCTTTGTAACGAAGTGAGGTATTTACTGATCCTGTTAAATCTGGAATAGAAGTACCGTTATACCAATAACGTGCATTCGCAATGTTGTTAGTCAATGTATCTCCGTTTGCTGTAATTCTAGAGTTAGAAGCTACATAAGAGATCGCACGGTATTCCGCTACACCCGTCTCTGGGTTAACGCCTTTATACTCGCGTAACCAATAATCATAAAGAGAGCTACCTTCTTTTAACTTCTTAGTCCCATCAATGATTTCCTTACTTTCTGCAGGCATCTTCGTGATCTTATTCTCTAATTTAGTCGCGTTCAAATCGATATTCCAAACGAAGTCTTTCGTACGAACTAAATCTCCTGCTAACTGTAATTCGATACCCCGGTTGTACATCGAACCGATGTTACGTGTCTCTGTACCAATACCAACTGATAAAGGGAGAGGCACTGCAAAGATCAAGTTAGTCGATTGACGATCGAAATATTCCACTGTACCGGAGATTCTGTTTTTGAATAAACCGAATTCTAAAGCCACATCAAATGCCGTATTTGTTTCCCACTCTAAGGATTTGCTTCCTAAAGAGGATTGTAAAATACCTGGCTCTGTCGCATTATTCCAACCCAATGCGTATAATGGCTGCCAAGCGTAATTGCTGATACCGCCATCGTTACCAGTTTGGCCCCATGAGCTTCTCAATTTCAAGTTATCGATAAAAGTCAATTCCTTAATGAAATCCTCTTGATCTAAACGCCAAGCAGCAGAGGCAGAGTAGAAGTTACCCCAACGCTTGTCTTGATAGAACTTAGAAGATCCATCTCGACGAGCTGAGAACGAAACGAAATATTTCGAATCATAATCATAATTCAAACGAGAGAAGTAACCTTCTACACGACGTGTATCATACTGCGATGTTAAGTTAGTTGTTGTCGTAAAGTTGATCAACTCATAATTACCATCCAAAATTTGTTGTGAACGGGAACCATCTAAGCTATTACTAACTAAATTATAATTTTCATGACCTACTAAGGCGTCCACATTGTGTTTTCCAAAAGAGTGGTTATACGTTAACAACTGTGATAAGTTGTAATTTGTAATATTCTCAAACGTGTTTTGGGCACGACCCGCCGGAGCACCATCACCGATTTCTGGGTTACCAAATACGATTGTATTGGCATTCGTAATATCAACACCTACACTGTTTGAAAACTTGAAATCTTTCAAAAAAGTGATATCAGCAAATCCACGACCTCCAATTAAATTTCTACGGAAGAAATTTTCATTTAATTCTGTCTCAGCCACCACGTGACGTCCACCGTATTGAGGACGATTTGATAAACCAAGAGCACTTAGATTACCATAATCATAACGGCGATTTCCATTCTCTAATTTCAAGAATGAACCTGGGTTTGCCGGATCATAGGCATAAACTGGGTAGATAGGTGCCATTCCACGAGTAAAAAAGAATGGATTCACAAACGAAGTTCCACCATCAGCCGTAGACTGATTCGAAGTAGTTAAAGTGGTATTCATGTTAGCACCCACTTTTAACCAATTGTTCATTTGACTGTTCACGTTCAAACGAGCAGTAAAACGATCGTAATCAGATTTGATTTGATACCCTTTATCATTCAAATAAGAAACGGATAAGAAATAGTCTGATTTTCCATTTGATCCATTGAAGTTAGCGCTCACTTCATCCCGAATACCCTGACGCATTACTGCCTTTTCCCAATTTAAATCATCCGCATTATAAATCATTTTGGCATTCGGATTCAATTTTCCATCTGTACCAACTAATTCAGCGAATGGCACATTGTACACGTTATAACCTGTACCTACGATTGCACCTAAACCAGCTGATGCAGTGGCATTGGCTGTAGCAATAGCTACTGGGCTAGTCGCACGGTAAGCTAAATTGTTACGATTTGACTCCCACATTAAAGGATAATAGTCAGCAGCACCTACGCGATCATATTCTGGTAATGCACGCGTATTAAAACCTTTTGTATACTTAATGTTGATCGAATTTTTTCCTTTCGAACCTTTTTTAGTTGTAACCATTACAACCCCATTCGCTGCACGAGCACCATAAAGAGCGGTTGAAGCCGCATCTTTCAATACGGTAATCGACTCGATATCGTCATTATTTAAATTAGCGATACTAGCTGAGTAAGGAACACCATCCACTACGTACAATGGATCATTTGAAGACGAGATCGAACCAAAACCACGAATACGTACGGAAGGGGAAGATCCTGGCTGGCCGGAAGTTGTTGTGGTAGTCACACCAGGTGCAATACCTTCCAATGCTTGGCCGATGTTCGTAATAGGCCTAACACCTAATTTCTCTGCACTTACTTTAGCAGAAGAACCCGTAAAGGAAGCTTTCTTCGCTGTACCAAACGTAGTAATAACCACTTCGTCTAAAGTTGAAGTAGTAGAAGCTAGAGAAACATTAATTACTGTTCTATTACCAACTTTGATTTCTTGTGGAGCGTAGCCCACAGAACTAACAATGATCACTGCATTCGAAGGCACCGTTAATTTAAAAGCACCATCCACATCCGTGTTAGTCCCTTTATTAGTCCCTTTTACTGCAATATTTACCCCTGGCAATGAAGAGCCATCATCTCCAGTCACCTTTCCAGTGATGGATCTGTCTTGAGCAAACAATGGAACCATTGCCATAAGCCACAAGACCATACTTAATAGTAGCGTTTTTTTCATAATGAACATTTTAAAATGAAGGATAATGTTATGAACTTCAAATATATTGTTTAAGTTTTAAGCAAAACAATTAAACAATTATATGTTTAGTATAAAAATTATTTATGCAAAACAAAAACATAGGCTAAATAAGCTATGAAGGCCAATTTATTCATTAATAAAGTTTATCGGAACGCACTAACAAAAAAAGGCGACCCTTGCGGGTCGCCCTTTTTAATTCGTTCTAAAAACTACAATTAGTTTTTATCCCAGAACAACTTCGTAGTTACCACGTCACCACCGATTGCAGAAGCAGCCGCTGTGTAGTTAGCACCATTTAAAGTTTGCTCGTTAGCTGGGTAAGAGAAACGAGTTGGGAAGCCAGACTTCGCATTCACTGGAGTAGCGATTTTAGGGAAATCTAAACGACGCAATTCTGTCCAACCTTCGTAAGGACGGTTGTAAAGAGCGATCCACTTTTGAGTGGCGATCTTCTCTTTCCAATTCCCAGCAGCAGTTGTATAAGCAACAGCAGGTTGAGCTAAATAAGCATCAGCCTCTGCTTGCGTTCCACCCCAATACAAGATAGAAGCAGTGATTGCCTTGTTGTAGTGAGATTCTGCAGTACCAGCTACTGTGTAACCACGTTCAGCAGCCTCAGCACGTAAGAATTCAGTTTCAACTACGTCAGCAAATACGTAAGGATCAGCCGCAGCGATCACCTTAGCACCCGCACGAGAGAAATCAACGAATGTATTTGCTTTTCCAACGATACCACCAGCATAAGCACCAGCGTTATTTTTAGAGAAATACAAACCAGTACGTGGGTCATTCCATCCTAACAATTTATCCATTAAGTCTTTCGCAGCGATGTAATCTTGACGACCACCAGTTACGATATCAACGTATAATGGGTTTTGGTTAGGAGAAGCTGATTGGTAAGTAAACAAACCATTGTTAGCTGCAGCAGAAATCGCGCCAGCATCAGAAGCTTCTACTGCAGATTTAGCAGCAGCAGCATTTTCGTCAGCAATGATCATACCTAACTTCATACGAAGTGTATGAGCAAACTTAACCCAGTTAGAAACAGTTCCTTTGTAAACTAAATCTTCACCTGAGGCAAAACCAGCAGCTGATGTATTTAGTTTAGTAATGTCTGAGTTCAAACGAGCTAATAAATCCGAGTGGATTGTTTTTGCATCATCATACTTAGGGAACAAGTTTGTTGGTTGTAATGCTTCTGTGTAAGGAACATTGCCAAAAGTATTCACTAAGATCGAATATGTATACACTTGCATGATGTCGATGATGGCTAATTTATTAGCTTTCTCGCCTGGAGTTAACGATGCATCTGCATTGATTAACTTAGCAGCTTCAGCATAATCAGCTAACACATCACGGTACATCGTAGTCCACCATCCTTGAGGGATAGCACGTGTATTGAAGTCATATTGCGCTTCATCTTGGTATACAGCCATAGCCCAGTGGCTAACTGTAAAACGGAACACGTTTGTGTTCACACTAGCAGACGCTAAAGAACCAGCAAGGGTTCTCGTAGCATTCGAGAACAAGGTCGGAGCTGGAACAGCTGCTGGCCTTTTAGTCTCGATATTTAATTGAGAGATATCTTCTGTACAAGCTGAGAATAATAACAACAGCGGTACAAAAACTTTTAACATATTTTTCATCTTTACGAAAATTTAGGATGATTAAAATAACAATTTAACGTTAAATCCAATCGATCTTGTTGTTGGATATGCACCTGATTGATATCCTTGGATATTACCAGAAGACAAGTTTTCTTCAGGATCTGCGTAAGGAACATATTTTTTAATGATCCAAAGGTTACGTCCGAAAACAGACACATCCACACCTTTTACGCCACCTAATTTAGCAACGATAGATTTTGGTAAAGAATACGTCAAGTTAGCCTCACGTAATTTGATATAAGACGCATCGTAAACGAATGCAGCAGCTGGGTTATAAGCATAACCATACGTACCGTACTCATTTTCAACACGGATATCATTAGGAGTACCGTCAGCTTTCACACCTGGCATAATTACACCACCACCTTCAGCGATTGTGTTACGAGATGGATTACCTTTATCGTTCAATGCAGCAGATTCAGCATAAACCCCAGTTGCAGCACCATAGTACTGATCTAGTGAGAATATGTTACCACCTTGTTTCACATCGATTAAGAATGAGAATGAAACGTTCTTGTATTTGAATGTATTATTCAAACCACCGATCCAATCTGGGTTCATGTTACCGATGTTGTTCGTAGTAGTAGTTGAAATAGCGTAACGACCGTTAGATTTAACAGACTTTTCGCCATTCACTAATACCCAAGTCTTTCCTTGTAACACACCGTAAGGTTGTCCTACAGAAGCGTTCAATGAAACACCACCTTGGAATGAACCTAATTGTAAGTTTTGAGAACCACCATATAAGCTCAACACCATTGATTGATTCTTAGTCCAGTTAGCGTTCACGTTCCATGAGAAATCAGCCGTCTTGATTGGTGTAGCATACACGCTTAATTCAAAACCTTTGTTTTCGATGTTACCAGCATTCACATAAGAAGAAGAGAAACCTGTTGCTGCAGAAACAGATGCAGGTAAAATTTGATCTAATGTATTTGATTGGTAATACGTCGCATCAAAACCTAAACGGTTTTGTAAGAAGGACATTTCTAAACCGATCTCACGAGATTGAGTCTGCTCTGGTTTCAAGATTGGGTTGTTTTGTGTACTAGGTACAGAGAACAAGATCGTTGAACCAAATGGAGCTGGTTGATCGTACACGTTTTTGATCGCACCCCAAGGAGCATCATTACCTACAGTCGCCCAGTTAGCACGTAACTTACCTGAAGTCAACCAAGGAAGATCTTGGATATGGTGAGAGAATAACCAAGAAGCTGAACCTGAGTAGTAGTTGTATTGGTTATTTTCAACTGGTAACGTAGAAGACTTATCACGACGAACTGTACCATCTAATGTTAAGAAACCTTTGTAAGTTAAAGTTAAACCTCCGAACATACCGAATACCTCACGTGGAGAATATCCTTCAGATGCTGCAGCCACTGTACCTTTAGAGTTAGCTACAGAATATAAACCTGGAACGATCAAACCACCGTTAGTAGCTGCTGAGATCGCACGAGTGTAAGACTTACGTAAGTTCAAACCAGCTAAGGCTTTCACGTTTAAATCTTTAATTACATCTTTATCAAAGTTAGCCATTAAGTCATAGTTCGTTTCGTTAAACGTACGATCTAAACGAGAATAACCAGCTGTTGCTTGAGAACCTGAAGCAGTACGCTCTTCTTGTAATTCATTATACGTATCTACTGTGATACGACCTAAGAATGCTAAGTAAGATGTTGCTTTGTAATCTAATTGAGCATTTCCGAAGATACGAGTACGTGTATCAGTCTCGTAGTTTTGGAAACGAGTCCAATAGTAGTTATCTGTGTAGATTGGTTTTAAACCAGCTGCAGTTGAAGGATCACCCCAGTTCCAAGTAACGTTTTGGTTGTTACGGAAATAAGCAGTTTTTTGATCTTGGATATCCACGTTAGTTTGGTACCACTGACGGAAGTTTTGGTTAACGTTACCTCCAGAATAACCTGAACCGTAACGACCTTTACCATCTACGATAGAGAAGTTAGCTACAGCTTGCGCAGTTAATTTATCACTTACTTTATAAGAACCACCCATATTAACGATGTTCTTAGTAACTACTGAGTTAGGTAATGTACCACGCTCTTCGTTACGCGTAAATCCTAATTTATACGTACCCTTATCATTAGCACCATCTAACATAATGTTAGTGTTGTTAGAGATAGCCGTCTCATAGAATGTTACTGGCGTGTTTGCTGCAGCAGACCAAGGACTAGTTTTCATGTAGTTAGGACCCGCTGGATCAAATGAATCCCAAGTATAAACTGGACGTCCGTCAAATTTAACACCGTAAGAAGCATCTTCTGCTGTAGGAACAACGTAATCTTTTACGCCATCACCGTTTGCATCAAAATACAAGAAACCATCTTTTTGGTATGGATCAGAGTAACCAGCACCGTATTGGTTTTGGTAAGTAGGGAAAGTTGACTTGTCAATTGTTCCTACTGTTAAACCAGCGTTAATCGTTAAACCTAAACCACGCTTCGCTTTCTTAGTTGTGATCATGATCACACCATTCGAAGCACGAGAACCGTAAAGAGCAGTTGCAGCAGCACCTTTCAATACTGTCATGTTTTCGATATCATCTGGGTTAATATCAGATGCAGCGTTACCGTAATCATAACCACCACGACCTGTTTGTTGGTTACCAGAGTTTTTGTTTGTGTTATCGATTGGCACACCATCTACTACGAATAGCGCTTGGTTGTTACCAGTCAAAGATTTGTTACCACGAACAACTACGTTAGTAGAACCACCGATCGCATTACCTTGGATGATTTGTAAACCCGCTACTTTACCAGATAATGCTTGAATCGCGTTACCGGTACGTACACGTGTTAACTCTTCTCCCTTTACTTGCTGAGCAGCGTAAGGCAATGAGTTTTTTGTACGAGTAAGACCCAAAGCTGTAACTACAACCTCGTTTAACTCAGACGCATCTGTCGCTAAAACTACGTTGATTGAACTTTGGCTTCCTACTGAAACCGTTTGTGGCTTGTAACCCACAAAGCTAAAAGTGATTGCAGCACCATCACCTACTGTGATTTTGTAAGTACCATCCGCTGCTGTGGTTGTACCACGAGATGAACCTTTTAGGCTGACACTAACTCCCGGAAGAGCCGTACCATCCTCTGAAGCCGTAACCTTACCGGTTACTTGCCTTGTTTGAGCTATTAATGAACTGAAAACAGTCATCATCAACACCCCAATGAGTAATAGTTTTTTCATGTTGTTGAGTTTAATTAATGAAAAAATAATAGAATAATTTTGGCAAATTAGGAGTTTTCCAATATAAATGCAAACTATTTAACCAAAAAAAAGAGGCACCATCTCATGACAGTGCCTCTTTCAAATAGAATTTTAGTATTCTTATTTAGGATTTTTAGTAGTTGCAGAACCTGCGCCAGCTGGATTGTTAGCTAACTCATTATCTGGAACATCCCAGTAATCTAAATAACCATACTTGATGGTTGCGTTTGTAGAGATAGATGAACCATCTTTAGAAATAACCACCGCACCTGTGCGACCGTTATCCAACACACCCCAACGACGTGCATCATAGAAAGATAAACCGCGGAAAGCTAAAGCCGTACGGCGCTCTTTACGCAATTCTTCTTTTACTACAGCAGCGTTAGTAGAAGTGATCGCAGCAAGACCAGCACCTTGGTAAGTACGAACTGCATCGATACTTGCCGCAGCACCCGCTACATCACCTTTCCATAACTTCGCTTCTGCTTTCATCAACTCGTTTTCTTCGTAAGAACCTAACAAGAAGATTTCAGCGCTACCAGCCGTACGGTTAGAGTAAACATAGACACCAGCTAAACCAGTACCTTTATCTACAATCGCCCAACGCGTATTGAATGCATTTCCACGATCCGCATTTCCAATCCAAATTGGATATTGCTTGAAGTTTTGCGCTAAACGCTTATCTCCTACATTGAAATCTTGGATTAAACGCTCAGAGATTTTGTACGTATTTCCTGAGGCATTAGAACCTACTGCACGAGAAGCTACGTTGTAGTTAGAAGCTCCGAAGATATCTCCATTTGCATTCGTATTACCAGCAAATACTGGATCAGAAGCACCTACACCTGCGTTAGTTAACGTCAAGACCGCATCCCACTGAGCAGCAGTCATTGTTGCTGTCGTGTTGTTTACCAAAATATTACGCGCCTTCATCGTGTTGATGTTCTTGATCCACTGTGCTGAAGTAGGAACTGCTCCTTTAGCTGTTTGGAAGAAATCAGGAATTAAAGCGGTAATAATCGACGCGAAATCTGCTGATGCACCTGAAGCTGTAACAGCTGTAGCTGCTTTGTCAAAGTTAGACGTTGCTTCTGCGATGATCGCCTCTTTCGTTACATACGTATTGTTTGTAGTCGAAGGAGTATTAATAATCAAACCTGCATAGTACATAGAACCAATGCGAGAATAAGCTAAACCTTTCCAAGTATACGCCCATGCTTTGATCGCATTTTTCTTAGCCGTTGCATCACCTGTAAATGTAGTCTTATCTACTGCATCTAAAATAGTGTTACACGCATTGTTCAATTGATACATCAACGCCCACTCGTGGAAACCTGGGTTACCGCCTTGTTGTGCATTCGTATTAATAGCGCGCAATAACGTCTTTTGCACCGCTGGATTGTTCGGATTTGCTACCTGAGTACCATTATCCAAAGTCACCATGTCTGGAGCAGACAAGTTATTCATGTACGTATTTGCAGCCTCAGCTGAAACAACGTCACCCATCAATTCGTGAATACCTACCACACCATTGTAGAATGCTCCTACAACACCATCATAGTATTTATTACCTGCAGAGGTAAATCCGTTTTTGTAAACAGACCCTTGTGCTAATGCCACAATACCTGCTTCAGATGCTGCCGTTGCTGGCGTAGGCTGATTAGGGTTTTGTACATCTAATTGATCCTTACACGACATCACCGATCCAGCTAAAAGCAGAAAGGAAAGCGCGGTTATTTTTATATTTTTCATTTTTTTCGAATTTAAATAATACCTTTTTCTATTCTGAAATTAGAAACCAATGTTCAACTGTACTTGGTATGAACGTTGATTTGGCATTGTATTGTGATCCGTTCCACGATCCCAAGCAGAGTTATTAGAACCAGAAGAAATTTCTGGATCCATCCCTGTATAGTTCGTTAACGTATACAAGTTACGTCCAGAAGCTACTAATTGTAACTTACGGAATCCTTTGATGCCTAAGGCTTTCACTAAATCAACACCTACTGACAAATTACGTAAACGTGCGAAAGAAGCATCTTCGTAGAAGTAGTTCTTCGTACCGTTACGTGAAACCTCTGCATATACCCCACGGTAGAATGCGGACCAAGCACCTGTTTCACCATTGATTGTGATTGGCTGTTGGTAATCAGCGTGGATACCATCACGGTACATCCATTCTTTCGTTTGGTTGTAGATGTGAGCACCTTGAACTAAATCAACTTGTAGGTTGAAAGTTACGATTCCTTTGTACGATAATTCATTGATGAATGAAGCATTGAATGCTGGGTTAGGATCACCAAAGCTATATTGCTTCGTAGAGAAGTAAGGAGCCTTTGTCGACTTCTTCACTACCCATCCGTTACTAGCTACTTCATATAAGCCACGGTTAGCTTCAGCGATTGCTGGCGTACCATCTGGTAATAAAGCATCTACGCTATGAACTCCATAGAAACCATATAATTGGCCGATTTTTTGACCTGCTTTCAATACATAACCTGTAGAACCAGCAGAAGAAGTAACCACTACTTCAGCACCACCACGAACGGCTGTGATTTCAGAAGTTTGCTTTCCAAAGTTCGTTGTAAAGTTCCAAGTCCAATCTGCATCTTTGTAGATTTGCGCATTTAAACTCGCTTGGATACCATTAGAAGCTAAAGAGAACGCGTTATCTTTCACTGTACCTACACCTGAAGAAGGAGCAGCATCTACGTTAAAGATCGCATTGTCAGTAGAACGCTTCCAGTATGAACCAGATAAGTTAACACTGTTTAACCAAGGAGATGATTTTCCTAAGTTCAAACCGATGTCTGTACCAATTTCTAATTCTTTAGAGATCTCTACGTTCAACGCTGGATTTGATTGCGTTAATGGGAAAAAGAACGCATTTCCACCACCAATTACACCTGTGTTTAAGGTAATATAACGGTCAAATGCATTTGGCTGGATACCTGCCTCACCGTATGCTGCACGGATTTTGAAATCTTCCACTGTTGTGCTAATCGCTGAGTTTTTGAAAATTCCTAATTCAGAGATACGTAAGTAAGCATCTCCACGAGGGAAGGTTTGCGGAGTAGACGCAGCACCGAAGGCTGACGAGAAATCCGTACGGAAACCAGCAGATAAACCACCGTATGTACCGTAATCTAAACGTTGCGTTGCTAAATAACCATAGGTTACAAACGGTGTTCTATAATCCGTCACTACTTTCGTTTCAGCCGCTTGAGACGTGTTGAAAGGAGTATAGTTTGGTAAACCAATACCATATGAACCGTATGACGTATTGTAACGATTTCTGTAGTCAAATGCTACTTGAGTCGTTGTACGTAATGGAATGTTGATATTGAAATCTTTTTGGAAATCTGTCTTGAAGTAAGCAGATGCTAAGAAGTTTTGGAAAGTCTTAGTCGATTGGAAATTAACAATCTCACCATTTGCATCATTACCGTTGTAGTAAGAATACCAGTATTGTTGATCCATTACGTTTTTGTTACCTGATTGGTTCAAATACGTATATTTCTCAGATTGTGTTTGGTAGTTAATACCATATTTCGCGTCTAAAGTAACGAACTTGTTCACCTCGTAGTTTAAGTTCAAGCTTTGGTTCACATCAATCGTGTTGATCAAAGATTGCGTATAAGCATTAACGAAGTTAGGGTTAGCACCATTCACACCTACTGCATCACCAAAGTATACAGGGTAGTTACCATCCTTATCTTTGAACTCATAATCAGCGAATGGACGAGAGTTAAATACAGAGTAGATAATTGAACGACCAGAAGCATCGTTGATTGTGTTCTTAGTATACACTAATTGTGTAATTGAACGCAATTTCAAACCTTTTGCTAATTCAAAACCTAAGTTAGCCGTTAAGTTCGTACGATTTAATCCACCGATGTTTTTGAATGGACCTGCGTTATCTGAATTAGATAGCGTTAATGCATAGTCACTTTTTTCAGCACCACCAGAGATCGCTAATGAGTTATTGTAGTTCGTAGTTGATACGAAGAACTCCTTGAAGTGATCATTGTATAACAAGTTTTTGTCATAAGGCTTGTTGATCAAGACCGTAGGATCTGTCGAAGCGAAAATTACGTTCTCTCCATAAGAACCATACACTGGATCTAAAGCTAAAGGTTGGCCTGAACCACCGATTACTTCATTGTTTGCATTCGTTTTGAAACCGTGCATTGTTGCTTTACGCACATTACCCACGTTCAAAGGAGTACCTGTAATCACGGATGAAGAGAAGTCAATGTTTACTTTACCTGACTTACCTTTTTTCGAGAATAATTGAATTACCCCGTTCGCACCTTGCGCACCGTAGATCGTTGCAGCAGCCGCACCTTGGATAACCTCTACTCTTTCAACCACGTTTAAGTCGATTGAATTTAAATCAGTAGAACCTAATTCGATACCATCTAATAAGATCATCGGTGTAGTACCACGGTTAATTGTGTTAATACCACGCAAAACGATATTAACTGGTTGACCTGGCATACCATTTCCAGAAGAAATCTGAGCACCCGCGATTTTACCTACTAAGGCTTGATCTACAGAAGCACCAGGAACTGATGGTAAGCTTTTTGCCGTAATGGCTTGTACGTCGATCGCCGTTGAACGCTTGTCAATGGCAGTACCCGTACCTGTTACGACAACTTCAGATAGTTGACGAGAGTCAGTAGCTAACTTCACGTTAATTACTGATTGATTTCCCACAGTGATTGTTTGTGGATTTAATCCTACAAAAGAGAAAACTAATGTAGCTGAACTCGGAACAGATAGGGAGTAATTTCCCGATACATCTGACTGCGTTCCTTTGCCTGTTCCTTTAATAGAAACAGTAACACCTGGAAGACCAGAGCCGTCCTCGGCCGAGGTCACCTTTCCTGTTACTTTTCTATCTTGAGCGAATAAGCTCGCTACCGATAGTAGAGTAAACAGCAAAGTCATGAGTAAATTTTTTTTCATGAACATTTAAGTTAGGGTTGAAAAAAGTTGTTGATAAATAAATCAATCGTACGAAAATTAACGAAATGTTAATAAACAAACAAAAAAAAGATTGAAAATGACGAATAATCAAACGTCAAAATGGGAATATTCCCGTTTTTATGCTGTAAAACAGTTGATTAAGCGTACAATATTTGGATAAATACAAAAAAACAATCAAATGATAAATTTTGTATTTTTTTGATACAATAGGCTTTTTACAAGAATTGATTCAAAATCATCACGCCTACAAGTCCACTAATCGATACAATTGTCTCCATTAAGGACCAAGATCGTAGGGTTTCTTTGACTGTTAAATTGAAGTATTCTTTAAATAGCCAGAAGCCTGTATCGTTCACATGAGAGAACATCAGACTACCTGCACCGATACTCAAGACCATTAAGTTAGCGTTTACGCCGCCTGCAGCCACTAAGGGGTAAATCATTCCCGCTGCGGTTAAGCCTGCAATCGTGGCAGAACCCAAGCAAACGCGAATAATCGCCGCCATCATCCAGCCTAAAACAAGCGGATGAATAGGTAGGCCACCTAAGTAGGACGCAATTTCTTTACTGACACCAGAAACCAATAGAATCTCTTTCAAGGTTCCTGCACCCGCAATGATCAAAAGAATCATGGCTACGTCTTTTACCGCCTCTCCATAGACATTCATCACCTCTTCTATTTTCTTGCCTCTACGTATACCTAAGATATAGGTAGCCACTAAAATGGCCACTAACATGACCATCGCTGGATCAGCGATAAATTTCACTACAGGAGAATCCGGCAATTGAACTTCGGCGATGGTGGTGCCTACTAATAAAAACACAGGAAAAAGGGCTGCAATGAAGCTGGCCGTTTTACTGGGCAGATTCGTTTCATCTACTTCAGCTGCTGCGAATGATTTTAAGGGTTTGACGGGGAGATGGGCCAAAGTTTTGGCAAAAATAGGACCCGCCAAAATAATCGCCGGAATCGCCACCATCATTCCCAGCATTAACGTTTCCCCCATATTCGCGTGAAACTGAGCTACCAAAGCTGCCGGCGACGGATGCGGCGGCAAAAACCCATGTGCCACAGACAAAGAGGCCATCATAGGAACGCCTGCCATCAGCGGTGGAATCTTGTATTGCTGTACTAACGAAAAGATCAGTGGAATCATCAAGACAAATCCCACGTTATAAAACAAGGGAATCCCTATGACGAAACCCGTCAGCATCAGCCCCCAGGTAATATTTGAAAGCCCAAAAAGATCGATTAAAGTACCTGAAATCTGTTTAGCAGCACCTGAGGCCGCCACCAATTTTCCCAGCATCGCCCCTAAAACGAGAATCACGACCAAAGATCCGAGTGTATCTCCCAACCCTTTTTGGATGGATTTGGCAATATCAGGAAGCGGCAAACCAAAGCAAACGCCCGCAAAAATACTTACGAGCAAAAAGGATATAAACGAATTGACCTTCCAGTACGTGATTAACAGTACTAAAAGGCCAAGACTAGCAATTACAATCAATAAAGTCATAGAGTGAATAGGTTATCACTCACAATTTAGCATTATGGTTTAGAAATCGCCATACGTTTCCTCTAAATATTTCTGCATCACTAAGATATCCTCTTTAGAAGTTAGGTCTGGCACATTCTCTGCTAAGGGAATCGCGAAGAACCCTTTGCCCTCCCCTTCACCGAACATAACCACAGATGTAGGCAATTCTTTTTCGTTGCGTACCGCGTGGAATGGGGTTTTGGCCAAATAAGGCAAGAACGTACTCGCTTCAAACACAAAAACATTCATACTCACGCCCAAGCGACCTTGCTTCGCCATTAATTCTTCCGCCTGCTCTTTCGTAGGCTTCTCGATAATCTCTAACAAATAACCCTCTGCATCGGTGCGAATCAAGGCAAAAGCCGAAATACGTTCCTCTGGATACAATAAACTATCGCGGTGATACGAAATCAAGGCTTGAGGAACTTCTGATGCCCAAAGTGTCTTCAACGCATTCACCGAATACAAGTTATCTGAATTACACACGATCACGCGACCCGTTTGCCAATCCACGTGCTGCGATAAAGCCTGATATACTGCATCTGCCGTACCCGCTGGCTTTTCGCGATCCGCCGCAATTTGCTGGCGTGCGAAGACGATTTTCATTCCCCAAGTCGCGTCTTTTGCCATTAATGACTCACAATATTCTTGCGAAACGCTATCCGTCGGATGTAATAATAACATCACTTCTTCGATACCCGCTAAATGTGCATTATATAATTGGTAATCAATCAACGTTTTGCCATTCTTCCCTACTTGGATCATCCCTTTGGTCACCGCATTCGCCTGTGCCACTAATTTCGGGTCTAAATCACTGTTCTCCTCCGCTAAGGCTTTCTTCATACGAGAGGCCATGCCACCCGCTAAAATCAATAATCTCTTTTTCATTTTATTTTCGTTGTTCCTTTATCTACTGTAATAATATAGGCCTTCCCTCCCGCTTTCTCGATCGCCGCAACCACTTTTTCTGGATTATTAGGGGCATAAGCAAACATGCATCCGCCACCACCTGAACCGTTTATTTTTCCTCCCAAAGCTCCTGCCTCCAAAGCTGCCTGAATCATTCTATTGATCTTAGGAGTTGAAATTCGTTTATGTTCCCGCAAATTTACTTGATGTTCATTTAATAAAGAACCTAATTTTTCATCAGACCAAGCGATTTTACCTTCAAACATCGCCTTTGCTTCTAGTAACAAATCACGATCACTAATATTCGATTGCAAAAGCACCCATTCGTCCTCTGTTAACAAGTCGCGGTACTTCGCAGGATCATTTTCTGTCACTAAATCAAAATCCGGGTATATCGCCTGAATTTTTTTCATTCCACCTAACATCCCAAACTTCACATGGCTCAGAATCCCCAAGGTATCCTTTGGCTCTTCCGAATCCCCTAGAACAAAAGTTCCTAATTCCCTAGCATAGGTTTCTATGTGAATTTCTGGCACAGAGGCTAAATAAATCACATTCCCTACGGCAGTAGAATATTGGTCCATCATCCCACCAGGCTCAGAAAACTCAAGTACTTCTGCTTCGTAGGTGATTTCACCTACCTGCTTTTGGGTATATCCTAAATTGTATATTTCGTTTAAAAAATTTACCCATGAAACGAGCAAAGCGGACGAACTAGACGTCCCGGAATTGATGGGAATATTGCCACTCACCGTTAATTCCAAACCTTTGTCTAAGCGATGTCCCTTGCGGTGCAATACGTTTAACACACTCTTGAAATAGTCACGTTCTTTTGTGTAGGCTAAGGGATAATTTAATTCGAATGTTTCTTCCCCTCCCACATCTGGCAATGAAAAATGCACGATGTTATCCTCTCTAAAATCACCCTCGATTTGAATGCGTTTCGATATCGCGGCTGCAATCACAGGCAATCCTAAATAATCTTGGTGTTCGCCAAAAAGACAAATACGGCCCGGGGTTGATACAATCATCTTATGCAGGGTGATTCGTTAAATAATCCAATTTATAGGCCCACGTGGCTGCGATGTTTTCAGCCTTCGTAATCGCCTCTTCTGTCTTAGGTCCTTCGAACAAATCGCGTAGTGTTTCTCTGAACATCCCCAGCCAACGCTCGAAGTGAGCCGGCGTAATGGGATGGATCTGATTGATCTGCAAATGCGGTCGCATGGGCGCTCCTTGGTAGGAAGTCCCCTGAAACAACAACATCTCCCAAAAATCATACATTTTAGGGAGATGCGTCGAGAAATCCACGTGCATCACTTCCATGAAAACCTTTCCTACTAAATCATCTGAGGGCATTTTAGCATAAAATGCATCCACAAATGTTTTAATATCGGCTTTAGAAGTGATGTCGTTTTTCATTACTTTATTTTCACTTTAGCCAGCAATTGGTTGGCTACTTTCGCCCCTTGAATCACACCTTGGTCTAAGGCTGGACGGAAGTGAATCCCTCCATACAAACGAGACACAGAGGCTTCGTCTGCGGCTTGTTTAAACGAAGTAAATTTACGTGGCGGCAATCCATAAGGGATCTCCGTAGAATCATTAAAGGCCACATTATCCCCGTATAATTTCGTCAATACCGTAGCAGCCGCACTTGAAATAGTACTATGTCCAGAAGTGTATTCTGGGAACGGTGGAGTCTGCAAAATCGGTATCCATTTTTTATCGATACTATTATTGATGACGGTCTCCGGACGAATTCTCACGGAACGGTATTTCTCATCCCAACACGAAATAAATCCATCAAAAATAGACATCGAAGTCATCACAAAAGCCTCTGCCACTTGAACATGCGACTTCTTTAATTGACGAGAAACTTGACCCACAATTCCCATCCAGTGTCCACCAGGGGACATCTTCTTGGTAGCAAACATTGCGTGACCTGTAATGTTCATTTTGAATGGATTGCAGTCCCAGAAATTCGCAATATTACGTTGCTCTTCAGTCAAATTTTTCACCGTGTTGTAGGATTCCATCACTTCTTTGTAATAGGGAGTTCCAGGCGTTAAATCAAACTTAGATGGCACTGGAGCCTGAAACTGAGCTGAAGAATCAAGACCTACGGGACGAATTTTAGTCCAGAATGGTTCCACTGCATCCATATAGGCAGGAGGAGTAGGAGTCCAAGTTCCAGGATCATTCGTCACGGTAAAACGAAAACCACGCGTTTGTTTGTAATTATCTTTTGCTGCATATTTAAACACAGATTCCGCAATCGAATCACCTAAAGCAATCGAACGCTCATACACATCATCCGGAATACCCGTTGCTCTGTAATCTTCTTCTAATTTCTGATCAAATTCATCGTATAATTCTTGTGCAAAAGTCAACTTCTTCCCCATCGTCAAGAATGCACGAGTGGAAGCCAATGGATAGCAATATTCCTTGCCTTTTTCTGGCTGAGCGACCTTCTCGAAACCATTGATTTGGCCTACTAAGGATTTATACCCTTTTTCTCCATGAATAGCTGCCTCGTACCCTGCAATACTAGCGTACATGTAAATACGGGATGAAACGGGAGGAGCAAAAATATCGTGAATGATACTTTCAGTTAACATCACTTCCGCACGAATTAAGAATTCAGGATTGGAAGCCGCTTTTTGGTAGTCTTTGTTCGAGCTAGAACAAGCTGCTACGAACAATACAGCGAAAAGGAAGATAATTTTTCTCATGTAGGGTTTGATTAACCTCACAAAGGTACGAAAATCAAGCATAATTTGACTGACGAAAATCAGGATCTAGCCAAAATTTCTTCAGCCGCTTTCCTACCCGAATGAAGCGCTCCTTGCAAGGACGGAAATTCCAAATAATCTCCAGCTAAAACGATGCCATTAGCGGCATTCTTTACAGCCTCATAGGTATCCACTTTTTGTAAGGAATGCGGAATATCAAAGCTTTCAATAAGGGTTAATTTTAGCCCAGGTAATTGCTTTTCTAATGCCAATTTAACGTCTTTTTCCGTACTGACTTGTAGGCTAGTCGCGGAATACAACGCTTTTCCGGTAGGTGCTAAAACAGGATTCACATCGGTCAAACAGGTAAAATGGAGTAAGTGTTGCTCTCCTACCAAGCGCAATAAGGCCGGTTCTCTTTCAGTCTTTTTCGCTGAAAAATAAAACGTTCTTGAGGCTAAGGTTTCCGGCGTCTGTAAACCCAAAATCTTCGCCGCCACCGGTAAATCTACCGCTAAAATAACGGCCTCCCCTTTTATAATTTCACCCGATTTCAGGGTGATAGTTGTGGGCGAAATAGCGACAATTTCTTGATTTAATTTTAGTTTATCTGTAGGCAACGATGAGGCCATTTGATCTGGTATCGCCTGCATTCCACCCGTTGGAATCGCCGCATTTCCATACAAAAACTGTTGCAAATAATAGAAAAACAAAGACGCCGGTTGAGTCAGCGTTTCTTGCAAAAAGACGCCTTGAAAAAACGGAATCAAAAATTCATTCTTAAACCGATCTGAGAACGTGTAGGATTCAATTAATTCTTGCGTTGTTTGCTTATTGTTATCTAAAGCAGGCACATCCCCCTGCAACCTAAACCAAATACGGGCCAGTGAAAATACATCTTTGAAAGTGAGTATATCCGAGGAAAATAATTCAAACGGGCGACGGAGAGGATTAAAAAATAATTGATCTTTCATCATAGCACCCGACTCAAAAAAATGGAGATTAAGTGCAGTCAAGTCTAGTGAGCGTTGTACTTCCGGATAAGAGGTTTGTAAAACTTGAAACCCACGGTCTAAAATAAATCCATCTTTTTCGAAAGACGAAACACGCCCACCAACCTTGGCTTGCTTTTCGAACAAAATGAAGTCTCTGCCGTTTTGGTGTAAAATATTGGCGGCCTGTAAACCCGCAATTCCAGCACCGATAATTAAGATGGGTTTCATAGATAAATTATATTTTTTAAAACACTGCAAAATTAAAATTGTTTAACATTCTTTTTATTAAATTGCAGTTTATAAATACAAAATTCCTGAATGGAGTACCTAATTAAGGCAGAAGGAGAGTACCGTTACATCGACGAAGGACAGGGTGAAACCCTTTTATTACTTCACGGATTGTTCGGCGCATTAAGCAATTGGGCTGGAGTAATTAATCACTTCAAGTCAAATTATCGAGTCATTATTCCGCTGATGCCCATTCATGATATGCCGATTCGGGAAGCAGGTTGTGAAGGATTGACGGAATTCATCGAAGGATTTGTCGCTTTTAAAGGGCTTGATAAGTTCAGCGCTATTGGCAATTCATTAGGTGGCCACGTTGCTTTGATTTACACCTTACGCCACCCAGAAAAGATTCAGCGTTTAATTTTAACAGGTTCATCAGGTCTTTTTGAAAACTCCATGGGCGGCTCTTATCCGAAGCGAGGGAATTACGAATACATCAAAGAACGCGTAGAATACACTTTTTATGACCCTAAAACGGCCAGTAAAGAATTAGTGGATGAGGTTTTCGAAATTACGAATAGCATCCCTAAAGTGATGCGTATTATTGCCATTGCAAAATCAGCGCAACGCAATAATATGGCCAAAGATATTGTACATATAAAGGCTCCTACCCTATTAATTTGGGGATTAAATGACACTATCACACCGCCAGAAGTGGGACATGAATTCAATCAATTAATCGAGGGATCTACGTTACGCTTTATTGACAAATGCTGTCACGCTCCTATGATGGAACGCCCAGACGAATTTAATACGATATTAACGGAGTGGTTAAACCAAAATCCAGTCTAATATGTTAATGCTCTCACACCTAAACTACGATTTACCGGTGTTGCGATTGACAGATTCAGTAGCAAAGGCACTGAAAACGTTGCGCGCACAGGGCGTCAATGCTTTAGCAGTGGCAGAAAACAAGCAATATATCGGCTTAGTTTCCTTAGAAATTTTAAGCCAGGCATTATCTCCTGAGCAATTCTTATCTGACTTGAAAAATCATTTTTCCAGCTTCAAAATGGAAGAAGAGGAAGATGTCTTAGCTAGTTTGCCATGGTTCGATGAACCGAGTTGCGATATCATCGCCATTACAAATGCAGATAACCAATTTAGAGGGTATTTGACCAAAACTGAAGTAGGAAACCTCCTGTTGAATTCAGGCGTTGAAAATAAAAATGGGGGCATTATCCGTATACCATTTCAAGCATCTCGTGATAGTTTGAGCACGATTATACGAATTATCGAAGAGGAAAATGGTTTTGTAGTACGCAGTTTTTTCCAAGAACCCAATGTTGTTTTGCAGGTTCAAACAGAGACCTTCGGTAAGATTATATCCAATTTGGAAAGACATAGCATTTTCATAGAAAAAGCCTTTGTTTTTGGCGAGCAATTAGAAGTAGATCAGGATCGTTTTGATCATTTAATGCGTTTTATTGACCTATAATGAGTGTACAATTAGCCATTCACGGAAAGACATTTTCGGCTGAAACTAAGCCCTTGATGGAGAAAATGTGGGCGGATATTTGTGCCAAAAACTGCCAACCCATCCTCTCCGATTTTTTCAAAAATCACCTCCTAGAACATGGTTTCTCTGTCGCGGATGTGCCCAGCTATTCTACTGAAAAAGGACTAGAGTCCGCGGACATGGCCTGGAGTATTGGAGGAGACGGAACACTATTGGAAACCTTAACTCAAATAGGTGCCAAAGAAATCCCCATCTTAGGTATCAATACGGGACGATTAGGCTTTTTAGCCACCCTATCTCCCCCCGAAATCAGTTCTGCATTAGACACGGTTTTACAAGGAAATTTTCGCATCGAAAACAGAAGCTTGGTTTCCGTTGAATCCGAGGTTGACTTTTTTGATGGCAAAGGTTTTGGCCTAAATGAAGTAGGTATTATGAAGACCGACACGTCATCGATGATTACCATCAAAGCTTTTGTAGACGGCAATTATTTAAACTCGTATTGGGCTGACGGACTAATCGTTTCTACAGCCACCGGATCTACCGGTTATTCATTAGCTGTGGGAGGCCCTTTAGTTATCCCGAGTTCCGATATTTTTATTATTGCACCCATGAGCCCGCACAATTTAAACGTGCGTCCGCTCCTTGTTTCTAGTTCAGCTGTGTTAACTTTTGAGGTAAGCTCTCGAAGCAAAAACTTCCTTATTTCGCTGGATTCACGTTCAAAAGTAATTGACAGTCACTTCAAAATCGAAGTCAAAAAAGCCCCATTCTCGGCAAAATTAATCAAAATTCCAGGGGATGATTTCTTGCAGACGCTGCGGAGTAAGTTGAATTGGGGGTTAGATGTTCGCAATTGATTTTATTCATTCAAAAATGCGCTGCGCGATATTTTTCAAATGAATAAAATGAATTGCGCTCCCTACTTAAAAGAATAAAGATTTGATTTAAATTTTAATTCATAAAAATATTGCGCAGCACATTTTTAGAATTAAAATTTAAAGCAATCTTTTAAGCTCATTCAACTTCAACAACGCCTCAATAGGCGACAACGAATTCACATCTAATTCCTTTAATTGATCCTCGATTTTCTGAAGTCCCTCCGGAATTTCAGCGCCAAACAGACTCATCTGGTAGTTAGCCTTGGGCATCTCTTTTAACTTATCAATGTTGTCTTCTAACACGTGATCTTTCTCCAGATTTTGAAGAATTTCGTGTGCACGTAATACGAGTGAAGTAGGCATCCCGGCTAATTGAGCAACATGGATACCAAAACTATGGGCACTTCCGCCTGGCAATAATTTGCGCAAGAAGATGATTTTATTCCCTACTTCTTTCACCGAAACGTGGAAGTTTTGAATGCGCGGGAAGTCTTGAGTTAACTCGTTTAATTCGTGGTAGTGGGTGGCAAATAAGGTTTTGGCCTTGTAAGACGGATGATTATGCAAGTGTTCTGCGATCGCCCACGCCATTGAAACGCCATCATATGTTGAGGTTCCGCGACCAATTTCGTCCAATAAAACGAGGGAGCGAGACGATAAATTATTTAAAATCGCTGCCGTTTCCGTCATCTCGACCATGAAAGTGGATTCGCCTTTGGATAAGTTATCTGAGGCTCCCACGCGCGTGAAAACCTTGTCCACTAAACCCAACGTCGCGGATTCAGCCGGAACATAAGATCCCATTTGGGCAAGCAAGACGATCAAGGCTGTTTGACGCAATAGAGCTGATTTACCCGCCATATTGGGACCCGTAATCATCATTATCTGTTGCGTTTTATCATCTAAATAGATGTCGTTCGGGACATAATTTTCGCCGGCTGGCAACTGTTTTTCGATGACTGGGTGACGACCACCTTTAATATCGAGAATTTCCGATTCGTTCAAAGACGGACGAACATAGTTGTTCTTCTTCGCCACCGTAGCAAAGGAGGCTACTACATCGAGTGTAGCAATCCCCAGCGCATTCTGCTGAATCTGAGTTATATACCCTAATGCTTCAGACACTAATTCTTGGAATAGACGGAATTCTATAACGGATATTTTATCCTCCGCGCTCAGAATTTTCTCCTCGTAAATCTTTAATTCTTCCGTGATATAACGCTCTGCATTCACTAAAGTCTGCTTGCGAATCCACTCGGGAGGAACACGATCCTTGTGTGAATTTGTAACCTCTAAATAATAGCCAAAAACCTTGTTATAAGAAACCTTCAAAGAAGTAATTCCGGTGCGTTCAATTTCGCGCTTTTGGATATCAGCTAAGAAGTTCTTGCCCGAACTAGAAAGCCCGTGCAATTCATCTAATTCCGCTAGATAGCCACTTTTAATCATCCCCCCTTGGTGCATTAACACCGGTGGATCTTCGCGCAAAATCGTGTCAATTTTCCCTACTAAATCCGCGCAAGTATCTAGGCTGTTCGCTAGACCTGAAAGGCTCGGCGACGTAGACGCTGACAACAAGGTTTTAATCTCTGGAATCTGTTGCAAGGCCTTCTTCAAGGCATTTAATTCACGCGGATTGATGCGACCTGCGGCGACTTTGGAAATCATCCGCTCTACATCCCCTATCGGTTTTAATAAATCCGAAACTTGATCCAATAATGTATCCGAGGCAAGTAAACCCGCCACGCCTTCTTGGCGTTGTTCGATCGTTTTTAAATCTTTCAAAGGCAATACCAGCCATTTACGAATTAAACGACCACCCATTGCCGTCAACGTTTGGTCGATGAGCGCGATTAAGGGAACTCCACCCTCTTGAGTCGGATGAATTAGTTCCAGATTTCGAATCGTAAAACGATCTAACCAAACGTATTTATCCTCCTCAATGCGTTGAATTGAAGAAATATGACCGATCGCGCGGTGCTCTGTTTCGGCTAAATAATGTAAAATGACTCCAGCAGAAATAATGCCGAGTGGACTATTTTCAATCCCAAAACCCTTGAGGTTTTTGGTCTTAAAATGTTGTGTTAAGAGCGGATAGGTGAATTCGTGAGTAAAAATCCACTCCTCCATCGTAAAGCTGTGAAATTGTTCTCCAAACGCATCGATGAAAGCGCTGCGGTGTTTTTTGGGATACAAAATCTCGGCCGGCAAGAAACTTTGGACTAACTTCTGAATATAAGCCAAAGGACCCTGTGAGCACATAAATTCCCCCGTCGAGATATCCAGTAAGGCAATTCCGTAGGTGGCCGATTTTTCCTCTAGAGAAATAGCCGCCACGTAATTATTACGCTTATTATCAAGCACTTGATCATTAAACGAAACACCCGGTGTCACTAATTCCGTTACCCCTCGCTTCACAATTCCCTTGACGGTCGCCGGATCTTCTAATTGATCACAAATGGCTACTCGCTCGCCTGCGCGGACTAATTTAGGTAAATAGGTGTCCAATGAATGGTGTGGAAAACCCGCTAATTCCGCATCGGCATTTCCATTATTACGGCGCGTCAAAACTATCCCTAAAATTTTAGAGGCTTTCACCGCATCTTGGCCAAAGGTCTCGTAAAAGTCCCCCACCCGGAACAATAATATGGCCCCTGGGTATTTCCCCTTGATTTGATTAAACTGCCTTGAAAGTGGGGTTTCCCCTTTTTTCAATGGCTCCTCTCCGATGTCTGCTTTCCGTGCCAAATATTTCTTTTCTAATAATGACAAAAATAAACCAAATTTTCTATTTTTGATTTCTCTAAACCAGATTAACAAAATGATTAACTCCTCTATTTACATTAAATCTCAACAAGAGGTTTTCGATGTAGTGATCGTAGGTTCCGGTGCGGGTGGCGGTATGGCTGCACACACGCTGGCAAAAGCTGGAGCAAAAGTGTGCATACTAGAAGCTGGGCAGCCTTTTGACCCGGCAGATCCGAAAGACATGACCCAAATGAAATGGCCCTACGAATCGCTTCGCCGTGGAGCGAGTTCATCGCTACGTAATTTTGGCGATTTTGACGCTGCTTATGGCGGCTGGGACATCGAGGGTGAACCTTACACACGTAAAAATGGAACAAAGTTTGATTGGTTCCGCTCCCGAATGGTGGGTGGTCGCACGAACCACTGGGGACGTATTTCCTTACGTTTTGGTCCAGATGATTTTAAAAGAAAAAGTATCGATGGCTTAGGCGATGACTGGCCGATCGGATATGATGATATGAAGCCTTATTACGATAAGGTAGACCAAATGATTGGGGTTTTTGGCACAAATGAAGGCCTAAGAAATGATCCAGATGGTTATTTCTTGCCTCCTCCTAAGCCTCGTCTTCATGAATTAATGATCAAAAAGGCGAACAAAGCCTTAGGCATCCCGACCTATCCGTCGCGTATGTCGATGTTAACAAAACCGATTAACAACGAGCGTGGTTCTTGCTTTTATTGCGGACAATGTAACCGTGGTTGCTCTGCCTACGCCGATTTCTCGTCGTCATCGGTATTAGTAAAACCAGCTGTCCAAACCGGAAATACGACTTTACTTCCCTTCGCGATGGCGCGAGAAGTACTGACTGATCCAGTGACAGGCTTAGCAACGGGCGTTTCTTATGTGCATACGGGCACGATGATGGAATATTCTGTCAAAGGAAAAATCGTTGTTTTAGCTGCCTCTGCTGGTGAAACAGCTCGTTTATTATTGAATTCAAAAAGTGCACGCTTCCCTAATGGTATCGCTAATTCCAGCGGTGTCGTAGGAAAATACATCAATGACTCCACTGGAGCTTCTCGTTCCGCGATTATTCCGTCTTTATTTGACCGGAAACGCTATAACGAAGACGGTGTGGGTGGTATGCACGTATATACGCCATGGTGGTTAGATAACAAGAAATTAGACTTTCCGCGTGGCTACCACATCGAATACGGTGGTGGTATGGGAATGCCTAACTATGGTTTCGGCTGGGGAATCGAAGGCTTAAACGGGAAAGAGAACTTTAACCGCGATGGTATTAAGAAAGCAGCCGGCGGATACGGAGCGACCTTGAAAGAGGATTATCGCCGTTTCTATGGTGCTTACGTCGGTTTTGCAGGACGTGGAGAACCTGTGCCACGCGAGGACAACTATTGTGAAATTGATCCGAACGTCGTAGACAAATTTGGTATCCCTGTGCTTCGTTTTAATTACAAATGGAGCGATTACGAGGTGAAGCAGGCCAAACACATGCAAGACACCTTCGAAGAGATCATTCACTCGATGGGTGGAGAGGCTTTAGGCAAGAAACCAGGTGCAGAAAATAACTACGGGTTAGCTGACCCAGGTCGCATTATTCACGAGGTAGGAACCGCTCGTATGGGTAACGATAAGAATACGTCGGTACTGAACTCGAACTGCCAAGCACATGACGTGAAGAACTTGTTCGTAGCGGATGCCGCTCCATTCGTTTCTCAAGGAGACAAAAATGCGACATGGACGATTTTGGCCCTATCCTTACGTACCTCAGAATACATTATCGATCAACGCAAAAAAGGCAACCTGTAAGATGAAAAGAAGAGACTATTTAAAAAATATGGGCTTAAGTTCACTGGGCTTAGCCGTTTTCAATCCCGATGAAAAAGCGATTGAGAATTTAAATTTGGGCAAAGTTCCGGTCAAAAGACCGAACGGACGTACGCAAGACGAGGCGGAACAAGAAGCGGCACTAAAAGCGGAAGTATTCTTGAACGCACACGAATTAGCGACGATTACGGTGCTATCTGACATCATCATTCCGGCAGATAAGAAATCTGGCAGCGCCTCTCAATCCGGCGTAACCGCCTTTATCGAGTTCATCGTCAAAGACAAAACGGAATTCAAGACGCCTATGCGCGGTGGATTACGTTGGTTAGATGTAGAATCGAATAAGCGTTTTTCTAAAAACTTCATCGATATTACGCCCAAACAGCGGATTAACATCGTAGATGATATCGCTTACCCAGGTAAAACGCCTAAACACTTAACGCAAGGAGAATCATTCTTCACCTTGATGCGTAATTTAACCGCAACCGGATTCTATACCTCTAAAATCGGTATCGAAGACCTCGAATACAAAGGAAACACACCTAATCAGTGGGCCGGCGTTCCAGACGAAGTGTTAAAACAATATGGTTTAAGTTATGACGCCTAGTCGTTTCGTTAGACCCACTATTTTCCAATCCATTCCAGGCCTCGTGGCGGGTGTTAGCACTCGCCACGGCGGCTTAAGTAAAATTCCTTATTCCTCTTTAAACGTAGGCGTTCACACCAATGATGCACCTGAAGTCATTGAACAGAATCTTTCTCTTTTATGCGCTGATTTAGGCATTTCACCAGCGGATTTAGCCCGCTCCTACCAGGTACACGGCGATAAAATTTGGGTGACAGGCAGAGCCGGATATCAATCCGGATTCGATGCAATGATTTCTGTCCAACCCGGAGTTTTTGCGGGAGTGGGAATTGCGGATTGCACGCCTATTTTATTAGCCGACCCCGTTACGCGCGTTTGTGCTGCGATTCATGCCGGTTGGAAAGGAACTGTTGCACAAATTGTGTACAAAACAGCTAAACGCATGATGGAGAACCGTGGATCAAATCCTGCAGACATTCTGGCTTACATAGGCCCATGTATTAGTTTGGGACATTTTGAGGTGGGTGATGAAGTGGCTTCTCAGTTTGATACAGCCCTTAAAACGCGTAAGGGAACTAAATGGCACGTCGATTTGAAAGCGGCGAATGCAGCTCAATTATTAGCACTAGGAATTGAGCAAATCGAAATCGATCCAGCCTGCACAGTGGAAAACAATGCGGATTTCTTTTCACACAGAACAGAAAAAGGGGTTACGGGTAGAATGCTTGCCCTAATTGGTTTTCAGGTTGCGTAGGAACATTTGGCGATTCAAATTCTCTTTAGGCAAGAACTCATAGGCCTTTTTGTAATCCTTACGCTTTAAATCCCCATTTTTCACAGACTTAATGAAGCTAATCCAAGCGAACGGGTTTGTTAAAGCTAACATAGGGCTATTGAAGAAACTTTTATTGGCCTGAGATGAAATCATCATATCAGAAAAATTCCTAAAGTTCGAGGAAGCTCCCATACCAGCTTGCAGGGCAAAAACGTTTAATTTTGACTGTTCCAGGTTATTACGAGCGTTATCTCGCTGTTGTGCGTCCCGTAATTGCATCGCTAAAAATGCCTGTTTGAACTCTTCTTCGCTCGAATGAGGAAACACTTTGACTTCGCGAAGCATCGTTGTCATCTCTTCCATCGGAATAATCACCTGGTGCACTAATTCCGTGTCACGCGGCACGATATAGTATTTTTTCTTGTAGCCTATGTAGGAAATCACCAAACTATCGCCGGGAAAAACATACATATCTACCTGCCCGAAATTATCACTTAAAGCACCGCGACCCGCTTGTGGATTAAAGATATAGGCCAAAGGAAGGAACTCTGAATTACTCGAAGCCACTACACGTCCCTGAAACAACACTGTTTTGTCCTGCCCTTGCGAAAAGGCAGTTAGAGATAGCAGGCAGAAAGCCAGCACACCTAACACACGAACAGCTAACCGTTTTTTCATAAAGCCGAAATTAAGCAAAAAAAGAATTCGATGCTGTTAAAGCCTGTTAATGCTTAGAGTTTTGGAAATAATTTCAAGAAAGTGATAATGAACGGAATCGATAGCAAAAGCCCATCAAAGCGATCTAAGAAGCCCCCGTGTCCCGGAATCGTGTCTGCCGAATCCTTGATATTGATACTGCGTTTGAAAAGAGATTCCACTAAATCACCATACGTACCTGCCACCACTATGATGATACCGATGCCAAACCACTGCCACGACTCGTAATTCGTGTAATACATCGATAAAACATAAGCAACGATCATCGCCGCGATCAAACCACCAATACTTCCTTCCCACGATTTCTTAGGGGAAACGCGTTCGAATAGTTTCGTTTTACCAAATTTAGTACCCGCAAAATACGCCCCAGAATCACTTGCCCATAATAAGAAAAGGCAACCTAATATGATTTGAGGATCGTATGTTTCGTTTTTCAGAAAGGCTAATACCGTCAATAAAGCAAAGGGAAGCGCCACATAAATAATCCCTAGAAAGGTATAAGCGATGTTTTTGAAGGGCTTTTCGTCTTTGGCATTATACAGCTTAATGAAGAAAATCAAAGCTAATAAAGGCGATAAAATGTAGTAATTCGAGTAAGCAATCTCCCCTTTCTCAATAAAAAAGGTCAACAGATGGAGCACAACGCCGCAAAAGGTTCCGTAAAAAGTTAGCGGTAAATTATCGCTGATACTTCCCACTAATTTGTAGAATTCCAGTTGCGCTGCAACCCCGATTAACAGGAACAAACCCAAAAAAGTATAATCACTAAACAGCACACAAAAAAGCAAAAACGGCACCGCAATGATGGCTGCGATCACGCGTTGTTGCAAATTAGACATCTCTCGTAAACTCATAAATCTTATTTTTCTAAGCGCATGCTGTGCAGGCGACGTATGTAAAACACTACTAAGACGAAAGAAATCACCACTGACCACCAAGGCGTAATTTCTCCTAATTTCTCCGGATCTACTGCAATTTGTTTCTGCTGATACATATACTGCATCGTCAGCGTCCAGCCATTATTGAACAAATGGGCCACGATTGGAATCCAGATATTGCGGTTCCACACATACAAATACCCAAAAAAGGCACCCAAAAATAAACGCGGAAAGAAGCCAAAAAACTGAAAGTGAATAAAGCTAAAAATGCCCGCAGACACCCAAATCGCCACATGATGATTACCCGTATACCGCTCAAAAAGCGACTGTAAAACACCTCTAAAGAACAATTCCTCCCCTAAGGCCGCTAATCCAGCGATGACCGCTAATCCAATCGCGAAGTCCATAGGACTATGAAAATCGATTAAAAATTTCGTCAATTCCGCTAATTGCGTTTCCGAGGCACGCATCCATTTCTCCGTCTCTTCAAAGCCAGCAGGCAACACTATGGATTCATTCCATTGAATAATGTATTCTAAGAGCGGCATTCCCACTAAAATAGTGATGATTGACCATAAAAAGATACGGTAATCAGGACTAGAATTACTAGAAAGGGAATTTAAATCACGCTTTTCAGACCAACGCAAATAAGCCCATGAACTAGCTACGAAAGTAAATAAAGCGGAAAACCACTGCAAAGCCATCATGGCGCGGAAGGCTCCCTCATAGTTTTGGGGATGAGCCATGAAATCTAGCACTGATTTTTGAAATTGATTTACGTCTTGTGTAGGAAAACCCACAATTAAAACGACGGATAATAAACCAATAAATTGGCCGATAAAGCCTCCTAACAGGAAAAATCCGAATAATATTAAGATTTTGGACAGCAATCCGATGTAACGTTCGGGGCCTTGAAAATTGTTATCTACCATAATGCTCGTAAATTTACGGAATTTTTAATCAGAATGGTAAAGATAGGTAACATCGAGCTTGGCTCATTTCCATTGCTATTAGCGCCCATGGAGGACGTGTCAGATCCGCCTTTCCGTGCGGTTTGTAAAGCGAATGGCGCTGATTTGATGTATACCGAATTTATTTCATCCGAAGGACTGATTCGAGATGCCGCAAAAAGTGTTCAAAAGCTCGATATTTTCGAATACGAACGCCCGATTGGGATTCAACTTTTTGGTAGTTCCATCGAGACGATGGCTTCGTGCGCAGAAATCGCCACGAAAGCTGGTCCAGATTTAATTGACATTAATTACGGCTGCCCCGTGAAACAGGTGGCCTGCAGAGGTGCTGGAGCCGCTTTATTGCAAGACATACCTAAAATGGTGGCGATGACCAAAGCCGTTGTAGATGCCACGCATTTACCGGTAACCGTCAAAACACGCCTTGGCTGGGATGATTCAACAAAAAATATTGAAGATGTGGCTGAACGTCTTCAAGATATTGGAATACAAGCTTTAACTGTTCACGGAAGAACACGTGTCCAGATGTATAAAGGTGCTGCGGACTGGGAATTGATTTCTAAAGTGAAGAAAAATCCGAGAATCAAGATTCCTATTTTCGGAAATGGCGACATTGATTCGCCTGAAAAAGCCAAAGAATACCGCGATCGCTACGAAGTGGATGGCATTATGATCGGACGTGCGTCTATCGGCTATCCCTGGATTTTCAATGAGATTAAACATTATTTAGCCACGGGGGAACATTTGGCCCCTCCTACCCTTCAACAACGTTTACAAGTTTGCCTCGATCACCTCGACTTCTCGATCCGCTGGAAAGGAAATCATGGAGGAATCGTCGAAATGCGCCGCCATTACGCGAATTATTTCCGCGGCATGGACCATTTCAAACCTTTCAGAACTCGTTTAGTCACTACCTATGAATTCGAAGAAATCAAAGGAATTCTAAACGAAATCGCAGCGCATTACGCTGGAGAACCCTTACACGCCTAATGGAAAACAAGCAAAAATCACCCGTATTACTCGTCATCTTAGCCTTTACGGCCCTATCCTTAATCTGGGGAAGCTCTTTCATCTTAGTGAAGAAAAGTTTAGTCTATTACAGCTCACCGCAAGTGGGTGCTTTGCGCATATTTGCTGCCTTTATTTTCTTTATTCCCGTGTTTTTAAAACAAAGACATGAGGTAAAAAAGGAACATTGGAAGAGCTTTTTATTAGCCGGTTTAACGGGAAATTTAATCCCGGCCATCTTGTTTTCTATTGCCGGAAAGCATTTGACGTCGGCCTTGTCTGGCATGCTTAACGCCTTCACTCCCTTATTTACCTTGATCGTGGGAATTCTCTTGTTTAAACAGGGTTTCCAATGGCGCCAGATGGTGGGGATTATACTAGGAATCGCCGGTTGTTTCGGCCTGATAGTGGGTGGAGAAGGATTTAATGTGGACTTTAATTACCACGCACTTTGGGTGGTATTAGCCACTTTCTTGTACGGTTTTAATCTACATATCGTGAAGACCAAATTATCTGGATTAAATCCCTTCACGTCTACCGCGGGCATCTTTATGGCGATTGGACCGCTTTCATTGATCCTATTAGCCTCCACTGGATTCTTCTCACAAGCCATCGAATGGTGGCCGTTTTTAGCCGCTTGTTCATTAGGCGTTTTCGGCTCTGCGATCGCAATGGTTTTATTCAATCAATTGATCAAATGGACGAACGCGATTGTGGCCAGTTCCGTCACCTACATCATTCCGATCGTAGCCGTAGGTTGGGGCGTTTTCGATGGAGAACAAGTATATCTTTCACAAGTGGTTGCGATGATCGTGTTGTTAATCGGGGTTTACGAAATCAACCGATCAAAGGCTTGATTTTGATTCGATTATTTTTGATTCAATAATGGGTCCGCGCTCCCCTATGCCATTCTCGTTGAAAGCTTCAATTTGGAAATAATAGGTCTTGCCGCGGTCCATGGATTTGAAATAATATTCATTTGTCCCAAAAACCTGCACTGACGTGTACATTTTATCCGGCGCGATACCTGAATAAATGACATAACCCGTCGCATTCGGCTTTTGACCCCATTTCAACCAGGCACTGCGCGAGTCGTGTTCTCCGCGCAAAACCAACAGATCCTTGATGACACCCGGCTTTTGGCCATGACCAAAACCAAAAGCCCGAATCCCAGAAATCGCAAATTTCCCCGCCGCCATATGGTGATTTACCAGTTTAAGGTAACGCACCTCTACTGACTTATGAAGCTCGACATAATCGTGAGGAATGTCCGTTTTGTTTGTAGACTTATCGATAATTATCTCCCACTTCTTGCCATCCTTGCTTCCTAACACTTGGTACTGGTGGTAGATGCCATTCATCTTCCCCAGGAAACTCGAATCCACATCTTGATCCGCATAATTTAATTGCAAGGCTTTTAACGTAGAAACCTCGCCTAAATCGGTCTCAATCCACTCCCCTTTTTTCGATGAAGCCGCAGACCAATAGGTTTTCATTTGCTCATCCACCGCAAAATTCGCGGAATAACCCGGCAAACTCGAAGATACGCGCACCGGTTTATTATAATTCAACAGCATCCATCCCGTAAATAATTCAGACGGTTTGTCTACTTTTTTCGTGGGAATATAGTGCGGATAATCTCCATAAGCCGTATTCGTAAACATGATTCCGTCTTGATCAAAATACGTAGGCCAAAGTCCTAACCGACGCTCAAAACTATTCTTCACCGCAATGGTAATCGTAGAAACATGCCACCAGTTGCCATATTGCCCCTCAAAAGTTGCACCATGCCCGGCACCACGTGTAAACCCACCCGGTTTGAACGAAAAAGGATTGTGCGCTTGGTAGGTAAATGGCCCCATCGGATGATCTGCCGTATACACGCCATCGCCGTAGGCAGAAAATTCCGTCCCCGGAGCGCCGTATTGCAAATAATATTTTCCCTTGTATTTATTCATCCAGGCTCCCTCCATAAAGGGCTTTAAGAACGTATTGTCTTGGTATTCCCCAAAACGCTCCCAGCCATGCAACTCATCATTCAATTTAATCAAGTCCTTGCGTTCCCCGATCGGCTGCAAGGTCTTCCGGTCTAACTCCTGACCATACATGGGATAAAAATTACTCGAACCGTGGTATAAATAAAGCCTGTTGTCGTCATCTAAAAAGAAAGCGGGATCCCAGGCACCAGCGGTAAAAGCATGAACAGCTTCTTTCCAAGTATCCGTTTCCGGTTTTTGGGAATACCAAAGCGTAAAATCTTTTGCATAGGTAGAACCTATCACTAACAAACTGTCGCCCAAGGTAAGGGTCGCTGGCGCACACAATTCATCATACACTTTGTGGTAAGGTTGCAAGAAACGGCGAGAAACAAAGTTCCATTGTAGCATATCCTTGCTCCACCAATAGCCCCATTGATTTGTGGAAAACAAGTAGTATTTGCCTTTGAAATACGAAATCACGGGATCTGCTGTAGCTCGGTGTCGCCCCTGTTCTGAGAAATTAGGAATAGGAGTAAATCCGTAATCCAAGTTCATCGGGTTACAATAAGTGGATGGCAATGAAGCGGTTTGCGCTCCGGCTGGAAAAGTAAAAGACAAAATAAAAAGCAACAATGCTGGAACAATTTTCATAGTTTTGAGGTCATATAGATGCCAGACTTATCTGGCTCAATTTCGATGAACAAAGTAAGTAAATTTCAGGGAATTATTTGGGCTGCGGTGTTGATAACACTGTGGAGCGCGAATTTAGCCTATTGTATAGACGCTGATTTCAGCTGGTCTGACCCTTGGATTTACGTCGCCATCCTTATTCAAACGCATTTGTACACGGGCTTATTCATTACTTCACATGATGCCATTCATGGAGTAGTTTATGCAGAAAATCCTCGCCTAAATCACGCAATCGGACGTTTCTGCACGATACTTTTCGCTTTTAATGATTACGGTACCTTGCGGGCAAAACACCACTTACACCACGCCCATGTGAATACAAACGAAGATCCAGACGTACACCAAGGGCCTTTCTTGCTTTGGTGGTTCAAATTCATTTGGCAATACGTGACTTGGAAACAGGTGCTAGCTATGGCGATTACTTACAATGTGTTGAAGATCTGGTTTCCGATGTGGAATTTGATCTTATTTTGGGAAGTGCCCGCGATCTTGAGTACGCTGCAATTATTTATTTTTGGGACCTATTTGCCGCACCGAGGTGAACATGCAGCGGACAACAAACAACAATCCAGGAGCCAAAGCAAAAACCATATTTGGGCGTTTATTTCGTGCTACTTTTTTGGCTACCATTTCGAACACCATGCGCAGCCTTATTTGCCTTGGTATAAATTACCCAAAGCCAAGGACGAAAGCCTTGCCTAGACCTAGATTTTTCCTAAATTTGCATCGCACAAAATCGACATAAACGAGCTCCTCATGAAAGAACCTAAATACAAACGCATTTTACTAAAACTTTCAGGCGAATCTCTTTCGACAGATGGAGAAGTGATTGACCCAACTATTCTTGGTCAATATGCCGCTGAAATCAAAAAGGTGCATGATTTAGGTGTAGAAGTAGCAATCGTAATCGGTGGAGGAAATATCTTCCGTGGCGCGAGTGCTGCTAAAGCAGGAATTGATCGCGTACAAGGCGATTACATGGGCATGTTAGCCACTGTAATCAATGGAATGGCGGTACAGGCTTCTTTGGAAAAACAAGGATTGTACACGCGTATGATGACTGCCATCAAAGTAGAAGCGGTTTGCGAACCTTTCATTCGCCGCCGTGCGATGCGTCACTTAGAAAAAGGACGTATTGTGATTTTTGGAGCAGGAACAGGTAACCCTTATTTCACGACAGATTCGACTGCCTCTCTTCGGGCCATCGAAATCGAAGCAGATGTGGTGTTAAAAGGAACACGAGTTGATGGTGTTTACACTGCTGATCCAGAGAAAGATGCGACGGCGACTCGCTATACGCATTTGAGCTTTTCGGAGGCGATCTCTAAAGGATTGAAAATTATGGATACCACGGCATTCACTTTATGCCAAGAAAATAACGTACCCATCATCGTGTTTGATATGAACAAGGACGGGAACTTAGCTGCCTTAGTATCGGGTGAGGATGTAGGAACATTAATTAGTTAATTGATAAAATGGAAGAAATCGAATTCTATATTGACGCAACAGTCGAAACCATGGACGGTGCGATCAAGCACTTAAACATTGAATTATCTAAGATTAGAGCTGGTAAAGCGAGTCCATCCATGTTAGATGGATTAACCATCGATTATTATGGTATGCAGACGGCTATTTCAGGTGCTGCTTCAGTCACCACTCCAGATGCGCGTACGATTGCGATCAAGCCTTTTGAGAAAGGAATTTTCGCTGAAATCGAGAAGTCTATCCGCAACTCAAGCTTAGGTTTGAATCCAATGAACGATGGCGAAATCATTCGTTTATCAATCCCTCCATTAACAGAAGAGCGTCGCCGTGATTTAGTGAAGCGTTGCAAGCAAGAAATTGAAGTCGCTAAGATTAATATCCGCAATGCCCGTCAAGATGGAAACAATAGCATCAAGAAATTAAAAGGTGATGGCGTCTCGGAAGATGCGATCAAGGAGGCAGAAGACAAGATCCAAAAGAAAACGGATGCCTACATCGCGAAGATCGACCAGGTCTTTAACGAAAAAGAGAAAGACATCATGTCAGTATAAATAGAAAGCCTCGAAATTCGAGGCTTTTTTTATAGTTCTAAACCCAAGGCATAACCCGTTTCAAGCATTCTGCGAATGTCCATTTTCGTAAAACGTTGGATATCGATGCTGAGAGGTTGCTTCGGTCGAATAATCGTTAGTTTCACTTCCGAACGCTGCATTCGAAGGTCCGCATTCAAAATCTCATTGACCGCAATATCCATCACCCGATCGACTAAGGCTAATAGATCCCCTGAGTCAAAATCCCCACCTTCGATCATCTCCGTGTGACAGGCGATCACTACCACTTCTTTAGCACCATCATTGATAGCCTTTTGCAAGGGCGCCACGTCCCGCAAACCTCCATCCAGGTAAGATTTACGCTTCTCTCCCTCAATCTTCACTACAGGCATCAAAATGGGCACAGCAGAGGAGGCCATTAAGTAGTCTTGGAAATTTTCAAAACTAGGATCTACATAATGCATCGCCCCTTCCATGATATTTACCGCACCTACTTTTAAGCCCACTGGACTCGCATGTAAATTTCGAACCTGTAATACATCGGATAAAAGATCTCGCAAAGGACTCGTATCCACTAATCCTTCGAACTTCTTCGTTAAAGCCGTCCATCCAAGCTGAAAAATGTTAAATGGCTTAGATAAGCATTCTGGACGCGTAATGCGTCGCTCCCAAAAATCCCATAAATCCTGCGCTGCCTGCGGATAGGAAATAGGTAAGTCTGAATTTGCTTGCTGGCCAAACTGGTTCACTAAATAAGCCGCATTTAAACTTCCCGCAGACACCCCATAAATAGCATCCGGTTGATAACCTTTCTCAAAAAGTGCCTTGATAACACCCGCTTGAAACGCTCCTTTGACGGAACCACCCGCTAAGACTAAAATCTGACTCATAATACCTTATTATCCACAAATCTGATTAAATTTACACAATTTACTGATTCAAACAATCCAAATGTCCTACTCCATTTCTTCCATTCAAGCGCCCATCGATGATTCGATGAAAGCATTCGAAGGGAAGTTCAAAACTTTTATGAAGACAAAAGTGATGTTGCTCGACACCATCATGCATTATATTGTCCAAAGAAAGGGAAAACAGATGCGCCCGATGTTCGTCTTTTTAACGGCAGGATGCATGGGAGAGATAACGGAGAAAACATTCAGGGGCGCAGCACTCATCGAATTATTACACACCGCAACATTGGTTCACGATGATGTTGTAGATGATTCAAATTACAGACGCGGATTCTTTTCCATCAATGCGATCTGGAAGAATAAGATTGCCGTTTTAGTGGGTGATTACTTACTTTCTAAAGGCTTATTACTTTCTGTGGAACATGAAGATTTCGATCTATTAAAATCCGTTTCCACCGCCGTTCGCGAAATGTCCGAAGGCGAATTATTGCAAATCGAAAAAGCGCGAAAACTGGACATCACAGAAGACGTCTATTTTGATATCATTACCAAGAAAACGGCAACTCTAATCGCCGCTTGCTGTGCGGTCGGATTTCAATCTGCCGGCGCTGATGCGGAGATGGTAGAGAAAGCGCGTTTATTTGGAGAGAAAGTAGGCATTGCTTTCCAAATCAAGGATGACTTGTTTGATTATGGCGATGCGGAAATTGGGAAACCTTTAGGGATCGACATCAAAGAAAAGAAGATGACCTTACCGCTGATTTATGCCCTCCAAAACACCGACAATTCGACAAAAAAGCACATCATTCAGCTGATTAAAAAAGAATCAGAGGATTCTATTAAAGTGCGCGAGGTCATCGAATTCGTTAAATCTACGGGAGGTTTGGCCTACGCCAACCAAAAGATGAATATAATCGCGGAGGAAGCCCGTGCGATCTTAGCGACCTTCCCAGCATCTGAATACCGTAACTCGTTGGGCGATCTGATTAGCTACACGATAGAACGCAATAAATAAAAAAAGGGAACCATTTCTGATTCCCTTTCTCTCCTATCCTTAGTGATTAACGTGGGCCTCCGAAGCCTCCTCCGCCACCACCCATGCGCATTCCTGGCATACCCATTGGTTGTTGTGGAGCTGCAGGAGCTGCATCACCTTCGCCTTTTGTATCGTCGTTATTCACTGATTTCTTTTTCTTCGTAGGACCAAAACTCATTTTACCAATACGATAAGACAAGTTAATCTTAAAGTTCATATTACGCATCGTGTTCTCGCTCAATTGGTAAATCGAGGCGGTCTTCGTTTCGTTACGCATCACAAATCCTTGAGGAGTCAAGAAGTTCTCTGCCCCGAAACCGATACTTCCCTTCTTGTTTTTGAAGTCCTTCTTAAAGCTCAAGCTATACATCCCAAAACCTCCTTGAGAACCTTGTAATTGAATTTGGTTCACGCGGTAGAAAGAGAAGATTTGCGCACCCCAACCATTCCCGATGTTGTAGTTACCGAAAATACGGAAGTTAGATTGTAAACCTTCGTTGCTCGCATTTAACAATGGATCCGGTACATTATTCTTCAAGACCATGTAAGACAAGTCTCCACCCCCACCAATCATCAATTTGTTAGACAAGTTCATGTTGATATTAATGTTCATACCATACGCATCTTCGTTACCGATGTTACGCGTTGTCGTTTTCACGGTATCTCCTTTTACTTCGCGGATACGATTGATCGATCCCGTAGTATTACGCACAAAGAAAGCAGTGGAGATATACGTCTGCTTCACAAACTTGCTATATGAAATCTCGTAGTTGTTGGTGTATTCTGGGGCCAAATTTGGATTACCCACCGAGATGTTCAAAGGGTTAGTGGCGTTCACGTTCGGGTTCAAGTTTTCGATACCTGGACGTTGAATACGGCGGTTATAAGAGAATCTCCACGTACCCGATTTGAAGGTCTTCGACATATTGAAACTAGGCACTAAAACGCCATAAGGAGGGATCACGGTATTTTGGCCTTCTTTCTTCAAGAAACTAGCCGTAATATCTGTGTGCTCATAACGAGCGCCTGCCTTGATGCTCCACTTGTTTTTTGTTGTCAAGGTATAGGAACCATACGTTCCCCAAATGTTTTGATTGTAATCAAACACGTTTGTTGGCAAGGTAGCTGTATTCGCTGGCGCATAAATACCATTCGCTCCAGCAGTGAAGGATTTATAATCTGAGGTCACATTACGCAAGATCCCTTTTCCTCCGAATTCAAATAATTGATTCTTTGCGATTGGTGTTTGGTAATCCATTTGGAAGGTAGCCTCCTCATTATAAGACGTATTCTCATTCTTAATTGAATTCGTAATTTCACTCATCGTCGAATTCGGATTCATAATCAAGTTAAAGAAATCGTTCGCACGGTTGTTACGGCTATACATTGATAAGATCGAGAATTCCTTTTGTGGTTTCTCAAAGGTATGCGTGTAATCGATATTCAAATCTACGTTAGCTGACTCATCTAATGAATTTGTGTTACGTAGAGACGAAACCGAACCATTTCTGATTTGCTGCAAGCCATCTTGCCAGTTATTTCCATTACGCAATCCAAAACGTACGTTTGAGGTAATCGAATTGTATTTATTAATATCCCAATCAAAACCTAATTGGTAGTTACCAAACAAACCTTGACGACGCGTTTCTGCCGTTTGAATGTTTGTCGTTTGCAAGCCATTGTTCGTCGTGATCTGAGTACTTTCAAATTTACCATTCACGTTGTATTCTGAACGACCAAAACCACCCAAAGATAATCCCCAAGTCTTGTTCCTAAAGTTTCCATTCAAAGCCAAGTTTGAACCTCGAGCACCCACTGAGGAGTCAAAAGAAAGCGTCAAGCCTTGTAAGGTATTTTTCTTCGTCACGATGTTAATAATACCCGCTGAACCTTCTGCATCGTATTTCGCAGATGGAGAGGTGATAACTTCCACCGTTTTAATCATATCCGCTGGAATCTGCTTCAAGGCATCTGTGATACTAGAAGCCATGATGGTAGAAGGCTTGTTATTGATTAAGACCTTCACATTAGTCGAACCACGAAGGGATGGGTTACCATCCAAATCCACAGAAAGCATCGGTACTTTTTTCAAGACATCTGTTGCATCGCCACCTTTATTTGAAGCATCTTTCTCGGCATTGTACACCGTGCGATCAACGCGTTCTTCAATCAAGGCACGTTGTCCTTCCACTGTCACTTCAGATAGCATCTTAGAACTAGGTTGTAATTTGATCACCCCTAAGTCGTGGTCGTCATTCTTTTCTGACACAGATACAAAAACCGTTTTGCTTTCATACCCGATGAAAGAAACGACGATTTTATACGATCCTACTGCGACTTTGTTCAGCGTAAATTTACCTACACCGTCAGCCACGGTACCGTCTACTGGTTTATTTGTCTTGGTATTGATTAGGGCCAAAGTGGCGAATTCCACTGGCTTTGAATCCGTCGAATCCAATAAGAATCCGATGATTTTTGCACTTCCTTTAGAAGCAGCTTGCGCTGTTCCTGGAATCACTGTCTCTTTCTTAGGCGCTGCACCAAAACCGCCCATTCCACCAGGAATCTGGGAAATAGCTGTTAATGATAAACTCATTAGTGCGAATAGCGTAATTAATTTTTTCATTGTTTGTTGTTTAAACATCTTCATTTAACGAATGCAAAATTTGTACATTCTATTTAAAGGCCTTCTTTTTTGCGACCAAAAAGGGTAATTTGTAGTCCAATATGATCATCCCTATTCAGACTTCTCGGCTTACTATACTCCCGCTAACGAACCAGTATTTGCGAGTTTGGCATCAATCGGGGCGCAAAGATCTGGAAAAAAGGCTAGATCTACAGCATAACCCTTGGGAAATGGAATTGTTCTATGAGCAGGAAACCAGGCAAGCCTTACGCGATTATTGGATTCCTCAGACGGCAAAATTTCCTTTGGATTTCTACTGGTACACAAATTGGGAAATAATCCTCAAATCTTCGTCCTGCTCTGTGGGGGGAATCGGTTTTGCGGGATTGCCAGATGATCAGGGGACTACCGAGATTGGTTATGCCTTAGACCAGAAATTCAGAGGACAGGGAATAGCTACAGAAGCGGTGCAGGCCTTATGCGATTGGGCTTTTCAAGATTCTGGATTACGTATTATTCGCGCGGAAACACCGGTGAACAATGTTGGGTCGCAACAGGTTTTAGAGAAAAACGACTTCCAAAAAACAGGGGAGAAAACACTGGCACTCGAAAACCCCATGCAAGTTTTCACCTGGGAACGCCTTCGATACTGATCTTTTTCAGTAATTTTACTGAATTGCCAATGTTAGACAGCTAAAAGCATGCAAAATTTCACTTCGGTTAAAGACGCTTACAATATTCAAAACTTAGTCAATGAGGCTTTGTTGATGAAGAAGACCCCCTATGCGGATAAGCACATTGGGAAAAACCGTACGCTCGGTTTATTATTCTTCAATGCCAGTCTTCGCACGCGCCTTTCTACCCAAAAAGCTGCTCAAAACCTCGGAATGGAGGTCATGATCATGAATGTGGGAGCCGATTCGTGGCAACTCGAAATGAACGAAGGCGTCATTATGAATGGTGACAAGGCGGAACACATTTCAGAGGCCGCCGCTGTCGTAGGCTCGTATTGCGATATTGTAGGGGTGCGTAGTTTCCCTGGTTTAGTAGATAGAGAATTAGATTATAGCGAACAGGTATTGAACCAGTTCTTGAAATATACGGGACGTCCGTTTCTTAGCTTGGAGTCAGCGACTCGCCATCCTTTGCAGTCGTTAACGGATTTAATTACAATCAACGAGTTCAAGACCGTAGAGCGACCTAAAGTAGTGTTGACTTGGGCTCCACACGTGAAAGCTTTGCCGCAATGTGTGCCTAATTCCTTCTCGGAATGGATGAATCACGCTGACGTGGATTTCACGATTGCTCACCCTAAAGGCTATGAATTAGCGCCTGAATTCGCTGGAAATGCGAAGATTTGCTACGACCCTAAAGAGGCGTATGAGGGTGCAGATTTTATTTATGCTAAAAACTGGTCATCCTACCAAGACTACGGAAAAATACTTTCTTCCGATCCCGCTTGGATGGTAGATGCCGCGAAAATGAGCCTGACAAACAATGCCAAATTCATGCACTGCCTTCCGGTTAGACGGAATTTAGTGGTCGCTGACGAGGTGATCGATTCCCCTAATTCGATTGTGATTCAACAAGCGGGTAACCGGGTTTGGGCGGCACAGGCTGTTTTAAAGGAAATGATTTTAACCATCATGAGAACGGAGAGCCCGTATTTATTCTAATGTCTGCTAAACCCACCCTTCAAGTAGTTAAAATAGGCGGGAATGTCATCGACAATCCATCCGCCCTGGCTAGCTTTTTGCAGGACTTTGCTTCTTTGACTGGCCCTAAATTGCTGGTGCACGGAGGTGGTAAGATTGCCACTCAAATGGCAGCTTCAATGGGCATCGAGAGTCAAATGATTGAGGGCAGACGCGTGACTGACGAAGAAAGCCTTCGTATTGTGACGATGGTTTATGCAGGTTGGATTAATAAATCGATTGTGGCCGAATTACAAGGATTAACTTGTAATGCCTTGGGCTTAACTGGACCGGATGGCAGAATCGTGTTATCGAAGAAAAGAGCTGCCACACCCATTGATTATGGTTTTGTAGGCGATATTGTTTTAGTGAATGCTGATTCCTTGTCAGGATTAATTGCGGCAGGATTCTCTCCCATCTTTGCTCCGATTACGGCAGATGCAGCAGGTCAACTATTGAATACGAATGCGGATACGATGGCACAGGCTTTGGCTATAGCCCTCAGTTCAACATACGACGTTACGTTAACATATTGCTTTGAAAAGAAAGGCGTTTTAATGGACCCTACTGACGACGATTCGGTCATTAGCTCCATCAATCCAGCCTCATTTATAGACTTAAAAGAAAAAGGAATCGTCTCTGCGGGGATGATCCCGAAATTAGATAATGCCCTTAAGGCGATCTCTGCCGGTGTTTCCGTGGTGCGTTTATGCCACGCAGATAACTTGCAGAAAACCGAAATAGGAACAAAAATAAGTGCTTAACATGTACCAAGAAAGTCAATTTCTAGCCGCGAAAGACCTATTAGCTCAGCTAATAGCCTGCCCATCCATGAGTAAGGAAGAGCAAGGGACGGCGCAGATTTTGATGGACTTTTTCATGGCGCAAAATATTCCAACGAATCGTTTAGGCAATAATGTGTGGGCTACTAATTTGCATTTCGATGCGTCTAAGCCTACCATTCTATTGAATTCCCACCACGATACGGTGAAAGCAAATGCGTCATGGACCTTTGATCCATTCAAAGCGACGGAGCAAGAGGGGAAACTGATTGGTTTAGGTTCAAATGATGCAGGTGCGAGTTTGGTTTGCTTAATCGCAACTTTTGTTTCATTTTACACAGTAGAAAATCTGGATTTCAACCTGGTTTTAGCCGCTACCGCGGAGGAAGAAATATCGGGAACGGGTGGAATTGAAGCCCTTTTGAAATCAGAGGATTTACCTCGTATCGATTTTGCAATCGTGGGCGAACCCACGGATTGCGCGATGGCGATTGCGGAAAAAGGCCTGATGGTGGTGGATGCGAAAGTGAAAGGAATTGCAGGGCATGCAGCTAGAAATGAGGGGGTGAACGCGATTTACTTGGCTTTGGAGGATATACAACACATCCAAAATCATTCTTTTGCAAAGGTTTCCGGTTTATTAGGACCTGTAAAAACGACGGTAACCGTCATCAACGCAGGCAAACAACATAACGTGGTTCCAGATACTTGCGATTACGTGATCGATTGCCGGGTGAATGAATGTTATTCGCTAGAAGAAGTTCTGGCAGAATTAAAAACCATCGTTCAGGCCGAATTAACGCCTAGATCGATGCGTTTAAACTCCAGCAGAATGGAGGAAATACATCCGATAGTGCAAGCGGCAAAAGCTTTAGGGATCTCTTTATTCGGCTCTCCTACCCTTTCCGATCAAGCTTTATTACCGATCCCATCAGTCAAAATCGGTCCCGGACACTCCGGCAGATCGCATACGGCAGACGAATATATTTTCTTGGATGAACTGAAACAGGGCATCCAAACCTATCAAAATCTCCTTACCACCCTAAGCATTTAAGATTGTGGCAAAACTTTGGCAAAAAGAAAATCAGACGACAGACGCTAAAATCGAGAAATTCACGATTGGGAACGACCCCGTGTACGACTTGCAATTAGCGCGCTATGATGTGCTGGGTTCCCTGGCTCACATCACAATGTTAGAGAAAGTAGGTTTGCTGGGTGCGGACGAATTAGGCCCTTTGTGCGCTGAATTGAAAGCTATTTATGCCCAAATCGAAGCCGGAGATTTTACCATCGAAGACGGAATGGAAGATGTGCATTCCCAAATCGAATACTTATTAACGCAGAAATTAGGCGATCAGGGTAAGAAAATTCACGCCGGACGTTCTAGAAACGACCAAGTTTTAGTGGATTTGAAATTGTTTATGCGAGCTGAAATCCAACACATCGCTGATGCGGTGGAGCGTTTGTTTGACTTATTAATCGCGAAAAGCGAAGCCCATAAAAACGATTTATTACCAGGTTACACGCACTTGCAGATTGCGATGCCCTCGTCTTTCGGACTTTGGTTCGGAGCTTATGCTGAGAGCTTAGTAGAAGATATTGAATTACTAGAAGCGGCCTTCCGCCTAGCTAATAAGAATCCGCTGGGTTCTGGTGCGGGTTACGGATCGTCCTTCCCTTTGGACAGAAAATACACTACGGAATTATTAGGTTTCGAATCGCCGCACGTAAACGTTGTGAACGCGCAATTATCTCGTGGGAAGACCGAATTATTTGTCTTAACGGCCATTGCACAGATCGCCACGACGCTGAGCAAATTAGCGATGGATGTGTGCTTATACAATTCCCAAAACTTCGGCTTCATCGAACTACCTAGCTCTTTAACGACAGGAAGCTCCATTATGCCGCATAAAAAGAATCCAGACGTCGCGGAATTATTGCGTGGTAAAGCCAACAAGTTGAAGGCATTACCGAATCAATTACAGTTATTGACGAGCAACTTACCTTCAGGGTACCACCGCGAATTCCAATTAACGAAGGAATTGTTGATGCCGGCGATTGAGGAAATTTTGGACGGCTTAGAAATCACCCACTATATGGTGAGCCATCTGAAAGTAAAAAAAGACCTGTTAGTGGATTCGAAATACGATTTATTGTTCTCAGTAGAAGAGGTGAATAAATTAGTCGTGCAAGGGGTTCCGTTCAGAGAGGCCTACCAAATCGTAGGTAAAAAGATCGAAGACGGTGCGTTCGATGGCAGCACACGCGAAATCAATCATTCGCATTTAGGCAGTATTGGCAATTTAGGTTTGGCAGAAATTCAAGACCAAAAAGAAATCGCTTGGAAGCGTTTTGGCTTTGACAAAGTCAATAAGGCTATCGCTGCATTAATTTCTTAATATACTTTCCTAGAATATCGAATTCTAAGTTCACTCGATCACCTACGCTTAGTTGATGAAAAACAGTGTGTTCGTAGGTATAAGGAATGATGCAAACGGTAAAGGAATCATCCTGCGAATCTACCACCGTTAAGCTGGTACCATTCACACAAATGGAGCCTTTTTCCACCGTCACGTGACCACTAATTTTTGGATAGCTAAAGCGGTATTCCCAACTTCCATTCTGATCATTTATCTCTGTACAAATTCCCGTTAAATCCACATGACCTTGTACGATATGCCCATCAAAACGCGCATTTGCGGCCATGCAACGTTCTAAGTTTACTTTTTGGCCTATCTTTAAATCCCCCAAATTCGTCTTCTGCAAGGTCTCATCTATCGCCGTTACGCGGTATTGCTCTCCTTGAATCTCCACGACAGTCAGACAAACCCCGTTGTGTGCGAGTGATTGATCCACCTTTAACTCTTGCGTAAATGGACACATGAACCAAAATTCCACATTCGTCCCTTTTGCTTCTGTCTTTACCAGCGATCCCATCGCCTCCACAATACCTGTAAACATCTGATTTATTTGCTAATTTTACGTACCCAAAATTACACCCATTCCCATGAAATTCAACAAATGGTTCCTCTTTCTGATTCCCATCATCGCAATTCTCGCCTATTTTAGCATTCCTACGGCGAAACCAGTCGAAGAAACGGGAGCAGATGTGCTGAAAATCCGTAGCGATAAAGATGAAGCCTTTAAAAGTGGAGAGGAATCCCCCATTAAAGATAAAGCGACCTTCAAGGGTTTGAAATACTACTCCTTCAACAAAGATTACATCGTCGACTTCGTCTTAGAAAAAGCGGAGAAAGCGAAAACGGTAGAATTAAAAATGACGGATGGAACCACCGAAAAATTAATATTATTCGGAAAAATAAAAGGGGAAATAGGTGGATTCAGCATTTCTTTAACCTTGTATCAACACGAAGACGGAAATTTCTTCCTACCCTTTAAAGACAAAACCGCCCCCACAGAAACCTATGGAGGCGGACGTTTTCTAGATTTACCCCTAACAAATGTAAAAAACAATCGGTTGCGGGTGGACTTTAATCTAGCTTATAATCCCTATTGCGCATACAACGAAGATTTCGCCTGTCCCATTCCTCCCGCGGAAAACACCCTCCCGATTCGCATCGAGGCAGGTGAAAAACTTTTTAATTAACCTGATGTAGCGATGCTGCACCAGATAGGTCTTTGTTAATTATTGGACTCCCTTTGTATTTTACGTGAGAAGCACCAGAGGCGTCTACTTTCAAGGATTTCTGAACGTGCACTGAAGCGCTGCTTGCACCAGAAGCTTCCACATCTACATTACGTGATAAGAATTCTAAAGCCTTTAAGTGACTGGCACCAGAGGCTTCTACCTTCAAGTAATCAGATTGTCCTGTGATTCTACAATCAGATGCACCACTTAATTCAATCTTCAATTTATCGGTTCTAAGGGCTTCAGCTGATCCTTTAGCCGCTCCTGAGAATAATAAACGCATCTCCTCTTCATTTGAAAATCCTTGCAAGTCTACTTTGCAGGCACCTGTAAATTCACCACTCTCAAGTCGAGGTAGCGTAATATTAATGACCACCTTCGATCGGTTATTATTCCAACTCCACGTCCAATTAGTTCCATACCCAATTTCTAATTTACCAGCGGATGTGGTAACCTCTAAATCTTCGATATCTTTTTCACGCCCCGTAATGGAAACGGCATAAACACTTCCTTTGTGAACGTGCACCTCGAACGCACTCCCTAACTCGATGGATTTAAAATTAGCTACTTTGATTTTTTTGGTAACTACCGCAGGATCTGCGAAGGAACTAAAAGCGACTAAAAAGGCGGCGAATAAAGACAAGATTTTTTTCATAGATTTTTTAATTTGTTGCTAGATGCTGACGTTTTAAAAAAGGTTGCATGTTATTTTATCACATTCCATTTATAACTCACGCCACTGCTCATTTTATTGGAGAATTTCGAACTCTCATATTTTTTCCCTTGTACCATTTTAGAGACATTTGCCTCTATTTTGGCATATTTATCGATAGACACAAAGGCTTTTTCTACAACGAAATCTCCCGCATTTAATTCCGCAGAATCAAACACACTGGCGTTCAATTGATCTCCCCCACCTTTCAAGGTAAGCGAATGAAAACCACGTAAAATCACATCCATCTTAGCCGAAGTGAAACCTTCGATTTCCGTGCTAGCATTGCCGCCTAATTCCACTTTAGTCAATTCAGGCACCACAATCTCTACCTGAATCCCAGGCTGAATTTTATCTAATATTAACACGTTGTTCTCTACGTGAACAGAACTCTCTAAAGTTTGATTCCCTCGGTAGATAATCTTGGGAAGATCGCCTCTAGTGATTTTGATCTGTGAAGACTCCGTGTTCAGACCTGTAATAGAACTGAAGTTTACGAGGTCTTTTGTGATCGTAAAACCTACTTTTTCGTCTGTAAAATCCTCATCCTTCGATTCGTCATCCATATGAGGTGTTCTATTCAAACAAATCAAACCCTTATCTGCAGAGAACGTCCATAGCGACCCGATAAACAAATCCTGTCCTTCCTCGTGGAAATAACCTGACTCTAGTACATTTTCCATGTAGTAGGCAAAATCACGCGTCATGCTAAATGATTTGCCATAAGGAATCATAATCTTCACTTTTAGACGTTGCGCACGGAATTTGGAATTCTGTAGACCAAAATGAGTGTCAAAACGAAGATCTTTACCTTTTTGAAGGTAATTGTACTGAATCATTTTGGCATTCGTCTCCGCCTCCTTACGCGTCAAACCTTGCGATTTTGCATACGTAATTACCTGAATCGTCTTCCCATCATAGCCTTCGATCTCAATATTCGCACGATTAAAGCGCTCTTCGTTGTAATCGTGGTTATCCTCCTCCTCCTCAAAATCAAAGGTAAATTCCTCCACTTTCTCCCCCAGCATCATTTGCCAGATCGTCTCGTTGTCTTTTTTGTCGATATCTAACACATAGGTCGTCGAATCCGAAACTGCGATTTCCTTAACCTGATTATAAGAAGCTGAACGTTGAAAATTACGTCCCACAAATGCAGCAGCAGCAAATAAACCGATCCAACCCACGATCACCATCGTGGTAGAGGCGATCTTATAGGTTTTATTGTAAAATTTACGATTCGCTAATAAGGAAACTCCTGCGATCACGATCGAAACGAAAATGGGCAAGAAGGCCATCACTAATGCTGGCACAGCCCAGAATGGGAAGTCTTTTGCGATTAAATAAAGTGGCAATGGACCCATATGCACAAGTTGACCTTGATCAATTCCCGTAAATCCAACAGTACACAATGCTCCCAAAACGATAATAAACGCAATACCCAAGATCAATAAGATGACCCCTAACAGTATTTGAATGAACCAACGGATGACGTTTAAAGGCCCTTTTAAAGCAGAGAAAACCGTGGCAAAAATGCGGAAAGGGAACAATAATACTTTAGTAATGGTCTTTTCCTCCGTCTCATCTGGCTGAATGCTATTCTTAATATTGTTCTCAATATTTTCCAAGGTGATAGGCTCACCCGTCATTTCCATCTTATCCTTCATCGTCTTAGCCTCTGGCGTAATCGCTAAGATTACGATATAAGCAATGACACCTGAGCCAAAAAGACCCACAGACAAAACCGCTAATACACGCAGTAATCCTACGTCCCAACCCGTGTATGCGGCAATACCAGCCATCACTCCTCCGATCACTTTTTTCTCTGGATCGCGGTAAAATTTGCGATATGATTTATCATCATCTGGATTCATTTCACCCGGAATGGCCGCCCAAATAATAATGTAGGCCCAGAAAACAATATTTCCTACATGGAATAAAGGGAAACTCGCGCTCAATAAGGCTAATAAGATCAATCGAACCCAAGTCACATCTACTTCAAAATAACGAGCGATACCAGCCGCTACCCCACCTAATTTCTTACGAGTGATGTCACGACGGAAAATTTTAGGAGCACCTTCTGTTTTAGGAGCGGTATATCCCTCCTTCTTATCTTCCTCCTCTTCCACTTGCTTGAAATCTGCAATGGTTCCTAAAGAAGCAATTAAAGCGTCCACATGCTCTTGTGATATAGCTTCTGTTTTTTCTGTTTCTCTAATATTCCAAAATTTCTCTGCAATACTGGATTCGATATCCGCGATAATCTCTTTCGAACCTTCGAAAGACGCGAAATAAGCGTGTATGGATTTTAAATAGGTGTCTAAAGTAGCATAGGCATCCTCTTCGATGTGGAAGACAAATCCAGCGATATTAATTGATAAAGTCTTTTTCATGTGGGGTATGGGTTAAGCCTGCGGAGAAGCGTTAGAGATTTGATTAACGGATGCTTGTAATTCATCCCAAGTCGAGGACATTTCTGTTAAGAATTCCTGTCCTTTGTCTGTTAATAAATAATATTTTCGAGGCGGCCCTGACGCTGATTCAACCCAGCGATAGTCTAAAAAACCCGCATTTTTCAGGCGGGTTAATAAAGGGTACAAAGTACCTTCCACAACCATAATTTTGGCGGAAGTTAATTCGGACAACATAGTCGAGGCATACACCTCTCCTTTTGAGATAATTTTCAGAATACAGAATTCGAGTATTCCTTTTCTCATTTGCACCTTGGCATTTTCAATATCCATCGGTTGTTTGTTTAATTTGATGATGCAAATATAGACAAGGTACTATGCAATACAAAGTACCTTAGAAAATTTATTTGTGAATTTGGATAAACGGTAGGTAATTTGTGATAAACGTACCCTTTTGAGGGTAAGAAAAGAATGATGTTAAAAGATTTTTCCTTGCCTTTAGCCTTTTACAACCGAGATACTTGGTTAAAAGTCGCCTTTTTCGCGGTCAGCGTGGTGATGGCAGGATTCTCCTTATACTTTACCGATGGTTTAGTGACGAAGCTAGAGGAACGGGAAAAACAGCAAATTGAATTGTATGCGGAAACGATTCGCTATGCGTTGACAAGTGATAATAACGCGGATATCAATTTCTTTTTCGAGCGTATTAAGAAAATCAATGAGAATAATACGATTCCCGTGATTTGGAAAGATGGTTCTGGCCATTTGAATTCGATCAATATTCCCATTCAGGAGAGTTTACCTACCGAAAAGAAACAAGAAATTTTGCAGCAAAAACTGCTAGAAATTATTGCGGAGAACAACAAACCCATCGAAATGGATATGGGTTTCCAGAAAGAATACATCTATTATGGAAACTCGAAACTGTTGAAATTATTACGTTACTATCCGTTATCACAACTACTAGTAGTCCTGATTATAGGATTCTTAGGCTATATTTTTCTATCCTATTCGCGGAGAGCGGAGCAGAATCGGGTTTGGGTGGGTTTAGCCAAAGAAACAGCTCATCAGTTAGGCACCCCTCTTTCTTCACTAACGGCTTGGGTTGAATTATTACGTAATGAGCCTCACATAAATCCGGATATTGTCGTCGAATTATCGAAAGATATTCAACGACTAGAAACCATTACGACGCGTTTCTCCAATATCGGATCAACACCGGTTCTGAAATTAGAAGACATCGAGGCCGTTATTCAAAACTTTATCAGCTACCTAAAAATTCGTATATCGTCTAAAGTGACGATCGAGATACATTCTTCTTTGGCAGCGAATCAAACCGCAAATTTGAATAAATACCTATTTGAATGGGTGATTGAGAATATTTGCAAGAATGGAGTCGATGCGATGGGTGGCCATGGTCAATTGAGAATAGAATTAAAAGAGGGCAAGAATAATCTCATTCATATTGACATCTCTGATACAGGGAAAGGTATTTTGCCTAGTAATACCTCCAAAATCTTCTCCCCTGGCTTTTCTACCAAGAAACGCGGTTGGGGATTAGGCTTAACGTTAGCCAAACGAATCATTGAGAATTACCACCAAGGTAAGCTAATCTTGAAATCAACCGAGATCAACAAGGGTTCAACCTTCCGCATTACGCTTCCTAAACCTGCCTAGATGACTGATCCTAATATCGTTTTTGGTTCTGCCCTTTGCATTATTGCAATCGGTTACGCGCTAAAAAGCGCAGGATTTATCCAAGAGCATGACGGAAAATCTTTGTCGAAATTTCTGATGCATACGACTTTCCCGGCTTTGGTTTTTTCGACTATGATTCGGGTAAATATAACTTGGGACCTCATCTACCTTCCCTTGATTGCGATGCTTTTCGGGATGTTTTTGTCCTTCACCGCTTTTCACTTATTCAAAAATACGGAACCAGAGAACCGAGGAGTAATGACAATAGGGAGTGCCGGTTTTAATCTAGGGATCTTTGCTTATCCGCTAATTGAGGGAATTTTTGGGATACAAGGATTGACCTATGCCATTATGTTTGATCTGGGGAATTCGGTGGTGAACTTCTTCGTGAATTACGGCATGGGCAACTATTTCAGTCGCGGGCCTAAAAAAGACAACATTGCCGCTCATATTTTCAAACGGATTATTTCCCTGCCTCCCTTGCAGGCGATGGTATTAGGTGTGGTGGTAAACGTGCTTCAGATAAAACTTCCCGTTTTTGCGCTAGATATCATTTCTACGATAGCCTCCGGAAATAAGCCTATTGTGTTGCTTCTAATGGGTATTTATTTCAGTGTGCGCCTATCTAAAAAATCATATTACCGTGTATTCCAAGTGTTAAGTTTGCGTTATGCCATGGGGTTTTTAGTGGGGGGTATCTGTTTTTATTTGCTGCCCTTTGACCTCGGCTTTCGCAACCTATTAATGCTCTGCCTCATTTTACCCGTGGGAATGACAGTCATCACTTATTCGGACGAATTGAATTTAAATACCCCACTTGCCGCGTCACTGGTAAACATTTCACTGGTCATCAGCTTCGCTATTATGTGGATCATGGTGACAGTTTTCCACATGAGCGCGATTTAAACGATTTTTTTTGGTAATTTTATGAAACATTGGCTTACTGAACTGGTTTAGTTCGTAACCAATTCGCTAAAATTATGGTAGTCCCTTACAAGAATCAGTCCAAAGGAAAAAAAGAACAGGTCGCAGACATGTTCAACTCCATCTCCCACAAATATGATTTTCTAAATCATTTATTGAGTGGCGGGATTGATATTATTTGGCGTAAAAAAGCCATCAAATTATTGCAAAACAAGGGTATTAAGTCTGTATTAGATATCGCTACAGGAACGGGAGATTTTGCCATTGAAGCCTTAAAAATCAAGCCAGAAAAGATCGTAGGAATTGATATCTCGGAAGGGATGTTAGCCTTCGGTGTGGAGAAAATCAAGAAATTAGGCTTAGACAACATCATTACATTACAAAAAGGGGATTCAGAAAAAATACCCTTCTCTGACAATAGTTTCGATGCAATCACCGTTAGTTTTGGGGTGAGAAATTACGAAACATTGGACAAAGGTTTGAAAGAAATGTACCGCGTGTTAAAGCCAGGCGGCCATTGCTTAATTTTGGAGTTTTCAAACCCCAAAAGCTTCCCAATGAAGCAGTTATACTCCTTCTATTCGAAATTTTGCCTACCGGTTTTAGGAAAATTGATTTCCAAAGACCCAGCCGCCTACACCTACCTTCCTGAATCCGTTCAAGCTTTTCCTGACGGCAAAGACTTCTTGAAAATTTATGAGGAATGTGGATTTATAAATACCCAATGGATCCCGATGACAGGAGGCATTTGCTCCATTTATTTAGGACACAAAAAAGCTAAAAACGCGTGAAAAAAGGTCACTTAATTGGTTTTGCTATCGCTTTCTTACTTGGCTTTAACGCCTTAGGACAAGGGAAAAAATACATTCAGCTGCACGATGAGTTTTACGACGAAAAACCGGTGCACTTTGGTTTTATGTTTGGCTTAACGTCAAGCAATTACTATGCGAATGGATTTCCAAGCGTTTTAGTAAACGATGTAACTGGTGAACCTCTTTCGCTTACTTCTCCTCGTACCTTTGGATTTCAAATAGGTGGAATCGTTAATTACGCCCTTAGCAAACACGTAGAGGTGAAATCGGGTTTAAATATCGCCTTGTACGATCGCCAAATTCAATTTGCGAATGAAGATCTGATTTCGAGAGAATCGACTTGGTTAGAGATTCCGATGTTATTGAAATTCCGTTCAGTGCGCCGCCAAAATCACCGTATGTATTTAATTTCTGGCTTAAAATTAGGCTTAGAGGCAAACGTGAAGAAAAAGAACACGGCTGTTACCGCTAATACGTCGGAATTATCGCTGGAATATGGAATCGGCTTTGAACGTTTCTACCGTTTCTTTAAATTCTCGCCTGAGATACGTGTTTCGCACGGTTTGAATAACCTATTTGTGCCTCCTGGAACGGTTAATAGTTATTCAAAATTAAGCCAATTGAATTCACACACGATTAGCTTAATTTTCAATTTCGAGTAATTACTTCAAACCTGTTCTCGCCTTTTTCGGATCTACGACTGTTTCAAGTGAACTTACAGCAGACACCCCGAACCAACCTGTCCCCTGTAATTTTGAGGCCGGATTCGTGTTCTTGATGTTCGTAGGAATATTAGCGGCCGGACGAGAGAATAAGCCTGCATTGTTAAGCTCTAAGCGCGCTTGAGAATAGAAATTAAACTCGTCTTCTGAAATCGACCAAAGTTCTACTCGGATCTTGTCGTTTTCTACATACAAAGAAGGAGAAATCGAACGTCGAATCGGCAAAATAAACATCAACCCGTCTGTCATCGCTCCTTTTTGAAAGCCTGCATCATAGACCAAGGTTAAATTGATAGGGTCGTTAAACAACACCCCGTTACGGTAAGTTTTTACGCGATAGCAATCTCCAGCGCCTCTCATGTCACGTGCATAAAACTGAGCATCATACCCATTCTTAGGGCTATCGTTCGCACCTTGACGGCCTGTTGCTTCATCATATTGATACAAAATCGAATCAATAGGTGGTACCCGATTCATCTTAGCTTTCGCGGTAACAGTTTCATTCTGCCACTTCACATTCAAGTTAAAGGTAGTACCTACATTCCCTATCGTAGGTTGTTGTACAGTCGGTTCCCACACATAAATCCCACTTAATGCCACTTTCTCCGTAAACGTGAATTGGTGACCTAAGGAATCGGAAACAATCACCTGAGCACCCCCAATTTTAGGGACAGCAGCTTGATCAAAATAGTCCTGTGAACGGGACAATATAATCTGCTGAGGCTTATTTTGATTCGTCAGATTGGCTTCGACCACGATAAAGTGATCAGAGGCTGGACTAGGCAAAGTAACAATCTCTTCACAAGATGTTAAGGCCAAAAACAAGAGGAATAAATAGATCGGCTTCATCTTAAAAGGAGAAATTATAGGTGACGGCTGGGACAAATGAGCCGATGATGGATAATTGAACTGCCTCGGTTTGAACCGAATTATCTTCATTCGGTCGCGTATAGATAGAGAATGGATTTTTCCGGTTATACACATTGTAAACGGAGAATACCCATTCTGAACTCCCTTTACCAAACAAGGCTTTCTTGTTTTTCTTCGTAGCGGAAATATCTAGACGGTGGTAATCCGGCACGCGTATATTCCCTCGAGTTCCCGGAATGGTTTGAGGATAGGCTATGCCATCGAAAATGTATTTTTGAGCGGGGACTGTGTAAGGAACTCCCGTGATGTAGGCAAAATTTGCCCCAAAGGACCATTTATCAGATAGTGAATATTGGCCCACTAAATTCAAGGTATGCGTTCGATCATAGCGATTAGCATACCATTCGTTACTATTCAGACCATCTATTTTGCGTTCAGTCCGAGCCAGCGTATAACTTGCCCAGCCAGTTAATTTACCTACATTCTTCTTTAAAAAGAATTCGATCCCATAGGCGCGACCGTCGCCAAAAAGCAAATCTTTCTCGAAATAGGGATTCAAGAAGAGGTTCGCCCGGTCTGCGTAATCGATTTGATTTTGCATATCTTTATAATAGACTTCAATCGAAGATTCGTAATTATTTCCATCCGGACCAAAATTCTTAAACAAACCCAAAGCCACCTGATCTACAATCTGTGGCTTGATATTATTCGTCGAAGAGGTCCACACATCTAATGGGGTAGACGCTGCCGTATTCGACATTAAGTGAATGTACTGTACCAGGCGATTATAGCTCAATTTCAAAGAAGAAGATTCATTACCAGTCACATTCAGCGCAAAACGCGGCTCCCAATTACCATAAGAGGCAACAACAGCGTTTGGATCAGTTTGGTTAATTTTCAACACATAGCCTGAAGGATTTTCCGTGCTAACTACCACAGGAATTCGATCATAATACTCCCCATTCAAACTCTTGTAATCATAATGCGAATAACGCACTCCGTATTGAATCGTTAAACGAGAATTGATTTTCCAATCGTGACCCACGTAAGCGGATGCTTCCACCCCTTGTTTATTCGCTTGACCAAATTCTCTTTTTTCTCCATTGGAAGTCGCGTTCGCTTTTCCTGGGGTAAAGTCATAAGTAAGTAGTTGACCGCCAAAGGTGATCGTATTATCAGGCCTCCAATAATAGGTAAAGTCAGGCTTAATACTCAAATTCTCAATGTTTGAAGTCCACTTAAAAGCATCATTCGGGCGCTTATTCTCAATATCTGAGTCTAGCATATAATCGTAATTACTGTAGAATGCAGTGGCATTCAAGAATAATTTATTCGAAAAGACGTGATTCCAACGTGTCGTTAAGGTCGTATTTCCCCAGTCAAACCCAAATCCTGTCCCAAACACATCACGACCAAAATAACCCGACATAAAGACGGTGTTTTTCTGGTTAATGGTGTAGTTTACTTTGGCCGTCAAATCATAGAAATTAAACTTAGAATTCGCATTGTTCCCGGTTAAGAAGGGCTTTGCCAAAATGTCAATATAAGAACGACGTGCCGCAACAATAAAGGAAGCCTTATCCTTCACAATAGGTGCTTCAATGGATAAGCGAGAGAAAATCACGCCGATCCCACCATTCACCTCTAGTTTCTTCGCGTTCCCCTCCTTCATCTTCACATCCAAAATGGAGGATGCCCTCCCCCCATACATCGAAGGAATTCCGCCTTTAAACAACTTAACATCCTTCACTGCATCCGGGTTAAACACAGAAAAGAAACCAAATAAATGGGATGAATTATATACAGGCGCATCATCTAACAAGACAAGATTTTGATCGACACCCCCTCCACGAACGTTAAATCCGGAGGCACCCTCACCTACCGTTGAAACTCCAGGTAATAATTGAATGGCCCGGACTAAGTCAACTTCTCCTAAAAGAGCTGGAATTTTACGAATGGTTTTAATGTCCACTTTATTGACGGACATTTCAATCCCCTTGACATTCTCATCGTTTGCACGCGCTTTTACGATGACTTCTGCTAATTCTTGTGAGTCTGCAGTTAATTCAACGGATATCTCCTGAGATTTAGGCGTGATGACAACCTCTTGCTCGCGTTTTTTAAATCCAGATGAAGAAAAAACGAGAGTATAGTTACCTACAGGGAGCGTTAAGCTATAGAAACCATAGGTATTTGTCACATTTCCCGTTTTCAGTTCTTTCACATAAACACTCGCCCCTATGAGGCCTTCACCGCTGGCAGCTTCTTTTACATAGCCACTTATGGTTGACTTCTGAGCATTTAATAACCCAGAAAAAAGCAGAAAAACAAGGAATAATAGTTTGCGCATCTTTATAAAAACCCAAAGATACGGTAATTGTTTTTTCTATCCCTCAAATTATGATAAACGGATATTTGCATAAATTTTCATTTCATCAGTAACTTATTTCCGATTTGCATTTTATATTATTATTTTCTTTACATTTGTCAAAAACCTAGCAACAATGGATTTAGTAGTATTCGGGCAAATCGTAAGAGAAAAAAGAAATGCCATCGGATTAAAACAAGAAGAATTAAGCCAAAGAAGTGGCGTAGCCATCAAAACGATTCACAGCATCGAATTAGGAAAAGGCAACCCAGCCATCAAAACAATCCTTCGCATATTTGATGCCCTTTCACTTGACCTCCTAATTGTAGCAGGTAAAAACGCAAAAAAATAAGATTATGGAACAAGAAATCAGCTTTGAACGTATTCCAACACATATTTTTTCAGACTCCGATTCAGCCTCTAAGTCTGTTGCAAAAGAAATTGCCGATCTAATTCGCAAAAATAACCAAGCTAGCAAACCTACCATTTTAGGTCTTGCTACAGGCTCCTCGCCTAAAAAAGTCTACCAAGAATTAATCAGAATTCACCGAGAAGAAGGCTTAAGCTTTAAAGATGTCATCACCTTTAATCTCGATGAATACCATCCAATGGAACCCGATTCCATCCAGAGTTATGTTCGTTTCATGAAAGAACAACTCTTTGACCATATTGACATACCGGTAACAAATTACCATTTACCAGATGGAACTTTGTCTTTAGATAAGATCCCGGAGTTTTGCCGAGACTACGAAGCAAAGATCGAGCGACTAGGTGGCTTCGATTATTATCTATTAGGTATTGGACGCAATGGACACATTGGATTCAACGAACCTGGTTCTACCATCAATTCCAAAACGCGTTTAATGACGTTAGATATCGCGACTAAGATCGATGCATCCCCTGATTTTGGAGGATTACAAAAGGTCCCTAAAAAAGCCATCACGCTGGGCATCGATAGTATCATGAAGTCGAAGAAGATTGTCTTATTGGCTTGGGGTGAGCATAAAGCGGATAGTGTAGCCAAAGCTGTGGAAGGCACCGTCACCTCTGACATCCCTGCATCCTATCTTCAATTACATCCGAATGCGTCCTTTATCCTAGATGAAACGGCGGCTTCCATGTTAACGCGTATCAAAACGCCTTGGGTTGTAGACTCCGTGAAGTGGGATCGCAATATGATTAAAAAAGCAGTAACACACCTTTCTTTGACACTTCAAAAACCGGTTTTAAAGCTTACCTCTAAAGACTATAACGAACAGGGCCTGTCCGAGCTATTGTCTTTGTATGGCCAGGCCTACGAAATTAATATCGAAGTTTTCAACTACTTACAACATACGATCACCGGCTGGCCAGGTGGAAAACCGAACGCTGACGATACGCATCGCCCAGAACGCGCTTTCCCAGCGAAGAAGAAAGTATTAATCTTTAGCCCTCACCCGGATGACGATATCATCTCGATGGGTGGAACCTTCCAACGTTTACACGACCAAGGACACGATGTGCACGTTGCTTACCAAACAACAGGTAACATTGCAGTAGCAGATGATGAAGCCCTTCGTTTTGCCGAATTCGTCGTAGACTTTAACGAAAAATTCGAAAGCCCGAACGCGAAAGCGAACCGAATCTACAAGGAGGCCATCAAGTTTTTACGCAATAAACCGGATTCCGAAATTGACATTACAGCTGTACGCGAAATCAAAGGTTTGATTCGTAAAGGTGAAGCGAAAAATACTTGTCGCTTTGTAGGTATCAAAAAAGAGAATGCACACTTCCTAGAATTACCCTTTTACGAAACAGGGACCATTCGCAAAAAACCGATTGGCGAAAAAGACATTCAAATCGTCATGGACCTGATCGAAGAAATTCAACCGCACCAAATATATGCGGCGGGCGATTTAGCCGATCCGCACGGAACTCACAAAGTGTGTTTAGACGCCATCATGGAAGCTGTGACGCGATTGAAGCACCGAGAATACATGAAGAACTGCTGGATATGGCTTTACAAAGGAGCATGGGCTGAATGGGATATCGACCAAATCGAAATGGCCGTACCGATGTCTCCTGACCAAGTATTCAAAAAGAGAATGGGTATTTTCAAGCACCAGTCTCAAAAAGATGGGGTCGTATTCCAGGGAGACGATTCAAGGGAGTTTTGGCAACGCGCTGAAGAGAGAAACCGAGCAACAGCTTCTATCTACAACGCGCTAGGCCTAGCGGAATACGAGGCCATGGAAGCCTTCGTACGCTGGAAATTCTAACCTTATTTTAACGCGGCATACAGGATCTCCGCGGCATGCTTCGCATGCCGCTTTGTTCCATCATGAATTTGATGGCGACAACTGGTTCCAGATGCCACGATATCCACCTCTTGTGGCTGAGCGCGTACTGTAGGGAATAAAACTAATTCCCCTATCTGCATTGATAAATCGTAGTGTTCTTTCTCATAACCGAAAGATCCGGCCATTCCACAACATCCTGATGGGATTAATTGCACTTCGAAATTCTCCGGTAAAGAGAGAGCCTTTTTAGCAGCTACAAGAGAGGAAATAGCCTTTTGTTGGCAATGACCATGCAATTTCATCAGCTTCTTATCTGAGTTAAATGCCGCAGATGTGATCCGTTTGGCATCCGCCTCTCTTGCTATAAATTCTTCAAGCAATAAGGTGTTTTTCGCTAATTCCTGCGCCTTCACTACCCATTCATCCGACACTAAATCCGGATATTCATCGCGGAAGGTCAAGATGGCAGAAGGTTCAATACCCACCAAAGGCGTATTTTCGGAGATCAACGATGACCATAAGCGCACATTTTGCATAGCTAGTACACGCGCCTCGTCCAGCATACCTTTGGACAAATAGGCTCTTCCCGAAATCGGATGAGGAACTGTCTTCACTTCGTAGCCTAAACGCTCTAACAACAAAACGGCCGTGCGACCTATTTCAGCATCATTGAAATTCGTGAACTCATCGACAAACAGGTAAACCGATTTTGATTGAACTGGGCTAGTACGTGCCTTTAACCAAGACCACAAAGTCTGCTTTGCCATTAAAGGCATCGTGCGATCCGGGTGGAAACCTACTAGGGCGTTAGAAATACGTCGAATGGCCGGCGTCCCCATCACCACATTATACAAGAAAGGCACATAAGAGGCTATGTTAGATAGCTTCGCAAAGTTGCCCACTAACCAAGAACGCAAAGGAAGACCCTTTTCTTTTTGGTACTGGTACAAAAACTCCATCTTCAGTTTCGCCACATCCACATTCGATGGACACTCAGCCTTACAACCTTTACAAGCTAAGCAAAGGTCCATCACTTCCTTTATCTCCTCGTGAGCAAAGCGATTAGGCTGCTCAGAGCGAGTTAAAAACTCTCTTAAAATATTCGCACGGGCACGAGTCGTTTCTTTTTCATTTCTGGTCGCCATAAAGGATGGACACATCGTCCCCCCTGAAATAGGCGTTTTGCGACAGTCTCCAGATCCATTACATTGCTCCGCATGCTGCAAAACATCTTGATCCTTGAAACGGAATGCCGTTTTAAATTCAGGAGTTTGCTGACCGGCTTCGTAACGCAAAAACGTGTCCATCGGAGGTGTATCTACGATCTTATTGGGATTAAATATTCCTTTCGGATCCCACCAAGACTTCAATTCCCGCATCAATTGGTAATTCTCCTCTCCCACCATCCAAGGAATAAACTCCCCTCTTAAACGGCCATCTCCGTGTTCCCCAGAAAGAGAACCCTTAAATTTCTTTACTAATCGAGCAATCTCCTCCGCAATATGGCGGAATTGCTGATGCCCTTCTTTCGTCTTCAAGTTAATGATCGGACGCAAATGCAATTCACCCGATCCTGCGTGCGCATAATGTACGCAATACAGGTTATTTGCTTGTAAAATCTCGTTGAATTCATCAATGAACGCTGGCAAATCATTCACGTCTACAGCCGTGTCTTCGATTACGGCCACCGCTTTTTCATCTCCTGGCAAATTAGAAAGTAAGCCTAAACCCGCTTTTCTCAAGTCCCAAACCTTCTTGACATCGCCTCCTGTCACATAGGGAAAATGGTATCCTAATCCTGCCTTACGCATGGCTGCTTCGCATGCCTGCGCTTGAGAGGCTAAATCTTCGGCTGAATCAGAACGCAATTCTACAACTAATATGGCTCCAGGATCGCCTTCTACGAAGAAGCGGTTTTGGCGTTGTTCTGGATTCGCTTTGGTACACTCTAGAATATAATGATCCATCAACTCAGAGGCAGATGGATTGAATTGCAAGGCAATTAAATTTGCCCGTAATGCTTCGTCAATGGTATTAAAATGGCCACAAACCAAACCTAAATGAGCAGGTGGCAGGGCATCTACATGTAACTTAATACGTGTGGCAAAGCACAAGGTTCCTTCGGACCCACTGATCAACGAACAGAAATTAAAAGGCGCCTCCGTTTTTTCAAAAGCTTTCGTGTTTAATAACATATCCACGGCATAGCCTGTATTTCGACGATGTATACTCGGCTTTGGAAATTCTTCGACAATATTTTCTTGGTGCTTCGGATCAGACAAGGCAGTTAGAGTTTTCTCATAAATACCGTGCAAACGAGAACCGGGTATAAGGGTTTTAATCGTCTCAAAGGGATCTTCCGCTGTAAAGTGAACCGGCGTTCCATCCGATAAATACCCTTCGACCTCTAACACGTGGTCCCTTGTGGATCCATAAACAACCGAATTAGAACCACAGGAGTTATTTCCCACCATTCCACCGATCATCGCACGGTTTGCGGTGGATGTCTCAGGACCAAAGAACAAACCATGCTTCTTCAATTCCACATTTAACACATCACGCACCACTCCTGGTTCAACCCACACATAGGATTCGGCCGCGTTAACTTCTAAAATTCGGTTGAAAAACTTGGATACATCTACTACTAATCCATTACCCACCACCTGGCCCGCTAAGGATGTGCCGGCTGTACGTGGAATCAAGGCAATAGAATGTTGGTCAGCAAATCGAATGATTTTCTCTAAATCATCTTTTGTCTCTGGAATCACTACCCCTAAAGGCATCTCCCGATAGGCTGATGCATCCGTCGCATACAAGGTCTTCATCACGGTGTCCGTGTGAAGCGACCCTTGCAAGGTGCTGCCTAAAGTAGATAGAAGAGATTCAGTGATTTGCGTCGCCATGTTTTATTTCTTAAGCTGCAATTTACACAAAGCGCTGATTAGTAGCAATTGAGCCACAATATAAGTACTCATTACCACGGTAGATATCCCCGGAAAAGAATAATAAAACTTTCCAAAAGCCAAAACACTATCCGAAACCACAAAGAAAAATGCCCCCAGTACAATCGTCTGATTCCTCAGATGAATAGCAAAGTACAGCATCGAACCCAGCGCAAACGCGTACAAGGTCACCGGAATCTTCATCCCTCCCGCTAAATGAGGGTTTAAAAAAGCTAAAAACGAGAACACATAAATTAGCACGCCGGCCAAAGGCTTTCGCGCAAAGACAGGCACCCAAGCCTCCTCGGGAGCTTGTTTAGCGAACAGGCGAATGTAGCTTAACTGCATCACCAAAAAGGAGCCTAAACCTAACTGGAAGTACAAAGGACTATCTCCTGGGAGCATCAAAAACACATCGCCCAATAAGGCAAAAATGGCTGTAAAAAAGAGGGCTGGCATGGGATTTACTTGTGCAATATGACCCATCAATAGGATCATAAGTAAAGGCTTTGTCACCAGACGAACTTCTGGATGTGACGCTAAAAGTATAGGAGACAAAAGCTCAACCACCGCATCGAGCCAAAACAGTTTCAAAAAGATATTTTTCATGTTAATCAATTTAATGTGGCAAAAAAAAATCACTCAACGCAAACGGTTAAGTGATTTTTCTTTGCTCAGATTAGGTGTGGATCAAGATCCGCAAGCCTCACAAGCCTCTGGGTTATCCAAAGAGCAAGTCATATCTGCTTTATTTTGTTCTGCACTGTTGTCAAAACTAGCCGCTGCCGCTTTCGCTGCTGCTTCTGAGTACACTAATTCAGTTTCGTTCACTAAATTCGTTTGCTCGATAGCTGGCTCTGCTTGTTTCTCCACAGTAAACTTGATCGCATCCGTTGCCGCTTTCGTACGTAGGTAATACATACCCGTTTTCAAGCCTAACTTCCAAGCGTGGAAGTGCATCGATGTTAACTTACCGAAGTTCACATCTTGGATGTGGATATTTAAACTCTGTGATTGACAAATATACGCTCCACGATCAGCGGCCATCTCTAAGATCGTCTTTTGCTTGATCTCCCAAACTGTCTTGTACAACTCTTTCAAGTTTTGAGGAATTTCTGGGATGTTTTGAACAGATCCATTGGCAATGATCAGCTTGTTCTTCATGGAATCATTCCACAAGTTTAATTTGATCAAGTCTTTCAATAAGTGCTTGTTAACGATCGCAAATTCACCTGATAATACACGACGAGCGTAGATATTAGATGTGTATGGCTCGAAACACTCGTTGTTACCAAGAATCTGGCTAGTAGAAGCTGTAGGCATTGGAGCAACTAATAGTGAGTTACGCACACCGTTCTCTACTACTTTCGTACGTAGATCTTCCCAATCCCAGTTTCCTGAAGATGGAGTTACATTCCACATATCGAATTGGAATACCCCTTTCGAAATAGGTGAACCTTCCCAAGTAGAGTAAGGACCTTCAACTTTCGCTAATTCCATGGATGTTTCCATCGCTGCGAAATAGATTGTTTCGAAGATGTCTTTGTTCAATTGTTGTGCTTCCGCCGATTCAAATGGCATACGTAACAAGATGAACACGTCAGCTAAACCTTGAACCCCTAAACCAATAGGACGGTGACGCATGTTCGAGTTCTCCGCCTCTTTTACTGGGTAGTAGTTCACATCGATGATCTTGTTCAAATTGCGTGTCGCAATCTTCGTCACATCGTATAATTTCTTGTGATCGAAACGTAAAACACCGTTTTCGTCAGCGTTCACATATTTAGGTAGCGCTAAAGAAGCTAAATTACAAACCGCTACTTCATCTTTTGCCGTATACTCAATAATCTCAGTACACAAGTTCGAAGACTTGATTGTACCTAAGTTCTTTTGATTTGACTTGTTGTTTGCGTGGTCTTTAAACAACATGTAAGGCGTTCCTGTCTCTGTTTGAGACTCAAGGATCTTAAACCACAATTCTTGTGCTTTTACGACTGTACGCGCTTTACCTGCTGATTCGTATTTCTCGTACAAGGCTTCAAATTCAGCTCCGTGCGTATCCGCTAAACCTGGGCATTCATGTGGGCAGAATAGAGACCATTCTTCGTTGTTCTCTACACGCTTCATGAATAAATCCGGAATCCAAAGGGCATAGAATAAATCGCGCGCACGCATTTCTTCTTTACCGTGATTCTTCTTCAATTCTAGGAATTCAAACACGTCTGCGTGCCAAGGTTCTAAGTATATCGCAAAGCTACCTTTACGTTTCCCTCCCCCTTGATCCACGTAACGAGCTGTATCGTTAAATACACGTAACATTGGGATAATACCATTCGAAGTACCGTTCGTTCCCTTGATATAAGAGCCTGTTGCACGGATGTTGTGGATGCTTAATCCAATACCTCCTGCTGACTGTGAAATCTTAGCCGTTTGCTTCAAGGTATCGTAGATTCCTTCGATCGAATCATCCTGCATGGTAAGCAAGAAACAAGATGACAATTGAGGCTTAGGAGTACCTGCATTAAATAGGGTCGGAGTCGCGTGAGTGAACCAACGCTCAGACAATAAATTATAAGTCTCAATGGCTGCAGAAATATCAGCTCCATGGATACCCACTGCCACACGCATCAACATATGTTGAGGGCGTTCAGCAATCTGTCCGTCTAGCTTTAATAGATACGATTTCTCTAGGGTCTTGAATCCGAAATAATCATAACCAAAGTCGCGATCATAGATGATCGCCTCATCTAATTCAACAGCATTGTTTTTGATGATATCATATACCTCTTTCGAAAGAAGGGCTGCATTCAAACCCGTCTTGGGATCTACATAGGTATACAAGCGCTTCATCGTAGCTGAGAAGGACTTCAAGGTGTTCTTATGCAAGTTAGAAACCGCAATACGAGCCGCTAGGACCGCATAATCCGGATGCTTTGTTGTCAAAGAGGCAGCTGTTTCAGCCGCTAAATTATCTAACTCAGTGGTTTTAACGCCATCAAACAATCCAGTGATCACTTTTCTGGCAACCTCTAAAGGTTGAACAAAAAATGGATCCAAGCTGTAACTCAGCTTTTCTATTCTGGCGGTGATTTTGTCAAACTTTACTGATTCGCGACGACCGTCTCTTTTTACTACGTACATGTGTATCTATCTATTATAATTTAAAAACTTTCAGAACTAGTATATAAAAAACAACCAGTAAAAATTAAGGCAAAAGATTTCCCGTGTTAAGAGAAGTTTTTTCTTAGCTTTTTGACTCCTTTTGCGCTAACAAATTGAGTGCGTGGCGGTTTTGTTTTTATGCTTTCCTAAACCAAAAATTGAAGCATCTTTGGCTGATTGTGCTCTTGGTAAAATTAGAAAAAAAGCAGCCGTCTTGCAAACTATTTTTAGCCCAAAAAAAATATTAAAAAAGGGTGTATTTGAAATACCACATGCAAACCCCCGCCTCTCAATTCATTAGCGGGATTGCTTCTTAGAAAAGTACTAAAAAAATATTTTGTAAAATTTTATCTCGCAAAAAAGGCGATGGAAATCTCTAAAATTTTGTTAAGGTAAATAGTTGGAAAATAAAATACATTCTGTAATTTTGCATCCCTTATTGTAAGGTCCAAATATCCCCTTTGGAAAACAAATGTAAACAAGACGGCAGGGAATCGTCTATTATCCATTATCATGAAAAAAGATATCCACCCAGAATACAAAGAAGTTGTATTTCACGATCTATCAGCTGATTACAAGTTTTTAACTCGTTCATGTGTTGCCACTACGGAGACCACAGAATTCGAAGGAGCTACCTACCCAGTATACAAATTGGAGGTTTCATCTCAATCTCACCCATTCTATACAGGTAAGAACGTATTGTTAGATACAACAGGACGTGTGGACAAATTCAACAAGCGTTACGCGAAGTAATTTTCCCAGCGCCCATACGAAAAGCCTTCTTCCATTTTTGGGGGAAGGCTTTTTTTATCCTAGATTTGTCCTATGCAGCTCAAGGTCTATTTATTCGAGGATTTGGCGTTAAAACACGCTCTCCAGCCACTCACACAGCACCGTCTGGTCGCTGAATTATGGGCTGGAACAAGTACCTTAGAACGCAAATGGCCTGCACGCGTTTTAAACGCTGATCAGGCGGACATTCTAGTGATGAGCGGAGTAGTTCCGACACCTTCCACTTTTCAACTTTTAAACCAGCTCCCGGCAGATAGTTCCTATGTATATGAAGGTCAGGTTTTGGCCCAAAGAGGACAAGGCACCCATCGCATAGAACAATACCTCCATTCCCTTCAACATCCAGAAGATTTGCTGGCCTACCAAGCCGAGTTTTTAAGGGATGAAATCAAGGGAAACAATCCAGTTCCTGGAAATAATACCTATATCCAGCCGAAGGACATCTACATTCATCACTCCGCTCGGGTACAAGGCAGCATTTTAGATGCCAGCAAAGGACCCATTTACATAGGAGAGGATGTCAACATCCAAATAGGAACGCTAATTCAGGGCCCAGCGGCGCTCTTAAAAGGCACAACAACGAATATAGGTGCAAAGATTCGCCCAAACACCACAATCGGCCCAGGATGCAAGGTAGGCGGCGAAATCAACCACTGCATCTTCTTCCCATTCAGCAATAAGGCACATGAGGGTTATTTAGGCAATTCGATTGTGGGATCCTTTTCGAATTTAGGGGCTCTAACGAACGGCTCTAACCTGCGTAATGATATCCAAACTGTTTCCCTATACGATTATACTTTAAAGGGACCACGAAATACAGGTTTAAAGTCTTTAGGCCAAATCATAGGCGACTATGTTACTACCGGTGTGGGAACAAATTTGAACACAGGAACCGTCATTGGGAGTCATTGCAACCTTTCGAGCATCGGATTTCCGCCACGCTACATTCCGTCCTTTAGTTATGGAGAGTATCCAGCGCTGAAGTCATTTGACTTCGAAAAAGCCTACGCCTCTGCTTGCGCTTGGATCGAATTAAAAAATCAGGAAATCCCCGAAAATCTCCGCCAAAGCATGGAAGAAATTTGGAAAGCGGACACATCTTTCCGAAATTAGTTCTTTCTTTTACAAAAGCCCTATTCATGCGATTTCAAGACATTCCAGGTCTTCAAAAAACCAAGAAAACATTGTCGCAAGCGGTGCAAAATCAACACATCGCCCATGCGCAATTATTCGTTGGTCCTCCAGGAGGAGCTCAGCTCGCGATGGCACACGCTTTTGTTACGTATTTATTCTGCACAAATAGAACTGAAACGGATTCCTGTGGTGTTTGTCCCAGTTGCCAGAAATTGCAACGCGGTGTTCACCCAGATTTAGTGTACGTCTACCCTACCGTTATCACGAAGAAAATCAAGGATGCGGAATCGGATGTATTCTTGCCCGACTGGCGAAAGTTTATTCAAGAATCCTACTTTAGAACCTTGCCAGAATGGCTTGCCTACATGGGAGCAGAGGGAAATCGCCAGGGAAATATTCCGGTGGAGGAGACTCGGAAATTAGTCCAAAAAATTAGCTTAAAACCATTTGAGGCACCATTTAAGGTAGTGATGCTTTGGAATCCAGAGACCCTGAATGCCTCAGCTGGCAATGCCTTATTGAAGACTTTGGAAGAACCACCTAGTTCGACCTTATTCATCTTAGTTTGTGCGGAACCAGATAAATTATTGACGACTATTATCTCCAGAACTCAGCGTGTCAGTGTGGGTGCTGTGGATATAGAAGATTTAACGGATTATTTAGTTCAAAAAGCGGAAATTGACACCGAAAAAGCCCATCAAATAGCCGTGAATTGCGAGGGAAATATCTCTGAAGCTTTGGAGAAATCGAACTCCGACAACTTAAGTACCACAACTTGGTTTGCCGAATGGATGCGCGCCATTTATGCCCGAAATCTATCCAAATTAGTGCAATTAGCAGACCAATTCGACGGTTTAGCTAAGGAAAACCAGAAAGGCATTTTAAGTTACAGCCTCCATATTTTCAGACAATGTTTGTACCAAATTTCGGATGCGAGCAGCCTGATCAAGTCATTAGAAAAAGAAAAGGCCTTTGTAGATAATTTCTCGAAGACCTTAAACACCGATAAAATTGCGGCGATGACGGAGAAAATCTCCGAGGTACACTACCATCTAGAACGCAATGCGCGGGCCAAGATGGTGCACCTCGACCTCTCCCTTTATTTATTACGCGTTTTCCACGCGAAAAACTCCTAATATGAAAACGATACGCATTGGTACTCGGAATTCGGCTTTGGCGCTTTGGCAGGCACACCACGTGGGTGCATTGCTCGCTACGCAGGGATTGGGCTATGAAATCGTGGCGATTACGACGAAGGGGGATCAGATTTTGGATCGTTCCCTATCTAAAATTGGCTCAAAGGGAGTATTTACAGAAGAATTAGAGGCTATGCTTTGTGCGGGTGAAATCGATATCGCACAGCATTCCGCGAAGGATTTACCCTCGCATCTACCAGTAGAACTAGAATTAATCGCCTTCACGGAACGCGAAGCGGCCCAGGATGTCGTATTAAGCCTCGATCCTGCGAAGACTTTGGCTTCTAGTGCACCTTTGCGCATAGGCACATCGTCTACGCGAAGACGCGCCTTCTTGAGCCATTTCTACCCACAGCATACCGCAGTAGAAATGCGGGGCAATCTGCAAACTCGTTTAGAGAAATTAAAAAACGGGGATTGCGATGCGATGCTTTTGGCATACGCTGGAGTCCATCGAATGGAAATGGAATCCTATATCACACAACACCTGAGCTTAGTTCAATTTGTGCCAGCGGTAGGCCAAGGGTCGGTAGCGATTCAATCTGCCGTTTCATTAGACCCCAGCATTAAAGCTGTAGTACGCAAAGCTTGCAACCATCCTACAACAGAGGCTGCCTTATTAGCGGAACGTCACTTACTTGCGCACTTAGAAGGCGGTTGTAGCGTTCCAGTATATGGTCACGCGGTCGTTAAAGACAATCAATTAACTTTGCATGCCGGCGTTCTGAGCTTAGATGGCATAGAAAATATCTATCATTCTGCGGAAGGCTCAGATCCAGCAATCCTAGGCAAAGAAGTCGCGATGGAACTCATTCATCTAGGCGCACATCAATTATTACGAAAAATCAGACAGCAATTAGGTTCATGAAAAAACGCATATTAATCACGGGTTCTAATGGTTTATTAGGCCAAAAACTAGTCGAACTATTGCGCACACAAGCGAATGTGGATTTAATCGCCACCGCCCGTGGAGCTAATCGTTTACCCGTGAGTGAAGGTTATACCTATGCGTCTTTAGATATTACTAATCAAGACGAAGTCAACGAAGTATTCGACCAATTCAAACCTGAGGTAGTGATTCACACGGCTGCGATGACGAATGTCGACACCTGTGAAACAGATCAGGAAGGTTGTGATTTATTAAACGTGGATGCTGTGGCCTTTTTAATCAAGGCTTGCGAAAAGCACAACAGCTATTTATGTCATTTGTCAACTGACTTCATCTTTGATGGAGCATCTGGCCCTTATACGGAAGAGGGCATCGCAAATCCCATCTCCTATTATGGCGAAAGTAAGCTGAAAGCAGAACAATTATTGTTTGATTCTACCATTCGATGGAGCATTGCACGTACGGTTTTAGTCTATGGCATTGTGCCGGATATGAGCCGTTCAAATATTGTACTTTGGGTAAAAAAATCACTCGAAGACGGTAAAAAAATCCAAGTCGTAACTGATCAGTTCCGCACGCCTACCCTCGCAGAGGATTTAGCGATGGGCTGCTGGTTACTTTCCAAAGACGAAGTGGAAGGTATTTTCAATATCTCTGGTTCTGATTTCTTGACTCCCTATGAAATGGCAGTCATGACGGCTGATTATTATGGATTAGATAAATCTTTATTGCAAAAAGCCGATTCATCTACTTTCCAACAAACGGCAAAAAGACCAGCTCGCACAGGCTTTGTGCTCGATAAAGCAAAAAAAGTCCTAGGTTATGCACCTAGAACTTTTCAAGAAGGTATCGCCTTAATGGCGCAGCAAGTAGCTGATTTAGTCTAAAGCTTCTGGATCTTCCATCATTTCATCCGCCATCGGATTTACCACTGGCAGATCTAAAAGAGCGGGTGCCTCTTTAATCTTTCCAAAATCTTTATTTTCGTCTAACAAGGTAGTCCAAAGCAAGTCTTTCAATTCCTGAATACCTTCTTGAGTCACCGAAGAAATCAATAAAACGGGGATATCTTTGGGTAAACTTTCACGCATTTCCTCTTCCATTTCTGGAATCGAAAGATCCATTTTAGAGACCACGATCACGCGACGTTTTCCTAATAATTCCGGATTGTATTTCTCTAATTCGCCCGTTAAAATTCGGTATTCTTCACCCCAGTTTTCTGCGTCCGAAGGAATCAAGAAGCATAAAATCGAGTTACGCTCAATATGACGTAAGAATCTCAATCCCAAACCTTTACCTTCAGAAGCTCCCTCGATAATACCTGGAATATCGGCTACCACAAAGGACTTTTCATCCCGGTATTCGACAACCCCTAATTGAGGCACTAACGTGGTGAAAGGATAGTCTGCAATTTCAGGAGTAGCAGCAGAAAGAACGGATAAAAGCGTCGACTTTCCCGCATTCGGGAAGCCCACTAAACCTACATCCGCTAACACTTTCAATTCCATCACTACCCACACATCAAGACCTGCCTCACCCGGTTGCGCGTGGCGAGGAGATTGATTGGTGGATGACTTAAAATTATGATTTCCTAGACCTCCACGACCGCCGGGAAGGACTAAAATCTTTTGGCCTTCTTCGGTTACTTCCGCAATAAACTCGTTCGTTTCCGCATTTTTCACGATGGTTCCTAAAGGCACTTGGATAAATACATCCTCTCCTTCTGAACCAGAACGACGTCCACCCTCGCCACCATTTCCACTATCAGCAATAATATGCTTTTGGTATTTCAAGTGAATTAATGTCCAAAGTTGAGTACTTCCAACTAGGTATATATGACCTCCACGACCGCCATCGCCACCATCTGGACCACCTTTAGGCACGTGTTTTTCCCTCCGAAAATGGGATGAACCGCTTCCTCCTCGGCCGGAACGTAAATTGATTTTGACGTAGTCAATGAAGTTAGATGTCATTCTATTTTGTTAATTATGCTTCGATAATAGCGATAATTTGAGAGAAAATCTCTTCAATTTCGCCAATACCATTAATTCCTGAGAATTTATTTTGAGCAGCGTAATATCCAGCCACAGGAGCTGTTTTTTCGCCGTATTCTTGCACGCGTTTGCGAATTAATTCTTCGTTTTGATCATCTGGACGACCTGAAGTCTTACCACGCTCTAATAGACGCTGGGTTAATTCCTCTTCGCTCACCTCTAACGCAATCATGTGATTAATCGCTAATTGATGACCTGCTAATAAGTTGTCCAAAGCTTGAGCCTGCGCCTCCGTTCTAGGAAAACCATCAAAAATAAAACCCGCTGCCTCTTTATTCTCGTTCAATTTATTCTCGATCATTCCGATCACAACTGCATCCGGCACCAAGATTCCTTGATCCATCAATTTCTTTGCTTCCAAGCCTAAAGTCGTACCTGCAGAAATTTCTGCACGCAATAAATCACCTGTAGACAAATGGATTAAACCGTATTTCGCAATTAATTTTGCGGACTGAGTGCCTTTGCCTGCCCCTGGAGGCCCGAATAAAACAAGATTAAGCATATAATTGTGGGTTAATTATTTCGAACCACAAAGGTAATCAAATCAGAGGCAAAAGCAGGGATTTTCTGCTATATTTGGCATAAAAAAAAGAGAGATGCTTTCAACCCAATTCGAAGAGATAATTCAGAAAAGACGTTCCAATAGACGCTACGACCCCACCGTAAAAGTGGATGATGCGATCATCGAACGCAGTTTACAACGTTCCATTTTATCGCCTAATAGTAGCAATATGCAGCTATGGGAGTTTCATTGGATCAAAAGTGAAGAAGAAAAGAAAGCATTCCACGAGCTTTGTTTAGGACAATCTGCTGCTAAAGACACCGCCCATCTGGTCGTATTTGTGACCCGTCAGGACCTGTGGAAACAAAGAGCAGCTTGGAACTTAAAATTAGTGCAAGATTCCATCGAAGGCGAACCGTCTAAAATGCAAAAAAGAGGCCTAGAATATTATGGCAAGCTTATTCCACTTTTATATCGCAACGATATCTTTGGTATTTCTACCTTCATTCGCTGGAACATCTGTTTCTGGATGGGATTAAGAAAACCGATGATGCGATTTGGTGGCACAGCGGATCAACGCGTAATGGTTCATAAATCATGTGCACTTGCCGCGCAAACCTTTATGCTTTCTATCGCAGCGGAAGGTTTTGAATCTTGCCCCATGGAAGGATTTGACGCACAACGTGTGAAAAAACACTTAAATCTGCCTGCTGGCGCGGAAATTAATATGGTGATTTCGGTGGGTAAAGGGACAGAAGAAGGAGTGTGGGGACCACGCTTTAGAGTTCCCTACGAGGAAGTCGTACACGTACGTTAATTACAGTCTACGTCTACAATAATTTGAACGCCTTTAAAAGCTGGCTTCGTGCTGAGGGTATCTAATTCCTCCCGAAGCTGCTTTTTGAAGGTGGCTAAGGCCACGCCTTTTTCCAGCTTGATGAGAATTTCCATCGCATATTGATTCCGAATGCGTTCGATCAAAGGCTTTTCAGGTCCTAGGACGCGTCCATTGCCAAATTTGGCCTTCAATAATTGACCTAAATCCTTCGCCGCCGTTTCCACATTACGTGCTTCATAATGCCGCATGACCAACTTAATCAAGCGCGTAAACGGAGGATAATGGTAGCCTTCCCGCTCGATCATTTCATCCGCATACAATTGCTCGTAATTTCCTTCTTGGATGTAGGTAAACAGGCGATGCGTGGGTTGATTCGTTTGAATGAACACTTGGCCTTGCACTTCGCGGCGGCCAGCACGACCAGCCACTTGGGTGATTAATTGGAATCCACGTTCGTGGGCTCTGAAATCCGGAAAGTTGATAATCTTATCTGCATCGAAGATAGCGACCAAGGACAATCCGTCGAAATCGAGGCCTTTAGCCACCATTTGTGTTCCCACTAAAACGTCTACCTGACCTTTCTGGATTTCTGTGATCAAACTCGTGAAGGCGGTCTTCGAACGCGTCGTGTCTAAGTCCATGCGGGCTACACGTGCATCAGGAAGGTGTAATTGCAATTCTTCTTCTAGTTTTTCGGTGCCGTAACCCATCGTTTTCAGCTGGGCTGAACCACAGGCCCCACAGCGATGAAGCAAGGATTCGTGGTGACCACAATAATGGCAACGTAATTCTTGTTCGCGGGCATGGTAAGTTAAGGACACATCACACTGGTGACAGGTCGCAATCCAATCGCAGTCCTGGCATTGGAGATAAGGGGAATAGCCGCGGCGGTTTTGGAACAATAAACTTTGCTTTCCCTGTTTCAAATTCTCCGCTAACACTTCAATCAAATCCACCGAGAATCCGCCCTTCATTTGTTTCATCCGGTTCGCATATTTCGTATCGATTAAATGCATTTCCGGTAATTGCGCCGCACCAAAACGTTCTTTTAAGACCACTAGACCATACTTATCTTGTTTGGCCTGATAATACGTTTCCATTGACGGCGTCGCAGAACCGAGCAAGACTTTTGCCTTTTGCTGGTGCGCTAAGACAATCGCCACATCCCGCGCATGGTAGCGAGGAGCTGGATCCGCCTGTTTAAAGGACGTCTCATGTTCCTCATCGATAATAATTAGCCCTAAATTCTTGAAGGGTAGAAACACGGAAGAACGAACTCCCACCACGAACGGATATTTGCCTTCCACGATGGATTTCCATACTTCCACTCGCTCGTTATCCGAGAATTTAGAATGGTAAATCCCTACCTGCTCCCCAAAAATCCGCTTCAATCGAACGACTATTTGAGTTGTTAGCGCAATTTCCGGTAACAAATACAAGACTTGATCTCCATTCGCTAAAGCTTCTTGAATCAACTTGATGTATATCTCGGTCTTTCCCGAACCCGTTATTCCGTGAAGCAATACGACATCTTTCTCTTGAAATTGACTCAAAATAGACTGGTAAGCCTTTTCCTGTGGGGCGTTCAAAGTAAAACTCGAAGGCACAAAGTTTTCATCTGCTTCGTCAAAGCGTGAAACGACTACATCGAAAATTTCGAAGACCTGGTTCTTGACTAAGGTCTGCAAGGAACTCTCTGATAACCCGGTTTGACTAAAACTATTCTTTGCTAGACCTTTTTGATTCGTTTCAGGGCTTCTTAAGACCGGAATATATTGCAAATAATGCAATAATATCGCCATCTGCTTCGGTTTCTCCTCCAGTGATTGGATCAAATCTGTCAATACTAATTTATCCTCATAAGCAGACGCTAAACGGACTTTTCGCTGCACTTTAGGCGTATAGCGGTCTTTTAGCTCATCAAAAATAATCACCGCATCCTTCCCCACTAAGGCTTTAATGAGGTGATAAGGACTTTTGACTTCGGCAAATTTGGCCAGCTCATCATAGGTTAACGCACCTTTATCTCGGATCTCTACATAGAGAGCTAACTCTTTATCTGTCAACGTTTCAGGGCTCGAAAATTCTGGATTCGCTTGTACCTTCGATTGGCTTGAAATCTTCAAACCCGCCGGCAAAGCAACCTGAAAAACCTCCCCCGGATAGCACATGTAATAATCCGCTACCCATTGAAAAAGGGCAATTTGAGAAGACGTAACCAGGGGAGCATCGTCTAAAATCTCCAATAAATATTTCGCTTGGTATTGCTTCGGCGGGTTATGGTGAACCGTGACAATAACACCCGTCAAGACTTTCTTCGTCCCAAAAGGCACCACCACCCGCAATCCAGGCTGAACAAATTCAGCCCATTCCCGAGGTACCCGGTACGTAAAATACCGAGGAATGGGAAGCGGAAGCAAAGCATCCACAAAAACCGTTCTCTCTTCCCCTATTTCCATCGCAAAGTCTGAATCAGGTGAATCGCATCTTGTTTTAGATACCGAATAACGGGAGCCAATGAATCATTTTTCGTCGCCGTGTTTAAATAGACTGCACCGCGTAAAAAATGCGTCGTACTATCCGTGGCAAAAAACTGAAAAGGAGTAGCCACTTCACCCTCTAACTCGATGACGGTAGCTTTACGCCCATCACGAGTGGTCAAAATCGCATCCTCTATGCGGTTCGCCTTCATCTGGTGTTTAGAGGCCAAAACATAGGAATCTCGGATCATCTTATCCAATCGTTTCCGATCACCTTCCACCGATTTATAAGTTAACTGGATAAATGCATCCCAACGTGGATAATAGATATACATCCAATGGGGTTCGGACAAAGCAAACGTATCTTTTTTCACTACAGCTTGTTTAGATAACTCAAAGCTGAACGGATGGCCTTTTTCTAAAGCTTGGTACTGATGCGGCGGAATATCCATCGCAGGAAATCCTCTAGGGCGCGGCATAGCCGTATTCTCTTCCTCTGAGGCTGATCCACAGGAAAACAAGGTCAAGATAAAACCTAGGAGAAAAAGACGCATATTCGCTTATTTTAAACCGTAATACGCTAAGATAGGATTTTGTATGGATTCAAACACTTTTTCCCGTAAAACAGGTAAATCTTCCATCGTCAACCCCTTCGTATCAAAGGGTGGATGCATCTCCACATGCAAGGTACCCGGACGCATCATTAGGGTATTCTCGTCCATGATTTGATGGTTATTATGAAAGCTCATCGGGATGATAGGCACCTGCTGCTGAATGGCCATAATAAAGGCACCATCCTTCAAGGGATTCGCCATATAGGGGAATTGCTTCGAGATAATTCCTCCTTCCGGAAAGATGATAATACTTCTGCCAGACTGAAGTGCGCGAATCGAACGACTTAATGAACTCGCACGACTATTTTTATCACCTCTATCCACCAGGATATTCAATCGAGCATAGAGGTAGCCAAAAAGCGGAATCTTCTTCATTGCATTCTTACCCACAAAGGAGAAATAATGGCGAATAATCACTACCACCACCGCAATGTCGACATACGAAAAGTGATTCGCACAAAACACATAGGTCTGCTTCGGATCTGGCTTAAAGTGATGCGTCACTTTGATGCGGATTCCAGCAAAAAGAAAAAAGAGTTGCCCCCACAGCCCGACAAGCCGATGAGCAACTCTTTTCCAAGATCGTCTTTGCAAAAAGACAAAGATCAATGGGTATAATAACAAAAAGATCAGTACAAAAACGAATCCCGCCCAGAAAGTGTATAGCCCTTTTAAAACAGATGAAAGCAAAGAACTTTTGTTTTTCATAATCTAAACGAGCGCCCTAAATCTAGGATTTACTCAACTACACCTAATTGAACTGTATTTGTTTTCTTGTCTTGATTCGCTGGAACAGATAATGTCGTCACGAAGATATCTCCTTTCGACAACAAGTTATCTTGCTTCAATTTATCTACCATCGCAGCTACTGTTTTCTCTGCGTTGCCTGTACCTGGATCGTAGAAGAACACGCGTGCTCCCCACAATAGGCCCATCGTAGACATCAATTCTTTATTCGATGTAAACACGAATAAATCTGCCTTAGGACGGTGAGCTGATAAACGGAACGCTGTATAACCTGAATTCGTGATACATAAGATCGCTTTTGCTTTCGAGTCACGCGCTAAACGACACGCACCTGCGATTAAACGATCCTGCAAAGCTACATTTTCAGAGGTAGACGCACTTAACGAGTGATTCTTAAAGTAGATCGCCGCTTCGTTACCTTGTACGATTTCGATTTCATTTTGTTGTTGTTCCACCACTTCGTGAATGTGTGCCATTGTTTCCACTGCTTTCACTGGATAAGCACCTGAAGCAGATTCACCACTTAACATCGTCGCCGAAGCACCTTGCAATACCGCGTTCGCCACGTCAGACGTTTCTGCACGCGTAGGAACTGGATTAGTGATCATCGATTCTAGCATCTGAGTCGCTACGATAACAGGCTTACCTGCCGCCGTACACTTCTCTACCATTACTTTCTGTAAGTAAGGTACTACTGCACCATCCATCTCTACACCTAGATCGCCACGAGCCACCATAATAGCGTCTGTTGCTGCGATAATCTCATCTAAATTATCAATCGCTTCTGGCTTTTCAATCTTCGCTATAACGCGAGTATTCTTTCCATAGGCTTTAATTTTTTCTTTAATATCCCAAATATCGCTCGCCTTACGAACGAAAGATAAGGCTACCCAATCCACTCCGTGATCAAGGCCAAAATACAAATCAGCCTCATCCTTCGGTGTCAAACAAGGTAAAGAAACCTTCGTACCTGGAAGGTTAATCCCTTTTTTAGACTTCAAAATACCACCATAGATTACCTCAGTCACTACCTCTTTCTTCACTTTATCTACTGTAAGTACCTTCACCTCTAAGTTACCATCATCCATCAAGATACGCTCACCTGGATTCACATCTAAATACATCGATGTGTAGGTCGTACCTACTTTTTCTGATGTACCTAACAAGTTTTCATCCATCGCAAAGATCAATTGTTGTCCTGCTACTAAAGGCACACCATTGTTCTCCACTAATTGCGTACGAATTTTAGGACCTTGCAAATCCTGAAGGACCGTTAAATTCAAACCCATTTCCTCTGAGATAGAACGAATCGTTTTTAAACGCTCTAAATGATCCTCATGTGTACCATGGGAAAAGTTTAAGCGGAAAACGTTAACGCCTGCCTGAGCTAATTGGATTAATGCTTCTCTTGATTCTGATGTGGGACCTACTGTGGCTACAATTTTTGTCTTGCGTTGATACGACATAATATGGATTAGATTCTATTAACATTGCAAGTTACATCTATTACACAAAAAAAACCACCAAAAGGTGGTTTAAATTGTATTAAAATAAGATTATGGGGTTTAGTTCTCCCACATTTCAGCCTCTTTATCTTGCAATTGTTGCTCTAATTTTTGCGATTTCTTTAATGCTTCTTTCCCATCTCCAAATTGATCGAAAATATCCTTGTTAGCCGCATTTCCTTTTTTGATAATGCGAGCACTGAAAAAGCGTAAATCAAAAGCATCCGCCATATTGCGATGTTGCATTTCGTTCGTGGAATTAAACCAAATGCAATTCGGATTACTCTTAAAGAACTTATAGACGTCTTTAAAACGGAAAGAAGCAACAATATCCTCTAATCCAGCGTCTGATTGTGAAGCCGGAATTTTCAATGTAATCGCCTGAATATCAAAATACAAACGGGAACGCTTGCGATCAATAATCGCGTCTTCTTTGATTTCTAAAATAGATAATTGCTTCGGAATATAGTATTCGACACCAGCTACAATTGGCCCTTTGTCAAAATCATCTGCTGCCGGCTTCTCCGCTTTATTCGTCTCTGCCTTCTTCGTTCCCCAGCCGTCATCCGCTCCACCCCCAGTGGCAGGTGCTGCTGCTGGTTTCGCATCTCCGCCAAAACCGGCTGCGATTTCTTCAGCTGTCAATCCACCGTTTTCTAACTTACCTTTCAGCTTTAAGCGGTCCAAAAACTGCTCAAGACTTAATTTCGTATTCAAAGAGTCATTCGAATAAGGAATTAACACTCCCGCCTTCACACCATCGATTAAGAATTTGGAGATTTGGTTATTCTCTGCAAAGAAGGGTTGGTTAATCTTTTCATTCAAATCCATTCTACGCCAAATTTGCGCACGGTATTGAATATCTGCCTCATCAATAGGATGTGCCGAATTCGGATTAGGATTAAGCGATGTTTCTTGCGCAAAAGCACCGAATGACATCAGACAAATCCCTACCAATAAAATATGCTTCAACTTCATAAATCAATCCGATTAATTCAATGGAATAACTTTGACGAACGAGAATGGTATCGTCTCCACACTTCCTTTGAAATTCTTACGTTGTACTCCTTTTACTTCAATACGGTAGCGATCACCCGCTTGCGCTTGACCAGCTAGTGAAGAAATGGATCCTCCACCTGGCAAAGTGATAGATGCCACACGCTTCGTTCCACGAGCTAATGCCACTTCAATTTCAGAAACACGGTAATTCGCATCTTCTGGATTCGTTGCCGCAAATGACTCATCAGCTATCGCCTTTGCATTCACAAAACGTAAACCAGCTGAATTTTCACCACTCTTATCATTCAACTCCGCACCGCTACTTCCTACGATCTTAATATCAGGTCTTGGCACACGACGCACTCTAAATGTTTCTTTACCTAATAAAGTACCTGCATTGTTTACATTCAACGTTACGGTAGAAGCCGTAGGTACAATCGTTACTTTACCTTTATTAGAACCAGCAATCGCCTCACCACCCTCAGCCGTAAAACTTGGGTTCCAAAGCGCTCCTAAACCCGCACTCGCCACGCTTAAACGGTTAGCACAGCCTAAATAAAGCGCTGGCAAAGTTCCCGTTTCGATGTTGTAAGTAGGTTTTAAAACAAAGTATTCCTTGGTAATTGATTCCGTCTTAGGACCCGCTGGGCTCATGTAAGATACAGATGCCGTATAAGTCTTCTTCGCTAAACCATTCGCATCGTATCCTCCACCTGAAGTTTTGAATTTGATTTGACCACGACCATCCACTACTTGTAGCGGAGAACCGTTATAGCTCATACGTGGAGTAAAACCACTAGAAGTCGCTGCAATAAACACTTCTGCTTGGTATTCCATGCCGGCTACCACCGTATTCGCATTCGCAGAAACTTGGGCAAACACTTTGTCAAACTTAATCTCCTTCGCTCCTACTTTAGCAGCTAATTGATTGAGTACTTCTGACTCATAGCGGCGAATTTCTGATTGCTTTTGAGATAAGGTTGCCAAAGCAGCAGCCACTGGCGTTTGCGCAAAATTCAACTCTGCAAAATCCTTGTTCGCTTGATTCGCATCCTTACTTGCGATGGGATCATCTTTCGCAGATAAAGCTAAAGACGGGAATTTTGTCCCTGGGTCAGCCGCAACGGCAAGGTCTTTTAGGTACTTGTCAAACATCGGAACAAGCTTGTAAGCTTCTCCTTGTTTCGTTCCACCTACCATTATTTCGTAAATCTTCTCTTCTTCTTTCGGATTTTTGATATTACCTGTTTCTGGATCAATACCACCAGCCGCTTCTAATACCTGGCCTTTCACATTCTCAATGTGACCAACCAACGCATCCGTAATACGACGCACTTCATTGGCTTTTTTCAATACATCAGCATAGGCTGCCGGATTCGGAAGGTCTTTAATTCGCTCCTCGATTCCTTGCACCATACCTTTACTTTTGTTCAAGGATGATTGATTTGCCATTTCCAAACTACTATTCAAAAGGGCAAATTTCTGTAATAAGGCATCACTAACCTGCAACGCGAGCAAGGCCGTTAATACCAAATACATCATCCCGATCATTTTCTGCCGGGGGGTCTCTTTTAAACTTGCCATAATTAGCCTTTCATAGCTGTTAACATACTACCATATACCTGGTTCAAGGATTGAATGTTTGCGTTTAATTTCGCTAATTCTGCCTTGAATAATTCTGCATCTTTTTGAGTCGCAGCAATGTGCTCAACACTTGAATTTACGTTTCCGTAGAATCCATTAATCGCTTTCATGTGCTTGCTTGCCTCTTGGATTTCCGCTTCGTACACTGCGTTTAATTTTTCCAAAGATTCTCCAGCCTTCGCATAATTTTGTGTATACTTAGCTGCTTCTGATGAAGAAGCTGAAATAGTCGCTAACGATTGAGAAGCCTCAGAAACCGACTTGTTCAAGCCACCTAATGATTCTGCAGAAGAGTTCAATGATTTAACAAAATCTTGCGTCGCACCTGTCGCTTTAGAAATCTCAGACAAGCTGTTCGCTGTGTCCGTTAAAGATTTCAAGCTCTTCGTTAAATGAGCCACCGCCTCTGCATCTAAGCCAGGAACATCACCCGTGTGACGTGCCGCAGCGGGACGAGGAGCTTCACCCATCAATTCAGGATATACTTTTTCCCAGTCGTAATGCTTTTCCTCTTTTGATTTCAAATAAAGAACACCAAACAAAATAAAGATAGCGGCCTCCGTAAACATACCCACCATCAACATCTCATTCGCACCAGTCCAGTGCAAAATTTTAAAAAGTGCTCCTACAATAACGATAGCGGCACCAAAACTGGCAATTACATTAATCGACTTTTCCATTTTGTTAATTCTTAATAGTAGATTTCGGTTTAATTATCTGGATGCAGGGCGTCCTAAGTAACGCATTACACATCTAAATCCTACGTAGGATCTTTTGTTTTTCTCAAATTCAAAGGTACGTGTACCTGTTTCTAAATAGTAGCCTATATCCTTCCAAGAACCACCGCGAACCACTTTACGTGGATTATTCGCATCTCGGTTAATGGAGTTCAAATCCCAAGTAACTGCTGACGCATTTTCTTCAAATGCATCTTCGCACCACTCCGCCACGTTACCAGCCATATTGTATAAGCCATAATCATTCGGGCTATAGGCATTTGCCGGAGCTGTATATTCATAGCCATCCGCATCGTAATTACCCCGGTGAGGTTTAAAATTAGCCAATAAACAACCTTTAGCATTTGACAAATAAGGATTACCCCAAGGATATTTCGCGGAAGCACGTCCACCACGAGCTGCCCACTCCCACTCTGATTCAGTAGGTAAAGTGAAACGAGGCAAATTAGCCAAACCTTGTGTTTTACGGTAGCTATTCATCAATTTAGAACGCCAATCGCAGAAATACTTCGCTGCAGACCAGTTAACGCCCACCACCGGATACATATCAAAAGCAGGGCTAGAAAAATAGTTCTCCGTCATCGGATCACCGTAGGTGAAATCACGCGTCTGATAACCTGGCATTTTTAAATCTTCTGCCCAACGCGTCGTATCAGGGTAATAATCCGACATAATTTTTGTCTCACCTAATACAGACAAGGAATCACGTAAAATGGACTCCACAAATTGACGGTATTCGTAATTTGTAATCTCTGTATCATCCATAAAGAAGGCCGATACAGTCACACGACGCGGAAAATTGATTGCAGAGCGAGACGGATCCTCATCCCCTTGGCCCATTAAATAACTACCAGAAGGCACTAGAACCATTCCAAAAGGAGTAGGTTGAGACCATCCTTTGCGGTTTACCGCTACAATTTCGCCGTTGAAAACCCCTGGATCCTCTGTCGCTGGCTTAAAAAACAACCCTTTTAAACCCTTCGACTTCGTTGACTTAGAAGAACTTAATGTCTTCCCACCTGTATTGCTTTTAGAACCGCAGCTCGCTAAAATGCTGGTCAAAATAACCAGGGATAATAACCAGACTACTTTCTTATTCAGATTATGAAAATTCATATACCTTTTTAAATTTCTGTTTTTCTAAACGTTATGGCCCATTAAAAATTGCCTATAATCAAAAATAATCCCCTCACAGAATTAACAAATTCCTCAAATTTAAAGGAATATTCTAACATTCGGATAGGTTTCAAAATAATTTTCCATGCGCCTTCTATAAAATCCTAAACCGCGGTGTCCTGATGGGTGCTGGCTTCTGGCGAATCGTTCTTTCAGGAATTCGAAACCTTAAAAATACCTCATGTGACAAAGGCTTCTTATTCAATGAATTAGCCGTTGTAATATCGATAGCATACCCAATATCTAATTTGTTTTGCAGCACAGAAACTCCTACTAAACCCATCGCTGCATCCGCATTACGATAGGCAGCTCCTGCATAAATTAGTTTATTGTAATACACTCTGGCACCTCCTTCTGGGACAATTTGGCCAGAATAATAACGGACCAAAGCATAAGGCAGTAAATCAAAGTAATCGCTAAGCGGAACTTCCGCACTTCCATGTAAGGCAAATACGCGATCTAGCGGCATCGATGCAGTACCACCATTGAAATCAAAAGTAGGTGCTGTCAAATGATCTGCAGTGAAACCAATCTGCCAAGTATCTGTCGAATAAACCGCTCCTAAACCAAAATCAGGCTGTGTTTGGCTAACAGCTGACCCAGAAAGTAGTGTTGCCAATGGATCATTCGGATCTCTAACGCGGAATACGCGGCCATCGAAAGACTTTGTTTGTAATCCAAGCGACAGACCAAAAGACCAAACTCCGTTGCCCTTACTTAGATGATAAGCTCCTTGGAATTGTATTAATTGCTGAGAAACACCGGATGGTGTTTTATCGGAATAAAACTGAACACCTAAACCTCCTTTAGGGCTAATGCCAAAGGAACCAGACAACCAAGTCGTCCCTAAAGTACCCGAACCATCGTTCGATGTCGTATAGCCGGTCCATTGGTCCCTGATTTGAAGAGCAACGTAATTATTCGACTTCCAACCCGAAAATGCCGGATTGACTATATTCGAATTTGCCGAGAAAATACTGAATTGAGGACTTTGTTGAGCGAATGAGGCCGTAGCAATGAATAGGAAGAAGGCCCCTACAGGTAGGGAAAAGCACCACTTCAATAGCCTCGTTTTACGCGTCATTCGTTGGATGAAAAATAGGTAGGCTAAAAATAATAAAAAAGCCTCAACGATGGAGGCTTTTTTATTATTTATTTACTTGCTTGATGTAATGTTCGAGGGCACCGGTCATGGATGGCGCATTCGGCATAGGAGCCTGAATGTCCACGACTAAACCTGCATCCACGACCGCTTGTGCCGTAGTAGGTCCAAAAGCAGCTAATCGTGTGTTATTTTGCTTGAAGTCAGGAAAATTATGGAATAAAGACGTGATCCCAGATGGACTAAAGAAGGCAATCACATCGTAGAAAACTTCCTCTAAATCAGATAAATCCGCTGAAACCGTTTCATACATAACTGCTTCCGTTAATTGGAAGTCGTTTGTGCCCATGTAATCTGGAAGGTCTTTTTGACGCTTATTCGAGCAAGGGAACAAGAATTTCTCCGTCTTGTGTTTCTTGATGATCTCCAAAAGGTCTAAGGCCGTCTTCGTTCCTGTAAATACTTTACGCTTACGAATGACGATGTATTTTTGTAAATAATTCGCTGTTTGCTCCGTAATACAGAAGTATTTCATATCAGTAGGCACTTCGATTTTCGCCTCCTTGCACATACGGAAGAAGTGATCAATCGCGTGACGACTGGTAAAAATGATGGCTGTGTGTTGAAGGATTTCAATTTTTTGCTTTCTAAAATCCTTATAAGCAATACCTTGCACTTCGATGAACGGTCTGAAATCTACCTTCACGTTGTACTTTTTTTCAATCTCAAAGTATGGTGATTTCGCATCTGCAGGGGCAGATTGTGTCACTAGAATACTCTTTACTTTCTTTAAACGACTCGTTTCTTCGGTTGCAGTTTTACTCATAATCATACAATTTGGACCGGAAAAACACCAGTCTTAAAATTCAGAGTGCAAATATACGACATTTTTTGACAGAAGATTATCCTGCACTAAATGTTAACCTGGAAAAATTAATTCCCTGATACCAAACAAGATAATCTGCCCTTCGATGATCACGAGGTAGGTAAATAAGAACAGTTGGTTGTAGGAAAAGCTCCGACGAAAGGATTGGAAAAAATAGAAAAAACGCAGCACGAAATAAGCATCCACTAAATAGCGAATGTACGTAAAGTCCATAGGTGTGGCTGGCCCTACATAGATGGCGTAAAAACTCAAAAAGGTAAACAAGGCGACAAAAAATTGCAGGTTTGTTTGCAATGATTTGAAATAGTGCACGTTTGCTAAACCTTTTAATTTAAATAGATCCGTAAAAAGGTAGTAGACAAAAAAGCGAGATAGGAAAAGTAAGAAGGAAAGACCTAGTTTGGAGAAAATAAACAGCAGACTAGGCCAAAAATGGATAAAATTCTCCGAGTTACTAAAAAATTCTTCTTTGACCACCGACTTCATCCCTGTCAAAAAAGCGAGACAACTGATTAACAAACTGAGCGTAAACAAAACCAATAAATTAGGCAGGGCAAACGGGCGCCGCATCCAAACCTCATCTTTGACCTCCCAACGAATCCAATCTGAATAGCGGAAAAAGGAAGCAAAAATACGTGGATAAGCTGCATAGAGCAAGCCTAAACAAAATAATAGGACTAGAAAACTCAACAGAAAAAAATTCGAATAGACTGAACCGGAGCGCGTTTCTAGCGAGAAAAAATCCGCTTTCCCCTGCGTAGTCACTAATTCATCGCGCTCTAAGACAAATTCGCTTGGCAATCCCTCCAGATTCTCGGAGTACACTGTTAAAATAACCTGGCTCTTCAAACTATCCAGCGGCAATCGAAAGGTCTCCCCTTTCTTGATGGCCTTAAACAAGGTGCCTTGCAGAAAGAGGTGGTAATTTTCTTTGGGGTGGATGGCTAGATAGGCTTTGGGGAAATCCTGTGGATGCAATTCCAAGGACTTCGAATGATACGTATAATGCTTCGAAGAGACATAGGGCAAGAAACTTTTCCAGGCCTCCTGGTACACTAACCAATCACGCTCAAAGGAATAGACCTTCTTCCAAGCGGCCTGACTGGTTCCCGCTAGGAGTAATAAAGCCCATAAAAAAAATCTGCTCATCGTTTTCCGCGAAGGAATCAGATGAGCAGATTTTAAGAAGAAAGGAATCATTCCTTGATTTATTTCGATTTATTTAGATGCCAAAGCTTTGATCATCGTCTCGCCAATATCAGCTGGAGAGTAAACTACGTGGATTCCACACTCTTGCATAATCTTCATCTTCGCTTCTGCTGTATCATCAGCACCACCGATGATCGCACCTGCGTGACCCATACGACGTCCTTTGGGAGCGGTTTGGCCAGCAATAAAACCAACGACTGGCTTGCGGTTACCATCTGCTTTAATCCAACGAGCCGCTTCCGCTTCCATACCGCCACCAATCTCACCGATCATCACGATACCTTCTGTTTCTGGGTCGTTCATTAATAATTCAACTGCCTCTTTCGTTGTTGTCCCGATGATAGGGTCACCACCGATACCGATCGCCGTTGTTTGGCCTAAACCTGCTTTTGTTAATTGATCTACCGCTTCGTACGTTAACGTTCCTGATTTAGAAACGATACCTACACGACCTTTTTGGAAGATAAAGCCTGGCATGATACCTACTTTACATTCGTCAGCCGTCATAACGCCTGGGCAGTTAGGTCCGATTAAACGAGTCTCGAAGTTCGAGATATATTCTTTCGCCACAATCATATCTTTCGTAGGGATACCCTCCGTGATACAAATAATGACTTTAATTCCTGCATCCGCAGCTTCCATGATCGCATCCGCAGCAAATGCTGGTGGAACGAAAATGATTGATGTATCAGCTCCTGTAGAAGCAACTGCATCTGCTACTGTATTAAAAATAGGGCGATCTAAGTGCTTAGCGCCACCTTTTCCGGGTGTAACACCACCTACCACTTGGGTTCCGTAAGCGATCATTTGCTCCGCGTGGAAAGATCCTTCAGTTCCGGTGAAACCTTGAACAATAATTTTTGAATTCTTATTTACTAAAACACTCATTTCGTAGGGGTTATAATAACGTAGGCGAAAAATTTTTCCAAAGGTACAAAATATTGATAAAAATTATCAAAATCCTGATTGATAGACGAAATAAAAATGCGAACAATTTTTTTTGCGTAAATTCGAACTTTGATGCCTTTCCTATGTTGAAGCACCTTCATATCCAAAACTACTCGTTGATCGAACAGCTCGACCTGCATTTGACAGGTGGATTGACGGTGATTACCGGGGAAACGGGTGCCGGAAAATCCATCTTATTAGGTGCCATTTCCTTATTATTAGGCCAAAGAGCGGACAGCAAAAGCCTCTTCGATGCCACCAAAAAATGTATTATTGAAGGCCAATTTTCACTCGTGAATTTTCCGCATTTACAAACCGTTTTTGAGGAAGAAGAAATCGATTTCGAGGAACCTTGCTTGATCCGCCGAGAAATCAACCCACAAGGAAAATCTCGCAGTTTCGTCAATGACACGCCTGTTACACTCGAAACCTTAAAGCGAATCGGAAACGAATTAGTCGATATACATTCCCAGCAAGATACGTGGTGGATGTCCCATCCGGATTTTACGCTGGATATGGTAGACGCTTATGCGCAGAATGAGGGATTAAGAAAATCGTACATTTCTGCCTATTCCACCTGGTCATCTAGTATTTCTGCCTTGCGTGCCTTAGAACAAGAATCCACTAAAGGAACCCAAGAATTAGATTTCATCCAATTTCAATTTGATGAATTGAGTAAGGCACAGCTAAAAGAGGGCGAATACGAAGTATTGGATACGGCCGTACAAAAACTGCAAAACGCGGAACAAATCCAGGAGAAACTGGCCGTTTTAGCGCAGGCACTTAGCGTCTCAGAAGTTTCAGCGCTACATCAGAGTAGAATTGCATTGCAACAAGCTACCGCATTGAGCAAATGGGGTTCCACTTTTGCGGACTGGAAAACACGCATCGAATCCATTTGGATCGAATTAAAAGATTTAGGTGCTGAAGTTGAAGGCGAGGCGGAAGATTTCGTTTACGATCCCATAGAATTAGAACAAAAACAGAAACGATTAGACTTGCTTAATCGTTTATTGCAAAAATACCAAGCGTCCACGATTACCGAATTAATCGAATTAGTTGATTCACTCGATTTGCGATTATCTCAATTTTCATCGATGGACACGTTGATAGCAGACGCACGGGAACGTGTGGACGCCGATTTTATAATAGCCACATCAGCAGCAGCTGCCCTATCCTCTTCTCGCTCTGCCGTTTTAGACGCGATATCCACTTCGCTCGTCGTTTCCTTACAATCCTTAGGTATTCCGAATGCGAATTTGGCCTGGGAGATGATGGCCAAAGAACTAGCCGCGAACGGCTCAGATAAAATTCAGCTACTTTTCTCTGCGAACAAAGGTTTAGCCCCTAAACCATTCAAGCAAATTGCTTCAGGAGGCGAGATGAGTCGCTTAATGCTTTCGATTAAGCATTTGTTGGCGAAGAAAAGAGCCTTGCCTACGTTGATTTTGGACGAAATCGATACCGGTGTTTCCGGAGAAATCGCCATTAAAATGGGACAAATGCTCAGTCAAATGAGTCAAGGACACCAAATCATCGCCATCACCCACCTTCCCCAAATCGCAGCGGCGGGATCCAAACACTGGTTTGTCTACAAAGATCACGCGGGATCGAAAACTGTTTCTAACCTTCGTGAGTTAAGAGAAGAGGAACGTGTAGAAGAAATCGCCAAAATGATCGGTGGTCAACAAGGCTACCGTGATTTACTCGATAATGTTCGAAATTTAATCCAATCACACGAATGAAAAAGTTTATCGCGCTCAGCCTTCTATTGCTAGGCTGTTCACAAGCAGAAGAAAAACTCAGCGAAGAATTACAAGCTAAAGTCCTCGGATTACACGATGTATTAATGCCTAAGACAGAACAAATCGTTTCCCTGAAAACAAAATTAGACAGCCTTTCAACGGGTGCCGATTCCACGCACGTTCGTAAACTAATTAGTTCTTTAGATAAAGCTGATAAATCAATGATGGATTGGATGCACCAGTTCTCCATTGATAGTTTGGGCAAAATGGATGTAAATACCAAGGTGATTTACCTCAAGAACCAATACACGCAATTAACTGAACTTCAACAACTGACAGATTCTACTTTACATGTTGCACAAAAATACCGTCCTTAGTTTATTACTTTCTGTGATCCTCTTCTCTTGTTCCCAAGAGAAGAAATTGCCATTCCTGGGCCCTAAAACAGTGAATGCGAAAGGTGACACGGTATACCACCAAATACCTGCGTTTCATTTCCTAAATCAAGATTCAGTCCTGGTAACCGAAAAAGACGTGGCAGGCAAAGTGTATGTAGCTGATTTCTTTTTCACTACCTGCCCTACCATTTGCCCTAAAATGAAAACCCAAATGCTACGCATTTATGAGCGTTACAAAGAGCGTGACGAGGTTCGCATCATTTCACACAGTATTGACCCTGATTTCGACAACACGTCCGTCCTACAGGATTATGCTGCACGATTACAAGTGAAAGCCCCTAAATGGAACTTTTTAACAGGGAACAAGGCTGCCATTTATACCTTAGGCCAAAAAAGCTATATGGTTTCTGCGCAAGAAGACCCAAACGAGGCTGGTGGATTTGTCCACAGCGGCGCCTTTATATTAGTAGATAAAAATAGACATGTTCGTGGCATTTATGATGGCACCGTGGAAACGGAGGTTAATCATTTGTTGGAGGATATGGAAGTGCTTTTAAAAGAGCAGTAAAATCCCTAAGGGATTTTACTGCTCTTTTAAAATAGATTAGAGAGTATAGAGTAGAGAGTATTTTTTATCTCTGCTCTATACTCTCCTCTCTATAATCTTAAAAAAATATGAAATACTTACTTCTTCTAATCACCCCATTTTTTTTCTCTTGCCAAAGCAAAGAGGAAATCACCCAACAACAATATTCAGTTGAAGGTATGGCCTTATATAAAACCCATTGTGAAAATTGCCACCAGGCAGATGGATCAGGGTTACGGGATTTGTATCCGTCTATTCAACAAACAAAATTAAGCCCAGAGGCTTTGGCCTGCTTGCTAAAAAATGGGAAAAAGGGAAATGGTTTTATGCCTGCTAATGCGAAACTGCAAGCCTTAGATATTGCCGAACTAATGACCTATATGCGGGAAAAATGGGGAGGTAAAAAGCAAATCTATCCGGCAGATAGCGTGAAAATAGCCTTGCTAAATTGCCGTTAATTCGTAGGCATTCCTTCGACGGCTACCACAGAATTTCGGACTTTACGCAAAGAATAGGAAGAGAAATCTTGGGCGGCATCGAGTCCTACCCCATTGACTAATTCGGTTCGCGTTCTCAATTGAACCGCCTTGTCCGTGAAAATACGCTTTTCCACTGGCAACCAATTGAATTCATCCGTTTTTAATGTTTCACCTTTTTCGATATTGTGGATAACCACGTGGCCGATGAGTTTGTAGGTGTTTTTTTGGCGATAAAAATGGGCTGAATCCCCCCGAACTTCAGAAGTAATTTTACCCGTTTTATCATAAAACCAAAGCTTCATTTCTTTCGGGTAAACCCGATCTTCTGAAGACAAGGTTAACTGCTCCTCTGTGACCATCCTGACTACCTTTCTTGCTGAATCAGAATACACCATATCTATGCCAAACAATTCTGACTTAGGTCCTACATAGACAGCCTTCGAATCATCCGCTTTTTCACGACAGGAAAAAATAGTGCTAGTAATGAAGAGCAAAAAGAGTAAGCTCGAATTGCGCATTGGAGAAAATTAGTTGATTTTCTGCTTTTGGAACCAAAGATCACTAAAGGTCAAACCTAAAGTCAAACGGTGGTATTGCTCCTCCATCCCATTTTCCGTGATCAAACCACGACGACCCACTTGGTAAGCGATATTTAAGAAGGATAAATTCCGAAGTGGAAAAGCGATTCCCAGACTCAAATTCTTATCTACAGCATAATTACCATTTCCTAAGAAATCATAGGGAGTCTTCTCATAAGAAGCACCAAAACGATACGTTGTGCGTTTTATGTAACTTGAAACGGATTCCACATCTGGTGTATATTCCCCACCCACAGATACTTTATGGGAAGCAGGCAAGGTAGCCGAGCGGCCCAAATTATTATTCACCTTACTCCAATCTGTGTAGGTGTAATCAACACCTATCATCCATTTTGCAGCTTTCTCAATACTTACGCCAAAACGCTTTGCAACCGGAATTTGCTGAACAAAAGCCGTGGATTTCTCTAAAGTATCCGCATTAATCACCGTTAGACCTGAAAGATCCATAGTGGCAAAACGCTTCACTTGTTTAGCATTTAAAGAGGAGTTCAAATCTAAAGTCGCACCTAGATTCAAGAACATATCTGGCTTTAACTTAGCTCTATAGGCAAAGCCTGCCTTGAATTGAAAATCAGAATAAGAAGTCAAATCCTCTAATTGCACCTTGTAATACTGTCCATCAGACATGTTTTGAGTAGCTACATTCCGGTTCACTTGACCAAACAAGTAGTCCATTTGTAAGCCTACATACAACTCTTTGTAAACTCGAACACCATTCGAAATAGACACTTTACTCACGCCACCGCTACCTTTGTAGCTATAAATCAAACTATCTACGCCTAATAAATTCAAACGACGATACGACCTTGTTTCGTATTCTACCGCAGAGTGTGGGCGAATTCCTACGGACATCGTCCAGCGACTTGTAATCGGTAATGTCAAATTCAAGGATTGGTAATTACCTCCAAAAACCTTCTGTTGCTGACGGTAATCTTGTAAGGTTTTATATTCTGTATTAACGCCCACTTCTAAATTTGTCCAACGATTACGAGCTAATAAGGCTGGATTAACTACATTGGTATAGATCCCATTTGAATTAGAAACACCGATGCCGCCCATCATCATATTCGTCACGTTCTCACTTTTTTGAATCTCCCCCATCCCTAAATAAGAGTAAGGTGAATTCAAAATTGTTTGTGCATATACAGCAGGAGCTGACGATAAAAACAAGACGATTAGTAGAGAACGAAGCGTTTTCAGAAGGGTTGTAGGCTGATTCAAAGAAATAAAATTCATAAAATTAAAATCCTCCCTTTTGGGAATACTAGTGTGTAAAGGTCGTAATTTTATTTCACATTCGACTAAGTTATTAGCTATATTTGAGGTCAATAATAATAAAGCACACGATGGAGGAATTAAAAAACGCGATCTATTTAGACAATTCGGCATGGGATTTACTCCTTTTCGGAGGTATTATTCTGATAGGTTTTATACTAAAACGTTTTTTCTCTAACTCCTTTTCGAAAATCGTATTTCGCTTTATTCCGGACGAATCTATTTCCATTCAGGACTGCGTTCAACTTATTCGCAAACCGTTTGAACTACTCATTTTTTGGATTTTCTTCTATTTTGCTGTCAAAAACCTACATGCTCCCAGCATTTGGAACTTAGAGCCTATTGAAAATTCAGGATTGCTTTATTTTGCCAAAAAGGGCTTCGAATCTGCCGTCATTTTCACTATCACTTGGATCATCGTTCGCTTAATGAAAGTGGTCATTATGGTCGCACAAGAAAAATGGAATGGCGCTGACCAAAAATCCAAACAGCAATTCATTCCATTCCTAAACGACCTTTCCATGGTCTTTATTATTACGGCCTCAGGATTTGTTTTCCTGGGTCGTATTTTTGAAGTAGACGTAGTTGCCCTCATAACAGGACTTGGAATCGGAGGTTTAGCCCTTGCTTTAGCCGCACGCGAAACACTGGAGAATTTATTTGCCTCTTTCACCATCTTCCTTGACCTCCCATTCGTCGTAGGTGACAATATCCAAATAGGATCCATCAGCGGGGATATCGAGAAAATTGGATTTAGAAGTACACGAATCCGCAGCGCAGATGGTAATTTAATTTTAGTACCCAATCGCTTACTTACTTCGCAGTCACTCGAAAACATGAGCGAACGCGATTACAGAAGAGCGAAATATACGATTCTATGCGAGCTTTCTACAAAGCCTGCACAAATTGAGAAGGCCATAGCCGCTATTGAAAGTTTCATTCAAGAAGAACCGCTTTGTAAGAAAAAAATACCAAGAGTAATCCTAGAAGGATTTGGAGCCTATTCCATTGATATTTCGGTGACGTATTTTGTCCAAACCAAGGACTTCGCCAAGTTTCAAGCTACGAAACAATCCATTAATCTGGGGATATTAAAGGTGTTGGAGAAGGAGAAGATCGTGATGGCGAGGTCGTAGCGGCCGCAAGAGAGTGGAGAGAGGAGAGTATAGATTATAGAGTATAGATTAGAGATTTAAGTATAGAGATGGCATTAAAAAAGGGAACCAGGGTTCCCTTTTTTAATTATCGTATCGCTTCGCTCTACTCAGATTAGAGATTATAGAGAGGAGATTGGAAAAAATAAAATTCAAAAATCATTGCGCAGCACGATTTAGAATTTTGTTTTATCCAATCAACTCACGGAGATCCTCATCATGAATCATCTTCCTTTCATCTGCCATCAACAAGAAGCGAGTATAGATCTTGTCTAATTCTGGTTTTTCGAAATCAAACCCTAATAAAGTTAAACGGTGACGCAACGCGGCGCGGCCAGAACGAGAGGTCAATAAAATCGCAGACGAGGAAACACCTACATCTTCCGGATTCATGATCTCATAGTTTTGTGCGTGCTTCAGGAAACCATCTTGGTGGATTCCAGATGAATGCGCGAATGCGTTTGCTCCCACAACTGCCTTATTAGGCTGCACGTGCATGCCCATTAAATTAGACACTAAGGTACTCGTAGGGTATAAATATTTGGGCTTAATTCCCGTTGTAAATCCTAAATCCTTATGCACGTTTAGGATCATCGCAATTTCTTCCAAAGACGTATTTCCAGCCCGCTCCCCTATTCCATTGATCGTTACTTCGACTTGGCGAGCACCTGCCTGAATTCCAGCAATCGTGTTCGCCGTAGCTAAACCTAAATCGTTGTGATTGTGCATCGAAATCGTAGCCAAATGAATGTTATCTACATTTTCGTATAAATATTTGATCCGCTCGTGCATGACGTGCGGCAATAGATAACCCGTCGTATCGGGAAGATTAACGACTGTCGCACCCGCTTTGATTACTTCGCGTGTTAATTGTGCTAAGAAGGCTAAGTCAGCACGACCCGCATCTTCCGCGAAGAACTCGACGTCTTCTACAAAGGATTTGGCATACTTCACAGCCCAAACGCCACGCTCGATAATTTCCTCGCGTGTCGAATTAAATTTATGCTTGATATGTACATCTGAAGAACCAATTCCTGTATGAATACGAGGTTTGCGAGCCGTTTTCAAGGCAGCAACGGCTGCGTCGATATCTTCTTTTTTGGCACGAGTTAGAGCACAAACCGTAGGCTCCTTCACAGCGTCACAAATGGCTTGAACTGAGGCAAAATCACCCGGAGATGAGATGGGAAAACCCGCCTCAATGATATCCACACCTAACAACTCAAGTTGTAAAGCAACTTCTACTTTTTCCTCTCGGTTTAATTGACAGCCGGGAACTTGTTCGCCGTCGCGTAAGGTAGTATCAAAAATCTGAATGCGGTTACTCATCTTGTTTTAGGTGTTTTATTTCGTTGTGAAATTACGGCTAATTACCCTTGTAAACAAGGAAATTAGAGATGACAGAGTATAGAGTATAGATTATTAATCTTAGATGAAATAAATTTCAGACTAAAAAACTATAAATAATCTAATAATGTATCATATTAAAGAACATTAATCTAAAATACAAAACGGCGCCAGAATATAAAATTTTAGATTTTTTTAAGCCGAGGCAAGAGATTTGATCTCTGGAAAGCGTTTTGGATCGAAATTTCCACCAGAGATGACACAAACGACCGTTTTCCCCTTGATTTCCTCCGCCATTTCCTCGAGTCCAGCGACACTTAAAGCGCCAGCTGGTTCTACGATCATACTGCCTAGGGCATAGAGATCTAACATGGTTTGGCATAAATCCTTCTTCGAAACAGTCAACATGCGCGACAAGCCTTTTTGGCAGATAGCAAACGTCTTTGCCCCCACTTGCTTGACTGAGGCACCATCCACAAAACGATCAATTTCCTCCAACACCACTACTTCCGAAGCCGCCAAACTCTGCTGCATGGATGGCGCCCCAGCCGGCTCCACCCCTATGAGGGATGTCGAGGGAGGCAAAACTAACGAAGCCCCTGCAGCCAAGCCACCTCCACCTATCGCCACAAACAGAAAGTCAGGAACCAACGTATCCAAAATCTCCAAGGTCACCGTGGCTTGACCCGCAATGATGTCAAAATCATCAAAAGGGGGAATATAAATCGCGCCATTCGTCTCACAGAATTTACGTGAAGCCGTAAATGCCTCATCATAGGTCTCTCCTACCAAATAAATGCGCACTTTTTCTTTACCGAAAAAACGAACTGCCTCCACTTTTTGAAGCGGCGTCGACTTAGGCATAAAAATGTGCGCTTGAATTCCGAGTAAAGCACAGGCTAAAGCAACTCCTTGCGCATGGTTACCTGCAGAGGCAGCCACCACCCCTTTCGATTTTAACTCCGAGGGAATGTTGGAGATTTTGTGGTAGGCTCCCCTAATTTTATAGGAGCGAACGACCTGCAAATCTTCGCGCTTTAAATAGATATTTGCCCCATAGCGCGCAGAAAGAGAGGCCGAGAATTCTAAAGGTGTCTCTGAGATGACCCCTTTTAGCTGCTCCGCTACTTGTTTTATTTCTATGACGCTAGGAACGTGTTGTAGTTTGTTGAATTCCATGCGCCCCAAAATTAACAAAAAAAGGGTAGACAATCACTTGTCTACCCTTTTTCAAACACTAGAAAAAATTAGTTATTCTCTGGACGTAAGCTACGTACCGCAGCACCAGCTCTCCACATTTCCATATCTGCCATTTCTTTCAATTCAGCATCTAATTTCACGCGGTAATCCGGCTGAGAATTCAACGTAATCGAACGCTCTGCTTCTGCTTGTGTTTTCACTGAGTTGTATAATTGCTCAAATACAGGCTTAGTAGCATCACGGAAAGGCTTCCACCAATCCAATGCACCACGTTGTGCCGTTGTAGAACAGTTAGCATACATCCAGTCCATTCCATTTTCAGCAACTAATGGCATTAACGATTGCGTCAATTCCTCTACTGTTTCGTTGAATGCTTCAGATGGAGAGTGACCGTTCGCGCGTAATACGTCGTATTGTGCAGCGAAGATACCTTGGATAGCTCCCATTAATGTTCCACGCTCACCTGTTAAGTCAGACGTTACTTCTTTGTAGAAATCCGTTTCGAATAAATAGCCTGAACCTACACCAATCGCCATCGCGATACATTTCTCACGCGCTTTTCCTGTTGCATCTTGGTAAACAGCGAACGAAGAGTTCAAACCTTTACCCGCTACGAATAAACGACGTAATGAAGTACCTGAACCTTTAGGTGCAGCTAAGAATACGTCCACATCTGCTGGAGGAACGATTCCTGTTTTCTCTTTGTACGTGATACCAAAACCGTGAGAGAAATAAAGAGACTTTCCAGCCGTCAAATATTTCTTCACTGTAGGCCATAATTCGATTTGAGCGGCATCTGAAAGTAGGTAACAAATGATCGTTCCTTTTTCCAAAGCTTCTTCGATTTCAAATAAAGTCACACCTGGAACCCAACCGTCAGCGACAGCTTTGTCATACGTTTTACCTTTACGTTGACCTACGATTACATTTAGACCATTGTCTTTCATGTTTAACGCTTGTCCTGGACCTTGAACTCCATATCCGATCACAGCGATCGTTTGATCTGCTAATACTTGTCTAGCTTTCTCTAATGGAAACTCTTCTCTTGTTACGATGTCTTCAACAACTCCACCGAAATTAATCTTTGCCATTTTTTTGTTATTTAATTTATATTCTTTGTTCGATTATACGATTTCCCAATTGCCTTCTTCCGGCAAAAACTCTACTAAGCCTTTCTCCGTTTTACCCACGGCAACACGACCAGACTTAACGTACTCTAATATTTCCCATTTTTTCAAATAGGTATAAAACTCCTGAATTTCTTCTTCCGATCCATTCTTTTCTACCACTACATAATCTAGGCCAAAGTGCACAATTTTCGCATTCCAATCTAAATTAATCGTCTTCACATCCACTGGAGTTCCTCCAAGCGGTGTGGCAATCTTAAATAAGCCGATTTCGTTGAACACGATTTCGTCATCTAGGTAACCAAATACCGCTAGAACGTCGGTTACTTTACGGATTTGGCGAACTAATTTTTCTACAAATTCCCTGTTCTCCTGTTTAATCACAATCGTAAAACGAGATACGCCTTTACGCTCTGTCTCAGAAACCGTCAAACTCTCAATATTTACCCGGCGACGCGTAAAAATGATCGTGATTCGATTTAATAAACCGACCGTGTTCATTGTAAAAATGGATATGGTATAATTCGTCAACATAGGATTATTCTAACCTGATACTTGTTACACAGCCACCCGCAGGTACCATGGGGAATACATTTTCCTCTTTTTCACAAACGATTTCTAACAGATACGGCTTATCTGACTTCAATAAAGTATCTAATGAATCACTTAATTCCGCCCGATCTGAAACGGTATGACCCGCAATACCAAAACCCTTGGCAATCGTAATGAAATCTGGATTCTGCAATTCAACGAAAGAATAACGGTTCTCAAAGAACAATTGCTGCCACTGGCGCACCATGCCTAAGAAATTGTTATTCAAGATGATTATTTTCACTGGCAAACCGCTCTGCGCGATGGTACCTAGTTCTTGCAAGGTCATTTGGAAACCACCATCACCGATGACCGCTACTACTTCGCGTTCTGGTACCGCAACCTTCGCACCAAAAGCCGCCGGTAAAGCAAAGCCCATCGTTCCTGCGCCACCAGAAGTAACAATCGAATTACGCTTTTTGAAACGGTAATAGCGATTCGTAATCATTTGGTGTTGCCCTACGTCTGTTACGACTACGGCTTCTCCTTTGGTTTTATCTGACAACAGATTGACGGCCTCACCCATCTTGATCTTATCCCCTTCGTGGAACAAGTCCTTCTTCGTGATTTTTTCGTATTCTTCGTCGTCGTATTTCTTGAATTCAGCTCTCCATTCGCTGTGGTCCGCCTTGTTCACTAAAGGCAATAAGGCCTGAAGTGCCGCCTTCGCATCCCCCACGACTGGAGCATCTGCCTTCACATTTTTATCTACTTCACTCGGGTCGATTTCAATGTGAACCACCTTCGCTTGCTTCGCGTAAGTCGCTAAATCACCTGTGATACGGTCATCAAAACGCATCCCGATTGCGATTAATACATCGCAAGAGTTCGTCAATACGTTCGCACCATAATTTCCGTGCATACCCGGCCAGCCCACAAATAGCGGGTGATCTGCATCCATTGATGACATCCCTAATAGTGTTGTCGCTACCGGAATGCCCGTTTTATCCACGAAATCATTTAATTCTTTCTCTGCTCCAGCGATTAACACACCGTGTCCCGCTAGAATATAAGGTTTCTTAGCACCATTAATCAATTTCGCTGCTGCCTCCACGTGTTCTGCCTTCGGCTCCACGCGCGGTTTGTAAGAAATGATCGAAGTACATGGTTTGTATTCAAAAGGCACGGTCATCAAATCAGTTTGAGCCGTACGCGTAATATCAATTAAAACGGGGCCAGGGCGACCAGTTTCCGCGATGTAGAAAGCTTTCGCCATGATCTCAGGGATCTCATTGGCATCCAGAACTTGGTAATTCCACTTCGTTACCGGCATGGAAATACCGATCAAATCGCATTCTTGGAACGCATCGGTTCCTAACAAATTTCCTTTTACTTGCCCTACGATACACACCAAGGGAGTAGAATCCAACATCGCATCCGCGATAGGCGTGATTAAATTCGTAGCACCAGGACCAGAAGTCACCATGCAAACTCCCGCCTTGTTCAACATACGAGCGTAACCCTGAGCGGCATGTCCTGCTCCCTGCTCGTGGCGAACTAAAATATGTTTTAGGCGATCTTGGTAATCGTAAAGCGCATCATAGGTAGGCATAATGGCCCCACCAGGGTAACCAAAAATCGTATCCACACCCTGCTCTACCAATGATTGCATGATAGCTTGAGCGCCGGACAAAAATTTCTTTTGGCCAGGTTGATTAGCTGCTTCGGTTTGAGTTTGGGTTTGTCCCATGGTTAACTATTATTCAAAAATTCTGTTTCAATGGTTTCGAAAGCTCAATTTAAGCCTTCTGGATAGATAAAAAAATTAATTTCTTATAAATCCGTCACACATCCCTGACTAGCAGAAGATACGCTTTTAATGTATTTGCGTAGAACGCCTTGCTTGAATGGAGACTCGATAGGCTTCCAATTCTTCTTGCGTTCTGCTAATTCTTCATCCGATACGTGCAATACCAAGGTATTGTTCACCGCATCAATCGTAATCTTGTCACCGTCTTTCACTAGGCCTATCGGACCACCTTCTTGCGCTTCCGGCGTCACGTGACCTACCACAAATCCGTGTGTACCTCCAGAGAAACGACCATCCGTGATCATCGCTACCGAGTTTCCTAATCCAGCACCGATAACAGCTGAAGTAGGTTTTAACATTTCTGGCATACCTGGCCCCCCTTTAGGACCTTCATTACGAATCACGATGACGTGACCCGCTTTGATCTCCCCTTTCGAGATATATTCGATGACCTCTTCTTCGCGCTCACATACTTTGGCAATACCCTCAAAACGTTCGCCTTCCTTACCTGTAATCTTCGCCACGGCACCGCCTGGAGCTAAATTACCGTACAAGATCTGCAGGTGACCCGTAGGCTTTAACGGCTGCGTGATCGGATAAATAATTTTTTGTGTGTCAAAATTCAAGTCAGGAGCCTCCGCAAGGTTCTCCGCCATCGTCTTTCCTGTCACCGTCAAACATTCGCCGTGTAACAAGCCCACACTGTGCAAATATTTCAAAATCGCTGGCATTCCACCGATCGCTAAAACGTCTTCCATGTAGTATTTACCACTTGGCTTTAAGTCTGCGATCAAAGGCGTGCGATCTGAAATAGCTTGGATATCTTCTAAGGTAAACGTGATTCCAGCGGCGTGTGCAATCGCTAAATAGTGAAGCACCGCATTCGTAGAACCTCCTAAGGCCATCACCACCGTCATCGCATTCTCGAATGCCTTGCGCGTCATGATGTCACGTGTACAGATGTTTTTCTCTAATAATACTTTCATCGCCGCGCCTATTGCTAAGCACTCCTCTTTCTTACCTTCGTGTGTGGCTGGATACGTCGATGAATTAGGTAGTACTAAGCCCATCGCTTCCATCGAAGAAGCCATCGTGTTCGCTGTGTACATACCGCCGCAGGCTCCTGCTCCCGGGATTGAATTGCGAATGACGCCTTCATAATCCTCGTCAGAGATAGTTCCTGCATATTTTTTTCCCAAAGCTTCGAATGCCGAAACGATGTCTAATTTCTCTCCTTTGTAAGAACCGCTGCGAATCGTTCCGCCGTAAACTAGCATCCCTGGGCGGTTCAAACGTGCCATCGCCATCATGGCGCCAGGCATATTCTTATCACAACCTACGACTGCGATGACGCCGTCGTACCATTGTGCCCCTACCACGTTTTCAATTGAATCTGCGATGATATCACGTGATGGCAACGAATAGCTCATCCCGTCATTTCCATTCGTCATTCCGTCTGAAACCCCGATCGTGTGGAAGATCAAGCCGACCATTCCATTCTCTTGGATCCCTTTTTTCACGTGAACAGACAAGCCATTCAAGTGCATATTGCAGGTGTTGCCTTCGTAACCCGTACTTGCGATACCGATTTGGGCTTTGTTCATATCCTCTGATGTTAAGCCGATACCGTAGAGCATCGCTTTCGCAGCGGGATTAGATACTTCCTGAGTTAATGTCCGTGAATACTTATTTAATGACATAGGGTTTAAGAAATTTTTTCAAACGATAAATATACGCAATTCGATTTGTAGACGAGTAGTTTATGCCAAAGAATCTTTGGCAATTATAGAAAAAGCAAAATTAATTATTTGTTTTCTCCTACCTGCTGTCTCCACATCGCAAAATACAATCCTTTGCTCGCCACTAAATCGTCGTGCGAGCCCTGTTCTACAATCTGTCCTTTCTCTAGCACATAGATCCGCGTTGCGTGCATCACCGTCGATAAACGGTGCGCAATTAAGATCGTAAGGTGCTCCGTATCAACGGATAAAGAACGAATGGTTTCGGAAATTTCTTCTTCTGTCAAAGAATCCAAAGCCGATGTCGCCTCATCAAAAACCAATAAATTAGGATCACGCAGCAAGGCGCGCGCGATACTTAAACGCTGCTTCTCGCCTCCGGACACTTTGACACCACCCTCCCCGATCAAGGAATCTAATCCTTTGTCGGCTCTGGCCAATAAAGTTTGGCAGGCAGCTTTCTCTAACACGGCCATACATTGTGCGTCCGTCGCGTTCGGGTTGACGAACAACAAGTTCTCGCGAATCGAGCCCGAGAACAATTGCGTGTCTTGAGTAACAAAACCGATCTTCTTGCGCAACTCATCGAAATCAATCGCGTCACTTGGTTCGCCGTTGTAATATACTTGTCCTTTTTTGGGACGGTATAAACCTACTAGCAACTTGACTAAAGTCGACTTTCCGGCGCCTGAAGGCCCCACAAAAGCAATCGTCTCGCCGCCTTTTACGGAGAAGGTGATTCCATCCAAAGCTTCCGTTGTAGCGGATTGGTGTTTGAATGAAACGTGATCGAACTTCAATTCCTGAATAGACGAAATCGCCTTGGGGTTTGCTGGTTTCTTCTCCGATGGAATACTTAATACTTGCTCGAAATTTTGGAGCGACACCTCTGCCTCGCGGTAGGTATTCACCACATTACCAATCTCTTGCAATGGATTAAATAAGAAGAATGAATAGATGTTCAACGAATAGAATTGACCGATCGTAATCTTTCCTTCGTAGATCAAGTAAATCAAAACGACCACCATGAGCATACGCAACAAGTTTACGCAGGTTCCTTGAACAAAGGCCATCGAACGCACGTAACGCACTTTCTTCAACTCTAACTTCAGGATTTTCTCTGTCGTCGCATTTAAGTGGGCGATCTCTTGCTCTGCTAATCCTAAAGATTTCACTAGCTCGATATTGCGCAAGGATTCCGTCGTAGATCCGGCTAGACCCGTCGATTCCTTTACGATTTCGATCTGAATCACTTTGATCTTCTTACTTAAAACGGACGATACGTAACCGATTAGCGGACCAGTGATTAGGAAAAGGGGCATGACCATCCAATGCACCGAAAAGGCATAGACCGAGATGAAGATCAAGGCAATGATCGATTGGAATAAAATGTTGATTCCTAGGGTGATCAGTTTTTCAACGTCGGTGCGGACTTTTTGGAGTTTGCCCAGGGTCTCGCCCGATCTTTGGTCCTCAAACGTCTCATAAGGCAGCTCCAAGGAGTGGCGAATACCGTCTGAATAGAGGTTTGCCCCTACTTTTTGGGTTACTGTATTGATGAAATAATCCTGAAAGTTTTTCGCTACCCGGCTCACGAAAGCCACGCCCACAGACGCTAAGGCCAAAGGCCAAATCGCCGCCACGAACTGGTCCATCGTGTGGGTATCCGAGCGGTACACCGCCGCCACATCATCGATGATCTTCCTGAAAATATAAGGATCCATCAAGGAGAATATCTGGTTTGTGGCTGCCAGCGCTAAGGCCCCCACCACGCGCCAGCGGTATACTTGTAAATAATTCAGTAATAATTTCATAATTTTTAGAATCTACTTAAAGCCATTTCCGCCACCGTCTTACCGATAGATAAGGACGAGGTCGCCGCCGGACTAGGCGCATTCAACACATTAATCACTTTCGCATCTTCCACGATCGAGAAATCATCTAATAATCCCCCATTTCTGTCGCAAGCTTGAGCTCTGACACCCGCGCCGCCTTCGACTAAATCATTGATTTGAATCTCTGGAATTAAGACTTGTAAAGCTTTCGTAAAGGCCTCTTTTGAGAAACTGCGGTACATTTCGCCCAAACCAGTTTCCCAGTATTTCACCGCTACTTTTTGGAATCCAGGCCACGTTAAGGTATCCCAAAGTTCCTTCACATCTATCCCTAATTTCTTGTAACCCTCTTTCTTAAAGGCCAAAACCGCATTCGGTCCCGCCTCCACACCACCGCGCATCATGCGGGTGAAGTGAACGCCCAAGAACGGAAAATTCGGATCTGGCACTGGATAAATCAGGTTCTTCACTAAGTATTCTTTCTCTTTTCTCAGCTTAAAATATTCCCCGCGGAAAGGCACGATGCGTACGTCCAGAGGTTCTTTTTGGGTCATCTGCGCTACTTTATCCGAGTAAAGGCCGGCACAGTTGATCACTAATTTTGCTTCGTAGACTGACTTCGTCGTTTCCACGATCGAGAAGGTCAAGCCTTTCTTGATATCAATCACTTGCTCACCTAAATGCATCTCGCAACCCTTGATTTGGGTTCCTACGGCTAATTTCGCAGCGACTGCTCGGTAATCTACGATACCTGTTTGAGGAACGAACATCCCTTCTACCCCTGTCACATGCGGCTCGTATTCGCGCATTTCTGCTAGGCTCAATTTTTTCAAACCATCCAAGCCATTTTGTTGACCTCTTTGGTACAAAGTCTCTAATTGTCCACGTTGCTCCTCCGTCGAAGCGACCACGATTTTTCCGGTCAATTCAAATGGAATGTTCTCTTTCGTGCAATAATCAATCAATTGATGGTAACCCTCGATGCAATTCTTTGCTTTCAAAGAACCCGGTTTGTAGTACAATCCTGAGTGGATCACGCCGGAATTATTGCCTGTTTGGTGCATAGAAACCATGCTTTCTTTCTCAAACAAAGCGATATGAAGATCAGGTCTCGCCTCTAATAAGCGATGCGCCGTTGCGAGGCCCACGATGCCGCCGCCTACGATGATTACGTCTAATGCCATAAAATGAAATTTGAACAACAAATATACGGCTAAACGGTGGTAAAAAGAATTATTCGTAGCTTTGACCTATGAACCCGCGGATTGAGCAACTATACCAGATTTCCAAAGCCCCTACTCGGACCATTTTAGGTCTGATGTCGGGTACGTCTTTGGATGGTTTGGATTTAGCCTTAGTTCGCTTCACGGGTTTTGGGCTGGATACCTCGTACGAAATTTTGCACTACGACACCCGCCCTTATCCGGCAGAATTTAAGGAATCAATTCGTTCGGTTTTTGCCAAAGAAAACATTCATTTCCCTACCCTTTCCACGCTTAACGCGCAAATTGGACGTTTGCATGCCGCTATAATTTTAGAAGTTTTAGCTAGCTGGGGTGTTTCACCGTCCGAGGTAGACGCAATTGCCTCCCATGGTCAAACCGTCATGCACCGCCCGGACAGAACCGGTAAACTCCCGCATTCGACCTTGCAAATTGGTGACGGCGATCACATCGCCCAGTTAACGGGCATCATTACCCTTTCTGACTTCCGCCAAAAACACGTGGCAGCCGGTGGCGAGGGGGCTCCTTTGGCGATGTTTGGCGATTATTTCTTGTTTTCTAAGAAAGGGGAACATCGGATTTTATTAAACATAGGCGGCATCGGAAACTTCACCTACTTGCCTGCTTCGGGTGACCCAGCTGGCATTTTAGTAACAGACACCGGCCCAGGAAATACCTTGATTGACGCCGCGGTTCGCCGTTATTTCAATCAAGCCTACGACGAAGATGGTGCCATCGCGCTCTCCGGAAAAATCGACGCGGGCATTTTGGCAGAGCTAATGAGCCTCAGCTTTTTCAAGGATTCATTCCCTAAAAGCACCGGCCCGGAATACTTTAATTTAGACCTTGTTCACGCCTCGATTAGCCCAGCTGATTTAGTCGCAACCTTAACGGAATTCACTGCCCAAAGCATCGCCCTCGCCATGAAAACCTACATTCCATCTGGCATTGATGGTACCGTTTACGTCAGTGGTGGTGGCAGCAAAAACCCCGTGATCATGGCCCGTTTAACCGAGCTTCTTCCTTTCCGCGTTTGTGAAAGTGATGAGCTGGGTATGCCATCTGCAGCAAAAGAGGCCGTTTTATTTGCCTTGTTAGCGAATGAAACGTTGGCGGATTCGCCGGGAGCGGAGAGATTGGGGGATTCGCCGTGGGTGAGTATGGGCAAGATTTCCTTATAGCGATTATTAGATTAGAGATTATAGAGTAGAGAGTAGAGATAGTGTCCTTCAGACTAAGCCGCGCAGCGGCGACTCATTGACTAAGTTGCGAAGCAACGACTTTTAAGCTGCGAAGCAGCGCAAAACATGAAATACAAATTTACCGATTCCATCCTTTTCGAGGATGCTGATTTTATTGTGATTAACAAGCCCTCTGGCATTTCTACGCTGGATGAGCGGAAGGATGATTTAGCGCCGGCTATCTTGCGTTTAGCGAAGGAATATTCGTCTGATGCGCAGGTGGGACATCGTTTGGACAAAGAAACATCTGGGGCTTTAGTGATCGCTAAAAATCCAGAGGCCTACCGCCACATCTCCATGCAATTCGAGCACCGCGAAACGGCGAAACGCTACCACGCGGTCGTGGAGGGGATGCAGGATTGGGATGGCTTTTTGGTCAACTTACCCATATTGCCTTTGAAAGATGGAAAAGTGGTGATTGATCGTGCCAAAGGAAAGCACGCCGAAACCTGGTTCCGCACCCTGAAAGTGTTCCGAGGATATACCTTAGTAGAATGTATGCCCATCACAGGACGCATGCACCAAATCCGAATTCACCTGACCTGCCTCAAAGCGCCTATCGTTTCAGACGCGATGTACGGCGGCCCAGAAATATACTTATCCGATCTAAAACGCAATTTCCATTTGAAAAAAGATACGGAAGAATTACCCGTTATGCGCCGCGTAGCGCTTCACGCCCATAGTTTATCCTTCAACTTGATGAATGGCGATCCAATTACAGTCGAGGCACCCTATCCAAAAGATTTCAATGTGCTGGTAAAGACTTTGGAGAAGTATTCGTAATTTTGCAGCCCTGGCTTCGTAGTTCAATGGATAGAATGTAGGTTTCCGGTACCTAAGATGAAGGTTCGATTCCTTCCGAGGCTACAAATCGACCTCTGGTCAACAAAAAAGGACATTTCGTAATGAGATGTCCTTTTGTATTTAAATTAATGCCTTGTGTTACTGCACTACCCCCTAAAAGACTGGTCTAATTTTTAAACTGATACACAATCGTTGTAGAGGTATTAGAACCATCTGAGGTTTTAATTCTCCAGTAATAAATCTTCCCTGCCTCTATAGTTACATCCACGGAAGTCGATGTAATATTTGTCAATGCCGGAGTAGGGGTTTGCTTGCCATCTACTGCATCTAAATATACTGTGTAAGTTAGTTTGTCGTTCTCTGGATCTGATCCTGTCCAGCTTAAAGTAACTTTACCTGCTTTAGGCGTAACCGTTGATCCTGGTGTAGGGGAAACAATCGTAGCCGGGAAAGGAGCAAAATTACTCACTCCTGTACCAGCTAGATAGAAATTCCATGTCTCTGAAGTACCGGTCTGAGTGGATTTAGTAGACTTAGAAGTCAATTTCCAAGAATAAGGAGTCCCTTTGGTTAAATTCACTTTCGTACTAGTACCAGTAATTCCAGCTACCGTCGTTACAGCATTTGTATTTAAATCTGTAATGGCCATATCATAGGAATCCGTGTTAGCTGATGCTGTCCATGAAAATGAAACCTCACGTTGTGTATCCGAAATGACGGCACCAGGCTCGCAGGTTTTATTTTTCTCTGGCGCTGACAAAGTAACAGCCCCTGGTGCATTAACTGTAGGAATAGGTGGCGTAGGAGGCGTAGGCGTGGGTGCTGGATCACCTCCAGAACATCCAGCCAATACTAGAGCTGTTATATAGATTTTCAGATTTCTCACACTTTTATTCTTTAACAACTTTAACGGTTTTTCGTACACTTTCTCCTACTAATTGAACCACATAGGTACCCATTGGCATATTAGATAAATCTATGTCGATTTGTCTAGAAGCTGGAATTTGTACTCTTTGGTCTAACATCGTATTTAATGAAATACTATTCACAGAAACCTGTAATTCTGTATCTCGTCCTGGGATATTTACATGGAAGATGCCTGTAGTCGGATTAGGGTAAGTTACTACCTCTTCTGATAAGAACACTTCTTCCATATACTTGCCTTGGCAAGCTAGATCAGTCGTTACCACAATTCTACTTAGACCTGTATTTAATACTTTGCTAAACGTATTGTTGTAAACCACTTCAGTCACACCATTGATCGATACATTGTATTTCGAAGCACCAAACATATCTAGTTTAATCGAATTTGCTATAGGATCTAACACGCTGTTCGTTTTCAATGCCTCTGGCTCCTTGATAGTCACCTCGAAGCATTGTTCGTAACCCGTTTTACCTGCTATCGTTACACATACCGTGTACGTTCCTTTTGCAAGGCTACCTAGTGTATAAGTATTCGATTTCGATCCGTCTAAATCTTCTGACTTAGTGAATGAATTAGGACCTGCAGTCTTAATGGTATAGACTAGAGACGTATTTAATACCTTCACTGAGAATGATCCAGAGTTATTTCCTACGCAAGTTGCTGACAATGATGAAACACGGTAGTTAGAAACTGGTAAGCTAAACATTGCCACACCCGTTACATCCACCACAGAACCTGGTGCTGATGCAATTTCCTTGTCGACATCATCAAAGATTCCGTCACCATCTGAATCATCACATGTATCACCTTGACCGTCACCGTCTGTATCTTTTTGGCTCGCATTTGCTGTCAATGGACAGTTATCAGCCGTATCTACAACACCATCCCCATCCGTATCAGATTGCGGGGTAGTGACTATGGCAGCCACTTGAGTGACAGGCGCAGGATTTGCTTCTGGTACAAGTAAGGTTTTCTGAGAAGTAACTACAGGCACCTCAACTGCACCATCCGTTGCATTTGAAATCTTAATCTTTACTTCATAGACATTATCCTTGTTTGCATCCGTAGGGTTCTCGAAGTCAGGCGCAACTTTAAAGTTCAATGTTCCTGTGTTAGGATCGATTGTGAATAAAGCCGCATCTGCACCACCAGAAATCTCATAGACAAATCCTGATGCTTTCGTTAACTCCGTTCTCATGAATGAACGGTAGTCTAACTTCGTTTTCGTGTCTTCGTAAACCACGTCGTAAACGTTCACTTTGAACGCTTGTTCAACGCTTGCATTCGGAATGTCTAATACATTGATTACCACGTTTGTCGAATCACTTGCAGAACCATCGCTTGACTTAATCTTAAGTGTGTGCGATTTAGCTGTTTCATAATCCAATGCCGCTTTCAAAGTCAAGACATTACCATTCTTCAATTCGAATAGTCCATCTGCGTTTCCTCCAGCAATCGAGTACGTGACTGTCGTTGCGCCTTCTGGATCCACCGCTTTCAAGGTAACTAATGTAGAAGCAATCGCTAAATCTTCTTTAACGCTGATAGGTGCTACCGCATCAAATTTAGGACCTTCATTCACATCTGTAATATTAACAGTCACATCACCTACTGTGGTAGCGATACCATCGTAAGCAGATACCGAAACCGTGAACTTCTTAGTGGTTTCAAAGTCAAGCTTAGCCGGGTTCTTCACTTTTAAATTACCTGCTAAACTATCTACTTCAAACACATCACCAAAATTGACTACACTATACTTAATCACGTCACCGTCACCATCTGTTGCTGTAATCTTACCAGCGATAGTACCCGTTTTAGCGTTCTCTGCAAGTGTGAATACATTAATGCCAAAGACTGGTACTTTGTTCGGTCTAGTTACCGTAATATCCACCGTACCCGTAATCGATCCACCTGCATTCGAAGCTGTTATCGTATAGGTTGCTTTCGTTGCTATTGCTGTGGGCGTGCCATTAATTATACCTGTAGTTGTATCAATTTTTATACCAGCTGGTAAAGCTGGGCTAATTTTGAATTTAGTAGCAAAGCCATTCACCTCAGGTGCAACATCCGCAATTGGCGAATCCTTACTGAATACTAATGGACTAGGGTATTTCACCGAGATAGGTGCCTTTAATGTTACCGAAATGTCAATAGTACTTGTTATCGAACCACTTGAATTTGAAGCAGTTATTGTGTAAGTTGCTTTCGTTGCTATTGCTGTGGGCGTGCCATTAATTATACCTGTAGTTGTATCAATTTTTATACCAGCTGGTAAAGCTGGGCTAATTTTGAATTTAGTAATTTCGCCTACAACCTCCGGTTTAATATCGCTGATAGATGTATCCTTAAATAAAACAGCAGATGTTGGATATTTCAATGAAGTTGGAGCCTTAAGTGTTACCGAAACGTCAATAGTACTTGTAATCGAACCACTTGAATTTGAAGCAGTTATTGTATAAGTTGCTTTCGTTGCTATTGCTGTGGGCGTGCCATTGATTATACCTGTAGTTGTATCAATTTTTATACCAGCTGGCAAAGCTGGGCTAATTTTGAATTTAGTAATTTCGCCTTTAACCTCCGGTTTAATATCGCTGATAGGTGTATCCTTGAATAAAACAGCAGATGTTGGATATTTCAATGAAGTTGGAGCCTTAAGTGTTACCGAAACGTCAATAGTACTTGTTATCGAACCACTTGAATTTGAAGCAGTTATTGTGTAAGTTGCTTTCGTTGCTATTGCTGTGGGCGTGCCATTAATTATACCTGTAGTTGTATCAATTTTTATACCAGCTGGTAAAGCTGGTATAATTTTGAATTTAGTAATTTCGCCTACAACCTCCGGTTTAATATCGCTGATAGATGTATCCTTAAATAAAACAGCAGATGTTGGATATTTCAATGAAGTTGGAGCCTTAAGTGTTACCGAAACGTCAATAGTACTTGTTATCGAACCACTTGAATTTGAAGCAGTTATTGTGTAAGTTGCTTTCGTTGCTATTGCTGTGGGCGTGCCATTAATTATACCTGTAGTTGTATCAATTTTTATACCAGCTGGTAAAGCTGGGCTAATTTTGAATTTAGTAATTTCGCCTACAACCTCCGGTTTAATATCGCTGATAGATGTATCCTTAAATAAAACAGCAGATGTTGGATATTTCAATGAAGTTGGAGCCTTAAGTGTTACCGAAATTTCAATCGTACTTACTACAGAACCAGCATTATTAGTTGCGGTTATGATATACTTGATAGGCATTTGAACAATTGTCGGGGTTCCAGAGATATAACCAGTGTTGCTGTCAAAGAATAACCCTGTCGGTAGTGATGGGGATATGGAGTATGTGTTTACAGGTCCTGTTATAGTCGGTATTAAAGGAGTTATTAAAGCTCCTTTAATCAGAATTTTAGGGGTTGGATAGCTAAAATTTGAAGGGATGCATGACGAGCATGAAACATCTATACTTGTTGTTCTACCACATACATAAGATCCAGTTGATTTAAATTTTGCAGTCAAAAAGTAAGTTCCAGGTGTTTTAGCTATTAGGTACCCATCATCTGCTTGTTTAATTATAGCATTATTTTTAGTCCATATATAGTCAATGTCAGCCGCAGAATTTGTGACAATTTTAACGGAATCACTGAGATTAGACATAGTATTTTTGCCATAAAATTTTAAATCACCATAAGGCGAGGATGGTATAGAAATGGTTTTTATAATAAATGAATTAGAATAAGATGTACATCCATCAATAGATCTATTTACTCTATATTGACCAGAATCAGTAACTAACAGAGCATTAGTATGCCCACCTTTATTGATGCAAATTCCCTTGTTGCATTCTTTTAGATTTTCATAATATGTTTCATCTTTTTCCCACAAATCAACATTATTAAAATTATCAATTACATATTTTTTATTACTTCCAGAGCATATTGTATCTATGGGGATAACATCTTTTTTATTTGTGAATAAGCCTTCGAAGGATTTTATTAAAGGAGTGGGTGGAGATTTTTTATATAATTTTTTGATATTAATATTTGAAGTAAATAATCCATCTGTTTTCTGTATAATTCTAACTTTAAAGTTTGCCCCAAAATACTTTTTATTTATGTTTAAAACTTTGAATGAAATACCAAAGTTGTGTAATTTGAAAGGCTCCCCATCAATCAAGTCATTTCTCATATCTCTTCGAGGTATTGTGTAAATTGAGTCTACTTTTAATTCAATTTCTGCTGCAGCATTAGAAAAATAACCTAAAGAATCTGAAACTTGTAAGATGTATGTGCTATTTTGTTGATTGTTAAAACCTTTTAAATTAAACTTAATATCTAAGTTTTGTTCTGGATTCAAGCAATTACCACTAGGAAATGTATAATTGTCAATATCAATATATTTATTTTGTGCAGGCAGAAATTTATTTGTGTTTGAATATAAATTTTTTCCAATGTTATAGAATTGAAGTGGAATAATTTTGTTTTTGTAATAGGGTAAATTAAGTGGCAAATTAGATTCAAAATATAAAGGAATCGATGCATTTAAAAAACCAGGATAATATCCAAGTTGGTTTTTAGTAAAATCGAAATCATTGTTCTTATTAGTCCAAATATTATTTATTTCATCATATTCTAATAAGTCAAATGATGCATTTAAGCTAGAGCTAAAAAAGAAATGGATTTTATTGTTAAATGCAAACATTGACGCTTGCAGAAAGTTATTATTATTGGGAAAGCGTACAGGTTCTTTAAATAAGTAGGTATCCGTTAATGGCTCATATTCAATAAAATTAGTACTGTTATCATTTATATAAGTATTACTTAAAATAAAAATTCTATTCTTCAAATTTATTGAAAGTATGTAGGAATCTTGACAATTATTAGCCTTTCCAGCAAATGAAGCTAGTTTAAAAGGAAGATCGTTTTTTCTGGCAAATGTTCCATTTAAAGACTTAAATTCCCAAACCTCTTTTGTGTAGGTTTCACAAGTATTCCACGAGCTATACGTTTCTATAGAGGAGAAAAAATAGGCTTTATCGTTGATAACTTGAACAGTTCCCCCTGGTTTGACTGGAACATCGGTTAGCAAAAGTTCCCACCTATTTGTTTCAGGATAATAACTAAACAAGTTTTTCTCTATGATAACATATCCTATTTTTCCAATTGAAAATGAATATGAAACGCCTTGCGAAGTTGAAGATAGATTTGTCCTAGAAACGAGTGTGTCACTTATTTCATCATATTTATAAAACTTATTAGTTTCACCGAGATATAGTTTTTCATTAATCCCGAAAAATATCTCAGATTTCAAATTAGTTCTTTGTAAATAAGGCATCCATACAACCTGAGATATGCTGGGATGATTAATGAAGAACAAAATGCTGTATAACAATAAAATGAAAACTTTACGGTAAGATTGATTTTTCAAATTAACATCTAGATGTAAAACCTTTATAATTTTAGTAATTAAAGGTTTTTTGTTTTTTTAAAATCTTTTTGGTTTCCTTGATTAAAAGATTACTTTAAATTTTTAGTTACTTTTATTGACAACATCCGCACAATTCTGACTCTAAACCAAAAATGTCAACTATGTGTGATTTAAGGTTTTCAATTGTTTCACTTGGTCCAATCCAAATACCATTCAATCCTGCTTCTGCCTCTGAAAACTTTCCAATACCAAAACAACAATTACCACAAGTATGATGATGAATCATTAAATGCCTGTCGTGCTTATTAGGCTTGTTGTAATAGACATAATATCCTCGCTTTTCAATAAGTAATGAATCCATTTTTGATTTTGAATCTAGTACTTTATCAATTTCAAATATTTCGTCTTTTGTCATATTTATTCAATAGTTTATTCTTCAAATTTCATTGAAGTTCTCAGTCTTGTAATATGGTTTTACGCGAAATACGTAATACACATACTTCAGGCGAAGGTGGGGGGTGTTTGATTCGTAAGTAGAATTGATTTTTTGTTAAATTGAGCACTTACTTAAAAGTCATTATGCGCATCTGTTTAATTGTCGGTTTAATCTTTTCCTTTTCTTTGGCACCATTGAAAGCACAAATGCGTTTTAAGGACCCAGATGGTCCCCTGCATTTCCAAATCAATTTTGAATCAGCTGATTTATGGAAGGAGGAAAAGACAGGCGAATGGAGTAAGGTGACGAACCTTACGTTCGAAAATGTAGAAAGCCGAGATATTCCACTTAATTCACGACTATTTCCATTTTCGAATAGTATGGGTACTTTATTGATTTTGGAGGGAACGGGACAGGTATTTCAACTAGATCAAGTCAGGAGAAGGTTAACTCGAATAGATAAGACGTTTTACAGGGGTTATAACTTTGGAGCGATTCGTTTTATTCGAAAAGATACTTTATATAGTGTTGGCGGAAATGGATTTTGGCATGTAAATAATATTGAAACTTATTTTTCACTAAAGTCAAAGGAATGGGAACTTCAATCTATGCCAGATGGAAATGGGCCTAAACAGATGAGATCAGATTTTGGAGGCTACAATCAATATAGAGATGTGCTTTCTGTACTTGATTTTCCACCACAGTATCAATCCAAGAATAATTCACACCAATATCATTATTTTGAAAAAAAAATTAATGAAGTAAGCTGGAAATGTAAGGGGGAATTGAATATCTCATTGTTAAGGAAATTAGGCGTTAATAAATTTGAATCTACATTTATTCAGGGGGTTTTCTTATTTCGAAATGGTCCTTTTATCGTACTTGGGGATCCTTTTAAAAATGAACTTTATGAAATAAATCAAGTAGTGCCGCTTTTAAGTGAACATTTCGAACTTTCGGAGAAGAATGGTTATATCTATTCTTATCATGAAAGTAAGAATAGCACTAAATTAGAACACTATATAAAAGTCGATTCCATCTCAATTTCACACCTTAAATCATTAGGGAAATACAAAGGAGAATTCTATGTAAAACCAATTTCACCACTTATATTCCAAATAAGTTTTGGCATCATTCTTTTGATTTTAGGATTCTTACTAGGGTTTTGGATTAAAAAAGCACAGAAAAATAATTCACTTGTTACTATTTCGGATTCTGAATTCTCTATTTTAGATGGTTTGCCAGATGGGGCTTACGAATTTCTAAAAGCTAGTTTAGCCTTACCCAAGGGTCATCATTTCAGTTCTCAAGCCTTTACAGAATTAATGGGTTTCTCTTCTTATGCATATGAAACACAGCGACAAGTACGATCAAAACTCATCAAGGCCATCAACGCCTATTTTAGTATTCATTACAAAATGCACGACGTGATCATTCGTAAAACGGCAAATGACGATAAGCGTTTCTCTATTTATTACATCTCAGAAGAGCATTATGAAAGGCTGAAGGAATTGCTAGGGGGAGACTAAATCTCCGACTGATGAATCGCCCACTTCAACAGACTATTGGGTTCATTAGTCAAATTCAATTTTTGGATAATATTATGGCGGTGATTCTTCACCGTTTTCTCGGAGACAAATAACAGGTTCGCGATCTCTTTGCTGGAGTATTGTTTAGCTACGAGTTTTAAAATTTTGTACTCTGACATAGTTAGCAGCTCTTTTACATCGTTATTTTTACTTTCAATGTATTGGAACGCCAGGTGCACAGTGACCTTTATTTGTTCTTCCTTCCAGGGCTTCACAATGTAGTTTAAGGGTTCCGTTTCTTGCGCTTCCTCCACAATGGATTGTTTCGTAATGGCCGTGATGAAAATAATTTCTGCCAAAGGGTAAAACGCATTGACTTCTTTGGCAAAATCAATCCCCGTATGTGAGGCTTTCAAATTAATATCACAAATAATTAATTTCGGCTTAAACTCCTTTACGGCTTTAATGCCAATTTCAAAACTATCGGCAACTTCAGTTATATAGCCTTCACTTTGCAACAGTTCACTTAAATCGAGCGCCTGTAACATTTCGTCTTCTAAAATTAAAATTCTCTTTTCTGCCATTTTGCTACGCTTTAAATTGAATACGATGTTCTACTCCCTTTTCTGAAGACATGGAATAGGATGCCTCTAATTGCACAACCATCATTTGGATAAGCTTTAATCCTAAACTCGTTCGATTGACCGCTTTAGGGTCAAAACCAGGCCCATCATCCCGTATAGTTAAGGTACACGTATCTGCTGCCACTTCCAAGGAAATAAACAATTGATTCCCCTGTTCACTAGTCAAATATTTATAGGCATTTGAAACCGATTCGTTAATAATCAACCCCAGTAAAATGATTTTTTCGAGGGACAATTGAACCGAATCTATGGTATAGGAAAGGGAGATTCGTTGATCTTCTTTTTCGTAAGTAAGTTTAATATGGTCGACTAAATTTTTCACATAGTGTTCAAAATTAACCGAATCGCGGGTATCATCAGAATATAAACTTTCATGAACAACAGCCATGGAGTTTATTCTGTTTTGAATCGAGGTGACAAAATCTTTCGTTTCCTCATCTACAATTCTTCGCTTTTGGATATTCAGCAAGCTGTAGATATTTTGTAGATTATTCTTTACCCTGTGATGCAATTCCTTCACTAATTGCTCATTGTGCTGACTTTTACGCAAATTAATCTCAGCGAAGGCAGCTAGTTCAATATTTTTTTTCTCAATGATATTTTTACTTCTACTCTTTTGACGGTAATTGATTAAGATAAGCGCTGTAGAAATGGCTAATAAAACCAAGCCTACCAGAGATAGAAATAATTGCTTTTTCTGAAGACTCGAATCTTCCTTCGTTTTTATCAGGTCTTTTTGGGTTAACTTTAGTTCCGTCCGCCTTTTATCAATTTCCATTCTTCCTAGTAGTAACAGCGATTGATTTTTCAAAAGTCCTGCTTCATACAATTCCTTTTTCTTATTGTAGGCTTCCAAAAACAAATAGGCAGAATCCATTTCATTTTTGGCCTTAAAATAGTCTGACTTCGCTTTTAGAAATTTAAATTCATTCGGACCGTACATAGTAGGCTGCAAAAGCACTTGTGCATTGTCTAAATACACTTTCCCCTTCTCAATTTCCCCTAGATGAAAATAGCAAATACTTAAAGGGATCAGGCTATTAATGCGTTGATCCGCTGGGCTCATCTTCAAATAATAGTCTAACATCGGCCTCGCTCGCGCATACTGCTCTTTTTCCACTAGGCAATTAGCCATTAATCCGGTGAACCAACCACGCCAATAAGGAAAATTTCCCTCCTCGATTATTTCCTTCCGCTTTATTTTGTCCAAATAAATATCAACCTCTTTTAACCCAATACGGTAGTAGTGAAAGGCACTATCTAATTGTTTAGACTCAAAGTACATATCCCCTAAATGAACGAAATACATCATTCGATTCCTAAAGGGCCGCTCAGGAAGCTTTTCAAATGATTTAAAATCCTGAATCGCTTCATTATACAATCCGGCAGCAAAATACAACTCCCAATACGTTTTGATGAATCCATTCTCAACGCGCTCATTGCGAACCTTTACCGCTTTGGCAATATCTTTATAAAACCGATGTATCTCCTCTTTTTTTATTAAGACAGAACCATATTGTTTTCGGGTCAATTGCTTCTTGTGGGAATATAAAAAGTCAATCAAGGGAGCTGTCTCCTTGATTTTCAATTGCACGTAATACACATGGGCTAAGGCATAGGCTGCTTTCAAACGAATATCCTCCTCTTTGTCTTGGATAGATAGCCGGATTTTTTTTTCAAGTGATTTTTCCCAAAAAGAAATAGGAACTAAATCATAAATCAGATTGTGGTGATTCGTATTTAAACTATCCCAAATGGCTAACATTCTCAAAGAAGCTTCCCTTGTTTGATTGTTTGCTAATGCATTTAATTCTCTCATTTGACCTTGCTTCTGACGCGAGACCACCTGAGCATCAACCACATAGATGGTCAATACGAAAAGCAAACACCCTAAAAAAAGAAATCTTGATCTTACATTCATCCAAAACATAACCTCAAGATAGATTTATTTGTTAAAATTATTCACTACGAGTTTCGACTAAAGCTATCGCTTTCCCATTATTTTTACTTTCATTTGGACTTACAAAGACGTAGCCAACCTATCAAATGAATCAAATCGACGCTAACTGGGTAGCCGCCCACACAAAACACCGTTTAACGAAAGGACACAAGAAAACGTTTGGGCATGTGCTCGTCATTGCGGGTAGTCCAGGGAAAGTAGGGTCAGGTATTCTTTGCGCGCGCGCGGCTTTGCATGCGGGATGTGGTCTAGTTACGGCGATGATTCCTTCGGAAGGCATTGCCGCTTTGCTCGCAGGAAATCCAGAAATTATGTATAGCACGGGTTCTCTACGTGAATTAGACCTCAGCAGTTTTGATGCGATTGCGATTGGACCAGGAATCGGATTTTCGGATGAGGCGGTGGACAATGTGCGTTATTTACTAGAGACCTATCTAGGCCCTTTAGTGATCGATGCGGATGCATTAAGTATTTTGGGATTAAATCCGGACTTATTGAATCTATTAAATGAGCGCCATATTTTAACTCCGCATATTGGGGAGTTTGCTCGAATCCAAAAGTTCTCCGGAAATAGTGAACAGCAGAGTTTTGCCTTTACGCACGCACATTCGACTAATTTGATTTTAAAATCTTCTCCTACCTTGGTTTCCTTACCATCGGGTCAACAGTTTGTAAATTCGACTGGGAACGATGGAATGGCGACGGCAGGTTCTGGCGATGTCTTGACGGGAATTACAGCAGCACTTTGTGCGCAGGGGTATGCAAATGCGGATGCAGCGTGCTTAGCGGTATATGTACATGGTTTGGCGGCGGATATAGCCGTCGAAACACAGTCGAAATCGAGTTTAGTAGCCTCGGATATTATCGCGAATTTAGGCCAAACCCGACTCCTCGACTAAATCGCGCAGCGATGACTTCGCCTCCGGCGAACGACCAAACGACGCAGTCGTGACTAAGTCCGCAGGACGACTTCGCCTCCGGCGAACGACCAAACGACGCAGTCGTGACTAAATCGCGCAGCGATGACTTCGCCTCCGGCGAACGACCAAACGACGCAGTCGTGACTAAGTCCGTAGGACGACTTCGCCTCCGGCGAACGACTACTTGTACACATCTTTGAAGTACACCACCTCCCCTTTCTCATCAAAATCCAGCAACGAATACCAAATCACCAAGATATATTCTTCCTTTGCTTTTAAAGCCAATGGTTTCGGATTCTTGATATGGTGGTTAAACTTTACGGTATCAAGAGCGATGCGATTTTCTCCTAATAGCAACAAGGCGAGTTCCTTAGGTTTTTCTAAACGAATACAGCCGTGGCTGAAGAAGCGTTCAGGCGCCGCAAATAATTTCTTCGAGTCCGTATCGTGCAAATAGAGACTGAATGGGTTGTTGAAATGGAATTTTAAGGCTCCGAGGGCGTTGTTTTCCCCGCTGTTTTGGCGTAAAATATAGGGGAAATTATTTTTATGTAGACTCGACCAATCGATGGAGTGCGCGTCCACCAGACGGTATTTTGCATCTAGCACCCGGATTTGATTGTCCTCTAAGAATTGGTGGTTTTTCTGAATTTTGGGCAATAATTCAAGTGTGGCCATCCGACGGGTAATGAACCAATAAGGATTGATCGTCAGTTGATCCACCTTGCTCAGTAAAGTACGCGTCTGATTCTCCTTTTTGCCCACGATTACCTTCATTTTCAGGACTTCCTCTGCTCCAGAAAAAACGCGCATCCTAGCGGAAGGAATGTTGACTAAAATCACCTTTCGGCCCTTGCGTAAGGCATCTAACCAAGCATAACTGCTAGCAGATTTTTGGAGTATGGCGCGTTTGAGTGGATCCTTTTCCACCGCTAATTGTGCTTGCACTTTGCGCACTTCCCATCCAGCCTCGACAGAATCAAGCGTCAAAGAAATCCCTTTGTAATGGAAATCAGGCTCCTGGGCGAAAGCGGTAAAAGACAGCAGTAGGAAAAGATATCTCACTATAAAAAGGGCTTAGGATGAACTTCTTCGTGGGCCGTGTGATCCTGGTAAAATTGCGCGATACGCAATAAGGTACCTTCATCGTAGAGTTTTCCTACGAAAGAGATTCCGGTGGGCAAGCCACTTTTAGCATCAAGACCCGTGGGAACACAGACTACAGGGTGACCCGTTAAATTCGTGATCGCCGATTGATTTCCGCCTCCGCGGGAAGGACAAATAATCGCATCGTATTGCGAAACGACTTCGTTCACCTTTTGCATTAACAAATAGCGGTGACGTTGCGCGTTAATGTACTCCACTGCGGGTACAAAACGAGCCGTTCTGAATTGGTTGGGCCAGTCGTATTTGGTTTGGCGGGTGAGTTGATCGTCGATATTTTTGCGCGTCATCTCGTCGAATTGTGCGGCGCATTCTGCCCCGATCACGACGTCCATGATGTTAAAAGGATAGGCTTTTTCGTCTGGAAATTCGACTGGAATCAGAGTCACGCCTTGCTTTTTCAGGTCCGCTAATACCTTCCACTCGCTGCGAGTGGTGTCTTTGATTTTATCAAAATAGTTTTTGGCATAGGCAATCTTCATTCCCTTCATCGGGCGATTTGCCTGGTAATTAAAGGGCATATTTACGGCTGCCAAATCCTTTCCATCCGTCCCGTGCAAGTAATGAAACACGATTGCCGCATCGTTTGCAGAACGACAAATAGGACCTACTTTGTCCAAGGAATAACTCAGGGCCATCGCTCCTGAGCGAGAAATACTCCCAAAGGTAGGACGCAAACCCGTCGCACCACACGTAGTCGCGGGCGAAACGATGCTACCCCAGGTCTCCGTACCGATCGCGAAAGGAACTAAACCTGCCACTGTTGCTGAGGCAGATCCAGCGGAGGAGCCAGAAGATCCATAATTTAGATTCCATGGATTTTTCGTTCTACCACCATACCAATAATCCCCCATCGCCAAGGCGCCTAAGGTAAATTTCGCGACTAAAACGGCGCCTGACTCTTTCAATTTCGAATACACATAAGCGTCTTCATCGATCACTTGATCCTTATATGGAGCAGCGCCCCAAGTCGTCTTCGTGCCTTTCACCGCAAACAAATCCTTCAAACCGTAGGGAATTCCGTGCAACAGGCCGCGGTATTCACCCGCTGCGATTTCTTTGTCCGCCTGACGCGCCTGGGCTAAAGCTAAATCCTCTTGCATACTAATCACGCATTGCAACGTAGGACCGTGCGTCTTAATCCGCTCGATGAAAAATTGCGTTAATTCGAGTGAGCTAATTTGTTTCGTCTTGAGCAGATGAGCGAGCTGATCGATGGAATAGAAAGCTAGATCAGATTTTCTCGCCGGTAGCGTCGCTTTCACAGACGGCCAAACCACCGGACGCTGAGTCTGGTCAAATTTCATTCCCGGAAGTTTCGGATTTTGCCAAAGACTCAGTGGCACATTATTATTCAACGAAAGACTGTGCATCGCTTTGTAATTCGCCAGATTATCCACCACATCAGAATAGAGCGTATCTAATTCTTGGGGGGTGAATTGAATGTCAAACAAGTTTGCCGCACCAGAAAGATCAGATTTCGTTTGTGCAAAAAGTGGGCTAGCGAATAGCAGCAAGAAGGCGATTTTTTTCATATTACTGTACAACAAGTTTAGCTTTGCTATTGTTTAATTGAATGAAATATAGACCTTTAGGAATATTTTGAGTAGATAAAATCGTGGCATTAGACCCCTTCGTTTGAGGCAAGGTTTTCTGTAGTACTTCGCGACCCGCAACATCCACCACACGCAAAAGTGTTTCGGAAGTCATTTCAGCTTCCCATTCTAGTTGAACTACATCTTGCGAAGGATTCGGATATACTTTTACGTTTATCGATGCTGACTCCACCCCCATGATATTAAAATCAGGGATCGACCAAGGCACTAGGCCTAAATTCGTTGTATTCCACGCCACATTCGTCAGCAAATGGAATTCCCCTGGCAATAAATTCATCTTCGCTTCCGCCTCTTTCACCTCAAAGGACTTGCCACTAAAATAATCGTACCAAACACCCGTTTTAGGGAAGCTAGCTGAAACGACTTGAGAATTGACATCCGGATTAGCAAAAACTAACAAGTAGTCCGAGCCTTTCGTCAACAGATTCCGCTTCACCGCAGATAGAGAACCCACCGTGAAATCGGTCGTCGTAAAAATAGGCTTAGTCGTTTTCAAAGCCCCTAATTGCTGGTATACTTTCAGCAATTTAGCACGCTCTGAATCCTGCACATAGGTCCATTTTAATGGTTTAGTACCTGTTCTACCATTCTCATTAATCGAAACATCATAGCCTAATTCACCAAATTGCCAGATCATTTTAGGTCCCGGAATCGTGAAGAAAGTAGCCGCAGCCATTTTCATTCGTTCCAGTTTTTCTTGTGCCGTGAAGACTTTTTTGCCTCCATTCGTCACTTCGACCATCAAACGCTCTTCATCGTGAGACTCGATGTAATTCATCACACTCGGGTTAGTAAAACCACGCATTTTATACGAGACGTTACTCAAATCTTGGGTGTAACCCTGTGCCACACGAGCCATATCAAATTTGCTATTCCCCCACAAAAGCATCCCGTAATTACCTAATTCATTCTCCTCATTGTTTGCCGCGAAATGCTCTAAAACCACATAAGCTGACGCATCGTAGGAACGAATTTTATCATAGATTCTTTTCCAAATCTTCACGCGGGACGCATCGTATTGTCCCCACAGATCGACATTTGAACCGGAAGGGGTTTGGGTGAAACCTTTGGACAAATCGAAACGATAGCCATCAATTTTATACTCTTCTAGCCAAAACTTCGTCACCACATCCACCAGCCATTGTGTATGGGTGCTCTCGTGATTAAAGTCAAAGAACACACTGTACGGGTGCGTCGCTGATGGATTAAAAAACGGACTCGTCGCCATAGGTTTTGCCCCATCCCAATACATTTTCACATAAGAATTCTCGTAATCCGCCTGGTTCAACACGATGTCCATAATGACCGCAATCCCATTTTCGTGGCATTTATCAATCAAATATTTCAAGTCGTTCTTCGTGCCATAAGCCTTGTCCGGCGCCGTATAAAAGATTGGATTATAGCCCCAAGAATCATTCCCGGAGAACTCCGCCACCGGCATTAATTCCAGCGCATTAATCCCTAATTTCTTCAAATATCCTAACGAATCCGCAACCGTTTTGTAACGTCGATCCGCTACGAAATCACGCACTAATAACTCATAAACGTGCAAATTCGAAGACGCTGGACGCGTAAACGAAGCCGTCTTCCAAACGTAAGGCGTCGCACCTGATTCAAAAACGGATACAATTCCTTTTGCGCCTGCAGGATAGGTTTTCAGCGAAGGATAGGTTGTCGCCGGAATCGACCCGTCGCTTGAAGGATCCAAAATCTTCTCCGTCAACGGGTCTGCCACCGCTAATTTTCCATCCACCCAAAACTGATAAGCCACTTCTTTCCCCGCTTCCTGAACGCCTAAATCAATCCAATAGCGCAAGCCATCTGCTGTCCTTTTCATCAAGTACGCAGGCAATGCAGACCAGTTAGAAAATTCTCCAATCGCATAGACAAAAGAAGTCGACGGAGCATAAAAACAGAGCACCACTTTGCTACCCACATAATTCACGCCATCCTTAATTCCAGCTGGCAATGCTTCCGTCACCACTAAAGGCTTGGTCAAAATGCGTACCGAATCTTTTATCGTGGAGGTGCCAGCTGTCCCTTCTAAAATTAGCGTATGCAACTTGCCTTTTTCTGTACCTAAAGAATAGGTATAATTAATGGAATCAGAAGATGCCGAACTGGAAAGAACTGTTCCGCCTGATTTCAAACTAATCGATGAAGTCGCAGAAAATTTCGCACGTACATTTACGGAAGTTCCCCCCTCCGCTAAGGTAAAAGGCTCCGTAGGAGAAAGCCATTTCAAGGCATAGGCACCGGCATATAGTTTCAGAATAAAATCCTCCGTCTGCGCTTTTCCATCACCGCTTTTTAATAACAAGCCCAGCTTAACGATGGGATTTCCAGCGGGTACGTTGAAATAGGTGCGCGGGTTTAATTTGATCGACCATTTGTCGTTACCTAAGGAAGTCATCTTTCCTTTGTCGAAGGGAGCGCTGAAGTTGGTTTGGCCAGCGGGCTGGTATTTAAACGCATCTCCGGGATCCGCATCGCCGGCTCCGGACCATAAAAACACGTCACTCGTTTTCCCTAAAAGACCAGAAGCCCGCGAGTCTTTCGCGAGCTTCAAATCAAAAATTAAGGTAATCTCTTTATCTCCCGAGGGAAAAATCTCTTCTGTCGTTACTTGCGCAAAGGCAGAAAAACCGAATAAAAGGAAGAATAAAATTCTCATCGGATTTCAAAAATTTGAGCTGATTTACCTGGAACGCTAAGTGTTTTGCCGAAAACGACATCCGTCGATTCCATCACATTATGGGCTTTCGCTCCTTCCGGCAAAATTTCTTCGTAATGGCTTAAGTCGATAGCACGTGCATCCGAATTCTTGTTCAGAACGACCATGACTTTGGCCTTATCCGTATAACGGAAATACACGTAAACGCCGTTTCCTTCGCCTGAATTTTCTGGACCAAAATGCATCAACTTACCCTTATGAATCGCCTCCGAACCTTTTCTCCAGGCCAAAATCTTCTTGAAGAAATCCTGCATCGCCTTCTCGTCTGTCGTCATATTCGCACCCGTAAATGCATTTTTTGCATCGCCAGCCCAACCACCTGGGAAGTCCCCGCGAATCTCGCCGTGTTCTGAAGATTTCGGATTTGACATCAAAATTTCCGTACCATAGAACACCTGCGGAATACCGCGCGTTGTGAAAATATAGGTCATCGCCATTTTCAACAATGCCTGATCATGCTTCACTTGGGTGTAGATACGAGACATGTCATGGTTATCCCCAAAAACAACCAAATTATCCGGATTCGCATACACTAAATCGTTCGAAATGACGCTGTAGATTTTGTTCAACCCTTTGCCCCAATCCTTATCATTTTCATTCATCGCCTCAGAAATTGCATTCTGTAATGGGAAGTCCATCAAAGCTGGCAACGATGATTTATAGCCATCGCGGTTTACCTTTCCGCGCTGCCAATACGATGTGATGATTGGATTAGAAGACCATTCCTCGCCCACCATATTCAAATTCGGGTATTCATTTAATACCGCATCAGACCACATCGTCGCGAATTCCTTCATTGAATACGGGTAGGTATCGATGCGTAAACCACCTAAATGTGCGTACTCAATCCACCAAATGGTATTTTGAATAATGTATTGCTGCATAAACGGATTCTTCTGATTCAAATCCGGCATCGCTGGTACAAACCAACCTTCCGTCTGTAATTTAGCATCGTATTTCGATACGTGTGGATCCTGAACCGTTTCGCGGCGGTGTGTAGTGGAGGTAAATTTCCCACCAAAATTAATCCAATCCTTGAACGGCTTATCTTCCATCCACCAGTGGCCATTTCCACAGTGATTCAAGATAATATCTTTGATTAAATACATCCCGTTCGCCTGGGTCTTCATCCCCAGTTCACGGTAGTCTTCATTCGTCCCAAAACGGCGATCAATCTTGTAATGATCCGTAATCCCGTAACCGTGGTAGCTTTCTAGGGTTTGGTCGTTTTCCACCTCCGGCATATTCCAGATAGCGGTAAAACCCATATTTTTAATGTAGTCCAAATGGTCCAAAATCCCGCGTAAATCCCCACCATGGCGATCATACAACGCGCCCCTGTTCAAGGACATATCTCGCATTCCAGCGACTTTGTCATTTGCTGGATTACCGTTCGCAAAACGATCTGGCGTGATTAAATAGATGACATCTTTCGTGGAATACGATGGACGATTCGCTGAATTATTCGCACGAGCTTCCAGTGAGTAATTCACCGTATGGATCACTGTGCCATTCTTCTTAATCACTAATGGATACGTTCCAGCTTGGGCTCCCGCCTCCACGATCAAATCTACAAATAGGTAATTAGGACTATCGGCGTTCGTTACTTTTCTCACGCTCAACCCCTTCTTCGATGACGTTACTACGCCTCCGCTCAGGTCTTTCCCTTTAATCAATAATTGTAAATTCGGGTTCTTCATCCCTACCCACCAGTTCAAGGGTTCGATACGTAAATCTTGGGAAATCAGATTAAAGGAGGCACAAAATAATAAGCCTAGAAAAAGGACTTTTTTCATAAATGTAATTGATAGTGAATGATTGAATAGCTTTGTTAGCCGTGTTACGAAAATAGACAAAAATCGTGACTCAAAGGAAGCATCCCGGAAGAATCCTATAAACAAGATTGACCGATAAGTAAAATATGCCCGATTTATTTGGTATTATACCCGTAATTGGAGATATTTGCTAGGTAAATTAGGCCAAAAGCCCCCAAGAGTCGATTATTTAAATAATACAAATATAAATTTTAGCTTTTATGTGTGGAATCGTCGCGTACATCGGAAAACAGCCAGCATTTCCCGTTATTTTAAAGGGTTTAAAGCGATTAGAATACCGTGGATATGATAGTTCAGGTATTGCATTATTCGGTGATATGGTGAACACATTCAAGAAAAAAGGCCGTGTAGCGGAGCTGGAAGCTTGGGACGAGGAAATCATTTCAGAAGCGACAGTCGGTATCGGTCATACGCGTTGGGCAACCCACGGTGAACCATCTGATGCGAATGCGCATCCGCATAGCTCGAACAGTGGTCGTTTGACTTTGGTACATAATGGAATCATCGAAAACTACGCGTCTTTAAAGCAAGAATTAATCCAAAAAGGCTACACTTTCAAAAGTGAGACAGATACAGAGGTTTTGGTAAACTTCATCGAAGACATCCAAATCAACAACAATTCCACATTAGAAGAGGCAATGCGTATTGCGTTAAAACGCGTAGTAGGCGCATATGTGATTATCGTGATGGAAGAAGGCTTCCCTAATCGCTTGATCGCAGCCCGCAAAGGTTCTCCTTTAGTAATCGGAGTAGGTGAAGGCGAGCATTTTTTAGCTTCGGATGCTTCTCCGATCATCGAATACACGAAGAAAGTAATCTACGTAAACGACTACGAATTAGCCATTATTACGCCGGATGAGATCATTCTGAAGAACTTAGGTAACGAAACTATTACACCGTATATACAACAATTAGACATGGAATTAGCCCAAATCGAAAAGGGCGGGTTCGACCATTTCATGTTGAAAGAAATTTTTGACCAACCGGGCAGCTTAACGGATTGTTTACGTGGCCGTTTGGATATGGAGAACTTGACCTTGACTTTGGCAGGCGTCGAAGAGCACATGTCCGTTTTCTCTCAAGCAAAACGCATCATCATTGTGGCTTGCGGAACGAGCTGGCACGCCGGTTTAGTCGCGGAATACATGATCGAAACCCTTTGCCGCATTCCAGTTGAGGTAGAATATGCGTCTGAATTCCGTTACAGAAATCCAGTCGTAGGCGAAGGCGATGTGTTAATTGCCATTTCCCAAAGTGGTGAAACAGCCGATACCCTGGTTGCTATCGAAAAAGCGAAAGAAGCAGGTGCCTTTATTTTTGGGGTTGTCAACGCGGTAGGATCATCCATCGCCCGTTTATCTCACTCAGGTGCTTATACTCACGCTGGACCAGAAATCGGAGTAGCTTCTACAAAAGCCTTTACCGCACAATTAACGGTATTAGCTATGATGGCCATCAAAATTGGTCGTGAGAAGAAGACCGTTACCGAAGCAGAATACAACCGCTATTTGGCAGAATTAGCCTTAATCCCAGAAAAGGTAAAAGCGGTTTTAGAAACCCACGAATCCATCAAAGAAGTAGCGAAGCATTATGCAGACGCACGTGACTTCTTGTTCTTAGGTCGTGGATATAATTTCCCAGTAGCCTTAGAGGGCGCCTTGAAATTAAAAGAGATTTCCTACATCCACGCGGAAGGTTACCCGGCAGCAGAAATGAAGCATGGCCCTATCGCCTTAGTGGATGAAAACTTACCCGTTTTATTCATCGCTACAAAAGATGCCTACTACGAAAAAATCGTTTCAAACATCCAAGAGATCAAAGCCCGCAAGGGAATGGTCATCGCGGTGATTTCTGAAGGGGACACTTTAATTCGCGGAATGGCGGATCACGTGATGGTGGTTCCTGAAGTAGACGAATTATTAGCACCGCTTGTTTCGGTGATTCCTACACAGATTTTATCTTACTACATCGGTGTCTTGAGAGGGTTGGATGTGGATAAGCCGAGGAACCTCGCCAAAAGTGTGACGGTGGAATAGTTTTGATAGGGGGTATTTAAATGAGTTTGAAAACCCTTCATATTTCTTAAAATGTGATGTGGAAGTTACCTCACCCCATCTTTGGGTAATACCTATTTCAGAGGATAGAGAAAACAGATTCGAAATCATCAAAACCATGAGGGAAGATGAGGGAAAACACTTCTATGAAATTTGTGATTTTTTAAACCAAAATGGGTATAAACCACAAAGAACTTCTGTTTTTACACCTCAAAATGTTTTCGGTATATATCGAAAAATGAATATAAGAAAAGTGAGGTTAGAGGGTATTTCTCAACCTATTTTCTCAAATTATAGTATTGAAATTCAAAATAACCCACTCTGATGGGTTATTTTTTTGTCGTTTTCCATCACTCCTTGATACTTATATACGAACTCATTACAAATTCAATCATGAAGGTGTTTGATTCTTTGAGTTAGAGTGGTGTAATAGTATTGAATTGGGTTTTTAACTCCACCTTACCAATTCTTGAAATTATATCTAAAAACCTTTGGTTTCAATCCACCATTGTTTGAAATAACAAAAACGGAGGGGTGGATTCCAATCAGGTAGAACCGAGGTAAGATTGGAATATGGAGGAATAGTGTGAATACTCCCTGGTGTTGAACGAAAAACAACACATCACCCCCACCTTCACTCATTACTTTAATTAGATAGTGAGGAAGGTGGGGTGTATCCCTCTAACAACATATAAAACTATATACTATGGAAAAACCAATACTAACAAAAAAAGAGATAAAATGAATGATGGATAATATGGATGAAGTAGTATCCGAATTAAGAAGGAAATCAGAACTGGTAAAGAACTTCTATCAAGAATTAGAAATTTATAGAGTAAATAAGGATAGAGTTGGGTACGGAAGAATGTTCAGTAAATTAATGAAAAGAGAAGAGGATAAATTAAAGTTAAATGGAAGAAAGAATAAGTAAACAAGAGTTAATGAAGATGTATAAGGTCAATAGAAGTACCATAGAAGAGTGGAGAAGAAGGTTTGGATTACCAATGATAGAAATATCATCTCACAAGAAATACATCCGTAGAGAGGATTTAATGAAGTGGGAGAACCAAATGAAGAATGGGATGTGTGAATTGGAATTGAATAATTCAGGTGTATCATAATTGGAATCTGATATACTCCCAATTGGAATTCAAACAAAGTATGATATTGGTATTATAATAGACCCTTCGTTGTTTGAACGATTGAAAATTATTATTCCATTAAAGTGTTGAACCATTTTTCAAACTTAACTTTTCTATAATTCCCAGTAGGTTGAATTCCAGGTAATCCACCATTGGTAAAATTAATAATATCAAAATTCTTTTCCCCCATCAGTATAACAGAAGTAACCGAACTATTCTCTGAATTACCTTTAACACATATTGTGATTTTTTTAGAATCACTTTTAATCAATTCTTCTTTTAACCTTTTGATTTTTGAATCCTTATCAAATATTTCAATAAATTTATTGAAACCTTCCATATCATATCCAGTATGGTCTACGTAATAATCGTATGTATCATAGTATTCCATAACTTTTTCTTTCACCATCGTTAGTGGAATGGATTTTACATCATTCATTTCTTTAGATGTAGACCAAAGGAATTGTTGACCAAACACATCTGATGATTTCAGGGAACTAAATACAACTACCAAAAGAACAAATAACAACTTTTTCATATGATTAAGATTTTGAACTAACTACAACAAGATTACAATAAGGACCATACTCATTTTTTCAATATTACTGAAATTTAGATTTATGTTCAAACAGATATAGAAAATTTAATAAAGTTTGAAAAAAGAAAAAGGTGGAATCGAGAGAAACCACCTTTTCATTTTACCTAACTATTATTAAAAAAAAATTCGTTAGTATAATAAAGTACACTAATCAATAGTATAAAACATCTTATAAATGATACATTTATCACAACAAATGGGGAAGTCATAAAATATTAAAACAACTAACTAAAATACTCGTGGAAGAAAGAGAGTTCGAAAGACTGTTTAAACTAGGACAAGAAGGGATGTACCTTGAATCAATAGGTAATATAGAGGAATCTATAAAAATATTTGAATACTTGGTAGAACATCACTGGGAAGGAAGTCATGTTTACGAAAGATTATCAATCTATTACAAGAAACAAAAAAGGTATAATGATGTAAAAAGAGTTTGTACTACTTACATTAACTACTATTCCGAATGGTTAAAAAAATATCACAATTATACTAATGAAATGGTAGTTAAAGACAACAAATATCTCAAATTTCAAAACAGATTAGATTCAATTGAAAAGTACCTATGAAGATTGTTTAGAGGTAATTACACTTTCAATTGTATTAACTAAACCATTAAAATCATATCCTTCTCTAACCTCAAATAAAGTACAACTATTCAAACCACACAATTCTCTTTTCTTATTATCTAATCTCTGTTGAATTTCGAATTTCTCAATACCTCCAAAATAATCAATAGGTCGATAATGTTGTTCACCTTGATATTCAACTCCAATATTGAAGTCTGGGAAGAAAACATCTAAACTTTGTTTACCTAACCATTTAGGTCTCCCCTGTGATACTACTTTATAATCAGAAAAGTATTTTTGTAATTTCTGAAATAGAATATTCTCATTTGTGAATGTTCCAACGATTTTATAACCCTTTTCAATTCTAATAATATTCTCAACTTTCCTAATGTTTGATTCAATTAAACCAACTAAATCAAAATCATCTAGATTTCTAAATAATTCTCGTTTCAAAAATCTCTCTTTTTCATTAACATCATAAAAGAATCGGTGTGAAAGGATTGTCTTTAAATATGGAATTTCTTCATTCTCATTATCCCTTAAAACATGATAGTCAAAACACTTCTTATAAAATTCTAAATTATGAAGTTTTTTAATCCTGATATTTTTTAAAAAACTACTCAACTCAAAATTCTCATATAAATCATCCTTCTCTTTAAATCCACTCTTATAATAATTTATAAGTTCCTCTATGGAAAGAAGACCTAATGAAGTTTTTGTGATTTTTAGTTTATTCTTTCTTTTGGAGTGAAATGACCCTAAATATTGTTTATTAAAAATAATATCTAAAAAAACTTCAACATCAAACTCTAACCGACCCAATTCAACATTTATCAGGTATTCGTTTAAAGAAATTGTTTTCGTTTCAATCATCAATTTAATCAAATCATCCAGTGAGATTTTAACATTTTCTTTAATCACCTGATATTGAAAAGATTCTAAATTTATTTTTTTCAAAAAACTCATGTTATTAAAATTCACCATTTTAACAACCAATTTTTCAAATTCACACACATCGTTCAGTCTTTCAAAGACTCTTCTGAAATATTTTGTGTTCAGGATTAACTCAAACTTCGTGTTCGAATAATCTATTTCCAAATGGTCAAGGTATTCGACAGGAATAGTCAAAGTACACCTATAAATTTTATCGTTTTGAAATGGGTCTTCTAAATCGACATAAATAAATCCCCAATCATTTATTAGTAAATGAAACCTGTCAGTTGAAATCAACCTCAAAGGTTGTCCATACAACTTTAAATTACACCTACTAAACTCATCTTGAACTTTCTTTTGAAAAGGAGATAAACAAGACATTACATTTGACCCAAAAATATTGTTAATGTTTTCGATCCCAAACTCTTTTATATCACATTGGGTCCAATTTGTGGAAAAGTATGGTTCAAAATATTGATTATAAACATTTTGTACTTGACTTTCAATTTTATTAAATTCTTCAATATTCTTTTTTAAATCATCCAATTTAGAAAGATTGAATTTATACTCCTTCCTCATTTCTTGGGTTACATCCATACCATACATATAATAACCCCAAAACTCATCGGACAACTTCGTGTCCATTGAATCTTTAATTAAATCAACCGAACTCTTTACTGAATTTGTAATAAAAATCGAATTACCTTTTTTAGAAGATAAAAATCCTACAATCAGTATTAACCCAATAATTATAATAGATAGAAAAAGTGTCATTTAACTTATTTTGAATATTCCGAAGTTATTTAGACTTATTCGATTTTTTACCACCCCATTCGTACCTATCTACTCCATTCTTTGAACACCAATCACACCAGTCTTTAACTGATTTCATATTATGTTTCTCCTTTAAGAATCCTTCCCATTTTTGATGGAAAATCTTGTATCTGGAATATTGGGATACAAGAATCCTTAACTCATCCTTTAAAAACTCGTAAGGGTCAGATGACCAATCTTCATCGTATATTTCTGTTATTACTTTTCTGATTTCTTTTTCATTACCAAAGTAAATCTGTTTTCTATGTTGAGTATTCTCTACCCTACCATAGATCTTATAAACTCTTTCAATATCCTTTTCTCCGTATTGTTTTTTTAGGATCGGGACCTTTTTGAATGTCTTTACCTCTCCATCGATATATCTTTTTGACAATGATGTTCTATCTCTTCTTTCAATGGAACAATTCAACTGAAAGTTCTTATCAATATGGGTAATATTATCATAGAACATCTTAACCTTCATCTCCCAACCCCCATTTTCAAAATCACCTTTAATCTTGAATTGTTCTTCTTTAATAAGATTTGTTAGTTTTTCAATCTCCTTTTGATAGTTTGAAATCTTCACAGAACTATCTCCTATATGTCTTTGGTAGTTTCTATACCCCTGATAATTCACACGTTCTTCATCAGTGAGAGAATCAAAAACAACTTTTGGAAGGAAATCAACAAACCACTTTTGTCCTTCACCAACGTATCGTTTCTTCTTTTTCATTACAAAATTGATAATTCAAAATTAATGGTACAATGTAGTGTTTCGATTGAAACCAAACAAGTCTTTCACACCCATTTATTAAATCTTCTCTAATATCTCTAATGGTAGTGACATTAAAGTGATGTCACTAAACCTACCACAACCGACTTCGTATAATTGTATAAATGATTGAGAGAGATAAAAAGACAGAAGTAAAGGTAGTGAAGTTAAGTTTAACTCTCCACACCTACCACAACCGAATTCCGAACTTCCCTATAGAAATGAGAAACACTGAAAATACATTGATTTTGGTAGTGATTAATAATTTGATAATTCAAACCTACCACAACCGATGTCCGAAATTTAGGTATATGATTGAGAGTAATTAAAAGAGATAGAATTAGGTAGTGATTCCATTTTTTAAAAAAAACACTACCACAACCATAGAATTAAATTTACATATAAGATTGAGAGTTAAAATAAACAATAAAAATATAGAAATATGAAAGTAACAGACCATTTTAAAAATCGATTATTTGAAAGATTTGGGTACGAAATTGAAGAGTTAGTTCCTCAAATCATAAATCCAATTCAAGTATCCAAAAATTCAGAGAATCTTGAAATATTTCCTCAATTCAAAAACATGTTTAAAAAATATCCACGGACAATTGTCATTATTTTGGAAAGATTAAATATGTGTTTAATCACTTCTGATAAATCATTAATCACTTGTTATTCACTTTAAATCTTCAATATTATGTGTCAAATAATTAATGTTAATTTCCCATTTATTCATGGTCAAAAGAACTCAAAAGGTGTGAATCGATTTCAATATGAATCTCGACGAAAAAACCAAGGTGTTTTTAAAATTAGAGTACCTGATAAGAATGAAAAGATTGAATTTTTATTTAAAAATCAAAAAGAATACAAACAACTTCTTAATTACTCAATGTTCATTAAAAACTATCCTGAACATTATTTTAGACTTGTGGGATAATAACTTAAAAAATAATTCAAAATGAAAAATAAAAAAATGTCATATATGACTAAAAGAAATGATGGAACACCTTCTCGAAGAAAATTCTTGGGATTTGATTTCTACATCCAATGTAATGAGAAATTATCCCGAAAGAACAGAAAAACTCTACTCACAAAATCAGAAAATTATCTGGGATCAATTTATCATACTCTTTCTATGAGTTTGGAAGAAAAGATAAATAAAGGGATTTCCAATGAATTAGATTGTAGTTTAACTGATTTGGAATTGTTGGAAGAATGGAATTCAATGTATGAGAGGTATGGTTACTTAATACCTGAATTGAAAGAAAAGTGGGAAAAGAGATATCTAAAAGAGGTTCAACCTTCAAACAAAATTCCAAAACAAGATAAGTTTGAAACTAAAATCAATGAGTTGGAATTTAGGATTAGACAACTAGAAATTCTTTTGAATAGAAGGAGATATGTTGAAAATATGGGTTAATCCTTTGATTTGTATTTCATCATATAATACACATAGTCCCAAGAGGAAACGGAGGGTTGTTTATCAACCTCTGTAAGAATCCTTTCCATCCTTGATTCTAAATACTCCTCTTTCATTTTCTTCTTCTCCTTTTTGGAAAGTTTCGGTGATTGATTTAACATAAGTGATACTTTCTAACTTTAACAATAGTACTTGTGGAAACACCTAATCTACCAGATATATCCCTAACGGATTTACCTTTATCCAATAGGGATATAATCTTCTGGTTAGTTTCCTTTTGAAGGAACTCTTGACGATTTTCAACCGTCCCCACCTTTCTACCTAATTTACCTCCATTGATAACATACATCTTCCTACCCATTTCGGTTCTTTCGAGGATGTTCTCCCTTTCTAACTCATAGAGTGAACTCATTACCGATGTAATCAGATTCCAAATGGGATTCTTTTTACCATCTACGTGAGATTGGAGGTTACCCATTCCCTTAACTACTACATTGATACCACTATCCTCTAACCATTTTAAGGTTGTCAGAGTATCCACGGTATTTCTACCTAAACGTGATAACTCCTCAACTACTAATTCCGTAACCTTTCCTTCTGATACTAACCCAACCAGTACTTTACCATTCTCTCTATCTTTAAATGGAATCTTACCACTCACTCCTTTATCAAACAGAGTTAAATCATAATTGTCCTTATCCATTTTGAATCTCTCACCGTCCTGATTAATGGTTGATGTTCTATTGTATTTGATTTTCATACTCAAAGTGTATCGATTTATATTTCAATACTAAAGTAACACGTTTTTGTGATATTACCAACGTCTTTAACAGATTTGATGTGTTACTTTTTACCACAAATAAAAATGGTACAAGACACTGAATTGTAGGTAGTTACATTTTGATATGTCGTGAGAATTTCCTAGATTAGTTATACTGGAAGTCCGTGTTGAACCATTTAACCCCTAGTTGTTATAACTAAAATCATTAAAATTGTAGTAGATATTACAATAGTATAAAATACAACCTTTTAAAAATGGTAAAGGACTATAAAATCACAATCCGTTCTAAACACGATTTCAAAAGTATTTCTAATAATATAAAGTATATCTGTGAAGTTCTAGGAGATTGTAGAATATTTGAAGATACTTTTACTCACACTACGGTCATAGAAATAAAACAAAATAATCTTGTTTTAGATAGTTGGTTTATGAAAATACACCTCTATGAGACTAAACATAAAAATTATAATACAATATTAGAAATCACATGTAGTCTATGTTTAATTGAAGATGAACAAAAATTATTTGTTGATAGGTTTATATATGAGATGAATAAATTATTGATTTAAAAGGAAACTATTCTACCACAAAATAAATTTCCATACAATTTACTCGTTCATTTTATAATTTAGATTTAAACAATTACACAATGATAGGATTAAATACATTTAATGAAGAAGAATTAGAGATTCTGAATACTAAATTTCAAAATTTTTCAAAAGAACTTAAAAAATTGATTTTAGAATCTAACTTATTTTATGACGAGTCTAGTATTCGTGAAGATGGATTCCGTCACCTTTTTCGTTCAATATCCAAAAGTAAATACACAAATTTAGATATTAAATGGTATGATGATTTTGAATCAATCAACATAAATATAACAACAAAAAAAATTGTTAAAAAAAGTATATGGGGAACCGAATACGAATACGGATTAGATTTCTACTATCCTGTATTTATATACGATTCCAAATATAAATCGTTGAAAGAAAAATCTGATATTGTGAATTTAAACAATAATTTAAACTCTGGACTATATAATTTAAATGAAGTTGAAATAGTTTTACTTAATAATATTAATGAGATGTTCCACTCATTAATATCAGAAGTAAAAAATGATTACAAGGTAAAAACTATCCAACATTTCGAAAATATTAATACTTCGATTTTAGAGGTGGACAAAGACAACAACGGAGAAGTTGACCTAATTGATGGAGAAAGTTTCAATAAACTCTTAAATAAACATCAAAAATTTATTACCGAGATTGATAAGAATTACATACAAAAGTTTGTAAAAATCTCAATGTATCTTAAAACCAAGAAAAAAAACACTCAAAATATTTTTTTATCAATAAGTCAAACCAGAAATGAAAAGGAACTCGATGAATTAATGAGTTTACTGAAAAATCAAATTCATACTTATGAACTTTTAGTATTCCATTCTTTGAGTATGATTACATCACTAGTCGAAAGTGATTTAATTACCTTTTATGAAATATATGAATCATTTGACCAAGTAGGGGTATTCAATTCCAATTGGGAAAATGAAGTTTCAAATAAACTTTCAGATATTGGAGATGGAATTAAAGATTTAATGTATTCGATTAATAGAATGGAAAACAATATTATTCTTTCACTTGATAACCTAACATATTCGACACAGGAATCATTTGGAGTGTTAAATAATTCTATAACATCTCAATTAAAAAGTATTGATTCATCCATCAACTTCAACAATCTACTTACAGGTATCCAAACCTATCAGATGTATAAAATTAATCAAAACACTAAAAGGATAAATTGATTTAAGATTCAGAATTCATTCTTCTTGAATCCTGAATCCACAAAATACTATTTTACCACTTCAACTATGAGTAGATATAACGAAGTCCAAGAAACATATTATTTAAACGAAAATACATTTAATGGTAACTATTATGATATTAAGGAAGGTTTAAATCCATACTTTATTCAAATCGGAGAGAATTTGTCTTGGACACTTGAAGATAACCACAACGACAAAATATACTTCAAAACCCAATTAGGTACACTAACCGGAAGGGAAATTGTTGAGATAAACTACAAAGAAAGAAATATAATAGTCAAATCCGGTTCGATAGAAAAACTTATTTGGAATTCTAAACAATTAAGAAAAAATGAAAAGAATTGTCAAGAATATATCGAAAATTTGACTGATTACATTAAACTCTATCTTGATTCTGATATTGAAAAATCTCGAATAAATAAAGAAATCAAAGACAAACAAGATGAAATTAACAGACTTTCAAATTTAAATTCAAGAGTCAATAATATAGTTTCAGAATTAGATACTGATGGAAATGGTGAAGTTGATTTAGTTGATGGAGAAAGTTTCAACAAACTTCTTAATAAACACCAAAAAACTATTTCAGACATTGACAAAACCTACATTCAAAAATTCGTCAAAATCTCAATCTATTTAAAAACGAAAAGAAAAAATACTCAAACAATATTCGAATCAATTAGTGAGTCAAAAAATGAATCCGAACTTTTTGAACTAATTAGTTTACTTAAAAATCAAATACATTCTTATGATTTATTAGTTTATCATTCTATTAGTATGATTACTTCACTAGTTGAAAGTGATTTAATAACATTCTATGAGATTTATGAATCGTTTGACCAACTAGGAGTATTCAATTCAAATTGGGAAAATGAAGTTTCAAACAAACTCTACAATATAGGAGATGGAATTAAAGACTTGATGTATTCAATCAATAGAATGGAAAACAACATAGTAAATTCTCTCGAAACCTTAACATACTTCACAGAAGATTCATTTATTGAATTGAACAATACAATAACAACTCAATTGAGTAGTATTGATTCCTCAATCAATTTTAATAATCTACTAACTGGTATTCAAACATATCAGATGTACAAAATTAATCAGAACACCAAAAGGATAAATTAGGGTATGAGAAAAGTCGAACTAACTGTTCACAGTGTTGGAAATGGAAAATATAGATTCTACATTCCTTCCCAACCGTCTAGAAAGGTGTTTAAAAAACGAAGACAAGATGTTATCCTAATTATAGACCATGAAGATTTTTCTACCCATACGACTTGTGGACCTCTTGATTGGGACAATATGAAAAAGAATCAGAAAAAGGGTTACGATTTATATAGTTCAAAGATTTCCGAATGGATAATTGATAATAGATTAAACTTGAAATACTCGAATGGGAAATGTCAAAAAGTTGAGTTTGTAATTAGTTATGAGAATGATGTAATTATACTTACCAAAAAATAATACAATGATTGAATTAAAAATTTCAAATGGAAAATATCTGACTCATGAAGATTTAGAAATATATCTCAATGAATTTGAAGATTATTATAATTCATCATTTCAAGAAGGTATGTTAGAATATGAATGGAAAGAATTCATATATAAAAACAATAATGAAATCGAAAAATCAATTTCGGATATACAACAAATTGAACTAATAATTAAGGATATCAAATTATTAGAGAATCATTCCCCCGTTGGAAGAATAGGTGAATATTTAAAAATACAATCAAATTTTATTGGAGATGATATTGTAGAGTCCACACTTTTAAGGGGTAATGAGGAAATTGGGAGTTGGGAACAATGGAAAGATGACAATAATTTGACTATGTACACCACCCAAAAATTAAGTAAATACTACACTTTTGAATTTCAGGAGATTAAAATAAAGGAAACAAATAACCCTCCATATAAGAAGGGTTTAGTTTCGAAACATTCAGTACCAAATGTGTCATTCATAAAATTAACAACCGACAACCCAGTTGGATAAAAAAAAGGTGACAAACTCTTATTTAATTTAAATATTATTAATAGAACAAGATTTAAAACAAAAGAAGAATTCATCCATCTGGAATACATTGAAAAAGTTAACTTATTCCCTCCTGTTAAACAGTCATCAAACTCGAACTGTTTTGTAGTTACTACAACAATGGGAGACAAAAACCATCCTATTGTTGTTGATTTTCGAAAATATAGAGACCAAGTATTGTTACAAAGAGATCTTGGAAGATTATTCATCAAACTATATTACAAAATTGGACCAATTCTATCATATATTATTAAGAATAATAAAATTCTATTTAAATTATCTAAGTGGGTCATCTTGAAACTACACCAAAAGATTAGTTAACTAATAACATATTTGATAATTAAAGAATTATAATTCAATTCCCTTTAATAGTTCACTTACTCAAAAAAGGTAATCTCCTATGTGATTATACCTTTTTAAAATTAAAATCAACAGAAGATACTGAATTGTAGGTAGTTACATTTTGATATGTCGTGAATTTTTCCTAGATTAGTTATACTGGAAGTCCGTGTTGAACCTGACCCCCAGATGGAGTTTCTTGTAACTGACAAGTTTCTTTGTCCCCCACACCCAATCGAACCCATTTTTTTGTCGAGGTCATTTTTTTTCCCTTATACGAGTTGATAGGGTAATTACATTGTCTCCATTTTATTGATACCATAAATCCAAGTTTAACTTTAAACTATTACATTTACATCACTAACACGATAGGGGGTAATAATGGAAAAAGAAATACTACACATATACAGAAGGGTATCAACACTTGAACAATCGACCAAATACTCATTACAAAACCAACTCGATTTTGGTATTTCAAAATCAAAGGAACTTGGGATGGATTATAAGGATTGGAACGAGGAGGGTACAAGTGGAAGTAGTGAAAATATAGAAGACAGAGAGGTCCTTACTGAATTATATACCCAATTACAATTGGGTAATGTTAAACATCTTTATGTTTTTGATTTATCTAGATTATCTAGAAACCCAATCGTCTCCTCATTATTACGTGAAGGACTTGAACAGAATCAAGTTTTACTTTACACTAATGACAGTAACGTTGATTTTAAAAGTGACGAACAAGTATTAATGTATGACTTTTTCTCTTCTATCAATCAGTTCTTTGTAAGAGTTCAAAGAAAGAAGAGTATGATTGGAAAAGTTTCTCACTTTCAAAAAGGTGGATGGAGGGGTGGAACGTATCCTTTTGGATATACTGGTAGTAAAATCGAAGGAGTGAGGAGATTAGTAATTGAACCCGTAGAAAGTGATTGGGTTAGAAAAATTTTTGAATGGTATAATAATGGAATTACGATAAATGAAATTAGAAAAACTTTAGATAAGAATGGAGTAAAACCCCGTAGAGGTAAATTTTGGAATACAGGTACTCTCCTTTTAATGTTAAAGAATGATTTATATCTGGGAACAGATGAAATGATTGATAATATAACCAAACCATTAAACCCCGAAATTCTTCACTCACGAAATGAAAATATTAGAATAATTGATGACGAAATCTACAATAAGGTTCAGATAAAAATTGAAGAATCCTTAAAAAAGAGAAATCAATTAACAAAGGTGATTCATAACGATATTCTACTTCGTGGATTATTATATTGTGGTTCTTGTGGAGACATATATGGTTGTAGAATTAAAAATGAAAAAAATGAGTTTTATTACTATTGTCGAAGTAAAGAGAATAAGTGGAGAAAGGTAAATGATAGTAAAAAGGTAAAATGTAGTGTAAAGAAGTCAATCAATATTAAAAACACAGACGAATTAGTTTGGAACACCCTGATAGATATATTATCAAATTCTCATATAATTAAGGAGAACTTTAAAAAGGAAATGTTAGAACTGAAACTGAATGATAATTTAGAGAAGGATGAGGAATTACTTCTTTTGAAGAAGGAAAAAAATGTAATTCAAAAGAAGTTGAAAAATTTCGAAATAAGAGAGAAGGATAATAGAGAATGGTATTTAACTGGTGATATTGAAAGTACTCAATTCGAGGAAAACAAAAAACTAATCAAAAATTCAAAAGATTCAATATTCAAAGAATTGGAGAGTTTGAATATGAAAATCACTTCTGTTGAAAATACAAATCAATGGATAAATTGGTTAGAGAAACATACTGGATGGATAAATGAGGTAAAGAAAAAATACACCATTAAAGAGAAAATGGAGATTGTACGTACCTATATTGAGAAAATTCACGTAAATTTTGATGGTAAATTGAATCAACACAAGTTGAGAATTCAATTAAAATTACCAATAGTACACGATAAATATGTTTTAAACGAATCCAAATCAAAGGAAAAAAAATACAAAGTTTTAAATGGTACAAACTATATTGAGAAGGATGTTGAAAAATCAAAAGTTGGGAGGAAACGTGTTGATAAACAAGAAATTATTAAGGGAAAAAAGTAATACCCCCTATCAATATCAGTCCGTTACAGTTGAGTAAGATTTACCCTCATAAACAAAAAAAGTCAGGACCTTTCAGCCCTGACTTCTTCATTAATTTAATCCAAGCTATTAATAACCAGGATTTTGCTTTAAGGTAGCAGCCCCATTCTTTTGAGAGTTTAAGATCTCGTCGTTAGGAAGAGGGAAATATTCATTGCGACCCGCTTTGAATGTTTTTCCGACTAAGTAACCACGCTTGTTATACGTACGTCCAGCCGCATCTGTACCATTTACAGACTCTTCTTTCAAGTACTTGTTCAAGTAAGGCTCTGCAATTCCCCAACGAACTAAGTCGAAGAAACGGTGACCTTCCATCGCGAACTCTAAACGGTTCTCCATACGAACAGCATTACGTGCGTAATCTACACCTTTAGCAGCAAATGTGCCTGCAGGATAAGGATTAACAGCATAAGTAACCGAAGCATCTTGTACAGAACCCGTCTTAGCACGGTTACGTATTAAGTTGACATAGGTTTCAGCAGAAGCTAAATTTCCTAATTCCACTTCGCATTCCGCTAACCAAAGAATCACCGAAGACATCTTCAACAAACGGTAGTTATTATTCACCGCACGCTTGTTAGTCGAGTGAGTCGAGCTACCTTCGTCTGCTAAATAATACATCCATTTTTTACCAATGTAAGGGCCTGAGTAGTTTTGGTTACGAATCCAATCGTATCCTGGCATCACACCCCAGTCTAAGAATTTAACTCCACGACGACCTACTGTCCAATCTAAACGTGGATCTACTGGTACATCTTTCTTTAAATCGAAAGCTACGTTCGATTTTAAACCTTGGTCATTCGGAACGTCCACTGTGTTGTACGTATCATCCGTACCGTCTGCTTTCGAACCAATTAATGGTAAACCATCTGCATCCGTTTTGAATGAGTTCACTAGGTTTTGGGACGGAAGATAGAATCCGCAACATCCACGACCTGGAGAGTTCGCAGAATAAGGCCAGTTTAAGTTATCACCTGCATTACCATTATTTCCCGTAGAACCATCATTCACAGAGAATTCTACTTCGAAAATAGATTCTGCGTTATTGTTCGTGATGTTACGGTAGTTGTCGTGGTAATTAGGCATTAATTTCTTGCCCGAGTTAGCATATACATCTACTAAAATAGTCTTAGCCTCAGCCCATTTCTTTTGGTAAATGTACGCCTTCGCTAAGTAGGTTAAAGCTGCCCACTTCGTTGCACGACCTTTTTGAGATTGTACGGCTGGTAAAACCTTCGATGCTTCTAAGAAATCTGCCTCGATGTTAGCCCAGATGTTTTTATCATTTGGAATCTTAGTCGAGTTAGGGTCATCTCTTTTATAGATGGTCTCATCGATATAGGGAACATTGTTCCACATCTTTTTACCTTCAAAATGGTAGTGACCACGCAAGAAACGAGCTTCCGCTACTACTTGAGCTCTTTCCGCATCTGTCATATCCTTCACGTCGGTGCTTTTTGCTAACAAGATTGTCTCATTCGCACGCGCCACTCCATCGTAGGTGTGTTGCCACTTACCTAAGAAATACGTGTTATCGGATAACCAGTTGAATTGCTCGATATACTCTTGCTCTGGCTGGTCACCAATATCCGTTCCTTTTACTGCATCTCCAGAGGTAATCCCTCCAAAAACGTAATTTGAAATCGTAGACTGACGTCCCGTATTTCCTGCCCCTACCCCATCCATTAGGGAGTAAGTTCCAATTAACAAGGCATTCACCCCATTCTTGTTACTTAATGATGTCAAAGACGCCGCACCTTGAGGCTCGATTTCAAAGAAATTATCTGTACAAGAAAAGTTGATACCGACGGTCGCTACTAAAGCGCTGATGATGATTAACTTTTTCATTTTTTTATCTGATTTTGTTCTAATTAAAATCCAACTCTTAGACCTACATTATACGATTTAGCCACAGGGAATGCTCCTTCATCGATACCCATGTGGATATCTTGGTTATCATTACCCGAAGTTCTCAAGTTGATATCTGGATCTAAACCTTTGTATTTAGTGAAGGTGAATAAGTTTTGACCTTGTACATAAATTTGTACACTGCTTAACTTAATCTTGCTCAATAAATTCTTAGGTACTGTGTACGTTAATTGGATATTCTTGATACGCATGTACGATCCATCTTCTACGAAGTAAGACGAGATTTGTTGCGATGTACCATCTTGAGAGTTCAAGCGAGGTAATAAAGCCACATCTCCTTGTTTCTTCCAAGAGTTATATAACATATCTTTCGAACGGTTACCTTGGAACGTATTAAAGTCAGTCCAGTATTTCAAATAGTTAAACAATTCGTTTCCTTGAACACCTTGCGCAAACGCCGTTAACTCCCAGTTTTTGTATCCTAATGTAAGATTTAAACCATAAGAGAAATCAGGGTGAGGATTACCGATAATTGTTTTATCAGCGGCTGTAATCACACCGTCACCATTTACGTCACGGAATTTAAATACACCCGCACGAGTATACGTACCAAATTTAGGGGCTGCAGCAGCCTCCGCATCATCCTTAATCACACCATCTACAATATAACCGTAGAAGCTAGCAAGAGGCAATCCTGCCTTCGTAACGGAGATCGCTGGAAGACGAGTAGAGAATCCAAATACCGTCGCGTTAGGGTCATCATTTAATTTAACCACATTGTTCTTGTATTGAGAATACATCGCTGAAACGCTATAGCGGAAATCACCAATGCGATCACGGTACGTTACGTTCAAGTCAATACCCGTATTATTCACTTCACCGATATTTACATAAGGAATCGTAGCAGAACCTGCCGTCTTAGGGATAGGCACTTGCGTTAACATATCTGATGTAGTACGTGTATACCAGTCAAAAGCAACATCTAATTTGCTGTTTAGGAACGTTCCATCAAAACCGATGTTTGTCGAAGTATTCGTTTCCCAACGACCCGCTGTGTTACCAAATTGTGCAATGTCAAAACCTGCCGAAATGGCGTTACCAGAACCACCAATATCGTACGCGTTGTTATCTGGATTTGGCGTAAATAAGGTATACGCATTGTACACGTTAGGAATTAACTGGTTACCCGTTTTACCCCAACCTCCACGTATTTTCAAATCGTTGATAAACGTCAAGTCTTTCATAAAGGCTAATTCCGTTAAGCGAGCACCTACAGAGAATGCAGGGAAAACTCCATAACGATAAGCAGAAGCGAAACGAGATGAACCGTCACGACGGATCGTAAAGTCAGCTAATAAGAAATCCTTGTAAGAGTAGTTCACTTTACCAAATTGCGAGAATAAGGCTGTGATCGTTGCACCTGAACCCGCATTCGCAAGACCCGCCGCAGAACCATTATTCAAATAACGATACGATGGATCATCAAAAGCGAAGTTAGAACGTGCCGCGTTGAAACCAAATCCATACGTTGAAACAGATTCTGTACCCACTAATACGTTCACCGTGTGATCGCCTAACGTTTTGTTATAGTTCAACGTATTATACCAAGTAATCGCACGATCATAGCTATTGGAAACCGTTAATGAATTAGAAGAACGAGGCTCAGCTGCTTCAATATCACGGTTTAAATACACAGACTGGTTGTAGTTATTGTATTCAAAACCTAAACTAGTACGTGCTTTCAAATCTTTAATGATTTCTACTTCCGCAAATACGTTACCGAAGATATGGGAAGCTTTAACTGGGTTATCTTTCTCTCTCCATTGACGCGCTAATGGATTAGGGGCATTACCTAAGTTAGAACCACGAGAACCTGCAAATCCATTTAGATCCGATGTGTTCGTTCCGCCTAAACCTTTAGGACCACCTGTGATATCGAATACGGGAATGATCGGCTGAATACGAATCGCAAACATGATAGGATTTGATTCGTTGTTGTTTCCAGAAGGAACACCAATTTTCTCGTCATACGAAACGGTAAAGTTCTCACCAAAAGTCAATTTACCTTTCTTGAATTCCGTATTCGCACGTACTGAGTAACGCGTGTAACCTGTATATTTCAAGATACCATCTTGGTTAAAATAGCTACCTGAGATCGCGTATTTTCCATATTTAGATCCACCTGTTGCACTTAATTGGTAGTTAGAAATTTTAGCTGGGCCAAAAATCTCGTGTTGCCAATCCGTTCCCGCCTTATTTGCTTTTGTGATATTGAAAGCCGTTTTACCTAAAGCTGGATCGGCGATATCATTCGTGTAGGTATAGTTTGAAGGAAGGTCACCATACACGTTTGGATAGATATAATCCGCAATTGTTTGAGAACCATCTGCTCCAAAACGGTATTGAGCTGAAGGAGAGGTTCCTGCCGCCTTTCCCGCACCGATCTCCGATTCGTAGTAATATTGACCTAATTCTTTGGTATTCAAAAGATCTAAGGTCTTACCTACATCTTGCATACCTGTGTACATGTCAAAACTAATCTTAGGCTCGCCTTCGCCACCCCGTTTTGTCGTGATGATCACAACCCCATTCGCTGCACGCGCACCGTAGATAGACGCTGCAGACGCATCTTTCAATACCTGCATCGACTCGATGTCACTTGGGTTAATCTGGTTTAGGGTTCCTTGTGTAGGCACACCATCAATCACATAAAGTGGAGAGTTATTGTTAATCGAACCAAAACCACGGATACGCACCATCGTTCCTCCACCAGGAGAGTTATCATTACCTACGGTCACACCGGCCGCACGACCTTGTAACATTTGGGTTAATGAAGCGGATGGAACCGCCGTCAATTCTTTCGCACCTACTACCGTTACCGCTCCCGTAATATCTTTTTTACGTTGAGACGCGTAACCAGTCACGATGACTTCGTTTAATTGACTTACATCGTCATCTAAGGTAATCGCTAGAGAACTTCTGTTTCCTACAGAAACACTTACGGATTTGAAACCCACTGAGGAAACGATTAAATCTGCATTGCCTTTCACATTTAGGCTAAATGCACCATTCACATCCGTAGTGGTACCGGTAGTAGTACCTTTAATCACCACAGAAACTCCAGGAATCCCCCCGCCCTTGGCGTCTGAGACTGTTCCCGCAACTTTTCGGTCTTGACCAAATGATACCCAGGAAATGGTGAGCATCAACGCCAGTAGAAAGACCACTCTGCTTACGTAGAAATTGTTTTTCATAAAAATAAAAGGTTTGAGTGATAAGCCAATAACTGCCAGGCAATCATTAACTTGTAATGCGAAAATTTAGAAATAATTTTCCACACTACTACACAATGCTATATAATTTTTTTATTATTAAATTGTAATATTTATTTTACGGATCAATATGGACATTTTAGACCTCTCACTCATTAATTAAAAAATAAAACCTTTTTCTGTTTTTGGGTGTTTGAAAGATATGCCTGAAAAAATTATAGAGGTCCGCCACCTATCTAAAAAATTTGGTTCCTTCCAAGCCGTCTCAGACGTTAGTTTTTCTGTTTACAAAGGCGATGTTTTTGGCTTTTTAGGACCTAATGGGGCCGGAAAAAGTACCAGCATACGATGCCTGAATTCGTTGATTAAACCAGACAGCGGGACGGTCGAGATTTTTGGCGAATCCATCACCACTCACCGGGAATCCATCTTAGGACGCATCGGGAGTATCATTGAAAAACCAGATTTTTATAAATATTTATCGGCTTACCGAAATTTGGAGATCTTCTCTCGCATCTCCGGAAAGCCTTCCTCTAAGCAAGAAATCTACAAAATGTTAGACTTCGTAGGCTTGGGCGGTCGCGAACGAGACAAATTTGCGGGCTTCTCCCATGGGATGAAACAACGTTTAGGTATTGCCCAAACGCTATTGCACAATCCTGACCTCATCATATTAGATGAACCCACCACGGGTTTAGATCCCCAAGGGATTATCGATATCCGAAACTTGATTCTAAGGTTGAAAAACGAGCAAAACAAAACGGTGCTTTTGTCCTCTCATAATTTGGCCGAAATCGAACTGATCTGCAATCGAATGGTCATCATAAATAAAGGCCGGTCGATCGTGGAAGGAAATGTGAGTGATTTAATGAACGGCGAAAACCTCATTTTACGCCTGGAAGCGAGTCCGATGCCGGGTGCAAAAAATGTCTTGTTAGCCTGGAAACCTACGCTCTTGTGGGATAATGTAGGAGACTCTTCTATTCAATTCCCGATAGAAAAATCGGAAATCCCCTATTTGACGAAACTTCTCGTCGAACAAAACATCGAAATATACAGCCTAGAGGCGAAACGTACGCTGGAGGATTATTTCATTAAAATCGTATCCCAATGATCCTTTTCAACAGCATATACAACGAAATTATCAAGATTGCGCTGAAGCCCCGAAGCTATTTGGGGCTCGCGGCCATCACCGTTTTAGTGGGCGTCATCCAGTTTGCGTTGAAAGCAGATGGAATGTCCATCATCTCTTTTGTGACCGCTTCCTTCGAGCAGACTTTGACCTTTGAAGGCAACGTGCTGAACGGTAACCTGGTCGCTTTCATCATACTGCAGATGTTATTAGTTCAAATTCCTCTGTTAGTCGCCTTAGTAACCGGCGATTTAGTTTCAGGAGAGGCTGCGATGGGCACCATTCGCATGCTAGCAACGAAGCCGATTTCGCGCGTTCAATTACTGTTATCGAAGTTTATTGCGGGAGGCATTTATACCTTGATCGTTATTTTATGGATGGGCGTGATGTCGGTGGTAGTCGGGAAATTACTGTTTGGGACGGGCGATATGATGGTGTTGAATTCAGATGGATTAGTGATTTTGCAGGAAGCGGATGTGAATTGGCGGTATTTGGGCGGGTTTGCGGTGGCCTTCTTAGCGCTATTTACGGTGAGTTCCTTGTCCATTTGTTTGTCTTGTTTTACGGACAATTCCATCGGACCTATCGTAGCGACGATGTCTGTTATCTTATTATTTACCATTATCGGGACCCTAGATGTGCGTGTTTTTGACCCCATCAAACCGTATTTATTCACCACTCACATGGCTTCTTGGCGCTCGTTCTTTGAAGACCCCTTGCCGCTTTCGGCGATTTGGAGATCCATTGCTGTTTTAGTGGCGCATAATGTGGTGTTGATTTCCGTTTCTCTTTACACTTTCCACCGAAAAGATATTCAATCATGATGCGCGTAATATTACTATTTCTTTCTTTTTCACTCTTCGCACAAGATGCGAACAAGACGGTGATGCAGGTTTTAGCCCGCATGAACAAGGTGCGTGACTACAAAGTCGAGTCTCTGATTAAATCCGATATTCCGCTGGTCAGAATTATGCCAGCAAAGGCGACGATTTATTTCAAACAGCCGGAAAAATTCCGAATGATCACAAAAGGAATTGCGATTTTGCCCAAAAAAGGTTTCACCGACTTAACTGCCTTACTAAAGAACAAAGCGGCTTACAATGCTTTATTCACCGGTTTCGAGGTTATTGATGGCGTAAAAACAGAGTCAATTACTTTATTGCCCACGGACGATTCAGGCGAAATAGTTTTAGCGAAAATCTGGGTCGATCCTACCTTAGATTTAATTTTGAAATCCCAAATCACCTCTCGTAGCAACGGAACCGTACTTTCCACTTATGCGTATGGCTCAGAAAAGGCTTTTGGCCTACCATCTGAATTGAATATCACGGTCGACGTAAAAAAATTCAAGATCCCGAAAGGCGTCGTAGTCGATATCAACCGCACCGCGGTCGCACCGGTAAATACGCGCAAAACCGGCCAAATTCGCCTGTCTCTTACGAACTACGTCATTAACCAAGGAATAGAAGACAAAATCTTCAAGGACTAACACTCCTTCCTTGTACTATATTACCGGTAGCTTTCGTTCTTTTTTCGTAATTTAGATGTCTAAATAGAGTCGAAAATGAAAGGAATCATAAGTTGGGCGCTTTTATGTTTGTCATTAACAAGCAACGCACAAAACTGGCAGCTGACCGGATTTACAAAGGCTGACGCTGAAAATCCGATTCTCTCCCCCTCCCTTGAAGCGCGTTTCCTCGATCCCATCACCGGGAAAAAAGTAGGCTGGGAAAACAAAAACGTCTTAAATCCCACGGCCCTTGTTCGCGATGGCCTCGTTCATTTGCTTTATCGCGCACAAGATTCACTTGGAACTTCCCGCATTGGTTTAGCCACCAGCGCAGATGGCATCCATTTCAAAAAAAGCCAAGAACCCATTTTATTTCCGGCTACTGATGCCTTCCGTGGCTTTGAATGGCCAGGCGGCATCGAAGACCCTCGAATCGTGGAAACAGAGGATGGGGCTTATTTCCTAACCTACACTTCTTACGACGGCAAATACGCACGACTTTGTGGGGCGTTTTCAAAAGACTTACAAACCTGGGAGAAAATAGGACCTCTTTTTACGTCTGAAAAATACCTAAACACTTGGTCTAAATCAGGAGCCCTCGTATCTGTTCAAAATGGAGCTAGAATCGTGGCCAAAAAAATCAATGGACTCTATTATATGTATTTCGGCGACACCGACTTATTCTTAGCCACTTCGAAAGATTTACGCCATTGGGACGTGTTGGAAAATGCGGAAACGAATGTTCGTTTATCTGTTTTAAAACCACGCGCAGGCTATTTCGATAGCCGATTAGTAGAGCCAGGGCCTTATGCCCTACTTCGCAAAGAAGGCATTGTGTTAATCTACAACAGCTCGAATGCGGCGAACTTTAACGAGTCGCGCTTCCCCAAATTCACGTATGCCGCCGGCCAAGTATTGTTTGATGCACAGAAACCATATAAAGTTTTGGCGCGAACAAATGAGCCCTTTATTTGGCCTAACCAGCCTTATGAAAAAGTGGGTGAGGTAAACGAAGTTTGTTTCGTAGAGGGTTTAGTACCCTTTAAAGGGAAATGGTTCTTGTATTATGGAACCGCAGACTCTAAAATCGCTGTTTCTATCAAAAAATGAGCTCATTAGGATTACATAGCGTCCACCACATCGCCATCATCTGCTCGGATTATGCGCGTTCTAAGGCCTTTTATACGCAGGATTTAGGACTTGAAATCATCCGAGAAGTGTACCGCGCGGAGCGCGATTCGTATAAATTGGATTTAGCACTGAACGATCACTATGTGATTGAATTGTTCTCTTTCCCTAACCCGCCAGCTCGCCCTTCGAGGCCGGAAAGTTGTGGTTTGCGGCATTTGGCATTTCAAGTAAACAACCTGGACTTGACGGTGCAGGAATTGACCAAAAAAGGCATTACATCGGAGCCCATTCGCATGGATGAGTTCACAGGGAAGCGATTTACCTTTATCGCGGACCCGGATGATTTGCCCCTTGAATTTTATGAAATATGAATAGAATCGATAAAAAACCACTTTCAAAACTAGGATTCGATTTCGTAACGCCCGCTTTTTTAGAAGAGGGCCAAAGCGAATTCGACCACCGCAACTCCAACATCGACTTAGGGGCTTACCGTCCGCTAGCGCCACGTGAAATCAGCATTCTAGAAGCGAACTTGAACGAGGCAGAGAACTGGAAAGATGTGTGGGTGAAAGAGGGTTTCAATCCGTACTTGGTGAAGAATTGCCGCTTTTTTGGCATAAACCGCATCGGTATTTTAGAAAGTTGCTACTTAGAATTCAAAAACCTGCGCATGCCGGTGGGTCTTTATAATAGCACTTTGATTTCCTGTGATTTTGGCGATAACGTAGCCATCGATCGCGTGAATTTATTGTCTCATTACCAAATCGGAAACGAGGTCATGATCCTCCAAGTGAACGAATTAGCTACCACAGCGACAGCGAAATTTGGAAATGGTATCGTAAAGAAAGGCGAAGAAGAACGCATCCGAATTTGGATGGAATTAGGCAATGAAAATGGCGGCCGCAAGGTCATTCCATTCGTGGGAATGAAACCGGCCGATGCATTCTTATGGACCCAAGACCGCGATGACACTTTATTACAAGCGAAGTACAAAGAAATGACCATCCAAGAGTTCTCGTCTAAACGCGGATTCTATGGCCAAATCGGCGATCGCACCGTCATCAAAAACACCGGGATCATCAAGGACGTCAACATGGGTACCGATACCTATATCAAAGGCGCGAATAAATTAAAGAACTTAACCATCATATCGAACGCCGAGGCCTCCACCCAAATAGGCGAAGGCTGCGAAATCGTGAACGGTATTATCCACGAAGGCTGCCGCATTTTCTACGGCGTTAAGGCAGTTCGTTTTATTTTGGCGGCACACTCGCAACTGAAATACGGCGCGCGTTTGATCAACTCCTTTTTAGGAAGTAACTCGACCATCTCTTGTTGCGAAGTTTTAAATGCGCTCATTTTTCCGGCCCACGAACAACACCACAACAACTCGTTCTTGTGCGCAGCCATCGTCAAAGGCCAAAGCAATATGGCCGCTGGCGCGACTCTCGGTTCCAACCACAATTCGCGCGGTGCGGATGGAGAATTGCAGGCCGGTCGTGGATTTTGGCCTGGATTATCCGTGGCCCTAAAACACAACTCGAAGTTCGCGTCTTTTAACTTGATTTCGAAAGGAAATTACCCAGGTGAAATCCACAATCCACTACCCTTCTCTCTCATTGGAAATGATGATTCTGAAGGTGGATTATTAATTATTGCCGGCTATTGGTTCCAATACAACATGTACGCCCTGGCCCGCAATGCCTGGAAATTCGCAGCGAGAGACCAAAGAACAGACAAAGACATGTTACTCGAGTTTGACTTCTTAGCGCCAGACACGGTTTCGGAAATCTTGCAAGGAATCAACTTATTAGAGAAATGGGTTTCTGATTCATTAGGCGGTGGAGATGGCAAAGCTTGGTTAAATGACCCAGCAAACGCTTCGAATCCTTTAGCGGTATATGCAACTGGCATCGAAAACACGAAACGCAGAACGCGCATTGCAAAAGCGCACAAAGCCTACCAGATTTTCCACGATCTATTGTATTATCACGCGGCCAAAGAATGGTTAGCCACGTCCGAGCGCCACCCTACCGCTTCTCCATCGGCGCTTTTACAAGCGACCTTAAAAAATGCTACAGCCATTCAAGTTTGGGAAAATCTAGGTGGACAATTGATCCCATCCGGCGTCATCAACGAGATGAAAGAGGATATCAAATCAGGCCAAATCACTCGCTGGAAACAGGTACACGAATTCTACGAAAAACAAGCGGCGCTGTACCCAGAGCAGAAATTCGAAAACGCCTTAAACGGCTTATTACAGATCAACCCAAATGCGTTCGAAAATATACCAGCCTGGATTGATCGCGCCATCGCCACCGCTGATTTCTTAACGGCAGGTATCGAACGATCTCGTTCAAAAGACTACGAGGATCCGTTCCGCTTAGCGATGTTCGGAAACGCAGCAGAACTCGATGCGGTGATCGGTGATGTGAAAGAGAATGAGTTTATTCAGGAGGCAAAAATGCGCGCAATATCCTTTAGAGAAAAATTAGAGGGATTAAAGAATAAAGCATAGAGCATAAAGAATAAAGATGGATTCCCCTCCGGGGAAACGTTTATGAAACATTTCAAAAAGACATCAAAAAGGGGACCGAGGTCCCCTTTTTGATACTACTAATTATAATTAGTGAGAAAAAGCCATTTTTAGATTCAATGCTCGATTCGAATTGTATGGTGAAATGAAATTCAAGAAATTATTGCGAAGCACAATTTCAGAATTTTATTTCACCATATAATTTACAGAAGCCATTGATCTAACAATTATGGCTTATTCGAGTCTACCACCAACCTCTGCTCTCTATTCGCGATTTCCCAAGCCATGTAGAACACTAGGCGGCCTACTTTTTGGATTTGGTCAAACTCGATTTTATCTACCTCATCACCTGGCATGTGGTAATCGTCGTGAACTCCGTTAAAGAAGAATGCCACTGGAATACCATGTTTAGCGAAGTTGTAGTGATCTGAACGGTAGTAGAAACGGTTCGGATCGTTCGCGTCGTTGTAGCGGTAGTCTAATTCTAAACCTACGTGTTTCTTGTTTTGCTCGATTAACACCTCGCGTAATTGAGACGATAATTTATCAGAACCAATCTCGTAGATGTAATCTGGCTTGCCTTTGTGCTCGTCATCATAACGACCAGTCATATCCGTGTTTAAATCTACAACCGTGTTCTTTAACGGGAATAAAGGGTGATTTGCGTACCACTCAGAACCCAAAAGACCTTTTTCCTCACCCGTCACCGTCATGAATAAAATGCTACGACGTGGACGTTTTCCTTCTGCCGCTGCTTTACCAAAAGCCTCTGCTAATTCCATCACCGTTACGGTTCCAGAACCATCGTCGTTTGCGCCGTTGTTGATTTGGCCATCTGCAGAAACTCCGATGTGATCATAGTGTGCTGTTAAAACAACCAATTCTTCTTTCTTATCTGTTCCTTCTAAATAGCCCACTACATTATAGGTATCCACTGGCTTCTCCGTTCTTTCGATGGTTACTTCGATAGGAGCTGCTTTGAATTTCGAGGCAACTGATTTTTTTGACGTGGCTAACGATGCCTTGTAAGCTAATAACTCTGCTTCTGTAGTGCCTAAGATTTCAGCTGCCACTTCAGAGGAGATTAACAAGACCGGCGCTTCGTTTGCTGCAGAGGCCGCATCAGCGAAGGCCATGCGCTCATTACCAAAACGCTTCATCATCACTTGACGTTGACGTACTTGGTTGCCAAAAGATTTCGTATCGCGATCCGCGATCAAGATCAAACCTTTCGCTCCAGCTGCTTGTGCACGCTTTAATTTTTCTTTCCAGCCGTCGCCTTTTCCGAAAACGGATGGATCTTTTGAACCAGAAAGTACATAAAGTCCAGCTGCATCTTTCGCTTCGCCTTCGAAAGCTAAAACGTATTTACCCTTAGCATTTAATTTGTCAAAATCCGTGTATCCTCCTTGTTGTACCGCGAAACCAGCAAAAACTAAAGGAAACTTTGATTTCGCTGCAACAGGCGCTAAGGCATTCGCCATCATTTCGCCTAGGTATTCGTATTTCTTTCCTTTGGCAGAAATAAAAACGTTCGACCAAGCGCGGTTGACTAAGTCCACTTTTTGGAAATAAGAACCATTCACTGGCGCAATGCCTGATTTCTTAAAAGAGTCTGCAATGTAGTTCGCAGCCACTTTTTGTTCTGGCGAACCTGTATTACGACCTTTCAAGCTATCTGATGCTATAAAAGTCAAGTGTTTTTTCAGATCATCCGCGCGAATTGACAACGCGTAAGGAACTGGATCTCCCTGAGCAATAGCGCTCATCGGAATTAATTTAGCCGCTAAAAATAGCCCTAAAACGTAGATGTTAGTTTTTTTCATTTGTTGAAACAAAATTTAAGAAAGCGAAGTTAAGAATCTAAATATAAATCGCTAAAAAAAGATTAAATTTGTGGCGATTTTATCATCCAAATTCTCAGAATTTATGACCCCAAATTACGCTTATCAGGAAGACTTCTCTTTACGTCACAACAATGCAGAAGCAGCTGATATATCCGCCATGTTAAAAACAATCGGTGTGGATAGCCTAGACACACTTATTCAACAAACTGTTCCTGAAAAAATTCGCTTAGCTCAAGGGCTTCGCTTGCCTGAACCGAAATCAGAATTCGCGTTCTTGCGTGATTTTAAAGAAGTAATGGGCCAAAACCAGATCTTCAAATCACACATCGGTTTAGGTTACTCGGACACGATTGTGCCGACGGTCATTTTGAGAAACATTTTAGAAAATCCTTCTTGGTACACGGCTTACACGCCATACCAGGCGGAAATCGCACAAGGTCGTTTGGAAATGTTATTGAACTACCAAACGATGATCATCGACTTAACCGGCATGGAATTAGCGAACGCGTCCCTTTTAGATGAAGGAACAGCAGCAGCGGAAGCCATGACGATGTTATATGGACAACGCCCAGCAGAACGCAACAGCGCTGAAGCGTATTTCGTGTCTGACTTATGCTTACCACAAACCATCGACTTATTAAAAACGCGTGCAGAACCTATCGGGATCGAAATCGTGGTGGGCGACCACCGCACTTTCGACGTGACGGACGCGCGTTTCTACGGAATGATGTTACAATACCCTGCTTCTAACGGTGAGGTATTTGATTATAGCGCTTTAATCGCAGCAGCGAAGGAAAACGGCTTACAAGTCGTAGTCGCAGCGGATTTATTAGCCTTGACTTTATTAACGCCTCCAGGTGAAATGGGAGCAGATGCGGTCGTGGGTGTTTCCCAACGCTTCGGGGTACCGATGGGTTTTGGTGGTCCACACGCTGGTTTCTTCGCTACGAAAGAGAAATACAAGCGTAATATTCCGGGTCGTATCATCGGTGTTTCGGTGGATGCAGAAGGAAACCGCGCTTTACGTATGGCGCTTCAAACGCGTGAGCAACACATTCGCCGCGAAAAAGCAACCTCTAACATTTGTACGGCACAAGTATTGCTTTCCATCATGGCAGCTTCTTACGCGATCTACCACGGCCCAACAGGCTTGAAGAAAATCGCCGAAAAGGTCTACGGATTAACGGAATTATTGGCGGTTAATTTACGCAAACTAGGATTTACCTTAGAAAACACAAACCACTTCGATACGCTGACGATTCAGACGGGAGCGCAAACGGCGGACTTGCGAGTTTTGGCAGAAAAAGCAGAACGCAACTTACGTTACACGGCGACTACGACGAGCATCTCTTTGGATGAGACGACGCAAGAAGCAGACGTAATCGAAATCATCTCGTTCTTTGAGACTTTAAAAGGAGCGAAAACAGCAGAGAAAAACGTTACTTGGGCGATCCCAGCGGCGTTAACGCGTACCTCGACTTTCTTAACACACAGCGTTTTCAACAAATACCATTCCGAGCACGGAATGTTGCGTTATTTAAAATCATTGGAATCAAAAGATTTATCGATGGTTCATTCGATGATCTCGTTGGGTTCTTGTACGATGAAATTAAATGCGACGACGGAAATGATTCCGGTGACTTGGCCAGAATTAGGCAAGATTCACCCATTCGCGCCGGCTTCTCAAACGAAAGGCTACCAACAATTAGTTGCTGATTTGAATGAGTGGTTATGTGAGATCACTGGTTTCGCGAAGATGTCCATGCAACCGAACTCGGGAGCTCAAGGCGAATACGCTGGTTTGATGACGATTCGTGCGTACCACGCATCTCGCGGTGATCACCACCGTAACATTGCGATCATCCCATCTTCTGCTCACGGAACGAATCCTGCTTCTGCTGTTATGGCGGGAATGAAGGTCATCGTTTCTCCTTGCGATGCGAACGGAAATATTGACGTGGCTGATTTGAAGGCCAAAGCTTTGGAACACAAAGACAACCTCTCTTGCTTAATGGTGACCTACCCAAGTACCCACGGGGTATTCGAGGAGACCATCCAAGAGATTTGTGAAATCATTCACGAAAATGGCGGTCAAGTGTACATGGACGGCGCGAACATGAATGCACAGGTAGGTTTAACCTCCCCTGCGCGCATCGGAGCGGACGTTTGTCACTTAAACTTGCACAAAACTTTCTGTATCCCTCACGGGGGTGGTGGCCCAGGCATGGGACCTATCGGCGTAGCGCCACAGTTAGTTCCATTCCTACCAGGACACGTTCATGACGGAACTTCGGGTGCGGTTTCTGCAGCTCCTGTGGGATCTGCGAGTATTTTAGCGATCTCATACGCGTACATCGCGATGATGGGTGGTAAAGGATTGACTACGGCGACAGAAACGGCAATCTTAAATGCGAACTACATCAAGGCTCGCTTGGAAAAAGAATTCCCTATCCTATATACCGGTTCACAAGGACGTTGCGCTCACGAGATGATCGTAGACTGCCGTCCGTTCAAATTATCCGCTGGTGTAGAGGCAGAGGATATCGCGAAACGTTTAATGGATTACGGTTTCCACGCTCCTACCCTTTCTTTCCCAGTAGCTGGAACATTAATGATCGAGCCGACTGAGTCTGAGAACAAAGACGAGTTAGATCGTTTCTGCGATGCGCTTTTGAGCATTCGTGCAGAGATTCGCGAGATCGAAGAAGGCAAAGCGGACAAAGCAAACAACGTGTTGAAGCACGCGCCTCATACACAATCAGCTGTTTTAGTAGGCGATTGGGATCGTCCTTACTCACGCGAGAAAGCGGTATTCCCGCTGGCTTATGTGAAGGCGAACAAGTTTTGGCCTACGGTTTCTCGCATCGACTCCGCCTATGGAGATCGCAACTTGGTTTGCGCTTGCGAGCCGATGGAGAGTTATATTTAGAATTTACGTTACGCGTTACATGGAAGGCGGTCCCTTGGGATCGCCTTTTTTAATGCAAATAAAATTTAGTATGCTTGCATAACATAATTCCTTTTATTTATATTTACGCATCGAGATTTAAAAACGTAGATATGAATCGTGCCATTAAAAAAGTAGCCATTTTAGGCTCAGGAATTATGGGCTCTAGAATAGCCTGTCATTTCGCAAATATTGGGGTTCAGGTCCTTTTATTGGACATTGCACCCCAGACTTTGAGCCCAGAGGAAGAGGCCAAAGGTCTTCGTTTAGAACACCCTTCGGTACGTAACCGAATCGTCAACGCAGCATTTCAACAAACTATAAAAGCAAAGCCCGCATCGCTCTATGCAGCGGGCTTTGCGAATAACATTAAGCTAGGCAACTTCGATGACAACTTATCTGAAATCAGTTCAGCGGACTGGATCATGGAGGTAGTCGTTGAAAACCTAGCCATCAAACAATCACTCTACGAAAAGGTAGAGAAGTTCCGCACGCCGGGCACCTTAGTTACCTCGAATACATCGGGTATCCCGATTCATTTGATGTCAGAAGGTAGAAGTGATGATTTCCAAAAACATTTTTGCGGAACCCACTTCTTCAACCCTCCCCGTTACCTACGTTTATTCGAAGTGATTCCAGGTCCTAAAACGGATGCTGCGATTATCGAATTCTTATTAGGCTACGGCGAAACTCAACTAGGTAAAACAGCCGTTCTTTGCAAAGACACCCCGGCATTTATCGCGAACCGCATCGGCGTTTATTCGATGATGCAGACGATGAAAGTGGTGGAGGAATTAGGCTTAACGGTAGAGCAAGTTGATAAATTGACCTCCAAAGTCGTAGGTCGTCCTAAATCTGGTACATTCCGCCTTTCGGATGTCGTTGGTTTAGACACGACGGTTCACGTGGCGAACAATTTAAAAGCCGCACTCGTAAACGACGAAAGCAAAGATATTTTTAACCTACCGGTGATGTTACAGCGTTTGATGGAAAACAAATGGCTGGGTGATAAAACGGGTCAAGGATTTTATAAGAAGACCAAAGACGAGAAAGGCAAAACGGTTATCCTGAGCCTAGATCTTCACACGTTTGAATACCGCGCGGCGGAAAGAGTCAACTTTGAAACCTTAGATCGCTCGAAAGCGATCGATAACCTAGCCGATCGTTTCGCGCTTTTATTAGCGGGAAAAGATTTAGCCGGCGAATTCTACCGCAAAACCATATTAGATGGTTTCCGTTATGCGTCAAATCGCATTCCAGAAATCGCAGATGATCTAGTCAAAATTGACCAAGCGATTTGCGCGGGTTTTGGCTGGGAGATGGGAATTTTTGAAACCTGGGATGCCATCGGTGTCGTGAATGGAATCGAATTAATGAAAGCCGAGGGTCTTGCACCCGCAGCTTGGGTAACGGAGATGGTGGCAGCAGGCCATACTTCTTTCTACAAAGTGGAGGGCGGTAAGCGTTTGTTCTACGACATTGCGACTAAGAAATACCAAGCGATTGCAGGAGCGGAGAAGCAAATCAATTTGCAGATCTTAAAGCCTACGAAGACTGTTTCGTCGAACGACGATATGCACATCGTGGATTTAGGCGATGGCATTTTAGGCTTAGAATTCCACTCGAAAATGAACACGATGGGCCAAGGGGTGCTGGAAGGCATTCAAGAGGCGATCGCGACGGCGGAAAAAGATTTCCAAGGTTTAGTAATCGGAAACGAGTCGAACGAGGCATTCTCTGCCGGCGCGAATCTAGGGATGTTGTTCATGTTCGCGATGGAACAGAAATTCGACGACATCAACAATATGATCGCGACGTTCCAAGAGACGATGATGCGTGTGCGCTACTCCGGTATTCCGGTAGTGGTGGCACCACATACCTTAGCCTTGGGTGGCGGTTGCGAAATCAACTTACACGCGGATAAGATTGTCGCTCATGCGGAATTATATATGGGTCTAGTGGAAGTGGGAGTCGGCTTGATTCCTGCGGGTGGTGGAACGAAAGAGATGGCCTTAAGAATGGGCGATGCCCGTCGCGCAGGCGATGTAGAGTTGAACCGTTTGCAAGAGGCCTTTATGAATATCGCAACGGCGCGCGTGAGTACTTCGGCGCACGAAGCGAGAGAGATGAATTATTTACGCGCTCAGGATCGCATCGTGTTGAATCGCAACCAGGTAATATCAGAGGCGAAAAGAGAGGCTTTGGCCTTAGCAGACGCAGGATATGTCCAAAAAGCGAGACGCAACGACGTCTGGGTGGAGGGAAAACAAGGTTTGGCCCTATTCAAAGCAGGAATCCAAGGCATGTTAATGGGACGTTACATCTCAGAACACGACGCCTTAATTGCGAATAAATTAGCCTACGCGATTTGTGGTGGCGATTTAGACGCTCCGCAAGTCGTGAGCGAAACGTATTTACTCGACCTAGAGAGAGAGGCTTTCCTTTCACTATGTGGCGAGAAAAAGACCATGGACAGAATCCAAAGTTTATTAGGTGGCGGTAAACCACTCAGAAATTAAATCGTACGAAGATGAATGCATATATCATAGCAGGTTACCGCACAGCAGTTGCAAAAGCCAAAAGAGGAGGTTTCAGAACGATGCGTCCAGATGATTTAGCGGCGGAAGTCATTAAACATTTGATGAAGCAAGTGCCTAATTTAGATCCGGCACGTGTCGACGATTTGATCGTGGGCAACGCCATTCCCGAAGCCGAGCAAGGGATGCAAATGGCGCGCTACATTTCCCTTTTATCATTACCCAAAAACGTTCCCGGTTTTATCATCAACCGCTATTGCGGTTCTGGTTTAGAGGCGATTGCTTTGGCCTCCGCTAAAGTTGCTTCTGGAATGGCCGATTGTGTCATTGCAGGAGGTACCGAATCGATGACGATGTTACCGATGATGGGCCATAAAACGGTCTTAAACTACGGAATAGCGAACGAACATCCGGATTATTACATCGGAATGGGTCTGACGGCAGAGGAAGTAAGTAAGAAATACAATGTGACGCGCGACGAGCAAGATGCGTTCTCTTTTGCTTCTCACATGAAAGCATTGGAAGCTCAAAAAGCCGGAAAATTCACGTCACAAATCGTTCCCGTGGAAGTAACGGAGAATTATTTCGATGCCAAATCAGGTAAGAAACAAACCCGCAGCTGGACCGTGTCTGAAGACGAGGGTCCACGTGCAGATACAACCATCGAAGCTTTAGGTAAATTAAAACCGGCATTTGCGATGGGCGGAACCGTTACCGCGGGTAATGCGTCCCAAACTTCCGATGGAGCGGCTTTTGTTTTAGTCGTTTCAGAGAAATTAGTCAAAGAACTACATTTAGAGCCTATTGCTCGCATGGTTTCTTACGCGACAGCGGGGGTTGAACCTAGTTTGATGGGAATTGGTCCAGTAGAGGCGATTCCGATTGCCTTGAAAAAGGCCGGATTAACGCTGAAAGATATCCAACAAATTGAATTGAACGAGGCGTTTGCGGCGCAGTCTTTGGCTGTCATGAAAACCCTCGATATCGATCCCACTATTGTGAATGTAAATGGCGGGGCGATTGCTTTAGGACACCCGCTAGGATGTTCTGGCGCTAAATTGTCCATCCAATTATTCAACGAAATGCGTCTACGCAACCAAAAATACGGTATGGTCACGGCCTGCGTAGGTGGCGGTCAAGGGGTAGCAGGAATTTACGAATTGCTATGACCCCACAAGAGTATATTGAGTTAGAATCTGATTTTGGGGCACATAATTACCATCCATTGCCGGTCGTTTTAGAACGCGGTGAGGGGGTGCATGTGTATGATGTAACGGGAAAAAAGTACCTCGATTTTTTATCTGCCTATAGTGCAGTAAATCAAGGACATTGCCACCCGCGGTTAGTGAAAGCCATTTCAGATCAGGCGTCTAAATTAACGCTCAGCTCCCGCGCTTTTCATACGAATCTATTAGGTTCGACGGAGAAGAAATTAGCGGAGAAATTCGGCTACGAAAAAGTTCTCTTAATGAACACGGGCGTGGAGGCCGGCGAATCTGCCATCAAATTAGCCCGAAAATGGGCTTATGAGGTGAAAGGCGTTCCAGCGAATCAAGCGGAAATTATTTTTGCGGAAGGGAATTTTTGGGGTAGAACGATTGCGGCGGTTTCATCATCGAATGATCCGTCGTCCTATCGCAACTTCGGTCCTTTTGTTCCGGGTTTCAGTCGGATTCCCTACAACGATTTAGCCGCTCTAGAAGAGAAATTACAAAACCCTCATGTCGCGGCGTTCATGGTGGAACCCATTCAAGGTGAAGCTGGGGTCGTTATCCCGTCGCCTGGCTATTTGAAAAAAGCAGCTGCTTTATGCAAAAAACACCGCGTGCTTTTCATCGCAGATGAGATCCAAACCGGTTTAGGTCGCACAGGTGCCTGGTTAGCCTGTCACCACGAATTAGTGCATCCGGATATTTTATTACTAGGCAAAGCACTTTCGGGCGGATTTATGCCAGTCTCAGCGGTGCTCTGCAACGACGAGATTATGCTCACCATCAAACCAGGCGAACATGGTTCGACCTATGGTGGAAATCCATTAGCCTGCGCAGTCACGAACGTAGCCATCGATATCATCGAAGACGAGGATCTAGTTGAAAATGCGGCGATTCGAGGTTTGCAGTTGTTGACGTTTTTGGAAAATTTGCGAGATAAAACCGCCTTAATTAAATCAGTCAGAGGAAAAGGGCTTTTATGTGCCATCGAAATTGACACCGACGAAGATAGCCATGTGGCTTGGGAAATCTGTTTAGATTTAATGAAAAAGGGATTGCTAGCGAAACCTACACATGGCAATAAAATAAGACTAGCTCCTCCCCTCACCATTACAGGTGCAGAGATGGATCAAGCTTGCAGCATCATCGACAAAGTTTTTCTGGGCTATTAAGCGATTTCGAAGCAGCGCATCGAGATTCCACCATACACGAGTTCATCGTAAGTAAAGCGCACGGTCTCGTCTTTGCGGGCTAAAGCCAACGCATACAACATCGGAATGTAGTGATCCGGCGTGGGAACAGATTTTAATCCACCTGGGGCATGCGCGTAATCCACTAAACTCGAGATATCCTTATCCAGCAATTTCTGCATCGTCCAGGCATCAAATTCCTGTGCCCAGTCATAGGCGAAATGTTCCTGCCCCATCGAGAGATTCGGTATGCTAGCCTGTAAATTGTGAACAATATTCCCACTTCCCACGATCAAGACGCCTCTTTCCCGTAAGAATTGTAATTCTTGCGCTAGGGTTACGTGGTAAGCCAATGGTTGAGAATAGTCAATGGACATCTCAAAACAGGGAATGTCGTGATTTGGAAATAGATGGCAAAGTACTGACCACGCACCATGATCTAAACCCCATTCGGTGGTTTCTTGGATTTTTTGGGAGCCGGAAGCGAGCATTTTGGCTGTTTCTGGGCTTCCTGGTGCGGGGTATTGAAATTCGTGCAAGGCACGCGGAAATCCTCCAAAATCGTGGATCGTCTCCGGCATCGGCGACGCTTGCACTTGGGTAATACCGCGCGTTAACCAATGAGCGGATACTACTAGAATGGCTTTAGGTGGCGCAATAGAGGCCCCTAGCGTATTCAATGATGCCGTAAATGGATTGTCTGCCAGTGCGTTCATCGGGCTTCCGTGCCCAATGAACCAAACTGGCTGTATGTTTGACATAATACTATCGATTCATGGATACCAAGAACTCTTCGTTGTTTCTCGTCCCTTTCATTTGCTGTTGCAAGAATTCCATCGCTTCAACTGAGTTCATGTCGGACATGTGCTTACGCAAGATCCAAACACGTTGTAGCACCGCTGGATCCATCAATAGATCCTCGCGACGCGTACCTGAAGCCGTCACATCGATCGATGGATAGATTCGACGGTTCGCAAGCTTGCGATCTAATTGTAATTCCATGTTACCCGTTCCTTTGAATTCCTCAAAGATTACTTCGTCCATTTTCGATCCCGTTTCTATCAAGGCAGTTGCGATGATGGTTAAAGATCCGCCATTTTCGACGTTACGAGCTGCTCCGAAGAAACGCTTCGGCTTGTGTAACGCGTTGGCATCCACACCACCCGATAAAATCTTACCAGATGATGGAACCACTGTATTGTAAGCACGTGCAAGACGTGTAATCGAATCTAATAGGATAACGACATCGTGACCGCATTCCACCATTCTTTTGGCCTTCTCTAAAACCAAATTAGCCACTTTCACGTGACGCTCTGCTTGCTCATCGAAAGTAGATGAAATTACCTCTGCACGCACGGAACGCTGCATATCCGTTACCTCCTCCGGACGCTCATCGATCAATAAGATGATCAAATACACTTCTGGGTGGTTGCGGGAAATCGCGTTGGCGATGTCTTTTAATAATACCGTTTTACCCGTTTTAGGCTGGGCAACGATCATACCCCTTTGGCCCTTACCGATAGGCGCAAACAGGTCTAAAATACGCGTGGAATAATTATCCGGCGTCGATGACAAGTTCAACTTTTCCTCTGGGAACAAAGGCGTCAAATATTCAAAATTGATCCGGTCGCGAATCTCATCCGTCGTCTTTCCATTCACTGATTCCACTTTTAATAAAGCGAAATACTTCTCCCCTTCTTTCGGTGGACGAATCTTACCTAAAATTGTGTCTCCCGTCTTCAAACCAAACATTTTAATTTGTGATGGCGACACATAAATATCATCCGGAGATGCCAAGTAATTGTAATCAGACGAACGCATAAATCCGTATCCGCCCTCTTGCATAATCTCTAACACCCCTTCGTTTTCGATCAAACCATCTAATTCTTTAATGACTTGGTTGTAATTCGAACGTGGTTTGTGATGATGCACTGGTGCTGATGCTTCTTCTTTCGGTAATTTATCCACATCGACAGGCGCATCCGTAGGAGAAACCTCATCTTTGGTATTTTCTGTGCTGGTAATGAAGGACGTATCGACTAAGAATTCTTCAGGGGCTGCTACTTCTTTGTATTCGATAGGTGCCTCCGCTTCAGGTGATGCTTCAGTCTGGTTTCCCATCGGTAACAAAGGGGCTTCTTCGTTGCTCTTCTTAATTCGTTGACGCTTAGGTCGTTCGTTTGATGATGAATCTTCTTCTTGTGCTTTTTTTACTCTTTTGATAGGCTTATCTTCCATAAAGGGGGAATGATTAATTAAGATTGACAACAGACAGTTCTGTCAGAATGTGTGTCAAATGAGAAAATTAGGGGACGTTTACTCGTTGAATTGTCAGAATCGACATGCAATACTACGGTATTAGCGGGGAATTGTCAAGGTTTTAGGCCAAAATTTGGGCTTTAAAATCAATTAAATGATAAAATACACGTCCACATCGATTATTTCGTAGTTTTGCAGCACAAGAATCTATGGAAAACATTCAGCAGCAGCTTATTGACCTTTTGGAATCCCGTCGTAAAGAGGGCTTATTCAGGCAATTATCCGTGCTAGATGGCCGAACGGATTTCTGCTCAAACGATTACCTCGGATTAGCAGGTGATCCCGTTCTCGCAGCGTCTATTGCGCGCGATTTCGAGGCTTTACCCGCAGCGGCACGCAAAAATGGAGCCACTGGTTCTCGACTCATATCGGGACACTCAGCTTTAATCGAACAATTCGAAAAAGAATGCGCTGCTTTCCACGGATCAGAAGCCGCTTTACTGTTTAGTTCAGGCTACGATGCAAACATCGGTTTGATTTCTTCCTTACCACAAGAAGGCGACGTCATTTTCTGCGATAAACTATTACATGCGAGTTTAATTGATGGTTTACGTCTTTCCAAAGCCGAACGACGAATCTTCAAGCACAATAACCTGGATGACTTAGTTCATCTTTTAGATCAATACCCCGCCGAAACTCGTAAGTGGATTGTCGTGGAATCGGTTTATTCGATGGATGGCGACGTAGCTCCGCTATCGGAATTAGTTGCATTGAAAAACAAATACCAGGCCGTGCTCATCGTGGATGAGGCGCATTCTGGTGGAGTTTATGGACCTGAAGGACAAGGTTTAGTGTATGAGTTGGGTCTTTGTGAAGACGTTTTTGCTCGGGTAATGACCTTCGGAAAAGCCTGGGGAAATGCGGGAGCGGTAGTCTTGGGGTCTTTGGCCCTCAAAGAATACCTCGTGAACTTCGCTAGACCCTTCATCTATTCCACGGCACCCACACCGGCACACGTTTCAGCGCTATTAAGCACCTTGCATTATTTGCCTTCCCAAAACGACGCCAGACAAAAACTGCAAGAAAACATTGCTTTCTTCCGCGCAAACTGCCATTCTGATGCCTGGGGAGATAGCCAAACCGCCATCCAAACCTTTTTCGTCACCGGAAACGAGGCCGTGCGAGCAAAAGCAGCCTCCGCCAGCGAATTCGCCATCAAACCCATCGTTTTCCCTACGGTAGCGAAAGGCAAAGAGCGCATCAGAATTACGCTCAGCGCAAACCATACATCAGAACAACTACTTTCCCTCATCCAAGCACTCGAATGAAACAATTTATCGTCGCCGGAATCGGTACTGAAATCGGGAAAACCGTTGTTTCCGCCATTTTAACAGCTGGTTTAAAAGCTGATTATTGGAAACCGGTTCAAGCCGGGGATTTAGATACGGGAGACGCCTATTGGATCCGAAATTGGGTTCCATCGGCCACGGTTCATTCGTCCACCTATGCGTTAACCCAACCCATGTCCCCGCATTCAGCGGCGGAGATCGATGGGATAACAATCTCAGTGGAGCGTTTTAAAATTCCCACTGACAAGACTTTAATCGTCGAATTAGCCGGTGGAATTATGGTGCCATTGAATGATCAACAGACGAATCTAGACTTAATCAAACACCTGAATTTGCCGGTCATTTTAGTGAGCAAAAACTATTTAGGCAGCCTGAATCATACCTTATTAAGTTATGAGCTATTAAAACAGCACGGAGTTCAAATGGCCGGAATCGTGTTCAATGGACCCGAAAATCCATCCGGCGAAAAGTTTATTTTGAATCACACCGGTTTGCCGCTTATTTTGCGCGTGAATCAGGAATCAGAAATTAATGAAGCGGTCATCGCTTCGTATGCAAATAAAATCCATGTCTAATTCGAATTTGTCTTCTCGGGATGCGGCGGTTGTTTGGCACCCCTTCACGCAACACCAGATCGAACCTATTTCGATTCCGATTGCGAGTGGAAAAGGTGCGTATTTAGTTGATACAGACGGCAAAAAATACATTGATGCGATTTCGTCTTGGTGGGTGAATATTCACGGACATGGGCATCCGTATTTAGCCCAAAAAGTGTACGAACAAGCTCTCCTGCTCGAACAAGTCATTTTCGCTGGCTTTACTCACGAACCGGCGATTCGACTTTCAGAACGACTATTGAGTCATTTGCCACCTAATTTCGAACGGGTTTTCTTTTCAGATAATGGTTCCACAGCCGTGGAGGTTGCCATCAAAATGGCCTTGCAATTCTTCCACAACCAAGGAAACACGAAGCGTAGAAAAATACTCGCATTCGCGGATGCTTACCATGGGGATACCTTTGGGGCAATGAGTTTAGGGGCTCCGAGCTCCTTCAATGCGCCATTTCAGGATATGCTATTCGAGGTGGAATTTTTGCCAAGCCCCCAAGACACTCAAGCTTGCCTAGCAGCTATGTCTTCTTTAAACGCAGATGACTATGCCGCTTTCATCTTCGAACCCTTAATTCAAGGGGCGGGAGGAATGAAAATGTACGAGGCGTCTACCTTAGATGCGCTTATTCGGATGGCACATGAAAAAGACATGCTCTGTATCGCAGATGAAATTATGACCGGATTCGGTCGTACGGGGAAGTGGTTTGCGATGGATTATTTGGCTGAAAAACCAGACATCGCCTGCTTCTCAAAAGGCCTAACCGGGGGCATGATGGCCATGGGTTTAACGCTTTGCAGCGATAGCCTATTTAAATCATTCTTATCTGAGGATCGCAAAAAAACCCTATTCCATTCCCATTCATTTACGGCGAACCCATTAGCCTGCGCGGCTGCAAATGCGAGTTTGGATTTAATGGAAAAAGAAGAAACGTGGGCGTCTATTGCGCGTGTGGAATCACGTCATCGTGCTTTCGCAGCCACGCTGAAAAATCATTCGATTCTAAAAAATGTACGAATTCAAGGCACGATTATCGCAATGGAGATTGCGGTGGGTGAAGCGAACGGCTACCTACACTCGATTCGAGACAAGGCCTATGCCTATTTTATTGAGCAAGGGATTTTGATGCGCCCCCTTGGCAATACCATCTATATCCTCGCCCCTTATTGTATCGAGGACGAGGATCTAGCGTATATCTACGAGAAAATTACGGCTTTTGCGCAGGAACTAATTTAGTCGACTGCCAAGAAACCATTTGCCAACGCTTATCCGCGTAAACAAACACGTCGGTAAAACGTAGGCGAATCGTAGTCTGAACGCCATCTGCTGCTTGCTGCAAAATGGATAAGATTCCGGTATTAATTCCCGTCTTCCCATAAACACGTTGCTGCATTTCTTCTGGAGTTATCGTTACATAACTCGATTTTCCCGATGCGATGGAAGCGATATACGTATCTTTTGAATCTTGCATTCCACTTGAGTGAAAATACACTAATTCTTTGTGCAACACGGCTTGTAATCCGGGGATATCTTTGGCCACCATCACCTTAAAACGGTTTAATTCCGCTTCTTTTAGGGATTCTTCGTTTTGAGCGAAGCCGATCATGGGCGCCAAAAAACAAAGTAGCATCAATACTTTTTTCATTTTCTTTTTATTTTAAAACGCTTTCGCGCGGGTTATTTACTCAAAATTAAATCCGCCGCCTTTTCTGCAATCATCACCACTGCAGAATTCGTATTCCCCGAAATCACATCGGGCATGATCGACGCATCCGTCACACGCAACCCTTGCAAACCGCGAACGCGCAAAGTCGCAGGGTCACACACTGCCTCCGCATCCGTCCCCATCTTACAGGTTCCCACCGGATGGTACACGCATTCAGTCGCCTGTTCAATATGTTTTTCGATTAGTTCTTCGCTCCAAGGTCCTGTTGGATAATTCAATTCCGATCCTTTTCTTAATCCGTCAAACGCTGTAGACAACACGATATCTCGTGCGATGCGTACTCCGCGCTTCAAGGTTTCGAGGTCTTCTTTCTCCGACAAATAGCGTGGATCGATTACCGGTGCTTCATGATAGTCCGCAGAACGCAGGCTAACCGTTCCCCGACTTTTGGGCTTTAACAAGGTAGGCAGAATGGTAAATCCATCGCTCAACGGCATTTTACTATAATCGTACATATCAGCAGCCCACGCAGAAGAGAAATGGAATTGCAAATCTGGCACATCCGATTGATTCACCGAATCGAAGAAAGCCGCGGCCTCTAAAGGACTCGAAGCCAGTGGTCCTTGTTTCTTAAACGTATAATCCAAGTAGTTTTTAACCCCCAAAGCCACATTATACGACTGCCCCTTCGTACTAGCTTGCGCGTTCATGTTCACAAATAAGTGATCAGATAAATTCTTGCCCACGCCTGGTAGGTCTAGGCGAGAGTCGATTCCATGGGCTTTCAATTCTGCTGCATCGCCTATGCCAGATAGTTGTAAGATTTGCGGACTTTGAAAAGCTCCCGCAGATAAAATAACTTCAGACGCCTCGAATTCGATAGGCTTCTTAGAACCCAATTGATAGCCTTTCAAGCCAGTCACCTTTTCTCCCTGCATGACTAAGGAAGCTACCTGAAAAGAGGTCTGGATGTGTAGGTTTTTACGAGAAAGTGCCGGTTGAATGAAGGCCTTCGCCCCAGAAGCCCTTTCGCCGTCTTGAATATTGAACTGAAATAATCCGGCTCCTACCTGCTTCGCCCCATTGAAATCGGGATTCGCAGGGATCCCCACAGTAGAGCAACCCTCAATAAATGCATCGCCAAAAATCGTCAAATGCCGATTCTTCGCCACCCGGTGCAAGCCGCCACTTCCGTGGTATTCGTTCTGGAAATCTTCGTTGTCTTCTGACTTTTTGAAATAGGGCAGCACATCCTGATAGGACCAACCGTCACAACCCCAAGCCGCCCAAGCGTCATAATCCGCTTTATTCCCCCGAATATACGCCATGCAGTTAATCGCAGAACTTCCGCCCACGGTTTTACCACGAGGCTGGTAGATTCGGCGACCCCCTAAATGCGGTTGTGGTTCCGTGAAAAAATTCCAGTTTAAATAGGTGTGGTTTAACAAGGAATAGGCCGATGGCATCGAAATGCGGGGATCTCGAAAATCCCCTCCTGCTTCAATCAATAATACCTGGTTTAAAGGATTTTCGGATAATCGGTGCGCTAAAACACAGCCCGCCGTACCGGCTCCCACAATGATGTAATCAAATTTCATAGAATAAGTCTACCATTTTCTCTTTGAATATCCCTATTTTTGGTCAATAAACAACGAACCGTGAGCAATTTTTCTGTCTACTTTTCTTTAGGCCTTGGACATATCCTGAATTGGGCTGCCCTAGACCATCTTTTGTTTATCCTCTCGCTGACTTGCGTTTATGTAGTCACGGACTATAAAAAATTACTTTGGCTGGTAACAGCTTTTACGCTGGGACATTCGATTACCTTAGCTTTAGCGACCCTTCACCTAATTCAGGTAAATATTGCTTGGGTAGAATTCTTGATTCCTTGTACGATTTTGGTAGCGGCTATAAGCAATCTAGTTCAGACGGAACAACGCTATAAATATGGCGTGGTTGCCTTCTTTGGACTGATCCATGGCCTGGGCTTCTCGAATTATTTACAAAGTTTGTTAGGCGCAGAAAGCTCGATTTTTACACCGCTCCTGGCCTTTAATGTAGGACTAGAAATAGGCCAAATAGTCGTAGTTACTCTTATACTTGCGACTTCCATCCTGTCGCTTCACGTATTTAAATGGAAGCAAACGGCCTACATCCAAGTCGTTTCAGGCATCACCATCGGCCTTGTTTTGCCCATGATCCTGGAACGCTTGCCATAATCGCTGGCCATAAAAAAAGCCCCGACTTTCATCGAGGCCTTTTCCTGAAATTTCAGAGGACTAAAAGTCTTCATCTAATGAGAATGACATTGAATCCTTGTCAGACATAACGCCTGATTTTTGGTATTCAGCCACACGCTTCTCGAAGAAGTTTGTTTTTCCTTGTAAAGAGATCATCTCCATGAAGTCGAATGGATTTGTCGCATTGTAATGCTTCTTACATCCCAATGAAACCAATAAACGGTCAGCTACGAAATCGATGTATTGACACATCATTTCTGCATTCATACCGATTAGTGAAACGGGTAATGCCACCGTAACGAATTCTTTTTCGATCTCGACCGCGTCTAGAATGATTTCGTAGATACGCTCTTGAGGTAATTGATTCTTGATGTGATCTGAATACAACAAACATGCGAAATCACAGTGTAAACCTTCGTCACGCGAGATCAATTCGTTCGAGAACGATAGACCAGGCATTAAACCGCGTTTCTTTAACCAGAAAATAGAGCAGAATGAACCTGAGAAGAAAATCCCTTCCACCGCTGCAAATGAGATTAAACGCTCAACAAAATTATCTGACTCAATCCATTTCAAAGCCCAATCCGCCTTTTTCTTGACGCAATCGATTGTCTCAATCGCACGTAAAAGGTGATCTTTTTCTTTCGGATCGCTGATATACGAATCAATTAAAAGGGAATACGTTTCTGAGTGAATGTTTTCCATCATGATTTGGAAACCATAGAAACATTTCGCCTCTGCGTACTGCACTTCTTTCAAGAAGTTATTTGCTAAATTTTCATTTACGATACCATCCGATGCAGCGAAGAATGCCAAAACGTGTGAAACGAAGTGACGCTCGCCATCGTTCATCTTTTTCCAGTCCGCTAAATCTTGAGATAAATCGATCTCTTCAGCTGTCCAGAAAGACGCTTCCGCCTTCTTATAAAATTGCCAAATATCATCGTGCTTAATCGGGAAAAGCACAAAACGGTTGGGATCCTCAACCAATAAGGGTTCTACTGCTATCGTTGACATATAAATTAAATTGAACTCGAAATTAAGAAATTCTCACTGATATACAAGACCAATAATAGGCCTAAATTGTTTTAAATTTTAAAAGAAAAATCCGCCAATTTGGACAACTAGCGCTGAGCCATACGGAGAGCGCCCTGCCGTGTAATTTAGGTCATACATGACATTAAAATTCAGCCCGATTTTAGAGCCAATCCCCACTCCTACCAAGACTGGATTAGAATAAGAGATGCCCGTATTATTGGACAAATTCGAATAATTTTCCACCTGTCCGGTCAAATAGGCTTGACCAATGACCTGACTCAGCGCGGGTACATGCTGGCGAATGAAGATTTTCTCGCCAAGTAGATTGCTCGAATACGTACCTAAAGAACCATAATTCGCAGAATAGTATTGATACGTTAGCCCAAAACCCAAGATTGAATTATTCGTCAGCGAATAACCCACCATAGGCGAAACCCCGATACTCGTGGGATTTCCAAAACTCAATCCACTAATTCCTCCACCAAAATGTAAGCGTTGGCGAAAGGGCAAATCACGCACGTCTTTTTCCACATCCAGATCTCCCTCTGCTCCCTCCTCTTTAATGACCACCGGTTCTTGCGCTAAAGCATCCGAAACTCCCACAAAAGTCAGGAGTGAAAAGAATAAAAGTAGTTTTTTCATTTGGCTTAAATTGATTACCAAAATTAAAGGATATTTTTGTAAAATGAACTCCCCAAAGTCAAAGCATAACATTGAAAATTGTGATCCGAAAACGCACATCATTATCAAAGGTGCGCGCGTGCACAATTTGAAAGGAGTGGATGTGGCGATTCCACGAAATGAACTCGTTGTCATCACGGGTTTATCGGGTTCAGGGAAGTCTTCATTGGCCTTTGACACCTTGTTTGCAGAGGGCCAAAGAATGTATGTAGAAAGCCTCAACAGCTACGCCCGTCAATTCCTAGGGCGTATGGAAAAGCCTGCGGTAGATTATATCAAAGGTGTCTCGCCAGCGATCGCCATTGAACAAAAGGTGAATACGAAGAACCCGCGCTCTACGGTGGGGACCACGACGGAGATTTACGATTATTTAAAATTACTTTTTGCCCGCATCGGCCGCACCATTTCTCCGGTTTCCGGACAGGAAGTGCGCAAAGATTCGGTCTCCCATATTGTGGATTTTATTGCCCAAAACGATGGCAAGAAAGTCCTGATTCTAGCTCCGCTCGTTCACCACGAAGACAGAAGCCTAGAAAACGAATGTCAATTACTGATCCAGAAAGGCTATTCTCGTCTAAAATTCCAAGACGAAATCATTGCCTTGGAAGAATTAGTGGAGGATCCGGCTCATTTACAAAAGCTCGCGAAAAAACCGGCGGAGATCGCGATTTTAATCGACCGTTTGGTCTCAAAGAAAGACGATGAAGAAACACAATTCCGCGTGGGTGATTCAGTACAAACAGCTTATTTCGAAGGAGAAGGCGTTTGCTGGATTGAAATCGAAGGCAGGAAACGCGATATATTCTCGAACAAATTCGAATTAGATGGGATGGTTTTTGAGGAGCCGAGTTTAAATCTTTTCTCCTTCAATAATCCCTACGGCGCATGCCGCAATTGTGAGGGTTATGGCAAAGTCCTGGGTTTAGACCCGGACTTAGTTTTTCCAGACCACGATTTATCCATCTACGAGGGTGCGATTGCGCCTTGGCGAAGTGAGCGAATGAGCGAGTGGCTTAGTCCGCTTTTACGAAATGGGGTGCAATTTGACTTCCCTATACACCGCCCCTACAAGGATTTAAGTGCAACGGAAAAGAAAATATTGTGGACTGGAAATAAGTATTTCGCAGGACTGACACAGTTTTTTGATCACCTCGAAAAAGAGACCTATAAAATCCAATACCGGGTGATGCTGTCGCGTTACCGCGGCAAAACGAATTGCCCAGAATGCCACGGTTCACGCTTGCGAATGGATGCGGGTTATGTGAAGATTGCGGGAACGTCGTTAGTCGATTTGGTGCTTTGGCCCCTATCGAAAACGAAGGCCTTCTTTGAAAACCTGGAGCTGAACGAGCACGATCAGCAGGTTTCTAGACGTATTTTAATCGAGATTAACAACCGCTTGGAATATATGGACCGGGTGGGTTTAGGGTATTTAACGTTGAACCGTTTGAGTTCCACACTATCAGGCGGCGAATTTCAACGCATTAAATTAGCGACTTCCTTGGGAAGTGCTTTGGTAGGTTCCATGTATATTTTAGATGAACCGAGCATCGGTTTGCATCCTCGAGATACAGAGCGACTGATTTCGGTTTTAGAGATGTTGAAAAACATGGGAAACACGGTCATTGTGGTGGAACATGAGGAGGAAGTAATGCGTGCAGCAGATCAGATTATCGACATTGGTCCAGAAGCAGGTCGCCATGGAGGGAATTTGATCTTTCAGGGGAATTTAACAGAGGCTTTGGCGGACAAAACTACCGACAGTCATACCTTGCGTTTCTTAAGTGGCCAGGATCGCATCGAAGTGCCTTACTTTAGACGCAAGCCTTTGGCCCACATCGAAATCACGGGTGCTTCAGAAAATAATTTAAAGAATGTGGACGTCGCGATCCCATTAGGCATTATGACCGTTGTGACGGGCGTCAGTGGCTCTGGAAAATCAACGTTGATTCGTAAAATTTTGTACCCTGCGATGCTTCGTTTATTGCAACAAGGCACCGAAGAAACGGGGCGATTCCGCGAAATTAAAGGAAGCACAAATAAAATTGCAAGCATCGAAATGGTCGACCAACAGCCGATCGGCAAATCGTCTCGTTCAAATCCCGTGACCTATATTAAGGCCTATGATGCGATCAGAGCCTTGTATTCGGAATTACCCGTGGCTAAAGCGCGTGGCTACAAACCGGCTCACTTCTCCTTCAACGTAGAAGGCGGACGCTGCGAGGTTTGCCAAGGCGAGGGGGAAATCACGATCGAAATGCAATTCATGGCGGACATTAAGCTGCCATGCGAATCTTGCGGTGGATCCCGCTTTAAGCAGGAAATTTTGGACGTCAAATTCCAGGATAAAAATATCTCAGAAATCCTCGATTTAACCGTCGAAGAAGCCGTGGAATTCTTCCGCGAGAAACAACCACGCATTGCTGATAAAATCGACCCGCTCTTCCAAGTAGGCTTGGGCTATATCAAATTAGGGCAATCTTCGAACTCGCTTTCGGGCGGCGAAGCACAGCGCGTGAAATTAGCCAGCTTCTTAGGCAAAGGGAACCCTAACAAAGGCAAGACCTTATTTATTTTTGACGAACCTACCACGGGTCTTCACTTCCACGATATCAAAAAGCTCCTAAAGGCTATGAACGATTTAGTGGAACAAGGTGATTCAGTGGTAATCATCGAGCACAATATGGAGGTGATTAAATGCGCCGACCACATCATTGATTTAGGTCCGGAGGGAGGCGAAAATGGAGGCTATATTACATTCCAAGGCACGCCAGAGGAGATGAAAGGCCTGAAAAACAACCCAACCGCTCATTATTTAAGCCAAAAACTGTAATTTTAGCTATGTCATCGTTCGCAAACATCACTCAGCTCGCAGAAAGAATCCAGTCCATCACGGCCGGATTACACCTAGCGATCCCTGAATTAATCGTGGCGGGTACGATCCTAATTAGTCTCTTGATTGAATTATTTTTACACGGAAAAACAGAGAAATTTAGCACGTCCTGGCGCTATTTCACCTGCCAAATCCCCCTTTTGTTAGCCTTATCACTCAGCTTTCAACGCTCTGAACTAGGTTCAACCGGCTCCTTTGCCTCCGGCTTATTCGAAGCAAATTTAGGATCGAATGCCATCAATACGCTGATTTTAGGAATTGGATTTTTGCTCATATTGATGAACCAAATCCACAAAAAATCCCTCACCTTCGAAGAACTGACCGGTTTCCTTTCCATTTTATTAGGTGCCTTATTGAGCAGTTTAAGTTCAAATGCCCTCAGTTTATTCTTATCGATTGAATTGATGTCGATGGGGACTTATGTGTTAGTAAGCCTTCGAAAAGAGTCCTCTCGGGCTAGTTTACCTTATGTTTTATTCGGACTTGGGTCCTCTGCCCTATTTATTTACGGCATTTCTTTGCTGTATGGTCTGACAGGGACCTTAGATTTCACGAGCGTAGATTTCTCTCGAGGCATTTCGGTGGCAGACCCTTATTTGCGCGGTTTTGCGTTAGGACTTTTTGCGGTGGGCTTATTGTTCAAGATGTCTTGGGCGCCTTTTCATCCCTGGAATCCTGACGTAATGGAGCAATTGCCGGCCGCCTGGATGACTTGGATTTCGACTGCACCTAAACTAGCAATAGCCTTTGTGGGCGTTCGTTTGCTACCCGGTTTACCCATTTCCTATGCGAATGAATTAGCTGTTTTAGCGATACTGACTTTGTTAGTGGGAAATTTAGGAGCATTGGGCCAAAACAACACCAAACGTCTCCTCGCCTACTCCAGCATCGCGCATGGCGGCTTTCTAGCGATGGCTTGGTTCTTCCAACCGATTCAGGCATTGGATGCGATACTATTTTATGGTTTCTTGTATAGCATCGCCAGCTTGTTGGTTTTTTATCTAATCGACGAGGCGGCAGCGGATAAGATCACGTCTTTTGCTGGGCTAGGTTCTGAGAAACCTTTACCTTCTTTTTTCCTGTTAACTGGAACAGTCGCTTTGGTGGGTTTACCTCCAGCAGGAACCTTTATTGCGAAGATGACCTACTTCAGTTTATTGTGGTCAAACTACGAAACTACTTCGTCTATTGGGCTACTCGTTTTACTCATAGTCGCCATTTTAGTGACCGCTATTTCACTCTTTTATTATTTGAAAATTCCCTTCCAATTGTATTTCAAAAAATCGACTGAAAAAACCCGTCTTTGGGCGGATTTGACTTCCCTCGAAATCTACTCTTACGGATTTTTAACCGCGATTTTGATCGCATCTCTCTTATTCCCAGCAGTCTTAACAAACCTTTGGAAATAGTCGATAAAAAAATAAAAAAATCAGCTTATTGGTCATTTATTTTGGCTAATTTTGGGCTTGATTTACAAAATAGCCCCACGTTTCCATGTCTGATTCTATTAAGCACGAATGCGGAATTGCCCTCATCCGCCTACGAAAGCCTTTTCAGCACTATTTAGACAAATACAAAACACCTACTTACGGACTGAGTAAACTTTATCTGATGATGGAGAAGCAAGTCAACAGAGGACAAGATGGAGCCGGGGTGGCGAATATCAAAATCAACGTAAAACCAGGGCACCGTTACATTTCCAGATACCGTTCGGTAGAGCCGCAAGCAGTGGCAGATATTTTTGGAAAAATCAATAAGAAATTCGCGAAAGCACAAAAGCTAGCTAAATCCGTCAAACGCGAAACCGGCATTGATGCCGTTCACGATGCAGATTGGTGGCAAGAAAATGTCGCTTTCACCGGTGAGGTACTATTAGGCCATTTACGCTACGGAACACACGGTCAAAACGAGATCGAAAACTGCCACCCCATGTTGCGTCAAAACAACTGGAGAAGCCGTAACCTCGTTATGGCGGGTAATTTCAATATGACTAATGTGGACGATTTATTCGATAAATTGGTTTCCCTAGGTCAACACCCGAAAGAAAAAGTGGACACGGTTACCGTGATGGAAAAAATCGGTCACTTTTTAGATGAAGAGAATCAACGCCAATTTGGCAAATACAAAGACCAATACGAGAACCCAGAATTATCGGATATAATTGCCCAAGAGATTGACTTAAAACGCGTTTTAGAGCGTTCTTGCAAAGATTTTGACGGTGGATATGCGATGGTGGGAATGACTGGATATGGTGCTTCTTTTGTGGCGCGTGACCCAGCAGGTATTCGCCCAGCCTTCTATTATGTAGATGAGGAAGTGGCCGTTGTGGCTTCTGAAAAACAAGCCATCAAGACGTCATTTAACTGCGCCTACGATCAAATTAAGGAGATTACTCCAGGCCACGCCCTTATTATCGACATCGAAGGTAATGTAAATGAAGTGCCTTTCATCGACCGTTTAGAGCAAAAATCATGTTCATTCGAACGCATCTATTTCTCTCGCGGTTCCGATCCAGATATCTACCATGAGCGTAAGAAATTAGGCCAGTTATTGATCCCTCAAATTTTAGAGGAGGTACATCACGACCTAAAAAACACGGTATTCTCTTACATTCCGAACACGGCAGAAACGGCATTCCTAGGCATGATTGATGGTCTTGAAGATCATTTGGCCAAAGAACGTAAAAATGCCATCATGGAAGGCATCCTTTTCGAACAAGAACTCGAAGAATTATTAACCTTTCGTCCGCGTGTCGAGAAATTAATCTCCAAAGACGTAAAAGTGCGTACCTTCATCACCTCTGACGCTCAGCGCGACGATATGGTGGCGCATGTTTATGACACCACCTACGAGGTAATCAATAAAGAAGTAGATTCCGTGGTGATCATCGACGATTCCATCGTTCGTGGAACCACTTTAGAGAAAAGTATCCTGAAATTATTGGATAAATTATCCCCTAAGAAAATCGTTATCGTTTCTTCTGCTCCCCAAATTCGCTACCCAGATTGCTATGGTATCGATATGTCGAAAATGAAGGAATTTGTTGCTTTCCGTGCGGCATTAGCCCTTTTAAAAGAACGCGGCTTAGAAAATATCTTAGACGAAGTGAATTTACGTTGCTTGAACGCTTTGGAAAACGGCACAGCGTCAGAAGAGAACTTTGTGAAAGCGATCTATGCACCCTTCACAGACGAAGAAATCTCGAATAAAATCGCAGAAATCGTACGTCCTAAAGGCTTAAAAGCAGAACTTTCGATCGTTTACCAAACCGTAGCGAATTTGAATTTAGCCTGCCCAGATCACCTTGGCGATTGGTATTTCACTGGAAACTTCCCTACACCGGGAGGTAATCAAGTGGTGAATAAATCATTCGTGAACTTTATGAAGGGGATCGAAGTTCGCGCGTATTAATATACGACGACGACTGCTCCGCGTTTTTCTTGCACTCCCTTTTCTGGATAATCGATCGCTTGGTAGCGTATGATGTAGGCGTAGGTTTCTTGCGGAACTTTGGCCCCATTATAGGTTCCATCCCAGCTAAAAACAGGGCCTTTCGTGCGATACAGTTGCTCACCCCAGCGGTTATAAATCTCTAAGGAAATCACCTGCGTTCTCGATTTAGGATAGGTCGCATTCGGTTCATTCCAGTTATAGGACGGCTCAAAAACATCATTTTGCCCATCGCCATTAGGCGTAAACACGGTAGGAGCGATCAATACCGCATCACATTTATCCTCGATCTTCACGCTATCTTGTAACTCGCATCCATCACTATCGCGCAGGGTAAACGGGTAAATTCCGCTGCGATTGATTTGTAGCACTTTCGAATTCCAACCCGAAACAATTCCCGGATTAGCCTGCCAAGAAACCTGTAAATTAGCAGGAGAAGGAACTAAGGTTACTAAATAAGGTGATAGCGGTTTATCATTGCAAATAATTCCATCGGCCTTTTTCACGGCCAAAGGATTCGTTGTAAAATTCACCTGCGTCTCCTTTTTAATGGAGCAACCGGAGGCATCCTCCTTAATTTCTAGGGTATAGTTTCCGCTCGGCTTGGGTACAGTAATAAAACGCGATGACTCTCCCGTACTCCACGTATAAGTGAAAGAAGCGACCGGAGGTATGGCTGTAGGACCTATCAACGCATCTTCCTTGCAAATTAAGGTATACGTAGCAGGTAGTACAAAAGGATCCAATAACTCCACGTGATAGGCGGAAGCATCCAGCATATAATTCGTCAAACACGCATTAGAAATCGCCACGGTTACTACATAATCTCCAGCCTTCTTGAAATCATAGGTCATTTCTGTTCCTGTATACGAATACAACAAGGTTCCAGCCGGATTCAAAGGAACGAGTAGCCCGTCTGCATTGCGCGTCGGATCCAGCGTACTTTGGTAAATCTTCCAGTCCAAACGATCATTTTTAATCGGGTCGCACAGATCTTGGCTTACTTTGAAATGATAGGTCGTTCCGTCGCAACTTTGTTGAATACTGGGTGTGGAATTAGGTTTGGGTGTTAATACAATCGATAGAGGCAGACCTAAACCACTGGTAGTTCCACTGGCTAAACTCAATCCATTGCGTACAAAGGACGCTCTAATCGTCCGTGTTGAATCTTTCAACGAAATATCCGGATTGACAATTTTCCCTAGACTCGAACTTCCCTGAAACGCCGCATAAATAATCGAACCGCTGGAAGGATCTCCCTGAAGTGCCCCTATTTTACCAGGGCCAGACCACAAAAGACTTTGGGATCTTTGCATGGCACTCGAATCTTTCGACGCGATGGAATATTGCCAAATCTGGGCATTAGGCCCCACATTTGTTGAAGCATACACTATTTTACCGTCAGCCGAAAACTCCACTCCGTAGGGACTACTCGCTAAGGGAATTCGATACCGAAAAGTAGTTTTCCCAGTAGCCACATCAAAATCATAGATATCGACTTGATTCGAAGGCGGACTAACGTAGGCGATGGCTAACACTTTGCCATCCCGAGAAAAATGGGAAGATGCCGTTGGTCCCTTTACAAGAGTCTTCGCACTCGATTCGATGGGGGCAGAAATACCCGCTTTAGACACTTTAAAAGTTCTTAAAATCGTAGAATCTGCATCTTGCGTTTGCAACCAATAATAATCTCCACCACTGACAGCGACGCCAAAGCGTTCCGCAGACGGCGCTGGACTCAGGAATTGATTTTTGAGAGCAACTCCGCCCTTGCCTCCATTTAGCTTCCGATCGTAGATACTATAATACACTTGGTTTTCTCCAGATGCATTCTTGCGCAGGGTAAAGATATAATATTCGGCCTGACAGCCTTTGCACGTCGTTTTAGGCAAAATGGCTACTCCTTGAATTTGAGTCGTATCGCCATTGAGTCCTTGCGCAACGAGTGAATTATCCTTCGCAAAGACACGCGAACCATTGGTATAGAAAATGAGATCATTATTCTCATCTGTCATTTTGGCCACCCCTTCCGGCGTTGTCATCGGTCCTCTGCCTGCTGAAGGTGTGGATGATCCACCCGTAAATTTTAAGGAAACGTTAGTGCCAAAATTCCAGCCATCCTCTCCCCCTGCCTTCGGTTGCTCGCCGCAGATCTTCACCTCCATTTTTGCCTCTGCCGCACAGCCAGAGCTTAAATCAGTCACAACTACCGAATAGCACCCTGATTCCGAGACGCGAATAGTGTCCGTCGTCTGACCTTTAGGAAACCAAGAAACACCCACCGGAAAGGCCGGTTTGGAAACAGACCCAAACGCATTCAACACCACCGGATCCCCTTTACAAATCATTAAGGTCGTGTCGTTCGAATCTTTACCCAAAATAAAATCAGGCAAAGCCCCTATTTTAACGTCCTGAGGACCATAAACAGTAGTCACGCCACCAGAGGTTACTTGCAAGGACACTTTTTTGACACCCGGATTACAATATTGATATACTCCTGTTCGCGCAGTAGAGGTCGCACCGGCTTCACCAAAATCCCATAAATAAGTCGCTGACGACGGATAATGATCACGAATTTCAAAAACCGTTCCAGCCGGAGCATCTGAACAATTATTGCACAGATTGATACAATTGTTTCTCACCTCAATCGTTCTGGGAACTTGAGCAAATGCCGACAGGGATAAGAAGAGAAATAATACGGTCCGGTACATGGTGTTTTAATCAACCACAAAATAAGTCAATAAATTGGTTATTGCGTTGCATGAATGTAAATTGCTGAGCTATGTGGACTCGTTTATCCATTTTTTCTTCTTTCCTATTTTTACTGAGCGCCCTTTCGCTCTCAGCGCAAGATCCGCAATTATCTCAAAACCTAGCGAACCCCCTACTCAACTCCCCCGCCTTCGCCGGTTTGCAAGATCAAAACAAGGTCTATTTAACGCATCGAAACCAATGGCCGAATCAATCCGCTAATTATCAGTATTCGGCAGCAGCAGTAGAAGTCAGCTTGGGAAAAATCAACAGTGGCATTGGACTACTTTTCTCTTCAGACAAGCAATTTTCTAGTCTTCAAACGAACTCAATCAGCCTTCAATACGCCTACCACGCAAACCTAAATGAGAATACTTTACTTTCCATGGGCATCCAAGGTTCAGGCGTTTTCCGCAGTTTAGATTATAGCCATTTAACCTACGGAGATCAATTAGGCCAATTTTTAGTCAACGGTACCTTAGGAAATACGTTTGACCCTACTGCCCTTTCCTTTGTGAACCGCGTGAGCTATGTGGACATATCAGCCGGTCTATTACTAAACCATGCTAATTACTGGCTTGGCGCATCCGTGCATCATTTAAACCGACCAAATCAATCTCTGATTCGTTCTAGCGATGATTTAATCGCCCCTAAATACGCCCTTATGGCAGGAATAAGCCTGCCCATTTCTGAGGGCAAAAGCCTCAAGCCAGCACTTTACGTTAAAAACCAAGGCTCCTTTAGCCAATTAGACCTAGGCACTTATCTGCAATTAGATCCAATTGTTATGGGTTTTTGGTACCGCGGATTACCTTTAAATAAAGGCACTTCTGAATCTTCGGCGAGTCGTGAATCTCTCATTGGATTAATTGGCTATCAAAACAATCGGTACTCGTTTGGCTATTCCTATGATTTTACCGTTTCTGGCTTAGGCTCAGGTTCCGGTGGTGCGCACGAATTGAGCTTCTCCTATGTGTTAAACTGGGATTTTGGCCAAAGAAAATCCTATCAGCGCTACCGCCAAAGCTTTGCTTGTCCGAAGTTTTAGTCGCATAGAGTATAGAGTATAGAGTATAGAGTATAGAGTTGGAATCCCCTGCGGGGATACATTCAGAAATGTTATATTACAATTGTTATAAATACAAAAAAGGGAGCAATTGCTCCCTTTTTTGTATTATTTTCAGATAGACAATGAAATGAGATTTCAAATCGTAGAAAATATGCCGAAGGCCATTTTCTGATTTGAAAGCTTATTTCAGCGTTCTTTTCACTTCTTTCATTTCGTAGCACTCTAACATATCGCCTACTTCTAAATCGTTGAAGTTTTTGACAGATAGACCACACTCGTAACCGAATTTAACTTCAGCCACATCGTCTTTGAAACGCTTCAAGGCAGAGATTTCTCCGTCGTGTACCACCACGAAATCACGAATAACACGAATCTTGTGTGCACGTTTCACCGTACCGTCTAATACATAGCAACCAGCTACTGTACCGATTTTGGTAATCTTAAACACATCACGAATTTCGATGTTCGAAGTAATTACCTCTTCGAATGAAGGAGCTAATAGACCTTCCATCGCTGCCTTAATTTCATCGATCGCCTGGTAGATGATCGAGTAGTTACGGATTTCAATTTGTTCCGTGTCAGCTAAACGACGAGCGTTTTGTGATGGACGAACTTGGAACGCGATGATAACTGCATCAGAAGTAGACGCTAAAGCCACATCGGATTCAGAAACCTGACCTACGCCTCTGTGAATGATACGCACTTGAACCTCTTCGGTAGATAACTTCATCAAGGAGTCAGAAAGAGCCTCAACGGAACCATCCACGTCACCTTTTACGATCACGTTCAATTCACGGAAAGTACCGATAGCCTTACGACGACCAATCTCCTCTAATGTGATGTGCTTACGGGTACGTAAGGTTTGTTCCCGTAGAATTTGCTCCCGCTTGTTCGCAATCTCACGTGCCTCACGCTCGTTTTCTAAGCAAAGTAATTTATCTCCCGCTTGTGGCGCTCCGTTTAAGCCTAAAACCTGAACTGGAGTAGATGGACCCGCTTTTTTAATTTTGTTACCGTGGTGGTCAAACATCGCTTTCACACGACCGTAATTATCACCCGCTAACATCATATCACCCACGTTTAATGTACCTGCTTGAACTAACAAGGTAGTTACATAACCACGTCCTTTATCTAATTCTGCTTCAATAACCGAACCTACCGCTTTCTTCTTAGGGTTAGCCGTTAATTCAAGCATCTCCGCTTCTAATAATACTTTTTCTAATAAATCATCGATACCTTGACCAGATTTAGACGAGATTTCTTGGCATTGGTATTTACCACCCCAATCCTCTACAAGCATATTCATGGCTGCTAACTCCTCACGTACTTTGTCTGAGTTTGCACCGTCTTTATCAATCTTCGAGAAAGCAAAAACAATCGGAACACCTGCCACCATGGAGTGATTGATGGCCTCTTTTGTTTGAGGCATCACAGAGTCGTCCGCTGCGATAACGATGATTACGATATCGGTTACTTTCGCACCACGGGCACGCATCGCCGTAAAGGCTTCGTGACCAGGTGTATCTAAGAAAGTAACTTTCTTACCTGATTTCGTTTCTACTGAATAAGCACCAATGTGTTGGGTGATACCACCTGCTTCACCTGCGGCTACTTTGGCCCTACGAATATAATCTAGTAAAGAGGTTTTACCGTGATCGACGTGACCCATAATCGTAACGATAGGCGCACGCGGCACTAAATCCTCTGGAGAATCCTCTACTTCTACCTCAACAACGTCGATTTCCTCTTCTGCTGAAACAAAGCTCACCTCGAATCCAAATTCATCCGCGATCACCGTAATGGCTTCCGCATCCAAACGTTGGTTAATCGAAACGAACATACCTAAGCTCATACAAGCCGAGATCACCTCGTTCACAGAAGTATCCATTAAGGAAGCTAAATCCGATGCAGAAATGAATTCCGTCACCTTCAATACTTTTGCTTCCTCATCTTCCGCCATCATACGTGCCTCTTCTGCCTCTGCGCGACCCTTACGCTTCTCGCGGCGCTTATCAGCCCCGAAACTTTGCTTATTCGTCGCACCTTGCAAGCGAGCCATCGTGGCTTTGATTTGCTCTTGGATGTCTTTATCTGACAATTCTCCTTTCGGTGCTGGTTTAGCACCTGGAGCTGGTTTCTTATTGAAATCCTTTTTATCACCCGGACGTCCGCCTGTTCCAGGAACAGATGGAGCTGGTTTTTTCTCCTCCTTGATGATACGCTTGCGCTTGTGTTTCGCGTTATTTCCGCGATCACCTGCGGCAGGCAATTCAATTTTACCTAGAACGGTTAATCCTTTAAGGGTCTCGCCTTTGGCCTCAATTAATTGAATATCTGCTACCTCAGCAACTGGGGGAGCCACGGGTGCTACAGGCACCACTGGCGCTGGAGCAGGAGTCGGAGCCGGCTTTTCAGCCACTGGCTCTGGGCTAGGCGCTGGAGCCGGAGTGGATGCAGGCGCCGGAGCAGGAGTTGGCTCTGGAGCCTTTTCAGCCTTAGGAGCTACTGGATTACCTTTTTTATCCAATTCGATTTTACCCAAAATCTTCAATCCCATCTGCTTCTCTTCGACTGGAGCCTCGGCTACAGGAGCTGGTGCTTCTGGCGCTTTAGGAGCCTCCACTACAGGAGCTGGCTTTTCCACCACTGGCTCTGGAGCGGGTGCTGGTGTAGGTGCAGCAACAACGACCGGTTCTGGTGCTGGAGCTGGCTTAGGAGCCTCTACAGAGGATTCCAAAATATGGTTTGCACCATATTCCTTCGCTAACAAAGTCAACTGCTCAAAGTTCAGTTTGGCGTTGGGGTTATTGTCAATTTTGTGACCTTTCGCAGAGAGAAACTGTAGGATCGTAGACGTTCCCACGTTTATTTGCTTTGCTACAAGGCTCAACCGCATTGTTTTTTCTTCTGCCATAAAAATTACAAAAAACTAAATTCTTTTTATTTACTATAAATTACTCAAACTCAGAACGCAATACCGCTAAGATCTCATCGATCGTACCTTCTTCTAATTCCGTTCTACGCTCTAACTCTTCTTTAGATAAGGCCAAAACTTGTTTCGCTGTATCTAAACCGATTTTATGAAGCTCATCTAAAATCCAAGCCTCAATCTCGTTAGAGAATTCTGTTAATTCCACATCCTCATCATCTAGCTCATCCTTAGGTACATCACGGAATACATCGATTTCGTAACCGACTAATTTACCTGCTAATTTGATGTTTTGACCTCCACGACCAATCGCCATAGAAACCTGATCTGAATTTAAATAAACGGAAATACGACGACGCTCTTTGTCAATCGCCATCGAATTCAACTTCGCTGGGCTTAACGTACGCGCTACTAATAATTCTAAATTATCCGTGAAGTTAATCACGTCAATATTTTCGTTTTGTAATTCACGAACGATACCGTGAATACGAGAACCTTTCATACCTACGCAAGCTCCTACTGGATCGATACGGTCATCAAATGACTCAACAGCCACTTTCGCACGCTCACCTGGTTCACGAACAATCTTACGAATGGTAATCGTACCATCGTAGATCTCAGGAATTTCTTGTTCGAATAAACGCTCTAAGAATACCGGAGAAACACGAGATAAAATGATACGAGGTGTACCATTTGCCATTTCCACTTTGTGAATGATAGCCTTGATTGTCTCCCCTTTCTTGAAACGATCTTTAGAAATCATCTCTGTCTTAGGCAACACTAATTCATTGTCTTCGCTATCCAATAAGATTAATTCGCGACCTAAGATTTGGTATACCTCTGAAGTCACTAATTCACCTACTAAGTCTTTGTATTTTTCGTACAAACCTTCTTTTTCAATATCCTTGATCTTTTGAATCAATGTTTGACGAGCGGTTTGAACAACACGACGACCGAAATCCTCTAATTTCACTAGCTCAGCTACCTCTTCACCGATTTCGAAATCGGGCTCGATTAACTTCGCTTCGCTCAAAGGTATTTTGTCGAAATCCCAAATATCTTCTGAGTTATCGTCTACGATCTCGCGGCTACGCCACATCTCTAAGTCGCCGCTTTCGGCATTGATAATGACATTAAAATTTTCGTCTGCCCCGAATTTCTTGCGAATCATCGTACGAAAAACCTCTTCCAAAACCGCGATCATCGTCGGTTTGTCAATGTTTTTCTCCCGAGCAAAGTCTGAAAATGACGAAATTAATTCAACACTGTTCATTGCTATCTCTTCTTTGTTTATTGAAATGACACTTGTACTTTTATTTTATCTACCTCTGCTAACGGAAACCAAGTGGCTTCTTTTGCAACGATTTTTCTATGCTTAACGGTCTTCTCAGTTAAGATTTCGACCGCTTCATCTGTATTAGAAACCAACGTTCCCTCTACGTTTTCTGCGTCTTTATTTTTCATCCAAACCTTCACCTTACGGCCTAAGTTCTTCTGAAATTGCCACCCTTGGCTTAATGGAAAGTCCAAACCCGGAGAAGACACTTCTAAATTATACGCTTCTTCAATCAGCACACCCTCTTCAATAAAGTGAGCTAATTTACGACTCATTAAGGCACATTGATCAATGGTTACGCCTTCGAGCGTATCCACGAGAATCGTTACTAAGGTTCTTTTAGCACCCTGAGACACAGAAAAATCCACCAGAAGCAATGGGCCTTCGCCGATATACTCCAATGTCCAATCTTTCAGTTTACTCGTTAAATCCATCTTCCTTCTGGGCTATGAAAACAAAAAGAGGGATTAAAACCCCTCTTCTTTTCCTTAATTCTCCACAAAGATACGCATAAACTTGGTAAAAACAAGCATTTGACGCAGCATAGAAACACGGAGGTAAATGACATTGCGATTTTTTTCGTTATTTGCAGATTCAAATCACCTCGAATGAAATTAGCGTCACTCCTACTTTTTATTACCTTTTATTGCCTAGGCGGTGAACGATTCCCTACTCCACCGGACTCACCTAATCGTCTGTTTTTCATCCAGCGTAGCACAAACGCAAACGTTGTAGTCTATGATGCGAATTTGGTGGGAGGCAAATTGAATGCCAAAGATCCGGTACACACCTATTGGTATCGTTTTGGAGAGAAGGGCCAAAAAGAGGAATTAACAGCCATCCAGCGCACATTGGCCTATGGTTTATATACTAGCGCAGTAACAGGAATACCTAATACCTATGAAGGACATTTTTTGGCCTACAGAAAACGGAAATTTATGGTCAAACAAGATGCAACCGGTGACCCTATCGCGTTATTTCCTATCAACGGAAAGATGCAAATCCTCAAGCGCGTCTTCGTCAGTGTGGACGATTCAAAATTCATGACTACGGTGAATTACATTGAACTTTTTGGGAAGGACCCGGTGACGGGGAGGGATGTGTATGAGAAGTTTAAGCCATAAAGTAGAGTAGAGATAAGAGAGTATAGAGTATAGAGTAGAGATAAAAATCTAACCATCTTATCTATAATCTATGCTCTCTAATCTATGCTCTACAAATTTCCCAGCAGGGAAATCTGTAAATTCCTCGGTTGCCCACTATACCCCGTAATCTCCATTATTTCTTGATTCAGCGCATTTTTTAACAAGGCTGATATCTTCCATTTGGAATTGAGTTGGTAATGAACCGAAATGTCTGTCCACACATAAGCTGACATGGGATTCGGTTGAACGGAATAGGTGGATTCGTCGTAGAAGTAGTCCGTTCTTTGGCCTACCAATTGATTGGATAATCCCACTGACCACTTATTTGTCAACTTAGCCTGCAAATACAGATTCCAGGCATTCGTTGGGCGGCGAATCAAGGACGAATAAGTCGAATCGCGATCCGTCATCTCCCCTTTCAAATACGTATAGTTGAAATCCGCTTGAAATTTCGAAGTTTGATAACTGATCTCGAATTCTATTCCGCGGGTATGCTGCTGGGAGATGTTTTGGTATTTGCCAAAAGGCTCCACATCTATAGACTGAAAAACAATCCCCTGATTCACTTGATTTTCAAAGGCAACTACGCGAAGCTTCCACGATTTCATCTTCTTTTCTGCCCCGAATTCGATCGTTTTACCTTGCTCCGGTTGCAAATCCAAGTTACCATAAGGAGACGCTAATTGATAGATCGAAGGCGTTTTGAAACTCGTATAATAATTCCCAAATAGCTTCGCCGTCTGCGAAATAGCCCAATACGGATTCAGGTTATACGTAAAATAGTTACCAAAAGTCGATTGCGCATTCCATCGCGCTCCCACCTCGTAACCAAATTTACCCCAACTCTGCTGCCAGGTCGCATAAGTTCCCACAATTTGCTGAGTCTTTTGTTTCTCTGCTAAATCAGGTGAAACGTAAGGACCATAGTCACTGATGGAAAAATCGCTTTGCTCTGTTTTTTGGCGTCTATATTCAGAACCAATCAGTAAAGTGGCATTTTCCTTTACTGGAATCTTCACAAAAGCTTCCAATCCTTGATTTAAACCTACATAACTCGAAAGACTAAATTTCGACCACGCATTCGCTGCTACGTCTGTAGAATCGTTGCGAAACTCCCGGTGAATCAAATCCTGGAAGGCACGAACTGTCCAATTATTCACTTGGTATTGCGCTCTAAACGAATGACTTACCGCTTTCGAGGTATAATCTCGATCATCTACAAAGGGCCCATTATCTAAATTCCCTTGGTAAAGTTGTGACGCATAAGAAAAATCTAAATTGCCCAGTTTACCCATATCACGGCCCCATTTTAAACCCCAGCTTTGCTGCTTAAATCCGTCGGCCTCCGCTTTTCCTTGGGCGATTTTGGCCGAAGAAAAACCATCTGTCGCATAATTTTGAGCCTGTATTTGGATCTGGTTATTCCCCTGCGTAGTCGACCAAGTAATTTGTTCTTGATGAGTCCCCAGGCCGCCACCTTGAAGTACGACATTCAATCCTTTCGCATTTTTCTTTGTCACTAAATTAATGACCGCAACCATAGCATCCGAGCCATACAGCGTAGATTGGCCTCCTTTCAGGATTTCAATGCGTTCGATGTTTGCCAAAGAAATCAAGTTCCAATCCATCACCGACGAAATATGGGATGGGTCATTCAGTGGAAATCCGTCCATCAACAACAGAACGTGGCCCGTATTCGCACCCCTCACATAGATTTCTTGATTCGTCCCCGGCGCGCTGCGCGCGCCTACTACTGCGACACCAACACTTTGCTGGAGTAATTCACCTAGACTTTTCCCCTGATTGGCCTGGATCATTTCGGCAGAAATAACCGAAACCACTTTCCCCGAGCGAGCCAGTTTTTCTGGGTACTTGGGCGCGGAGATGGTGACGTCCGCGAGCGTGGAATCTCTTTTTAGAGTAGAGAGAGGAGAGTATAGAGTAGAGATGGTAGATTGTAGAGAGGAGATTTTTTCCTGACTACTGCCCACTGTCCACTGTCCACTGCTAAATGGTGAATGGTAAATGGTGGATGAAACCTCCGGACTCATTCCCTCCGGACTAGCGACTGCTGCAAAGCAGCAACTCGCTAAAAATACTAGCTTTAACATGTTTTTTTGCCCTTTCAGGCCTGTGAAATAAAAAGGTAATCGAACGCTCGACCTCGGATCATCCTCCGTAAAACAAGGTCAAGAATAGTAAAAGGCAGGTCTCCTGACTCATTTCCCTTGCTTTTCGGCCTTCCCAGCGACGCCAGTGACCCTAGATTGAAAAGCTTTTTGAAAATTTACAGTTGCGGGGACAGTTTCGGATTTTCACCAAATTCCCTATTAATCAACGCCGTTCGAAGCGGCGCAGAACCTTTCGCTACCACAAAGGTAGTTCAATTTCTATTTTATCAATTTGTTGGGCCAAAGATTCGAAATATATTCTCCTATTTTGTAAAAAGAAACTCAAATGATGGATAACAAAATACGCTGCCGCTGGTGTGGTTCAGATGAATTATACCAAACCTACCACGACCTCGAATGGGGTAATCCGGAACACCGCGATGAAGCGCTTTTTGAGCTCCTCATCCTAGAAGGCTTCCAAGCCGGCCTCTCGTGGATCACCATTTTGAAGCGACGCGAAGCCTTCAGAGAAGCCTTCGCGCAATTCGACTACCACGTCTTAGCAAACTGGTCGGAAGAACAAACGATGGCCCAAATGCAAAATGAGCTAATCATTAGAAACCGCCTAAAAATCAGCGCCGTTCGAACGAATGCACAGGCTTTTATTAAAATTCAGGAAAAATTTGGTAGCTTTAACCAATATATTTGGGAGTTTGTGGGCCATGAGCCCATCCTAAACCACTTTGCCCAACACGGAGACTTACCCGCTAGCACAGAAATTTCTGTCCTATTGAGCAAATCTCTTAAGAAGAATGGATTCCGATTTGTCGGCCCTACCATTTGTTATGCGTTGATGCAGGCCGCTGGATTAGTGAACGATCATACGATTGACTGCTTTCGCCATCCTAACAATAGCTAAATGAACAGACGGATAGTCATTATCCCCACCTATAACGAGATTGAAAACATCGAAGCCATCCTTTTGAAGGTCTTGAGCTTAAATCCTGTTTTCGATGTCTTAATCGTGGATGATGGTTCTCCTGACGGCACTGCGCAGGAAGTAAAACGACTTCAGCAAGCAAATGAAGGACGCATTCACCTGCTCGAGAGAAAAGGCAAATTAGGATTAGGCACCGCTTATATCGAGGGCTTCAAAATCGCCCTAGCTAAAGGCTATGACTTCATCTTTGAGATGGATGCAGACTTCTCCCATAATCCGGATGATTTAATTCGCTTGTTCAAGGCCTGCGCGACGCCCGCAGAGTTAAAAGAGGAAAACTTGCCAGAGGAAGAGGCCGGAAATGGAGACATGTCCATCGGCTCTCGCTATATCAATGGCGTGAATGTGGTCAACTGGCCCATGAGCCGCGTATTAATGTCCTATTTTGCAGGATTTTATGTTCGCTTTATCACCGGAATGAAGGTACAAGACGCAACTGCAGGATTCGTTTGCTACCGCAGAAATACCTTGGAGACATTACCTTTGGACCAAATCAAATTCATCGGTTACGCCTTCCAAGTGGAGATGAAATTTACGACCTGGAAATATGGCTTCAAACTTGTAGAAGTGCCTATCATCTTTACAGATCGGACCAAAGGAACGAGTAAGATGTCTGCGAATATTTTTAAGGAAGCGATTTTTGGCGTAATCCAAATGAAAGTCAATAGTTTGTTCAAGCGTTACCAAGCCTAACATGAGCTATACGGTTTTAAAATCCATCCACATCATCTTCGTTGTCAGCTGGTTTGCTGGCTTATTCTACCTTCCCCGATTATTAGTCTACCACGCGGAAGCACAAGGCAAGGGAGAACCTGAGAAAGGCATCTTATCGAAGCAGTTCGAGAAGATGGAAAAAATTCTTTTCAATGCGATTATGATTCCGGCGATGTTCTTGACTTGGATCACGGGGTTGTCCTTGATTTACGTAGCTTGGTTGAGCAGCTTTGGATCTCAAGGCTGGTTGCATTTGAAATTAGGATTCGTGGTAGCCATCACGGTTTACCATTTTGTATGTAGATACCTGATTCTTCAATTCAGAAAAGGGAATTTCATCCTTTCGGGAACACAACTAAGACTTTATAACGAAATTGCGACGATTCTCTTAGTCGCGGTCGTTTTCTTAGTGGTAGCTAAAAATACGCTGGACTGGATGTATGGATTGGGAGGATTCGTACTCTTTGCCATTGTGATCATGGCAGCGGTGACTATCGTTAAGAAAATCCGAAATAAGGCTTAATTAGGACAAAGAGCGGTCCATGTCACGCTTCACATCTTTTTCTTTAATGTCATCTCGTTTATCAAAGGTCTTTTTACCCTTCGAAAGTGCGATGTTTAATTTGGCATAGCCTTTGTCAGAAATGAATAGACGGGTAGGAATAATCGTCAAACCCACGTTCTTCAATTCCTTTTGCAGTTTACCTAATTCACGTTTAGATAGCAACAATTTGCGATCACGCAGTGGCTCATGGTTATAATGGGTTCCTTCTTCGTAGGCAGAAATATGCATATTTCGAACAAAGAGTTCATCCTGAAAAAAGACACAATAAGCATCCGTCAAATTGGCCTTCCCTTGGCGAATCGATTTAATCTCCGTACCCATCAATACCAAGCCAGCCGTGAAGGTATCAATGAATGCATATTCAAAGGATGCCCTACGGTTCTTGATCTCAACAGTCTTTTGGATTTTCTCTTTTGCCATTGGAATAAAAAAAGCCACACAGCGAATCACTGCGTGGCTAAATGTAGCTACAAGCTATTATTTATCTTCTTTCTTTTCGCCTTTCGTGTCAGCGTACTCTTTGTTCAAGCCTTCGATGATCTTCTTAGTTACGTCTACTGAAGGATCAGCGAACAAAATTCCGCCACCCACTTTAGAATAACCTAAAACGAATTCATATTTGTTTGCTTTGTTTGTCTTAGAGATATAATCACGAATGTTGTTGTACAACTCTTCGTTTTTCTTCGCTTGCTCTTGTCCTAACTCTGCTTGCTTTTGTTGTGAATATTGTTGCAATTGAGCGCCTTTCTTCTTCAACATCATATCAGCTGCTTGCAACTCCGCTTGCGTCATGGCTGAAGCACGTTGTTGAATCGCTTGTAATTCTGCTTGAAGTGATTGCTCTTTTTGACCTAAATCAACTTGTAAGCGGTAGCCTTTATTCTCAAACTCTTTTTGAGCGTCTTTGTAAAACTGGTAATTCGTTAATAACGAATCGGAATTTACGAATACGATACTTCTTCCATCAGCTGTCGAAGCTCCTAAGCCTGCTGACGCGCTATCTGAATTTTGGTAAAATAAAAAGGCAATTGCGATGGTTAAAACGCCCAACCAAGCGTATGGTAAATTTTTCACGTGTTTAAATTTATTTATTGGATTGTCGGCAAATATACAAGGTCTGTATCGTTTGTCCTAAAAATTTATTATTTCTGTCTTAATCTGGCTCCAGCCCAGGTCCAAATGCCACTAAATAAGCCTCCTAGCACACCAGTAAGTACAAATAAAGCAAACACATTCCCTTTTAAGGGGAAAACTTGAGCCATGCGACTAGGTAGCGTACTAGGGTGCTGTAAATCAAGCCACAAGGCTGAAACCACCCATAACACAAAACCAGCTAGAAATCCAGTCACAAAACTCGATTTCAACGGCATATTCAACACAAAGGCTACTAGCCCAAAAGCCACGCCCATCGCATACCAAGGCAGGTAAATACCCACCAAAGCACCAATAACGACTAAAATGATACTATAGATTAACTTACTCATAGCTTATTTCGATAAAGTGATTTTCTTACGTAAACGATTCGATTTTTGATCCGGTGATTCTAGGTACAAGAGTGGCTTCAGCTCCCCTTTGGCCCAGGTATCAATCAAATCATCGTAATGACTACTTCCAGGATTACCTGACTGCCCCCCTGGATAAACGCCATAGGCCCTTGGTTTGCCCTCTTTCGAAAGCTCCACCACTAAACGCCATGATGGACCCGTCTTCGTTGTCGTTGCATTCACGATGGTTCCTCCCCCACCAATCGGGATATTCAGGCGAGATAAAGCATCCATCCCTGGGATCAAGTGACGAACTCCTGTTTGCTTGTGCTTGTACCAAGCCCACTCTGGCCCCTGAGGTCCGTGTTGTTTCACCAAGGTGTCCACATTCGCTTGCAATGACTTCATGACGATATCAGACATCGACTCCTTAGGCTTTGTCTTAATGTCATCCCACCAGCGCGCACTAGGCTCCGATTTGATTAATTGAATCGTGCGATCCATCGATGGACGATTCATCGGTGCTTTTTCATCTGCTGCGAATTCATCATCCCAAAGACAAGACTGCAAAGTCAAGACCCAGTTTTCAAAAATAGTGGCTCCCACAGACTCTGGGCTATTCACTAAATTCCAGGATTTCAAGGCAGCGATGGCTTTCGATTGAGCCGCGTTCGGTGATTTGACCTGAGCAAAAAGCAAAGGCAATAATTCACGGGCACGGATGTTGAAGTTGTCGTTTTGGAGACCGCGTAAAGAATCCATCGTGATTTTTTCCATCACCGCTAGTCGCTCGTTAATGCGACGACCACGCTCAGATGGCGCATATTGCCAGCCTAAATAATAGGGATACGATGGATCTGTTGAGAATTGATTCGCCGAACTTACGAAACCACGAACCGGGTTCTTTACGTGCGGATTGTGGGCCTGAGGGATAAATCCTTGCCAATCAGCCGCCGCGTTAGTCCCATCTAATAAATACTTTCCTTGCAATTTCGACTTCAACGGAAACTTACCGTTCACCCATAAAGCGATATCGCCTTCGTTACTAGCAAACACGAAATTTTGTGCAGGAGCTGAATAGAAGGTCAAAGCCTTCTTGTAGTCCTCGTAATTTTTCGCGCGGTTCAATTGGTAAAACGTCGTTAATTCTTGAGATTTCTCATGAGCGATCCAACGCAAGGCGTGGCCTACCGGAATATTTGAACGGAATGGTTTTTCGTGTGATAAATACACGACCGGACCATGGTGTGTGAAGAAGATCGTATCGACCATATCCTTCTTTCCTTTGACCTTAAAGGTTTCGATGCGCATGGTCGTTTTCTTCCATTTGCCATCGTGCCAGTATTCCTGTTTCGAGGCGTCTTTGAACTTCACTTGGTACCAGTCCAAAACGTCAGAACCTACGTTCGTTACACCCCAAGCCACATTTTTATTGAATCCAATGATGACGTTTGGTGTTCCGGGCATGGTCGAACCATACACGTTGACGCCTGGAGCGACTAATTGCATTTGGTACCAAATCGATGGCAATGACAAAGTCAAGTGCGGGTCATTGGCTAAAATAGGTAATCCCGAAACGGTTTTATTTCCAGAAACGGCCCAGTTATTAGAACCAATATTCGGATCCTTTTCAGGAGTAGACATCGAACTTCCTAAACCCGTGAAGTCTGCGGGTGCCGCAGGAATCGGTACAGGCTTGAAATCGACTGGTGATCCCACGGGAATGATCGGACTCTCTTGGAAAGGATAATTAGGAAAAAGATCTTCTGCTACCTCACGACCGTATTTGCGCAAAATGTTCGTCATCTTCAAATCGTCCGTTCCAGAGGCTAAGACAAAGGACATATTCTTTAAGAACAAGGCGCTCTTAATTGGAGTCCAGGGTTCAGGTCGGTAGTTTAACAATTTGTATTCCAAAGGTAATTCACGATCTGATAAAGAACCAATGTAGGCATTAACCCCTGCAGAATACGCTTCCAAAGCTGTTTTAGAGGCTACATCCTCCTTCATACCTTCAAAGGATTTCTCCGCACCATAGACCGAACCCATTCTACGTTGGAACTGATCGGATGCGATCCCCTTTTCCCCTACGATCTCAGAAATGCGACCACCTGCGAAGTGTGTTTGAAATTCCATTTGCCACAAACGGTCTTTGGCCGTCAAATAACCTTGCGCTAAAAACAAATCGTGGTCATCCTGTGCAAAAACGTGCGGCACTCCCATTTCATCGTATACGACTTGAACGGGTTGATGCAGTCCAGCGATTTGCAAAGTTTCTTCTGTGGGTTCTCCAGATTCTGGACTTTCGGCATTCATCCAGAAGCCATGGAAAGGACTAAATAATTTACCGAGGGGAGGCAAAGTTCCCCAGCTTTGGTTCATCGCATAGGTTAAAAACAGGGCGATTACCAAAGGAAAAGCAGATTTAATGATTTTCATTGATGAAATAGGGGTAGATAAATGAAATATCCGAAGAATTTTTTCTATTTTAGAAAGACAATTTTACAAAATTGTTGCATTACACCCAAATAAATTATCTTTAAAGCTATATGAAAAGACGTACCTTCCTTCAAACCTCCACCCTGCTGGGCGCAAGCTTAGGTGCCACCGCAAAAGCGGCCAGCTCTGAACCGCTCATCATTGCGACTTGGAAAAACGAAAAAGCGACCATCGCGGGTTGGAATAAATTGATGGAAACGGGCAAAGCGCTCGATGGTGTTGAAGCCGGTGCGCGCATTCCTGAAGCAGATCCGAACGATACATCTGTAGGTTACGGTGGCTATCCAGATCGCGACGGCCATGTGACCTTGGATGCTTGCATCATGGACCATGTAGGAAATGCAGGATCTGTTACCTTTCTTGAGGGCATCATGCACCCCATTTCTGTCGCTAGAGCCGTGATGGAAAAAACACCTCACGTTATGTTATCAGGCGCTGGGGCTTTAAAATTCGCCTTAGACCAAGGATTTAAAGTGGAAAATCTGTTAACAGAAACCTCTAAAAAGGCTTGGGAAGAGTGGAAAAAAGAATCCAAGTACGAACCCGTCATTAATATTGAAAGACACGACACCATCGGTTTATTGGGCATCGGAAAAGCAGGAGAAATTGCTGGCGCTTGTACAACGAGCGGATTAGCTTTCAAAATGCATGGACGTGTAGGCGACTCACCCATCATCGGTGGAGCTGTTTTTTGTGACGATGAGGTAGGAGGTGCGTGTGCGACCGGATTAGGCGAATTTGTAATGAAAACCTTAGGATCCTTCTTGATTGTCGAATTAATGAGACAGGGCATGTCCCCTCAAAAAGCGTGTGAAGAGGCTGTGATGCGGATTGTGAAACGCTATAAATACAAGGAATTCCAAATCGGGTATTTGGCCCTCAATAAAAAAGGAGAATATGGCGCTTATGCCATCCAAAAAGGATTTAATTACACCATCACGAAAAACGGGAAAACGCAGGTAATTGAAAGCGCGTCCTACATGTAATTTTTATGGCAGCAGAGAAGAAAAAATATTTGTTTGAGATTGCGTGGGAAACCTGTAATCAAGTAGGCGGAATTTACACGGTAATTCGGACCAAAGTTCCCTCGATGGTCGAAAAATGGGGCGAAGATTACGCCTTATTAGGACCCTATTTTCCCCAAACTGCCTCCGCGGAATTTGAACCTATTCCCGTTTCCGATGAAACGCCGCTGGGTCGCGCGATAATCAGCTTGCGCCAAAAAGGTTTAGGCATTCATTATGGCTATTGGTTGATCACGGGAAAGCCTAAAATCGTACTTTTTGAACTGGAAACCTTATTGCCTAATGTCAATGAGATCAAAGGACGTATTTGGGATAATCACAAGATCTCGACCTTAGGGGTAGAGGATTTAGTGGACCAAACGATTGTTTTTGGTGAAATGATTCGCCTCCTTTTAACCGAGGTGGCCGAAGAAAATAAAAATAAAACCCAACTAGTGGCGCATTTCCATGAATGGATGGCTTCTACTGGTCTACCGGATTTGAAGAAAGACAAGGTCAAAATTTCGACCGTCTTCACCACGCACGCGACTATGTTAGGCCGCTATTTAGCGGGCAATGTACCTAACTTCTATGATGTCATCGAGAACTTTGATTGGCACAAAGAGGCGAAACACTATGGCATCGAGGCTCAAGCTTGCTTCGAGCGCGCCGCTGCCCAAAAAGCCGATGTACTAACCACCGTCAGCGATATTACGGCGAAAGAATGCCAGTATTTCTTAGGTCGAATCCCGGAATTAATTTTGCCAAACGGCTTAAACATCCAGCGTTTTGCCGCTTTGCACGAGCACCAAAACTTGCACTCGAAATACAAAGAGAGCATCTCAAACTTCGTGATGGGGCATTTCTTCCAAAGCCAACCCTTTGACCTAGATCAAACACTTTACCTGTTTACCTCCGGACGTTTCGAATATTCGAATAAGGGATACGATATTACCTTAGATGCCTTGGCGATTTTGAATCGCAAAATGAAAGAGGCGGGTTCGAAGAAAACGGTAGTCATGTTCTTCGTGACCAAGCAGCCCTACCATTCGATTGATCCAGAGGTCTTGCATTCCCGTGCAGTCTTAGATGAAATCAGAGAGAACTGCCACGCGATTGAGAAAGAGGTAGGCGAACATTTATTTAAGGCCTCCGCATCGTCGAGCGATCTGCAGATGCCGGATTTAAACGCGTTTGTGGATGAATATTGGCGGATGCGTCTACGCAGAACCGTGCAAACTTGGAAGACGAATGCGCGACCTAAAGTGGTCACGCACTTGCTAAAACAAGAAGACGATATTATCCGGAATTTACACCGGACGAATCTATTAAATAACCCAGACGACAAAGTCAAAGTGGTGTACCACCCCGACTTTATCGTTTCTACTAATCCGCTTTTCGGCTTAGATTATGGCCAATTTGTGCGCGGTTGCCACTTAGGTGTGTTCCCTAGCTATTACGAACCTTGGGGCTATACACCGCTGGAATGTATGGCGCGCGGGGTACCTACGGTGACGTCGGATCTTTCGGGTTTTGGCGATTATATGATGCAGATTATGCGCGATTACGAACAATGGGGCGTGAGCGTGGTGAATCGCAAGACTCAATCATACCAAGAAGCGGCGGAGCAATTAGCGAATCTGTTATTCAAATTTGTCCAGCAATCGCAGCGCGATCGCATCACCCAGCGTAACCGCGTGGAAAGTATTGCGGATACGTTCGATTGGTCAAACTTGCGTTCGTACTACGACACGGCGCACGAACTAGCGATCATTAAAAAGAAGAGATAGTTACAAATGCTTCAAGGCCTCGCGTTTACTCAGCGGGGCCAACTCATTGTTCTCGACGAAATCCAACACCCATTCCGCATCCGTTCGCGCATATTGGCGAAGTGCCCATCCGATGGCTTTTTGAATAAAAAATTCCTTGGAAGAGCTCAATGCCTGTATGGTTTTCGCCAGCAAAACGGTATCTGTTTTGTCTTTATAACCTAAAGAGAAAACTAAGCATACCCGTTGCAACCAGAAGTTCCCAGAATCCATCCAGCGCTGAATCCAGAAATCACGCTCCGCTGGAAATTGCAGAAAATAAGGCCCTAGGATCTTAGGCGCTAAATTATCCACCACATCCCACCAAGATTCCTGGCCTATCCATAGTTCACATAAGGCAGGCACGCGGTTGTCCCAGGATTTTTTGGCCTTCATCACATAATCCATCGCCACATACTGAAACTCGCGTTCTGGCATCGCAAAGAGTTGTGTGGAAACTTCAAACCAATCTTCAGAAGATCCGTATTGCTTGTAAAGAGCTTTGAAAACTTCATGGCGTTCTGGTTTTTTCACTCCTAGGAATGGGTATTTTTCGCGCATATAGCTATGCATCCAAAACGCATTGTCTGCATCCGCTAGGTCGTGTAAGGCTTCTGCTATGTCTTTAACGAAGGGCTTCATCGGTTCGTAAAATAGAGCTTACCTTTCATTCCTCCATCCTCAATAGCCCACTTAGAAGCATCAAAAGGCTTGTAGCGGATATCCACAAAATTGATTTCATAAAAGTTCTTCCACACCACTCCTTGCTGATCCATCTTCCGGATTCGATTCGCGGCATTTGAAATAACCTCTATCTCCACTTGATTTTGCTCCTGCAAGATTCCAGCTGGAATGGAGAGCTGGAAAGGAAGAGACCAGATCATCCCGATGTCTTTCCCATTGATTCGCACTTTTGCCATATCGCGCAATTCAGATAAATGAAGCACTTTCGCGTTAGCGATTTGATCGGCTGATAAGGTCAGATCGAAAGTATAGCGGGCTGATGGAGTTGCGGCCAGCGAGGTGTCTAGCGAGGTATAATAGCTAAAATCTGGCAATGCGATCGTTTTAGATTCTATCTGAACGCGCAGATTGGTAGGTTCGATTTCTGTTCTAACTTTAAGAGCCGCTGGAACAATTAAAGAAGGAATTTTAGCCACCGGCTGAATGATCACACTTTGGCCAGGTGCTAAAGATAGCCAGACATCTGAACCTTTTTTTCCATACGATTTCGAATCCGTTAAAGGATCCCAAATCTCCACATTACCCGATAACTTCTTCAATGATATAGCCCCTTCTGCGAATCGAGAGTTCAAATTAGTCACGAAATAGGCGGCGCCCTTCGGAGTCTTCTTTCGAATAAAAGATAATCCCTTCGAAGCCATCGGTTCTACCGAAACGCCCAAACGAGTAAGCTGATCTGCCGGGTCTGAAAGCACGCGCATTAATAAGGCGCTGCGGGCAGCTTCCCAACGTTCTTTGGCCTCTTTCGTTTGATGGAACGTGTTCAAATGAAGGGGTAAATGTTCAAGGAAATAAACCGGATAGCCTTGTTTTACCCATTTGGCCAAGCGCTCTAGTGTCTCCACCGAAACATAATGTGCCGCCGGAATTAGCAAGACTTTATAATTCCCGCCCGAGCGAGTTTTAAATGTTTTCGAAGGTGTCAATTCCAAATCAGCCAATAATTCATCCGAGATATAATCCATCGAGAAACCTTTGTCCTGCAATAATCCCGCCCAATGACCGAAGGACGTATTCTTCAACCATTCCCGACTGTTCGCGTGTAATTCGAGCGTATGCAATTTGCCTGATCCGTTGTTTGCATGCCACACATCCTCCATCGGAAAATACAACAAGGCATCGCTATCCGTCGGATTCGCCTGTAACATCGTCTGCACATTTTCGATGTATTTATTCAGAGCAGGCATCGCCTCCCAAAAGTGACTTTGGGGATTAAAGTTCGTACTCGCATAAAACAACCAACCCGGCCACGCAACTTCTGGCGGAGAATAGGTCGCCCCATGGAAGAACACGTGATTCACTCCACCCACAAAAACCTGATCCAAAACAGGTTTAACCTGTGCGATCGAAACCTTGAAGTGATTCCCTAACCAAGTCGCGGTTTCCGCCGAAACCAATTTCTTTCCGGTCAAATTCGCCGCCGAGCTCGCGAGTTTCAACGCCCGGATATCCGGAATCCCAAACGTGGTGGAATCATATTCCGGATCCACGCGGTATCCTGGAATATCGAAAGGTTTCGAACCAAAAAACTCGGCCTCCGGAATATCCGCCGCCGCATAAATGTCCAGCAAATTACCTGGGGAACCGTGGGCCTGATTTCGAGAGGTAAATCCCATCGAATTAATCCAATGATCAAATGGCAACACAAAGTTGTTTTGCAACAAGGTGGACATCGTCCGGTGGTAATCCGCAAAAATCTGGTTCTCTTCCTCTGATTCCGCCTTTTTATTTGACAGTACATCGAAATGCTTACGCAGGTCATACCCATTTAATCGCTGAAAAGCGGGGAATAAATCCGGTGTATAATTCGACCCATAAGCCTCGTATGAGTCATTATAGATGGCTCGCAATGGCGAATGGGATTTCTTTAAAAGGGGAACAAAGGTGTGACTGTATTTGGCGAAGGCCTTCATGTCGAAGTGGTCGAGGACGAGTCCTTCTCCGCCGGGAGCGGCGCGTTTAACTTTTTGACCCGTTAAACCCGTCGTAAATACGCCATCCACGAATTGGTATTTTTTCGCTGCCTCTTTTTCTGTGATCGTAGGTCCGCCCAAAGGCCAGCCCGTCCCCATCGTCATATCGATTCCAAGGCCTAAACGCTTCGCTTCTTTCAACGTAAAGAAGAATTTCGCTTGCCAGCCCGGACTTAAATACTGTTGAAATAAGGCTTCTGAGCCCTTCGCCCCGTAGATGGGGATGATGTGGAGACCGCCAAAACCAGCTTTGGCAAAATTCTCCAGATTATGTGTGATTCCTTTTTCTGTTACCGCACTCCCCGGCCACCACCAATAAGCCCAGGGTTTAGTGGTAGAAAAAACAGCAGGATCAGATGACCCTGCTGTCGCTATAAATCTAGAGGTAAATAACAGGAGGAGAAAAATAATTCTTTTCATACCTCGAATTACGTATTTTTAAACAAAACGACCTAACAAATTCTCTAAGTATTCTTGCTTGCCAGAGATCTGAGCAGGTTCCCCTACCTCGATCGCGATTTTGTATAAATCTTCTAATTTCAATTTGCCTGCTGCATAATCCGCTCCTTTACCCGAGTTAAAGCTTGCATAACGCTCCGCTTTCAAGCGATCCATTTCGCCATGTTTCGCGATTTTCTCTGCGATCAATAAAGAACGAGCAATCGTATCCATACCACCAATGTGCGCATAGAATAAATCCGCCATATCCGTTGAATTACGACGACGTTTCGCGTCAAAGTTAATTCCACCACCGGCTAATCCACCTTGCTTCAAGATGATGGACATCGCCTCCGCCCATTCGTAAATGTCCGTCGGGAATTGATCCGTATCCCAGCCGTTTTGCGTATCTCCGCGGTTCGCATCGATAGACGCTAACATACCAGCGTCTGAAGCCACTTGGCATTCGTGTGCAAAGGTGTGTCCAGCTAAAGTAGCATGGTTTACTTCTAAGTTTAGGCCAAATTCCGATAATAAATCGAACTCGCGTAAGAAACCAATCACCGTTGCCGCATCGTAATCGTATTGGTGTTTCGTAGGCTCACAAGGCTTAGGTTCGATGAAGAACTTACCTTTGAAACCATTGCGACGCGCGTATTCCACACACGTATGAAGCATACGAGCGAAGTTTTCGCGTTCGCGTTTCATATCGGTATTTAATAAGCTCATATACCCTTCGCGACCTCCCCAGAACACATAGCCTTCGCCACCTAAGGTAATCGTCGCATCGATAGCGCCTTTTAATTGCGCACCTGCGTGAGCAACCACTTCAAAGTTTGGGTTCGTAGAAGCACCGTTCATGTAGCGCTCGTTCGAGAACAAGTTCGCTGTTCCCCACAAAAGCTTCACGCCGCTTTCTGCTTGTTTTTTAGCAAATATATCCGTGATAAATTTCACACGATCGCCAAATTCTTTGGGATCATTATGCCCATCAATCGCATCCACATCATGGAAACAATAGTAGGGTGCACCCATCTTCGTGATGAATTCGAATGCTGCATCGGCTTTATCCGCAGCACGCTGACGCGCATCAGATGCTACATCCCAAGGGTAGTGGTGTGTTCCTGGTCCAAAAGGATCCGCCCCATCACCGCAAAACGAATGCCAATACGCAATCGCAAAACGAAGGTGTTCCTTCATGCTCTTGCCGGCAACGATGCGATTCTCATCGTAGTAACGGAATGCGAAAGGATTGTCTGATTCTGCACCTTCAAATTTGATTTGACCAATGCCTTTGAAATACTCTTTTTGACCAATGATTACACTCATGATATATAATGCTTAATGTTGTTTCTTCTTAAAGTCCCAAAACTACATATTATACCTATTATATACAAATATATTTTAGCACAGATTAGCACAGCTACAAAATCAAATAAAATTTCCTATTTTGCATAAAATAACCTTTTCAACATGCTTAAAAAACTACTCACGCTAGTCGCGCTAACGATCCTCTTGTTACCCGCGAAAGCCCAAACCTCTTTTAACGCAAACAACCGATTCGAGCAATTAGAATCGACTTTGCCTACGCCTAATTCTTACCGGACCGCGAGTGGTTCTCCGGGCAAGGATTATTGGCAACAACGCGCGGATTATGACATCAAAGTAGAACTAGATGATATTAATCGCAAGATCATTGGGTCAGAAACGATCACCTATTACAACAATTCTCCGGATGATTTACCGTATTTATGGATTCAATTAGACCAAAATCTATTTGAAAAAAACTCACCAGGTAAAACGACTAAGACGGGTGAAATCAAGAATGGCATCAGCGCTGGTGCTTTTCAAGAACTGACGGACCCGAAAGATTACGGTTATAAAATCACGGCCGTGAAAGATGCTAAAGGAAACCCATTGCGTCACACGATCAACCAAACAATGATGCGTATTGACTTACCCACTCCGTTGAAATCGGGGGCTTCGGTGAGCTTTGGCATTGATTGGAATTATTTGATTACAGCATACTATGGTCGCTCTGGTTTAGAAATTCTAGGCAAAGACAATATTGCGAACTACTTTATCGCACACTGGTTCCCTCGCTTAGCGGTATACAATGACGTATATGGTTGGCAGCACAAACAGTTCATGGGCCAAGGGGAATTCACGTTAAATTTCGGAAATTATAAAGTAGCCATCACAGCGCCTAATGACATCGTCGTAGGTGCGGGCGGGGAATTATTAAACCCTAATCAAGTGATGACTGCTACGCAATTAAAGCGTTGGGAACAAGCAAAAACAGCGACTCGCCCGGTGGAAATCGTAACACAAGACGAAGCGATCAAAGCGGAGAAAAGTGTTCCAACAGGAAAAAAGACGTGGGTATTCAAAGCAGATAATGTACGTGACTTCGCTTTCACGGCATCGCGTAAATTTATTTGGGATGCGATGCAAGTAGAAGTAGAGGGTAAAAAAGTATGGGCGATGTCGTATTATTCGAAAGAGGGAAATCCACTTTGGGGTAAATATTCAACCATGGTGGTAGCGCACACGCTTCGTTCGTATTCGAAAAGAACGGTCGCTTATCCATATCCAGTAGCGATTTCTTGCCACGCGACAGCGGGTGGTGGAATGGAGTATCCGATGATTTCCTTTAATGGCGGTCGTCCGGAGGCAGATGGAACGTATACGGAGAACGTGAAAAATGGAATGATTGGTGTGATTATCCACGAAGTGGGTCACAACTTCTTCCCGATGATTATTAACTCGGATGAGCGCCAATGGTCTTGGATGGATGAGGGTTTAAATACCTTCTGCCAATACTTAGCGGAGCAAGAATGGGATCGCAACTTCCCTGCGCGTCGTGGCGAGCCACAGACTATCGTTCCGTACATGCGTTTAGATTCGAAGAACCAGGTGCCTATTATGGCGAACTCGGAGAATATCATGGATTTTGGAAATAATGCCTATGCCAAACCAGCTACGGCCTTAAATATCCTGCGTGAAACCGTCATGGGTCGCGAATTATTTGATTATGCCTTCAAAGAATATGCACGTCGTTGGGCGTTCAAACAGCCGTACCCAGCAGACTTCTTCCGCACCTTGGAAGATGCGTCTGGCGTGGATTTGGATTGGTTCTGGAGAGGTTGGTTCTATGGAACGGAGCCCGTGAATCAGTCGATTGAGACGGTGGAATGGTTCGGAATCGACACACAAGATCCAGCGATTAAAAAGGCGGGAGATAAAGCGGTAGCAGAAGCAAAAGCGAAAACGATGTCAGCAATTCGTAACAAAACAGATATCAAACGGACGGTAGTGGAGGAAAATCCTGATTTGACAGACTTCTATAATACCTACGATCGTTTCGCTCCTACGGAAGCAGACAAGAAAAAATACCAAGACTATATGGCGTCTTTGAATGACGACGAAAAGAAATTAGTTTCTGAAGGCAAAAACTTCTATGTGGTTAACTTCAAGAACAAAGGTGGCTTACCGATGCCTGTGATCGTTCGCTTGAACTATGAAGATGGTACAGAAGAGGTATTGCGCTTCCCGGCGGAGGTTTGGCGCTTGAACGATGTGACAGCAAAGAAAATCATCCCGACATCTAAGAAAGTCGTGAAGTGGACACTAGATCCATTCTACGAAATCGCTGATATTGATACGGAAGACAACGCTTTCCCTCGTGAACCCGCTCAACCTACGAAGGTGCAGTTATTCAAGATGCAGGGCAGAACGTATAGCGGAGGACAAAATCCCATGCAAGAAGCACAAAATGCTAAAAAGGCGGGTGCAGTTACTGGATCGAAAAACTAATCAAAAAGCCCCGAGAAATCGGGGCTTTTTTTATTCCTGGTCTATCAGGTTTAATTTCGATAAATCTAATTCCGTCCGCTGGTTCCGACCGAAATACATAGGCAAGAATTTAAAACCGAACTTGAAGTCTTTGATCGCATAAGACACACGGGCCACCACGACGCTAGAATACACTTCATCGAAGCCGGTTAGGTCTGCAGAAATTTCGGGCTGGAGATTGACAATTTCTTTTTGGGATAAATTAAAAAATGGAGAGTCTTCATCGATCGGGTGAACCACTGTCCAGTTCAACACCAAACTGTCCACGTGACTACGCTCTAATTTCAAATTAAAGAACTGATAACCCTCGTTCTTCGTCACAATTCGAGCATTTAGCTTCACTTCTGCATTCGTTAACAAGTGATCATCTTTGTAGCAAACCAGGCGAAACATCAAGGCCTTACCCTGTCGGTAATTTGCATAAACTAAGCTATCTGAAAAACGAATGAAGGACCTCGGACGCGAAAATCGACCGTACAAAAGACCGGCAGCAATCGCAAAAGAAAGAAAGCCGATTAAAGATTCGATGGCCGCAATCCAGTTCGTAATTTCACCCACTGGATTTACTCGACCGTATCCTACCGTCGTAAAGGTCTGCGTAGAAAAGAAGAATAATTCTTTGATTCTTCCCCAAAACTTCACCTTCTCCACTCCTTCCAATCCAGAGGGACCTGCGAGCCAATACAAGACTGTAAAAAAGCAGTTGATCAAGAAATAAAAGATGAAAATAATCGCTAAGAATCGCCAACGCGGCATCGTCAGCATACTTTGGTAACCGCTGGCTCGATCCCTTACGCTAATTCCTATTCGCTTGATATTAAAACTCCCATCCTTGTTGACCATTCGGCCACCCATATCCGAGGTTTTCTCCCCAAAGCCGGTATCTTGATTTACCTTTTCCATTCTATTGCTACTTATACGAACCACAATTTAAGCGATGCAATCACAAGAACCAAAGCCAATATCCATTTCACTTTCGCGTTCGATGCGAAGCCTGCTCCCCAACGAGCCCCTAAGAAACCACCCACTAAAGACGCCGCTAACCAATAGATCATTTGCGATTGATCAATCGGAATCCAGGTTTTCAAACCGGCTAAACCAGAAACGGAATTCACGAAAATAAACAGAGCCGAAACAGCTGCCGCTTCTTTCAAAGAAGCCCAGCGGAAAAGCAATAAGAGTGGACTCAAGATAATTCCTCCGCCAATACCAATCATCCCGGAGAGTAAGCCGATGGCAGCTCCCGTGAAAATGCCTAAGACAGCAGGCAAACTCTTGCGCGCGCCCTCTTTCAACGTGACCACCATTCTTATCACTGCTAAAAATAGGCAAGCTCCTAAAATCTGTTTATAGGTTGAATCCGTCAAAGGAATTCGGGCGCCTAAAAAAGCCGCCGGAATAGATCCGAGGGCGAAAGGCCAGAATAGGCTCCATCTAAAGTAGCCTTGGCGATAAAAAGCAATGAATGACATCAGCGAAACGCCTAGATTTAACAATAGCGCGGTTTGCTTCATCACCGGCGGAGCGATCGCAAAGAGGGCCATAACCGCTAAGTATCCACTCGCGCCACCATGTCCCACGGAGGCATATAGAAAGGCCATTATGGCTAATAAAACGATTAATTCCACGCTATTTACGAAGGGCTAATTGAAAATAAATAAACATCTTTTCCCAGTCTGCCACGCGAATACGCTCCTCTTTGATGCGAGAGGCTGGCAAGGATTTGATCTTTTCAAACAACCGGATATAATACTCATAGGCTAGTAAACAGCCTTTGCGAGCGACAGTTGGTAAGCGATGAATTCCACGCAAACCTGCATCAAAATCCAATTGAATATCCGCTTCGATTTCCTTTTTCTCTGCGTCCGTAAAAGTCATAAAGTCGACTCCCGGAAAATACACGCGTCCACGTTCGTCGAAATCGGAACGCATGTCACGGAGGAAGTTGATTTTTTGGAAGGCCGAACCTAAGGCGCATGCATCTGCTTTCAAGGATTCGTATTCTGCTGGATCTCCTTCGCAGAAAACGCGCAAGCACATTAAGCCCACCACCTCAGCTGATCCGTAAATATATTGCTTGTACTCCTCATGATTATAATCCCGTTTGGTCAAATCCAACTCCATCGAATACAAGAACGCGTCGATTAATTCGCGTTCCATCCCAAACTTATTCACCGCCCACTGAAACGAATGCAAAATGGGATTCAAACTAATTTTCTCTTCAATCGCGCGATAAGTATCCTCGCGAAAACGCTGTAATAAAGCTGCCTTATCTTGATCGTGAAAGGTATCCACAATTTCATCTGCTAAGCGCACGAAACCATAGATCGCATAAATAGGATCATGCACTTTTTCATCCAGTGTTCGAATTCCTAACGAAAAAGACGTCGAATAGGCCTTCGTCAATAGCTTACTTGAGGCAAGGGAAACTTGTAAGTATAAATCCATATTATCCTTTTAATTCTTTATCGACTTCCGTCGCCACCACAATCCCTGAAATCAAGGATGGCGGCACACCCGGACCAGGAACCGTTAATTGACCTGTATAATACAAGTTATCCAGGTGTTTATTTTTCAACGTTGGCTTCAAAATCGCCGTCTGCATCAACGTATTGGCTAAGCCATAGGCATTTCCTTTGTAGGCGTGGTAATCAGATTTGAAATCCCGGTGCGCATACGAACGTTTGTACACGATGGAATCGCGAATGGAAACGCCACAATGGGCCTCCAATCGATCCATTAAGTGTTCAAAATACTTCTCTCTTCCTTCTTCTGTATCTTCCAAATCAGGTGCCACCGGAATCAATAAAAAGACGTTTTCACATCCTTCAGGAGCCACAGATGGATCCGTTACAGAAGGTGCTGAAGCATAGAAAAGCGGATCAGATGGCCAAGCCGGATCCGTATAAATTTCATGCGAATGCACGGTAAAATCTCGGTCAAAAAATAAGTTGTGGTGCTTTAAATTAGGTAAGCGTTTCGAGATCCCTAAGTAAAATAAGAGTGATGAGGGCGCCATCACGCGCTTATCCCAATACGCTTCATCATAATTACGCAATCCATCGCCTAGCAATTCTTCGACATGGTGGTAATCAGCACCTGCCACAAAAGCATCCGCTTGTTGTAATCCGGCAGCCGTTTTAACTCCTGTCACTTTTCCATTGACGATTTCAAATCCTTGCACTTCCGCATTATACGTAATCTTTACCCCTTTTTCCTCTGCAAGCGCCACCATCCCTTTGACGATGTGGTGCATACCTCCCATTGGATACCAAGTCCCTAATTTGATTTCCGCATAATTCATCAGCGAGTACATCGCTGGGGTATTTTCTGAGATCGCGCCTAAGAAAAGGATGGGGAATTCCATCAATTTCAACAAAGTAGGCGAGGTGAAGAACTTGCGAATGTGCTTGTAAAACGAAGAAAATACGTCGATGCGAATCGCGTCGATGAGCAATTTAAGACTTAAAAATTCGGTGATTTTACGAGAGGGTTTCCAAACAAAATCCTGAATCCCCACTTTGTATTTATACGCTGCCTGCTCCATAAACGCATCTAATTGCGCCGCGGCTCCAGGTTCATAAGATTCGAATAAGTTTTTTAGATCGTTGTAATTGGCAGGTAAATCAATCTTTTCCGTCTCCGACAAGATCACAGAATAAGATGGATCCAAGCGAACTAAATCATAATAATCTGCTGGTTTTTTCCCAAAACGGTTAAAATACGTCTCGAAAATATCCGGCATCCAATACCAGGATGGCCCCATATCAAAGGTAAATCCATTTGATTGGAAAACACGCGCGCGACCACCCGCATGATCGTTTTTCTCTAAAATTTGGACTTCATATCCTTTCGAAGCTAATTCAGTTGCTGCTGAAAGGCCCGAAAATCCTGCTCCTATGACGATAACTTTCTTCATAATTCTTCTAATTTAACAAATATACCGATCTTTCTTTTGGCCCAAAGCCTAAAAAGAAAAAGCCAGATAAAATCTGGCTTTTTAACTTCCTTCTGTTAACCAAAAAACTAATCAAAACCTATTTAAACTCTTAGGCGTACATGTGAAGATGGTTCTTCAAATCACGTCTAGCCATAAAAATTCTATTTTTTACCGTCCCTATTGGCAAATCTAACTCTTCCGCGATTTCATGGTATTTGAACCCCTCGAAATACAACATAAAAGGAACGCGGTACATCGAATCAATTTTAGATAAGGCGCTTTGAATATCTTCGTTGATGAAGGAATTAACTGCTTTATTTTCTTGCAGCGATTCCATCGAATTAATGTAATGTAAATTATCAGTCGTATCGATGAAGGTGTTACGGCGAACCATGCGTTGGTATTGCGTAATGAAGGTGTTCTTCATGATCGTAAATAACCACGCTTTCAAGTTTGTTCCGTCTTGGTATTTATCCCTATTCGTAAAAGCCTTCACTAACGTATCTTGGACTAAGTCGTTTGCGTCGTCTCCGTCTTTGGTCAAACGCAAGGCGAAAGGGCGCAAAAACTTCGAAAAAGTGCCTATTTGGTAAGTAAACTCAAGAGCTGTCATATCGATGTCTATTTTGTTCAACAAATTTATAAAAAGATTAAACAAAACAAATAATTTGTTTAAAAAATATTTAAAAAGATTAAACAAAATTTTAATAGCCGGAATTACCTCTTTCATCGACATTGAGAATCCGTTCATCTTTTAGCCTGACGATGATTCGCTTAAAAGCAGGTTTTCCCCTATCTTTAATCCCTATTAACTGTATGAAATATCTTTTCCTCTTTCTCGCACTTTACTCCTTTACGGGCTTCGCACAAACGAATTGCCATTGTACTTTAAAAGGTATCGTGGCATCGAAAGAGAATAAAGAGAAAGTCCCAGGCGCTTACATTTATATCAAAGGAACAAATAAAGCCACTATTTCAGACGCTAAAGGCCAGTTCATAATCAGCGATTTATGTCCTGGAAAATACACCTTGGTATGCCAAATGGCGAGTTTCGACCCCATCGAGACAATCATTAACCTGGCGGATGAAAAAGAAGAAGATTTCCTATTAAGCACGCACGATGAGCACCTGCAGGAGGTTTTTGTCCAAGGAAGAAAGCAAGAAATCACTTCGCAGTTAAAATCTGAATTAAGTGCAGAAGAGCGTTCGCAGAAAGATGGATTATCATTGGGCGAAATGCTGAAAGGGTTAACAGGTGTGCAAAGTCTGCAAACAGGAAGTTCCGTTTCAAAACCGGTGATTCACGGACTACATTCGAGTCGCGTCATTATTTTAAATCAAGGAGTGAGACAAGAAGGCCAAAACTGGGGCAGCGAACATGCTCCCGAAATCGATCCCTTCGTCTCTAAAAACATTCAAGTGATCAAAGGTCCAGGTGGACTTCGGTACGGTGGTGATGCCATTGGAGGAATCGTCATGCTGGAACCGAATGCGTTGCCTGACAGTTCCGCCATCCATGGAGCAATACAAAGTATCTATTTTAGTAATGGGAGACAGGGCGTAATTTCTGGGCTTTTGGAAGGTGGAATCCCTCGACTTAAAGGCTGGGGCTGGCGCGTACAGGGCACTTTGAAAGATGGAGGAAATGTGCAGACGGCTGATTATTATCTAAGTAACACCGGCGTGAAGGAGGAAAATGTGTCTATTGCTTTAGGTTATAAATCGAATAGTTGGGGGAGCGATGTATTTTACAGCAGATTCCACACTGTGATTGGCATTTATGAAGGCTCTCACATAGGCAACATTTCGGATTTAGAGCGATCGATCGCTTTACCTCGTCCTTTGGAAGCCTTCACGCCTGCTGAATTTATCCGTAAAATTGATCGTCCTAATCAGGATGTATGGCATGATTTAGCCAAAATTAAAGCCTTCTACCACCTCCCTAATCAAGCTACTTTACGAGCTACAGTTGCGGCGCAATCAGATGAACGATGGGAATTAGATGTATTAAGGGCGGGAAAAAACATCAACACGCTTCGCTTTAATTTAGACACTTACAGTGGAGAACTGTTGTACGATGAGACAAATACGAACAAACGCTGGAAAGGACAAGCAGGTTTTACTTTCTTAGATCAAGGCAATATAACGTCGGGCCAAAAAGTTCAAAACCCTACGTTGACCACCAGTCTATTGCCTAATTATACCTTGCGAAATACCGGTGTTTTTGCCATCGAAAGGCGAGCCACAGAACGTTGGGAAGTCGAGGCCGGCGTTAGGTACGATGTAAAAGAAATCGAGACACATCGACCAAAGGCTAATTTCTCTACTACCATTTTACGAAATAAGCACGTTTTTGCGGGCCTTTCTGGAAGTGTTGGATTTACCTACCACTGGAATCAGCTAACAGAATCTCAATTCACCGTTTCCCGAGCCTTTAGAGCACCCGGTGCAAATGAATTATTCTCCAATGGCGTCCACCACGGTGCCGGAGCCTATGAAATCGGGGATTCTGATCTGAAAGGAGAAACGGGGACAAATATCAGCTTTTCTACCAATTTCAAACCAGAGCGTTGGGATATAGAAGTTGGATTATATTCGAATCAAATCCACAATTTTATTTATCTGCGCCCTTCGGTCATTAATTTGACAGCAGCTTATGCCACCACGGTCAGAGGGGTCTTTCCTATTTTTAGCTACCAACAAATAGATGCACGTTTTCAAGGGATTGATTTCCAAGCAAGCTACCTGATTAGCCCTCGTCTATCGGTACAACAGAAGACGAGTATTGTGCGGGCCTTTGATACTCAAAACGACCAATATATGGTTAATATTCCAGCAGATCGTTTTGAATACTTACTTCGCTATGCCTTTACGAGTAAACACTATATCAGCGGAGGAATCACCCAAGTATCTAGACAGACACGCGTGGAACTAGGGTCTGATTATGCAGAACCGCCAGCGGGGTACTTTTTAGTAAACCTAAATTGGGGTGTAAAAATGCGTCGTTTTGATGTAAACCTTCGCATTTCAAATGCATTGAACGCAGCATACCGCGATTACTTGAATCGTTTCCGCTATTACGCAGATGATCAAGGTCGTAATATCAGTTTGAAAGTTTCGTATTCGATCTAGCGACGAAGCCAGGATTCTGGATTTTGGCGTACCGTATTCTTCCAAACTTGAAAATTAATCTCTGCCGTTCCATCTTCATCTGATGCGACCGAACCGATGCGTTGGCCTGTTCTCACCCGCGTTCCTACACTCACAGATACATTTGCCAGCTTACTGTATACGGTGAAATAGTCCCCGTGCTGAATGGCTACTACCATATTGATACCTGGAATATTCACCACGGATTGCACTACACCATCGTATACGGAATGTACAGGTGAACCTGGAGACGTTTGAATATCAATCCCATTATTATTGATCATCACCCCTTTCAATAACGGATGTTTATGAACGCCAAAATGATCCGAAATAAATCCAGATGGCACCGGGAACGGCATGCGACCGCGCAAGGCAGCAAATGAACTCGCTAATTTCGCCTCATCAGCGTTCATATAATAGGTATTGCTTTCAATCTTCTTCTCTTCGACCGCTGGTGCTGGAGCAGGTTCTGCTTTCGACTTCTTCGCTTCAGCAACCGCTACTTTCTTCTCTTCTTTAGGAGAATCTTTTTTCTCTGGTTGTTTTTCAGCCAAAATCTTCGTCGTTTCTCCTTTCTTCAATTCTGGCAAAGCTGGCTTCACAACCTCCACCTTTTTTACTTGGCGTGCTTGACGAAGTCTTCGCTCCCGTTCAATACTTTTTTGAATCTCGCGCTGAACGATTCCTGCAATCAAATTATCCAATTTACGGACAGATAACTTTTTCTTCTCTAACTCAATTTTTAATTTCTTTTCTTGTTGAGTCAAGACAGTCACGACCTGGTCTTCCTTCGTTTTCAACACCTCTAACTTCTTTTTCTCCCCTTCCTTCTCTACAATCACTTTTTTCTCTTCCTGCTTCTTAAAGACTACTTTCTGTTCTTTAGTCATCAAATCTTGACGGGTCTTAAAGATCAAATCTGCTTGCTTTTTGCGGTTTGTAGAATAGTGGCGTAAGTAATCAAAGCGGCGCACGAATTCTCCTATATCATTCGACAATAACAAGAAACTCATCTTATTATAAACGGAAGATGTTTTTTGTGCCTCATATATCATCAAAGCATATTGCTTCTTAAGTCGCTCTAATTTTGCCTTCAGCACATCGCCTTCATTCCGTAATTTTTGAGCTTCTTCTGCTAAGATTTGTTGATTTTGTTCTAAAACTGTAATCTGCTTTTTCTGCACCCCGATTTGCTCCTTCAAAACACTCAGCTTTCCTAAGGAAGCCTTTTTCTTTTTAGATGTTCGAGAGATGATCGAATTAAGTTCCTTGATTTTGGACAAATTATCTTTCTTCTGCTGCTCTAAAGCAGCTTTCTTATCTGTCTGTGCGAAAGATGAACTTGTTAAAAGGAACGCGAATAGGAGGAAAAGGTATTTCAATGCTTTAATAGTTTGGCAGGTACTTTAAAAGGAAATTCCAAAGGCGTATCTAACAACTCTACTTTAGAATATTTAATGGTAATCAAAGTCTGATTCACTTGATTCTCTTTGTTTTTCACATCCAATGTGATGGAACTCGAAAATGGGAAAATCGCCGAATTTAAATTCGCAAAATCCTCGTAATCCAAGGTCATTTTATTCGATGAAGGAAGATCATTCACCGATAATTTCTTCAACTTCCGATTAGGGCCCACCCAATTATTGACCTCCACGTGCCCCTCCTGCTGCTTCACTAGAAAATTTTCATTCTCTCGAACTACCCGACGCGTGTTGTTTTTCTTATAAGGCTGGTCTCCTACAATCATATTTTGAATCAAATCGTAGCTCACTTTGAAACCCAAACTCGTACTCAAACTATCATAAGTCAAATTTGTGTATTCGTTATTTATCTTGTGGTAGAATTGAACGCGTTCTTTAGTGAACAAAACAGCTGCCCCAGAAATCATCGACACAGAGATATTCGCCCAAATAATGCTATCCTTTTTCATCCGGATATCTACGATGTAATTATCCGTGTTCGTACGCGTTTTCCACATCACCTTCGATTTTGCCTTTAAATAGGTGAAATTCAAATCATCGGAAGTAGGAAGTTGATCCACTGCTTCTACCGGTGCGGCCACCGCCACCACAGGAACAGAATCTGCCTGAATGGTGTCTACCTTCACCGGAATAGTCGTCGCCACCGTCGCCTTAGGTGCGCAGGCACCCAGCAGAGAAAGAAAAACAAGACTGAAAAGAATCCGCATAAGGAGGAATTTTGGTAACAAAAATAGCTCAATTTTCGGGAATTTGACGCATTCGAATCTTTTTATCTACTGATTCGCGAGACGGATCTAAGCGAAGTGCTTCTTTCCAAGCGTCTAGCGCTTTTTCCACTAATTTCAATCGAAAAAGCACATCGCCATAATGTTCCCACAAAGTCGCAGAGGCATTTTCCTTGTCTTTCAGAGCGGCTTCCATCGCTATGCGCGCCTCTGGATAGCGTTTCAGTTCGAATAACACCCAAGCGCGAGTATCTAAATAGGTGCCATTTTTCGGATGATCCGCCACTAAGCGGGCAGAAAGGGTATCTGCTAGGGCTAATTTTTCTTTACGGATCGACAAGAAATAACTGTAATTGTTCAGCACATGGTCATCCTTCGGATTAGCAGCTAAGGCTTTATCAAAGGCTGCATCCGACGCAGAATTATTGCCTAAAGCCTGGTAGGCATCTCCTAAAATAGGGTACACCCAGGGCGCCATGCGAGGGTAATTATCCAGCGCCTCCAGTGCATGTTCCACCACGGCTTCTTTTCGATTTAATTCCCAATCTAATTGAATGATGCGTACCCAAAGTTCTTCTTGAACAGGCCCCAGATTTGCTGCTTGCAGATAATACGCATTTTTATCAGCCGTTTCTTTCGCCTCATCACCTTTCGATAAAAAGACAAATTGCTTCACCCGAATCATATCCGGCTCATTGTCGAAACGGTGATCGTCGTAGGCTAAGAGATTCTCGAAACAGGCCAAAGCCTTTTTGTATTCCTTGTTCGCTAAGAGGAGGTCTCCATATAAAAGACCATAATCGAAGGAATAGGGCGATAATAGGTGTGCTTTCTCCGCGTTTGTTCTCGCTGAGGTGAGTTGTTTGTCTGCGAGGTAGCTTTTGGCCAAATAATAAAAGACCGCCGGCTCCTGCGTCTGAACTTTAGCGAGTTTCTCGAAAACCAAGATCGCCTCGCCAAAATCCTCTTTCATGTAGGCGCGCATGCCGTCCACCATCAGCGCTTCTGGAAGCACTTCTGATTGCGCAGAAACACGCAAAAACCCACACAGCAAGAATAGTAAGCAGGTGAGTTTTCTCATATTTTAAGCTACCGTGACATTCACGAACAGATTAGATTCCTCAAAAGTAAGTTCAGTCGAAGCAGAATCCACCCATTCCAAACTCAAGGCTTGCACCTCCTGCGAGATATAGGCTTTGAATTCATTCAAGCTGGCTGTCCATTCTTCGTCCGAACGCTGCACCTGGATATGTATTTTGTCCGTCACATCAAAACCAGAATCTTTACGTAAGTTTTGGATACGGTTCACGAATTCGCGTGCGTTCCCCTCGCGAACTAATTCCGGCGTTAATGTATTGTCTAACGCGATTGTCAATCCACCCTCGCTTGCCGTCAAATAACCCGGCATGTCTTCTGTCAAGATTTCAATGTCCGCTAATGCAATCTCAAATCCTTGAATCTTCGCAGATCCCGCTGACTCGATTGCCGCTAAATCCTCGGAAGACATACCTGTGATGGCCTCCGCGACCACTTTCATATCTTTCCCGAACTTAGGGCCTAAAGCCTTGAAATTAGGCTTCACTTTCTTGTTCAATACCCCAGACGCGTCATTCAAATAATTAACCTCCTTCACGTTTACCTCTGATTTAATCAGATCCTCTACGCGACGAATTTGGTCTCTCACGGACTCTTGTAGTACGGGCACTAAAACTTGCGCTAACGGCTGACGCACTTTCAAACGGTGCACCTTGCGAATCGAGTGAACCAGCGAACAAATACCTTGCGCTAATTCCATCGACGTTTCTAAGGCTGGGTTTTGTAGGCTCGGATTTACTTTCGAGAAATGCGTTAAGTGAACCGATTCTTTGCCCGTCAAATTCTTGTACAACCATTCTCCGTAGAACGGCGCTATCGGCGACATTAATTGCGCCACCGTCTCTAAACAATGGTATAAAGTCTCATAAGCCGCTTGCTTGTCCGCGTTGATCGCCTGGTTAGCCGTCTCCGGATTCCAGAAGCGTCGGCGTGACAAACGAACATACCAGTTAGACAAGTGATCACAGACGAAATCTTGGATCGCGCGACCTGCCTTCGTAGGCTCGTAGGTCTCGAAAGCCTCATCGACCTCCGCGATCAAATTCATTAATTTAGATAGAATCCAACGATCTAATTCCGTTAAATCCTCCTCTTTTATGCCTGCAGGAACGAATCCATCCAGGTTCGCATACATCGCGAAGAAATTATAGGTATTTGTCAGTGTGCCAAAGAACTTGTTGCGCACCTCCGTAATCCCAGCTAAATCAAATTTCAAGTTATCCCAAGGCTGCGCATTCGTGATCATGTACCAACGCGTCGGATCCGCTCCGTAGGCTTTCAAAGTCTCGAATGGATCGATGGCGTTGCCTAGGCGTTTGGACATCTTGTTTCCATTTTTGTCCAACACTAATCCCGTCGAAACGACATTCTTGAACGCCACAGAATCTTCCACCATGCACGAAATCGCGTGCAATGTAAAGAACCAACCACGCGTTTGATCCACCCCTTCCGAGATGAAATCCGCCGGATAACTCTGCTTGAATATGTCTTGATTTTCGAATGGGTAATGCCACTGCGCAAACGGCATCGCACCTGAATCGAACCAAACGTCGATCAAATCCAATTCCCTTGTTAACACATTTCCTGTCGCTGAAAGCAAGAATACCTCATCCACAAATGGACGGTGTAAATCTGCTTCTCCCGCTGCTAAAGCCTTTAAAAAAGCTGCGTTACCTGCTGATTGCGTCGAGGTTAAATTCCCAGAAGCCTGCGCCTTCTCAATCTCCGTTTTCAATTGCTCTAAAGAGCCGATACAGATTTCCTCAGCACCATCTTCCGTCCGCCAAATAGGCAAAGGCGTTCCCCAATAGCGAGAACGGGATAAATTCCAATCCACTAAATTCTCTAACCAGTTCCCAAAACGACCCGTTCCAGTCGACTCCGGCTTCCACTGAATCGTCTTATTTAAGGCGATTAATTTATCTTTTACCGCCGTCGTCTTGATGAACCAGGAATCCAATGGATAATACAAGACCGGCTTGTCCGTTCTCCAGCAATGGGGATACGGGTGATCAAATTTCTGTACGTTAAATGCTTTATTTTCCGTCTTTAATTGAATCGCAATACGCTCATCCACAGACAAATACTTGTCGCGGCCTTGCTTCACGCGCTCCGCTTCTTTCTCTTCGTCCGTTAAATAAGCTTCTTTTACAGGTTCCAAAGCGTAGTCTGTCACCTGCGCCACAAAACGGCCTTGGCGATTCACTAATGGTACTTCTTTGCCGTTTTCGTCGGTAATTAATAGCGCTGGAATGTTGTTTTGGGCAGCTACTCTAAAGTCATCTGCTCCAAAAGTCGGTGCGGTATGCACCATACCGGTTCCATCTTCGGTCGTCACAAAGTCCCCTAAAATCACGCGGAACGCTGGCGCCGATGGCTGTACATACGGCATCAATTGCTCGTATTCTACTCCTTCTAAATCCGATCCTTTGCAAGTCGCAACGATCTCATATGGAATTGCCTGTGGCTTTTTCTCGGCTGCTTCGTACGCCGCAAAGTCGCCGTTTTCGGCGGCTGCTTGGAAGTAGTTTTTGACTAAGTCTTTGGCCAACACCACATAAACCGGCACGTAGGTGTACGGATTAAAGGTCTTCACTAATACATACGTAATATTCTTTCCAGCCGTCAGAGCGGTGTTCGATGGCAAAGTCCAAGGCGTGGTCGTCCAAGCCAATAAATAGACCGGCGCATCGCTTGAAGCCTTGAATAAAAATTCCGATTTCGCGTTCTTGATCGCCTTAAATTGCGCCGTTAAAGACGTATCCTTCACATCGCGGTAGCAACCCGGTTGATTCAATTCGTGGGACGAAAGACCCGTTCCCGCCGCTGGCGAATACGGTTGAATCGTGTAGCCTTTGTACAATAAACCTTGATCGTATAAACGCTTCAATAAGTTCCAAACACTCTCAATATAGTTCGCTTGGTAAGTCACGTAAGGGTTTTCAAGATCCACCCAGTAACCCATTTTCTCCGTTAAATTATTCCACTGATCAGTGAATTTCATCACCGTCTCGCGGCATTTCTTGTTGTATTCTTCGACCGAAATCGTCTTGCCAATATCCTCTTTCGTAATGCCTAATTCTTTCTCTACCTGCAATTCCACCGGTAAACCGTGTGTATCCCAGCCCCCTTTACGCTTTACCTGCTTCCCTTTTAGGGTTTGGTACCGGCAAAAAATATCCTTAATCGCCCGCGCCATCACGTGGTGAATACCCGGCGTTCCGTTTGCAGAAGGAGGTCCTTCAAAAAACGTAAACGTAGGCTGTCCCTCTCTGGTGGAGATGGATTTTTCAAAGATGTTATTCGCGTTCCAGAAATCTAGAATTTCATCTGCCAAAGCGGCGTAATCTAAATTTTTGTATTCCTTAAAGCTCACAGACGTGTGGGGTTAAAATGAAAAAATTGGCAAAATTGAGGCAAAAATACAAAATTATACGGAACATCTCACGTGAAGATTTGTATTCCGAACGCAATTAACTAGGTTTGAATATGAAGAAGGCCGAGATTCGAAAAATAGTGTTGGCGCAGCGCACAGAACTACCGGAAAAAGAATTCCGTGAGCGCTCCCAGCGGGTCATCGAATTCTTGACCCCTTTCTTAACACCCGGCAAAACTATCGCCAGCTTCAAAGCCATCCCCCATCGGAATGAAATTAGTTTAGATTCACTCGAAGGCGACTTTGCTTTTCCGCGCGTGATTTCAGCTGCGGAAGGCACGATGGAAATGGTATTAGCGTCAGAATTCACTAGCTCTGAATGGGGCATTCCCGAACCTGTAGGAGGCACTGTGGTAAAACCGACCGATTTCGATATTGTGTTAATCCCACTTTTAGCGTTCGACAAAAACGGGCAACGCGTAGGGTATGGCAAAGGCTTTTATGATCGTTACCTAGCTTTATGTAGGCCAGATTGCCTGAAAATAGGCATCAGTCTTTTCGATCCAGTTGACTTGATCGAGCAGGTCGAAAGCCATGATATACCCTTGGACATCGCCATTTGCCCGACGATATTGTACGATTTTCGCTAATTTTCCTTTCGTTTCCCCATTTTAAGCCCTAATTTTGTGGGCTAAATTCCAAGCTTTACTTTGAAAATCAGGACTTTAATTTTCTTTTTACTTCTTGCCGCTGGCAGCGCTATGGCACAGGAAAAGAAATTGCTTCCCATTGAAGAAGTACAAGGGGTTTGGACGAGGAGATTTATGTATGACAGGCAGTTAGTTGACCATCCTTTGGCATTACAAATACCTTTAATGGAGGCCAGAGACCCAGAAGTCAATGTCGAATTCTTGAAATTCAAACGTCAACGTAAACTTTCTGGCTGGTTAGCCGGTTTCTCTACTGTGTTCGCTTTTTCTACCTATTTGAGTAAAGGAAGCATATCAGAGGGCTTTTACTGGTCAGCAGTGGGAGGCGTAGCGTTAGCAAACGTCTACATCGGAGCCGTAAGTAACAGACACTTCAACAAAGCGTTAAAACGATATAATGAATTAAGTAAGGCTCAAATGGGCTTAAAATTAAGCTCCTCGGGGCAAACAGGAGTATCAGTAGGAATCACATATCCATTATAAAATAATAAATAGAATGAAAGTTGCAGTTGTAGGCGCCACTGGACTAGTAGGCGGAGAAATTTTGAAAGTATTAGCGGAAAGAAATTTTCCTGTTACGGAGTTAATCCCGGTAGCATCCGAGCGTTCGATCGGTAAAAAGGTGAATTTTAAGGGCCAAGACTTCACGGTGGTGGGTTACGAAAAAGCGATTTCGATGAAACCAAACGTGGCAATTTTCTCTGCAGGAGGAAGCAGTTCATTAGAGATGGCTCCTAAATTTGCGGCGGCCGGCATCACCGTAGTAGACAACTCTTCCGCTTGGCGTATGGACCCTACTAAGAAATTAGTCGTTCCAGAAATCAATGCGAGCACCTTAACTCCAGCAGATAAAATCATTGCAAACCCGAATTGCTCGACCATCCAAATGGTAGTCGTGTTAAATCCCTTGCACAAAAAATACAAAATCAAGCGTGTGGTCGTTTCTACTTACCAATCCGTAACAGGAACGGGTAAAGCAGCGGTCGATCAATTATTTGATGAGCGCGCTGGAAAGACGGATTATGCAAAAGTATATCCGTACAAAATCGACTTAAACGTTCTCCCTCAAATCGACGTGTTCTTAGAAAACGGCTACACGAAAGAGGAGATGAAGATGATTTTAGAGACGAACAAAATCATGATGGACGACTCCATCAAGGTGACAGCCACAACGGTTCGTATTCCTACCATCGGAGGACACTCCGAAGCGGTGAACATCGAGTTCGAGAACGATTTCGATTTAGCTGAAGTTCGTGCGATCTTAGAAAAAGAAGAAGGAATCATTGTTCAAGACGATCCAAAGAACTTAGTGTATCCGATGCCAATCACGGCACACGGAAAAGATGAGGTTTTTGTAGGACGTATCCGCCGCGATGAATCTCAAAAGAACTCCTTGAATCTTTGGATTGTTGCCGATAACTTGCGTAAAGGAGCGGCTACCAATGCGGTTCAAATCGCAGAATACTTAGCGGCACATAAATTGATCTAATGACTAGACTCAGCGTCAATATTAATAAAATTGCCACCTTGCGTAACTCGCGAGGTGGTAATAACCCGGATCTAATCCAGGTGGCGTTGGATTGCGAACGTTTTGGCGCACAGGGCATTACGGTACACCCGCGTCCAGATGAACGCCATATTCGCTACGCGGATGTGTATGCCTTGAAAAAAGCGGTGAAGACGGAGTTTAATATCGAAGGAAATCCATTAGAAGCCTCTTTTGTAGAATTGGTCTTAGCCGTTAAACCGGAGCAAGTGACCTTAGTCCCTGATGCTTTAGGCCAAATCACTTCCAACCACGGCTGGGACACCATTCAACACCAAGAGTTATTGAAGCGACTGATTGCTCCCTTTAAGGAAGCCGGCATTCGCACTTCCATTTTCGTGGACCCTGTCTTAGAAATGGTCGAGGCCGCTGCCACTACAGGCACTGATCGCATCGAATTATATACGGAACCTTATGCGAACGATTTCCCTACCAATCCGACGCAAGCGGTTGCCGCATACCGAAAAGCAGCTTTTAGAGCCCATCAATTAGGTTTAGGCATTAATGCTGGCCACGATTTAAGTCTAGAAAACTTAGCCTTTTTCCAGGCAAACGTCAATCCTTTGAACGAAGTATCCATCGGACACGCACTCATATGTGACGCCTTGTATTATGGCTTAGAGAATACGATTCAACTCTACCGCAGACAATTGAAATAAAAAAAGGGCTTCGTTAGATAACGAAGCCCTTTTTTATGAATGAAGAATAAATTACTCTACATCACCAGTTAATACCACAGCACCACCAGCTACAGATAATTTGATCGTTTTTACTTTTCCAGCCGCACGGCCAAAAGTAATTTCTGCCTCATAGCCTTGCAAGGTTGTAGCAAACGTATCTGGAGTAGATGCCGCTGTTAAAACCGCTCCTTCAGATGGATTTGCATCAGATGAGATCATCAATTTACCGTCTTTAGAAACGACAATCATTTTCTTCACGTATTCGTTATCAGCCATCTTATAAGAAGCTGCGTATTCAGATCCACCTGCTGATGCAGCTGCACCTGCTTTCACGCCTTCTAAGGTTTGACCTTGCGCTTCAATCTTTAATTTAGTTACTGCACCACCTTCACGTGTAAAGACGATATCTCCACCCATTCCGCCTAATACAAACGCATCCGCTTTAGCTCCAGCGGTTAATTCCGTATCTGGAAAACCTTCTGCAGACATGATTAACTTACCTTCTTTGTCCGCTAATTTCAAGACTTTCACGTAAGGATTATCGCTCATCGTGTATTCACCTGCGTAATCAGCGGCTTTTTGAGCATTAGAAACGAAGGCCAAACAAGTCAGGGCCAAAGCTGACACAATAGAACGTAGATTTTTCATTTTTTCTTTAAAGTTTAGGAGTCCAAAATTAAGGATTTAAATGAGCTTCCAAATTTTGTCACTCAATTTTATTCAAAATCGATTAAAATTTAGGATGTAAAAAAGATTTCTATCATATTGCGTCACAATCAATTCGCCCATTTAGACCCTATTGCATGAGATAAACCTCTACATTAACCATTTTACTTTTTTATGAGCAAAATACCCGTTAATGATGCAGCGTTAATTTCTGCCTACATACAAGGTGATTCTAAGGCATTCGAAACACTACTAAATCGTAGTAAATCAAAAGTATACACGACTATTTATTTAATTGTAAAAGACCGCTACATCGCGGAAGACCTTTTGCAGGAGACCTATATCAAAGCTTTGGACGTCATCAACCAAGGCAAGTATAACGAAGAAGGCAAATTCCTTCCTTGGATTGTCCGCATCGCACACAATATGGCGATCGATCACTTCCGTAAAGAGAAGCGCTATCCCAAAATTGTGTTAGACGATGGCTCGCCGCTGTGGAACAGTTTTCAATTTGCAGAAGAAAGTTCGGAGGACAAACAATTAAAAGAAGATATAATCGTTAATATCAAGGACTTGATAAAAAAACTTCCTATTGAGCAACGCGAGGTCCTCGTGATGCGCCATTACGAAGAATTAAGCTTCCAAGAAATCGCCGAATTAACCCAAGTTAGTATCAATACCGCATTAGGGCGTATGCGTTACGCTTTAATTAACCTTCGTAAAATGTTAGACAAACAAGAGTTAGCCTATGACAAAAAGCTTTACCCCGAATGACCTGATTAAACACCTTTATGAACCTGAAACAGGGTTCCAGCAAACATTAAATGAAGACGAGAAGCAAGAACTTACTCGTTTAAAACAGGTCCAAAACTTGCTGAATTCGGCTTATACAGAGCCCTCCGAAAGGAGTCTCGAGAAAATCCTCGAGCACGCACGCACTACTAAAAAGCCCCTAGCACACTAGGGGCTTTTTTATTCGAAAAATCTCGCTAATTTTAAAAAAAATCAAATCCTATGGACGCAGCTAAAGTTGACTTATTCATCATGACTCATGCGAAGAGTTTCGAAACGCATCAATTATCTTATATCCGAGAGAAACTGCTTGCTCTAGATGATTCACAATGGATTATCCTCCAAAGTTTAAACATTAAAGATCCCATGTTAAGTCTCATTGTTTCGATTGTGGGTGGCCATTTTGGTATAGACCGATTCTTAATTGGCGACATAGGTTTGGGTATCGGCAAGCTGATAACGTGCGGTGGATTAGGAGTTTGGACAGTCATTGATTGGTTCCTAATTATGGATGCTACACGATCTAAGAATTTCGGAAAACTACAACCTTACCTCTTTTAATGAGCCGCAACAAGCTCTACATGACGATTATGCTCGCTTGTAGTGTGGGCTATTTATACTTGTGGACAGGATTTGCCTTTACCTGTTTTTTTAAAACCCTCACCGGCATTCCTTGTCCCGCTTGCGGAACGACGCGCTTTATTTTAGGCGATTTAACTCATGGAAACCCGCTTGGAATTATCGTAGGGGCAACCATGTTATTACCCATTCTTGTCATTTTTGACCTGTTCACACGTAGCGATCGGGTATTTCGGATGTATCTTTGGCTAGAGGAAAAATTTCGACAGCCAGTGGTGGCAGTTATTTTGATTGTATTGCTTGTATTAAATTGGGTTTGGTCGATATCTAAGGGATTATAATGTTAAAAAAAGAGCGATTTCAGGCGTTTGTGGAGCATTTTTCCACTCGTTTTCCAGAAGCGGAAACCGAGTTGCATTATTCGAACCCATTCGAACTACTAGTCGCGGTGGTATTGTCCGCGCAATGCACGGATAAACGTATCAACCAAGTCACTCCTGCCCTATTCAAGCGTTTCCCTGATGCTAAATCCCTTGCAGATTCGAGCGTAGAAGAGATTTTCTCCTACATTCGCTCCGTTTCTTATCCGAATAATAAGGCAAAACATCTGTTAGGTTTAGGCCAAAAAATTACCGACCAATTCGCCGGCGAAGTTCCTGAAACGATGGAAGACTTGCAAAGTTTACCCGGCGTGGGCAGAAAAACGGCGAACGTTATTGCTTCCGTCATCTATAATCAGCCCGCCATGGCGGTGGACACGCACGTTTTTAGGGTATCTCAGCGACTGGGCTTAGTCCCCAAAACAGCCAATACACCGCTAAAAGTAGAGATGGCCTTAATTAAAAATTTACCTGACGAAGTCATCGCAACGGCCCACCACTGGTTGATTTTACATGGACGCTATGTCTGTTTAGCTAGGACACCTCAGTGCGCGAAATGCGATATCACGCATTTCTGTGCCTTTTACCAGAAAAACCACAAGGAATGAGTCCGATTGAGATCTTAGCAATCATAGCTTCTTTAGCTGGCGTCCTTCTCAGCATGGCAAAAAAAAGCCTTGCTTGGGTTTGCAACATCATTTCCTCAGGTCTTTACGGGTACATTTTTTATCAAAATGGTCTGTATTCCGATATGGAATTACAGGGCTTCTTTATCCTAATGGCGGCTTATGGCTGGTGGAATTGGTCTAAATCTGAACTAGATTGGGTGCCTGAAAAATCGAGCTTACAAGCCTTATTCATAGGATTAGCCGTAGCCTTACTTTTCGGTGCAGGATCCGGTTTTTTACATCAGCAGTATTTCCTCTCGGTCAGTTTTCCGTTTCTAGATGCTACCCTAACTGGCTTGAGTATTTATGGCACTTGGCTGGCAACGCGACGTAAAATAGAAAACTGGATTGTCTGGATCGGAGTGGACATCGTCTACGTGGGTATGTATGTAAACAAAGGGTTATGGGGCACGGCGGCACTTTACCTTGTCTTTATTGCTTTGGCCTTAAAAGGCTACATCGACTGGCTTAAGCCCCTGAAAAACAGGGACTAAAAAATTTGTCAGAGATTTTATCGGATTCATTACCTTATTAAGCTCAGCCTTTTTATATTTGTGTTTAGGTAAAAGACTACAATTTAGATAGATTTATGGCCAACGAAGAAAAACAAAGATATTCTGCCGAAGAATTAAAAGAGTTTGAAGAAATTATCCGTGCTAAATTAGATGATACGAATGCTGAATTAAAGTATTTACGCGAGTCATTGAATAAAAAGAATGATACGGGTACAGACGCTACCTCCGGAAACTCGAAAGTGATGGAAGATGGGGCTGACACCGCAGAGAAAGAAAACTTAAATCAATTAGCTGTTCGTCAGCAAAAGTTCGCGAAGAACCTGGAAAATGCCTTAATGCGCATTAAGAATGGGACTTACGGTGTTTGTATTGATTCAGGTAAATTAATTTCCAAAGAACGTTTGCGTTTAGTACCGCACACACAACACTCGATTGAAGCGAAGTTAAAGCAAAAATAAACCATGGGTTTTTTCGAAAATAACCGCCTAGTAGAATTAATAACTAATTATCTCAAGACACAATTTGAGCTTATCAAGTTAGATATTCAGGAAAAACTAGAAGAAATCTTTATCCGGATTTTCAAACTTTTCCTGGTGGCGACAGGTTTCGGAATTACCCTATTTTTCCTTCTTTTGGGGGGATCAGAATGGATCAACCAAGTCTTAGAGAGCCGTTTCATTGGTTATTTTATCGTGGCCCTAGTTATCGGATTAGCCAGCCTATTTCTTTTCTTATCCCTAAAGCCTACAAATAATGAGTCAGAATAAAGAAAAGAGAGCTGAATTAGAAAGCCAAGCGGCTGAAATTCAAGAGCAATTAACAGAGACCGTTACTGAATACAAAAAGGTAGGCAACCAGCTGTTAATCGCAGGCGGCATCGTAGCAGGTGGCTATTTACTTTATTCCATGTTCTCGGGCTCGAAGAAGAAAGGCTCCTTCGTGAGCGATGCGATTAAATCATACGCACTAGCCGTCGCTCTTTCGTATGCAAAGGATTTACTAGTAGATTACCTGGCGTCATTGGAAGCAGAAACCGAAGCCACGGTAGTAGAAGAATCATCAGACAAAGCCTAACGACTCCCGACTAGTGACTAGCGACTAGTGACTATCGACTCCCGACTATCGACTTAATTCTCCATCAAATACGCCTTAATAAACTCATTAATCTCCCCGTCTAACACCGCATCGGTATTCGATGTTTGGTAATTCGTGCGGTGATCTTTCACGCGACGATCGTCTAATACATAGGAACGGATCTGCGAACCCCACTCAATTTTCTTCTTGCCTGCTTCCACTTCGGCGCGCGCAGCGTTACGTTTATCGATTTCGATTTGGTATAATTTGGACTTCAAAAGGCGCAATGCCACTTCTTTGTTCATTAATTGCGAGCGTTCTTGCTGGCAAGCGATGATGATTCCTGACGGTTTGTGGGTTAAACGAACAGCGGTTTCAACTTTGTTGACGTTTTGGCCACCTGCCCCACCGGAACGGAAGGTATCCCAATCGATGTCTGCTGGATTAATCTCAATTTCGATCGTATCATCCGCCAAAGGACAGATGTATACCGACGCAAATGACGTGTGACGTCGCGCATTCGAGTCAAAAGGGGAAATACGTACTAGACGGTGCACCCCATTTTCAGATTTTAAATTACCGTAGGCAAATTCACCGTCTACTTCGATAGTGACAGATTTGATTCCCGCTACGTCCCCTGGATTTTCATCCACTAAACGCACCTTGAAGCCGTTCTTTTCTGCCCACATGTGGTACATACGCAATAACATGGCTGCCCAGTCTTGGGATTCGGTTCCACCAGCACCTGCGTTGATTTCTAACACGGCGCTCATATTGTCGCCTTCGTCAGACATCATTTTGCGGAATTCCAAAGCCTCCAGGTTTGCCTCCAGCTTTTCGCCTTCTACATCCACTTCCGCCTCGGTGGCTTCACCCATTTCGTAAAATTCCCAGATGGTTTCTAAATCACCTTGTGCGTTCGCGAGTTTATCGAATCCATCCGTCCAAAACTTCAACCCGCGCATCTCGCGCATCGTGCCTTCCGCTTTGTCAGGATTGTTCCAAAATTCGGGATCCAAGGTGACCGTCTCTAGTTCAGAGATTAAATATTTCTTGTGATCGTAGTCAAAGATACCTCCTTAAAGCCTCTATTCTGGCTTTCAGGTCATTGAACCTGTCTCTAGTCATGTGTTTTTCTACTTAATAAAGTGCAAATATACCCGATTTTGTGCTAAATTGCGGCCTCATTCATTTAAATCAAGCAATAAAATGGCGCAACAATACGATTTGATCGTGGTAGGCTCAGGCCCAGGGGGTTATGTAGCAGCTATCCGAGCTTCTCAATTAGGTTTAAAATGTGCAATTGTAGAGAAAGAATCCTTAGGTGGTATTTGCCTAAACTGGGGATGTATTCCTACGAAAGCCCTTTTGAAATCTGCCCAAGTTTTCGAATACATCAAGCACGCGGCTGATTACGGAATTACCGTAAAAGGCGCTGAAGCTGATTTCTCTGCCGTTATTTCCCGTTCTCGTGGCGTGGCGGATAGCATGAGCAAAGGAGTTCAGTTTTTGATGAAGAAAAATAAGATTGACGTGATTATGGGTTTTGGAAAAATCCAACCCGGTAAGAAAGTCGAAGTAACTGACGCAGACGGAAAGAAAACCGTTTACGAAGGAAAAAATATCATGATTGCAACGGGTGCTCGCGCTCGTGCCTTGCCTAATGTGCCTATCGATGGCGAAAAGGTAATCGAATACCGCAAGGCAATGAGCTTAGAGAAACGTCCAGATTCGATGGTCGTGATCGGCTCAGGTGCGATCGGAGTTGAATTTGCGTACGTATATGCGGCGATGGGAACGAAAGTAACGATCGTAGAATTCATGCCAAACATCGTTCCCGTTGAGGATGAAGATGTTTCGAAAGAATTAGCGAAGCAATACAAGAAAATGGGTATCGACATCTTGACTTCATCTAGCGTGGAGTCAGTGGATACGAAAGGAAAAGGTTGCAAAGTGAGCATCAAAACGCCAACGGGTAACCAAGAAATCCAATGCGATATTGTTCTTTCTGCGGCGGGTGTGATCTGTAACTTAGAAAACATCGGTTTAGAAGAGGTTGGTATTATCGTAGACAAAGGCCGTATTCCAGTAAACGCTTGGTACGAAACGAATATCCCTGGTTATTTCGCGATTGGCGATGTGACTCCGGGTCCGGCTTTGGCACACGTTGCCTCAGCAGAAGCGATTATTTGTGCAGAGAAAATGGCTGGTCACAAGACAGAAGCTTTGGACTACACAAACATCCCAGGCTGTACGTATTGCAACCCGGAAATTTCTTCAGTCGGTATGACAGAGAAGAAGGCCAAAGAAGCAGGTTACGATATCAAAGTGGGTAAATTCCCCTTCGTGGCTTCTGGAAAAGCTACGGCTGCCGGTGCTCGTGATGGTTTCGTAAAAGTAATTTATGATGCCAAATACGGTGAATTATTAGGCGCTCACATGATCGGTTACAATGTAACGGAATTGATCGCTGAGGCTGTAGTAGTTCGCAAGTTAGAAAGCACGGCTTACGAGATTATGAAAACGGTTCACCCTCACCCGACGATGTCAGAGGCCTTCAAAGGCGCGACAGAAGCGGCGTATGGAGAGGCAGTGGATTTGTAATCTACAGCATTATATAAATAGAAAGAGGAGCTCAAAAGGCTCCTCTTTTTTTTAGTTCAATTTTACTTGAACACTTTTATAAGCAATCCTGCTCTTAGGGTCGTGTGCCTGAATGGCGATGGTTCCGGGTTGGATTCTTTTCTTGTCTGACGGCTCATCATATTCCACTACGGTTCTTCCATTGATCTTCGTGGTGATGTGTTTCCCTTCCACTTTTACGTATAATTCGAACCATTCTTCGTCGTGCACTAATTTTTCTGCCGTGTCTATTATGCCATAGAGACTCGCCGTTCTACGCCAATCAGTGTGGGAATTGTTGACTTGTATTTCATGGCCTTGTGATGGCCAGTCGCTCGGTTGGAATGCTGTGCAAACATATAGACCAGAGTTCGCACCTGAATACGTTTTAATGAGGGCTTTTACTTCGAAGTTTTTAAAGGAATGATCTCCTATCGGTCCATCATAGAACAGGTGTCCGCGAGGGCCTTCTATGCGTAATTCGCCGTCCTTTACTTGAAACGAGTTTGGATTTTCACTGGCTATCCAGCCTGTTAAGTCGCGGCCATTGAATAGTTCGACCCATTGGGCATGGGCGGAGAAGTTTAGTAAGAGGAGAAGGATGAAGAGGTTTTTCATGTTTATGCAGGTTTAGGACTTAAATGTAGGAGAAAATTAACTTATTGCAAATTCAATCAAAGGTTTGATATTCCCTTTCGATGCGAGAACAATTGCTTTTAAATATTCGTCCCTCACATCCTCTTTTAAACTTTGTCCCCATGAGAATCTAGGTAGATTAAACTGATACTGCATTAAAAGATCCGCCATTAGCCGCGCATGCCTTCCATTTCCGTTGGGAAAACAATGAATACTTACAAGTCGAAATTTAAATCGAATAGCAATTTCGACAGGTGGATATGTACTATTAAGAATCCAATAATTCACATCAGACAATAGAGCATTCAATTCTATTGGAATTAAGTACCATTTTACGCCAATATTTGTATCCGTTTTCCTATAATCTCCAGCCCACTTCCAGACATGGCCAAACATTCTTTTATGCAAACGGCGAATAAAAGTTTCTGTAAGCAAATTAGAAATGGAGCGTTTAGTTAACAACCAGCACAGAGCTTCGTTAATGTTTGCTTGTTCTAATGAATTTATCTGTGCCAAACTACTAACCATAGGTATTCGTAAACCTGAAATCTGTTCCGGGTCTACAGGGGTTTGGCCAAAATCAAATTCATCTAATCCCACAAGCTGCTTAGTTTCTGATTTCGAATTTCCGTAATTAATCGATCATATTCACGAGACTTATTTTTATTATCGGCTTCTTGATTTTCTAAAATCATAGCATGATTAGAACGTTCCATTAATTCTTTTGCTTTCAACTCAGCACGGATTTGCAATAAATCATCCAGCGAGTCTTGTTTCGGTTTAAAATAATAGACCAAATCCATTTCCATCGCATTCGCAATTTTACGCAAACTTGCTAGGGTAATTGCCTCATCTACTTCTCTCATCTCAAAGTTTTTCGCGGCAGGCACACTGAAGCCCAAGCGTTTAGCTAACTGCTTCAATGTCATACCAATGGCTGTTCTAGAAGAACGAATCCAACCTTGAGGAATGCGATCAAATCGCTGACCATTTACATATTGACGAATTTGATCATCCAATTGATGTACGGATAGATGTTTCATAATTTAACTTTTAGGTTAATTAAATTTATGTAAAAATAAACTTAAAAGTTAAATAATATTGAGATTTAAAAGAATAAAATCTCCAATTTGAAAAAATAAAAGGTCTTTTTTTAAATCAAATCGAAATTCCATCTTTAGGCCAGATTCCCAAATTCAATCCGATTAAGACAATTTCTCACTTCTTGAATCCCTACAATTGAGTCCAAAAGACTTTCAGGCGTATTCTTGTCTAATGAATCATTAGGCTTGTTCATCCAACGATGAAATTTATCCTCTTCTTTATTGAAAACTTCGATTCCATAATCAACTAACTCTGCAACGAGTATTTCTAATTCGCAGTGACTGTCTTTCAGCAGAGACTTATCTTTCCTCTTTTTATTATACCCAATTTGAGCTTTCATCGTTTGAAGAATATATAGTATAAATGAATAAAAGTACTTTTAAAACAAATATGGTTATACTTTTGTCAAAAAGATGACGAGAATATTACTTAGAATATTTACTGACAATATACTTTTTATATTCCTCTTTGGGATCAAAATCTTCTGGTAGATTAACAACTCCAGATAAACTTTTGACAACATTCGGTATGTCTAGACTGAACGTCAATTGTCCACCAAGTCCTACCCTGATCATTCTCATCAAGGTTGAGAGGCGAATATCGCCGGCATTATTCTCAATACGAGAAATAGAAGTCTTCGAGGTCCCACATTTTTGAGCAAGTTGTTTTTGTGTTAAGCCTTGTTCTAATCGAAGTTCTCGAAGTATAGCACCTAGTTTAAAGGCCTCAAAACCTTCTTCGTACTCCTCCCGGGTAGGAGTACCGCGTTTGCCATAATATTCATCCAGGTGAGATTGAAAAGTGGTTAGATTATTATTCATTTTTTTTAAATTCAATTAGTGGTTTTTTGTTCCTGAAAGTATGGATTAATAATAAGTAGTCCTAGGGCAAGATCCGAGACAATGGAGAATATCAGTTACTTGATATTTGCAACAGGGAGTGACAGCTCCACTCCGTTCCGCTGTCAGCCCGCAGGGCATCTGGCACAAAGCCTGTCACCATTCGCTTCGCGAATAGTGACACTTTTTTAATGGGCGTCCGTTCAATCTCGCTAGCGGAATTCACTTCCGCCCATTAAAAAAGCCCCTCAGCTAACGCTGAGAGGCTTCGTAGAGGGGAAGGGATTCGAACCCTCGGTAAGCTTGAGACCTACACACGCTTTCCAAGCGTGCTCCTTAAACCACTCGGACACCCCTCTAGTTGAGTCCGTGGGGTTGCAAAAATAGCAAATTATTTCGACGAATCGAAAAAGGAATCGATATCCTTCTTGAATTGGATCAAGGATGGTTTGTGGATATAATACATATGTCCAGATTCGTAGTATTTAATGTCTACACGGGAGCGTTGTTCGGGACGCAAGAACATATGCTCGATGTCGTAGACTGCCGTGAAGTACGGGGTCGCGAAATCGTAGTAGCCGCAACCGAGGTAGACTTTGAGGTTCGGGTTTTTGGCCATCGCATCGCGAAGACTTTCTGCAACATTCAAGTATTTGTTTTGGACGTTTTTGTAGGACCAAGGGTATACTTCGCCGAAGACGTTGTAGCCTTTCTCCTCCGTGAACTTCAATTCTTTGGATAAATAGTCGTTAATCGTGGCGGTAAATGGTCCGTCGATGTTTGTGAATGATGGATCGAAATCGACGTATTCGCCAGCGTCGTCTAAGTTGCGGCCGGTGAAACGAGCGTCTAAACGTCCGATCGAAAGTCCGTCAGCGCGGCGTAGGGCTTTGTAGAAACGGTTTTCGTCCAGGCGAAGGTTTGCTTGCAGGCAAAGCTCTTTGGAAAGACCTGTGTAATAAGCCATCTTCTCCGCAATGGCCGATTTTTCTGCGTCAGACATCCAGCCGCCTTTGATTAATGCGGTAGCATAGGGTCCGATCGCCCATTGCTCGGATTCCTTTAACACGTCTGCGATGGGTCTCGCCTGTAAGGCTGGCGCTAATTTTTTGTGGTACCAGGCAGCGGCTGTGTAAGACGGAATGTATAAAGCACGAGGTAGATCGTTTCCAATGTTGTAATCGTTTGTGCCAAAGTTTAATACCGCCGAGATTAAGATGACACCATTGATATAGATGCGGTGTTCGTCTTGCAAGAATTTCGATAATCCGGCGGCACGCGTAGTTCCGTAGCTTTCGCCGGCTAAGAATTTAGGTGAGGCCCAGCGGTCGTAGCGGCTTAGGAAGTTGCGCACGAAATCTCCTACGGAATTGATGTCTTCTACATATCCGTGGTATTTGCTGGCAGGTTCGCCCACGGCGCGGGAATAGCCGGTCGAAACGGGGTCAATAAAGACTAAATCCGTTTTGTCTAACCAAGAAAATTCGTTAGGAACGTAGGAATATGGGGCTGCGGTGGCGGTGCCGTCGTCTTTCAAGACTACGCGCTTAGGGCCTACGCCGCCCATGTGTAACCATAAAGAGGCAGATCCTGGGCCGCCGTTGAAGGTGAAAGTGACAGGGCGCTTGGCGCCGTCTTCGTCGTCTTTGGAGTAGTAGGTAAAGAAGATTTTGGCCAAAACCTTACCCGTATCTGCCTTCATATGCATATAACCGGCAGTCGCCGTGTAATTAATCACCTTGCCGGCAATTGTAATCGAGTGCTTCGTCTTCACAACCTGTACGCCAGCCGGGTCTTTCCCGATTTGCGCATTTGTTTGCGCGTTCATGCTAAGCGTAAGTGCACAAAAAAGAATCGTCAATAGTTTTTTCATCGTTTGAAGATTTATGAAAACGAATATAAAAATTCTTTGGCAATAAAAGGTTATTTCGTAGATTTGCACCTACTCTATATATTATATAGACTTTATAAATTTACTAAGAAAAAATTATGCAAAGTTTCCGCTCTGAGATAGAAAACCCCGTTGTTGAAAAAGACATCCTGGATTTAGCGAAAAAAATCGCTCAATTCAAGGCTGGCGAGATTCACGAGGAGAAATTCAGAAGTCTTCGTCTAGCGCGTGGTGTCTACGGACAACGCCAACAGGGGGTGCAAATGATCCGCATTAAATTGCCCTATGGCAAGATTCAATTCCACCAATGGAAGCGAATTTCAGACATTTCAGACGAATATTCGACGGGAAATTTGCATTTAACAACACGTCAAGATATCCAAATTCACTACGTGTCGCTGGACCGTACGCCAGAACTTTGGGCAAAATTAGAGCAGGACGATATCACCTTGCGTGAGGCGTGTGGAAACACCGTGCGTAACATCACAGCCTCCCCTACTTCTGGGATTGATCCGAAAGAACTTTTTGATGTAAGCCCGCACGCCGATGCGGCATTCCGTTACTTTTTGCGAAACCCGATCTGCCAAGAAATGGGTCGTAAAATCAAGATGTCGTTCTCGAATACGGATGAAGATACGTCTTTGGCCTATTTACATGATGTGGGTTTTATTCCCAAAATCGTGGACGGCAAACGCGGTTTCAAAGTAGTCGTGGGTGGTGGCTTAGGTGCACAACCGATGCTGGCTCATGTGGCACACGAATTCCTAGCAGAAAACGAAGTGATCCCGTTCATCGAAGCCATTTTACGTGTTTTCGATCGCCACGGCGAACGTAATTCACGCCACAAGGCACGCATGAAATTCTTAATCCAAAAAATCGGCTTCGAGGCCTTTATGGACTTAGTAAAAGCGGAATCAAAAGCGTTAAAAAATCACTCTTTCGAAATTCCATCGGCAACAGCTTGGGAGGTTACGCCGCCTACATTAGTAGCTTCGACGGAAACTCCTAACTCAGAGGCTTACGCCACTTGGTTAGCGACCAATACCTTTGAACAAAAGCAAAAAGGATTCCACGCGGTTTATGTTCGGATCCTGAACGGCAATATTTCAAGTACTACTTCTCGTTCTTTAATCGAGGCATTTACTGGCTATATTGGCGATGATATTCGCATCACGATTAACCAAGGTTTGATGCTAAAATATGTGCCTACCGCGAATTTGGCCTACGTTTACTCCGTATTAGACGCACACGGATTAGCGGCTCCGGGCGCTAATTCCATCGCAAATATCACGGCTTGCCCGGGAACGGACACGTGTAATTTAGCGATCTCGGATTCGACGAATATCACCTCAAAATTAGAGGCGGTCATCAGCGAAGAATTCCCCTCCTTGATACACGACAGTGCGATGAAGATCAAAATTTCCGGCTGCATGAACGCCTGTGGACAACACAGCATGGCGTCAATCGGTTTCCACGGATCTTCCTTGAAAGCAGCAGACAAACGCGTTTTACCCGCGCTACAAGTCTTATTAGGCGGCGCGACTTTGGGAAATGGCGAAGGAAAAATCGCAGACAAAGTGATCAAAGTTCCTTCCAAAAGAGGTCCTCAAGTTTTACGTACTTTGTTGAATAACTTCGAAGAGAACAGCAACACTGACGAATATTTCCACAGCTATTACGATCGCCAAGGCGAGAAATATTTCTACGATTTATTGAAGCCTATTGCAGATTTAAGCACTTTAGTAAACGATGACTTCATCGACTGGGGTGCCACTGACAACTTCGCTACCGAAATCGGTGTGGGAGAATGCGCGGGCGTCGTGATTGACTTAGTGGCGACCTTATTATTTGAATCAGACGAAAAATACGAATGGACCGCGGCGGCACTAGATGACAAACGCTATGCAGATGCGATTTACCATGCGTACAGCGTGTTTATTTCAGCAGCAAAAGCCCTTTTATTAGACAAATCGATTTCGGTTCCTACTCAAACTTCGGTCATTAACAAGTTCGATGAAAACTTTGTAGCTACTGGCGAATTTGCCGTAGATGCTCCTAGCTTCGCTGAATTAGTATTACAGATCAACCAAAACGAACCTTCAGCGGAATTTGCTACTCGCTACACTGCTCAAGCCCAAGCCTTTTTACAATCTGCCAAAATAGCCCGCTCTTAATCCTATGAAGAACTTAAGCCATTTCAGAACATTAGAACCCCATCCGAAATTATCGGTAGTGGGTGCAGGCCCCGGTGATCCTGAGTTGATTACTTTGAAAGCCATCAAAGCAATCGCATCAGCGCAGGCCGTTTTATACGATGCTTTGGTCGATAAAAGTTTACTTGATCACTGCTCCCCCACCTGCGAGCAGATTTATGTGGGTAAGCGTGCGGGCGAAAGCCATTCCCAAGAGGCCATTAACCAATTGATCGTGGAGAAAGCTTATGCTTTAGGACACGTCGTTCGCTTGAAAGGCGGAGATCCATTTGTCTTTGGACGTGGTCAAGAAGAAATCGAATACGCCCGCGAATTCGGTTTATTGACGGATTATATCCCAGGCATTTCCTCCTCTTATGCGGCGGCGGGTTCAGCTGAGATTCCCTTGACGATTCGTGGGGTGAACGAGAGCTTTTGGGTGATGACGGGGACGAAATCGGATGGCTCTTTGACAGCTGACCTAGCTTTAGGCTTGCAATCTTCTGCCACTTTAGTCATTCTCATGGGGATGAATAAGCTAAAAGAGATTTCAGATTTATGCCAAAAATACGGCAAAGGTGACATCTCCGCCGCCATTATCCAAAACGGAACGATGAAAAATCAACGAATTGGCGTAACTTCAGCTGCAGAATTAGCTTCCATGGCTTCTAAAGAAGGCTTGAGCAATCCGGCTGTCATCGTCATAGGCGAGGTTGTGCGTCATGCAAAGCCGGAATTATGGCAACAAATCACTAAAATTAGTAAAGAAAATGAGCAATAGAATTAACATCTCCAGTGGTTCACCCTTCGAAGATACTTTCGGCTACTGCCGCGCGGTAAAGACAGGAAACTTGTTAGAAATCTCCGGCACAGTAGCCCTAGTCGATGGTGAAAAAATAACGGCTGAGGATTTATATGCCCAAACCTATAACATCATCGAACGAATCGCGGTGGTTTTAGAAGAGGCTGGTTCTTCCTTAAAGGATGTGGTCCGTACCCGTATTTTCACGACGGATATTTCCAAGAATTTAGACATTGCTCGTGCACATGCTCATTTCTTTGGAGATATCAAGCCAACTACGGGTATTTATGAAATCTCGGCTTTGATCGCTCCGCAATATAAAGTGGAGATTGAGTTTACGGCTTGGGTGGGATAAAAAATCTGAATGCATAAAAAAGCCCCGAATTTTCGTTCGGGGCTTTTTTTATATTTTTGCGGCCTCCCGCTTCAGCAGTTCCACATCTATCGGAACAACCCCCAACGATTCGCAGACTAAGCCTCCGCCTAAGTTAGCAAGCTCAGCAATTTGTGCAGCAGATCCACCAGCGGCCAGAGCGCAAGCGGCGATGGAAATCACGGTATCTCCTGCACCTGAAACATCGGCAATTTGGCGAATGTGGGCGGGAATTTGAATTTGATCAGTTGCGAAATCCATGTAAACTCCGCGTTCAGACATCGTCACGAATAGACCCGTGAAGGCTTGCGCAGCTTTGAAATCAGCCACTGTTTTTGCGATGGCATCAGGTGCAATGGCAGCAGCCTCTAAACCTAATCCATCCCGCAATTCGTTCAAATTTGGCTTAAATAAAGTGGCTCCGCTGTAGGCGAAGAAGTTCTTTTTCTTCGGATCAACGACGGTTGGAATTTGGCGTGCTTTCGCCAGCGTAATAATTTCTTGAATCAATTCAGCACTCAAAACCCCTTTGTCGTAATCCTCAAAAAGGATCACATCGACCTCTGGCAACCAAGTTTTCACTTGCTCCAATAAGGCTTTAGACGAAGCAGCTGAAATAGGTGCCTCCGTTTCCGAATCCACGCGAATCAATTGTTGAGATCCGGCGATGACACGTTCTTTAACCGTCGTGGGACGACCTTTTTCGGTAATGATACCAGAAGTAGAAAGACCAGCGCCTTGTAGAATTCCTTGTAAGGTTTCGCCTGTGGCATCGTCTCCGATGACAGAACAAACGTAAGGTTTTGCGCCAAGGCTCGCGATGTTCAACACCACGTTTCCGGCTCCGCCTAAGCGAGATTCGCGCTTAATGACGTTCACCACGGGAACGGGAGCTTCCGGCGAAATGCGATTCACCTTTCCCCAGGTATAGGCATCCACCATTAAATCGCCAATCACGAGAACGCGAAGGCTAGAAAATTTCTCAATCAGGCTTGATAATGGATTCATAAAAATGCTACTGTTTAACCTCCTATGGTCGTCATCGATTCGGTGATGACTCCTTTTCGTTTATTTTCTGCTTCAAATCCATCCAACGGACGCGATTTAAATAATGTCAAAAATTGTGCTTTCACCTCCTCATCGCTCACTTCGCTACGAAGATACGGCTTCATATCAAAAACGCCATCATCATAGAGGCAAGTCTTGACTTGCCCTTTGGCTGTTAGTCGAATGCGATTGCAGCTTCCGCAAAAAGTCCGGGTGAAGGCTGCGATAATACCCACATTGCCTTTAAATCCAGGGATGTCATAGGTATTTGCTGTTTCCCCGAACAAAAAGGGTCTCGCTTTTAGGTCCGGAAATTGCGAACGGATACGTTCTAAAATACGGGCGTGATCCCAAAATAGCTTTTCTTCTACCAGTCCAGAACCATTAAACGGCATTTCTTCGATGAATCTCACCGATACCGGATGTTCACGCGCAAACTCCGTCAAAGCAATAATATCGTCCTCGTTTTTACCCTGCATCACGACTGCATTGATCTTGACTTGGAAACCAGCTTCGATCAAGAGAAGGAGGTTTGCATAGACTTTGGCAAAATCATCTCTCCTGGTGATCTGATGAAAGCGATCCCGATCGAGCGAATCTAGACTTAAATTGATGTGACGAACACCTAGCTTTTTCAGCGCCTCTATGTACTCACCAATGAACACGCCATTCGTCGTCAAACAGATTTCTAGGTCTTTTAAGCCCGCTAAATTCGTTAAGAAATCCAGCAAACCATTCCGAACAAAGGGCTCTCCTCCCGTAATACGAACCTTTTTGATCCCCATTTCGTGTAAAATGTGGGTCAAGCGAAACATCTCCTCCCAGCTCAACAACTCGCGCTCCGGCATATAGTTAATCCCCTCTGCCGGCATACAATAGGTGCAGCGCAGATTGCAACGATCCGTCACCGCAAGACGTAAATACGTCAATTCGCGGCCGTGATTATCTAAAAGCTGAGGATTATCCAATATATTTGTTCAATAGTTTTCAAAGGTACAAAAAACGATGTCAACCTACCACATCTTGCTGTTCGGTATTTGCCGGGATTTATTAAAATCGTCTACGATTTCGATCGAAAAAGAGGGCTCAGTGACCGTGGGGGAAATGTTGCAAATCTTGCGTTCAAAGCATCCTGCTTTGGAAAATCTACCTTCGCTACGACTTGCAGCGGAACATCGCTTCCCAGAACCTGATTTTATCCTCTCTGAAACGATGGAAATTGCCTTAATTCCTCCCGTGAGTGGCGGATAATCCGTATATTTGTTTTTAAATCTATACAAAGTATATGGGATTAAATCTCCTGTTTCTTGGAGTGCTTTTGTTGCCTTGGGCGTCCGCGCTGTTGGTGGCTCTTTTTCCCAAACCTCTTTTTTCGATTTCCCTTTCGGCTGTATTTAGCGTTGCTGCATTGTATTTTTGCACCACTGCACCTGTTGATTTCAAAATCGCTTATCCTTGGTTTAATCTAGGAGGGCAGTCGCTGAATGCGAGTTTTTGGGCGAATGCCTCGGCGCAATTGGTCCTGGGCTTAGTGGCTCTGGTTTCTTTTTGTGTTCAGCTTTTCTCCAAATCGTATCTAAAAGACGACCCCTCCATCGGCCGATATTACCTGTATTTACACCTATTTGTGGGCTCGATGACGCTTTTACTGCTGACCGATTCCATCCTGATTTTCTACGGGGCTTGGGAATTAGTGGGGGCGTGTTCGTATTTGTTGATTAGTTTTTGGCACCAAAAAACGGCCGCCATACAAGCCGCCAAAAAAGCCTTTTTAATTAATCGCTTAGGGGATATTGCCTTATTATTCGGTTTAATTGCCATCGGTTTGCACTTCAATACCTGGCAATTTTCAGCGATGCATGGCATCGCTCCTACCCTGATTGGAATCGCCATTATTGCAGGCGGAATAGCTAAATCAGCTCAATTCCCTCTCATGTCTTGGCTACCGGATGCGATGGAAGGCCCTACGCCAGCCTCAGCTCTAATCCATGCCGCTACGATGGTGGCCGCAGGTGTATTTGTGGGCGTTCGCGTTTTCGATATCACGGGACCGGAGACTCATCTTTTTATGGGAATCATTGGTGCAATATCCTTTTTAGCAGGAGCAGTATTCGCCATTTTACAAAACGACATCAAAAAAACGCTCGCCTATTCCACCATTTCCCAGCTAGGTTTAATGTGGATGGGAATGGGTTCTGACGCTTCATTGTTTCATTTATTGACCCATGGAATTTTCAAAGCAGGCCTCTTTTTAGCGGCTGGAGCCGTCATTCATACAGTCCATTCCCAAAGCCTAAACGACATGGGTGGCCTTCGCAAAAAAGCGCCAATAGCGGCTTTGGCCTACCTTATTTTCGGTGCAGGGTTAATGGGATTACCTCTTACGGGCGGTTTTTACAGCAAGGAAAATATCGCGGGATATTTATATACATCCGGTCAGGTAGAATTGCTCGTTGTTTTAGCACTAGGAATGGTCTTGACCAGTTTCTATATCAGTCGCCAGTTTTATTTGATCTTTATGGGACCTGTGAAAGAAGGTTCTTCGACGACAGAATTCGCGCTGCCAATCAGTATACTGATCATAGCAAGTCTCTTCATTTGGATTTCGGTAAATCCATTGGAAATGCACGAAAATACGTTAATAAGCATATACCATATCCCATCCTTCTGGTTGTATATCACAGCTGCCACCTGGGTGCTGGGAATTGCGGGAGCTTATTTAACAAGAAACTGGATTCCCGCGGGGAATTATCAGTTTTTGCCTCGTTTTTGGCCTTCCTTATTCCTCCTTATTCGCTGGAAAAGCAGATCTGCACAGGTTTTCGAAACACAATTTATTGACCGCTTCGTGAATGGAATTGCCGCTTTGCAAGTGATTATTGCCCATCTATCTGCTTGGTTTGACAGACACATCGTCGATGGCATTTTAGTGGGTGGAAGTGCAAGCTTAAGTGCAGGCACTGGAAAAATTTTAAGTCGCTGGCAATCAGCTAAAGTCCAAAGTTATTGGGCTATGATTATTGTGACATTTGCCTTATTTTTACTTTACGCGCTATTTATTAAATGACGAATTTACCTCTATTATCGCTTTTGATTGGATTGCCCCTACTCGGTGCATTAGCGCTTGGTTTGGGTCCATTGAAAGAACAAGCGAGAAGCATTGCCATCGGTCTTTCGACACTCCAATTAGCACTTTTGGGCTATATCTACAGCGCTTTCGATAAAACATCCGGCTTATTTCAATTCAACGAAACGCACAATTGGTTCTCGATTTCACTCGGATCGATGGGACAATTTATGTCTAAATACACGCTAGGAATCGATGGTTTGAGCATTTCCCTGATTCTGTTAACAGGATTAATTACCTGGATAGCGCTTTGGAATTCGACAGACATTAAAGAAAAAATAGGTGGCTATTACGCTTTGGTCTTACTCTTGAACGCCTCGATTATGGGCTGTTTTATGGCCAAAGACCTCTTCCTCTTCTACGTCTTCTTCGAGTTCATGTTACTGCCCATGTATTTCCTGATTGGAATTTGGGGTGGACCACGTAGAAACTACGCGTCCTTAAAGTTCTTTATTTACACCTTAGTGGGATCCCTTTTGATCCTCATCGTGATGCTCGGAATGGGCGTTGCTTATGTGGACCCTTATGAAACCGCTTTATTAAATGGCTTGATTCGCCCAGAACAAGGCTTCAACCTAGAGGCCTTGAAAACAGTACAGCAACTAATACAGTCACAAGAATTAGCTACGTCTTCTTTAGTGCATAGCTTTGATATGCAGGCTTTAGCAGACTATAATAATTGCCAAATCACCAGCATTCTACATATCAGCTCAGGCTGGCAATTAGCGGGAATGAGCGCGCGTGAATGGGGCTTTTGGTTATTATTCATCGGATTCGCCATCAAATTACCAATGGTTCCTTTGCACACTTGGTTACCCGATGCGCACGTGGAAGCTCCCACACCGATCTCTGTTTTATTAGCGGGGGTCTTGTTGAAAATCGGAGCATACGGTTGGTTGCGAATCACCATTCCATTCTTCCAAGCAGAGGCCATTGAAGCGGCGAATATTTTGGCAGGCTTAGGAGCTTTATCTATCGTTTACGGCGCCTACAATGCGCTGGCGATGACAGATTTAAAGAAATTAGTGGCCTATTCATCTGTTTCTCACATGGGTTTCGTGCTGATTGGAATCGCAGCCTTTACGGCTGAGGGATGGCAAGGAGCCATCTTCCAAACCATCTCCCACGGAGTTTTATCCGCGCTTTTATTCTTGATGGTGGGCGTGTTATACTCCCGTACCGGCAACCGCGAAATCGATTCGTATTCCGGCTTAGTAACACTGATGCCACGCTTCACGGTCATTTCTGGCATCGCCATTTTCGCTTCTTTAGGCCTTCCCGGATTCTCTGGATTTATCGGAGAATTCTTCAGCCTGATGGGCGCATTCACGAGTCCGTTTGTGCATCCTGGGATTGCCATTTTTGGCGCTTTGGGCTTGTTATTAGGCGCTGGATACCTGTTATGGACTTTCCAAAAAATCTATTTGGGAAAACCCTACCTAAAAAAGGCCGACTGGTCTTTACCTGATTTGACTAAATTAGAATTACTTAGCCTTTTTGGTTTAGGAATTATCAGTATATTGCTAGGCGTTTACCCGGGCTTGCTTTTTGAGCTCAGTGAAAAATTCGTCACCGGATTACTAAAATAAACCTATTAAAATATAAACCTATGGAAAACAAATTCAGCCGCAGAGACATCCTAAAAAGCTCTGCTGGATTCGCTGGCCTTGGAATGATGGGCCATCGTTTTCAAGAAGCCGACATCCAAGCGGGCCTAGACCTAAAAGGAAAAGTGCATCACTCGGCTTGTCGCTGGTGTTACCAAGATATTCCGTTTGAGGAATTAGTCGTTAATGCCAAAAAAATCGGCTTACAATCTATCGAGTTAACAGGTCCCGACGAGTGGGAAATCCTGAAAAAACACGATATGACGGCGGCCATCGGCTGGGGAAAATACCCGGACGGCATGAACATCCCGAACTTCTTTAACCGGACAAAAAACCACGACGCTTTAGTCGGTTTCTACGAAGATATCATCCCTAAAGCAGCGAAAGCCGGCGTCAAAAACATCATCACTTTCTCCGGAAATAGAGACGGCATGAGCGATGAAGACGGCCTAATCAACTGTAAAAAGGGCTTACAACGCATCATGAAAACCGCAGAACGTTACGATGTAACGATCTCGATGGAGCTATTGAATTCCAAAGTAAACCACAAAGACTACCAAGCTGACACGACGGAATGGGGCGCTGCACTTTGTGAGATGGTAGGTTCCGATAAATTCAAATTGCTATACGATATCTACCACATGCAAATCATGGAAGGGGACGTAATCGCTACCATCAAAAAATACCACCAATACATCTCTCACTACCACACAGGTGGTGTTCCAGGTCGTAATGAGATCGATGAGACGCAAGAATTAAATTATGCGGCGATCATTCGTGCCATCTACGATACAGGATACAAAGGCTTTATCGGACAGGAATTTATTCCGGCTCGCAAAGACAAAATGGCGTCCTTAGAACAAGCGGTAAAAATCTGCGACATCTAAGAAAACCAACACCTTGATTAAAACGCAAACAGCTCGCATCGAGTAGTTTGCGTTTTTTATTTATCGGGTTCCTGATATAGATTTTCTCCGGCTTGTTTCGCCTTCGTTTTCTGCCCTAATTCGAGTCATGAAAACGCTCTTTTTTCTCTTCTATAGTTTCGCTGCGTTCGCACAATGCGCAACAATCAATACCCAGCCTCTTCCCCAAATCACCTGCGAGGGGGATTCCATTCGACTCATCGTGGTCAGTTCAAACGGCACTTTTCAATGGGAAAAGCGTAGACCCTCAGACGCAAAATTCACTAGTATCACAAACGCACGCGCAGCGCGCTACCACTTCCTTTCTGGCGGAGCCACTCATCCCACGGGATCTTATTATCGATTGAAAGTTACACTGGGGAAATGCATTATCTATTCAGACTCCGTCTTAGTGACTTTACGCAAAGCACCCGTTATATCAAATTTTACAATATGTGAGAAAACGCTTATTTCTTTTCCTTATTCCTGGACACTCAACGGGCAAGCTGTGGATTCAATTATTGCGACTCCTACACTTAATGGGGCTAAAATAAAGGCTTTTGCACGCTATTCCACTCTCCCTTTGGGTTCCTGTATACTAGCTTCAAATGAGGTGTCACTCAGCGTCACCTCGCTTCCAGCTGCTCCCTCCCATTCCGTAAAACTCGTCAAAGCCTGCGTGGGCCTCCCCTTTTCACTCAATGCCACGGGCTGTTCTCCATCCTTAACTTATTGGTATAATTCAGATGGCCTTAAAATAGGCGAAGGAAGTCGATTGCCGCTCATCGCCTCCGACAGCGCCATTTTTCGGGCAACTTGTGTTAAATCTGGTTGCGAAGGACCTTTATCATCAGGGGTAAAAACGGCTATTTACCCTATTCCAGCGCCGCCGCAGAATACCTCCTCCAATTACTTTTGCTCAGATGTCGCCTTTTCTTTACAAGCCAGCGGAGGGCTAAACAACATCTGGTATGAATCCGAGTCCGCTAAGTCTAGCCTAAGTACGGCAACGGCTTTAGCTATAAAAGCCATTTCAAACACCGGTATAAATGATTCGCTCCTAGTCCGATTTGCCTCCGTCAAAATCAACGATTGCGAAAGCACTCGAATTCCCGTAACGATTCGCATCAAGCCACGACTCGTTATACGCGCATTAAATCCAATTTCACTTACAGGTGAAAGAACAATAAGTGTACCTGAAACGCTTCCCTTGAATGGAACTCCTCCCTATCGAATTACCTACAGCTCTTCTGCAAAAAGCCCACTCGGACCCTTTACTTCTAATGGATTCCTGTTCAGAACCGCAACGGATTCATTGGGCTGCAGCGTGAAAGACACGACCGAAGTAAATTACGTGCGAAACGGCCCTATTATCCATCGATTAACGGCTCTCTTTGAAACGAATTGCCTAACAAACAATTACCGCATTCGAATCAATGGCTGTCCCATGAAAACATCTGCGTTAAGTGTTTCCAAACGCTATGAATCCGCCATGGCAGATTTTATCCTAACAGGCGGAAATTACACATTCCTCTGCAACGATGGTGAAACAGACACGCTAACGCTGAATTTGCCTGTTTTAAAGCAGCCAAGTTCCCTTCAGCGCAAATCCTTCACTAGTCCCATTTGTGACGCTGACAGCGCAAGCCTCAGCCTCACAATAGACTCTAGCGTTCATTTCATAGGCTGGGAATTGAATGGCCATCTTTTCGCTACTGACAAAATCGTAAGGGGCCTACTTCCCTCCGGAGAATACCAATCTGTATTTGAAGAAAATGGTTGTTTCTACCGCTCAGAAAAAATCAACCTAGATAGAAAAGCTAATCCCCCGGCTCCTCGTTTAGAAAAAATGGGGGCTTATTTTGTGAAAACTTGGTCACTCGGCATCCCTGAATGGCTCATCGATCAAACCAAATCCTATGATACTTCAGCCATTCGCAAAATAACAGAAGGGCGCGAATTCTATGTTCGAGCCAAGTGGATGTATAAAAGTCTTTCCTGTTTTTCTCCCTATTCCAATGTGTATTACGTAGATAATCCCGCGACCTACGAATTCGCTGTATACCCTAATCCAAACCAAGGTAAACTGTCCATCGAAATCGCGTATGAAATTTCAGACGCAGAAGTCCACTTGTTCGATTTGAAGGGCAAATTACTTGACTCTATGAAAATAAAAAATTCCAGCAGGAGAATCGACTGGGATATTTCCCGTTTCCCTGCTGGAACCTATGTACTTAGATTGATCTCCGATGGAGTCAGTCAAGAAAAAACTATTCGTAAATCCCTTTAGCGACTTTCTCTGAAATCGCTTTAGGGGCTACCCAAGCCAAGAAAGCTCCTAGTTTATTGATCAGACCCGTTATCACTTCTTGCTTTTTAGCAAACATACCATCCACTGCTAGCTTTGCTACAACAGCGGGAGTCATCGTTACTTTCTCTGCCGCCTTACTAGCCTTAGCAGGCAAGTTTGCGCGATCATTGAAGTTCGTGGTGGTAGCACCAGGGCTTACTGCTGTTACGGAAATACCTTTCGCTTTCCACTCGTGGAATAACCCACGGGAGAAATTCAAGACAAATACTTTAGAGGCAGCATACACACTCATTAATGGAATCGCTTGGTATGCCGTGGAACTCGCAATATTTAAAACGTAAGCTTGGCCTTTCCCTGATAGCATTGGATAGAAACGGTAACACGATTCCACCAAAGCATTCATATTAACTTGCATCATTTTTTGGGTTTCCTCGAAAGAATATTTTTCAAATTCTCCCACTAAACCATAACCCGCATTGTTTACTAAAATTCGAAGATCAATCTGCTTTGCCAGCACCCACTCATATAGGGTGTTTACAGCCGAAGGATCCGCTAAATCCGCAACAAGGTAATCAACGTCCAGCGAATACTTTTTCTGAATCTCTTCTTTTACCTGCTGAAGCTCGTACGAATTACGAGCCACCAATATCAGGTTATACCCTCTCTCAGCTAATTGCAAGGCAATTTCTTTGCCTATTCCTTTACTTCCTCCGGTAATGATTGCGTATGACATATGCTTTATGTAAATGAAAAAAGCCGCCCGATGAGCAGCTTTTTTCGATGATTTAATTTTATTTATTTCTTAGGAGCCGCGGCTGGTGCTGGATTCAAATAGTCATTGACTTCTTTATCATCCGCTTTGATCTCTTGGGCCTTCGTGAAATAGTCTCTCACTTTCGCATCATCTTTCGTTACCGTTAAATGATATCCTCCTAGAAATTTATACGCCTCAAATAATTGATTCTTATCTTCTTTAAACGTAGTCGATTTTTCTTCTTTCAACTTAGCGATAGTTTCTAAGAATTTCTCATAATGCGGAACACCTAACCACTTCGTTCCAGTATAGTCAATTAAGTTATTAGCTCTTGCGCGATTCAGGTAGAATGGAGGCCATTTGTCATTCACTGAAATAGCTTTAGCAAATAAAGTGTCCGCTTTCATCGCATTCAATGGTCGATTAATCGTATCCGTTCTGATCGTGTAAGCTGCTACAAAATAATAATCCATCGCTGCCTTGAAGTAATCTCCTGAACCAATCGCTTGATTTTTCTTTTGCTTCCACTCAATTCCTTTCAACGCTGCATTTGCCGCATCATTATAACGCTTTTGCTTGTAACGAATATCGTGAATGATATTATAAACGTTATTGTTTGTGTCTAAAGGTGCAGCGCGCTCCAAGTAAGTCAAAGCCACTGAATCTTTACCTAAACCTTGGTAACCTTTTCCGAAATATAAATCATCCATGAAATAAGGCTTTACTCCTGAACGAACCATACCCTCTAAGTTATCAATGCCTTGTTGGTAGTTCTTCATCTCGACATTAGAATATCCACGCATACGGAAGATATCATTGTCTTTTACGCCTTTCTTATCTGCCTCATCCGTGTACTTCATCGCACCTTCGTAATCTTGAGACAAGAATAATAATTTTGCCGTTTCCAAAGTCACCTCTGGAGTAGCCTCTGCTTTCTCTAAATACTTTCTAAAATAACGAGAGGCATTTTTATATTGGCTACCTACGATCAAATACTCTCCATAACGCTTGTGCGCTGGAGCATAGTTTGAATCCAAGTCAATCGCCTCTTTGTAACGAGATTGTGTCTCGCGGTAATTTTTACCACGCAAGAAAACCGTTCCAATTTTCACTTTCGCTTTTACATTCTTAGGATCTTGCATTAATGCTTGCTCGTAAGAAGAAACTGCGTTACCACCATCATTCTTGATCAAGAAGGCATCGCCACGAACGATCATTTGCTCTGCGTTAGGGCCTTTCTTCGTTTTCTCTAACATTAAATCGATCAAACGAATCGCCTCTGCAGGATCATTGTTGTTCGCATTGAATTCTGGATCGCGTCCTAATTTATAGAACATCTCGTACGCTTCAGCGATTCGGTGAATGACATCACCATTTTTGTATTTCGTTTCTGACAAAATGCGGTCAAAATCTACTTTCGCATCATTCACCTTGTTTTGGCCTACTTTGATCGTCGCTAAACCTACTTGATTCAAATAGTTCTTAGGATCTGCGGCTAAGCCTTTTTTGAAAGCATCTTCTGCTGCGGCCCAATCTCTGCGAGATAAATGATAATACCCTAAATAATAGTAATTTTCACCGGTAGGAGAAGCTGTCACTAAGCCTTCAAAAACTTGCTTTGCTTTGCTTGGTTGATCGCGATCGATTAAGTGTAATCCGTCTGCGATAGTTTGTCCCATTGCCATATTGGTGATCAATAAACTGACTGCCAATATCCACGATTTCATTTTCTTCATTTTGTTTTTTTAATTAATAGCTTTCAATATTTTTCCTAGGCCTCGAACACCGAAATGTCCAATTTTATACACTTAACTTATAATTCGTAAGAACAACAAAAATAAAAACAATCTTCTATTTTCCCTACTTTAAACCGAATAAAAATGCACTATTGACTGATTTGATACGTGCGAATCGTGATAGGTCGGGTCAATGGAATCAAGCCAGCCTTCAAAACGATCAATTGGCCTAAATCTCCAGACACATAATTCAAGAATCCGGTCCCTAATCCTTGGTGGGCTTCTTTGATAATATACTTGATTTCCCGGCGCAGAGGGTACTTTTTAAGGGCCAAATTATAGCCAAACGGCTGCGTGTATGGCATCCCCTTCGCTTCCGACACCGACATCACATTCACCGAACGAATAAAACCAAGTGAGGTGGGATTATCCCCATCGCTAATCCAGTTTGAACCAACAATACCAATGGCATGAGGATCATTTTTCACTTGTTGAATAACCTGTGGGTTGGAACCAGCAGCCACTACGTGCAGTTTCTCGGCACTTGAAATCTTTAATTTGTCTAATAAAAATTTCAAATTACTTGAGTTCGCTTTGTCTACAACAAGCGTATATTTCGATGAATTACCTACAATCAAATCCTTCAGATAAGCTAAAGTCATTAATGTATCAGAATTGGATTTATGCGCTAACAAGGCAATGCCATCTGCCGCAATATTATAACTGCGATAAGTAACCGCTTTGCGCGTAAAAATTTCTTTTTCTTTGGCCGTCAAATCCCGCGTCACGACTACCCCCCGAATCTTGTCATTCAACATATCAGCAATGACTTCATTTTCTGGGCTAAACTTGTACTTGATTTTAGCGTATTTATATTGCTCTTCAAAAGCCGTCTTCTCAGCCTTCATCAACGGCTCAAAAGACTCATCTACCCCTAAGGTAATTTCACCTACCGTCGCAGAGTCTGTAGGGCCATCCTTTTTCTCCGTAGAGCATTGAAAAAAACAAAGTCCTAAAAGGACTAAACTAATATTTTTGATATTCATCTTCTTCCTCTTCTGTTGTGTTAAAATAGGCATAAGCTCTCCAAATCCGGAATAAACCATACGCCATAAACAGTAATCCAAAAAGTACAGTAGTAGGTATCCCAAAATTCATACCTAAATCAAACTCCGAATAAAAAGCCACATACAAGCCTAATAAAAAATAGGCAAAGGCAACCATTAATCGAAATCCGATATTAATCCAAATAGCAACAGGTCTTTTCATATTCTTTTAAAAAAACAGACCTGCTAAAAATACATTCAGCAGGTCTGTCTATTGTTTTACGCTTTGATCTTATTCAGATAAAACGAATGTAATCGGTTGAGTAAAACGAGATCTAACCGCGCGTCCAGATTGTTTACCAGGATTCCATCTTGGCATAGATTTGATCACACGAATAGCTTCCTCATCACATCCGAAACCAACACCCTTCAAAACTTGTACGTCTTGAACAGTACCGTCCGTATTAACAACGAATGAGACGAATACTCTACCACCTACGTTTGCACGTTGAGCAGCAGATGGGTATTTCAACGTTTTCTGTAAGAAACGACCCCATGCACCCGGACCTCCAGGAAATTCTGCTTGTTGCTCTACCGCCGTAAAGATTTCATCTTCAGCTGGCTTAGGAGGTTCAACAGGCTCTGATCCTTTAGCGTCTGGATCTACAGGTGGCTCATACGTATCTGTCTCACCCTTCACAGATTCAGCTGCTGTGTTTCCAATAACCGTCTCTGGTGGTGGTTCAGATTTTGTTACCTGCTCATCAGGCTTAATTTCTGGAGGTAAGAACTTCGTCGTTGTCACCTTAGGAATTTCCTTGGGTGGTGGCGGTGGCGGCGGAGGAGGCAGCTCTATCTTTTTGGTAGGAGCTGGCTTGTCCAATTTCATTACTTCAGCAGTCACCTCAGTCTTATCTTCCGCTACGGCAGTTAACTGTTTCCAGAAAGCTGCAATCAAAAGAGCACCGACAAAGAGTGCAGAGCCTAGTAATACGGACCGCTTCATTACTTTAGGATATGTCTTGCGCAGAACGAAGGCACCGAATTCACGGTTCTTGTCTTTGAAGATAATATCGTCCAAAGTAGCATCTTGGCTTATTACTTGTGACATAATATTCGTTTAATTTAAAATTAATTTATACCCTTATTTTCCTGATCGTTTAATCAGTGCCTCCGTATCCGGATCGATTTCTAATAATGCATAGCGCTTATTATTAGTAATCGCACATTCATCAAGCATATCAATCATATTGCGATATTTCGCTTTTTTGGTTGGCTTGATCACGATAGTAAAATTATTACCCACTTTCGCCTTCATATCCGCGATAACCTTGCGAATTCCTGTTTCCGAATAGTTAGTAACTTGCATTACTGTACCTGCATCAGTTGGGATACCTTGGTAATAATACACCTTATTTTCATCTGGGCACACGGTAAGTGATTCCGATAACTTAACAGGTGATGTTTCCTTCGTATCCGTTTTATCAGGCATGTTTAATTGCATGGTAACGGGCTTTGCTAACGTCGTTGTTAACATAAAGAAAGTAATCAAAAGGAAGCCTAAGTCCACCATGGGTGTCATGTCGATTTTGGTCGACATTTTCTTACTACGCTTCTTTCCGCCTTTCTTCCCGCCACCGGAGCTATCTATTTCTGCCATTTCTTTTCGTAATTAAAAATGAAAACTTATTTCGGTTTATTTTCCGGTCCAGTTACTAATTGGAAGATATTGATGTTCTGAGCCTGCAAAGTACCGATGATATCAGCAAACACTTTGTAGTTAGATTCTTTATCTCCTTTGATAGCAACTTTCAACTCTGGATTAGACAATTTCGCATAACCCACCCAATACGATAATTCGTTGTTGGCTGAATCAATTGGAATTCCCTTGCTTAGCGCTTTCGCTTCTGAAGGTTTCATATTTAACACCTGACGCATTGCTCCAAGAGGATAGCCTACGATTTCAGAAGACATAAAGTTCTTCTTCATCTCAGCTGTTACAGCGATACCATAGCGATTAGCCATACGCTCTAACATAAACTCACGAGCCATTTGATCATCAGTTGCCAAATAAACGCCACCTTCTGGTGAAACACTAACCATCAGCATACCATCTTTCGTATTCAAAGGTTTCTCTGAGATAGAAGATGGAGGAGTGATCGTAACTGCCTCTTCTGGACGGAACTTCGCGGTTAACATGAAGAACGTCAAAAGAAGGAAAGCCACGTCACACATCGCTGTCATGTCGAGTGAGACACTATGTCGTTTAGCTTTAACTTTTGGCATAACAATTATTTTTTTGAACGGTGAATAAAATTGAATGAAAGGGCAGATGCCCCTAAATCAGTTCAAATATTAATTGTGATGCGTAGCGTAGTTTTGGTTAACACTTAAGCCGATTTCGTCGATGCTGTAAGTTAACTCATCAATTTTCGCTGTAAACACGTTGTATGCAATGATACAGATCGCTGAAGTACCGATACCTAATGCAGTGTTGATTAAGGCTTCAGAGATACCATTTGCTAAAGCTGATGAATCAGTTGATCCACCTGAGTTACCTAATGACGCGAAGGCCTTGATCATACCTACTACCGTTCCTAATAGACCGATCAAAGTTGATACCGATGCTAAAGTTGCGATGATAGTTAAGTTTTTCTCTAACATTGGCAATTCTAATGAAGTAGCTTCTTCCACTTCTTTGCTCAATGCAGCTAATTTTTGCTCTTTATCTAAAGATTTCTCTGTAGTTAACGCTTTGTATTTTTTGATCGCAGCTAACGTAACGTTACCTACAGATCCTTTTTGCTTATCACAAGCTTTCAATGCACCTTCTACATCATCTTTATCTAAAGATGCTTGTACAGAACGTACGAATGCATTTACATCACCAGTACCTTTTGCTTTACCGATTGTGAATAAACGCTCAATTGAGAATGTTAATGCAGTTAAGAAACAAGTCATCAAAACTGGCACGATAACACCACCTTTGTAAACTACACCAAAGTAGTCGCCTGGAAGTGGGTGTCCTTCATTTGTTCCGCCTTCAAAGTGAGAACCATCTCCCATCACAAAATTGTAGATTGCTAGGGCAATTGCAAAAAGGACAATTAGAATTAAACCTGCAGAAATACCGCCAGATTTTTTTTCGGTTGCAGCTGGCTTAGCAGCTGGCTTTGGTTGTTGTGTACTCATTAGTTTGGTAATTTGGGGTTAAAGAATTATTTTTTTGTTAATAAAACTTGTCGAAAATGCGGCGATCGTAGTTTTCATAGTTTTGACTTTCGCTTTCCTTTTCAGTAAAGGCAAAAGTAATAGAATTCTAATATAATTTTCATCCTTTAAATAATCATTGCAGGGTTACTAGCCAGTCATAGAAAGAGGACTATTGTACTAATCTGATATTTTCTTCGATTTATCGAAAGAATCAGGGTACTATTTTGGGATTATCAAATTTTAAAAAAATGAAAAAAAAATTCCCCTGATGCAAAAAAAACTCTCAAATACCCCAATAATTGAATAAATTTGATTTCAAATAGGAACAATGATAGACTCTCCATTCAACCCGAAAGGCCCCCGAGCTTCTACGCGAAGCAAGGACAATATGAGCTTGAAAGAGGCGATTGAATCGCTTTTACGGGTCTATCAATTGCAGAATAAGTTCGACGAAACCTATATTGTAGCCCATTGGGAAGAGATTATGGGCAAACCCATCGCTGCTCGAACAACGAAAGTCTTTATAAAGGACAAAAAACTCTTTTTAGGACTAGATTCCGCTCCCTTGAAGAAGGAACTGCTGATGGCAAAGCAAAAAATGATTGAGCTGTTGAATAAAACCGCTCAACAGGACATTATTACTGAGGTTGTTTTTCTGTAAACAAGTCCCAGGCCAACCACAGCCACACTCCGAATAGAGGCAGTATCATTAAGGCTAAAGGATTGATGATTTCATTCCTTATATAGGCCGGAAATAAATCCGTAGGAGAAAAGCTCGAAATCAATAAGGTAAAGATCAACATCGCCCAGCGTTCCTTGGTTTTTTCTCCTAACACAAACCAGATTCCGACGGCTGGAAAGGCCATCACTAAAGTAGGAGATTCCGTACCGGTACTAGCGAGCATAATATAGAGCAGCACAAAAGCTAAAATGCGCAGCCTAAAATCAGGGTTAGACCATTTCTTGGTTTGGAAGAACAAATACACGTTTAAAATCATCGAAGGAATAAGGAACCATAGATTCGACACATTCGGATCTCCTGTCCAGCGGCGAATCATTCCCATCACACAAACATCTGTTCGGATGTTTTTAATGTTTTCGTTCAACTCATTTTTGTGCGCTAGAATGCCCATCCATTCACGGTAGGTTTGGATACCATAATCAAATCCACCTAAGGCCAAAGGAACAAAGCCGATCACTAGCAACCAGAAAATAAAGTAGGCAGCGAAACGGAGACGATCTTTGGCAAAAAAGAAAAACGCTAATCCCACCACCCCATATAACTTAATATAGATCCCTAAAACAATCCAAAGCGTCGCCCAGAAGTAGTTTTTCTTCTCCACGCAGATGTAGGACCAAATAATCAAGGCCAAACAAAGCGCATGAAACTGCGTATTTAATAAGGCCGTGATGGACGAATTCAACACAATCCACGTGATGGCCACCCGTTTGTTTTCAACGATGGGCAGATGCCAGAGCGTCACAAACAACACCACCGAATTCAACACATTCCACAATATGACACTTGGGCCGTCCGAAAGCATCGAAAATGGGGCCATCAAAATGGCAAAAATGGGCCCATATAGATAGAGATCAAAATATTCTTTGGGATACTCTAAATAAAGTGGCATTCGGTGGATAAAATGACCAAAACTTGCCTTGAAAATCTGGAAATTATTAATGTGTGAATGAACTGCGCTCAAAGAAAATTGTTTCCAGCCGGTCACTAAACCTGCCAGCGCCCAAATAATCAGTAAGGTGGATTTCTTATTCATTATTCTCTAGCATTTTAGCCATCGTGGTAAATTCTCCCTCCCCTTTCATCTGCTGCAAAAAAGAACGCAATTTATCCCGCAAAGGCCCATTATGCCCCCTTTTTACGTGAGCCGGAAGTGGGTATTTGCTTAAATCAGCGAATTCCCAGGGATGAAAATAGATATTCAAGAACCCCTGCTTACGCAAAGTTCGCTTCGCTAAAAAAGTATAGATCCACAGCGGAAAGTTCTTAAATGCCAGCCAAAACAGCGGAATCCGCAACCAAGGGCTCACCGACGCGGGCACATTCCACAATCCTTTCTCAAAAAAAGGCTTCATCGGTTTGTCCCGGTGATCATAACGACCCGGAATCCAGGTAGGATTTAAAGATGAATGGTAGGAATAACCCGCATTTAAAATCTCGGCCTCCTCCACATATTGCATTCTTGCCATTCGGAAACCTGTGACGGGTTTCCCACTTAATTTCTCTAATAAATCCTTTGAACTTTTAAGGTCCTTAGACGCGTCAAAATGCCCGTGGAAATAACCATGAGAGGCTAATTCGTGCATCGGATTCAGCGACTTAATCCAATCAGGATTATTTTCTGCGTAAACGCCAGTACAGAATATCGTGACAGGCACACCTGCCTCCTCTGCAATTTGCATAAAATGCATCAACCCTTCTTTGGAAATGGCCAACTGCTCCTCTAAAGGAATCGTGTAACCATATTCCAAGGGAATATCGCATTCTTCCACATCAATCGTGATGAGAATCGGATTCATTGTTTGCGTTATCATCTGTCGCCTTTTCATCGGTCGCCGCTAAATAAAATGGAGGCAAAATTCGCTAACTCAGTTAATATCGTTTTAGCTCGCATCGTCGAAAACACAATTCCCTCACGCGCCTGAACATAGATCCACTGAATGCGAATGTCAGATCTTTTGGAGGCCAAAACCAAAAACTCCATATCAAATAGGAACGCTGGAATCCGGGTCTTTAAGAAGACTTCCTTTCCTTTTTGGTTGAACCCTTTGAGTCCAGACTGTGTGTCTTTGACCTTCAACTGAGGAAAAAACAAATAGTTCATCACCTTCAACGAAAGGGAAAATATTTTACGCCCCAAGGGCAATTGATCGTAATATTGTTCGTCACGAACTCCCACGACCACATCCGCGGCATCCGTGGAAAGCAAGTGAAACATCTGCACTGCATTAGCCATAATGTAAGGATAATCGGCATCGGTGTAGATGACCCATTTACCCGTGGTTTGGCGGACCGCATCCCGTAAAGCGCCGCCTTTCCCCTGATTAACGGGAGAGTCGATGTAGGTAAAACCAGTAATTTTTTCGGACAACAAGTGTATATCCTCCTGACGAATCCCTGATTTACTCCCATCATTCACTAAATACATATGAATGGTCGTTTCTGCCGGAATTGCCTCTTTAAATAAGGTATAATAGTGCAGCAATTCCTCCGCCCAACCCGGGTGCGGGTTGTAAATGGGATGTACAAGATTTAAATCTGCAGGAGCGATAGAAATAGAATTTTTACAATATTACGAAATTTAGCCCTTGAGGATCCTAAAAAAAAGCAGATATTTACGCCATGACTCGGATCATTCCCCCGTATTTGCAGCCTGGCGACGAAATCGCGATTTTATCCCCTGCCTCTTTTCCTCCCACGGAAAACTGGAAACAAGGGGTAGAGGTACTAGAAAGTTGGGGACTTCGCGTGCGAAATGCGCCTAATTATTTGTCTCGTCATTTTGGTTTAGGCGGCACAGATGCGGAACGTTTATCCGATTTACAGCAAATGCTGGATGACCCCTCAATCAAGGCCATTTTTCCCATTCGGGGTGGATATGGCTCGTCCCGTTTATTAGATTCCTTGGATTTTTCGGGCTTTATTTCCAGTCCCAAATGGATCGTTGGCTTCTCTGACATTACCGCCCTTTTGTGCGAAGTAGACCGATTAGGTTTTGCCAGTATTCACGGACCAATGCCGCATAATTTTTGCCAAAAAGGGGGTGAATCAGCCTTGCAAAACTTATATACCACGCTCTTCGAGGGTGTGGTTTCTGTATCAGCTCCGGTGCACCCATTGAACCGATTGGGCGAGGCCACCGCGGAGATTATTGGCGGAAATTTATCACTATTATGTCATCTGATAGGCTCACCTACTTTTGCCTCGACCGACGGCAAAATATTATTCCTTGAAGAAATAGGCGAACGCTTGTACCACGTGGATCGTATGCTTTTGCAATTAAAAAGAGCTGGATTATTCCAAAACCTTGCTGGCCTAATCGTGGGCGGATTTACGGATTGCAATGAAGCGAGTTTGACTATCGGAAAAACGGCTTTTGAATTAGTGGCCGAACATACTTCAGGAACTTCGTTTCCAATTGCGTATGATTTCCCATCAGGACATATTCCAAACAACCAGCCATTGGTTTTTGGTGTAAAAACCAAATTGTTGGTAAATGCGGAAGGAGTCCAACTAACTGATATTTAATACCATTCTTTCGTCCTAACATTGTGTCTTAAACGACCACTATGTTAGCGAAAACTTTTGGCAGTGCCCTCGTAGGCATACACGCCTCCATAATCACCATTGAAACCCACGTTGGACAAGGATCCAAATGTTACCTAGTGGGTCTACCCGACTCCACCATTAAGGAATCCATTCAACGCGTTGAATCCGCCATCAAGCAAATTGGCTATTTCTTTCCACGCAGAAAAGTCGTCATCAATCTGGCCCCTGCAGACATTCGCAAAGAAGGTTCCGGCTATGACCTCCCCATTGCATTGGGATTACTACAAGCGTCTGAACAGACAAAGATGATTGGACTTTCTGACTATCTAATTATGGGAGAACTCTCGCTAACAGGAGAAATTCGCCCCATTAAAGGTGCCTTGTCAATGGCGATTGAGGCCAAAAAACAAGGCTTTAAATCCCTCATTCTCCCGCGAGAAAATGCCATAGAGGCCGCCCTGATTGATGGACTAGCGATTTATGGGATGGCGAATTTGCGCGACACCATTCGCTTTTTGCATGGCAGAACCCAAGCCCCAGTGAAAGCGCCTCACATTTCGCAGGAGGCCTTGCTCTACGAAGACGATTTCTCCCAAATAAAAGGCCAAGAAAAAGCGAAACGAGCCATCGAAATTGCCGTGGCAGGAGGACACAATTTACTTCTAGTAGGCCCTCCTGGGGCGGGAAAAACAATGATGGCGAAGCGCATTCCATCCATTATGCCTCCTATGAGCCTCCACGAAATTATCGAAACCACTCAAATCCACTCTATCGTGGGAAAGCTGAGTTCTGAAAACCCTTTGATTACTGAACGACCTTTTCGGGCCTTGCACCACAGCATCACAGCACCTGCTTTGATCGGAGGGAGAACCAATCCACAACCAGGCGAAATCTCACTCGCACATCAAGGGGTATTGTTTTTAGATGAACTCCCGGAATTTCAACGACACGTCTTAGAACTTTTAAGACAGCCTTTGGAAGAAAGAAAAGTACCTATATCTCGTGCTCACGGTACTGTGGAATTCCCCGCAAATTTCCTGTTAATCTCCGCGATGAACCCCTGCCCTTGTGGCTATTTCCATCATCCAGATAAACCCTGTACCTGCAAACCCTACCAAGTTGACAGGTATTTACACCGCATCTCAGGCCCGCTATTAGATCGCATCGATATGCACCTGGAAGTTTTTCCTTTAAAATATCCGGAGATGTTTCATTCGAAAGCCAGTGAGTCAAGTGCAGCTATTCGAGAACGTGTCATCGAAGCCCGAGAAAAACAGCTGCAACGATTTCAAAATTCTCCTAAAATTCAAACGAACGCCGAAATGAATTCAGAGCAAGTAATACAAGTTTGTGTGCTAGATATCGTTTCATCAACCCTCTTAGAAAACGCCATTGAAAAACTACAATTATCCGCCAGGGCGCACGATCGGATTTTAAAAATGGCGAGAACTATTGCTGACCTTGCCCAATCCTCTTCCATCCAGGCGAAACATCTAGCTGAGGCCATCACCTATCGAAATTTAGATCGGGAAAATTGGTCGGGCTAATTGTGTTTTTCGGCGAAAAAGCCTACATTTAATGTGATAATTTAAAATCACGTATGAGAAAATTAACCCTTGGAATTTTAGCACTGTCGGTGACTCTTTTCACCAGTTCATTCGCTCCTGTGGAAGGAGAAGAAGAATGGAAGGACGTTTTCAAAAAAATCAAAGAGGAAGTAGAATTGCACTCCAAAGCATACAGCACCTTAGGAGATGCATGTAAGACCATAGGACATAGATTAACCGGTAGCGAAAAAGGAAAAAAGGCGGAAGAATATGCCTTTCGCTTACTAAAAGAATACGGATTTAAGGATACGAAGTTTCAAGGATTTCAGGTAGAGGCTTGGGCGCGTGATACGGTTACTTTATCTATTGCTCCTCCTAAGTCAGATGATTTCAGAGAAGTGCCGGTAGTTTCTTTGGCGATGACTCCAGTAGATGCAAATATCCAAGGCACGATTGTTGACTTAGGTAATGGTCTTGATGCTGATTACACGGGCAAAGAGGTGAAAGGCAAAGTGGTATTAGCGAACATCGGTCTATTAGAGGCTGCAGCAGGAACTAAAAACTTACACCGCTCTGAAAAGACGGCGTTAGCGATTCAACATGGAGCCATCGGAGTCATTTTTGTTAACACGGTAAAAGGGCAAGTGTTATTAACAGGCACGGCCTCGGTAACCGGTAATTTGATTTCAATTCCAGCGGTTTGTATTTCTTTAGAAAACGGAACAGAAATCAGAAGCTGGATGAAAGACCAACCTGGTTTATTAAGCTTGATTGAAATGCACAATGTAAGCAAACCAATCAAGGCGCGTAATGTCGTAGCGACCCTGAAAGGAACGAGCTCGAAATTAAGAAACGAAAAAATCATCATCGGCGGACACTTGGATTCATGGGATTTAGCTACTGGTGCGATTGATAACGGAATTGGATCTTTCTCGGTGTTAGATGTTGCTAGAACTTTCAAAGCACTTGGATTAAGTAGCAAACGTACGATCGAATTCGTTGCCTTTATGGGAGAGGAAGAAGGCTTATTAGGTTCAAAAGCCTATGTGGAACGCGCAAAAAAACTAGGTGAACTAGATGAAGTGGTCTATATGATCAATCTGGACATGACTAATAACGTCAATGGTTTCAACGGAGGTGGCCGAGAAGAAATGATGCCTATATTGAAATCGATAGGTGATCAAATCAAAGCGATTGATGGAGAGTTTGGCAATCAACTTGCTAACTCCCCAGGATTGCATTCGGATAACCAAACGTTCCTAATGGAAGGAATTCCAGCAGCAGATCCTTTGGGAAAATTAACTCGGAGCGTTTTAGATTGCTATCATGCGAATTGCGATGATTTCAGCTTAGTGAATAAAAAAGAAATGGAGAATACGGTGAAATACACCACGATGTTGCTGTATGCCTTGGGTAATGCAGAACAAATCCCCGCTAAGAAATTAGATTTTTATTCAACAAAAGAATTCTTCATCAAACACAACCTGCGCCACGAATTAGAATTAGGCAATGAATGGCGTTGGGGGAACTAAAAAATTAGCAGAATTCTATTATTTTTACGTTTTAGAAAATTTACCTTGACTTATGAGTAGCCAAAATCCTTCCTTTTTTAACCATCAAATCGAAGTTGTTCCTGAAACCTCTTTCAAATCCATCATTAAAGTGATCGGAATTGGGGGTGGCGGATCCAATGCGGTGAAGCATATGGACAACCTAAAGATTAAAGGGGCTGACTTGATTATTTGCAATACCGATTCGCAGGCTTTGGCCTCTAATACGGTTCGTACGAAGATCAAATTAGGTGAGCAAGGTTTAGGTGCTGGTACAGATCCTGAAGTTGGGAAACAAGCCGCTCAGGAGAGTCAAGAGAAGATCAAAGCAGTACTTTCAAACGAAACGAAGATGGTTTTCATCACCGCTGGTATGGGTGGTGGAACCGGAACGGGGGCTGCTCCGGTCGTTGCGGAGATCGCCAGAGACCGCGATTTATTAACGGTAGCGGTTGTTTCATTCCCGTATAATTGGGAAGGGAAAGAGAAAATTCAGTATGCAAGAGACGGAATTGAAGAACTAAAGGCGTATTGCGATACGGTTTTGGTGATCATGAACGATAAAATATCAGAACATTACAAGGATTTAGCCGTAAAGCACGCCTTTGCGAAAGCCGATGACGTATTAGCGAAAGCGGTGAAATCAGTGGTAGATGTCATTGCCAAACCAGGTGATATCAATACGGACTTCATGGACGTAAAAAAGGTATTAACGAATGCCGGTCAGGCAATGATGAGTTCTGCATTAGGCAAAGGCGAAGAAAGAGCGAAGGCGGCGATCGTCGAAGCGTTGAATTCTCCCCTATTAAACTCACAAGAAATCAAAGGCGCTAAGCGCATCTTGGTGACCGTATCTACGAGTAGCGAGAAGGATTTATTGATTTGGGAAAAAGATGCGATCATCGAATACCTAAATGAGCGAATCGATGCGCAAGCGGATATGGTGAAATTTGGATTCTCTACGGATGAAGAATTAGGCGACGACTTATACTTAACGGTCATCGCAGCTGGTTTCGAACAAGATTCGAGCGGAATGGATGGCGGAATGCGTAAAGTGGTAAAGAAAGCGGCTCCTGTATTCTTAAATCCAGGCGATAGCGTTGAGCTTGATGGTGAACTAGAAACAGCGGCTCCAGCAGCTGCAGATTCAGAGGAAGCGCGTTTTGCTTTGATGATCGAGAAATTCAAAAACGGAAACGTTTCTGATGCAGAATTCAAAGTACCTACCTATAAGCGTACCGAAGTAGGTTTATATGACATTACGACTATGCCAGAGAAGGCATGGCAAACGACAGATTTATTCGCTGAATAAGTCTTGAATTTTAGCGATAGCCGCTCGAATGATTTCCTCACTCGAGTAGGCTACCTCGAATTCCGAAATCTCCGTTACCCCTCCCATCGAAATTCCCGGACGTCTATATTCCATCTCCGAATTACGGGTAGTTCGAGCACTCAGGTGAACAGCATTCACCCCGATTTGAACAAAGTCTAAACAATTCATTGGATTCACCCCACTTCCTGCCATAATTTGGATACGACCTTTAGAGGCTGCTACTAATTCCGCCAAATTTTCTATTCCATCCAAGGCTTTATTTTTCCCTCCAGAGGAGAGAATGCGATTAAATCCTATACCAATTAATTCCTCCATCACTTGAATCGGATCACGTGATACATCGATCGCCCGATGGCAAGTCAATTCCCGATCTCCAGCTATTTTCCGAAACTCCTGCATGAATTCCACATCTAAATCTCCATTCGGCTTTAGCGCTCCCACTACTATCCCGTGTACCCCTAGTGCAATTAACGAACGAGCCTCCGCCAGCATCGTCCGTTTTTCAGATGCATCGTATACAAAATCCCCTCCTCGAGGACGAACCATCGCATGAATCTCTAAAGAAGTTTCTTGTAGCGCCTGTTCTACCAGCCCTGCGCTGGGTGTCGTCCCGCCTTCCCAAGGGGAGGCGCAAAGTTCTACTCGTTGTGCACCCGCTCGATCTGCCGCAAGACAAGAAAACAAAGAATAAGCACAGACTTCGACTGAAACGGGAGTAGATGAACGCATAAATGTTGGTTTAAATCAAGGTTTTGATAATTAATGAAAATTTAAAAAATAAATCTTTCATAAATACATTTTTATTTTACTTTTGCACTTAGGAAGGGATTTAGATCAACGAAAACCTCCGTGTATTTTAGAAATAAAAATTAGCTATAAATTATGTATTGGACACTAGAACTTGCCTCCTATTTAGAAGACGCGCCATGGCCAGCGTCAAAAGATGAATTAATTGACTTCGCAATCCGTACGGGTTCACCTTTAGAAGTAGTGGAAAACCTACAAGAATTAGAGGACGATGGTCAACCATTCGAGAGTATTGAAGAAATTTGGCCGGATTATCCGACTAAAGACGACTTCTTCTTTAACGAGGACGAATATTAAAATTAAGAGGCGAAAGCCTCTTTTTTTGTGGACTGAAGTTTAACTGCCAGGGACTCATCTCTCAATGAAACACCCCAGCGACGCGCTAACACATCATCCCAAGTTTCCGCCATTTCCTGCTCTTTCATATACGCTAATTCACCGAGAAGATAAGGTTCGTTAGGTAGTAATCGCTCAGCTCCATAGGCATACACTTCACCTGCCGCGGGACCATATAGTTCTACTAAATGAGCTTGAACATCCTCTGGAACACCTACAGGTAAGTCCACAGATGAGGAAGGTGCAAGCGAATGATCTTTGGTCAAGCAAGGGCTAAGGGGAACGCGAAGTACTTCTTTTTCTAAGACATCCAGCGTATCAGAAGCCATAACACGGTAAGTCGTCCACTTGCCGCCCATAATACTCACTAGTTTAGAACGCCCATCGACCTCTACCTCGTGATCGCGCACTAAGGATTTTGTGTCTGTGTTCATCGCTGAATCGAGCTGGACTTGTAAGAGAGGTCTTTGGCCTACAAACGTGGCGCTGATATCCTCAATACTTGCTTTTTTAGCTGAATAGCGATTAAAATAAGCAATGAGGTATTCCTTTTCCGCTTCAAGTATAACCGGATTCTCCGATAAAGTATCTGGATCATCGGTCGTGCCCACCAGGACAGAACCACGCCAAGGAATCACGAAAATAACCCGACCATCATCCGTTTTGGGAATCAATAAGGCAGTATCTCCTTGCCAAAACTCAGCAGACAACACGATATGGGCACCGCGACTCACTTTCATTCGAGGTTTCAATCGTGGATTTGCGAGCGCGCGCACCGCATCCGTAAAAGGGCCGGTCGCATTGACTACCGCTTTCACCGGAATCGTGTAGGAGGCTTCTAAGCGAAGATCTGTGAAAAGCACTTTCTTTATTTTTAAACTCTTAGGGCCTAGTTCAAACGAATCCAAACGAGCGTAATTCAAAATGCAGGCGCCTAAACGCTCCGCTTCTTTCAAAATCGCTAAAGCATAGCGTGCATCATTCAATTGGCCATCATAATACAAAACGCCACCTCTCAAATGGTGAGACTCAATAGAGGGAAACTCCGCCTGGATTTCTTTTTTACTTAGACCGCGACTTGATTTTAGATTCGTGCTTCCCGAGATTTTATCGTACAACCACATCCCGATTCGGTAATACCAGCGTTCCCAACGCGTATAGCAAGGGGTTAATAAACCGAGTGGATGGGCTAAATGAGGGGCATTTTGAAGCATGGTCTTGCGCTCGTGCAAGGCCTTGTAGACCATTTTGAATTGATGCCAATCCAAATTCCGAACCGCCTGTTCCAGATAACGTACACCACCGTGAACTAATTTCGTGGATTTAGAGGAAGTTTGGCTGGCAAAATCGCCTTTTTCAATCAAGAGCACTTTGTAGCCTCGTAAGGTTGCATCCAAAGCTACACCCGCCCCCGTTGCACCGCCCCCAATGATACAAATATCAAAGGACTCATTGAGTTTACGGAGTTGGTCAGGGCGATTAAAGGACATATAGGTTTATTTACCCCTAAATTGAAAAATAAAATGCAAAAGATTCCATTTATATGGATAAAAATGAAAGAGATTTTATAATTTTGCAGTCCTTTGGCACCTATAACAATCTGCCAACCGAATTAATGACCTTATGGCAAAGAAAGAAAAAGTAGAATCAATTGAAATTATTGAGAGCCCAGAAGCGCTTCAACAAGAAGTTTCTAAAGTTACAGAACTAGTAGACAAGAATAAATCGAGCGTAGCAACGGTATTAGGCGTTATCGTCCTAGCGGTGGCCGCTTATTTTGGGTACCAATGGTATTCAACTACACAGGATGCTGAAGGCGAAAAGAAATTATTCAAAGCGGTTTATGCATTTGAATCAGATTCTTTAGCGACTGCTGAGAAAGATTTAGCGAAAGTATCAGATGAGTTTGGTGGAAATACACAAAACTTAGCGGATCTATATTTAGGTATTACCTTGTTAAAGCAAGGTAAATTCGATCAATCGATTGAGAAATTGAAAAACTTCTCTAGCTCGGATTTATTAGTTCAAGCACGCGCTTACTCGTTAATCGGGGATGCGTATGCTGAAAAGAAATCTTTCGCTGATGCGATCGATTACTATAAGAAAGCAGCAGAGCACAAGCCTAACAAATTCTTCACTCCTACCTATTTGTTAAAATTAGCGAACGCTTACGAAGCAAATAAACAAGTGAAAGAGGCGGTAGATACGTATTCCATCATCGTAGAGAAATACGGTCAATCGGCTGAATCGATCCCTGCGAAGAAATACAAAGCGATCCTAGAAAGCTCTATCTCTGAATAATTTTTAGAACAGATTATGTGATGAGGGATAAGAGCTTGCGCTTTTATCCCTTGTTTTTTTAACCCCCTTTTATGTCCTCAGCGTTAAAAAACTTAAGCGATTTTACGACCGATAATCTACCGGATGTTTCGGGTAAAACCTTTGCCATCGTCGTATCTGAATGGAATACCGACGTGACACACGCCCTTTATACAGGTGCCTACGATACGCTATTGAAATATGGGGCAAAAGAAGAAAATATTATTAGTGCCAAAGTACCCGGTAGCTTCGAATTAAGTCTAGGTGCTCAGAAGATGGCGCAGCAGGCGAATATCGATGCGGTCATTTGCCTAGGCTGCGTCATTCAAGGAGAAACGAGACACTTTGATTTCATCTGCCAAGCGGTAGCGGATGGGATCACGAATGTGAGTTTGAAGTTTGACAAGCCGGTGATTTTTGGGGTTTTAACACCCAATACGCAAGAACAAGCAATGGATCGCGCAGGCGGCAAACACGGAAATAAAGGCGATGAGGCGGCCATTACAGCCATCAAAATGTTAGGAATATAATACGAGAACATATGCAAGTTTGGAAATTTGGAGGTACCTCCGTAGGAAAACCCGAGAGAATGAAGTCTATCCGTCAACTAATTACGGAAGATGGCCAACCCAAAATCGTGGTACTTTCTGCTCTTTCTGGCAGTACGAATACCCTGCTATCGATTTCAGAATCGCTCAACGCGGGTAATCCGTCAGAAGCAAAGGCGAAAGCAAGCGAATTGCGCGCACATTACGATCAATTCTTAACCGAATTATACAGCACTCCTGCGGGACTTGGTCAAGGCCAGGCAATCGTTGCTAAGGAGTTTGCATTTATTGATAGCCTAATCGCTACTTCGCCTTATACAGTGAAGCAGGAAAAGGAAATGGTGGCCTTAGGCGAATTGCTTTCGACCCAAATTTTCGAAGCATTCTTGCAGGAAGAAGGCATCAGCTCCGCTTTATTGCCAGCCTTGGATTTCATGGTGATCGACGAAGACAACGAGCCCATTTTAAAGGTTATCGAACAAAAACTAGCGGCAGTTTTAGCTCCCGTAAAGGATAAGCAAATCTTCGTTACACAAGGATTTATCTGTCGCAACCCAGCTGGGGAGGTTGATAACTTGAAGCGTGGTGGATCAGATTATACGGCTTCTTTGATTGGTGGTGCGATTCAGGCGGAGGAAGTACAGATTTGGACGGATATCGATGGAATGCATAATAACGATCCACGTATCGTCAAGAATACCTTCCCTATCCGAGAGCTATCGTTCGCTGAGGCGGCGGAATTAGCGTATTTTGGCGCTAAAATTCTTCACCCTAGCACGATTACACCGGCTAAGTTGAAAGGTGTTCCGGTTCGTTTGAAAAATACCATGGAGCCGAGCGCTTTTGGGACCTTGATTTCTGAAAAATCGACTGATGTAGAGATTAAAGCGATTGCCGCAAAGGATAATATCACCGCGATTTACATTCACTCGACGCGTATGTTAAATGCCTATGGCTTCTTGAAACGCGTATTTGAGGTGTTTGAAAAATACAAGACACCGGTGGATATGATCACCACTTCAGAGGTTTCTGTCAGTGTGACCATCGACCAAACGACGCATTTAGATGCCATTATGAGTGAATTGCGTGAATTCGCAGAATTGGAAGATCCAGATATGAACCAAGTGATTATCTGCATCGTGGGTAATTTCTGGGCAGATAAAGAAGGCATTGCCATCAAGGTATTAGAAGCGATCAAGAAGATTCCGATTCGAATGATTTCGTATGGCGCTTCGGAGCACAATATCTCTTTATTAGTGGATGCTTCCCACAAGAATGACGCATTAAACGCATTAAACGAAGGACTTTTCTAAAAACCGAGCTATGTTAACTTTACCCTTTATTCGCGCGAATCAAGAAACCACGATTGCTGGTTTACAGAAGAAGCATTTTGCGAATGCTGCAGAAATCGTAGCTAAATTGATTGCGCAAGATGATCAACGCAAAGCTCTTTTGCAACAAGCTGAATCAGCATTAGAGAAATCAAATGCGGCGGCGAAAGAAATCGGAGCTTTAATGCAATCCGGCCAAAAAGAATTAGCCGAAGGCAAGCGTGCTGAAACTTCTGCTTTAAAAGCATCGATTAAAGAGATGGAAGAGGCTGCCAAAGCCGCAGAGAAAGAGTTAACTGATTTATTAGTCACTCTGCCTAACCTTCCGCACAGCTCTGTGCCACAAGGAAAAACAGCAGATGACAATGAAGTCGTTTTGACCTGGGGTTCAGTACCTGAGCTACCGGCTGACGCACAGCCTCACTGGGATTTGATCAAGAAATACGATATCATCGATTTCGATTTAGGCAACAAGATCACGGGTGCTGGCTTCCCTGTTTACAAGGGAAAAGGGGCTCGTTTGCAACGCGCATTGATTAATTTTTTCTTAGATGAAGCGATTAAAGCGGGTTATTATGAGATACAACCTCCGATTTTGATTAATGAAGATTCGGGTTTCGGGACAGGACAATTGCCGGATAAAGAAGGCCAAATGTATGTCACAAAAGAAGAGGGCTTATTCTTAATTCCGACGGCTGAGGTGCCTATCACGAACTTATACCGGGATGTCATCGTCAATGAGAAAGAATTACCGATTAAAAATGTGGGCCATACACCTTGTTTCCGTCGCGAAGCAGGATCTTGGGGAGCACACGTACGCGGCTTGAACCGCTTGCATCAATTTGACAAGATTGAGATCGTTCAAATCCACAAACCAGAAAACTCGTATGCGGCACTGGAGGAAATGTCGCTACACGTTCAGGGATTACTTCAAAAGCTAGGATTGCACTACCGCGTCTTGCGTTTATGCGGTGGAGATATGGGATTTGCTTCGGCATTAACCTATGATATGGAAGCCTGGTCAGGCGCCCAAAACCGGTGGTTAGAAGTAAGTTCTGTCAGTAACTTCGAAACCTTCCAAGCGAATCGCTTGAAGTTAAGAACGAAAATCGATGGAAAATCGATCTTGTGCCATACGTTGAATGGATCGGCTTTGGCCCTACCTCGTATCGTGGCGTCTATCTTAGAAAACAACCAAGGCCCGGATGGAATCAAGATTCCTGAAGCATTAGTGCCTTACACGGGCTTTACACACATTAACTAAAGCCCTTCTACACTCAATCGAAAACCCTCGCCGTGCAGATTCAATAGCTGGACGCGAGGGTCTTCTTTTAGCATCTTGCGCAGTTTGGTCATATACACATCCATGCTTCTGGCATTAAAATAGGTATCATCTCCCCAAATCAGCTTTAAGGCGTAACTTCTGCTCACTGGGCGACCTAGATTCTCGCACAAAAGCTTCATTAATTCGTTCTCTTTAGGCGTAAACTTCAACTCCGTTTCTCCGATTGTTAAGCGCATTTTACCCGGAATATAGGTGTAATTTCCGAGAGCAATCTCGTCTGCTAAACTAGGCACAGACTTGTCAGAATGGCTTCTGCGCAGGATGGCTTCCATACGTGCGACCAACACCTCCATGGAGAATGGTTTCGTTAAATAATCATCCGCCCCTACTTTAAAACCTTGCAAGGTGTCCTCTTCCATCGACTTTGCAGTTAGGAAAATGATGGGCACTTGCTGGTGATTAGCCCGGATGTCTTTGCCCAAAGAGAAGCCGTCTTTCTTAGGCATCATCACGTCTAATAGGCATAAATCGAATTTCCCCTTGACGAAAAGATCAAGTGCTTCGTCCCCATTTTGGGCCCACGAAACGGCATAACCTTTCTTTTTCAAGAATTCCGTTAACAATAATCCCAAATTTGGATCATCCTCAGCGACTAAAATTTCAGGCGTTTTTGACATAAGGCAAATAGATTTCAAAGGTACTTCCGTCTCCTAATTTACTTTTCACGTGCACTTTTCCCCCGTGGGCTTCTACGATTTTCTTCACGTAGCTGAGACCTAAACCAAAGCCTTTTACATTGTGCACATTTCCCGTAGGCACGCGGTAAAAGGCATCAAAAATGTCACTAAGTGCTTCTTTAGGCATCCCTATACCCTGATCTTTCACAGCAATTAAAACACCTTGCTCTTGCTGTTGCGCACTAATTTCAACCTTCGGATTTGCGGGGCTATACTTCACCGCATTATCGATCAGATTATTCAACACATTAGAGATATGTACCTCATCTATTTCCATGGTAGCTGGCAGCTCATTCAACTGTAGCTTAATGGACCCATTCACTGACTCAACTAAAGGACCATTTATCTCGGCAACTTGTTGAATCAAGGCAGCTATATCTACTTTTTTTCGTTTCAAGGTAATTTCCTCTTTCTCCATCTGAGCAGTCTGCAAAACACGCTCCACTTGCTGACCTAATCGGGTATTCTCATCTTTAATAATGCCTAAATATCTGAGAATCGAGTCATTTTTGCCCGGTTTCAACTCCTCTTGCAATAACTGAGTTGCTAGTGAAATCGACGTAATGGGCGTTTTAAACTCGTGGGTCATGTTATTAATGAAGTCATTCTTCACTAAGGCTAATTTCTTTTGACGAAGGATTGTCAACACGGCGAAGTAAAAACAACCAATCATCACTAATAATAACAGGCCGGAACCCGCTAAACTGAGGCCCATCGTTTGCCAAATGAAGGCCGCACTATCCGGAAAATAGATTTTCAAAACGTTTTTAGAGGGGTGCAAATCATTGGGGAATAGGGCTGCCTCAAAAACGGCTTTTTGTTGCTTTATTTCCGGCGAGGAGGTATAGGTCCAGGCCTTAGGTGAACTCTGAATGCCAAAAGAATAATCCAGGTTAACCCCCTTATCGGTTAATTCTTTCCGAATCAAACTATCCAAATAGCCCGGTTGAATACGTTGAAGAATGGGTCTTTCTTTGAATAAGAAATCAGAAAACACCTCTTTAGCTAACTGAGTTTTCTGTAATACTTTCTCCAAATCTTGACGCTCTGATTTCTCCTGCACTAATTTCGCTTGTATCTGAGCTTGGCGATCTCCTAGGTTTTGAATGACGCGATTCGAACGACGGCGCATCTTTTTTAAGACTTTTTGCTGCTCTCGTTTGAGCATTCGATTCATCGCTTTTTCCACTTGCATACGTTGGCGCGCTTCCTCCGGATCTTCATCCACCGTATATTCTTCCGTCACCTCCGCTAATTGACCGTCGGGCAACATAAAGGATTTACGCACGAAAATGACGTCTTGGCGCGTTTGCGTCAGGATGGGATGTTCTTCTGGGGTGGGTGGTGGCGATGAAATGAACGCGGGTGCAGGCTTGGGTTTTACCGGTTTAGCGGCTACACTCTCGAATTTTTTTTGGCGCTCTGCTAAGACCAAAATCTCCTGCTTCTCCAATTTTCTAACCACAAGATCGAGGCTATTGCGGACGTCTTTGGCGAAATTCTCTCGCTTCGTTTCTAACATAAAACGTAACCAATAGGCCTGAAACCCAATTAATCCTAACAGGGCAAATGACATCAAGGCAATCAGTAAGCGTATTTTACGTTTCGACATAGGGGTAATAATTCGCTACAAATGTAAGAGATTAATGGCAGCCACTCATCACATTAACAGTCTTTAACATTTACTAGCAAGAAGCTTTTCGTAAGTTTGCACCGGATCAAAAACCAAAATTCATGAAATACCTATTCATCACTGCCTTAGCTGCTTGTATTTCTACTAGCGCTTTCGCACAAGAGAAAAAAGAAGCGACCATAAAAATCGTTATCAACGAAAACGGCAAAGAACGCATCATCGAGAAAAAATTCAGTGACTTAGATCAAGCAGATGCCGAGCTTAAAAAATTAAGCGATTCGCTAGAAATCAACGTAACCACTTCTGGTGGAAAGAAAAAAATTGTTCGCGTAGACGTAAACAAGTCTCACTCGCGTATGTCAGACCAGCCAGGTACCATCACTGAAGAAAGAATCATAGGTGGCGCTGAAGGGGGTGCAGACAAACGTGTAATCATTCGCCGCGGCGGACCGGGTATGGCTATGGCCCCAGGAACTCCAGGTGCTCACGGAGGAGATGCTAATGTGATGATATTTCGCGGAGAAGGTGGTCCTGAGGGGGTAGAAAAAGAATTCAACATTCAATTAGATGGACCAATGGGTGGTCCAGGAATGAAATTGAAAGGCTTGAAAAAATTAAAAGAGCTTGGACAAGATAAAGGCTCTAAAACTATCCAAGGTCTTTCTGGCAAGCAGAATCAACCATTTAATGGTAAGATCAATGTCCGTTTCACAGCACCTACGAAAGGAAATATATCGATCGCCGTTTCAGATGTGAACGGAAAAGAGATCGCAACCGAAACAGTGAAAGATTTCCAAGGCGATTACTTAGGTCAAATTGACTTAAAGAAAGCCGCTGCAGGCGTCTATTTCTTGCGCGTAACGCAGGGAAATGACGGCGCTGTTAGAAGAGTAGAAGTAAAATAATCCGCTTGAGGTTTGAGAATGAAAAAGCCTGGAGATTTATTTCCAGGCTTTTTTTATTTATTTACCCATGTTAAAGAGAACAAAGGCATAAGAGTCAGCCGTCAGTTCAATCAACTTCGCGGTGTTCGAAGAACCGTGTCCACTATTGGTATCAATCCGAATAATCATTGGTTTAGCCGCCGTATTCTTCTCCTGCAGCGTGGCTGCATATTTAAAGGAGTGAGCCGGAACTACTCGGTCATCGTGATCCGATGTAAAGACCATCGTCGCTGGATAATTCATTGCTTTAATGTTGTGTAAAGGCGAATAAGCATACAAGGCTTTGAATTCCTCCGCATTATCGCTGCTGCCGTAATCTGCGACCCAGTTCCATCCGATGGTGAATTTTTGGAAACGTAACATGTCCATTACACCCACACCCGGCAAAGCCGCGGCGAACAAATCTGGACGCTGGTTAATCGCAGCCCCTACTAACAAACCGCCATTTGAACGACCAGAGGCCGCTAGATAAGCTGGCGAAGTGTATTTCTCCCGAATCAAATATTCTGCTCCGGCAATGAAATCATCGAACACATTCTGCTTTTTCAATTTCATTCCTGCTTCGTGCCATTTCTCCCCATACTCACTACCGCCACGCAAATTCGCCACCACATAAATGCCTCCTTTTTCTAACCAAGGAATAAGGCTAGCCGAAAAAGCGGGAGTAGAACTGATGTTAAATCCGCCGTAACCGTACAAGATAGTTGGATTTTTACCGTTCATTCCAATGCCCTTTTTGCTCACAATGAACATGGGAACTTGGGTGCCGTCTTTCGATGGATAGAACTTTTGAACGACGGTATAATCAGTTGGATCAAAGGCCAAGGTTGGTTTTTGGAAAACGGTCGACGTATTCGTCGCTAAATCATAGCGGTAAATCGTAGGCGGAAAATTGAAAGAAGAATAGGTATAGAAAGTGAATTTATCTTCTTTCTCACCGCCAAATCCACCCGCATTTCCTAGGCCTGGTAAACGAACAGATCCCAATTCCTTTCCGTTGTAATCGTAGCTAACGATACGGGATGTCACATCTTTTGAATAATTCAAGAACAAACGTTTCCCCACCGTATTGACTCCTTGTAAGGGCTCCGGCTTTTCAGCTACGATGGTTTTCCAATTCGCTTTTTCAGGATGCGCCGGATCCACCCGAACAATTTTCTTATTCGGTGCTCCCTCGTTCGTTTCTAAGATCAAGATGTCTCCATCGTTATCCACTATACTGAAATCGTATTTACCCGGCTCAGCTACGACTGGCTTGAATTTCGTTTCCTTTTTAGCCGCATCCATGATCCACAAGGCATTTCCATCTAGGCCTTTCCCGCGATCCGAAATCGTCAAAAAGGCAAAACGCTCATCATCCGAAGTGCTGACCGTGTGGAATCGTTGAGGATTTTTAGGGTCCTCGTAGATCAATTGATCCTGCGATTGCGGAGTTCCTACCGTGTGAAACCACACCTGGTGATTCTCGTTTTTCGTACTTAATTCTTTGCCTTTTCCTGGTTCTGGATAACGGGAATAGTAGAAGCCGTTGCCTTTCCAAGCTACGCCGCTCACCTTAACCCAGCTCAGTTCATCTGCCAAGTTTTTACCCGTTTCCATATCCCGAACGTAGTAGGTTTGCCAGTCGCTTCCGCTTAAGCTTAATCCTACGCAAGCGTATTTTCCTTTTTTATCTAAAGAAAATACGGTCAAACGAGTGGTTCCTTCCTTGGATAAGGTGTTCGGGTCGATGACTAACTCAGGTTTTCCTTTCAGACCTTTTTGGCGATATAATACCGATTGGTTCTGTAAACCGGAGTTCTTGTAGAAATAATACCATTCTCCTTTGCGAGAAGGGGCAGATATTTTCTCGTAATTACTAAGTGCCTCGATGCGCTTTTTGAATTCTTCGCGAAGCGGAATTTGGTTTAAATAACCGAAACTAACTTCGTTTTGCGCCTTCACCCAAGCCTTCGTTTCTTCACTATTATCATCTTCTAACCAGCGATAAGGATCCGCGACCTGCGTTCCGTTGTAGTTATCGACGTGATCGATTTTCTTCGTTTGTGGGTATTTCATTTGGGCCAAAGCACTAGCAGAAACAAACATCATTCCTGCGATTAACATTTTTCTTGTTGACATAGGTATAGATTAAAATAGCGATCCTGTTTCAGCTCTAGGCGCAATCCCCACGTGGCGATACGCTTTCTCCGTTGCTTCACGTCCTCTAGAGGTACGCTTCAAGAATCCCTCTTGTATTAAAAAAGGTTCGTAAACTTCTTCTATGGTTTCTGCCTCCTCGCCGCAGGCAGTGGCAATCGTAGTTAGGCCCACCGGACCTCCCTTGAACTTCTCGATGATGGTCAAGAGGATACGGTTATCCATTTCGTCTAGGCCATTTTGGTCTACATCCAAGGCATTCAAGGCAATCTCAGCGATCTTCACGTCGATTGAACCGTTGCCTTTCATTTGGGCGAAGTCACGTGTGCGGCGTAGTAAATTATTCGCAATACGCGGTGTACCACGGCTACGTCTCGCAATTTCGTAGGCCCCTGATTCGTCGATAGGCATATCTAAAATGGAGGCAGAACGCTTTACGATTTTGGTCAATAAAGCGGCGTCATAATATTCTAATCGGGCATTAATTCCAAAACGCGCACGTAATGGCGAGGTCAATAAGCCAGCTCGCGTTGTCGCTCCAATTAAAGTAAAAGGATTCAAACCAATCTGAATGCTACGTGCATTAGGGCCCGAATCCAACATAATATCGATCTTGTAATCCTCCATTGCGGAATACAGATATTCCTCCACGATGGGATTTAAGCGGTGAATTTCATCAATAAATAAAACGTCGTAAGGTTGCAAATTCGTTAGCAAACCGGCTAAATCAGAGGGTTTGTCCAAAACTGGACCAGACGAAATCTTCAAACTGGAGCCTAACTCATTCGCGATAATGTGCGACAAGGTGGTCTTTCCTAAACCCGGAGGCCCGTGCAATAAAACGTGATCCAATGCTTCCTCCCGCGCTTTCGCAGCTCCCACAAAGATTTGTAGGTTATCAACAATCTTCCCTTGGCCTGAAAAATCCTCAAAACTTAAGGGGCGTAGGGCTTTGTCAAACTCCTTTTCTTGTGGGTTCAGCGACTCCGCATCCCCGGTTAAATAATCTTCACGCATCGTTGAATTGTCAAATTGAAATCAAAGATAATTTTTTTATTGAGAAGATTTTATAGTTTTGGAAAACCAAAAGAACAACCTCAACCTATGACCTCGATTTTCATCGGCGAACTCGCCGGAACAGCTACCCTATTATACCTCGGAAATGGCGTTGTCGCCAATATGTTATTAAAAGATACGAAAGGAAATGGCACCGGCTTGTTAGCAATCGCGGCAGCTTGGGCCTTCGCGGTAACGGTTGCGATCTATGTTTCTACCTATTTTGGTAGCTCAGGAGCTCACTTAAATCCCATCGTAACGATTGCAGGTTGTGTGAAATCAGGGGATTGGAGTTTATTCCCCACGTTTATTGGGGCACAGCTTTTAGGAGCGATGTTAGGTCAACTATTGGTTTGGTTGCATTACAAGCCTCATTACGATGTAACAGAAGATAAAGGTGCGATTCGCGCTTCGTTTTGCACGGATCCAGCGATTAAAAATACCCCTTTCAATTTTATTTCAGAAGCCTTTGCCTCTGCCCTCGCCGTAGTCGCTTTAGGGACTTTTTCTACGATTGAAACAGGTTTAGGGCCCTTTATGGTGGGAATTTTAGTATGGGCGATCGGCCTTGGTTTAGGTGGAACGACCGGTTATGCAATTAATCCAGCACGTGATTTAGGCCCGCGTATTATGCACGCTATTTTGCCGATCCCAAACAAAGGTGATTCTGGCTGGGACTACGCTTGGATTCCTGTTTTGGGACCTGCAGCTGGTGCCGTTTTAGGTGCCTTTATTTTGACCCTCAACTAATACATTATGTACGTAGGATCGATCGATCAGGGAACCACGAGTTCTCGTTTCATCATATTTAATAAGGCTGGAGAAATCATTTCAGTAGGCCAAAAAGAGCACCAACAAATCTACCCCCAAGCGGGCTGGGTGGAGCACGATTCTCACGAGATTTGGAAAAATACCCAAGAAGTGATCGGTTTAGCGCTCGGAAAAGCGAATCTTTCTGCGAAGGATTTAGCGGCGGTAGGTATCACGAACCAACGGGAAACAACAGTCGTTTGGAATAAAAAAACGGGCAAGGCTTATTATAATGCCATTGTTTGGCAAGATACGCGGGTAGGTTCTGAGCTAGCGGAATTAGCCAAGGACGGCGGAATGGATCGTTTTAGAGCTAAAACGGGTCTTCCCTTAGCTACCTATTTCAGTGGTTTAAAACTGCGCTGGTTATTAAATAATATCGATGGTTTACGGGCGGATGCAGAGAAAGGTGATGCACTTTTCGGCACCATGGATACGTTCATCGCTTGGCATTTAACGGGCGGAGTTGATGGCGGAATTCACATCACGGATGTGACGAATGCGAGCCGCACCCAGTTAATGGACTTGCAAACCTGTGCTTGGGATGAAGAGATTCTGAATGTATTAAGCATCCCTAAAGCGATGCTTCCGGAAATTAAATCCAGTTCATTAGTGTATGCGAAAGCCAAAGGAGTGCTTGGTGGCGTTCCGTTAGCGGGAATTTTAGGCGATCAACAAGCGGCTTTAGTAGGCCAAACTTGCTTCAATCCCGGCCAAGGAAAAAACACCTACGGAACCGGCTGTTTCTTATTAATGAATACGGGAACGAAAGCGATTCCATCCCAATTTGGCCTCTTAACTACGGTTGCCTACCAATTAGGCAATGATCCTGTGCATTATGCACTGGAAGGTTCTGTGGCCATTACGGGCGCACTTGTTCAATGGTTACGCGATAATCTGGGCATCATTAAACACAGTCCAGACATCGAAAAATTAGCGAAACTGGTAGACGATAATGGGGGATGTTATTTCGTACCTGCTTTCTCTGGATTGTATGCACCCTATTGGAAACAAGATGCGCGTGGTGCTTTAGTAGGCCTAACACGATTCATCAACAAATCACATATTGCCCGCGCAGCCCTAGAGGCAACGGCTTTCCAAACTTGGGAAGTGCTGGAAGCAATGGAAAAAGATGCGGGCATACCTATCGCCTCTCTTCGAGTAGATGGCGGGATGGTCGTGAATCAATTATTGATGCAGTTTCAATCTGATATAATCGGAGAAGAAGTAATTTGTCCAAAAATTATCGAGACGACAGCATTAGGCGCAGCCTATGCGGCAGGGCTTGCAGTTGGATATTGGGCAAACTTAGATGATCTGCGAAAGAATTGGGGCATTGCGCATACCTGGAAACCAGCGATGGATTCCGATAAGCGAGCGCATTACCGCAAGCAATGGAAGAAAGCAGTAACTAAAACCTTTGACTGGGAAGGTTAGTATACGCGCGGGTCATTCCATAGGCTGGGCAAGCGGCTTGTCTCGAACAAGAGATCATTGCGCAGGCTAAAGCCAGAATCAAGATTCCTTTTTTCATCTTAGACCGAAGCTAACTTCGCTTTTGCAGGTGTTTCCTTTTTTGCAGCCACTGGCTCCGAATGCTGGTATCCTAAAATATCTAACATAGGCGCACTCGTTTGTTCCTCAGAGAATAAGCGAGTTGTTATCGTACCATCTTCTAACCGGTCGATAATCACGTGCTTAGGGGCAGGAATCAAGCAATGTTGAATTCCGCCATAACCCCCTAAAGATTCTTGATAGGCTCCCGTGTGGAAGAAACCTACGTATTGACGTTCTGATTCCTCTTCAAAAATAGGCAAGTATAAATCGGAGCTATGCGCTTCGGTGTTATAGAAATCCATCGAATCGCAGGTTAAACCACCTAGGTTGACCTTTTGGTAAGGTAAACCCCAGTTATTCACCGGCAGCATAATGTATTTCTGGTTCATACCCCACGAGTCAGGCAATTGTGTAATGAACGATCCGTCGATCATGTACCAAAGCTCCTTGTCATTCTGCAGTTTTTGGTCAATAATCTCATACAAAACAGCGCCGCTTTCACCTACGGTGTAGGATCCAAACTCCGTAAAGATGTTAGGGACTGGAACGTTGTTTTTGTTGCAAATCCAAGAGATCGACTCGACGATTTCGTCGACCATCGCTTGGTAATCATAATTGAATTGCAAAGAGGTCTGGATAGGTAAGCCACCGCCTAAATCGATCGAATCCAATTCCGGACAGATCTTCTTCATTTCGCAATACTTATAAACGAAACGGCTTAATTCCGACCAATAATAAGCTGAATCCTTAATCCCCGTGTTAATGAAGAAGTGCAACATCTTCAAGTTAAAGCGAGGATTAGGCTTAATTTTTTCGTTATAAAGGGTGTTTACATCCGAATAACGTAATCCTAAACGAGAGGTATAAAAAGCGAAATCAGGTTCTTCATCTGTCGCAATACGAATAGCGATGTTCACTTTTTCAGCAGTCACCGATTTCTCATAGAAATCAATCTCTTTCAGGTTATCTAAAACAGGTATACAGTTGAATCCGTCATTAATTAACTCCGAAATGTATTGGGTATATAATGGCTGTTTGTAGCCATTGCAAAGAATGTAAGTCGATTTAGAGATTTTCCCTTGGTTGTACATATCGCGAATGATGGGAATATCAAAGGCGCTTGAGGTTTCTAGGTGTACATTTTGCTTCAGAACTTCCTCTAAAATGAAGGAGAAATGAGACGATTTCGTACAATAGCAATAGGTATAGTTTCCTTTGTAATTGTACTTTTTAATCGCGTTTCTAAAGAGAAGCTTCGCATTCTCGATGTGTTCTGAAATTTTAGGCAAATACGAAACCTTTAAAGGCGTACCGTACTGCTTAATGATTTCCATTAAAGGCACATTGTTAAACAATAATTCATTGTTCTCATTGATATTGAACTCACGAGTAGGAAACTCAATGGTTTGGTCAATTAGATCGATGTAATTTTTCATCCTTCTGTTTAAATGTACCCGAGTTCACCTCGAGTTTGTGGAAAAACGTGCAAAACTGCAATAAAAGTATGTACTTTGCAAGACAAATACACATTAAGTTATTATGTCCAAAATTCATTTTATCGCCATCGGTGGTGCAGCGATGCACAACTTAGCCTTAGCTCTTTTATCTCAAGGACACGAAATAACGGGCTCAGACGATGAAATCTACGAACCATCCAAAAGTCTTTTGGAGAAACACGGCATCTTACCCGCCGAGTTTGGTTGGTTCCCTGAGAAAATAAACTCGGACATAGACACCATTGTTTTAGGAATGCACGCACGCGCTGACAATCCGGAACTCTTAAAGGCACAGGAATTAGGATTAAAAATTGAATCCTATCCTTCTTTCATCTACGAACAAAGCAAAAACAAACAGCGCATCGTCATCGCCGGTAGCCACGGAAAAACGAGTATCACCTCGATGATTTTGCACGTTTTAAAGACCCTACATAAGAAATTCGACTACTTAGTGGGAGCGCGCATCGAGGGCTTTGACTTAATGGCATCCATCACAGATGCCCCTATTATGATCATCGAGGGCGACGAATACCTAGCCTCGCCTATCGATCGGAGAGCTAAATTCCTCTTGTATCAACCGCACATTGCGTTGATTTCCGGCATCGCTTGGGATCATATCAATGTCTACCCGACTTTCGAATCGTATACACAAGCCTTCGAAAATTTAGTAAAAGAAATGCCAAAAGCGGGGCATTTATTCTTTGACAAAACGGACAAAACACTAGAGGCCATCGCCGAGGCTTGCCCGGAGCATTGCCATTCTGAGGGATACAAGGCACACAATTCCATCATTAGAAACGGCCAAACTTTCTTAAAAGGAAACGATGGAAAGGAATATGGCTTACAGGTTTTTGGAGAACATACCTTGAAAAATTTGCAAGGGGCTTTGCTTATCTGTTCGCAATTAGGCGTGAATGAAACGGAATTCTACACGGCTATTCAATCATTCAAAGGGGCCGCTAAGCGTTTAGAATGGGTAGGAGAATCCGATACGCAATTGCTATACAAAGATTTCGCACATGCTCCTTCGAAAGTGAAAGCGACCACGCAGGCTCTAAAAGCGCAATTCCCACAACGGAAATTAGTGGCTGCGCTAGAATTACATACGTTTAGTAGCTTGAATCCCGCCTTTCTTCCGGAATACAAAGGGACGTTAGCGGATGCGGATTTGGCGATTATTTACCTAAGCGAACACGCGCGTGCTATCAAGCAAATGGATAGAATTGAGGCTGAAACTGTTCAGTCTTATTTTAATCACCCAAACTTGGTCGTAGTACGTGAACAAGAAGACCTAAAGCAAATCCTGTTAAAACAAAATCAGGAAAACCAAAACCTGTTGATGATGTCTTCTGGCACCTTCGATGGTCTCGATTTTCCTGGATTCGCAACTGAACTCGGTTTACGAATTCAATAATTGATCTAATTCTTCTTTAAAGCCCGTTAGTAAAATCTCCTTCATGGAGATTTTGCGTTTCTGGGTATTGATTTTACTCAAGGTAATTTTATCCTCCATCATGCGAGTTGCCTCCGATTCTGCCATAAAAGATTCGAGTTCACCTTTCTCTTTCTTCGCCATGTAATCCATTTGGTTGATCATGATCTTCAACTGCTCGATCCGTGGCTTCTCATTTAAGTTCGCATGACGATAGGAGATCACCCGCAATAAATAATTCATCTCGAAGATCTTATCGCAAATCGTGCGGAAACGCTCTGCGAGCGAGCGATCCATATTTTTGATTTGGGACGAAATCTCTTTCCACTTCACTAAATAGGCTTTCGCTAAATCCGCGGTCGCAACAATATTTACTTGATCTCTTAATTTCAATTCCAATTCCCCCGTCATCGTCGTTAATTCTAACACACGTGGATCAATCCGAGGTTTGTAATCAATTCCTTTAATGCGGTTGTATTTCTCGAAGAACATATCGTTCGCCTTCTTAAAATTCTTCCAAAGCATTGATTGCTTCTTAGGCGGCAATCCGATTACATTCTTCCATTCCTTCTGAATCTCTTTCACCTTCACGACAGAATCATCGATATCCTCTGCCTTGCGCAATTGGTGTACGTTATCAATATAGCCTTGAAGAATTAAAATCTTCTCGTCTATCTGACGGTTCTTATCTTCAAAATAGGCACGGCGTTTCAAGAAAAAGGCATCCAATACTTCTTGAAATTCAGCAGTCAGTTGATCTTGAAATTGTTTGTCGACCGGACCGGTCTTCACCCACTTCATTTTCACCTCCATCAACTTATCCGTTGCCTCTACTACGTCTTCTTCCTCCGAGATTTCTTTCGCATCTTGAATTAAGGCACGTTTAATTTCTAGGTTTTTGACCTGATTCGCCTGAATTAATTCTTTCAAATACGCCTCGTGCTTCTCTAATTCTGCTAACAAAGGTTTGAAATCACCTAGTCCATCGAATTCGATGAGGTAGGTTTGCATCTGCAAAACTTTGGTCAGAAATGATCCTTTATTTTGTGCTGCTTCAATTTCAGCAGACAAACCTTTCACCTTGCTTACGGCGAGGTCAAAACGTTTCACAAAATAGGCTAGGGCTTCTTCCTCTGAGTTGCGCACGAAACCGATTTCGCGCTCAGGAAAGCTTAAATAAGCGTTGATGAAAACTTTGCCGTCGCGGCAAAATCCAAACTCGTTTGATGTAGGCTGGTTCATATGTTTTGAAGAAAGAGCTTCAAGCAGGGGCTTTGGCTCAAATGTTAATCGTAAATCTTAATACACCTCTAATTTATTTAAAAAATTGCGATATTTGTGGGTTGTATAAAAATAAAATTTAATGAGTAACGAAACAATCATCTTTTCGATGGAGCGTGTGTCGAAAGTCATCCCTCCTCAAAAGACCATCATAAAAAATATTTATTTGTCCTTTTTCTATGGGGCAAAAATCGGCGTCTTGGGCCTAAATGGATCAGGGAAGTCCACTTTACTACGCATCATCGCCGGAATTGACAAATCCTACACGGGAGATGTCGTGTTTTCGCCAGGCTATACCGTCGGTTTATTAGAGCAAGAACCACAATTAGACCCGAACAAAACGGTGATCGAAGTCGTGGAAGAGGCAGTCGTAGAAATCAAGAACTTGTTAAAGGAATTCGATGAGATTAATGAGGCTTTTGGAGAACCAGACGCTGATTTTGATAAATTATTAGCACGTCAGGGCGAGGTCCAAGAGAAACTGGATCACTTCAATGCCTGGGAATTAGATACGCGTTTAGAAAAGGCGATGGATGCTTTACGCTGTCCTCCGTCTGACGCCTTAGTAAGCACCCTTTCAGGGGGTGAAAAACGCCGTGTGGCACTTTGTCGCTTATTATTACAAGAGCCGGATGTCCTTTTATTAGATGAGCCGACTAACCACTTGGATGCGGAATCCGTAGACTGGTTAGAGCAGCATTTACGTCAATACAAAGGTACTGTGATCGCCGTAACCCACGATCGATACTTCTTGGATAACGTGGCCGGCTGGATTTTAGAATTAGATCGCGGCGAAGGGATTCCATGGAAAGGCAACTATTCTTCTTGGTTAGAGCAAAAGCAAAACCGCTTAGCTCAAGAGGAAAAGACAGAATCCCGTCGCCAGAAGACCTTGCAGCGTGAGTTAGAATGGGTGCGTATGGCGCCAAAAGCTCGTCAGGCTAAGTCCAAGGCGCGTATTGGAGCGTACGAAAAACTCCTTTCAGAAGAGAATAGACAGAAAGAAGACAAGTTGGAATTATTCATTCCAGCGGGTCCACGTTTAGGAAATAAGGTGATTGAGGTACAAGGTGTATCGAAATCATTTGGAGATAAATTATTGTATGAAAACCTGAGTTTCTCATTACCTCCAGCAGGTATCGTCGGAATTATCGGGCCAAACGGTGCGGGTAAAACGACCTTATTTAATCTGATTACCGATAAATTACAGCCTGATTCCGGCACTTTTGAAGTGGGTGAAACGGTGAAATTAGCTTATGTCGATCAAGAGCACAACCAATTAATCGCGGAGAAATCGGTGTTTGAAACCATTTCTGACGGCAATGATTGGGTGATGTTAGGCGGAAAACAGGCGAATGCGCGTGCTTATGTCAGCAAATTCAACTTTAACGGTGCAGATCAAGAGAAAAAAATCAGCATGTTATCCGGTGGTGAGCGTAACCGCGTTCACTTAGCGATGATGTTGAAGGAAGGTGCTAACGTGTTATTGCTCGATGAGCCGACCAATGATTTGGACGTCAATACGCTTCGTGCTTTAGAAGAAGGTTTAGAAAACTTCGCGGGTTGTGCGGTAGTTATCTCCCACGACCGTTGGTTCTTAGACCGTATTGCGACGCATATTTTAGCCTTTGAAGGAGATTCACAGGTGACTTGGTTTGAAGGAAATTATTCAGAATACGAAGAATCACGTAAGAAACGCTTAGGGGATACAACGCCTAAACGTATTCGCTACAAGAAATTGCAGTAATATGAACTCGAGAGAAAAAATTCAGGCCGTCATTGACGAAATGGGCAAAGTGGTCATTGGCCAGGAACGCCTGATTAATCGCTTATTAGTGGGTCTTTTTACAGGCGGTCACGTCCTGTTAGAAGGGGTGCCTGGCTTAGCTAAGACGTTAACGATTAACACCTTAGCTAAAATTCTCGACTTACATTTCCACCGTATCCAATTTACTCCGGATTTGTTACCCGCGGATTTAGTGGGGACAATGATTTACAATCCGAAGAAATCCGAATTTGAAGTAAAGAAAGGACCCATTTTCGCCCAAATCATACTTGCAGATGAGATTAACCGTGCTCCTGCGAAAGTGCAATCAGCTTTATTAGAAGCGATGGCAGAAAAGCAGGTAACGATTGGGGATACGACCTATCCTTTGGACAAACCGTTCTTAGTATTAGCCACACAAAATCCAGTCGAGCAAGAGGGTACTTTCCCGCTTCCGGAGGCACAGGTGGATCGTTTTATGCTCAAGGTATTCTTGAATTACCTAGACAAAGACCAGGAATTAGCGGTGATGCGCCAGAAGTCCAATATGGACTTCAATTACGAGCCTAAAACCGTGTTAAATGCGGAAGATATCGCTAAAATTAGTAAGGAAATTAACGAAATCACCATCTCTGAGACTCTAGAGAAATACATTATTGAACTTGTTTTCGCGACAAGAAACCCAGCCGAATATGGCTTAACACAAGAAGCGGGATACATCCAATTCGGGGCATCTCCACGTGCGAGCATTCAGCTGAATTTAGCGGCAAAAGTGATGGCCTATCTGGAGGGTCGTGATTATGTATTGCCGGAGGACATCAAAGAAATGGCCCCAGATATCCTGAATCACCGCATCATCTTGAACTATGTGGCAGAAGCGGATAACATCACAACCCTTCAAATTATCCAATCTATCTTAAGTAGCGTCGCAATTAATCGATAATTTTTGGGTAAAAATGGGCTCTTTTGTGCTTTAATAGCAAATTAGATCCTATGAAATACCTGGTTATCCTTTGCCTCTTCTTCTTTAGTTTCACCGCTTCGGAGCCGATTCATGTATTCCTCATTGGGGATTCGACGATGGCGGATAAAGTGTCTGCTGATTTTCCAGAAACGGGTTGGGGAATGCCATTTGCTTCGTTTTTTAATGAGGCCGTAGAGGTCCAAAACCACGCCTACAATGGCAGAAGCACGAAAAGCTTCCGTCGCGAAGGCCGTTGGGCGAAGGTATTTAACCAGATCAAAAAAGGGGATTATGTGTTGATTCAGTTTGGCCATAATGATGCAAAAGTTTCAGACACCAGCCGTTACGCCCCAGCACAAACCGATTTTCGCGAAAACCTCATTCGCTATGTGCGCGAAACGCGTTCGAAAGGCGGGATCCCTGTCTTATTAACTCCCACTCAACGAAGAAAATTTGATTCTATAGGTGTTTTCGTAGACCAACACGCGGATTATCCAGCCGTGGTTCGCGAGGTGGCTAAAGCAGAAAAAGTACTTTTAATCGATATCGAGAAGGAAAGTAAGAAATACATTGCAGCAGAAGGACCTGAGGGAGCAAAGAAGATGTTTCTTCATTACCCAGCGGGAATTTTTAAGAAATTCAGCAAAGGGGTGGCGGATGATACGCACTTCTCTCCTTTTGGAGCTAAGAAAATTGCTTCCCTGGTTGCTGAAGGCATTTTAGCTTCGAACGAGCACTTGAGAAGCTTCTTACAGAAATCAGCATTCTCACAGAAATATGTTTTTGAATTACCGAACGTAGCGACGACGGCATTTAAAAAAGATACGTTTAATATTGTTTCATACGGTGCCGTTTCATCGGCGAGCAAGTTGAATACATCTGCCATACAACAGACCATCGACATCGCCGCGAAGCAAGGCGGTGGTGTGGTACGCGTTCCGGCGGGTTTCTTCGTGACGGGTGCCATTACGTTACGCTCCCATATCAACTTCCATTTAGACGCTGGCGCAGTATTGCAGTTCAGCGCGGATGCAGCCCAATATCCATTGGTGAGAACAAACTGGGAAGGCGTGGATGCCATCAGAGCGCAATCCCCGATTACGGCGATAGGCGAACGAAACATAGCTATAACGGGTTCTGGCATCATCGACGGAAACGGCGAGGCTTGGAGACCCGTCAAGAAAGGAAAATTGACACCAGGGGAATGGGATAAACTGGTTCGTTCAGGTGGCGTATTAGATGACAAAAAAGACACGTGGTATCCGACTGAGCGCGCCTTAAAGGGATCTAAAATGGATCAGCCAGGCGTGATTGCCGCTGGTTTCAATGAGGCCAAAGCCGAAGAAATCAAAGAATTCCTTCGCCCTAATATGATTTCTCTGCGTGAATGCGAGCAGATTTTATTAGAAGGAGTTACCTTCCAAAACTCCCCAGCCTGGAACGTCCATCCCCTACTTTGCAAACACCTTACGGTTGAAAATATCACCGTTAAAAATCCTTGGTTCGCCCAAAACGGCGATGGGATCGACATCGAATCGTGTGAATATGTTTCGGTGCGCAATTCAAGATTTGACGTAGGTGACGACGGCATCTGTTTGAAATCGGGTAAAGATGCAGAGGGCAGAAAAAGAGGTCGTCCTAGCGCCCATATCACCATCGAAAATTGTGTGGTGTTCCACGGTCACGGCGGTGTCGTAGTAGGCAGTGAAATGTCTGGAGGCGTACATGATTTATTTGTTTCCAACTGTCAATTCCTAGGAACTGATGTGGGATTGCGTTTCAAAACAGCCCGCGGACGTGGTGGCGTAGTGGAGAATATCTACATACAAGACATCAGCATGAAAAACATCTCAGGCGAGGCCATCTTGTTCGATATGTACTACCAAGGAAAAGATCCGGTGGCCACTTTTGGAAATGGGGGCGAAACACCTAAAATCGAAAGCAAACCAGTCGATGCCGGTACTCCTCAATTCAAAAACATCTTCGTAGACCGCGTCGTAGCAAAAGGAGCAGAAACGGGATTACTCGTGCGTGGATTACCGGAAATGCCGATTCACCACATTTATCTTTCGAACTTAGACATCGAGGCGAAACAAACTTATCGTGTTATTGAAGCCTCGGATATTCAATTAACTAACGCTAATTTTACCCAAACTGGAGACAAGAAACCGGAGTTAATTAACGTGAAACACTGGAAACTTAACGCTCAATAAGTATACTCGGATCGACCACATAGCGGCCAGATTGATCCCCATACAGGGATAACCCGCCTTCTGTCGATTCGAATCGCAAGATCAATTTCCCCGTTTTGGCAGCCTGTTGCCATGCCGCTGCTGGGATCACACCTTTCACTAAGTAGCCGTAGGTTCCAGCTTCGTCTAGCTTGTTATTACGCGCCTGGTAATGCCAAGACAAGATTCCTTGATGATCCGCAGGATCATCCGCTAAAATAGTTTCAGAGGCAATAATTCCGTTTGCACTCACTTTCAATTTTGAAGGACTAGCGTATCGATCGGTCTGCGGATAGGCATTCGGATTTACGCCGGGATCAAAAGTTCCTTTGCCTAGCATGTAGTCACCATCCATTTTTCCTGCATCATCTCGGTCTTTGCCTAAAATGGGCTTAGAAGAGGCCTCAACTAAGAAACGAACCTGTTTAATATCAGCTATCCCTGATGTAGGGAATGGAATTTCGTATTCGAAATAACCCGCTCCTGCCCCATTTAATTTATGTCCTAAAACGCCCGCCCATTGTTTTTTCGGCCAGCTAGATGAGCTATAACGCTCCACTGGCACCGAAATCAATTGACCTTTCGCTGGTTGCATAGCACCTTCTTCCACAATCAAATGCACGAAATTACGGTGCACGACTTTTCCCGCAGCATCGCTTAATTCAAACGCTAAGGTATTGATGGATTTATCTGCTGGTAAGGTAATGGACAGTGAATCCAAGGCCTTCACATCCCAAGGCTTATACGTTAGAGCACTCGTTTTCGACCAGCGATTCACTTTTTCGCCTGCCGCATTTGTACCCGATAGCGTCATTTTTAAATTTAATGAACCAGCATCGTTGGTCATGGAAGATAAATGCAAAGGAATTTTAACCTGTTGGCCGGCTTTCCCAGCCCACGTGATTTCTTGTCCTGTAGACAGGTAAAAAGGTCCGTGAAAATCTTTCAGTGACATCCCCGGGACGATGGCGTTTAAACCTGTCTCTTTCTCCGTTCTGTCAAATTTATAGTAGCCGTTCCACTCGTTAATCACGTCATGGTGTTCAGTATATAACCAGCCGGCCATTTGTGGATGATTTCTAAACGAGTTCAAGGCTTTGTGATAATCGAAGGTATAATCGACATCGCCGGTACTTCCTTGGTAACCCCATACGTTCCCAAATTCCGAATTAATCATCGGTTGCGTCCCTTGCTGGTATCCTTTCTCAAAATTCCAGGTACTTCCAGGGTAGGTCTTTGCGGCAAAATCGCCTACTAATTTATCCCATTCATAGCCTGCTTGGTAGGCGTGCCAGGAATTAATGTCTGTTTCCGTATGTCCTCTTCCGCAGCAAACGGAATTGTCTTCGACGAGGCGAGTGGGGTCTAAGGTTTTGGCCAAATGATACACCGACGCCACCCATTGCTGGGTTTCCGGTGTATAAATCGACTTATTGTCCTTGTGCGTGAACAAACCCCAGGTCTCGTTAAACGTAATCCAAGAGAAGATTGCCGGGTGATTGTAATCGCGTTTGATCATCTCGTGCAAAGTATATTCCGACTCCTTTTGCATGGCTGCATCCGGATCTCCCCACGAATTGGGTAAATCAGACATCACCAAAAGTCCTAATTTATCCGCCCAATACAGCTTACGCGGCACGTCCACTTTAATGTGCGTCCGGATCCCATTCAACCCAATTCGCTTGCTGCGCACAATCTCATCCTTCATAAATTGATCCGACGGAAAGGTATAAAATCCAGTAGGATGATAACTTTGGTCTAAAGCTAATTGCACATAAACAGGTTTGTTATTCAATCCGATATACGGAATCTTCGAACCAGGTAAATGAACCACAGAAATCTTCCGCATCCCGAAATAACCGTTCACGACATCATTTCCCGACTGTATTTTTAGCCCGTATAAATACGGATCTTCTAAAGACCATAGGTGCATCGCTTTTACAGCTATGTCTGCGGCGCCCTCCTGTTTTCCTGCTGGTATCAAAATCGAGGCCATTTGGCCATTCGATAAGGTAATTTTAACTTCCTGATTTTTCGAAGCAGGTGCTCCTAGATAAACTTTAACCTGTGCCTTTTTCGAGTCAATGTCCGGATTCACCGCATAGTGATCGATAAAATTTCCGCCTCTCGCCTCTACATACACCGTCTGCCAAATCCCCCGCGCATTCCCATACCCTTGCTTTCCATACAAGGTGAACATCCGACGCTTATCATCCACACGAACCGCAAGCTGATGCACGGAACCGGGTTTCACCCCCACTAGTTCAGCATCAAAAGGCGTGTAACCGCCTTGGTGTTTCGCAATTTGAACTCCATCTAAAAAGAGGATAGACTCCCAATCCGACGCTCCTATGTTAATGAAAATACGTTTACCGGTCCAAGTCGTTGGTATCCTAATTTCCTTATGGTACCAGGCCACATCTGACTCATCTTTCACCTCAGAAAGGGGCGATCCCCATGGAAAGGGCACAAGAATTTTCTTTGCGTAGCGACTAGGAGCCGTATGTGACGAATCAAAAGTAAAGTCCCAATAGCCATTCAGATTCAGCCATTGATCCCGTTGTAGGTCAGGGCGTGGATGTTCAGGAAGCGGTTGATTTTTTTGTGAAAGCGCACAGAAAGATAATCCTGTGAGCAGGAAAAGGATGATTTTTTTCATAGGTTTAGATTGAGTCACCAGGCGGGTGAATGTACAAATTTGGCAAAAAATCCGGGATATTTATCAAATAAGCGTAATTTTACAAAATGAGTGAATTAGCGGAATTAAAGAAAAAAATCCCTACCCAGGTAGCTGTGTTAGGCGGAGGTAGCTGGGCCACGGCTTTGGTGAAAATCCTTTCTGAAAACAATGTGAAAATAAAGTGGTGGATCCGCCGTAAATCGGACGTTGAATTCATCCGCAAATACAATCATAATCCGAGCTATTTGACTGACGTGGCCATCAATCCACGTAAAGTGAAGACCTACAGCAAAATGGTTGATGCCTTAGCAGGCGCCGAATACATCATTTTAGCGGTTCCGGCGGCTTTTATACCGAGTACGTTAAAGGACCTCAATAAAAAACATTTCGAAGGGAAAAAAGTGGTTTCTGCCATCAAGGGAATGATTCCAGACGAAAACCTATTGGTGACTGACTGGATGGAACGCGCCTTTAATTTGCCTTTAGGCCAAACCTGCGTCATCGCCGGCCCATGCCACGCGGAGGAAGTCGCGCTAGAGAAACAATCCTACCTAACGATTGCGTCCCCGGATTTGAACTTGGCTCAATCCTTTGCCAACCTATTAAACAGTCGTTTTTTACAAGCGCACGCGATCCAGGATTTATATGGAGTCGAATACTGTGCGGTTATTAAGAACATTGTGGCGATGGCCTGCGGAATTACGCGCGGGTTGGGTTTTGGGGATAACTTCCAGGCCGTACTCGTGAGTAATGCGATGCAAGAAATCAAGATCTTCTTAGATGTCGTTTATCCGGAGAAAAACCGCGATTTGAATAGCTCAGGCTATTTAGGGGATTTACTGGTGACGGCTTATTCGCAGTTCTCACGTAACCGGACCTTTGGAAATATGATCGGTCGCGGCTATTCTGTGAAGTCAGCGCAAATCGAAATGAATATGATTGCGGAGGGCTATTATGCCGTTCGCAGTATCTACAGCATCTCTCGACAACACAACATTAAATTGCCTATTATCGAGGCAGTGTATAATATCGTGTACGAGAAAGCGAATCCGATGCTTGAGATGAATAAGCTGAAAGGCTTCTTAAAGTAAGAACGAGCGAATTAATTCGGCTGTTTTTGCCAAAGATTCAGCCGACGGCTTCATCTTCTCTTGCGAGAAATTAATATCTAACATACGATTCATCGGCACCAAATGCACGTGTGCGTGTGGCACCTCTAAACCGATGACCGCTACCCCTACTCGCTTGCAAGGAATCGCTTTCTTGATAGCTGGCGCAATTGTTTGAGCGAACTTCATTAAATCCCCGAGTAATTCCGGCTCTAGATCGAAGATATAGTCTACCTCTTGTTTGGGAATCACGAGCACGTGGCCTTCCACTAAGGGCATCACATCCAAGAACGCTAGAAAGCGATCATCTTCCTTGATTAAATGGCAAGGAATTTCTTTGTTGACTATTTTGGTAAATATCGTGCTCATCTTATTCAATACGTCTCAAGTTGCATTTAGTAATAGGCTTGATAATTAATGGCACCTTTTCCAGTTTAACCGCATCTGAATCCAAGCCAAAGTATTTGTCCTCCGAATGCGTAAACTGCTTCACGAAGAAATAGGCCTTCATCACCATTCGGTCTAATAAAGGTAAATCGTTATCGAATGAGAGGAATTTTTCCAACACCACAAAACGGAAGTCACCAATCACATTTTGTTCATTCAATGACTTGTAACGAGACGTGATATCCACTTCCCCACGGGCCACCATTTCCTCTACTACCTTGCGGAAATACAGGTTAATACGTTGCTCTACCTTGAAGCCTAACTTAAAGTTTACTTTAATGATGTCATCTGGTTCAATCACGGTCACCTTGTAATCCATCGCATACGGATCATCCAAGGTATCTACGTGGACGAACCAATAGATATCTGCACGCTTCGGACGTCTTTGGAAAATTGAATAAATAATCTTCGATTCGATATCCGTCACTCGCCCGGCATTTGACATAAAGACTAAGTGCGTCGCGTATTTAGGAATTGTTTCGTCTTGACTCAAGTCCTTCAAAGGCTCGATATAATCCGATAACTTCTCGTATTCGGTTAATTTTTTCTTAATGCGCGTCGCTCTAAACCACACCCACATAATGATGATTATAACGCCGGCAATGAACAAGGAAACATACCCTCCGTGCCAGAATTTTTGCAAGTTTGCTACTAGGAAAGATCCTTCTAAGGACACATAAACGGCTAAGAACAAGACTATCCACCACATATCCACTTTCTTGATGTGCAAGTAGTAAGCCATCAATGAAGTTGTCATTAACATCGTCATGGTAATAGCAAGACCATACGCCGCCTCCATGTTAGCTGATTCTTTGAACCACAACACGACTCCCACACAACCTAACCACAACATGATGTTAATAGAAGGAACATAAATTTGCCCTTTTTGGTCAGATGGATAGACCAAACGTACGCGCGGCCAAAAATTCAAGCGAATCGCCTCGGAAATCAAGGTAAATGAACCCGAAATCAAGGCTTGCGAAGCGATCACCGCTGCCGCTGTCGCCACCATAATACCCGTGAATAAGAATTCACGCGGCAATAATTCAAAAATCGGTTTGCGAACACCCAGCAAATCTCCTTCGTGGGCTAATAACCAGGCCCCTTGCCCGAAATACTGTAGAATCAAGGCAATCTTGACAAAAACCCAGCTAATGCGAATATTCTCTTTTCCGCAGTGGCCTAAATCTGAATACAAGGCCTCAGCTCCAGTCGTACATAAAAATACGGCTCCTAAGGTCCAAAAACCAGCCGTACCCGATTGATGCGTTGTTAATAACTCCCAAGCATATACAGGAGATAGGGCTCTAAAAATCGACCAATCCTGGCCGATCCAAATCAAACCTGTCAGCCCTAACATCGAGAACCACAATAACATGATGGGCCCAAAAAGCTTTCCTACTACCTTGGTTCCAAAGATTTGAAAAATAAATAAACCAGATAAAATCACAATTACGAGAGGCACAGTATCCGTCACGAAGGGAGTCCCATCTTTATGATGCAACATTTTTAATCCTTCAATCGCGGAGGAAACCGAGATAGGCGGAGTAATAATACCATCCGCTAACAAGGTGGCTCCACCGATAATGGCTGGCAAGGTTAACCACTTTGCGTGGCGTCTTACTAACGCAAAAAGGGCAAAGATTCCGCCTTCACCCTTGTTATCTGCCCGTAAAATTAAAATCACATACTTTAAAGTTGTCTGTAAGGTCAACGTCCAAAAAATACAAGACAATCCGCCTAAAACGGTTAGTGAATTAATCGGATTATCTCCGATGATTGATTGCATTACATACAAAGGAGAAGTTCCAATGTCCCCGTAAATAATCCCCATCGCTACCAATAGACCAGCTGCGGTGGCTTTACTTTTGTGTTTGTGTTCCATTTTTAATCTCTAGGGAGTAACAGTCTTATCAAGCGGCTTTGTTTAGTCTAAAAAATAAATACAATTAATGCACAAAATTGTACTATTTGCATCTGTTTTCTTGAAATATTTCAAGAAACGGATGCAAATATAGATTTAATTTCCTGATAATGAATGTCCTGTGAAATTAATTTAAGCGGTAGGTGTCAAACGATTCCCCGGGCTCGATTTTCAGCACCCTTGCCAGCACTAACAGGACTAACTTTCTGGCGGCTAGCCAGGTAGGGATTTGGGCTTCTTGGGCTAATTCAGCCAATGTTATTTGGCCGTTCTGACGGACAAAATCTAATAGAAATCGTTCGATGTCTCCGTAGGCGAAGCTGATGCCGTCATCGTTTTGGCGACGTAAAATTTGCTTCATTTCTTTGCTCGCCTGAATGGTACGGTCCTTTACTCGTACATAGCAGATGGGATGTGGATCTGTATCTAATTGAACAAAATGGGGTTTGTCCACGCTTTCATAGACTTGATAGACCAAAACTTCCCGGCCATTATCCAAGCGGATACGGTAAGCTCGGTAAGTAAAGACGGGAAAACAGTACTTCTCAATGGCGCGCTCTAGCAAGAATTGCTCTTCCTCCGCGAACTTCACTCCTTCAATCACCCCCGCATCGCTGACACCTACGAATAAATGACCTCCTTCAGTGTTAGCGAAGGCTACCAGTTCCTTGATAATCTTTTCTGGGAACTTGACTTTCATTTTGAACTCCAAGCGCAAACCTTCCCCATGGCGCACGAGATTTCGCAGATTTCGAAGATCTAATACATTTTCCTCCTCCTCGTGATAAGGACTATCCAATAAAATCTCTGATCCTATGCGCATAAAACCCAATTTAGGAATTATTTTTTTTATTTATTAGTATAGTTATTCAATAGACAATATGTACCTTTGTAAAAAATAGGACAAAATGCATCTCAAAACGCTCGAAAAGGAATTACTATCCAGATCATTGCCAGAACGAATTCAGTTCATTGCCTCCTATTTTGCAGGTGAACGCCTTGTTTTCTCTACCTCTTTTGGTCAAGAAGATCAGGCAATTACCCAGGCCATTGCTAGCACAAAATCGGCCATCGAGATTTTCACGCTGGATACCGGACGTCAGTTCCAAGAATCCTACGAGTTAATGGATTTGACGATTAAAAAATACGGCATTTCGCTCCAAACCTTTTTCCCTAACACCTCCGCGGTGGAAACCTTAGTGGCAGAAAAAGGATTTAACTCCTTCTATACCTCTGTAGAGAACCGAAAAGAATGCTGTTTTGTTCGAAAAATGGAGCCATTAAATCGTGCCTTGCAAGGAGCGAAAGTGTGGATTACCGGTTTAAGGGCCGAACAATCAGATAATAGAGCTGATATGCCCATCATAGAATGGGATGAAAACCGTCAATTGTGGAAGATTAACCCCTTAATTGATTGGAGTTTCAGCCAACTTGAAAATTACTTACAAGAACATAAAATTCCCCAAAACCCCTTGCACAAGAAAGGGTTCATCTCCATCGGCTGCGCTCCGTGTACGCGAGCCATTTCGGAGGGAGAACATCCCCGTGCGGGCCGTTGGTGGTGGGAGAATTCCCAAAAAGAATGTGGTTTACACGCCTAAGTTATGCAGACAATACAAGACAAAATCGGTCATTTCCCTCGCCAACTAGAGGATGAATCCATCTACATCCTACGGGAAGTGGCAGCGCAATTTGAGCGCCCTGCTTTACTTTTCTCGGGTGGAAAGGATTCCATTACCTTGGTTCGTTTAGCCCAAAAGGCTTTCTTCCCAGGTAAAATTCCCTTCCCTTTGGTTCATATCGATACAGGACACAACTTCCCTGAGACGATTGAATTCCGCGATTGGTTAGCCAAAGAAACGGGAGCCGAATTAATTGTCCGTTATGTACAAGATTCCATCAACCAAGGAAAAGCGACGGAAGAGTCAGGAAAATATGCCTCACGCAACGTACTTCAAACGGTAACGCTTTTAGATACGATTGAAGAATTCAAATTCGATGCATGTATTGGTGGAGCAAGACGAGATGAGGAAAAAGCGAGAGCGAAAGAACGTATTTTTTCGGTGCGCGATGATTTTGGGCAATGGGATGCAAAACGCCAAAGACCCGAATTATTCGATATGCTCAACGGCCGCATCGCAGTGGGAGAAAATGTGCGCGTGTTTCCTATTTCGAACTGGACGGAATTAGATGTTTGGAACTACATTAAAGAAGAGAAGATGGAGATCCCAAGTATCTACTATTCACATCAACGCCAGGTCATTGAGCGAGATGGAATGCTTTGGGCAGATTCTGAGTACTTGAACAAAGAAGCAGATGAGATCCCATTCGAGGCGACTGTTCGTTTCAGAACGGTGGGCGATATGACCTGCACCGCAGCTGTGGCTTCTGATGCAACGGATATCGATGTGATCATTGAAGAGATTCTTTCTGCCGAAATTTCGGAACGAGGCGCGCGCATTGACGACAAACGTTCGGAGGCGGCGATGGAAAAGAGAAAACAACAAGGGTATTTTTAATTCAATCAGAGACAAGAACACATGGATATTTTACGCATAGCTACCGCAGGTTCCGTTGATGATGGAAAAAGTACCTTAATCGGTCGCCTGTTATACGAGACAAATTCGATTACCAAAGATAAAATAGAAGCCTTAGAAAGCGCATCTAAACGCAAGGGACTCGACTTTCTAGATCTTTCCTTATTAACCGACGGCCTCATCGCAGAACGCGAGCAAGGAATCACCATCGATGTGGCGAATATTTATTTCTCCACGCCTACCCGCAAATACATCATCGCGGACACGCCAGGTCACGTGGAATATACCCGCAACATGGTGACAGGGGCTTCGAACGCGAAGGTTTCCCTCATCTTAGTGGATGCCCGCCAAGGAGTCGTGGAACAAACAGCGCGTCACTTATCGATCGCCGCGATGTTGCGTATCCCCAAAGTGATCATTTGTGTGAACAAGATGGACTTAGTCCAATACCAAGAATCCACGTTCAATGCGATAAAAGACAGCTTGGCGGAATTAGTCGCACAGACCACTTTCGTGGGACAAGAAATCAGCTTCTTGCCTATTTCCTCTTTGTACGGCCAAAACATCACGCAAAAAGCAAGTGAAATGCCCTGGTTTAGCGGCAATACATTGTTAGGCGAATTAGAAGCCTTCGAATATGCCTCTACTTTAGCACACGCTCCGGCTCGTTTCCCCGTTCAATTTGTCGTGAGACCGATGACCGAGGCCTACCACGACTTCCGTGGCTATGCCGGAAAAATCAGCTCTGGTACGTTCAAAGTGGGTGATGCCATTCGCGTTTTGCCTACGGGACAAGAAAGTACGATTGCGACGATTGAAAAGTTTGATACTAAATTATCGCAGGCTATCGCAGGGGATTCTGTGACGATTACGTTAACGACAGATGTGGATATATCGCGCGGAAACACGCTTGTATTAGCATCGGAGGAAAATGCTCCGGCATTGAAAGATTTTTCAGCACAAGTATGCTGGTTAGATCACACAGCATTAAGCCCAGGTAAGACCTACTTATTACAACACGGAATCAATATTACGAAGGCCAAAATCTCTCAAATTACTGAACGTCTAGATGTAGCGACTCAAACGTCTACCCAAGGCGTGGATACCTTGAAATTAAATGAAATTGGGACAATTGCGTTGCGCACGGCACAACCGATTAGCGCAGATCAATATGCGGCCAATCCAGCGAATGGAGCCTTTATCCTGATCGATGAATTCTCGAATTCAACCGTCGGTGTAGGATTCGTAAAATAAGTTTATTGGTATTTTTTAGGGGCGTAGAGGAAGCCAAAAGCCTCTGCGCCTTTTTTTGTGTGCACTTCGTGGTGCACATAATGTGCTTTCATAATGCGCTTCATATACGCAGAACCGGCTTTGTACTTGATTTTGATGCGGCGGTGCACGATGATATCGTGAAAGATGAAATAGAAGATGCCATAGGTTGCAATCCCTAATCCGATGTAAAATAGCGGCCAGTAGGCAGGAATTTCAGCACCTACGATAATCGTCAACGTGGAGGAAATCCCGAAAACAACTGAAAAGAGATCGTTTTTCTCCAATTTATCTTTGTGGTGCACGTGGTGCGATTCATGCCAGTTCCACATAATGCCGTGCATAATGTATTTGTGCGTAAGCCATGCTACTCCTTCCATTCCCAGAAAGGTTCCCAACCAAAGTAAAATTCCTACTAACATCATAACGTTATTTCAACCAAAATTACGGCGAATTGTTTTAAAATCCACCCTCGACCTTTGGCCTAAATCAATTATCTTTGTAGGCTTAGAGAACACATATGATAGATAAGAATTACGCCCCGCAGGAAATTGAACAAAAATGGTATGCCTACTGGTTAGAAAACAAGCTTTTTGCTTCGAAACCTAATCCGAACAAAGAGGCGTACACCATCGTCATTCCTCCTCCTAACGTCACTGGGGTACTTCATATGGGCCATATGTTGAACAATACGATTCAAGATGTCTTGATTCGTAAGGCACGTATGGAAGGCAAAGAGGCGTGTTGGGTACCGGGAACGGACCACGCATCGATTGCAACAGAGGCGAAAGTAGTAGCCATGTTGAAGGAAAAAGGCATCTCTAAGGCCGACATTACTCGCGAGGAATTCTTGAAATATGCTTTCGAATGGAAGGACAAATACGGCGGAATCATCCTCGATCAATTGAAAAAATTAGGGGCTTCCTGTGATTGGGATCGTACCCGTTTCACGATGGAACCCTCTTTATACCAAGCGGTTATTGACACGTTTGTGCGTTTATACAACAAAGGTTTGATCTACCGTGGCGTGCGTATGGTCAACTGGGATCCACAAGGAAAAACCGCTTTATCAGACGAAGAAGTTATCTACAAGGACGTTCAGGCCAAATTGCATTACATCAATTATCCACTTAGCGATGGATCTGGATTTGTCACCATTGCAACGACTCGCCCTGAAACGATCATGGCGGATGCAGCCATTTGCGTGAATCCGACAGATGAGCGCTACCTGCATTTGCAAGGCAAAAAGGTTCGTATCCCCTTGATTGATCGCGAAATTCCGATTATTGCTGACGAATACGTTACTGCGGAGTTTGGAACGGGTTGTTTAAAAGTGACCCCTGCTCACGATTTGAACGACTACGAGTTAGGTTTAAAACACAAGTTGCCTGTCATCGATCTATTAAACGACGATGGAACCTTGAATGAAAAAGCCGTCCTATTCGTGGGAGTTGACCGTTTCGAGGCGCGTAAACGCATTGTGAAACAGTTAACGGAGGAAGGTTATTTGACCAAAACAGAAGAATACAAATCCACCGTGGGAACATCGGAGAGAACGGGAGCAGTAATCGAGCCCAAACTATCCTTGCAATGGTTCATGAAGATGGAGGAGATGGCGAAGCCAGCTTTGGACAACGTCATGAATGACACTATTCAATTACACCCGGCGAAGTTTAAGAATACGTACCGTTCTTGGATGGAAAATGTACGCGATTGGTGTATTTCCCGTCAATTGTGGTGGGGTCAGCAAATCCCTGCCTTCTATTTAGAAGACGGCACGGTGATCGTAGCGAAAGATAAAAAAGAGGCCTTGCGCATCGCAAGAGATACATACCAATTGTATGCCTTAGTAGAAGATGATTTGACACAGGATCCGGATGTTTTGGATACTTGGTTCTCGTCTTGGCTATGGCCTATCTCGGTTTTTGATGGTATCGAAAACCCAGATAATGAGGAAATTAACTACTATTATCCTACGAATGACTTAGTGACTGGACCAGATATTTTATTCTTCTGGGTAGCGCGCATGATCATGGCGGGTTACGAATGGAGAGATGAATTGCCGTTCAAGAATGTCTATTTAACGGGTATTGTGCGCGATAAGCAAGGTCGTAAGATGTCCAAATCATTAGGAAACTCACCTGATCCGTTGGAACTGATCGAACGTTTCGGCGCGGATGGCGTACGCTCTGGCTTATTGTTCTCCGCTCCGGCTGGGAATGACTTATTGTTTGATGACAAATTGTGTGAACAAGGGCGTAACTTCTCGAACAAGATTTGGAATGCGTTCCGACTTTTACGCGGTCTAGAAGTTGTTCCAGGTACCTCTTTACCAGAACACGTATTAGCAACGGCTTGGTTTGAATCAAAATTAAACCAAACCATTATTGACGTTCAAGATCACTTCAGCAAATTCCGTATTTCGGATGCTCTTTTAAGCATATATGAGTTAGTTTGGGATGATTTCTGCGGTAAATATTTAGAGATCATTAAACCGGCCTACCAAAGCCCAATACAGGCAGACACGCTACAAGCGGCGCTAGGTTTATTCGATTCTTTGATGCGCTTAATGCATCCGTATATGCCGTTTATTACAGAAGAAATTTGGCAGGTGATCGATGAACGTAAGGCGGGAGAGTCCATCTGCAAAGCGGAATTCCCATTAGCAGGTCCAGTTAATGCGGCATTAATCGCTCAATTCGATGTAGTTTTCGAAGTGGTTACGAAAGTTCGCGAGATCCGTAATTCGAAGCAATTGTCACCTAAATTGGCTTTGGCTTTACATATTAAAGCAGAAAATAAAGCCGCCTATGCTCCGCTAGAGGCGATTATGATCAAATTAGCAAATTTAGAATCCATCACGTTTGTGGCTGATGCTGTAGCAGATGCGCAAACCTTTGTCGTGAAAGCGGATCAGTTCTTCGTTCCTCTAGCGAACGATGAAGATCCAGCAGTCGTGAAGGCAGAATCAGAGAAGGAATTAGTTTATTTGTTAGGTTTCAAAAAATCCGTAGAAGCTAAATTAGCCAACGAGAAATTCGTAGCGAATGCAAAAGCGGATTTAGTAGAGCGTGAAAGACAAAAATTAGCGGATGCCGAAACAAAGATTCAGTCCCTACAAGAACTGCTAGCTCGTTTAGGATAATGAAGTTTATTTACGCAGTTTTCTTCGGTTTGCTAGTATGGTCATGTTCTTCAGAAAAAGAAGCGCCGGCCATTCAGTGGGATTTTCAGCGAGTGGAACGCGAAATGTCCTCAGTGAAATCGGATGCGGAGATGAGCGCGGTGTTAACTAAATACCCGGAGATCACAGTGGGGTATTTTGGCGCTACAACCGAAAATGCACCCTTTCTTGCTCAAGATCTCTATCGATTATATGCTAATCCCGCGTTGCGTAAATTCTATGACCAAAGTCAAGAGGCTAGCTTTTTTGGTGGCGATTCACTAGAAATAGAACTCAAAACAGCGTTTACCAAAATTCAACAGGAATTCCCTGGCGTTAAAACACCGAAAATCAGAACGGTATTTTCCGGTTTCGGAGGTGTGGGAGGCGGCGAATATACTGCACAGAACCTAGTCGTTTCAGACTCCTTGATCATCATTGGTCTTGACTTCTTTATGGGATCACGTGGTCTCTATAAAGCACCCAATGTCTATGAATACCAAATGCGTCGTTTGGAACCCAAAGCCTTAGTGGCACAAGTGATCCTCCAATATTCTGCCTTTTTGATCAAACAAACAGAGAATGATGCGAGTTTATTAAGCGATATGATTTGGTATGGCAAAGGCTACGTTTTTACAAAAACGATTTTACCTTCCGTCCCTGATAGTCTATTATTCGGCTACACAAACCAAGAAATAGCGGAGACAAATGCCTTCCAAAAAGAAGTTTGGGAACATTTTATCGATCGCAAATTGTTATTCAGTAGCGATAAAAACGTCAAGGCAAAATACCTAGATGATCGTCCCAAAACAACCGAAGTCGGTCCCGCCTGCCCAGGCAGTATCGGACGCTGGTTAGGTTGGCGCATCGTAGATTCCTATTGGAAACAAAAGCCCAAAACAACATTAGCAAAGATATTGACTGACCCAGAAGCGAATCGATTATTCCTCGATTCAGGCTACCGCGGCGAAGCAGATAAAAAATAAGATGGCAAAAAAACAACACGGTGATATAGGCGGAGGAGTAGATCCAAAAGATGCCGTTAAAGTCAGCAAACAAGGTCTTTCTAAGGCCATCAAAATTTTTCAATTCGTCATTCCCTACAAATGGACCTTCATCGTGGGGATGGCTTTCCTATTGCTCTCTAATCTAACGACCCTTAGTTTCCCCCTTTTAATTGGGGAAATGACCAAAGTAATCGAAGGCAAATCAACTTATAAGATCAACGATGTAACCCTGTTTTTCTTTGCAGTCCTAATTGTTCAAGCCATCCTTTCCTTCTTCCGCATATACACGTTTGCGCAAGTCTCAGAGAAAGCGATGCGCGATGTTCGTCAGACATTATACGCTAAAATTATCACCCTGCCCATATTTCACTTTGAGAAAAGACGCGTTGGGGAATTGATGAGCCGCATCACCTCGGATATCACGCAACTACAGGATGTGTTATCGATTACCTTGGCAGAATTCTTCCGTCAGGTTTTCACCCTCGTGGGTGGCGTTGCGCTCATTACCTATATCTCCTGGAAGCTGACCCTATTTATGCTAGCGACATTCCCGGTATTGGTTATTTCAGCAATCGTTTTCGGTAAATTCATTCGGAAGATCTCCAAAAAGGCACAAGACGAGCTCGCCAACACGAACATCATCGTAGAGGAAACGTTAACGTCCATTCAAGCTGTTAAAGCATTTACAAATGAGAAATACGAAGTCGATCGTTATACTACATCTTTGAATAAGGTGTTAGGCGAAGCTTTGAAAGCAGCCACCTTACGTGGGGGATTTGTCAGTTTTGTCATCTTCGCTTTATTTGGTGGAATCGTGGGAGTTGTTTGGTACGGTGCTGCTTTAGTGGCCCAAGGCGATTTAATTCTTGCTGATTTATTAACCTTCATCTTCTACACAGCCTTTATCGGAGGTTCCGTGGGAGGTTTAGGAGATATCTACGCCCAATTACAAAAGACCATTGGTGCCTCAGATCGTATCCTAGAAATTTTGGGCGATCCATCGGAGATTGATTTAACGCATGACTCCTCCACTTCTGCGGTCTCATTCGGGCAAATCAAGGTACAAGACCTAGAGTTCTCGTACCCTTCTCGTCCATCCGTTCAGATCATCAAAGGCATTAATTTTACTATTGAACCCGGTCAAAAGGTAGCCATCGTAGGAACTTCTGGAACGGGTAAATCAACTCTAGCGCAATTATTTATGCGTTTTTATGAGCCTAACGCAGGCACTATCTCCCTAGGAGATCGCTCCATCGCAGATATTGACATTACGGAATGGCGTAAAATGGTGGCTCTTGTCCCACAAGAAGTATTACTTTTCGGAGGAACCATCCGGGAGAATATCGCCTATGGAAAACCAGGGGCAACGCAAGCAGAAATTGAATCCGCTGCCGAATTAGCCTATGCCAAAGAATTCGTCGAATCATTCCCAGAGAAATGGGATACCATGGTAGGTGAACGCGGCGTTAAATTATCAGGTGGCCAAAGACAGCGCATAGCCATCGCCCGCGCCATCCTAAAAAATCCTAAGTTCTTATTACTCGATGAGGCCACCAGTGCCCTCGATTCAGAATCTGAAAAATGGGTACAATCCGCTCTCGAGGAACTCATGAAAAATCGGACGAGCTTGATTATCGCCCACCGTTTATCGACCATTCGTTCGGCAGATTTAATCATCGTTATGGAAGAGGGTAAGATCGTTGAATCAGGTTCACACGAAGAATTAATGAAAAAAAAATCAGGGATTTACCAAAATATGGTCAAATTGCAAACCGAACATTTAGGCTAAATGAGTTCATCCTATTCACTTTCTGATTTTGACCTTCGATCAACCCCTTGCAGAGTTGATGTACTAGCTACCTTTCAAGCGGTAGATTTTGCGTTAAGCCAAGGCGACATCGAACAAAAATTAAGCGATCAATACGATCGCGTAACTGTATACCGCACCTTAAAGACCTTTTTAACACAAGGCCTACTTCACAAAGTTTTAGATGACAATGGTGGCGTAAAATACGCTATATGCAAAGAACTCTGCCACCAAGGAGATCATACTCACCAACACGACCACGTACATTTCAAGTGCAATCAATGTGGCCAAACCACCTGTTTAGAAACAGTTCATATTCCTAGTATTCAATTGCCTGCTGGCTTCACGAAGCAAGAGAGTAATTTGTTGATTCAGGGGGTGTGTAACAGTTGCCAGTAGACAGTGGGCAGTGGGCAGTCGATAGTCCGAAGGGAGGGAGTCCGGAGGCGATAGTCGTTAGTCTGGAGGGAGGGAGTCCGGAGGCGATAGTCGTTAGTCTGGAGGGAATTAGTCCGGAGGTCAATATTACATGAATGAATAAAAAACGAGGCGGCAGCCTCTTTTTTATGCCGTATCTCTACTCTTTGCTCTATACTCTCTACTCTATTCCTTATTTCCTTCGGACTCATTCCCATCGGACTCATTTTTGGGCATAAAAAAAGACCCACACTTACGTGCAGGTCTTCTGTAATAACTTGGAGCTTACTTACTTTCCCGGGTTTGATCCCAGTATCATCAGCGGTGCGGGGCTTAACTTCTCTGTTCGAGATGGGAAGAGGTGAACACCCGTCCTATCGGCTCCATACTTTTTGCAAGGTTTTAGCCTTTAGCCATATTGTGAGATAAAATAAACAGCAGTGTGTAAATTAATAAAAGGTAAGCTTTCGGGTAATTAGTACTACTCGACTTTGACATTACTGTCTTTACATCTGTAGCCTATCGACCGTGTCGTCTACACGGACCCTTCATGGAATACTCATCTTCAGGTCAGTTTCGCACTTAGATGCTTTCAGCGCTTATCTGGTCCCGACGTGGCTACTCAGCTATGCCCTTGGCAGAACAACTGATATACCAGCGGTCAGTCCAACTCGGTCCTCTCGTACTAAAGTCAGAACCTGTCAATATTCCTACGCCCACAACAGATAGGGACCGAACTGTCTCACGACGTTCTGAACCCAGCTCGCGTGCCACTTTAATCGGCGAACAGCCGAACCCTTGGGACCTTCTCCAGCCCCAGGATGTGACGAGCCGACATCGAGGTGCCAAACCTCCCCGTCGATGTGAGCTCTTGGGGGAGATCAGCCTGTTATCCCCAGAGTACCTTTTATCCTTTGAGCGATGGCTGTTCCATACTAAACCACCGGATCACTATATCCTACTTTCGTACCTGATCGACTTGTCGGTCTCACAGTCAAGCTCCCTTTTGCTATTGCACTCTACGCACGGTTACCAAGCGTGCTGAGGGAACCTTTGAAAGCCTCCGTTACTCTTTTGGAGGCGACCACCCCAGTCAAACTACCCACCAAGCAATGTCTCCCCTTTGGGGATTAGAATTCCAGTACAAGAAGGGTGGTATTTCAACGTTGGCTCCCCGATGCCTAGCGACACCGGCTCACAGCCTCCCACCTATCCTACACATCCAGTACCAAAACTCAATGCTAAGCTATAGTAAAGGTTCATGGGGTCTTTCCGTCCCGTTGCGGGTAAACGGCATCTTCACCGTTACTACAATTTCACCGAGCTCACGGCTGAGACAGTGCCCAGATCGTTACACCATTCGTGCAGGTCGGAACTTACCCGACAAGGAATTTCGCTACCTTAGGACCGTTATAGTTACGGCCGCCGTTTACTGGGGCTTCAGTTCAATGCTTCGTGTTGCCACTAACATCCCCCCTTAACCTTCCAGCACCGGGCAGGTGTCAGGCCTTATACGTCATCTTTCGATTTAGCAAAGCCATGTGTTTTTGTTAAACAGTCGCCTGGGCCATTTCTCTGCGGCCACGATTGCTCGTGGCTCCCTTTATCCCGAAGTTACAGGGTTAATTTGCCGAGTTCCTTAGCCGTGATTCACTCGAGCGCCTTAGAATATTCTTCTCGACCACCTGTGTCGGTTTACGGTACGGGTTACTTATTAGTTATACACGCCTAGACTTTTCTTGGAAGTTTACTCACTACACTCGTTTTGGCATTGCTGCCGCCTCTCAAAGACACTATTCCGTCAGTATCTGGTAACCTGTAATCTCCGTCATCTATTTGCCCAATAAGTAAGTACAGGAATATTAACCTGTTGTGCATTAGGTTGTCGCCTTCGCTAGACCCTTAGCCCCCGACTAACCCTCAGTTGATTAGCATAGCTGAGGAAACCTTAGTCTTTCGGCGTGAGGGTTTCTCGCCCTCATTATCGTTACTCATGCCTACATTTGCTTTTCTGAACGCTCCAGCAAAGCTCGTCGCTTCACCTTCACCGCAGATCAGAATGCTCCCCTACCAGTATATAAATATAATCCAAAGCTTCGGTACTTTACTTGATGCCCGTTTATTATCGATGCCCGCCTCGCTCGACCAGTGAGCTGTTACGCACTCTTTAAATGAATAGCTGCTTCCAAGCTAACATCCTGGCTGTCACTGCAATCAGACTTCCTTAGTTCAACTTAGTAAAGATTTTGGGACCTTAGCTGTTGGTCTGGGTTCTTTCCCTCTCGGATTGGGACCTTAGCACCCCAACCCTCACTCCCGGGTATATTTTAAGCCATTCAGAGTTCGTCAGGATTTGGTAGGATTTGACTCCCCCTAGTCCTATCGGTAGCTTTACCTGCTTAAAACTTAACCCCGAGGCTGTTCCTAAAAACATTTCGGGGAGTACGAGCTATTTCTCAGTTTGATTGGCCTTTCACCCCTACCCACAAGTCATCCAAATACTTTTCAACGTAAACTGGTTCGGTCCTCCACTCCGTGTTATCGGAGCTTCAACCTGCTCATGGGTAGATCACAAAGTTTCGCGTCTACTCCCACTGACTAAGCGCCCTATTCAGACTCGCTTTCGCTCCGGCTGCTCACGTCAACGTGATTAACCTCGCCAGTGAAAGTAACTCGTAGGCTCATTATGCAAAAGGCACGCCGTCACCCCACGAAAGGGCTCCGACCGCTTGTAAGCGTATGGTTTCAGGGTCTTTTCACCCCCTTACTCAGGGTACTTTTCACCTTTCCTTCACAGTACTCGTTCACTATCGGTCTCTTGGTAGTATTTAGCCTTACCGGATGGTGCCGGCAGATTCAAAGGGGATTTCTCCAGTCCCCCCCTACTCAGGATACCACTACAATTATATAAGCTTACCGATACAGGGCTCTCACCTTCTATGGCCTGCCTTCCCAGACAGCTCTCATTCATTTATATAATCGATCACGTGGTCCTACAACCCCAGTCTTGCCGCAACAACACTGGTTTGGGCTAATCCGCGTTCGCTCGCCACTACTTACGGAATCACTTTTGTTTTCTCTTCCTCTGCTTACTTAGATGTTTCAGTTCAGCAGGTTCGCCT
>NZ_JBBKXY010000005.1:0-345 GCF_042714495.1 Aquirufa originis | reverse complement strand
CTTAATTCACTTACTCTTTTAAAATATCTTCATCCCGAAGGATTCAAATTTCTAATTTGCTCTTACTCTTTACTTTATTCTCACAATATGTCAAAGAACCTTGTGTGAAATTCAATAAACTTGCGCTTATCTCATTCACATCGTTCCCAAATCCGTTACTCACATTTGAGTAGGGGAGGGTGGTGTTAGTCCGTAGTCTATAGTCCGAAGTCGATAGATTAATAAACTCTTTCAATCTGTTGATCAAGCTCGTTTGCTTAATCTTTACTCTCTAATCTTTACTCTATACTCTAATTTGTACTCTGGTGGAGAATAACGGATTCGAACCGTTGACCCCCTGCGTGC